>NZ_OX366356.1:0-1150902 GCF_947251485.1 Wolbachia endosymbiont (group A) of Scambus nigricans
TGATAGAACTATTATTATTACTATACTTTAATATACAAAAGAATAAACAGAATAGATTGGAGAGCGGCAAAACAACAATAGCGAAAATTATTAAGAGAAATGAGCCAGGTGGAAGAGTGCCTATCTGGCTAATGCGTCAGGCTGGCAGGTCTCTTCCTGAGTACCGCAAAGCAGTAGAAAATATGAATAATTTTATGGAGATATGCTACAACACAGATTTAGTAACAGAATTGACGTTACAGCCGGTGACAAGATTTGACATGGATGCGGCTATAATTTTTTCAGACATTTTAATAATAGCTGATGTTTTGGGTTGTGACGTGAATTTCGTACGCGGTGTAGGTCCAATAATAAAACCCGTGGAAAGTCCTAAGGAATTGAAGGGTCCACAAGAAATTGAAACTAAAACCTTACCAATTCTAAACGCTATAAAAAAAGTCAGAAGCCAATTACCAAAAGAAAAATCTCTCATAGGATTTGCTGGTGGACCATGGACAGTAGCCTCATACATCATAGAAGGTGGGAGCAGCAAAATTTTTTCCAAAGTATTAAATTTTTATCCTTCGTGTTTGAAGGAAATAATTGAACGAATAACGGAAGTAACGATTATTTATCTAATTAAACAGATAGAATTTGGAGCAGATGTTATTCAGCTATTTGACAGTAATGCTGGTGCGTTATCGGAACCATTGTTTAAAGAATATGTTATCGAACCAACAAAGAGAATTATCTTGGCAATAGAGGATAGATTTTCTGATTTTCCAATAATAGGTTTTCCAAGGTCTGCTGGAAATCTTTATAAAGATTACTGCGAACAAACAGGTGTATCTGCAGTAAGTATAGATTATAATGTTCCAATAAAATGGGCGAAAGCGAATCTAAACATCCCTCTACAAGGAAACCTTGATCCTAATCTTTTAGCCTATAATAAAACGGAAGCAATCAAAGAAGCAAAACGTATAATAGATTGCTTTAGAGATTTACCCTTCATATTTAATCTCGGACATGGAGTACTCCCTGATACTCCAGTTGAAAATATTGCTGCGTTGGTAAACCTGGTAAAAAGCTACTAATACAATACACAAAATTCTAGCTTTTTTGTTGTACGGGGTTTATCATTTGAATTTATCTTCAGTAAGATATGTCAGACCTTGCAAAAAGAATGTCCCTAATAAAACCATCACCTACGATTGCTGTAACTGATAAGGCAAATAAGTTGAAAAATGAAGGAAAAAAGATCTGTGTTTTAGCTGCAGGAGAACCGGATTTTGATACTCCAGATCATATAAAAAAAGCAGCTATTCAAGCAATAAGTGAAGGTAAGACTAAATATACTGCTGTTGATGGAACGCGTGAGCTGAAAGAAGCAATAATTAATAAGTTAAGAAAGGATAATAACCTCGAGTACACGCTTAACCAAATCTGTGTTGGTACAGGTGCTAAGCAGGTGTTATTCAATTTGTTCATGGCAACAATTAACTCTGGAGATGAAGTTATTATTCCAGCTCCTTATTGGGTTTCATATATTGATATGGTAAGTCTTTTTGGCGGCTTGCCAGTTGTAGTAGAATGCAAACAAAATTTTAAACTGACAGCGGAATTATTGAAAAGCAGGATAACTAAAAAAACTAAATGGTTAATTCTTAACTCACCGAACAACCCTGCAGGAGCTGTGTACACATGTGATGAATTGAAAGACATAGCACAAATATTGCTTGAATATCCACATATGAATGTCGTTACAGATGATATTTATGAGCATATAATATACGACGAAAAGTTTTTTACTATCGCTCAGGTTGAGCCGAAGCTTTATGATAGAGTTTTTGTAGTCAATGGAGTATCAAAAGCCTATGCAATGACAGGCTGGAGAATAGGGTATATTGCAGGTAGAAGTGATGTGGTAAAAGCTATCTCTACGCTGCAGTCTCAAAGCACTTCTAATCCAAATTCGATAGCACAAGCAGCAGCAGCAGCAGCATTAAACGGTGATCATAGTTTTTTGAAAGAAAGAACAAGGATTTTTAAGAGTCGTAGAGATTTTATGGTGAAAGAGCTAAATTCTGCCCCGGGATTATCAGCGTCTGTTCCACAAGGTGCGTTTTATTTATTTGTCTCATGTGAAGGATTGCTCAGTAAAAGCACAAAAAGTGGTAAGATAATAAATAATGATTTAGATTTTACTGAATACTTACTGGGAGATCATTTGGTTGCTGTGGTTCCAGGAATTGCATTTGGTCTAGAAAATTTTATCAGAATTTCTTATGCAACCTCTCAGGAACAATTAGAAATTGGATGTGATAGTATTACTAAAGCGTGCCAGGAGTTAAAATGAAATAGACTATCCATAAGTTGTATATTTTGCCATACTTCGCCAAGGTTATTTTGAATGTTCTAACTTGTGTTTTTCTATGGAAGGCATTTTTATTGATTGAGCAAGTGTCTTTCTAATATTGAATTCCTCATTTTTTTCATTTTGTTGAAGTAAGTTAATGTTATTTATTTTATTTACTAAATCTTTCCCCTTTTCCAGAGTCTTTAAATCACTTTCGTTAATGTGATGTTCATTGTAAAATTCTGCAACAATTTCTTTTCTTTTCGGATAAGTATTTAAAAATTCCGATACCTGATGTTTAGCAACAGCTTGAATAAATTTCTTATTAAATCTTGAATCGTTATATAGATCTTCTAAATTTTCATCGTAGTGTTTTGCTTCATTTACAGCAAGCTTTATTATCTCTTCTATACCACTTAGAAGTTTCCTATACAATTTGTCGTATCTATTGCCTAGCACGTGTGTAGCGAATGTTTGTTCAATGTATTTTGTTATGTATAGCCTTTCTTATAATAGTCCGAATGCGATAAGATATGTGTTTATGGCTATAGCAGGCCAGTAGCATATTACGGTCTGTTCGGATTATTGTAAAAAGAGCTATACTTATCATTTGTGGTGTAATTTTTTTCATATACCTTATTCATGAGCCAGTTGTAGATATGGTAGAAAAAATTATAAGTAAAATAAAAGGTCTCTTTTAAAAATAGAAAAAGTGAACTTTTTCCATCATCCAAACTTGAACCTGGAAAATTTAGTTAATGCATAAACTACTTATGTTGGCTATGAGTTCAACTGTATAAAATTCCGGTAAATTAAAATAAGTATTCATAAAAATATTGTTTTCTATAAACAGAGTATCTATAGCTCTTTTTACAATAATCCGAACAGACCGTAATATGCTACTGGCCTGCTATAGCCATAAACACATATCTTATCGCATTCGGACTATTATAAGAAAGGCTATATAACGCTAGCTTTGGGGTAAAGTATTGTAGAGGAATTTTTTAATCTGGTTGTTGGCGTCACTGTTTTATGCATACCAATATATATTACGCGTAATTCCAAATATTATAATTCCTGAATTGGTAGTAAGGTTTAATATAGGAACAACAGAAATAGGACAATTTTGTGGACTGTATTATGTAGGTTATGTGTTAGCACATATTCCTGTAGGTATTCTTTTAGATAGATTTGGTTCTAAAGTTGTTATACCGATTTGTATTGCATTAACATCTTTAGGTGCTTTACCTTTAGTCAGTTCTAATGATTGGAGTTATTCTATTATTGGAAGAATAATTACTGGTATTGGGTCCTCTGCTTCAGTACTTGGACTCTTTAAAATAATAAGAATCTATTACCATAGAGAAAAATTTGCCATGATGTTCAGCATATCGGTTATTATTGGCATTTCAGGTGGTGTATTTGCCACCAAACCATTACATGTCTTACTTGATAAGTTTGGGTGGGATTATTTATTTACTGTGTGTATAATGCTTGGATTATTGCTTGCTTTAACTACCTTTATATCTATACCTAAAGTTGGCACCTCAGACGAAGAATTAAATATTAAAAATTTAAGCAAAGTTATATTTAATAAAGATATTTTATTGATAGGTTTGTTTGGCGGTTTTATGGTTGGACCATTAGAAGGCTTTGCAAATGCGTGGTCCGCAACATTCTTGCATGAGATGTACGCTATAGATAGACACATTGCATATAGCATTTCAAAATGGATACTAATAGGCTTTGGCTTTGGGCATTTATTACTTCCTTACATATTAGCAAAAAATCCAACCAAGCACTATGAAATAATAATTTCTTGTGCTATGGCCATGATAATTGTGTTCTTATTACTTTTTATATGCAATATTAGTGAACTCCTGGCATGTATATTACTATTCATTATTGGTCTTGCTTATGCATACCAAATTGTTTTTACTGCTAAAGTTGTAAGTTGTGTAAAAAACGAAGCAGTAGCAAGTGCAGGATCTGTAGGTAATTCCATAGTTATGAGTTTTGGTTATTTTTTTCACGTCATTATTGCAAATATAATGAATTTTTATTGGAACGGTGAAATTATCGATGGAAAGCCATTTTATGGAACTGATGTAATGGTTAAGTCTATGTTAATAATACCTATATGCCTACTAATAGGAATGATAGGCTTTTGGTTACTTAAAGTTATAAGCTGTAAAAAGAGCTAAGCAGATTTAGATGATTAATATAGTATTGTTTTTTATAACTAAAGTATCTACAATCCTAAATTTTAGCTGAGATTCATGTTGCAGAGGAATTTTTTAATCTGGTTGTTGACGTCACTGTTTTATGCATACCAATATGTATTACGCGTAATTCCAAACATAATTGCGCCTGAATTAATAACAAAATTTAACATAAGTATTGCAGATGTTGGCCAGTTTGGTGGGTTATACTATGTAGGCTATACGCTAGCTCATATACCTATTGGTCTTTTCCTTGATAGATTTGGACCAAAGTTTGTTTTACCTGCTTGTACCGTTTTGACATTTACCGGAACACTACCGCTTATATGCTTTGATGAGTGGAGTTATTCAATAATTGGAAGAATAATTGTGGGAATTGGGTCATCCGCTTCGGCAATTGGAATCTTTAAAGTTGCAAGCATGTATTTTGCGCAAGAAAAATCAGCAAGAATGGCCAGCTTATCTATAATTATAGGAATTTTGGGAGGGATATGTGGCGGGTTACCTTTAGACTTCTTACTCGATAAATTTGGCTGGAATTATGTTATCTATACATTCTCAGCATTTGGGTGTTTACTTGCTCTGTTGCTGTTCTTAGTAACGCCTGAAAGCAATGCTCAACAGGAAAAAGTTAGCATTAGAGACTTAAAAAACATACTTTTCAACAAGCATATTATTCTAATTAGCTTTTTTGGTGGACTCATGGTCGGTCCAATGCAAGGTTTTGCCGATGGTTGGGTAAAAGCATTCTTTTTTGAAGTATATAAAATGAATGAAGACTTGGCATCTTCTCTCTCTTCCGTAATATTGATAGGAATGTTAACAGGATCATTCTCTTTGGCTTATTTATTGGAAAAATATAAAAATAAGCATTATGAAGTAATAATTGCATGCTCATTTGCAATGATCGCTAGTTTTCTTTTGCTTTTTACTCAGATTGGTGGCTTGTATGTTGTATTACCTACGCTTTTTATTATTGGCTTCACATCTGGATATCAGGTGGTTACCATTTACAAAGCGATAAGTTATGTAAATAATAACTTAGTAGGCCTGGCTACAGCTGTGTCAAACATGATAGTTATGGTTTTTGGCTATTTTTTTCACACTGGGATCGCAAAAATAGTAGATTTGTGTTGGGATAGAACAATAATACAAGGAAATCCTGTGTATGGTGCTGAATTGCTGATAAAAGCAACATCAGTTATTCCTGTATGTTTGCTGGTGGCTGTTTTTGGGCTCTTATGGTTAAAAAAGCAGGATAAGCAGTCTTAAAATTGCTTGTGCATCTTAAAATTAAAGCGAGGTTTGATCTATGATGAGTGTTTTAAAAAAAATCTGTGGCTCTAAAAATAGTTTAAAGTCTTTTGATAACGAGGTTTATCAGTCTATAGAAAAAGAATTACAACGCCAAAAATCACAATTGCAATTAATTGCATCAGAAAATTTTGCAAGCAAAGCGGTAATGGAGGCACAAGGCTCTTTTCTGACTAATAAATACGCAGAAGGTTATCCAGGTAAAAGATATTACTGTGGTTGTGAGCATGTGGACAAAATTGAAAGTCTGGCTATAGAAAGACTTTGTAAGTTGTTTGGTGTTAAATTTGCAAACGTTCAACCTCATTCTGGTTCTCAGGCAAACCAGGCGGTATTTGCTTCACTGCTTACTCCAGGTGATACGATACTTGGATTGTCACTGAATTGCGGTGGGCATCTAACTCATGGTGCGGCACCAAGCCTTTCTGGTAAATGGTTTAAGTCAATTCAATATACAGTGAATAAAGACACTTACTTGCTGGATATGGATGAGATAGAAAAGCTGGCGCTGGAGCATAAACCGAAATTGATCATAGCTGGTGCTTCTGCTTATCCAAGAAAAATGGACTTCAAACGTTTTCGCGAGATTGCAGATAAAGTTGGTGCTTATTTGCTTGCAGACATTGCTCACTATGCAGGTCTTATTGCAGCGGGCGAATATCCATCCCCTGATGAATATGCACATGTTATGACTTCCACAACTCACAAAACTTTGCGTGGTCCTCGTGGTGGAATAGTGATGACCAATGATGAAGCATTACACAAAAAAATTCAATCTGCAGTTTTTCCAGGATTGCAGGGCGGGCCACTTATGCATGTGATAGCTGCAAAAGCTGTTGCATTTAAAGAAGCATTGGCGCCAGAATTTAAAACTTATAGCAAGAAAGTCGTGGAAAATGCGAAAGTACTAGCTCAAGAATTGCAAAAGCATGGACTCGACATTATAACCGGTGGCACTGACTCTCATATAGTGCTAGTTGACTTAAGATCGCAGAAATTAACTGGAAAAGACGTTGTAGATAGCCTTGAGAGGGCTGGCATTACCTGCAATAAAAACTCTGTGCCATTTGACACAGAAAAGCCAACCATCACCTCAGGGCTCCGTTTTGGCACCGCTGCTGAGACAACACGCGGACTTGAGGCAGAAAATTTTAAAGAAATAGCTGGTCTAATGAATGAAGTAATTCAAGGATTAATCAGCGGAAATAGCCCTGATATTGAAAGAACGGTGAAAACTAAAGTTGAAAAGATTTGTAGTAATTTTCCTATTTATTAATTTATGTGGTGTCATCCAAGTAGCGTGACTACTTGGATCTAAGCTGTATTACCAAGTCCAATTAAGTGCAGCATCATCACTTGTTGGAGGCTCAAAATACGGTTGTGACATTTCCTCTTGCACAGCTCTTTTAAATTCTGGACTTTGTATGCTTATCTTTGTTACATGCTCTTGTAAGGCTTTCTCAGCAGCTATTGGACTTTTACCATCTGCTCCTTTAGGACCAGTGGCTCCTGTCTCCCCTTTTAGCCCTTTACCTACTAAGAACACCTTTGCTGTTTGATCATTTTTGTCACCATACGCTGTGTCAGTAGCATCAAGAAATCCTCCTAATTTATCCACTAAAATTGATTTGTCGCCGTCTTTTGCATCAAATATAGCATTCACGACATCTTTCGCTGCAGCTTTTGTTTTAAGCTCTGTAGCTTTAACAAAAGCAGTCTCTGCATCAGTTTTAGTGTAAACTTCATCGGCTGGAGCAGCTTTAATATATACCTTATTTGTAAAATCAGGAGAAGCAGTTATAGCATCCACAACAGGCTGTTTTACTACTTCTGTTTTTAGCGTATCTGTAAGTCCTAAAGTTTTAACAAATGCATCATCAACACCTTTTTTGGTATAGATACCATTATCATCATCACCTTTTGCTAATTGTGGTATTAAAGCATCCACAACAGCTTTTTCTGCAACTTTTGTTCCAAGATCTGCAGTTTTAAGAAACGTGTCATCAACACCTTTTTTAGTATATATACCTTTATCATTAGCACCTTTTGCTAATTGTGGTATTAAAGCATCCACAACAGCTTTTTTTGCAACTTTTGTTGCAAGATCTGCAGTTTTAACAAACGCAGTATCTGCATCATTTTTAGTGTATACTTTATCGGTAAAATCAGTAGAAGCAATTATAGCATCCACGACATCTTTCGCTGCAGCTTTTGTTTTAAGCTCTGTAGCTTTGACAAAAGCAGTGTCTGCATCAGTTTTAGTGTAAACATCTGCAGTATTAGCTTTGTTGGCTAGATCAGCTGCACCAGCTTTCTCTCCTAGCTCGGCATCGACGTAATTCTTGTCAGCTTTTTTTGCCAACTCATCATTTACATTTCTTTTAGTGTAAACATCTGCAGTATTAGCTTTCTTTCTCAACTCATCATCCACACCTTTTTTAGTATATATACCTTTATCATTAGCACCTTTATTGAGTTCCACTATCAATTTTCCTAAAAAATTTTTGTTAGTTGCAAGGTTTTCTATTGTATCTATTGTACTCAATTTTTCACTCAACGCCATATCACCCTCCATTAATTACAAAAACCATAGCATGCATGAAAATAGTATAATTTTTGTTAATGCTAGATTTTACATAAGATTTCCTTGAAACTTGTTGTTTCAGAATTCTTCTCTTGTCATTCAAGTGTGTAGCAGATGATGTCATTCCAGTCTGGAATCCAGCCTTTATTATGCAGACACTTATTTAAAGTTAAGTTTTCTGGATCCCAGTGGGCTTTGTTGCATCGCTAGCTATGATGGATTAAAGATAAAAAAGATAGGGAATATCAGTAGCTTATTATTCTGGTATTTATAACAAGAACGGTCAATGAATACCTAAATTTGAGTAAAAGAAATTTCACTACCATTTACCAATCCGGCTAAAATTCAAGAATTTCAATGCTTTAGCTATTTTCAATAGAATTAAATTTATTAATATAAATAACAAATTACTATTCTTAAATTTGATCAGATTGATTGCAAAAAAACAAGATTTTCAATAGTTTGCTTATAATCCTATAGCCTTTCATAAGTAGCGATGCAACAAAGCCATCCCAGTGTCTGGGCACTGGGATGACACCGAAGGGGCTACTCGGATGACAAACCCTGTCATTCCAGGGCGTGACGCTGGTTTCCATCCAAGACGGCAGTGCTTGACACTGGAATGACAAGAAGAGGGCACTGCCCTCCTTGTCTGTATTAGATATAGGCCGAGTTGTGGTCGTGATAAATGTGATCGCTTGCGCAATCGAACATTTTCACAAAACCATTCTCTAGATAAAGATTATATTCGTGATGTTGATCTGATAATACAATATTATCTTGCTCCCCTGAATTGAAATGACTTGAATCTGACAGCAATTCGTAATTTGGATTATCTATTTTACTAATGCTGTTTATTACTTTGCCATTACCACTTGATATAGCTAAACTATAACTATCACCATCCCCCATTATCTTGATGGACACCTTATCTTCAGGTAACACTATAAGCTTCTTTGTGCCACTATCGTGGATTACGAATTTGCCTTTTTCAAAATAGTATTTGTCTTCCGGCAAAGCACCAACCTTATAATCTGATGTGTGCAGTTTGTTCCAAAAATCTAACACAGATTGCTTTTCTGCTCCTTCCGCTCTATCATACAAGGCTTTCACATCATTATAATTTATCGTTACATTTGCCTTATGCTTCCCTTCTGAGTCCTGCTCGTAGCTCTTTTCTATTTTGAGAATTGTGTCTTTTAATACTATCTGTTCTTGCTCTTTCTCCTCCACTGAAGCTGACCTTTTTGCCCTTGTTGGAATTTGTGGCTGATCAGACTGCATTTCACTATTGTCGTTTGATGCAGTTTTCTCTTCAGCAGCTTGTGCAACAACATTAGTAGTACTATGAACTTCTGTCTTAGTTTCACTTACTTGCCCTTTTGGACTTTCGGTTTTTGTATATATTCTCTGATAGTCCGTGTAGCCTCTATTAGTATCACCGATATCACCACTACCTTGATCGAAAGTTATTTTTTTACTTCCATTTCCCATATCCTCAATTTCAACTTGAGGAGAAACAGATGCTAGGAAATCGTTATAACTGTAGTTGTAGTCAGCAGAAAAGAATATTTTACCTTTGAAGTTATGGAAGTTATTAGATAACATTCCAATTTCTTCGTCGCCATCAAACAATTTTACTTTAGTGAAATATGTTTGATCTTTTATTCTAACTATTTCACCGCTAGAGTTTCTTTGTATGTGGTAATCATTTGGGTCGTACTTTATAGCAAAAAGTTTGCCAGAGCCATATTTCTCTAAGTTTATAAGGCCCACATTTACATGTTTATGAGAATAATCTCTCTTTTCATATTCATGTGCAAATATTGGATCTATATATCTATATTCGTCTGATATATTTGGCATACCTACTGGATGTTCATTCCCATCTTTCGTCACCGGAACAAGCTTATATGCTCCATCTTTTTCCACTAATTTTAGGTGAGTAATACTTTGTGGTAGTTGAAACCTTACGTTTGCTCCATGGTCATGAATAAATAGATCACCTTTCTCGGTAATATAAAAGCCCATATTTTTAAATTCATGTAAGCGCTCGTCTCCTTGCTTTACGACAGCTTCATATACATCATCGTCTGTCCTATCTGTTCCCTTATTATCCAGTAATTTTCCTTTTTCCACGATTACTCCATTTGCCTTTTGCTCATCAGAATATTGTGCATGTTCTGAATCCTGATGATTCAAAATTTTGGTACCTCTAAGAAGCGGAGAATCTAAATCTTTTTGGATGTGTCCAGTGCTAGGATGCAACAATTCATTTTCATGTAAATGCGCTTCATCAAAGTATTCATCGCGTTCAACTGTTCTGCCATCTATTAGGGAAGCTTTATAATGACCATTTTCTTTTGTAACTGCCATGTAAGCACCGCCTTCGTATGAAACATTTAAGTTGTGCAATATATCCTCAAAAACGAAAGTTTCTTTAGTTTGGCCTTCAACTTGATTAAAAAATCCTGATTCGCTCAATAATTCTCCAAGCTTTGTATTTCCGTCATATATAGACAGTGCACCCATATCTCCTTGACCATGAGCTTGCATAGAAAAAATCTTACCTTCTTGTAGATCAATATGATTTGTACCTCTTATCAAGTTTGAATCGATGTTGATCATCTCTCCTAACATCTTTTCTACGTCGATGTTCTTAGTCGCTTTTACTTGTTCTAAGCCAGTGTTTATGGTTTTATCAAGTAAGGTACTTTTTAATTCCTCATATTTGGAGGGAATTGAATAATATTTGTCTGAATACTCTTCGTAAGAAATCTTCCCTTCGCTATATTCTTTATTTATCTTGGGATATTCCATTTGCCTCTGCTCATCCAGATTTTTTAATGCATCATCATAAGCTTTCTTTAAATTTTCATCATACTTTGATAGCATTCTAAAAGCCTGATTTTTATACTCTAGACTGTTTCGGTACTCATTACCTTGTTGGTCAGAGTAAGTTAGTTTATCCTGTCCATCGGAAGTTTTTACTACCTTGAGGAAATGATATTCCTTTGATATATCAAATGTATCATTTGTTGCCCTATTTATAGCACGAGCAACATCATAAAATGCAACGTTTTCTCCATCCATTTTTTCTATATTTGCTTTATAGTAGGATACGTTTTTAATTTCTCCACCCACTATTTCTTGACCAATTGCTATGAAATCTCCTTTTGTAACTTGCAAAGCGTTGAGATGTTCCATTGCAGTTTCTGTATCATTCTCAGCAAGCCAACTTTTGAAGTCAGTATCGTGTCCTTTTATGTCTTTCAAGAAACTTTTTGACTCATCTGAGTTACCTTGACGTAAAGCATCTAGGTAGTCTCTTAATAAACTAGGATCTTTTTCCTGTAAGTACATTATCAACGCATGACCTGTTTTATAAACCAAGCTATTTGCTTCGCTGTACTTTGAGTATTCTAAACTTAAAATTTTATCTAAATCCAAATTTGCAGCTTCAGTTTTGTCGATACTTGATCCTTGAGAATTGAATTTATGATCTGAATGATGCTCAAAGTAGTCTGCAATTCCTTCCATTAATACTGTAGTAAAGATTTGCCTCCTGTAGCCAAGTAAGTTAAACCATGTGCAAATTCATGCTGAAGGTTATGAATGCCACCTTGCTGGTAGACGTACATTTCAGCAAAAACGTCAGCTTTCCCTTTGTAGTAACACTTACCACCTTCGTCTCCAAGGTAAGAACCGAAACGCTCGCTTCCGCCAAGGTGAGTGTAATCATCCTTGTCATCAAACATGTAAATTTTAAATGTTTGTTCTGAACTGCCGCGTTCTAACTCGAATGCGTTTTTAAAATTAGTAGCTGTTTCTCTTATCTCACTTTCAATGTTAGCAACTTTACTTGCTCTTAAATTGTGAGAATAAACCTCTACTTTAATATTTAAATCTTCAACTTCTATAACATGTGGCGAATTAAACCCTTTGCCGTTATTGTTGAAATATTCTGCTTTAATTATATTTTTATTTACTTGTTGACTAATTGTCATAATTTTAACCTCTAATTTGCTGATCTTTCAATATCAAGCATAAAGTAATTTCCCTAAAAAAAACGTAAATCCCTGTATTAATATAATTTATATCTTAATAAATAAAGTATAGATAGTTAACTTAATATGTAAAATTTAGAATATGGCTGAAATTCTATACAGCTATATTCCGGAATCACATTGGACAAGGACAAAAGCAAAGTGGTTTATTGACTTTCATTCCACCAAAGCACTATACTAAAACCACGATGGGTAATTAGCTCAGTTGGTAGAGCACTTGCTTGACGTGCAAGCGGTCGCTGGTTCGAACCCAGTGTTACCCACGTTTTTGTTTATGAAAAGATTTTATATGACAGCAGTGCATAACGGTAAACACTCAGCAGCGCAGTCCAAGCGCTTAATCTATTCCATAATAATAGTTGCGATAACAATGTTTATGGAAATAGTAGGTGGAATAATTTCACATTCGCTTGCTATATTATCAGATGCAGGGCATATGCTCACTGACCTCTTTGCCTTGGTTTTAAGCTGGTTAGCACATAGGTTTTCAGCTAAGAAATCCGATTTGCAGAGATCATACGGATATCATCGGTTGCAGATAATTGCAGCATTTGTTAATGGTTTAACTCTATTCCTCATTGCAGTAATCATTATAATTGAGTCAATAAAGAGGTTCATTTTTCCAGTCAATGTTGAGTGGAAAGTAATGTTAATAATTGCTACACTCGGTCTTGTCTCTAACATAATAGTCTTTTTTATATTACATAGTAAATGCGAGAGCAATATAAACATAAAAAGTGCTGTACTACACGTTATAGGAGATATTTTAGGTTCTGTAGCTGCTATACTTGCATCTATAATTATCATGCTTACTGGATGGCAAATAGTAGATCTAATCTTATCAGTATTTGTTAGTGTGATAATTCTAAATAGCGGCTATAAAATTCTCAAAAATTCTTGCCATATACTCCTTGAAGGTACGCCTGAGGGTATATCTGCTGAAGAGATAAAAAGTAAGATCACATCAGAATTACCTGAAGTGATAGATGTGCACCACATACATACATGGTCGCTGTCTGATAATTATTTTATAATTACCATGCATGCTAAAATAAAGCAAAATGTGCAGCACACCAATGTTTTATATGAAATAAAAAAAATATTGCTAGATAAGTTCGAGATAGCACACTCTACAGTCGAGATCGAATACGATGAGTGTGCGGATAATAAGATACTTAAACATTGACGTTTTAAATTATTATGCTATTACTAGAGTGTGATGATGTTGAAGGTAAGCTATGATAGGTATTTCTCAAATACAATTTCCTTCAAAGGATTCTAGTAAGCTAAAATTTGTTAGCTACTTTGGAGCTTTTGTCTCGTTAAGCATTATCACTAATCCTGTTAATGTTCTTTTTTCTCTTGGTACTATGTTCTTCAGGTCTGAAATTAAAACTCTTTATATCTACAAAGAAATAAAAACGGCAAAACAGCAAAAAATGAGCAAAAGGGAATATTGGGAAATATTTTTTAAAAACAATACAATCAAGGTAGCAGCCTTCCTCTTGTTTTCTGCTTTCATAACATATCTAACTTTCACTACCACTTTCTTGCTTATTTCGTTACTGGGAACTATACCACTTACAATGCTATTAATTTTATTGCAGAGTGAACTAAGGCCAAAAGATTTTAACCCATTTACGCTGCTTAAAGCTTCTATAAATTTCTTTTTGGAAGGTATAAAAGAGAATTTACGTGGTATGGTTAATAGTTTTGATGTTAAGCTTGAATATTTACTGCCCCATCAATTAAATGATGATATCATTAAAAATATTGATAAATTAAAAGGTAAGTATAGTGAACAAGTACCTGAAGACGTAATCAAAAATGATGAATATATTCAATTCATTGGATATATAAACAATTCATATGAGTTTAGTGATGAGGATAAAGGAAGAGTAATTGCATTTTTAGATGACTTTTGCAAAGATGATCAAAAGCATAGCTCCGGCTTTACAGGTGGGCAGGTTCTGCTTTTAGTTTTAAGGGCTTGCAATGATGGAGACGGAGAAGCCGTTAAGAGTAAAAAGGATGCATTGATTTCTAATTTAATTGATAGCCAAACTTTCTCTAGAAAAGAGCGAATTCCTAACACTTGCTTCACCGGTATTATCTATAGAATGTTAGGCACGCTAGAGGGTATTCATCCTGATCCAGAAATTAGATTTACTCCCCCAAGGGAAATGTTGCTCTCAGAAGCACAAAATAAAGCACGTGAGTTTATGTTAGACAGGTTAAAAAACAAGAAAAACAATAAAGAAATTCTTAAGGCTTGGTATGACGTTCAAAATGGTTATGAAGACGATGAAAGTCAAAAAATAGTTGATGATTTTATTTCAGAAGTAAGTATTCCTTTAATGAGAAAATTATTGAGTATTACTTCTCAATATAGTGAACAAATTGTGATGACGTTAATGAAAAATATTAGCTCTATAAAGTTAAATAAATTACAATGTTGTGAGCTGGTTCAGCACATGAGAAATAAACTGCAGGAGCATGATTTAGATGACCAAGAAAGTTTACTCGAAAACATCGGAAAAAAAGTATTCTTAGAGCTATTAAATCGAGATCTACTCGAGACAGATTTTTCTCTCAAGGATTCATCTTTGGATGGAGCTAAGAGAATAGCTAATAAGATAATAGAAGAAGAAGTAGCAGAATTTAAATTAAAGGCTGAGAAGACTATTGAAGGTCAGATAATTAGCATGTTAGATGGGTTAAGAATGCTCCCAAGAGAAAAAAGATGTTATAGGGTATATGTAGAACTCAGTAAAAATAACGAAAATGATAAGGAAAAAATAAAGAAAATTTTGCAAGAAAGGTTAAAAGTAACAAAAGCAGCAATGGATGAAATGTTAAAAAAAGGAGCTTCACATAAGCTAGAGCTAGAAATTGAAAGTGTATATGAAGGAAATAAAGATCACGTTACTCAACTTTATGAAAAAATAAGAGAAACAAAAAAGGAATTCATTGAAGATGGTCTTTTATAGCCTTTCTTATAATAGTCCGAATGCGATAAGATATGTGTTTATGGCTATAGCAGGCCAGTAGCATATTACGGTCTGTTCGGATTATTGTAAAAAGAGCTATAACACCTCAAGAAGTAGAGAATATAACAAAAGCAAAAATCATAGACTTAAACAAAGAGGACAAAATCATACCGTCAAGCAATTTGTCTCGTAGTTTAAGTGTCAATAATTTGGCAGTACATTATCTATAAAATTTATACTCTTTACCTTGCAGAAGATTCACAATATTTCTGTGGTGTTTTAGGAAGAGCAGTGCTCCTATAATTAGTAATGTTAAGAACAAATTCCTCTGAAAAAAAAAGGACCATGCTACAGCCGTTGAAGTAGCACTGAGTGAAGCAAGGGAAGAGTATCTAAAGGCAAGAAAGACTATTATCCAAATTATTACGAATACTAAAGTAATATCGATGTTAAATGCTATCAGTATCCCTAGAGTGGTTGCAACGCCCTTTCCTCCACTGAATTTTAGCCAAATAGGAAACATGTGTCCTAAAACTGCTAAAATTGCAGATACATATATATAAAAATCGTTATTATCACAAAATTGTTGTGCTATATAAACGGCAATAAATCCCTTAAAGGAATCCAGAAATAATGCCAAAGCAGCAAGAAATTTATTTCCCGTCCTTGCAACGTTTGTAGCACCAATGTTTCCTGAACCTACTTCTCTTAAGTTTATCCCTTTTATTCTTGTAATGATTAAGCTAAACGGTATTGAACCGAGTATGTAGGACAGCATAAGGACTACATACTTTTCCATTATACCAAGAACCTAATTAATTTTATTATTCCTCAGCCTTTTTAGGTAGCACTGAACTTCATCGTTAATCTGATTACTAAACAGTATAAGCGCTGTCATGTTGATGAGAGCTAAACAAGAGAATAAAGTTCCACCGATATTGGCAATAGCCATTATATCTTTAGAAAGACCAGAGAAAAACGCCACAATTATTACCGCTATGCGGTATATCACTATACTTTTTGCACCGAATAAATATAGCCACCCCATTTCACAACAATATACAAACGAAATTACTGAAGAAAATGCAAACAAAGGAGCAGCTACTGTTAGAAGGATAGGAAACCATGGAGAAACTGTCTCAAATGCTTTGTGAGTAATTAATATTCCCTCACCAACACCTGTTTGGTATGCACCTGTTATTACTATTGTTATTCCTGTTAAACAGCAAATTAACATTGTGTCAAAGCATGGTTCTATCATAGCGACTAGTCCAGTTCTTACTGGTTCTTCATCTTTAGTTGTTGCATGAGTAATTGAAGCAGAACCAACACCTGCTTCGCTGGCAAAGATTGCCCTTTGAATTCCAGCAACAAATGCTCCTACCATCCCTCCGCCAACAGCATTGAAATCTATCATAGTGGAAAATAATATTTTCAACGTATAACCAAGGTTATGAATATTAAATGCAATAATAATAATACAACTAAAGATATATATAAGTGACATAATAGGCACTAGTGCAGAAGATACTCTAGCTATCCTTTTAATTCCGCCAATAATCACTAGAGCAAGCAGCGCAGAAATTATGGAAGAAAGAAACCAAGAGTGACCATCTACCCAACTTGAATAGCCAGATAATATTGAAACCATTTGGTTGGTTTGAAACGCTACACTTCCACCAAGACCTGATAATACAAAGAATACTGCATACATGGCAGCCAGCACAATACCAAGTTTTTTAAATCCAAATTCCTCCAGACCATTCCTTATATACTGAAAGGGACCACTAAACAATAGGTCCTGATCTTCTGTTCTATGTCTAAACGCCAACGTTACCTCAGCAAATTTTGCTGACATACCAAAAAAACCTGTAATCATCATCCAAGGCACCGCTCCTGGTCCACCCATTGAAACTGCAATTGCGACTCCAGCAACAGTTCCAAGGCCTACTGTGCTTGAAAGTGCAGTCATAAATGCCTGAAAATGCGTAATATGACCATCATGGTGATTCGTGTCATATTTTCCACATAAAATAGCAAACGCATGCTTAAACATTCTTATGTTGAGAAATCCAAAACGTAATGTTAGAAACACATAACCAAAAACTAGTAGAAGGATTATAAATGGCACGTAAAGGATCTTGAAAAACAGTACTTCATTCATGAAGTTATTTATTCCATTCAACACAGCGTCATAACTTTCGTAAAAACCTGAAGCAGCGTACACATCATTAAACAATAGGCAAAATAACACCATACAAAGCAATCTATAAATCATGTTAATACCCTTTAGAATTGTAATAAGAATCTATTGTATTCAAAACTTCCCTTCTTAGTAGATATATTGCAACAGCATTTGGAATCATAAGGCACATAAACAAACTGTCACCTAGATAAGATATAAATTCCATATTCTTTGACATACAGCTGATATACACCGAAACCACTATAAGAATTTGGAACGGTATCAGTATTTTTTTACTACCAAATAAATACAGCAAAGCAACTTCACAGTAGTAACAATAAGCTATTATTGTGGAAAATGCAAAGGAAAACATCATTAGCGGAAAAACTAACTTGCTGAACAAGGGCAAAGCTGTTGAAAATATCGAACTAATTAGTGTAATATCACCCACGTTATCAGTGCTATGCATACCAGTGATAATTATCACAATACCAGTCAAAAATGAGATTAATATTGTGTCTATAAGTGGTGCAATCATTGCAACGCACCCAACTTTAATTGGATCTTCTTCTTTTACAGCTGAATGTGCTATAGCTGCTGTTCCGGTACCTGCTTCGTTAGCAAACACTGATCTTCTCACTCCGGCTATTAATCCGCTCAATACTCCGCTTCCTATAGCTGATTTATTGAAGATATCTTGGAATATTATGGATAGAGCATTCAGCAAATTACTTCTGTTTACATAAATTAAATATATACACATACCCACATATAGCACTATCATAATTGGTGTTAAGCTCGTTGAAACGAAAGCAATGCGCTTTATTCCTCCCAATATTACAATAAAGACAAGCAGGGATATAATAATGGATGCGTTGTATTCTAGGAGGTTATTTGATAGTGCTGCTATTTGATTTGCTTGAAATGGTATACCGCCCAAAATCATTGCAATAAGTAGCATAATCGCATAAGTGAAGGCAAGAAATCTACCAGTTTTTGCAAATCCAATTTTTGCAAGCCCGTACTTCATGTAATAAAAAGCCCCGCCAGTTGTATTTTCAGAGCGATAAGTAAATGCAAGCACCACCTCGGCAAACTTTATCGACATACCAAGTATTCCGGTAATTACCATCCAAAAAACTGCACTTGGGCCCCCTATTGTGATAGCTATTGCAACTCCTGATATTGTTCCAAGACCAACTGTTCCTGAAATTACTGTTGCAAACGCTTGAATATGAGTGATTATGCCATTGTTGCTGTTATTACACTTTAGATTGAATAGCGTCTGTATTCCATATTTAAGTAACCTAAAGTTAATGAATTTGAACTGGGCAGTACAAAAGATTCCAGTTGCAATTACCCAAATAATTATAAATGGAATGTTGAATATCTTTATATACAGAAATGAATTTAATAGTTCACTTATCTTCAAAATCATGCAGTTTTCTATTTTTTGTTAGCTAACGAGTTTTATATGTAAAATATATGTAAAACCCGATGCTTATTGGAATAGTAAGTGTATACACTATACCTAAAATTGGTAGAGTCATCCAGGGCTTACTGATGAAAAATACAATAAGTACTCCAAAAAATGACACAAATATATAGGATAGGCTTTTGGGAATATAAATATATTTTGCAGAGAAAGTTGGAATATGACTTATCGAAAAAAATGAAATGGCCAGAAAGTAACAAGCTACGTTTCTTGTGTTAAAAAATCGCTCTATGAGAAGTAAGTATTCACTCTCATGAGATTGAAAGGTAATAATTATTGGTAACAAAGAAAGTAAAGCACACACTGGAGCTGGAACACCAGAAAAGAAAAATTTTTCCCAGTATGGTTGTTCTGAGTGTAGCGAAACATTAAATCTTGCAAGTCTTATTGATATGCAGATTACGTATATCATTACTAAAATCCAACCTATGACTTTGATTTCGTTTAGCTTCCAAAAATACAAAAGAAATGCAGGCGCTGCACCAAAATTTAGAAAATCTGCAAAAGAATCAAGCTGGGCTCCAAAATCGCTAGTTGATTTTAGAATTCTAGCTATTCTGCCATCCATTCCATCTATTATTGCTGCAATGATGATAAAAATTACTGAGAATTCCCATTGTTCATTAAATGTAAATTTAAGTGAAGTGAGACCAGAACATAAACCCAATAAAGTTATAAAGTTTGGGAATAATTTAGTAATAGGTAAGAATCTACTGTTACTTCCATCGTTATTCATATAACGTCAAAAGTAAGCTTCTCTTGAACGTTTTCCTTATTTAAGTTTGCTATAATTGTTTCACCACCAATAACAGTTTGCCCTTCTGAAACTCTGACTTCTGTATCAGCAGGAACATAGATATTCACTCTACTGCCAAACCTTATAATTCCAAACCTTTCACCTGCTTTTACGTTCTGGGATATTCCTAAATTACAAACGATACGACGTGCAATTAATCCAGCTATTTGCTCCACAATAATTTCTTTCCCCTTTTCGTATTCAATTACAATAACCTGCTTTTCATTTTCATTACTAGACCTATTGCTCATTGCGGATACAAACTTGCCTTTTTTATAACTCATTTCCTTTATCGTACCAGATATTGGTATACGGTTCACATGGACGTTCAAAACACTTAAAAATATGCTAACAAGCGTAAACTTCTTCTCCTCTCCGTTTTCTGCTGATAAAGGATAATTAACTTCTTCAATTTTTGAAATCACACCATCAGCAGGACTTAATATAAGATTCTTATTGTTTGGCACAGCTCTTGCTGGATCACGAAAGAAATAAGTACACAATAATGTCGGAAACAAGCACGTAACGCCAAACCCCCAAGATATAGAGAATGCTATACACGTTACTATAAAGGAAACTACTATAAATGAATAACCTTCCCTGTTTATATTAGGTAAACCAAAACACATAATCTTGTTAACAATAACCTATTGTTAACAATTTATCATTTATAATTTCTCATGAAAAGCTTTTTTTAACTGCTTCAGCAAAGTCTTTTTGATACAAGGTAACATTACAGATTGTTATATTAGCAGATAGAATTACCGTCATACTGTAACAACCCGTCCAACACAAAATCTAATGCCTAAGTTTAGATCAGAAAACTGATTCTTCTAAAAGTTGCTCACTATCCTCGTCTATTATGATAGAATTATCATGATTTCTGAGTAAATCTCTGATTTTCGTTTCTATTTCATTTGCGACTTCTTTGTTTGTTTTTAGGTAAGTTTTTACATTCTCTCTTCCTTGCCCAAGACGTGTGTTGTTATATGAATAGTAAGCGCCTGCTTTTTCAAGCACACCAAGCTTTGCTCCCATATCTATTATTTCTCCGAGTTTTGATATACCTTCATTGTACATTATATCAAATTTCGCTTCTCTAAATGGAGGAGCAACTTTATTTTTTACAACTTTAACTCTTGTTTCATTACCTGTAATATTTTCTTTGTCTTTTATTACACCAACTTTTCTTATATCAAGCCTTACAGAAGTATAGAATTTTAATGCATTTCCACCCGTGGTAGTTTCAGGATTTCCATACACTACTCCTATTTTCATACGAATTTGATTAATAAATATCAATATACAGTTCGCTTTTGAAACGGCAGAGGTTAGTTTCCGTAGCCCGTGACTTAGAAGCCTTGCTTGCAGCCCCATGTGTTGATCACCCATATCACCCTCAATTTCAGCTCTTGGGGTTAACGCTGCAACAGAGTCAATAACTATCACATCAACCGCACCGGAACACACTAAATACTCAACAATATGCAACGCCTGCTCTCCAGTGTCTGGTTGTGAAATTACTAAATCATCAGTGCTTACCCCAAGTTTACGAGCATATAAGACATCCAATGCATGTTCTGCATCGATAAATGCGCATGATCCTCCTTTTTTTTGTGCTTCAGCAATTACGTGCAAGGCAAGAGTGGTTTTACCAGAACTCTCGGGACCAAATATTTCAATTATACGCCCTTTTGGCAGACCTCCAACACCTAGAGCCGAATCAAGCGCAATTGATCCTGTGGATATTGTGTCTATTTTTTCTACAGGGTTTTGCTTCAACTTCATTATTGCACCTTTACCGAATGCTTTTTCAATCTGGCTTATTGCGTTATCCAGCGCTTTTTGTTTATCACTATTTCTTTCTTCTGGGTTACTTGCCATAGATCATTTATTAATTTGCATAATTCTCTATGATAATCGAACGCGAATAACCTGCCAAGGTTTTTCTAGTATTTATGTATTATTTCAATGAAAAATATTAACGTTTTCATAAAGCAGATATTTGTTTGCCTTCGTTAGTAACACACTATACTTTAGTGTACGAACGTTGCAATTTGCAGCATAGCAGGTGGTGTCATCCAAGTAGCCAACACTGAAATGACTAAATTCGAAATGGCTACATGAATTTATTGTAAATTACTACCGTATAAGGTGCAATGCAACAAAGCCATTCCAGTGTCAGCTACTTGGATGACACCTCTTAGATGGGTCAGCTACTCAGATCTGCCATGCAAACTGCAAACCTAAATGTTGGAGCACTGTCATACACTAAGCGCTGTAATAACAATTTTAGTCGCTTCATACACTTATCATGCTAGTCATAACAGAAATAATTTTTACCAGAGATATTTATAAAATAATAGACATAGTTTGGAAATATGTATATTATGGAACATTAATAGTTAGTTAATTTGTAGGTGTAATGTAGCTAGAAATGTTTTGAATGAAAATGAGTACCACGCTTTAAAGCAGTTGTTTTTAACATTTAATATTCAAAAGGAGGATGTGGTAAATTCTGACATTAAGAATATTAAGAAAAAGCTTAGTCAACAATACCGTAAATTATCGTTAAAATATCACTCAGATAAAAACCCAAACAATAAAGAAGCGGAGGAGAAATTTAAGATTATTGCATTAAATAAGCCATTTTTTGAAGAATTTATAATAGAGCCATTGGAGAAAGGTCTCAATAAAAGAATTACGCGGTAAGTTGTGGAGTCGCAGTTATGAAGAATTGCAACAATACTTAGATGATAAGTGCAGAAATAAACTCTATAATAAGCAGCAGTCAATTAACAATAATGTAACTGCTTATGTAAAATATTCTTCTTATTCAAATCTCTTAGGAGCGTCGAACAAGAAAAAAATCTTGTTAAACCGGAAAGAAACTATTTCTTCACTTCCATAGCAATTTTTATATATAATTTATCAAGAAGTACTTCTGCAGTTATAACCGACTGATCAATGGTGCTTAAGTGCCCGTTTAGGAGCGTGGTTTTGGAGGAACGGTTAAACCACTGATGGAGTCTATTATGACTACCTCGATTAGAAGATTGTATAATCTAACCGTCCCAAGCTTAAGTGCTTCTCCATTATAAGTTATAGTAGGATAATTACCATGATAAAGGCAAAAAGTAAACCAGAAATAGTGAATCCTGATACAGCAGGAATTGATATCGGCTCAGCTGTACATTATGTATGTGTACCTGAAGGAAGAGGTGAACAACGTGTCAAAAAATTTGGATGCTTTACAGTTGATCTTCATAACTTAGCAGGGTGGTTAAAGAAATGTAAAGTTAGAACAGTAGATATGGAATCAACAGGAGTATATTGGATTCCTTTGTTTCAAATACTTGAGTCATATAGATTTGAGGTAAAATTGGTAAATGCACGATATATTCAGAACGTGCCTGGTAGAAAATCCGAAGTTCAAGACTGTCAATGGTTACAACAATTACACAGCTATGGATTACTCCATGGGTCGTTTAGACCTGATGATCAAATGTGTGTGTTGCGTAATTACGTTAGGCAACGTAGCAACCTGATTGAAAGTGCATCCACACATATTCTACGTATGCAAAAAGCGTTAATTCAAATGAACGTTCAATTACACAAAGTCATAAGTGATATTACTGGAGTGACCGGTATGCAAATTATCAAAGCAATAATTGAAGGTGAAAGGAATCCTGAAACATTATCAGAATTGAGAGATGTACGGATAAGAAATGATAGATCTACCATGGCAAAAGCGCTAAAAGGCGACTACAGAAAGGAACTCTTATTTGTGTTAAAGCAAGAATTTGAATTGTATAATATTTATCAGGAAAAAATAGCAGAATGCGACAAAAGCATCGAACAATATTACAAAACATTTGAAACAAAATCTGACGAGAATAAGCGATGCAGCAAAATAAAGAATAGGTTTTCAAAAAACAGACCAGACTTTCCTTTACACGAAGAACTGTATAGAGTAACCGGTATTGATTTTACTAAAGTTCCTGGGCTTGATGTGCTAACTATACAAACAATTATCTCAGAAGTTGGTTTGAACCACGATAAATGGCCATCAGAGAAGCACTTTACTTCTTGGTTGGGGCTAAGTCCTGCTAATAAAGTTACAGGGGAAAAAGTATTTGGGACGAGAACTCGCAAAGTTATTGCTCGTGCTGCAAATGCTTTTAGGATGGCTGCCCAGTGTGTGTCAAGAAGCAACAGTGGGATTGGTGCATATTGCAGAAGGTTAAAAAAACGACTAGGAGCACCGAAAGCGATTACCGCTACGGCTAGGAAATTGGCGTGCATTTTTTATAGTATGCTAAAGTATGGACAGGAATATGTAGAGAAGGGCATTGATTACTATGAAAAGTTATATAAGGAAAAAATAGTGAAGACTCTAAGCAAGAAAGCTAGTGAATTTGGTTATGTCTTGATTAAAAAAGAGCTACTAGCAGAAAGAGTTTCTTAGAAGTTCTTTTAGTATCCTTCACATCAATTGCATTTTTAATAATTAATGGTATTTCTTCTAATGTACCAATAGCAGTAGGTTTTCTTGCTCCCTTGTTAGCAGGATCTATTTTGAGTCTAGCTGTTAAGAGCATTTATACTAGAAATGGGAAAGAGTTTAATCATCAGACTAATATTTTATTATTGTTTAACTTTGACCAAGAATGCGAAAATTTTTCAAAGAGTGATAGGACTAAATTAAAGTGGCTAAAAAATTCAGTTATTTTGAGCAACACAATCTGTACATCTTTAATGTTTTTCGGTGTGGGATTAGATTTAGTTGCCAACGGCTTTGGTATAACTAACTCTATGATGTTATCCGGCTTATTATAGCCTTTCTTATAATAGTCCGAATGCGATAAGATATGTGTTTATGGCTATAGCAGGCCAGTAGCATATTACGGTCTGCTCGGATTATTGTAAAAAGAGCTATAATATCATCAAAGTTAGCTATTCTCCATAGCGAAGTCTCTAGCTAGGAACAATGAGCCACAGATTAGTATGGTTTTGACGTTTTGGGTAGAGGCTTTTAATATGTGATTTGATATTGCATCGCCAATTGATTCACATTCAACTGCTTTTATTCCTATGTTATTGGCTTTTTCCCTAATCAAATTTGTATTTGTTGCTTTAGGTTCAGACTTAACACAAACCGCACATAGTAGCTTGATATATGGCTTTAAGTGCTCTAAGAACTCTTCCACATTTCTGTTACTAGTAACACCAAAAACCATATAAATACCTTCAGCAAAATTATCTTTTACCCACTGAGATAGTACTCTAGCAGCATCATTATTGTGTGCACCATCTAAAAATAATTGCCAATCTTTCGGTAGTAGGAAAATTAAATTACCTTCTTTTATAGACTCTAGCCGTGCAGGCCAATAAGTGCACTGTAAACCTGAAGTGATATCCTCTTCTCCAATATCAAATTCATACTTTCCACTTAAAATACTACATGCTGCAATAGCATTGCCTGCATTAATCACCTGATGATCACCCTTTAAAGATGGCAAAGGAAATTCTATTGATTGAATAGCTGATTGAAAAACCATTTTGTTGTTCTTTTTTTTGCAATTCCATTCAAGACCTCCTCTATACAAGGGAGATTTCTTATTTATTGCGTGGTGTTCTAGCGTGTTCACTATAGATTTTTCTTGCGGTGCTATTACGCAAGGAACATTAGGTTTCATTATTCCAGCCTTTTCACCTGCTATAATTTCTACAGTAGGGCCAAGATATTCCGTATGATCAAGTGCAATGGAAGTAATTATTGTTAAAATCGGATTATCTATAACATTTGTTGCATCAAGCCTTCCACCCATACCCACTTCAACTAAAGTTATATCGGCTTTATGACGAGAAAAAGCTAAAAAAGCTGCAATAGTTGCAGCTTCAAACAGAGTGATAGGTTGTTCTGCAATTACTGCACGACATTCTTCTAATAAGCTATATAATTCATTATCGTCGATATAGCTGCCGGCTATCACTATCCTCTCATTAAAACTCACTAAATGTGGAGAAGTGTATGCGTGTACCTTATACCCTGCTGCTTGCATTATATATCTTATAAATGCTAGTGTTGAGCCTTTCCCATTAGTTCCAGCTATATGAATTACGGGAGGCACTTTTTTCTCGGGGTTATCTAGTTTGCTAAGAAAGCCTTTTATGCGATCAAGAGAAAAATCATTCGGCCTGCTACCAAGTGGCTTAGGCCAATGAGGCATATATATCATGGATTGTTATTGCATTTTAATTCAGCTATAACGCTTGCTATGCCATGCGTGTCGATTTTTTCACTAAATTGATAACGTTGATTAATAGCAATACTTATTCCACTCATTACAACATCACTTATCAAGAAAGAACTGTTATTTTTAGTAACTTTAAAATCAATATTTGTAAATTCTTCATCACCGTAAGAAAATCTTGTACCAATTAAGCAAGTTTCATCGTCAACTGCTTTTGTACTCATTATGATCATTTCACTATCATGCATGTATTTATATAAAACTTTAACGCACAAACGCGTAAGATACACTTCATACTCTCTTAAAAAATCTTCTTTTTCTTTTTGTTTAACTAAAGCCCAATGTTTTCCTATGACGAATTGCGATATTCCTTTGAGGTTAACATTGTTTTGAATGACCTCCTGAAGCTTTTTTTGCACACATTCCCGGTTTTTTTTATTCTCCTTTGTAGATATACCATCCACTTGTTGCTTCATAGTATGTACAAAAATTTTGTGATCTGTACAATTAGTGCAAGCACTTGAAGAAATTACAATAAAAACAATGATAGTTAAAACTTTAGTAATGTTCATAAGATATATTTATTAGCTATGATACTTAGAATGCAAAGTTTAATAAAGATTAAATAATAATCGCTAGCTTTAATATATCTATAGACACACCTTGTATAAATCATCTACAATTAATTAAGGGTCTGTTCTATGCGTTATGAGTTAAGTTAAATTTCCCGAGCGATAATTTCTAGTCAAGGGAATTGCCTCTGTTAATTTCGTTGAAATTGATATGCGATGCCCACCTTAACTTTAGTCTCAGGAATCTACTAAGGCTGACGGTAGATACGGATCCTATTTTGATTGGTTTAACATTTATGCTTCATCAATACAAAGAACAGGGTGTTTTCCTATGTTTGCCTAATGAAGTATTCCAAATTGTAATTGATGTTGAAAGGTATCCTGATTTTGTTCCTTGGTGCAAAGCCGTTTATATAAAAGAAAAAATTAACAACCAAATGGTTGTGGATCTCCTCGCAGCTTTTCATGGAATTAAAGGTAGATATACATCAGAAGTTACTTCTCTTTCTCCAAGTGGAACAAATGAAGGTTGGATAAAAGCTGTATCATCAAATGGAATATTTAAACATCTATACAATGAATGGCAATTCATTCCCATAGATGAAAATAAAACTATGGTAAAGTTTTATATAGAGTTTAAGTTTAAGTCCAACTCATTTTCCACTTTATTAAACTCAGTATATAAGTATACACAAAGTAAAATAATTGCTGCATTTAAAGATAGGGCTGAAAGCCTTGCTAAACAAAAGTTATCTTGACATTATTAATATAAATGTATAATTTTTTTTAGTAAGTTAAGTGTTTATATTGTAATGATTTTTAGACTATTGTTTTTATTAATTTTCATAGGTGTTAATTCTTATGCAGTTGTTAAGCAAGATTTATCTGATAACCAATACATTCAAAAAAAACCCAATGAAATAACATCAAATGAGCTATTATCGCCATTACCTAATGATAAATTATTAGGAGATCCAAAAGCACCAATTCTAATGATAGAATATGCTTCATTAACTTGTTATCACTGCTCTCTTTTTCATAGGAATGTTTTTCCTAAAATTAAAGAGAAATATATAGACACAGGTAAGATGTTATATATATTTCGTCATTTTCCTTTGGATTACAGAGGGCTAAAGGCTGCAATGCTAAGTCATTGCTACGAAAAACAAGAAGACTACTTTAATTTTAACAAAGCTGTTTTTAACTCAATAGATTCGTGGAATTACTACAATTTAAGTGATTTGACTTTACTACAAAGAATTGCTGCACTAAGCAACTTAAAGCAAGATGCATTTAACCAATGCATTAATGATAAGAAAATAATGGATAAAATCGTAAATGATAAATCACTGGCAATTAATAAACTTGGTATCACAGCCACTCCAATATTTTTCATCAAGCTTAACGATGATAAATCATATATAGAGCATAATAAAGTTAAACATGGAGGGTATAAAGAGCTGAAATACTTCACTAATGTGATAGATGAATTATATGGAAAAGCTATAGTGAAGTAACACCACTGTAGCTTACCATATAAAAGACTCTATGCTGAGTCATTGTTTTTCACTACTGTTTGTTGTTTTTTACGCTCAAACTCTCTTTTTTTACTGTGCCAAGTGTAGTAATACATAGCGATTTTATTCTCTATTAATACTATTGTCCCATCATAAAACTGAACCATATCCATAACTTTTCTCTGAGCTTCATCAAAACGTTCTTTATACTTTTCACGATAAGCTGGATTATGTAGTAACATAACCCCTTCATTCTTGTTAGATTTTTTGTTTAACGTTTCAACTTCACCAGCAATAGTATAAGACATATAACCCCTCTAATTGATTATAAAAATTATATTTTAAAAAGAGAAATGCGCATAAACAATCCCTTTAATTCTAGCATAATAATAGACTGTTTGTTATACTAGTTAACCATAGTACGATATATAATAATTTTTGTCACTTAAAATTTTATACTATGAAATAATAACTTAAAATAAATGTTTTTATTATTTTAAACTATATTATTATATTTATAAATTGTGTATGAATTAAGTCTCCCTAATTTATAATATATGCGTAATAATTTTAGTATAAAATTGTCATACATAAGAAATCTATTTGCAAAAGAATATAAAAAAATAGAAGAATGTTGTATTCTTGAAAAAAAGCAACATATTCAAATTGGCCCTGAAGAAGGAAAGCTATTAAGTTTATTTATAAAAATCCAAAAAATCAAAAGTATTGTTGAGATTGGCACGTTATACGGTTACTCGTCGATTTGCATGGCAAAAGCTCTACTAAAAGACGGTCATATATATACAATAGAAAATAATCCTCAACACTCAAGAATAGCAAAAAAAAAAATTAGTGCTTTTAATCTAAGTGATAAAATTACTCTAATAGAAGGCGATGCACTGGAAAAAATTAATGAATTATCAGCAAAAGCACCATTTGACATGATATTTATTGATGCTGACAAAAGTAGTTATCCTAAGTATTTAGATTGGGCAGAGTCATACATTAAACAAGATGGGCTAATCGTTGCAGATAACACTCTACTGTTTAACACAGTATTTTTAGAATCGCCTCCAAAAGAAGTATCAGAAAAATCATGGCATGCCATGAGGGAGTTTAATAATAGATTATCAGATGAAAAAAAATATTTCTCTATATTGATTCCAACTGATGAAGGAATGACTGTAGCTTTAAAGCTAACATAAGTTAAAAATCAAGGTCAGCATAATGTTTAGGAGGGATTAAACCAGAAATCCTCTCTAATAATATCTCACGAAAACAAGGCTTTGATTTAACAATGGAGTACCATTCTTTTAAAATTTTACTTTTTTCCCATGGAAAACTACTTACATAATCCATTACGGAAATATGCGATGCTAAAGTAATATCAGCTAAAGTGAACTTATCAGTTGCAAGCCAAACGTTCTTGTTAATTAAGTGTTCGATGTATTCCATATGGCAAGGCAGGTTATGCTGAGCTGCATGAAGAAATCTAGAGTCAGGGCTGCGGTTAGTAATTACTTTTTCATTCATAATATACTTAGCAACTTCATTGTAAAATTTGTTATCGAACCAATTGATTAGAGCGCGTATTTTAGACTTAATAATAGTGGATGAACCAAGTAATTTGACGTCGCTATTGTAAGTCTCTTCTATATATTCACAAATGGCATTACTATCCGCTATTACAAAGTTATTATCTATTAACACTGGTACTTGCCCGGTTGGATTGATCTCCATAAATTCATTCCGCTTTTCCCACGGATTTTCATACACTAGATCACAGCCTAATTTTTTTTCTTTTAGAAAAGCTCTAACTTTTCGTGAAAATGGACAAAGAGGAAAATGATATAAAATCATAATGTTCCTCTTTTGTTATACCAATATCCTTTTTTTGTTACTCTATGGCTTGACCTACAACTGTACGAACTTTCTTTGTAGTCCACAGAAGTTTGCGTAGCAGGTAGTGTCATGCAAGTAGCTGACACTGGAATCCAGTTCTTGTTATATAATTGCCTAGTGCGCTCATTTACAGTTAAGTTTTCTGGATCCAAGTAGTCAAGCACTGGGATGACATCCTTTTCGGTAAAAATTGCTCTTATATCACAACATTCATACAGCTGTATGCCTAGGCACTGGGATGACATAAATAAGCGCTGAAATGACATAAATAAACATTGGAGTGACAATCTTGTAGTGACTTGCATGACAACTAACTTTTTGTTTACTTCAAAATAGCACTGTAAAAAATTTAACATATTAAATTATAGAGCTAATATAGGATATACCTTGCTAAATAAAAAAAAAAGTATAATATTTTATAAGGTATGCAGGCAAAAACTCTGTAATTTGGTCAGATCAGAAATGAAGCAGCCATATCAGAACCTTTTTGGGTTGCATACCTATTTCATTATTTGTTTTATCCGAGGCTATGAATATAGCATTAAAACATCGTCCTAGTAGCTTCAAAGATCTAGTAGGTCAAGATATATTAGTGCGTGTATTAGAAAATGCTTTTATTTTAAACAAAATCCCACAATCTATACTGCTCTCTGGTAGTAGTGGAGTTGGTAAAACCACCACTGCAAGGATAATAGCTTTATGTTTGAATTGTTCCCTAGGGCCAATTTTTGAACCTTGCGGATCATGTGAAAATTGTCTAGCAATAAAAAATTCAAGCCATCCAGATGTAATTGAAATCGATGCAGCAAGTCACACTAGCATTGACGATATTAAAGTAATCCTGGGAGATATTTGCTATTCACCTATAAGCTCTAAATTCAAAGTCTACATTATAGATGAAGTACACATGCTATCTAGCAGTGCATTTAACGCATTACTTAAAACCCTAGAAGAGCCACCATCTAGTGTAAAGTTCATTTTAGCAACTACGGAAATAAAAAAGATACCAATAACTATTATTGCACGTTGTCAAAGATTTGATTTACACAACATTCCTGTAGCTAAAATAGTGGAACGTTTAAATGATGTTGCACAAAAAGAGAGTTATTCCATTGAAAAGGGAGCATTAGAATTAATTGCACGACACTCTGGAAATTCAATGCGTAACGCCTTGTTTTTGATGAATCAAGCAGTGCTATATAGCAAAGATGGTGCAATATCCACTAAAAATGTGACAGACATACTTGGCCTAGTGGATAAAGATATTATATTCGATCTATTAGGGGCAATATTAGAAGGTGATTTACAGAAAGCTCTATCAGTGTTTGACAAGGCGGTAAAAACAGCAAACCCACTTAGTATTTTTGAAGGTCTATTGCAAACAATTCAGTTAGTATGCCGTTTTTTGATTACAAAAGAGATTGATAATGCAGTTACAGAGCATGAAAAGAATAGGATAAAAGATTTAAGTATAAAGAGATCTTTAATATTTTTTTCGAGATTGTGGAAGATGTTGCTTAAAGGTATTCAAGATATAAAAACTTCAACATGCAACGATGTTGCTGCTGAAATGATGTTAATTAGCCTCTGTTATCTTTCTGATCTGCCTTCTCCGGAACAGGTGATCAAAAAAGTTCTTTCGCAGAATGTAGAGCAAGGAAATAGACAGGGCAGACCTGTTGCACCTTCCCCCTCTGTCATCCAAGTAGCTGACTACTCGGATCCAAAAAAATATGTGGAAAGTAAACAACAACCCCACTCTGTCATCCCAGTGCGTGACACTGGGATCCATGTGGAAAATAAACAACAAAATTACGATTTTGATAAGATTTTGCGACTATTAAGGCGAAGTAACCAAATTTATCTTTACAAACAACTGTGTAATAATCTACAATTAATAGATTGTAAACCTGGATATTTAAAATTAAAGGCTGTATCTAAGTTGGATAGTAATTTTTGCAATGATTTAAAAAATTACTTAAACCAGGTGACTCAGCAAGAGTGGGTTGTTGCAGTTGATACAGGTTATATAAACAGGGAAGTGAGTAATTTAGATTATGCACCTGCAGTTAAGGATATCCTTGACACGTTTAAAGGTGCAAAAGTAGTTAATATAGAAAATAAGGAGTAAGTTGTGGATTTTAGTCAAATAATGAAACAAGCGCAAGAGATGCAAAAAAAGCTTGCAGAAGCTCAAGAAAAATATGTTGGAAAAGAGTTTCAAGGTATTTCTGGTGGTGGCAAAGTTTCTGTATTAGTGGAAGTCATAAAAATAGGTAGATATAAAGCTAAAAAGGTGAACATAGACTTAGAACTTATGAGAAATGAGGAAAAAGATATAGTAGAGGATTTAGTAACAGCAGCGTTTAATGATGCCGTTAAAAAAGCAGAAGAAGATATGGCGAATGCAACTTCTGATCTTGCAGGTATGATGGGTTTACCATCTGGGTTTAAACTTCCTTTTTGAATTTACTACTGAAGTTTCTTTTAGTGTAAGTATTTTTTTTCTAATATTCCCAACGCTAGTACTTCTTCATATAATGTACCTATACTAGCATAGCCCTACGTCATACCGTGATTCATTCCACAACTGTACAAACATTGCAATATGGCACATAGTAAACGATGTCATTCCAGTTTGGAATCCAGCCTTGCCGTAATCTCATCAAGAACATTGTGTTTTAACATAAAACGGCTACTTTTATGCTTACCAACTTAATAAAATTCCTGGATCCCAGACTGGGATGACAAGAAGATGGTACTTGGATAAGAGGCATTGCCCTCCTGGTAGGCCCAAATTGCAATGTTCGTACAGTTGTGGATTTCTCATCCGCTAACAAGCAGCGAGATGACGAGGTCTTTCGATAGTAAATCTTACCTGTGTTAGCTATACCAAAAAATCAAAAGTCGTATTTATTCATTAATAAAATCTTTGTCTTCTCCTAAAAATTAGTTAAAATGTAGAATATTTTGTGTTATTAAGTTAGCACTTGACTTAACTTTAGTTGTTACTTAGACTGCTAAAGTGGAATTTTAATTTTTTTTACGAGGACAATTATGCATTATAAAAAGTTTTTTTCGGCAGCCGCTTTAGCAACGTTGCTAAGTTTATCAAACTCTGCTTTTTCAGATCCTGTTGGTCCAATAAGTGATGAAGAAACTAGCTACTACGTTCGTTTGCAATACAACGGTGAAATTTTACCTCTTTTCACAAAAATTGGAGGTATTGAATATAAAAAGGCCACAGACATTCATAATCCATTAAAAGCATCTTTTATAGCTGGTGGTGGTGCGTTTGGTTACAAAATGGACGACATCAGGGTTGATGTTGAAGGAGTTTATTCATACCTAAACAAAAATGATGTTACAGATGCAAAATTTACGCCAGATACTATTGCAGACAGTTTAACAGCAATTTCAGGGCTAGTTAACGTGTATTACGATATAGCAATTGAAGATATGCCTATCACTCCATACGTTGGTGTTGGTGTTGGTGCAGCGTATATTAGCACTCCTTTGAAAGACGCTTTAAATGAGCAAAAAAATAAATTTGGTTTTGCTTATCAAGCAAAAGCTGGGTTTAGCTACGACGTAACTCCAGAAATCAAACTTTATGCTGGAGCTCGTTATTTTGGTTCTTATGGTGCTAATTTCGATAAAACTGCTGGTGCGGCAGGTAAAGACAAAGGAGGACATACAGTTCTTTACAGCACTGTTGGTGCAGAAGCTGGAGTAGCGTTTAATTTTTAGTCTATCTCAGTCTTGTTATCCCAGTGGGTTTTTTCTTGTCATTCAAGTAGCATGACACTGGGATCTAGAAAAAAGAAATGTGGATTCCAGTGTCAAGGCACTGGAATAACACTATTTGCTATGTGTTTAAGCTATAACGTTTACCATTGTACTGGTAGAATATCATCTAAAGTTACATAATGTTATCCAATTAGCTAACGCTGCGGCCTACTGTCTCCAAGAAATTAGATGGAAAATTTGTACTTTTTTCAAATCAAAGCTTGAATTTTTGCTGGAAAATCAATATATTATATGCATGAAGTTTTAATTTAAGTTGTTATGTTGACCTCAATGGCAAACTTATGTGTCGATAGCAGAACCAATCTCATGCAATATATTGCTAGGGTGCAAAAATTTCCTATGCTGTCTCAAGAGGAAGAGGTACGATTAGCAAAAAATTGGAACCAATATAAGGATGTTTCTTCTGCTCATAAATTGATTACCAGCCATTTGAATTTGGTAGTGAAAATTGCAATGAAATTCAAAAATTATGGACTATTGTTGATGGATCTGGTCATGGAAGGGAATATGGGTTTAATGCATGCAGTGAAAAAGTTTAATCCTGATTTAGGGTTTCGTTTTTCAACTTATGCGGTGTGGTGGATTGAAGCTTCAATAAAAGACTTTATATTGAAATCTTGGTCGTTTGTGAAAATAGGCACAACGCAAGCACAAAGAAGATTGTTTTTTAGTTTACGTAAAATAAAAAAAAGAATTTTACAGTATACAAACAGGGAAACCTTAAATAATGAAGAAATAAAAGCAATATCTAATGAGCTTTCTGTATCCGAAGGAGACGTTCTGCAGATGAATTACCGTATGGCTTGTAAGGATCAGTCGCTAAACGATTGCATAAAAATAGGTGATGACTCTAAAAGGGAGCTACAAGATATGATCCCATGTAACTTGGTTAGTCAAGAAGTAACCTATCAGAATCATGAAGAAAAAGAATTAAAAGAAGCAATTTTAAACAATGCACTAGCGAGCCTCAACGAAAGGGCAAGAGACATTTTTATCAGTAGATATTTGTCTGAAAACATTCAAACTCTGGATGAACTTAGTAAAAAATATTGTGTTTCAAGAGAAAGAATAAGGCAGTTGGCTGAGCAGGCGATGGCTAAGGTAAAACAATATATACAATCTGAAAGTTTGAAATTTTGTTTGCATGCGTAGTTTTTTTATATTTCTAATATTTTTTTCGATAGACGCTTTTGCATCAGTTAGTGATGTGCAACTGAAGGAAAAATATAAAGATTGGCTCGTGTATACTGCATTGGAAGATGGAGAGAAAGTATGTTATATTGTATCCTATCCTAAAAAAAAAAGCGAATATTATACAACCAATCGCAAGCCGTATGTAATGGTTAGTTATGTTGATAAAAAAGCAGATGAGGTAAGCGTTACCTCTGGTTTTCAGTATGACAAGGAGCCTGTAGCTCTCAATATCGATAAAAAAATTAAATATACATTGCCTATAATACAGGGAAGTTTTGCGTGGGCAGAGCATACAAAAATAGATCAAGATCTCATTCTAAAAATGAAGCAGGGATTATCAATGGTAGTGAATGGAAAAGCAAAAACAGTAACCATTGATGATACTTATTCCCTACTTGGTTTTCAAAAAGCGTATCAAAAAATGCATGATTTATGCCATACAAAGTAAACTATTGTAACAGAATACCCAGCTATAGTATAAAACTAGACTACTCTTTCAATGGAAATATATAGCCTTTCTTATAATAGTCCGAATGCGATAAGATATGTGTTTATGGCTATAGCAGGCCAGTAGCATATTACGGTCTGTTCGGATTATTGTAAAAAGAGCTATAAATAGCACTTTACTTTATATGGGATGTGGATATCATTTAAAATATATTTTTGAGAGTTAGCAATGTCAGAGGTTGCAGGTGTAGATACAGAAATCAAAAAGCAAAATTCTGTGTGCGGGCAGATGCGTTTTAGCGTGAGCCGCACAAGTCTTTTAAATACATTATCCAGAGTAAGTGGAGTGGTTGAAAGGCGTAATGCAATAGATGTTTTGGCGTGTATAAATATCAAAGCACAACACGGCAGCATAAAATTAATGGCAACTGATCTTGACATTTCAATGTTTGCCTCACTTGCTGCAACCGTATTAACAGAAGGAGAAGTAAAAATTTCAGCGCATACTTTACATGACATAGTGAAGAAGTTACCCGCTGATTTGGATGTCAATTTTGAAGTAAACAACCAAGGAAAATTATTGATGTCTTGCGGAAATGCAAACTTTTCTTTACCGAATGTAGTTTCAAGCAGCTTTCCTGCTCTTGAAGAAGACAATTATAAACATGATTTTACTCTACTAAATACGGACCTGATAGACTTATTAACTAAAACAAAATTTGCTGTATTACTAGATGATACAAGGTATAATTTAAATGGAATATATCTACATACAGATGAGCAATTTCTGTACTGCGTTGCAACTGATGGCCATCGTTTATCATGTATCAAGAGGCCAAAGCCTGGGAACATCAATGGCGAATTTGGTGTGATCATTCCACGTAAAACTGTTATGGAGCTGTTAAAAATATTGGACGATTGTAATGAAATTAAAGTAAAACTCTCAGACAGAAAAATCAAGTTTACATGCGGTGAATATATTCTAATATCAAAATTAATAGATGGAACTTTTCCAAATTATAAAGCAGTTATTCCAGCATCTCAAGATAAGCATATGATTATTGAAAGTAAAAAACTTTCAGATGTTATAGATCGAGTTTCCGTTGTTGTATCTGATAAAGTAAAATCTATTAAATTCTCACTACAAGAAAAGCTGCTAACTCTGCATTCAAACTCCCAAGAGTGCAGTGATGCAACTGAATCCATAGAAGTGGACTACAATGAAGCCCCTATAGAAATAGGGTTCAACTCGCGTTATTTACTTGATGTTCTATCCTGCATAAAAAATAAATGTAAGTTTAGCTTGGCCGATGGTAATAGTGCTACAATTATCACTGATGAAGATGATTCAAGTGTATTATATGTAGTGATGCCAATGAGAACTTAAACTCGTCATCTCGCTGCTTGTTAGCGGAATCTGGAGATACCGTGGCGGTATGGCACTTATTTCACTAGCTTTTATTAAATTAGTAATCTATCTTTACCAAATATAAGCCAAAAGGTGGTGCAGTAACTCCAGCGGCATTTCTTTTGCATTGGTTTAATATATTTAGCATTTCTTGCGGATTGGTTCTATTTTTTCCAAATTCAACTAAAGTACCCACAATAATTCTCACTTGGTTATGTAAAAAGGAAATAGCAGATATTTTGATGTGTATATGATTCCCGTTTTGTATTATATCGATATCATCAATTGTTCTTATCGGATTTGCGGCGTGACAATCTTTTGAACGGAAACTTGAAAGGTCATGTTTTCCAAGTAGATGTTTAGCAGCTTCACGCATAATATTTACATCAAGTGGGCTAAACACTTGCCATACATAACCCGTCTCCAGAGCGGCAGGAGCATAGCGATTAACTATTCTGTATTCGTAATATCTTTTTTTTGCTGAAAACCGTGCGTGAAACGCATCATCTACAACTTCCGCATTAAGCACAACTATAGGAATTGATTTTAAATGATAATTTATTGCGTTTCTTATTCTATAAAGCTCAAATTCCTTTTCGATATCAAAATGAGCAACTTGTCCTAAAGCATGAACCCCTGCATCAGTTCTGCCACCACAGTACAAAGTAACTTTCTCACCACTAAAATTAAATATAGCATTTTCTATCTTCTCCTGGATTGAGTTAGCAGAGTGTTGCTGTTTTTGCCAACCAGAGAAACTACTACCATTATATTCTACCGTTATTTTGTATCGCACTGCATTATAGCTCTTTTTACAATAGTCCGAATGCGATAAGATATGTGTTTATGGCTATAGCAGGCCAGTAGCATATTACGGTCTGTTCGGATTATTGTAAAAAGAGCTATAATTCGTCCAATCTTAAATCTTGCTGCCACTGCTTCTCTGCTTTCTCCTTCGTCTAGCGCCTCCATTGCTTTTTTTCTTAAATCATAACTATATGCTGCTGGCATTCAACCTCCTTATCATTATCTATCCTTATCACATCCGGACTTCTATGAAAAGAGCTATAAATCGTGAAAAAGAACTGCTCATTAAGTGCTATTTGCTTAATAAATTTACTGACATTGGTATGGCTAAATTCGAAATGGCTACATGAATTTATCGTAAATTATTACCGTATAAGGTACGATGCGACAAAGCCATCCCAGTGTCAGCTACTCGGATGACACCGTCATAAAGGAACCAGTGTTAGCTACTCGGATGACAACCATTGTGCTTGAGGCAAAATTGACTATCACTTCTTTTTATAGAGCTTGCTCAAAACTTTGTTGTTAGTTAATACAAAAAACACTGTTAAAATTATAAAATACGCCACTACTTTTAATCCAAGTTTATGCCGGCGCTCTAATTCTGGCTCTGCTGCCCATTGTAAAAAATTTATCACATCATACGCCATATTTTCAACTGTGGCTTGCCTTGCACCATCATATTCCACCATTCCTTCAGAAAGTGGTGGCGCCATAGCTAATCTGCCTGTTGGAAAATACGAATTAAAATATAAATCATTTTCATCGTGTTCGCCGTTTTGATAGCCTGTTAACAATGAATAGACATAATTTGCACCATCATGCCTTGCTTTAATAATTAATGATAAGTCTGGTGGGACTGCACCATTGTTGCTTGCTGCAGCTGCTTCTTTTGTATCAAAAGGCGCAATAAAATAATCCGAAGGTACTCCAGGTCTGTCAAACATTTCACCCAAATCATTCGGACCATCTTTAACTTGATAAGAAGCTGCTATTTGTTTTACATCTTCTTCAGAAAAACCGACATCTTGCAAATTACGAAATGCTACCCTATTCATTGAATGACAAGCAGCACAGACTTCTTTATACACTTTATAGCCACGCTGAATTGACTCTCTATCGAAAGATCCGACAATTCCATCAAATTTCCAGTCTATTTTCTTATTTGGTGATGATTTAAATTCTTCTGCAGATATAAGACTAGATAGAAATAACATGCAGAAGATTGCAAATACATTAGATCCCATGCATAACCACTGTTTTAGTAAATTTCGAATTGATGTCATGCAAGTAGCTGACACTGGAATCCAGCTTATTTCATCACTGACATTATGGTTATCGTGCACTCCTAGAATCTGTTGTCCATTGCATGATTTGTAAGTATTTTTATACCTGGATCCCAGTGTCAAGCACTGGGATGACAACGGAAGATAGTGGAATGACACTGTGTGTTGTATACAACGTTCATACAATTGTGTACATGATGCTGGAATCCATTTATTTTTTTTCTGGATCCCAGTGTCAAGCACTGGGATGACAGAGAATTTTGTAAGAGATCTGCTTTGAATTGACATCACCTCATCTCCGGCACAGAATCACTTAAGGTTTTTGGTGGTTCTTTTGGCTTTTCATACTTACTAAGCAGTGGTAAAACTATCACAAAGTATGCAAAGTAATAAAGAGTAGATAGCCTACTCATAGTGATGTAAGGCTCTTTTACCTCTTGTCCTCCAAGCCAGGCAAGAAGTACAAAATTTATTGCAAAAACCCAAAAAAATTTCTTAAACACCGGGCGATAAGCACCACTTTTAACTTTTGATTTATCAAGCCAAGGTAACAAAAACCACACTAAAATAGACGCAAACATGGTAAGCACACCAGTAAGTTTATCTGGAATTGAACGTAGCATTGCATAAAAAGGTAAAAAATACCACTCTGGCACTATATGTACCGGAGTGACCATAGAATCAGCTTCTATATAATTGTCTGGATGCCCAAGATAATTGGGAGCATAGAAAACAAATGCGAACAAAACTACAAAAAACAGACCAAAAGTTATGCAATCCTTGACTATATAATAAGGATAGAGAGGGATGGTATCCTTATCTGATTTTACCTCCACTCCACTTGGGTTACCAGAGCCAAACCTATGCAGAGCTATCACATGAAGCATAGCTAAAGCAATAATAACAAAAGGCAGAAGATAATGCAGAGCGAAAAAACGGTTAAGTGTTGGGTTATCCACTGAAAAACCACCCCATAACCATATAACTATTTTATTGCCAATTAAAGGTATAGCAGAAAATAAGTTGGTTATAACTGTTGCACCCCAGAAACTCATTTGTCCCCAAGGCAATACATATCCCATAAAGGCAGTTGCCATCATTGCAAAAAATATAAATATTCCAATAAACCACACCATCTCTCTCGGTCTTTTATAAGATCCGTAATATAATCCACGCATTATATGAACATAGACTACCATAAAGAAGAGCGATGCTCCAACAGCGTGAGTGTAGCGTATTAACCACCCGTAATTCACATCTCGCATTATGCGCTCTACACTATTAAACGCATAATCAACATGCGGAGTGTAGTGCATAGCAAGAAATATACCTGTTATTATTTGTAAAATCAGCGCTATACCAGCCAAAGAGCCAAAGTTCCAAGCATAATTTAAGTTTTTTGGCACTTGGTAAGAAGCAGTGTGTCTTAGAAAAGAAAATATAGGCAATCTATATTCTATCCATCCTAATATGCCTTTTTCTTCTTTTATTGTTTCTTTTTTGTTATCTTCCTGCATAACTTAAACCTTTCTGAACACATGTCCATTGCTACTTTTATCTTATTTTTTTATTGTAGCAACTTATCCTTTACGCACAAATAAAAACTTTAAAGCAATATTAATTACCTCTTCAGCAACCTGTCACGTGCTGCGTTTAATTTTTGTGCAAAATATTCCGAGCCTCCTTTATCTGGGTGAACTAATTTCATTAAATTTTGATATGCTTTATTGATTTCATTTTGGTTCGCTCCAGAATCTATTCCTAGCACTTTAAATGCTCCATCTCTGAACATGTTACTACTACCAGACTAGTATGATTTTGTCTTGTAAATTTATTCAACAACCCTATTCTAACTATATAATGAAAAATTATCTACAAAGTGTTTATGAAGATGGTATGAAAATCCAACTATCTAAAGTCAACAAATATTTATTAGTTTTACTGATTACTGTCTCAGCATTTCTCATATCTGGGCAAGTATCCAGTTCAAGCAATATCGAGAATGATTTTCAAGATTTACAAGAAAAATTACCATTATTGAAAGATCAGGATTTGTTATTTTTAGATCCAGCTTCAGCTTTAAATTATGGTGATAGGGCAGGTAAAAAAGTGTTAATGGTTATAGTTCACCATACTGAAACATCAACACTAAAAGGTACAAAAGATACGCTGAATGCTAGAGGATTGTCAGTTCATTTTATTGTCGATAGGGACGGCAGCGTTACCTTAATGGTTCCATTAGAGAAAGAAGCATGGCATGCTGGTATTAGTTATGCAAGAGTTAAGATAAATAGCAAGCTTGAAGAGCTACGGAAGCTTAACAACTATTCTGTAGGTATTGAAATTGTAAACACAGGACTTGAGCCTTTTCCGGAAGAGCAAATGAGATCTGTTAAAGAGCTGATTTTATACCTTATGGAGCGTTTTAAAATTAAAAGGGATATGATATTTAGTCATTCTGAAATAGGAACTATAGTGTATGATCCAGAGCTTGGCTATACAATGCGTAAACCAGATCCACACAAATTGTTTGATTGGGAGTTATAGCTCTTTTTACAATAATCCGAACAGACCGTAATATGCTACTGGCCTGCTATAGCCATAAACACATATCTTATCGCATTCGGACTATTATAAGAAAGGCTATATTAGAGAAAAATGAAATTGGATTGCACATAAGTGACAGAATAAACCCTAAAGATGCTAAACACAAAATGGGCAAAACATTGTATAAAGCAGGTGATAGAAATGAAGGTATTTTGAAATTAAAACAAAGGCTGAACAGATTTTTCTATAAGATAGAACCTTGGAATGATAAGAAAGGTAATGTAATTTTTCCTGATAATAATGCTGATTACTCAGATGAGTTTGATGAGAATTTTGTATGGGTTATTTATCAGTTTTCAATACATAATTTACCAAGAGAAATTAGAAAAGATCTACCTCTTAAACTAGAACAAGCAGATATATTTCCTGAATTCTTTAGTGAATATAGTCATGGCATTTCTTCTAGTTATCTAACCTTTAGTGAAAAAATTAAATCGACTCTACAACCATGTTTAAGCAAAGTAGATTATGAGAATTTATTATCTTCTCTTGCACAATATGAGAATAACATTTCTCCTGATGCATCTACCACTTTAATGTACAAAATTAAGTTATACTATGATTCTTATTTAAGATATCGCATATGGTCTTCACTCTATAAACCATTTAAGCTTAATGTATTGGAAGAGTTAGAGATTTTAAAGAGTGGAGTGTTATCTTTAAAATTACTAGATAGCTCTAAAGCTGCAGAAGTTTCCAGTTTAATTGATAGCTTTAAAGTAGATATTTCTTTAGAATTTCAGGGTTTTGAAAAACAGTGGTTTCAGGAGTTTAAGAATGCTTGGAGACAAGAATTTATACCTTCCCTGGAAGAACAGATAACATGGACTGCACTACATGAAGCAATATTGGAGTATTTAGAAAAAGCAAAGGAAGAAATTCGTTAAACGAAAACTTTTTTTAAGATCACTTTTTTAACAATTTATCACGTGCCGCATTTAGCTTTTGCGCAAAATATTCCGAGCCTCCCTTATCTGGGTGAACTAATTTCATTAAATTTTGATATGCTTTATTGATTTCATTTTGACTTGCCTCAGGATTCAGCCCCAGTATCTTTAATGCTTCATCCTTGGACATGTTATCACCAGTGTAATTTTCAGTATAACTTCTACTGCTACTAAATTCGTTCAAAAACTTACTCAATATAGAGTTCATCATGAAACTCATATTATTTTTTTTTGTCAGGAAAAGAAAAAATACAACAACGCTAGGCAAGACAAATGTAATTACTATGAATACTAAAAAAAGAAAAAAGATGAATGACATGTATATTTTTTTATCATTTTATGATTAAATAGTAACAATTATAATTGTCATGGTAAATAACATGTTCATCCAGATTGAAGAAACACCAAACCCAAATACGCTAAAATTCCTTCCTGGATTTGAAATTTTAAACGAAGGAGAAACGGCTGATTTTTCAAATGCAAATGAGATAAAAAATTCTAAACTAGCAGCAAATCTTTTTCAAATAGAACATGTGGTAAGAGTGTTTTTTGGTCATGATTTTATTTCAGTAACAAAATTGGGTGGAATTAATTGGGATACATTAAAAGTAGAAATTTTAACTACAATCATGGATCACTTTACTTCAGGTGGAAAAGCACTAGATAAAGAAGGAGTAAATGATAATAATATACCGGATGAAGAATTTTTTGATAAAAATGATATAGAAATTGTAAATAGAATAAAAGAATTGATGGAAAGTCATATCAAACCTGCAGTTGCTCAAGATGGTGGCGATATCAAATTTCGTGGCTATAAAGATGGGATAGTTTATGTTGAGTTACAAGGAGCTTGCTCTGGATGCCCAAGTGCTGCAATTACTTTAAAGCAAGGAGTGCAAAATATGCTGAGCTACCACATACCAGAGATTGCAGGTATAGAGACCACACTATGACTAATCAAACGGTTAGAGGAACAAAAGATCTCCTGTTTGATGAATGGTACAAGTTTAAACACATAGAGCAAACAGCAAGCAGAATCTCAAATCTATATGGCTTTTTGCCTGCTCAAACTCCGATATTTGAATACACGGAGGTTTTTACAAAAACCTTAGGTGATAGCTCAGATATCATCACTAAAGAGATGTATAGCTTCAATGATAAAGGGGGAAAGAGCATAACTTTACGTCCTGAGTTCACTGCAGCGATTGTCAGGCTACTCATTGAAAAAAAACTGCAAACACCGATAAAATTATTCTCAACAGGACCTGCATTTCGCTATGAAAGACCGCAAAAGGGAAGACAAAGGCAATTTCATCAGATAAATTTTGAGGTTTTTGGCATAGAAGATCCAAAAGCTGATATTGAATTGATATCACTCGCTCAGCACTTACTAACTGAATTTGGCATCAATAAAAATGTAAAGCTGGAAATCAACTCTTTAGGTGATGGTGAAACAATAACTAAATATAGAGAAGCTTTGATCTTATACTTTACAAAGTATCAAAATGATCTATCAGAAGATAGCAAAAATAGGTTGATCAAAAACCCACTCAGAATACTGGATTCCAAGGACGAGAAAGATAAATCAATAATTTCTGATGCGCCCAAAATCAGCAATTATTATACGAAAGAGTCCTCAGATTTCTTTGAACAAATACTAAATGGATTAACAATTCTTGATATACCTTATACCGTAAACAATAAACTAGTTCGAGGTTTGGATTATTATTGCCACACAGTGTTTGAGTTTGTTACAGAGGATTTAGGTGCACAAGGGGCAGTTTTTGCCGGTGGAAGATACGATAATTTAGTATCTTCAGTAGGTGGAAAACACACTCCAGCAATAGGATTTGCAGGGGGTATTGAGCGCATAATGGAGTTAATCAATTATTCTCCGAAAGAAGAGCGACCTATTTACCTAATTCCAATCGGTAGAGAGGTTGAAGAATATACCCTAACACTTGCGAATGAATTGCGCAGAAATGGTTTATATGTAATCTATGAATATAGCGGAACGCTCAGAACCCGAATGAAAAAAGCAAATCAAGCAAATGCTAAAGCTGCTTTAATCTTTGGCGATGAAGAATTGAGTAGTAAAACTTTAAAGATTAAAAACATGGATACAGGTGAAGAAAAAATAATTGCTCGCGATAACACAATAGAAAATATCTATTAGGAGCAATGCAAATGTTTTTCTCAGTCAGCTATAGAAGAAAATTCGTCTGCACAAGAATTTTTCATAGTATTCAATGTATCATAATCTGTAAAATCTAATTTTACCGGTGTAATAGTAATAAATCCTTCTTTTATTTTATTTATACTACCACTGCCTGAGTGCTCTCGAGACCAATTTAAGCTAAAAGAGCCATTCGAATTTTCAGTAAAAATTAAATCCCCATCAATGTTATATTCACCTTGTTCAGCAAATTCTACTCCTTTTACTTTTTCCGTAGCAGGAAAATTTACACTCATCACTATGTTTTTAGGCCAACCAACCTTAACTAGCTTGGCAATAACCTTTGGTGCAAAAACCTTTGTATTGTGCCAGTCTATTTTATCATGATAAACTTGGCTTAGCGCAATAGAAGGTATAGACCTTGCAGCACCTTCCATTACAGCACCAATTGTTCCTGAATAACAAATATCGTCCCCGACATTTGATCCAATATTTACTCCGGACAATATTAAGTCTGGTTTTTTATTCATAACTTTATTTAGCGCAATAATGACACAATCTGCAGGAGTACCAGACACACTAAATTCCCTTTCACTATGTTGTTTTATTCCAATAGATTGTTTCACTGGATAATCAAGAGATCTTGCAGCTCCGCTTCTATCAGTATCTGGTGCCACTATCCATATTTCTGACGCAAAATTCCGTGCAACCTCTTTGAGTAATTTTATTCCTTCACTTCCAAAACCATCATCGTTTGTTATTAATATTATCATATACAATGTTCAGCTATACAGCTCCAAATTATGTAAACCACTGGCTGTAAATAAACTCATGAGGCTTTAAGTTTCCTTGCATAACTACGAACTGTAACAAAGAACCTGCTGTAAATCAATAGATTTCTTGCACAGGCCATAACTGTCATTACAATAGAAACGAAAAAACTTACTTGACAAACTCCGCCAGTCCCCTTATCATGAAACTGAAGCTATTGTATTTGCTTTCGCCAATCTGCAGATTAAAAGGTAAGGGTTACTTAATGTATCGGCGTCTTATGTTTAATTTTTTGCAGTACATAGATACTGTATGTCTTTACAAAACTTCATCTACATCTAGATTTTTATCTAAATAAGCTGAACGCGCTTATAAAGCGTTACAAGACATCAAAAAATGCCAATACTCGACAGAGATAGTAAAAGACTAGCTAACTCGGGGATTCTTTGTCTTTTTTTCTGCTTAGTAAATTTCTTAAACGTTTGCAGCGTAAGTTAGTTGCAATTAAAAGCAGCTGAATTTCGCTTGTCAAGCGTTTAAAACATAAAAAACGCCAATATTTTAAAGCGGATAATAACCCCAGGGCTTCTTTTGCCTTTTTTTCGTTTGGTGAATTTCTTAATATTTATAGCTAAACAACAACCGTCATCCCGCTGCTTGTTAGCGGGATCTCTTGTTAGCGGCTGAGATACCGCGAATGAATCGCGGTATGACGTGTTGAAACAATCCGATAAGGTAAGCCTCGTCATCCCGCTACGTGTTAGCGGGATCTAGAGATACCGCGGCGGTATGACGTGTTGCTTGGGTCAGCTATAGTATTTCTTAAAATTAATAATAAATTTCTTGGCTAGCAAGAAGCTGTAAATTTTTTTGCGATACCTAAGCCGCTTTTGATATAGCTAAAGGTTTACTGATGATTTGTCTCATTCCACTACCTGCTGACTTACTTTCTGCTTAGCATATCCATCAAATCAGATTCTTTGAGTTTACTATGGTCAACTTTACTGAACTTATTTACCATAGAGCTCATTTGATTATACTGCTTAATTAGAAGATTAATGTCAGTTACAGTTGTTCCGGACCCCTTAGAAATTCTAAGTCTTCTTTTGCCATTTAAAATATCTGGATTTTGCCTTTCTTTTTCAGTCATTGAGTTTATGATGGCTATATATTTTTTCACTTTATTGTCATCTGGCACACTGCTACTTAGCTTTTTTGTAAATGAACTAGGAATGAATTTCATTATGTTGCTAATGCCATCCATTTTACTCAGAGTTTTTAACATTCCCACTAGGTCGTTTAGGTCGAATTTACCTTTTTTCACTTTCTTTTGTAACTTATCAATTTCTTCCTGACCAACAATCTCAGCAGCTTTTTCAACCAATGAGACAACATCACCCATGCTAAGTATTCTTTTTGCAATTCTATCTGGATAAAAATCATCGAGGTCACTTAATTTTTCACCACAAGCAATAAATTTAATTGGACAATCGGCGATCATTTTCATAGAAAGAGCAGCACCACCACGTGCATCACCATCAACACGGGTAAGAATAATGCCGGTTACACCTATTACCTCATTGAATGATTTGGCAATGTTGACCGCATCCTGGCCTATCATTGCGTCGGCTACTAAAATAACTTCTGCAGGTGAAGCTATTTCCTTTACGGCTTTCAACTCATTCATCATATTATTGTCAATATGAAGCCTGCCTGCAGTATCTAGTATTAATACATCATAATTATCGTCCTTTGCTGCTGCCAGTGCCCTTTTTGTAATTGTAATGGGCTTCTCATCTATTACTACAGGTAAAGTTTGCACATCTATTTGTTTACCTAGCACTTCAAGTTGTTTCTGGGCAGCAGGCCTATAAATGTCTAAAGAGGCAAGCATCACTTTTTTCTTTTGCTTTTTTAGTTTTAAAGCAAGCTTTCCTGAGGTAGTTGTTTTACCTGCACCTTGTAAGCCCACCATCATAATCACAGCAGGGGGTTTAACTGCTAGATTTAAGTCACTTTTCTCTGATCCGAGAACTGCAACTAAATTATCCTGTACAATTTTAATTATCATTTGTGCTGGAGAAACACTTTTTATGACTTTTTCCCCAATCACTTTATCTTTAATGTCGTTGATGAATTTTTTTGCAACTTCAAGTGAAACGTCAGCTTCAATTAAGGCTATGCGTATTTCACGCATGGCAAGATTAAAATCATCTTCAGAAATGATTGACTTTCCTCTCAGTTTACTAAATACAGAATTTAAACTTTCAGTTAACGATTTAAACATAATAGCATTAGTAGAATACTCATTAAAAAGAGAGAAGAAGCCGAAACAAAACTCACTGAGTTATAACCCAGCACTTCTTTAAGTTTAGTAATATTATTAAAGTATAAACCAGTAAGTGGATTAGTCAAGTTTTGCACTACGCTGGCAAACATTTCTCTAGTTTTAGAGACTAACTGATTGAACAACAAGACAATATAGGATATGAAAGTTCTAAAAATCCAATCAACATCCATTTTAAAATTTACTCTCGGGTAAAATAACTTGCGTAAAGGAATAAACAATAAAGTGGTACATAGTAACAAATTAAATTGCGACAAAATATTTTTTGTGTTGTACACAAAATCGAAAATCGAAGGTTTTTTGTAAATAGGTAAGTAAGGATTGCCAGCGATTACGCATATAAATGCTAAAATAATCATAGTCATTTTGCCTCCTCTCTCTGCTAAAGGTTTTGACTTACTTTTTGCAATAAATAAGTAATAAAGAAACTTTAGCCCCACGCTTAAATGAAGCAGCAAATTTAGAAGCTTATATAAATTTTTATACCCTTTAAAGGCAACAGTGTTCATTTCAATTTCAGCTGTGATATATGATTTACTGATAAATCCAACGGTTCCAGGAAATGCAGCCATTGTAAGTATTGCGATTATAGCACACATGCCTTCCACTGACATCAGTTTACCCACTCCATTAAAACTAATTGTTTTTGTTTGTGAAATAATCGAATTACTGACCACAAACAATAATGATTGATAAACAAGAGAGAAGATTATATGCAGTATCAAAATTGGTATTGCTTTTTCCGAAGGACTGAGCAAACTTCCTGCAATAATCAGCAAGCCCATTTGTCCTACAACGTTATAGCATAAAAATCTGCGAATATTTTGCTCAAGAGAAGCAAATATAATGCTGTAAATTGCAGTGATGGCGCCTACAAGCGCTAATATTTCAGTACAATCTTGCCATAGGTTATAAGTGTGTAAAAGCATCACTAAAAAAGAGACTTTAGTGGTAAATAAAGAGAGATATGTGGTGCCATGTAGCGATGCAGCAGGATATGCATCAACAACCCAAAATGAAAAAGGAAAACAAGCGCAGTTTATCAATAAACCCAAAATTATCAGGTTAGTGCTTTGAAGTGCCAATCCTGCTATTAATATAACTCCAACGAAAAAGTGTACACAAGCGTACCTTATTGCAGGTCCACTATCTCTACAGCTAGCTGCGATAATAAAAAATGCACTGATGGTCATTAATTCACAGAATATTATAACCAATATCATATGTTCAGATAAAACTGCATAAAGTGAACTAATAGTGTAAGCAGCAAAAGATAGCATCTCTGAAAAAGTCAAATTTTGTGCTGGTAGAACAGCTAAAAATGCAACTGATAAAAAAGATATTAGTATGGTACGAAAAGATAAATCAAAATCTAGAATTGGGAGAGACGAATTTACTGCAATGCTCAAATTTTCAGGTAATTTTAGGACTATAACTATTAATACAGTAAGTAGAAGTAACAGTGACGATTTATAAAGTTGCACAATAATTAAAACCAATATGGTTTATGCTATCTCAATATATGAATAAAATCAATTTGCATATTAACCACTAATTAAACTAATTATCATATAATTATATCAGAGTTTAGAGGGTTATAGAGAAATCGGTCAGATTAGGTTTTTAATCTAATCTGACCGATAGCTTTAATAGTGAGGTAAGCTTTAATATAGCACTCCTAATTCATAACGCTACACTCGTGCATAATTTATTTTTAATTTGTGCACGAGCGTTAGTAAATTATTTACTTTTTGAAATAAAATTTGGCATCACTTTAATATTGAGACTTAGTAAACCTCAGTAGGTCTGCCAGTTGGGCCCATAAGAATTATTTGCTCGCCTTCTCTTAAGTGTCTGCATAAATTAGTGGAGCCGCCGATTTCCAGCACAATAGTGGAAATAATTCCTTTTTTTTTGTCTACTTCAGTGCCAGTCACAGCTATACCTTCCATAGCAAGGTTAGTTTTTCTGCTATTGGTTTCAAAATTTTGCAACCTAAAAAATTGTCCAGGTTTAAAATTCTTTGCCGCAAGAGGTGCTTTAATCACTATTTCTATCACTTTATCTGTTAAATATTGAACTTTTATGACTTTTGCAGTGAATTGCTCTTTGATTCTATTAAATAATTCTTTATTAGCCAGGTCTTCAACACTTGACCACGCATTTTTTTTCTGGCCCACAACATCACACACTGGAATGACAGAAACGAAGCTATTAACTCCACTCAAAAGCTGAGAAATAATAGGGTAGCCGTTCTTAGCACTTGCCATAGCTTTCACGACGCTGCCTCTATACGAAGGATGAAGGTCACCAAAAAAGCTAATTGTTTTATTGCCTTGCTTGTATACTAATATTCTGTCTTTATTTTGCATTTTAGGAGAAAATATTGGGTCTATTTCTTTTCCCAATGAATTCAATTGAGTAAAATACCCATTACTTAATTTAAAATGCTTTTCATCTTCTGTTGCAATAACCGTATTTGGCTCAGTACCTGCTGCTATAAAAATAGAACGTGCTTTTATACGTTTGATTTCGCCGGATTTTGTGTCTATCAGTTTTATTGATTCAGCATGGTTATATTTATCCGTCACAACTTCAACTGGCTCTAAGTTTTCAATAAAGTAAATTCCTTCTGACAGTGCATTTTGCACCTCTTCGCTATTTAATCGATAACTCGGTGAATCTTTTAGCTCTTTTCTATATATAACTTTCACTCCCCCGAGGCTCTGCATCAACTCTAATATTTTTATTTCTCTATTCTCTTTTTTTGCTAACTCTTGCTCTGCTTGGATCAACTTTGCGTGCGATATGAGCTCATTTGCAATTTTGTGTTCTTCTTCTGTCCAATCTTTTTCAACACAGTCCTTTCCATACTTATCAACTAATATCTCATAACGAAGAAGAAATTTTTCTACTTGAATTGGATAATACGCTAAAGCTTCAGTGGCAGTGTCAATCGCAGTAAGCCCCGCACCTATGACAACTATCGGCATACGAACTTGCAGATTTGCTATAGAATCAAATTTAAGAGCACCAGTCAGTTGTAACGACATAAGAAAGTCAGATGCCATACGTACTCCACGAGCTAGTATATTCTTTATTTTGATCATTCGTGGCTTGCCAGAGCCAAGTGCTAGGGCGATGTGATCAAAACCCGAGTTGAACGCGTCATCAACATTAATCGTGCCACCAAAACGAATGCCTCCATAAAGTGCAAAATGCTCACGTCTTTCCAGCAGTAATCTAATAATCTTTAAGTAATTCTTATCCCACCGAGAAGTAATACCATATTCTGCCACCCCACCAAACCCTCCTGCCATGCGTTCACTCAATTTTTCGTGTTTGAAATCTTTAATTAGCTGGAAATTATCGATCAAAGGCTCAATTTTTAGTCCATCAATGGTGATAACGTTATGCCCATCGTTCAACAAATGATGAGCTAAATTAAAACCAGCAGGACCAAGGCCTACAACTAGAACGTTTTTTCCAGTGTTTCCTCTTGGCAATGAACGCTGAAAATTTAAAGGATTCCAACGGCTGAGCAGAGAATATATTTCAAATCCGTACGGTAAACTGAGCACATCATCCAGAATCCTTGTTTCAATTGCTGGCACATTTACGGGTTCTTGTTTTTGATATATGCACGAATTCATGCAGTCATTGCATATTCTGTGCCCAGTGGCTGCACATAATGGGTTATCTATCATCACAATTGCAAGACTTGCTATGCTGTACCCTTCGCTTTTCACCAGATTCATTTCTGATATTTTCTGCTCTAGTGGGCAGCCGTGCAGTTCAACTTTTAGTGGAGATTGTTTAAAAGTATTGTCGTTATTAATTAGCCCCTTTGAGCAGCTGTCCTTACTTTGCTTATGACAAAATATGCAGTGGTGAGCATTATCTAGTGCTTTATTCAAACTCACCTTTTTGCTTGTTAGATCAAAACCGTATCGTCTTTTTACTTCATTTGAATACAGCACTTCAACTTTGTCTACTTCTTTTTTAGAAAATGGTATGAGGTTTTCGTGGTCGATTTTTTTATGAATACTGAATAATATACTCTGTTTATTTTTTACTCTCCACACTGCATATTGTGCTGCAAGTTCTATTTCTTCTTTGTGATTTTCTTTATCTTCAAACCAATGCATCACCTGCTCAGCAAAATTTTTTTCTGTTGTTGGCAAAGTGAGAAAATGACTTAGTTTGTTAGTAATATCTATATTCGCCACATTAGTGTATTTCTTCAATGCATAGCGTTGGACAAATAACCTTTTGCATTTATATATTACAGCAAAGTCGTTGTGCTTTTTCTTTAGCTCTTCTATTTCTTTTTCAATGTTGAAAAGTTTTGCAATAAATTCATCAAGTAAGTACGAAAGGTCTATAACGAGCTGGCTATCTGTCATCCAAGTAGCTGACCGTCCTTCTTGTTTTCTAGATCCCAGTGTCAAGCACTGGGATGACGGGGGTTGACAATGGGATGACATCGAAGAAGAAGCTGCTTTTTCTCTTGCTTCAATTAATGAACAAAACAAGCTCTCATCACATGATTTAATATAATTCAAAAATGTCTCATCTAATTTTGTTAATCCATTGCGAGTATATAGATTCGAAAATGAGATTTTGAAATTCAGCTTCATTGCTATACTATAAAGTGTACATGCTGTTTCTTACAGATGAAGATTTTATTTATTTTGCAGTACTGCTGAGATTGTTGCTTCTGCAACTTTTTCTTCGCTAACAGATGCAATACACCTAAATTTGTGTACACCTAAACACACACTTTGAATGTTAGCTTGAAGAATCAATGTGTCCCCTGGAGTAACTGGCTTTCTGAATTTTGCATTTTCAATGGATCTCAAGTAAACAACTTTATTTTCTATTGTTTCTTTACCTAGAACACATATAGCAGATGCCTGAGCTAGAGATTCAATTATCAAGACTCCTGGCATTATTGGATGACCAGGGAAGTGGCCAATAAAAAATGGCTCATTGAAAGTCACATTTTTGATTGCTTTTATACTTTTACCAGGATCACACTCTATAACTCTATCTACTAAGAGAAACGGATAAGAATGTGGTAATATTTTTATAATATCACTGATATTAAATTGCATAAGCCTACTCAATGCCTTTCAAAGCAAATTCAGGTATTTTCTTGTTTATATTGTTTAATACCACATCTGATAAATCAACTTCATCCATGGAGTATAAAACTTGGTTCTTTTTTGAAATAAATAGTACCAAATCTATGTTGTTTTTTTCTGCCGTTTTTTTAGCGACTTCTTTTATCTTGTTAAAAACACTCTCTACTGCGTCTCTATAGCTTTCTTCTAAATGTAACATTTTTTTAGCGTAATTATCTCTAGTATTTACAGTGTGCTTATTAAACTGTTCTGTCTTTTCTTTTTTTGCTTCTTCTGACAAAAGTTCAAATTCTTCTTTTGATGGCTTAAGTTTTTCTAACTCACTTTCAAATTCTTGTTGTAATCTAGAATTCTGCTCCTTTATTTGTTGTTGTATATTTTGCAGAGCAAGAGATTCATTGATGACTTTGTCACTATCGATAATTGCAGCTTTTGTGTTCTGAGGTTGATATCCTACAAACTTATACCCCACAAATAAGGAAATAATTAAGGCAATAACTGATATAAATAACTGTATATATTTCATTCAAATCCCCGCTTCAATAGAAAATTTAACATTTGGTGATGGTATTATATCATAAGATTCCTTTACTAAAGGAAACCCGAAATCCAATCTAAGTCTACCAAAAGGAGAAAGCATTGAAAAGCCAAAACCTGGTGACACTCTCACAAGCTTGCTATCGTAGTATTTCCCTTCATACTTCTTATTTTTATCATCTAAGCCAAAAAGTGTTGCATAGTCAACAAATAGTGAGCCTTTGATACCAGCATAGTCATATAGTTTTGGTAGAGGAAAATCCACTTGCTGTGTTAGATTAAAATAAGTTTTGCCTCCTAATGAGCTTTTATTTTTGTCTTCTGCTCTTGGTCCAATACCGGAAAGGTCAAACCCTCTAATCTCATTACCCCCTTTAAAAAAGTGCTGGCCAATGTTTAGATTTTCATCAGTATAAGAAAAAATATGACCTGCCGCCATCTTAAAGCGTAGCGTTATATCATCGTCAATTTTGCTTAATATAGGGTGCGTATAAAAAGATAAGAATTCAGATTTTAGGAAATTCACGTTTCCTCCCAATCCTGAAATATCCTGACTTAAGCGCAGTAAATACCCTTCTTTTGGAGCATATAGATTATCCAGTTTATTATGTGCCAACGTGTATCCCACTGATGAAATCTGATGTTTACCTTTTCGGTCCAGTATTATTTCAGAGATATCGGTGTCTTGTCCACCCTTATTATCCATGTGTATATGATTATACTTATAAGAATAGCGAAGGGAATTAGTTAAGTTCTCTGTGACTTTATATGATAACTTTGTAAAAAATCCCATATCGCAACTATCAAAAGTAGTGTTTGGTTTATCTTGTTTTTCATAAAATACACCCATGCCTAGTGACGTATCAGAATCGTTAAAATTATTTTCAACAAACTCTAAATCAGTAGAAAATACGTATTGACTTTTTTCAAGAGCAAAAGAGAGCTCTTTTCCAGTACCAAATAAATTACGGTCTTTGAGGTCAATTTTAATCAATGCTCCACCAGGAAGAGACACACCTCCTCCCAAATACAACGAAGTAGTGTTTTTTTCTTTAACACTTAAGTCAAGATTTACTGCATTATCATTAACTGCATAACTATTTACTTTCACTGTTTCAAAAAAATCACTACTCATTAGTTTTTTACGTGACTTTTGAATCTCAGATATATTGTACGCATCACCTTCTGCTACACTTAGCTTACTTCTGATCACTTTATCTAAAGTGCGATCGTTACCATCAATTGTAATTTGATTTATATAAATCTTTTTACCCGGCAGCACTCTGTAGGTTACATCTACAACATTGTCACGTTGTGCATACTCTGGATTAACTTTTGCAAATATATATCCTTTCTCATTTAAATATTTGTTTATTTTTTCTACTGTATTATTAATTTTAACTCTATTAAATATCTTATCGTTTTCCTCTGTTATAAAATCCAATATTTCTTCTTTTAGGCTCAAATCCTGAATTTCAGTTTCAATATTAACCTCATTATTTCCAAATAAATACTGCTGTCCTTCGTCAATCAAAAAAGTTAACTCTGTTTGATTGTTATTATCAACCTCAACAATTGGTTGAATATTATTTTGAATATATCCTTTAGATGAATAAAAATGATCGAGCAATTCTGTGTTAATCAATAGATATTGCGGTGAATAATGATTTCCGCCTTTAAAAATAGCTCTAAATAACTTACTAAATATGTCATTACTATGTCTTTTGATAACTTGCTCTAGCTCATTTTCAGAAAAGTTTTTATTGCCTATAAATCTTATATCCTTAATTTTAGAGGTTTTGCCTTCTTTTATTTTAAAAATTAGATTGACCCTATTGCCATCAAGCTTATTCAGGTCATATTCAATTTTAACACCAATCTTACCGTTATTTCTATAAGTAGTGACTAAATTCACTAAATCGTTTTGCAATTTTGTTTCAGTTAAAATAGTTAGCGACTTTGATTGAATCACATTACTTAGCAGCTCTTTGCTGTTAAATAACTTATTGCCTTTTAACACTACCTTGTTAATCAGTGGATTTTCTTGAATTTTTATTACTAAATTTTTTTTATCATCTATGTAAGCATTAACACTAGCAAATAACTTTGTTTTATATAGATCTTTTATAATTGAGTCTATATCATCGTCGTTTATATAATCACCAGATTTTAGTTTTATATAGAACCCTATTGTCTGGTTGCTTACCCTCTCATTACCAATACATTTGACATCTTTCACCTGCACTTTTTCCGCAGTTCCTAAAGCAACAAGCAGGGCAGGAAAAGAAATAAAAACCACTACCAGCATATAAAATAGCTTTTTCATATTTTATTTCAAAAAAGATCCCTAATATCATTTGACATTCCAGTTGCCATAAGCAAAAACAACACTAAAGCACCAAAAATAGCTGCATATTTTTGACATTTCAAGCTTAAATCCCTACGTATAACCGCTTCTATGATATAATGAAATAAATGCCCACCATCTAGCAGTGGTATTGGCAGCAAGTTAATTGCAGCTAAATTAGCTGAAATAATTGCCATGAAATACACAACCATAACGAACCCCTTTTTAGCTGATTGCCCTGAATACTTTGCGATTTTTATTGGCCCACCTATTTCATTGATACTCCTTTTACCAACAATAATGTGAAAGAGAGCTTTGATCGTTAAGCACATAGTGTGGTAAGTTTCACTTACTGATAAGCTCACAGCCCCAAGAAAAGACGACTGCTTTAATGTATTGACTGAAATAATCCCTATAGTTTCTCCTTCTATTGTGTTGCCAAAAACGTCTTTGTACTTGATTATTAATGGAGTTAAACTGGTCCTGTGCTTCTCATTATTTCTGCTATACTCAATCTCCATTCTTGTTTTAGGATTCGACATTATCACACGTGAAATATCTTCAAAGTATTTTATTTTATGCTCATTGATTTGTGTAATAGTGTCACCTGGCAACAAACCAGCTTGCTTAGCTGCACTACCTTCGATTACATTTTCAATCACCGGTGGAGTGCGATAATAACCTGCTATGCTAAAAAATATTGTAAAAGCTATAACAGCAAATACCATGTTTGCAAAAGGCCCTGCAAAAACTACTGCTGCTTTTTTATGACGCGGTTTTGTATGAAATGAATACAATTTTTCTTCTTCCGTTAATTCTTGTTGATCAGCTGGGACACTCGCTGCATTAGTATCTCCTAGCATTTTAATATAACCACCCAATGGAACAACGCTTAATTTCCATCTAGTTCCAGACTTATCGTTAAAACCAAAAATTTCAGGACCAAAACCTATGGAAAAGGATTCAACTTTAACTTTGCATGCTTTGGCAACAACATAATGCCCATATTCATGCACGAATACTATGACAGAAATTATTAAAGAAAATGATAAAAAATAATATATTCCATCGCTAAATTGATGGATAAGATTAGAAATTAATTCCACCTGTATATTTAGATCTTAACAAAATGTTAAGTATATTAAAATGCGCCTCGCTTGACAAGTATTTAGTTTAACTTTTAAATTAAAAAAAGTTTAATTGTAATGACAGATACCTCACTACTCAGAAGAAAATTAATATATAGAAGCTGGCATAGGGGTTGCAAAGAAACCGATATACTTTTAGGGCATTTCGCATTGAAATATCTTGATAAATTTTCCTTAAGCGAACTAATCGAATACGAAAAAATAGTTGATCTTGATGATTACGAATTATATTGTTACATAACTCGTAAGACAAACCTCCCTCCTGGCTTGAATAGTCAGATAGTCAATTTAATTGCTTGCTTTATTGAAGCTAATCCTTTATGCACTCAAGATTAGTGATAATCTTATTTACCTTATCTAGTACCTCAGTATATTCTATTCTTTTCTCGTTTCTATACTTTTCGCGCTCTTGATTTACTTCATCTAATCGCTTTGTTAATTCTAAAATTTTATCCTCAAGAATTAGTGCTGCAAGTAAGAAATTTAATGCATCCGAACCCTTACCTCCAGTTTTTTGAGATACAGAACTAACTAACTTGTCAAAACTATTAGCAAGGCGTAATAAATGATTCCCCTTCCCACTTTCGCAAGATATTTTATATGTGTTATTACGTATAACTATTTCTACTACTTGCATATGGTGCTAAAAATTTCTATCGTACAGTATAAACTCAAACCCCTACTTTCATCTTATTTATGGTATAAATTTTTATTCATTTATCAAATCAGATAATTTTTTACTGCTACGAAAATATGTTTTAAAGTATTGATTCTTTGTAAACTTCTGTAACATTAAATGGCTTGTTTCTTTCAAGTTATAACTTCTAACTGAAAAAGAACCAAACCCCCTAATTTCAACTCTATTATGATGTTTTAATGTGCTTGAAAGTATCCCAAAAAATCTATCAACTATAGCTGCTATAACAATCTTATCTAAAAAAGGATGTCTTTTTGCTACCCTCGCTATTATATCAGACTTTGTTGCCATTTACATGAAGCCAAAATAAGTAAACCTTATCACTTAGCAGATAATGCTATGTTATATTCTTCAACACCCAATACTTCAACTTCTATTTTTTCTGATATAGAGAATTTTTTATTCTCTGGTAAATGCTCTTGATCTATTAGAAGGGCTACATCGTTCTCAACTTCAACGACTAGTCCATTATCTTCTCTCTTACCTACAATAACCTGTATTTTATCACCTACCTTAACTTTCTTTATCAGTTCTTCAAGAGGATCATACTCTGTTTGTTTTATTCCAAGATAAATTCTTGCCCGATTCACGTTAGCCCTTATTACTTTTGCTTCTATTTTATCACCTACATTATACTTCTTTATCTCATCTGAACCATTTTTATACCAACTAAAATCTTTCACATATATTGTCCCTTCTACGTTCTCATCTATTTCAGAATCACCGAAAGCAACAGATACATATGAGCCGGTATTATTCTTCACTTCACCAGAAACAATAGAACCAGGAGGATATTTATTGATAAATACTTGCCAAGGGTTGTCTACACACCTTTTCATGCTTAAACTCATCCTACTCTTAGCAATGTCAATACTGAGAATTTTTACATATACTTCTTGTCCCCTTGTTACGAGACTACTAACTGGTAAATTACCCTTAACCCAAGTTATTTCTGACGAGTGCACTAAACCTTCAATTCCAGGTCTAAGCTCAACAAATAATCCATAATCTTCTATGCTTGTTACATAACCCTTATGCACACTATCAACTGGATATTTTGACTCTGCATCTTGCCAAGGGCTATCTTCTAGCTGCTTCACACCCAAGGAAATTTTAGCATTTTCCTTATCTATTTTTATAATTTTAACTTTTATAGTCTGACCACAAGTAAAAACTGCAGACGGATGACTTACCCTACTCCAAGAGATATCTGTAATATGTAACAATCCATCTATAACTCCCACTACATCTGATTCATGAATACCGACAAATACACCGTAATGAGTGATACTTTTTATTTTCCCTTCTATTATATCGCCTTCATTTAAAGATTCTAAAAATTTAATTTTTTCACCAGCGTGCAATTTTTCTAACACCAGCTTTCTTGATACTACAATATTGCCCTGCTTCTTATCCATTTTAAGCACGATGAACTTTTGTTCAGTTTCAATAAGGTGCTTCGCATCTTTTACTTGCTTCAAATCCACATGACTCAGCGGTAAAAAAGCGTTTATTCCGTCACCAAGATCAACAATAAAGCCACATTTAATTGAGCGTTTAATAACTCCGCTTACTTCAGCCCTTGTAACTGTATCTTCTTCCAACTTATTCCATTTTTCGTCTCTAATTGCTTTTTCACGACTAAGAACAACATTACCATGATAATCTTCAATTCTTTCCACATAAACTCTGATTTTCGAGCCAATAATGACCTCATCATTACAACCGAGTTCCTTGATCAGAATTCTCCCGTCAGATTTTAAACCAATATCAACCACAACGTCGTTAGGGTTTATTCTTGTAATTACACCTTCTACCACATCTCCTTCTTTAATTTTGTTAACAAAAGAATCTTCAAACAAGGTATTATCTTGATCCTCAAATTGGCCTTGACATATCTCTTCTATAAATTTGTTTGATGATAGCTTTCTGATAGTAACCGGTAGATTTACGACTGGATTATTATTCATACCTTTAACTTAAACTTTATTAGAACTCATATATTATATAATATTAACAATTATTGACAAGTAATTTTTCATTAACTCATTTCGAGAATTGTTTAAGCTATATAAAATATAGTGAGAAAATTATATATGTATCAAGAATATGCTATTTAAGAATAGCAAGTGGATTAGATCGTTCTCCAGAAGGTCCAGGCTAAAACCTGATGTTGATGAAATATTGGAAAAATATTCTATTCAAAACAGCAAGGAATCTATAGAGAAAATTGTAAATTCACAAAAGAGAATATGGGTAGAAATAGGCTTTGGCAACGGTGAAAATATGCTTTACCAGGTGCTCAATGAACCTGATCTATTATTTATAGGATGTGAGCCCTACTTAAAGGGGGTTTCTCGCTTGCTAACAAACATAGAAATACAGAACATAAAAAATATTTTAATGCGGACAGAAGATGCAAGAGAATTGATTGCAAATTTTCCTGATAACAGTGTTGAAAGATTCTTTATTCTCTTTCCAGATCCATGGCCAAAAAGAAGTCACAATAAAAGACGATTAATTAATACGGAATTTTTAAATTTATTAGCAAAAAAAATACTTATAACAGGGGAAATATTCATTGCAACCGATCATCAGGACTATGCAGAGTGGATAGCATCACATATAAAGCAGTGTAACTCTTTAATCTATAGGGAAGACGATTTCACAAGTTATACTCTTACAAAATACCACAGAAGAGCGCTCAAAGATCAGCGTAAAGTGAGGTTCTTTAAAGTAAGTGTTATTAATAATTTGCAGACTATGGATCAATAGAGTTTTTGCATATCTCTTTTACGTTAACTATAGATTAAAAATAATAAAAAAAGAGGGAGAAATAGAGTAAATTCCTTTAACTACTTCTCCTTATGAAGGAATAGACTTCTTGCATAACCCAAACTAAGTAGAAAAAAGGTATCATCCAAGTAGCCCCTTTCTCGTCATGCCGCTGCGAATCGTCATACCGCCGCGGCGCTAACAAGTAGCGGGATGATGAGGCTTATCGTCATGCCACCGCGAACCGTCATACTGTCACGGTATCTCTTAGCCGCTAACAAGTAGCGGGATGACGGTTGTCAGGTTAGCTGTTATCCCAGTTTTTGACACTGGGATAACAACGAAGGGCTACTTGGATGACAGGGAAGGATGCTGGAATGAAGGTTTTTCAAATTGTCGATAAACCTAAATCTATAGCCTTTCTTATAATAGTCCGAATGCGATAAGATATGTGTTTATGGCTATAGCAGGCCAGTAGCATATTACGGTCTGTTCGGATTATTGTAAAAAGAGCTATATAATAACTATTTGCCTTTTTTCTAGGTTATGCAAGAAGTCTACTGAATAACAGTAAGATTTTTCAATCCTGTTCCACAGCAAATTTTAGTGCCATGTGAGTAGTTATGGTGCTGTTAACAATCAAAATAACAAAAACTAAGATGGTGATTAGTAGTGTATAAATATTCAAGGATAAATTTTCAAATTGAGTTAGCATTTTAAAATACACAAAGGTTGGCATTATCATTGGCAAAACAAGAATTTGCGATACTCCTGATGCTAAGTTGTTTCGACCAATCATCAATGCATTTCCAGTAGCTGAAATATTAATGATTATCAGCGTATTAAATAATAAAGACACTCCAACTGCTATTGAGTGTTCAATACTATTGCCTAGAATTGCAAAGCTGAATATGGAAGAAATTACTGAAATCGGTAACCCAAATAATAACCAGTGAGCGAAAATTTTATAAGCAACTATAAGCCTAGAAGAGAGTGGCTGTACAAAGATTTGCTCTAATATTCCATCATGATAATCAGATGTAAACAAATTATTTGTAGAAATCTGCAAAACAAATGTAGCACATATCCATGTTAATGTTAACATAACTTCTTGTTTATTGTTGTTTTTAAGTGTAAATGAAGATAAACTTAACATTATGATAAAAATACATACTATATAGGTAAAGTTCTTATCATCTGTTACTATTTTTTTTACTGAGTCGATCATACTAGGCTTTTAAATGTTTATTATAAATTATAGTGTTTACTTTGAGGTAGTATAATTTTTTGTTCATAAATTATATAGGTTTTATTATTTTTTTGATAATGCAATTATGGAAAAGTTACCAAAAATAAAGTCACCAGAAGATTACACTCCTTCAGAAGATGAAGAATATATGAGCGTAAAACAACTGGAATACTTCAGCTTAAAGTTACAATCAATACTCGCTGAGTTAGAGAAACAAGAACTAGAAGATAATAGTATTGATACATACTATTCTGATGAAGATAGTGGAAACGAGGAATTAATCAAGCGTCGAAAAGATAGAAAAGAAAAAATTAAGGAGGCGTTAGAAAAAATAAAATTAGGCACTTATGGTTACTGTGATGGAACAGGAGAAGAAATAGGAGTCGAAAGACTTAAAGCTAATCCGCTTGCTATATATTGTATTGAAGAGCAAGAGAGAGTAGAAAAAGAAAAGAACGTGTACAACATTAACGATTAATTTACACATAAGTGTTGAGCCCATTGGACTTCAAGAGGAGCAAGAGGCGCTGAAGTATGTTATGCTATAAAGAAAGTGGAAAATTGGACATTCTCAACTTGACTCCTGCAGATTAAAAATTAAGTTGTATCCGTTCAGGCAATGGCGTCAACTTAAGGAAAAATATCAGCGATAGTGTATAAAATTTCTCTCTAAATTTTTTATCATTAAATTATCCAAAGAGTGCAAGGGACAGCACTTTTGTTTCTATTTTATTGCAACAAAAAAGTTTAAAATGTGTCTTTTTTAGGTGAGGCATGCAAAAAGGAAAAGATCTTATCTTACAAATTAAAAATGCAATATACTCGAAAACTTTTCAGAAAATCCATTGTGTTGAGTTTTACACGAACAAGCTTTTTCGACAGTATTTTCTATGATTTTAAGTTAGTTAAAAAAAGTTTGGGAATAGAATGTGAACTTATGGAGCCATTGACATGTACCCTCAAAGCAAGCTTTTTCTAAAGCAAGGTATAAGATTTGCCATACAGGCTTTCAAGAATTTAAGCATCCAAACAGCCTATCAGGATGAACCTGAGTTGGAGAGGCTATAGACTTATTGCAGCAGATGGTTCTGGTATGAGATTACCCAGCTCTGGGGAAATTGTATCCGAGTTTGAACCAAATGGAACAACAGGCACCATTGGCAATTTGTTTGTTGATTTGTGTACTTCGCTGATTTGTAGTGCTCGTCTTGCAGCTTGGAATATAGGTGAACAAACGTTGGCGGCAGAGCAATTACCCGAAGTTATAGCCTTTCTTATAATAGTCCGAATGCGATAAGATATGTGTTTATGGCTATAGCAGGCCAGTAGCATATTACGGTCTGTTCGGATTATTGTAAAAAGAGCTATATCACTCAAATGCGTTTATTAAATCAAGAGAAATTATTATTTATCTATGATTGTCTTCAGTAAAATTCATTCAGCAGCATTATGATTTGGAAGTAGATTTTATTTTTTGCTTGCAAAAAAGAAATTATAGTAAGCTATGGGAACGCTGGCGAATTAGAATTAGATTTTGATTTTATATTAGAAAATGAAAAGCTAAAAAATAAAATGAAAGGACAGAAAGTAAGAGTTATAGTGCTGACATTAGCCAACTGAGAAACAGAGTTTTTGACCGAGACTTTGGAGCAAAGCTTATGTGTTAAGGTGGCACATAGAGGAAACGACTCAAAGTAGGAGCAGAGTTAGAGAATTTTTCTGGAGAGCCTGTATTACAAGAATTTTGGGCAAACTTGGTCATGTGCAATATATTATCGCTTCATATATGTGATGCACAAGGGCCTTGGAACCCAGATCAAATTACTGAGTATCGTTTAAATTTTTCAGTTTTATTTAGTGTAATGAGACAGAAACTCTATCAGGTACTTATTGCGCCAAAAAACTTTCAAGCCCTTTTTAAGTATACGCGCTAAAGTTATAGCTCTTTTTACAATAATCCGAACAGACCGTAATATGCTACTGGCCTGCTATAGCCATAAACACATATCTTATCGCATTCGGACTATTATAAGAAAGGCTATAAAATCCGACCGGGACAGCCGCAATAAAGTAGATAAGCCTAAACGCCATCATGTCTTTAGGAGAGTTTGCTAATGAAAGTTCTTAAGTTGACGCCATTGGCTGTTCCGATTCGTTATATGACATAAGAGCATCATATATTTCATGCAATGTATTTGAGATGTTTTTTTCCATATGTTGATTAATATGCCCATATATTGTCGTCTCTTCCGAATACTCTGTATCTTTATGTATGTGATTTTGTTGCTTTAATTCTTCTCTATCTACACTCTCTATTTGCTCTGACACTAGCATAACTACCCCGTATTTTACATAACGAAATAAAAAATTCTAACTGTAGTATTCTTATATAATCTACGAAGTCAATAGTTAAATTGAAAAGTTTCGGTTATAATTTACTTCATATAGAACATGCCCTTGAATTATGCTAAAAATCGCCATAGTAGGCCTACCAAATGCTGGAAAATCGACCCTATTCAACAGATTAGTAGGAAGAAAAGCAGCAGTAGTGAGTAACATTCCAGGAGTGACAAGGGATAGGCGAGAGGGAATGGGGAGAATTAGCGATTTGGAGTTTAAAGTTATAGATACAGGAGGATGGAACGACCAAACTAATTTTTCACTACAAGTTATTGAACAAATCGAATTTTCTTTATCCAATTCAAACATAATTTTCTTTCTTGTTGATGCAAAAGTGCAAAATGAGCGAAATGAAGAGTTTGCAAAGTGGCTGAAGAGAAAAATAAATAAACCTGTAATACTAGTAGCAAATAAATGCGAGAGTCATAAATCCGAAAATGTTGATTATTTGCAGTTTTTTGATTTTCTTGGCCCGGTGTATATCTCTGCCGAGCATAATCTTGGCATGGTTGATCTTTATGATGCATTAGCTGGTGTTATTGAAAATTTTAACGAGAACACTGAGTTACCTAACAATGAACTGAGTAGGCTGAGGATCGCGATCATCGGCCGTCCGAATGTTGGAAAATCAACTTTTTTAAATGGTTTACTTGCAGAAAACAGACTAATAACAAGTTCAGAGCCAGGTACCACACGTGATTCTGTGGATATTACATATGATCATGATGGAGAGTTAATTACTCTAATTGACACTGCCGGAATCCGCAGAAAGGCGAATGTTGTAGATGGCTTAGAATCAAGATTTGTTGAGAAAAGCATGGAATCAATCAAGCGCTCTCATGTGGTAGTTTTAATGCTAGACTCCCTAGTTGGTATTGAGCAGCAGGATTTATCAATTGGTGAAGCTGCAATTAAGGGAGGGAAAGGGATTATTGTTGTTTTAAATAAGTGGGATTTAATAGGTAAGGATGACAGAAGCAGGTTAATAAAATTTGTCAAACAACAGGAAGTAACCAGGTTATTCTTGGAAGTGCCAACTATAACAATTTCTGCGTTAAAAGGCATGCGCTGCGGTGATGTGATAGATAAGTGTCTTGAAGTGAGTGAATCCTTGAACAAGAAGATCAGCACTGCAAAACTGAATAAGTGGCTCATAGATGCTGTAGGAAAACATTCTCACCCTCTTGTAAAAGGCAAAGCAGTTAAAATGAAGTATATCGCTCAAATTGGCACTAAACCTCCAGCTTTTTCTTTGATATGTAACATACCTGAAAGTGTTGATGAAAGTTACAAACGCTATTTAATTAACGATCTCAGAAAAAATTTCTTTGCAGACGGTGTGCCAGTTAGATTGCTTTTGAAAAAAAATAAAAATCCCTATGTAAAATGAATACTCTGCTTTATACTTTCAGGGATAATTTACTTAAAGTTATGTGTAATAATTCCAGAATTCCTGCAATCTTTCTGCTGTCGAGTGCCGCTGCTCTAATTTTTGCATATGTGCTAGAATATTTTTTCAACATGCTGCCATGCAAGTTATGTACATACGAGCGAATAGTTTACTATATCGCTGGATTACTTGCAGTGGCGTGCATGCTTAAAGACAACAAAATTCTAATCTATGCAATGTTTTGCAGCTACCTCATAGGTGCAGTAATATCTTTTTATCATATAGGTCTTGAACTCCACTTATTTCATGATGTTTTAGGTTGTACAGAGCAAGCAAGTGGTAACGTTAGTATAGAAGAGCTCAGAAATAATCTACTAAATCCTAATTACTCTCCATCTTGTGACAGATCTCATTACGTTCTAGGTGTTTCCTTAGCAACATGGAATCTAATTTATCTCATAGTAGCTCTGTTCGTATCAGGTAAGGTGTATTGTGGAGAAAGAAAGAAATCTAAATAATTTAAGGTACAGCAACAATCAGTTCTTGCAACAGGCAATTAGAGTAGATCACGCTGGAGAATATGGAGCTATTTGCATTTATTCTGGTCAAAAATTTATTCTTAAGAAATCTTCTATAATCAATGAAATAATTGAAATGGAAGAGCAGGAAAAAAAGCATTTTCACTATTTTAATGAGAAAATCAAAGAGCAAAAAGTTCGTCCTACTGTTTTGTTGCCTGTTTGGCGTGTTTTAGGAGTGTCGCTTGGCGTTGTAACTGCCATTATGGGCAAAAAAGCTGCTATGGCTTGCACTGCTGCAGTTGAAGAAGTTATCGGGGAGCACTACAAAGAGCAAGTTTCACATTTAGAAGATGGGGAATTAAGAGAAACGATAAGTAAATTTCGCGACGAGGAGTTAGAGCACAAAGATATTGCAATTCAGCACAATGCTGAAAGCGCATTTGGCTACAACATTTTATCATCATTCATAAAAACAGGCTGCAAAACTGCTATTTACTTGTCTAAGTTAATTTAACTAAGCAGCTTTCTTAAAGTGTTTTAAATGTTCTGATAACAACAGAAACCAGGAAGGAATTCAAGTGTAACAATTATTTTATAACTATATTTACATATCACCATTATTAATAAATAATTAGTATTTGTAAATTAAATACATCTATAGCTCTTTTTACAATAATCCGAACAGACCGTAATATGCTACTGGCCTGCTATAGCCATAAACACATATCTTATCGCATTCGGACTATTATAAGAAAGGCTATAATTTAGAAGAGGGAAATGCTCTTATGTAATACCTGCCACAGGTTCACAACTGTACGAACATTCATTTTTGAAGGTAAATTGCACAGCAAATGGTGTCATTCCAGTCTGGAATCGAGAAATTTTGCTTATAACTGAGCTGATAAGCTAAAGGTAATTGTCTTACACTAAAACAAACGTTTTTAATTAAGTTGCATAGAACCAGTGTCTGGGCACTGGGATGACACTCCACTGGTGGTCCAAACTACAACGTTCGTACAGTTGTGGATTCCAGACTGGGATGACACCCTACTGATGGGCCCAAATCACAATGTTCGTACAGTTGTGGGTCAGGCTATAGGATGACAGAAGTTGACTTTATTAGCTATAGGTGGTATGACACTTAGTCAATTTAAGTAAGCAGATGATCTTAGCTACAAAAGTATTTTTTACCTCATTTGTTTTTGGGTTTATTCTTTTTCCCTATTTTATAAAGCTTCTAAAAAAAATAAGCAAAGATGGGCAACCAATTAGATCATGTGGACCAGAAAGTCATTTAATAACAAAAAAGAATGTACCACCTATGGGCGGAATAATAATACTGATTTCTTCTTTATTACCAATTTTACTCTGGGCTCAGTTAACACCAGAAATTTTGCTGCTGATATTGATAACTCTATTTTTTGCTCTACTTGGATTTATTGATGATTATTTAAAATTGAAGACAAATCACTATCGAGGTTTAAGTGCAAAAACCAAAATATTTATTCAGTTTATTGTTGCTCTGGTTGGTGTGTTTATACTTAAGCTATACTCTGCTGAATGTTTTACAAAAACGTCCCTATTTAAAGGAGTAATAATAGATTTTGGCTATCTATATGTTCCGTTTGCTGCGTTTGTAATTGTCGGCTCTTCTAATGCTGTGAATCTCACAGATGGTTTGGATGGCCTTGCTGCAACTCAAGTTATCACTTCCTTTGCTTTTTTGGGGCTAATTGCATATATAACTCAGGCAGATATGAATATTACTTTATTCTGCATTGCATTTATAGGAGCTATTCTAAGTTTCTTGTGGTTTAACACACATCCAGCAAAAATATTTATGGGTGATGTTGGTAGCTTGTCGGTAGGTGCGGCTTTAGGGTTAACTAGTGTCCTAATTAAAAGAGAAATGCTTTTTGCCATTATTGAAATAATCTTTGTAATAGAGACTCTATCTGTTATTATTCAGATATCATATTTTAAATATACAAAGTTTAAATATGGAGAAGGAAAAAGAGTTTTTCTTATGGCACCAATACATCATCACTTTGAGAAGAAGGGATGGTCAGAAAATGCAATCGTTATGAAATTTTGGATAATTTCTATTATCTGTTCAGTTTTTACTATAACTTTCTTATTATAAAAACCTATGAAATACCCAGACTTTACATTAGAAAATAAATTATCAGGAGTGATAGCAGGAGTGGATGAAGTTGGAAGAGGTCCGCTAGCTGGTCCAGTAATATCCGCAGCCGTAGTGTTTATTGATAGAAATACAATTATTGATGGAATCAACGACTCGAAAAAGTTGACTCCTCAATGTAGGCAAGTCCTATATGAAAAAATAATATCCGTTGCAAAATTTGGTATAGGAATGGCAAGCGTAGAAGAAATAAATTCATACAATATCTTGCAAGCAACAAAACTTTCAATGAAACGTGCGTTGATAGACTTGGACCTAGAATTAGATTATGTGCTAGTTGATGGTAATCAACCACCTGAAGTGAAATGGCAAGTGAAATCCATAGTAAATGGTGATAATTTGAGTACATCAATTGCAGCAGCTTCAATCGTTGCAAAAGTTACGAGAGATCGGCTTATGCAAGAATTGCACAATAAGCATCCTGAATATAATTGGTATAAAAATAAAGGATATGGGACAAAAGAGCACCTTAACGCTATTGGCCTTTATGGAATTACAGAACATCATAGAAAAATTTTTGCACCCATATCTCGGGCATTATAGCCTTTACCCTTTTTTGAAAGGTATGGTTTCATTAAATAGGCAAACTGTACTCGATCCATTCCTTAAGGTAAACACTGAACTTACCCTTTCGATTATCAGGTAGTTATCAACTGTACGGAAATTTACTAAAGACTCATATCCTGCAGAATCAACCATAAAAACTGCCGGAAAATCAGAGTTTATTTTATTGAATTGTAGATATGTAAATTTTCCGTCATCAAAAACCTTAATTGGTATTATTGACTGACTACCTTTGACGTGCGAGATGGAATAATTAAAATTTAATCCCTTCTTTACAACTTCAATATCATTGATATCAGGAATAATGGTATGACTAGCTTGTTCGAAGATATCACCGTTATTTGTTGTGTAAATCTCATCACTGCTAAATAGTGGATAAAGAAACCTTACTTCATATGCTAATCTTGGATCATCTAGTCCAGTTGCTTCTTCAGCATGAAGTTCAAAGTAATAAACTCTTTTATTGGTAATTATAGTTGCATTAGTATCGGCAATATCATCTATAGGCTTAATAAACAATCTATTACCTTGAGGAAGGAGTTGCCAACCAGTTGAATCACCCATTGAAAGGTTTTGTATTACCTCCCCTGGTTCAAACAATATACTGGACTGATAACCATAAAAACCCGTATACTTATGTATAGCTTGTGGGTTATAATTTATCACCTTTATGTGATTATCTCCAGCTATTGAACGTGGCTCCTGTTTTGCAAGTGCATCACTACCACAGAAGAACAACAGTACGGCAAACAGTAAACCAATCATAATATCAAAATAAATTAATTTTCATTTTATCATTGATAGACATGCACTGCAACTATTAAGGCACTTTCTATACTATAAACCCCAAAGCAAGCGGTAGAAAAGGCAAGAAATAAGGCAAAATCCTTAAATACTTTAGAACTACAGGAGGCTTTACCTGAACGGATATACTTGGAATCCTGCCATTTTCACTTTGTAAACATACCAAGAATTCTGTCCATTATTCCACCCATATTTGCTTCAGCTTGAGTATACTCTATTTTACCACCATGCAAGATTAGTTTAATATCTGATCCAGGTGATATATTAACAAATTTACTACCAACAACTCCACTGCTAGTGATCAGAGCTGAACTATCAATGGGCAATTTTATGTCTTTGCTTATACACATATCGATTCGTGCTACGTAGGTAGCTTTGTCAAGTGATACACCAGTTATGCTTCCAACATCTACACCAGAGATCTTGACACTATCACCAACTACTATACCGTTAGCGTTAGCAAAAAGACCATATATTTTATAGCAATCCTTATAGTTTTTCTTTATGTAAGATAGCTTATCAATAGCAAAGAAAATCAGAAAAATAGTAAAAATTAATACAAATAATCCAGCGGTTATTTCAAGTATATTTGACCTTCGCATCTTTAGTTATCAGGACTCCAGCTTTTATAGTAATTTTTCACTTTTTGGTTTGGATAGTATGCATCTTTTGTACCCGTTAAATTAGGAGTATGTTTTACTTTTCTTTTTTTATTATTAACTGGTACTACATTATCAGTATAGTGAAGCCATATATGCCATTCCGGAGGCACTGTTGTAGGATCAGAAACACTGCTATACATAACCCACCTTTTTCCTTTACTTGATTCATAGTAAGAATTTCCATTTTCATCTCTTCCTACAAATTTATCTTCTCTTCGTAATAGGCGTTTTATTGCATTACAAATTTTAGATAACATAAGGGTATTAAAACAAAAAGTATTATATATACTAATACTTTAACGATATATTAACAACAATTTAATGCAATTACCAATCTTACAAGTTATTATCCCAATAATTGCATCAATGTTTTGCTTTCTTGCCAAGAAACACAAGGTATCTTGGTTTATTTCTTTTATTGCAACAACAATCACTCTTATCATTTCATCAATACTACTCATTAAAACATATAAAGGTGAAATTATAACTTATCACCTTGGAAATTGGGCTCCTCCGTATGGAATAGAGTTAAGAATCGACGTGTTAAATTCCTTAATTCTAACCCTAGTGAATTTTATAGCGCTGATTAGTGTGCTTTATAGCTTTTATATTAACGAAAAAGAGATTAGCAAAAACAAAATCACTGGTTTTTACTCTCTATTTCTACTGTGCTTAAGCGGACTGCTCGGGATTCTAGCAACAAACGACATATTTAACCTTTACGTTTTCTTGGAAATTTCATCTCTTTCTTGTTATGTATTAGTTTCAATGGGAAGGGATAAAAAAGCCTTGGTTGCAGCATTTGAATATCTAATTAGTGGAACAATAGGCGCAACATTTTATTTATTTGGCATCGGGCTCTTGTATTCAATGACTGGAACACTCAATATGTCTGACATGGCTGAAAGAATAGTTCCATTATACGATAACAACATCATAAAACTTGGCACATTGTTCATTTTTGTTGGTCTCTCAATTAAAATGGCACTGTTTCCATTAAGCAGGTGGCTGATTAATGCATATAGTGAGGCGCCAAGTTTCATTAGCATATTCTTTTCAGGCACAGTGACAAAAGTGATGATATATGTTTTCATTAGGATCTTCTATACTGTTTTCCATCAGAATTTCTTCTTATTTAAACCATCACTAAGCAACGTGATAATTATCCTCGCACTTTGCGCTGTTATATTTGGGTCAATATCTGCAATAACTGCAAAAGATATAAGAAGACTGCTTGCTAATTCTAGTGTCAGCCAAATTGGTTATATAATTTTAGCACTGAGTTTTAACTCAAAAACAGGTGTATTTGCAGCAATTCTTCACATAGTAAACCACAGCATAATAAAAACATCTTTATTCATGGCTGCAGGATGTATTTCTTACAAATTTGATACAACAAAAATAGAGAATTTATCGGGACTCAAGAAATCAATGCCTTATACAGCACTTGCGTTCACTCTATTCAGTTTAGCATTAATCGGTGTGCCTTTAACAAATGGCTTTGTAAGCAAGTGGTATATAATGAAAGCAATTATCGAATCTCATGCGTGGATTTCCCTTGTAATATTTGCTGCTGGCTCTTTCCTTGCATTGATATATATGTGGAAGATGGTAGAGAAAATGTATTTTGAAGATGATGCAACGTCACGCACTGGAATGACACCGGACAAAATTAATGATGTGCCATTTCCTATGCTTTTCTGTCTATTGTTTATGGCAGCTTTAACAATAGTGACTGGAATATATAGCACTCCAATTCGGTTAGTAGTTGAGAAGTTGGTTTTTTGATTTTTATCTTTGTTTCATATTTTACTATACTTTAAGGTTATAAGGTCTTTATTGTGGATAGGCTGAAGAATATTCATTGGTTGTTAGTCATTAACGTGATAGCGCTGTTTTGCGTTGGCATTGTTGTTCAATACTCTTCTGCTGGAGGAAACTGGGTGCCATTTGCGATTCACCAACTGGTCATATTTTCCTTCTTTTTCCTAATCGCTATAGCTATGTCATTCATAGAGCTAGATTTTTATTTGAAGCACGCCTACTTTTTTTATGTAGCAGCAGCGATTTCGCTATTAGCAGTAAATTTTTTTGGCTCACACATAATGGGTGCAACAAGGTGGATAAGAATTGGATCAATTAGTTTGCAACCATCAGAATTTGCAAAAGTAGGCTTAATACTTGCGCTTGCTCGCTATTTTGATAAGCAGAGTGTGTATAAAATGATGGAATTTAAAAGATTGCTTAAGGCACTTATAATTATTTTCTTACCCGTGTTCTTGGTGTTAAAGCAACCTAATTTAGGCACAGCTGTAATAATGTTACTTATAGTGATGTCAATTATATTCACAGCAATAATAAAAAGATCTCATTCGGTAATATGTGGAACTCTTGGCATTTTTGCAGTACCGGCTATCTGGACTTTTTTACGTCCTTATCACAAGCGAAGGATATTGTCGTTTTTGGATTCATCAGTGGATCCACTTGGAATAGGTTATAATGCGCAGCAATCTCAAATAGCTATTGGTTCAGGAGGTTTGCTTGGTAAGGGCTTTGTTAACGGAAGTCAAACTCAACTTGGATTTTTGCCGGAAAAGCGTACAGATTTTGCTTTTGCAGTGCTGAGTGAGGAATGGGGCTTTTTAGGTAGCATGGCTTTAATTTTGCTTTATACCTCATTACTTGGCATAATTTTCTCTATCGCTTATAGGTCGAAAAATTATTTTTCTAAGTCGGTATCTATCGGCATTTTCGCCTTTTTTAGCGCTCATTTTTTTGTAAACATTGGAATGTCAGTAGGCCTCTTACCTGTGATAGGCGACCCATTGCCATTTCTTTCCTATGGAGGAAGTACAACTGCTGCAAGCTTGATATGCATAGGATTATTGCTGGCAATAAAAGCAGATGAACAACAAAATGCTTGTATTTTACCTATGCTAAAGTAAAATTAAACTTTACTTAATAGTTTTTATGCTAGATGAAATGCGTGAGGAGTGTGGGGTATTTGGCATAAGTTGCAACCAAAGTGCTGCTTTTAACTCTATACTTGCTCTCCACGCTTTGCAGCATAGAGGTCAAGAGTCTTTTGGCGTAGTAACCAGTAACAACGATAAGCTGCACTCTTATCACTTTCAAGGTCAAGTGAGCAGCGTATTTGATGATATAGATGAAATAAAGAAATCCTTACCTGGAGATTGTGCAATAGGTCATGTTCGATACTCAACAAGTGGTAGTAAATTTGGAGTGCAGCCCATGTTTGGCAAAAGTGGCAAATTTGGGGATTTTGCCATAGCACATAATGGTAATTTAATTAATATTTCTCCGATACGCGAACAATTAATTAAACAAGAGTGTGTTTTTCAGTCAGATATTGACACAGAAGTAGTAGTACATCTGACAGCAAGCGGTGAAAAAGATAGCTTCTTAGAGAGTTTTATATATGCATTAAAGCAAATACAAGGTGCTTATTCTTTTGTGGCAATCAATCAAGAAGTAGTTATTGGAGTACGTGATCCATCTGGAATCAGGCCTCTTGTTTTAGGAAAGTTAAACGGTTCTTACGTTCTTGCATCTGAAACTTGTGCTCTTGATATAGTAAATGCAGAATTTGTTAGAGAAATAGAACCAGGCGAATTAGTTACCATCAGTTCGGATAGTAAGCTAGCCTCAATGTTTCCTTTCCCACAGCAAAAATCAAGTTTTTGTATTTTTGAATACGTTTATTTTTCAAGACCAGACAGCATAATGGAGAATAGGTCCATATATGATATAAGAAAAGAAATAGGAAGAATACTTGCAGAAGAGAGCCCACCAAAAAACAATATGGATATGGTTGTACCAATACCTGATTCTGGAATACCTGCAGCTATTGGATATGCAAAGCATTCAGGGTTACCTATGGAACTGGGAATAATTCGTAATCATTACATAGGAAGAACTTTTATACAACCAACCGCTGAAGTACGTAAAGTTAGAATAAAATTAAAATTCAATGCTAATAAGCACATTTTGAAAGGTAAAAACATAATTTTAATAGATGATAGTATAGTGCGTGGTAGTACGTTAACAAATATAATAGTTATGTTAAAGGATGCAGGAGTAAAAGAGATTCACCTCAAAATTTCAAGCCCACCAATTAAGCATTCTTGTTTTTATGGAATAGATACGCCAGAGTGCAAAGATTTAATTGCTGCAAATAAATCTGTAGAGGAAATTAAGGAAGTTATAGGAGTAGATAGCCTAGCCTTCTTGAGTATTGATGGACTATATCAGGCTGTTAAAGCAGAAAAGCGTAACAATGCTACACCACAATATTGTGATGCTTGTTTCACTGGTGATTATCCGATTGGCAAATAGTCTACGCAAGGTCTTAAGTTTAGAAAATCTTAAACCGCCAAAATTTCTCTTGGCCTTTACTAATTCCGATTCTCGGGGTGCAAATATAATCTGGTTTGAGGTAAGATTCATAAACACAAAATTCGTGGCTTATAGTAAGGTCCTGTTTGTTATGTTGTTTTGTAATATTTAATCTTTTACACAATATTCCTGGCCCACCTAAATTTGCCTCAAGCGGTTCAATGAGCTTTAATCCCCGTATTATAGCCTTTCTTATAATAGTCCGAATGCGATAAGATATGTGTTTATGGCTATAGCAGGCCAGTAGCATATTACGGTCTGTTCGGATTATTGTAAAAAGAGCTATACTTGCAGATGCAAGCAACTTATACTGAATTTTCACTACTTTACCTATTTTGAAGCAGCAGGAGCTTGATGCTTTTGTGATGCGCCGCTCAAGTCTTCTACATTTGTTGAATGCTGCTCCAAAAATTTTACTTCTTCAGAGCTTTGTTGTAATTGTGTTTGTGGCAATTGTGATGCTAACACTTCATGTAAAGGCTTTGCTTTATATTGCCTTCCTACTTTTACTTCTTTATGTGCAGCCAATTGCTCCATAGTAACACCATTACCCTCAATAAGTTCTACGGAGCCATTATCATGAATATTAATTTTAATATTACATTCTTTTCCTTGAGCATTCCACTTTAAAGTCATTTGATATGACCCATTAGCTACTTCATAAATTCTTGTTCCATGTTCATCAACCCGGCAACGTAGCCCCTTGCTTTACTTTGAGGTAGCAATAATGTAATTGCTTTCACGCCATATTGTTTACACAAATCGTTATTTAGAATGTCACTCATGCTTATTTCTTTTGTATTACTACCTATCGCAATTCTTACGGCAGGCTCAATAATATTATCTTCATTTTTGCTTTCTTTAAGTTTTATAAATTCTATATCATTATTTTCTATATTTTTAGATATCTCTTCTTTAATTTGTTCAGCAATTTTGCCTATAATGTTCTTACCACCATATTTATTCTCATCCCGAGCAGTATATGTACATATACCATTACTATCCTTATGAATATAAGGTTTTGGTTTCTTTTTATTAGTGGTATTAGTAGAAGTGTTGTTCTGCATTATAAAGAACTCATTCCATTCTTCTGCATTATTAAGAGTGACGTATTTAGGTACGTTCTCATCTAGTGTTGATTTAGATACATTTTTAGTATCCGAAATCGAATTATAGCTCTTTTTACAATAATCCGAACAGACCGTAATATGCTACTGGCCTGCTATAGCCATAAACACATATCTTATCGCATTCGGACTATTATAAGAAAGGCTATATTATCAGAAGGACTGATATTTAGATTAGAAGAAGTTTCAATTAAAGATACAGTTTCAGTGCTATTAGTTAACATATATGCCTCCATTATTTTTAATATATAAATGTTAGCATATAGATACCATGCCAATTAGTCAATATAAATTATGATGTTTAATGTTGAAAGCTCAAATACTCCTTTGCTTGATCGGTTAGAACGCGCCCTCTTGGTGTGCGCTTTACAAAACTAATTTTGATTAAATAAGGTTCTACTGTTTCTTCAATATTGCCAACATCTTCTGATAGCGCAATAGATATGGTGTCAATTCCAACAGGGCCTGAAGTGTTGAATAAAAATCTTAGATAATTCATATCAAGTTTATTGAGTCCCATTTTATCTACACCCAATTTTAGTAATACAGAATCAGCGACTTCATAAGTAATTTTTTTATCATCTTTCACTTCAACAAAATCCCTTATTCTTCTGAGTAACCTCAAAGCAATTCTTGGAGTGCCGCGCGCACGGCAGGCAATTTCCCGCGCAGCACCCTCTTCAATTTCAGCAGAAAGAACTCTTGCGCCTCTTTTTATAATATCGACTAGCTCCTCAAAAGAATAAAACTCAAGGTGCAAAGGAATGCCAAAACGATCTCTCAGTGGCGCAGAAAGTAATCCAAGCCGTGTTGTTGCTCCAATTAGCGTAAATGGTGGTAGATCTATCCTTAAAGTGCGAGTAGATGGACCTTCACCTACTAATATGTCCAGGCAAAAATCTTCCATAGCAGTATATAAAACTTCTTCGATGCTGCGATTTAATCTATGAATTTCGTCGATAAATAGAACATCTTTTGCATTTAAAGTGGTAAGCACTGCGGCCAAATCTCCAGCTTTACTAAGTAAAGGACCAGAAGTTGCGCGAAAGCTAACTCTTAATTCTTTAGAAACAATTTGTGCTAAAGTTGTTTTGCCAAGCCCTGGAGGACCATACAATAAAACGTGATCTAAAGCTTCAGTTCTCGTCTGTGCAGCGTTTATAAACACTTTTAAATTTTGTATTAAGTCTTTTTGCCCGACAAAATCATCAAGTTGCTCAGGCCTGATGTTAATATTGCGCACATCTTCAGTATATTCTTTACCGCACGATATTGATTTCATAATGTTAAGAGCTCCTTAAGCGCTATGCGAATAATATCCTTAGTGTCCAGATTTGACGATTCGTCTTGTATTTTCTTTATCGTATCATAAGCTTTCATTTTTTCATATCCAAGATTGATCAATGCTGAAAGGGCATCTTCATTAATTGGATTAAAGTTATTGTTATTTATTTCTAGTTTACTCACTTTGCCACTCAATTCAGTGATGATTCGATTTATGAGTTTCAGGCCAAGTCCGCTCATCTTGAGTGCTACTTTATCTTCATTCATAATTGCCAAAAATAGCTGTTCTGGAGTTAATTTGCCCAAAATTGACATTGCAGTTTTATAGCTAACGCCGCTTACTTTAACTAGCAACCTCAAGCACTGCTGTTCTTCTTTGCTTATAAAACCATATAGCTGAGTAGTGTTTTCTCTGTTATTTGCATAGGTTTCGATAAGTAATTTGATTCTACTTCCAATTGCACAAGCACTTAAAGTTTTGGCTGAAAGATACACCATATAGCCAACATCATTCACGTTCAGGATTATGTGATCACTGCGCACTTCATCAACTATTCCGCTTAGATTTCCTATCATTTTTAGCACTGTATAGGGTTCAGTTTAAATACTCCTGGATCTTAGGTCAAGCAAACGAACATTATAACAGGGAAACGTGGCTAAAAAACCACTTGACAAACTCCGCCAGCCCCCTTACCGTAAACACTGAAGCTATTTATTTATCTTCTCTGTACAGATTAAATGACAAAAAAACTCACGTATCTGGCGTATCATGTTTAATTTTTTGCACTATGTGCACCTTATGTCTTGTAAAATTTCTACCTACATAAGCTGAAACGCGCTTATAAAGCGTTTAAAACATAAAAAAACGCCAACTTAAAAAATGGATAGTGAATAACTAGCTACCCTAGGGTTTCTTTTGCCTTTTTTTCTGTTTAGTAAATTTCTTAACGTTTATAATTTAGATTAGTTGCGGTTTAAAAGTAGCTGAATCGCGGTTATTAAACGTTTAGAATAAAAAAACGCCATACTTGCAAGTATAGCCTTTCTTATAATAGTCCGAATGCGATAAGATATGTGTTTATGGCTATAGCAGGCCAGTAGCATATTACGGTCTGTTCGGATTATTGTAAAAAGAGCTATATAATGTAAGTAATTAGCCAATCATGGGGCTTTTTTTGCCTTTTTTTTCGTTTGGTAAATTCCTTAATATTTATAGCTAAGAGAGCCCAAGAGAGGTGTCATTCCAGCGCGTGACGCTGGAATCCCAAAAAAAGGATGATGTCATCCCAGTGTCAAGCACTGGGATGACAAGAAGAGGGTACTTGGATAAGAGGCATTGCCCTCCTGGTAGGCCCAAATTGCAATGTCCGTACAGTTATGGATTCATTCGCGGTATAGATTCCGCTAATGAGTAGCGGAATGACGAATTTGTTGTTTTTCAAATTGTAGGTAAACCTAAGCCACTTTAGCTATATATAATAGAATTTCGCTTTCTACTATCTTTCCAGTTGTAGACCTGCTGCGAATCAAGCGATAAAAAAAAGGAAAGGAGGATGACTAAAATCAAGATTAACTAAAAGGCGTGCTTAAGATTTACAATACCAGAAATAATATTAAATCTCAAGTTGTATTTCTTCTGAAAATTGCGGTAAACATGCGACATAATCTTAAATATCTTTATCTCACGGATCTTATTTGCTACTCTCATTCTGAACGATGCTAGTCTTCTATTATATTCCTTCTGTTCCAGGGTTAATGGCTTCTTACGATACTTCTTGTGTGGAATTACAACATTGCTTTGCAATTTTTGCCAACCTTGATATCCAGAATCGGCATATTTTATGCTGTTCATTGGTAAATATTTTTCTTGTTTCCTTATACGAAAATCATGAATTTTACCGCGATGTGACCTTGACACTGACAAAATTTTTCCATGCTCCTCAACAATAATTTCAGTTTTCATAGTGTTGGTTCTTTTTTTTCCTGAATATGATTTCTTCCGTTTTTTACTATCTTCTGGTCTCTGTATTTGCTGTTCTGTAACATCAGCCAGAATCTTTAGTATTTTTTCTGGTGTCATACTTCTATCTTTTGTTATAGTAACTTTTTTGGCAAGTAATGGCTCTATTTTCTTCAGTAACCTACATACATTTGCGTTGTGCACATTGAACAGGCACCCTAAAAATCTATGTGTTATGTAAGTGCGATAGTACAAAATTACGCAAAATAACTTATCTTCCAGAGTTGGTAGTTGTGATCTTCTGCCATGGCACTTCTTCTGTTTTTCAAGTTTTTCCCACTCAGACCTCACTTTTTCCACCACCTTTTCGAACTCCTCTATAGTTAAACCTGTTATATTACGAAAGTTTCTTGGGTGTTTCTTTATGTTATAGTAATTAAAGCTCATTTTTTTACCTTACTCAATCTGCTTATTCTTCTTTTACCTCTCTCACATCATTTTGTCATCACCTTTTGCAGCGGGTCTTGTTTTATACATAATTCTCGAATTTTGAAAATTTGCTCCATATCTAATTTCTCACTTGTATAAAATTTGTTTTCTTACTTCGAGACCTAATCTACCACAACTTTAATATGGCGCTTCTTTCCTGCAGATAATTTTATAAATGACTGACCTTTGAAGCTCTCGGAATTTATTATATAATTAACGTTGTTTATAATATTATCATTAACTTTGCATCCATTGCCCTGTATTAAACGCTTTGCAGCGCCTTTTGAAGGTTCAAAATCGGTGTCATGTAGTAGGTCTACTAAGGATATGCCGCTTGCAACTTGTTCTTTTTTTATGATGTAATCAGGAAGTAGTGAGCTATCTTCATTCTCAAAAGCAGAAATTGCAGCAAATTGTGCAAGTTCCGCTTCTTTGTCACCATGACATATTTTTGTCACTTCTGTTGCCAAGACCTTTTTTGCTTCATTTATTTCTTGATCCTTTAAAGACTCTAATTTTCTAATCTCATCAATTGGCACATCAGTGAGCAATCTTAAAAAACGTCCAACATCTTGATCATCAACGTTGCGAAAATATTGCCAGTAGTCGTAAGGCTTTAGCATATTATCATCAAGCGACACTGCTCCACTTTCAGTTTTGCCCATTTTTTTTCCTTGTGCATTTAATAAAAGAGGCATGGTAAGGCCAAATAGCTCAGGTAAATTCAACTTTTTTCCAAGTTCAATTCCGTTTACTATATTTCCCCACTGGTCTGACCCTCCAATCTGCAGACGACAATCATATTTTTTGTTTAATTCAATAAAGTCGTAAGCTTGCAATAGCATGTAATTAAATTCCAGAAAGCTTAAGGTTTGCTCTCTATCCAGCCTGGTTTTCACACTATCAAAACTTAGCATACGATTTACAGAAAAATAAGCTCCTATATCACGCAAAAAATCTATGTATTTTATGTTATCCAACCAATCTGCGTTATTTACTATCATTGCACCAGTCTTGCTGTCATTAAAAGACACCATTTTCTCTAATATTCTCCTTATACTGGATGTATTTTGATTGATGTTCTCTACAGGCAAGATGCTTCTTGCTTTATCTTTGAAGGATGGGTCACCAATTTTTGTTGTGCCACCTCCAAGTAAGACTATCGGCTTATAACCAAATTTTTGTAGGTGACAGAGCATCATAATCTGAATTAGGTGACCAGCATGAAGACTTGGTGCTGTGCAATCAAACCCAATGTATGCAACTATATAATTGCTCTGCAATAATAATTGATCTAGTCCTTCAATGTTTGTGCATTGGTATAGGTACCCTCTTTCTTGGATGAAATTTAAAAATTCAGATGCGTGTTTCATTTTATAAACCCCAGTCTATCCTGTCATTAATGCCGAAGGTAACCCTAATAGAGAAGCCAGCGCCCAGACACTGGAACTTAATTATAAACAAGCACACTATACAACGTTTTCGATGAAATTGCATGAAAAACTGGATTCCAGTGTCAGCTACTTTCATGACACCACTACCTGTGCAGGAGTTGCCTTCAAAATTACAACGTTTGTGCAGTTGTGCACCAGCTATCCAGGCAATCAGTTCCATAACTCTTCTATTTTATAATACTCCCTTACTTCCGGCCTGAATATGTGAACCATTATGCCTTGAAAATTCAAAACTACCCAATTGCCTTCATCCATACCTTCTACATCTATTTTATCATGTGGCTTGAGGCTTTTTATTACGTGCTCAGCTAAAGCTTTAACGTGACGGCTTGAATCACCAGATGCAATAATCATATATTTTGCAATAACGGTTTTATTCTGCACATCAAAAGTTACTATATCATGACCTTTATTTTGATCTATTATCTCTTCAATTGTACTTCTTATCGATTCCATATCGCTAAGCATTGTTTACAGGTTATATGATTCATTTATAATTATATACTCAAAATTTCTAAATATGAACTATTTTCAACGCAACTACTTGTTAAAGGTATTACCTGCATCTATTTTATCATCATGTTTTTAGCATGTACAATGTATATACTTTTTATATAATTGAAAATAGCTTTTTACTAGTATTCATTATGGGCAAGACTCTCATCTACTTAATCGGCTTTCCAGGCAGTGGTAAGTTTACTACTGCAAAGGAACTGTGTAAAATCATTGGTGCAGTAATAGTAAGCAATAATCTATTCAATAATATTATATTTGATATTGTTAAATTACAAAACGCTGAAGTTCCAGATGACCTATGGGGAAAAATTTTTGCAGTTAGGGAAAATGTATTAGCAATACTGGAAAAACACTACGTAAAATCAAAACATTATATATTTACAAATGAATTGATAGAGGGTGATCCCTATGACCAAAGATTATATAACTCAGTGGTAAATTTAAGTAAAAAAATGGACATGGAAATTTTTTCTGTAGTATTACATTGTAATAATGAAAAACTAGTAAGACGTGTCCAATCAGAAGAGAGATATCAGGAAAATAAAATTACTGATCCGGATTTTGCTATAAAGAAAATTGAAGGGAAAAGGCTATTTATACCTGAGGGTTCGCTTGAAATTGATAACTCGAACTTGACTGCAAAGGAAGTTGCAAAGAAAATTGTTGAAGAGATGAAGAAAGAAAAAAATGGAAAATTAATTAAAACTTCTGTAACAAATCATTTAAAAACAGAGCGTACTCGTGGTTGAGCAGAAAGATAAGTACCGTCCTTGTGTTGGCATAATGCTATTTAACAGACAAGGACATGCCTTTATTGGAAAACGCTTTGATAGCGATTCTTACTGGCAGATGCCACAAGGAGGTGTTGATGATGGTGAGGAACTGGAACAAGCAGCGTTACGTGAGTTGCTAGAGGAGGTTGGTACTAATAAAGTAAAGGTTATAACTAAAAGCAAGGATTGGATATACTACAACTTGCCTGAAGAAGTTATACCAATATGCTGGAATGGAAAATATTCTGGTCAAAAGCAAAGGTGGTTCTTAATGAAGTTTTGCGGAGAGGATGAGGACATTGATATTAATTATACTGGTCATCCAGAGTTCAAAGAGTGGCGTTGGCAAGGTATAGATAGTTTAGTAGCAAGTGCTATATCATTTAAAAAAGAAGTTTATAAAACAGTGATAGAAGAGTTTTCTTCTATAATAAAAGCCTCAACAATAAGCTCATGATAGTAGATTCTCATTGCCACTTGATTTATTTTTCTGACGATGAAATACCAAAAGTAATTTCAAGGGCAGAGCAAAATGGTGTAAAGGTTTTGCATAACATATGCGTAAGCATTGACGATGTTCCTAAGTTATTAAAAATTTCTTCATCCTATGATCAGGTCTACTCCTCTGTTGGTATACATCCGCTTGATGCTGCTATAGAAAACGGTGAGTGTATACACGTTGATGAATTAGTTGAATTTACCAAGAACCAAAAGGTAATTAGTATCGGTGAAACCGGGTTAGATTTTTATAAATCTGACAACAAAGACAATCAGAAAAAAAGTTTTGCATTACATATAGAAGCGTCAAGAATAACTGGACTACCTTTAGTTATTCACACAAGAAGCGCTGATAATGAGATGATCGATATGTTAAGGTCAGAAATGAAAGCCGGTGCTTTTAGTGGAGTAATGCACTGCTTTGCTTCCTCTAAAGAACTTGCTTATCAATCTATAGATTTGGGGTTATATATTTCATTTTCTGGAATTATTACTTTTAAAAATGCGAGCTTACTCAGAGAAATTGCACAAAATGTACCACGCGAGCGTGTTTTAGTCGAAACTGATGCACCATATCTATCACCTGAGCCTTATAGGGGAAAAAAGAATGAACCAGCAATGGTGAAATACGTTGTTGATTGTTTGGCAGAGTTGTGGAATGAGTCACCAGAACAAGTAGCGAAGGTAACCACAAGCAACTTTTTTAGGCTGTTTGAGCTATAAAGAAGCTCTATAAAACCATTAATTTGCTTATGAACCTAAAGATTTCACCAGCTCTCTCACCGAGTTTACAGACTTATTAAACATTTCTTGTTCACTATCATTCATTTTAACTTCTAGGATCTTTTCAATTCCGTTTTTTCCAATAATTACAGGAACACCAATAAACAACTCTTCTACACCATATTCACCATTAAGGTAAGCAGCACATGGTAATATGCGCCTCTTATCTTTTAAATATGATTCTAACATGCATATAGCTGAAGATGCAGGAGCGTAGTATGCAGATCCAGACTTAAGCAGATCAACTATTTCTTTACCGCCATTGCGAGTGCGTTCAACTATTTCATCGACTTTTTTCTGTGTGATAAGACCCATATCGATAATTTGAGTAAGTGGAACTCCAGCAACTGAAGCACAATTGATTAGTGGTACCATAGTGTCGCCATGTCCTCCAAGCACAAAAGCAGATATATCTTCAACTGAGATATTTAACTCACTTGCAAGAAAGTAACGAAAACGGGAAGAATCAAGCACTCCTGCCATGCCAACAATCATATTAGTTGGAAGGTTTGAAAATTTATGCACCACTGAAACCATGGCATCCAAAGGGTTGGTAACCACTATTACAAACGCGTTTGGAGAATATTTTTTAATATTTTCGCCAACCTCCTTCATTACTTTAGCATTGGTTTGCAGGAGGTCATCCCTGCTCATTCCAGGTTTTCTAGCGATGCCAGCGGTTAGTATAATTGCATCGGAGTTTTTTATATCTTCATACCTATTTGTGCCAGTAATATTGACATTAAATCCATCAATAGGGGATGATTCTGCTATGTCGAGTGTTTTACCTTGTGGTATTCCATCACTAATATCAAGTAAAACAACATCACCGAGTTCCCTTAGTGCAATCATATGGGTGAGAGTTCCACCGATATTTCCTGCACCGATCAAAGATATTTTTTTTCTTTGTACTGTCATTTTCTACTCCTTTGTATTTACTTTTATGGTTTTACCTTCCCAAGGCGATAAGCTATCAAACATACGAAAATCTTGCGGTAAATCTATAGGATTATACACAACCTTTTTTGTCTCTATATCATATTTTACTTCCTCATAACCAGTGAGAGGGAAATCTTTTAACATTGGATGACCTTTGAATCCATAGTCTGTTAGAATCCTACGCAAATCAGGGTGATCAGAAAACTCTATTCCATACATATCAAACACTTCACGCTCAAACCACAAAGCCGTACTAAATATCCTCGCTACACTTGGAGGCATGTCGCTTTCACATAACTGAAGCTTTATGTGTACTCTAATATTATGCACAATGCTGAGCAGATTGTATATTAGCTCGAAACGCTTCTCTCTATTTGGATAGTCAACCCCAAAAATATCAACTAATAGTTCAAACCTACACTTTTCATCATCACGTAGAAAGAATAGGTGCTTTTCAATTTCATCTAAAGTTGAATATATTATAATAATGCCATCATCTTTTTGAATGCACTCGCATTTGGTCTTTTTTTGTATATACTTTGCAGTTTTATCCATTCCGAGTCCGTTTTATTTTGTTTTGTAGGCATAGCATTCCATATAGCAACGCCTCAGCGGTTGGTGGGCATCCAGGGACATACACGTCAACTGGCACAATTCTATCACAGCCTCGGACTACTGAATAAGAGTAATGGTAATAACCACCACCATTTGCACAACTTCCCATGGAAATAACATACTTCGGGTCTGCCATTTGATCATAAACCTTGCGCAATGCTGCTGCCATTTTATTAGTTAGTGTGCCAGCAACAATCATCACATCTGATTGACGTGGGCTTGCACGAAACATTATACCATATCTATCAAGATCATAACGGCTGGATGCAGTATGCATCATCTCAACTGCGCAACATGCAAGACCAAATGTCATTGGCCACAATGAACCAGACCTTGCCCAATTCATTACATAATCTGTTAAATCACCAAATTTAGTGACAAGAAACCCTTCTTTTTTATAACGACCCCAGTCATCATTAGATAGAATTTGATTTGTCATAAACTACTCCCACTCTAATGCACCTTTACACCATTCATAGATAAAACCTATAGTGAGTATTGCAAGAAATACCATCATAGACCAAAATCCACCATAGCTTATCTTAGATAAAGAAACAGCCCAAGGAAAAAGAAAAGCAATTTCTAAGTCAAATATTATAAATAATATTGAAACTAGATAAAATTTAATGTCAAAATTTTTTCTTGCACTGGATAGTGGATTGAAGCCACACTCATATGTGGAAAGCTTTTCACCATCTGGCTTACTCACTGCAAGAAACATAGGCAATATACCTAAAGCAAAAGATACTACAATTGATACGCAGATAAAGATTACTATGGTTAAATATTCGCTCATTTAACAAAACATATAACACTATGAGTTTACATGCTTTCCTAATTTTTTACCACCTAAAATATGCACGTGAAAGTGTGGTACAACCTGCTCTCCATTTTCACCGTAGTTAGTGACTAATCTATATCCTGTTTTTTCTAGATTATATTTGTGTGCTATCTCTCTTACAGTTTTGAAGAAATCCGCTATTTCCTCTTCAGGAGCTTTTAGAATGAAATCATCATATGAAATATATTGATTTTTTGGTATAACTAAAATATGAACTGGTGCGTCGGGGTACTTATCATGAAAAGCTATTACATTTTCATTTTCATGCACCTTCTCACAAGGTAACTCATCCCTTAATATTTGAGCAAAGATGTTATTGCTATCATAAACTTCATTGCTCATATTTTAAGAGCGACCTTTCCCTCTTCCTTCGTTTTTTTCTACATTAGGTGTAGATAGTGGTTTTATCGTTTCACCAGAAGCATCTTCAAGATTTAAAGAGCTTACAAGTTCCCTTACTTGTTCTTTTACCATGTCCTGCTGTTCTTTCAAAGAGGTTTCTATTCCACTTACCCTTTTTCCAGTAATAACTCCTGGTTGTAAGTGATACATATCCCCAGGAACAGTTAGACTATGATGTCTTTCCTCTATTTTTTTAGCTTCACTCATAACACTCCCCTATAACTTATTTTTGCATTCCACAACTTTGCGACTTACCTGCTTTTATAGCTTCTTGCGCCCATTTTTTCTCACCTGAAGCTATAGTTTCTGAAGGCTGACCAACATCAGACTTCACAACTTTGTCTGATGACTGCTTTTGATCATCATATTCCTTATACAATTTTTCTGCAATACCATACAGCAATTTTAAGTCTGTGTGAACTTTAAATTCTCCGCCAGTAATTTTTGCTAGCTTTTTAAGGTTGCCACCAACTCCTTCAGCTCCTTCAGCAATTTTTTCAAGAGCAAGCTCTTTTATTCTTTTCTCATCAATTCCTGGATTGTTCTTTTTGATGTCTTCAATTATTTTTTTAACATCAACTTCAATTACAACTTTGTTTTCTTCTTTAAAGATAGTTACATTTGGCAGGTTTTGCTTTATTTTACCTAATCGTTCTGGCGTCAAATAGGGTATATCCCCTGTCAGAGTCCTTGATGCTAAAAAAGTTACCTTTCCTGTTCCTTTCTTTTGCTCCATTATTTGGACACCAAGATCCTCACTAGCTTGTGTGGCTTCTATAGGTGGATCATATTCTTCAAGTGGGTTGCCAATAATAGAACGTCCGCCATTTTTTATGTCGTGCCGCATTTCATCCCAGGACTTAAACCAATTCTTTGGCCATATAGGGTACACTGCACCCTTGACTAGAACTTTTACACCTCTACCCAGAAAACTTCCTACTCCCGAAGCTGCATTACCAACTTTAGCTAGTATAGAAGTAGATTTTTCATTTTTTCCTGTGAACATACACACCTCCAAGGTACTTTCTACAACTAAATACACTTTAATTATAGACGAAAAAATTTAAACTTCTATATCCATTATGAGATAGAATTATAGGGATTGCAACCATTATTTGCACATTGTCTAAAACATGTAGTATTTTCGCTACTTTTATTGTTCAATTTATTATAAAGAATACTCTAAATTATGTTTAAATGGAACACAAATAATATCATTGATGCAACTGGCGGAAGAGACGTAAATGGTTGTAATTGGATACATAGCTCAAATATTTCAACGGACACAAGAAGCATAAAAAAAGGTGATTTATTTATTGCCCTCAAGGGAAAGAATTTTGATGGCCATAATTTTTTGCATGAAGCGTTTTTAAAAGGGGCTGTCGCTGCAATAGTGAGTGAGGGTAAATATAAAAGTTTCCCTCTCATGATTGTACAAGATACCCTGAAAGCTTTGCACGATATGGCATCATATTACATTAGAAATGTTCTTATTGATGCTAAAGTTATTGCAGTTACAGGCAGTGTCGGGAAAACCACTACAAAGGATATGCTGCATACTGTTTTATCGCAATATGGAGTGTCCCATGCAAACGAAGGTAACTTAAATAATAATATAGGATTGCCTTTGACAATTCTGAAAGCTCCAAAAAACTGCCAGTACTTAATTCTTGAAATGGGAATGAATAAAGCTGGTGAAATAAAAGAATTATCAAAAATTAGTAATCCGAATATTGCAGTTATTACCAACATCGAACCTGCACATACTGAAAATTTTTCATCACTATTTGACGTTGCACAAGCGAAGTTAGAAATTCTGTATGGTATGAAAAATAACGGTACTTTGGTTTTAAGCAGAGATAATAAATATTATGATTATCTCTCATCACACGCCAATAGAAATATAATAAGCTTCGGTAAAGATAAAAATGCTGAAGTTTGTTTACTAAACTTAATAAGAAACGATGAATCTTCTGTCATTTCAGCACTATCTTCTGTCATCCCAGTGCTTGACTACTTGGATCCAGGAAGTTCAATTGCAAATGAGCATATCAGACGGTTGTATAATAAAGACTGGATTCCAGCGTCACGCGCTGGAATGACATCAAACCGAGTTGCTAATAGATTAAGTTTAAAAATCAGGCTGAGTGATAATCAAATTATAAACTGTAATTTACGTGTACAAGGTGAGCATTTTGCTTATTCCCTACTTGCTGTTGCAGCAGTTGTGCAAAGCCTCGGACTTGATTTATCAAAATTACCACTTGCACTTAAGAATTTTAGTGTAGCGAAAGGTAGAGGCAATATTCATAAGGTCAAATGCAATAAAAAATATATACATTTAATTGATGACTCCTATAACGCCAGCCCTGCTTCGATGAAAACTGCAATAAAAACTTTGAGTACATATTCTAATCAGAGAAAAGTAGCTTTGCTTGGTGATATGTTGGAACTTGGTGATGAAAGCATAGAGTTTCATACAGATTTGGTTAAGATTATCACAGAAAATAATATAGATAAAGTTTATACAGTTGGTAAATTTATGTTAGAATTGCATGAGCTTTTGCCAGATAATATAAGAGGCACGCATTTTAATGATTCTAATCAATTGAAAAGTGATTTAGCTAACATTATTCAGAATAATGACGCAATTCTAGTTAAAGGCTCACGAGGAATGAAAATGGATCTTATTGTACGGGAATTCGTAATAAAATATTAAGCGAAATCATTGTATTAATTTACAGTAACAAATTATTAGGAACTTTAATTGTGACAAAACGTGTAATTATTTTTGGTGGAACGGGGTTTATAGGGAAACACATCGTAAGACGCTTGGCAGCAGAAGGATATTTAATAAAGATATTCACTCGTAATCAGGAAAAAGCTGCTTGTTTAAAATTGTGTGGCAATTTAGGACAAATATCAATATTTAAAGGCGATTTTTTTGATGAAAAATCAGTTCTGGATGGTATGGAAGAATGTGATGTAGCTATAAACTTAGTGGGAATATTATATGAAGCAAAAAAGCACGATTTTTACGCTGTTCACGTTAAAATAGCTGAAAGGATAGCAAAAGCTGCAAAAATGAAAAATGTACCTATGATGATACATTTTTCTGCTATGGGAATAGAAAATAGCAAGTTGTCAAAATATGCCAAAAGTAAATTGGAAGGTGAAAAAGCTGTAACTTCAGCATTTCAAAAAGCAATAATAATTAGGCCAAGCCTTGTATTTGGTAAAGAAGACAACTTCTTTAATAAATTTGCAAGACTAGCAACTATTCTTCCTTTTTTACCACTAATTGGCAATGGAACGACTAAATTTCAGCCCATATGTGTAACAGACTTAGCTGAAGTGGTATATCGTATTATCAGTTTTAATAAGCAAGACAAGAAAATTTATAACATGGGTGGACCAAAGGTTTACTCCTTCAAAAGCTTATTGAAGTTTATTCTGAATGTTACTAACAGAAAGTGTTTGTTGATCAATGTATCTTTTCCAATGGCAAAGTTAATAGCTTTCTTTTTAGAAAATAAAATTATTTCTATGCTGCTAAAACCAATAACCGGAGATACGAACCCTATGCTTACTCAAGATCAGGTGAAAGTTATGATGAATAGTTCAATCGAAAAGTCAGTTGACCTTGAAACAATGAAGGTTCGACCATTAGCAATTGAAAATGTGGTGCCAGAGTACTTGAAGATTTATAGAAAGTATTGATAAAAGAGTGTGCCCGGTGGGATTCGAACCTACGACCCACAGCTTAGAAGGCTGTTGCTCTATCCAGCTGAGCTACGGGCACACAACATATATAAAATGCTTCTTAGTACAAGTGAAGTCAAGTACTTCGTGTGAATATGATGTTTATCTTACAAAACCTTGTCATTGCAGTTGTGTGTCGCGCGCTACCGAAATTGGATGCGAGAAGTCTATTTATTTTAGAAAATATTATATAGAAACTTACTTGACACCCTTCGCCAGCGCCCTTACCATGAAACTGAAGCTATTGTATTTGCTTTCGCCAATCTGCAGATTAAAAGGTAAGGATTACTTAATGTATCGGCGTCTTATGTTCAATTTTTTGCAGTATATAGATACTGTATGTCTTTACAAAACTTCATCTACATCTAGATTTTTATCTAAATAAGCTGAACGCGCTTATAAAGCGTTACAAGACATCAAAAAATGCCAATACTCGACAGAGATAGTAAAAGACTAGCTAACTCGGGGATTCTTTGTCTTTTTTTCTGCTTAGTAAATTTCTTAAACGTTTGCAGCGTAAGTTAGTTGCAATTAAAAGCAGCTGAATTTCGCTTGTCAAGCGTTTATAGCTCTTTTTACAATAATCCGAACAGACCGTAATATGCTACTGGCCTGCTATAGCCATAAACACATATCTTATCGCATTCGGACTATTATAAGAAAGGCTATATTTATTCAATCAAAAAGCCAATACCTCCCGTTCCTATCATCCGAGTAGCTCAGCACTGTGCGACCAGGCGATTATATAATAAACCAGCGTCACCTGTAAGGATATTATATTCAAGAGAAGAAGGTCAGTTGTTATATCCCCTCGATGGAGGAAAAGAAGAAGTTGAGATAATAAAAGCTGAACTTGGGAGTTACGCTTTTGCTGCTCAATATCAACAAAACCCTCTGCCGCTTTCAAGTGGTATAATTAAACCAGGGTGGTTGAAACGCTATAAAAAATTTCCTGATAATCTCTCGCATATAACACAAAGTTGGGATACTGCGGTTTCAACAAGTAACATGAGCAACTTTAGTGTCTGCATCACCTGGGCAAAAATAGATAATAAATTCTATTTACTCGACGTATATCGCGCAAAGCTTGAGTATCCAAAGCTTAAAGAACAGGTTTTGTCACTAGCTGCAAGATGAACACCACACGCAATTTTAATCGAAGCAAAAACAAGTGGTCAACAATTGGTGCAAGAGCTAAAGACAAACAGTGATTTACCGATTATTGAAATAGTGCCACATGATGACAAGCTCACTCGATTTCATCAAATTGTTCCGATTATAGAGTCTGGCAAGGTTTTTCTGCCGCACCAAGCAGTATGGCTGAACGATTTTGAGTATGAGATTTTAATGTTCCCAGAAACGCGCCACGACGACCAAGTGGATAGTACCGTGCAATATTTGCAGTGGGTGAGAAACAGTACCTCCAGGGTTGCAGCTATACGAGCATTGTGATTTGAGAGCAATTTCCACAAGGGAGGATGTCATCCCAGCGCTCCTTTTTTTGTCATGCAAGTAGCTGACACTGGAATCTAGCTTCTCGTTGCTGCTGCGATCATATACTATTGTAATGAGCCTTCAAAGTCACTTAAAAATAGCAACGTCCAAGGGTTTTCTGAAAAGGTCCCACAACCAGGTTCGTAAAATTCACAAGAACCATTAAAATATTTTTTTACTTTTCATTGTATATTTCTCAACATATTATCTTTAAGTACTAAAATAATTAACAATATGGCATTATTAATAGTTGAATCACCTGCGAAAGCAAAGACAATAGGTAAATATTTGAGTAAAGAGTTCAAAGTAGCTGCATCCTTTGGACATGTGAGAGATCTTCCAGCAAAAAACGGTTCTGTCGATCCGGATAATGATTTTGCTATAAAGTATGAAACCATTGAAAAAGCAGAAAAGTATATAAAAGAGTTAGTAAAAGCCGCAAGCAAAACATCAGATATATATCTTGCAACAGACCCAGACAGAGAAGGGGAAGCAATGGCTTGGCATGTGATAGAGACATTAAAAGAAAAGAAAGCAATCAGTAATGAAAACAACATTTATAGAGTAGTCTTTAATGAGATAACAAAGAGAGCAGTTCAAGAAGCAATAAAAAATCCACGTGAAATTAATATGGATTTAGTGCGTGCACAACAAGCACGTAGAGCTTTGGATTATCTAGTTGGATTTAGTTTGTCACCACTGCTGTGGACAAAATTGTCGGGAAGCAAGTCTGCAGGGCGAGTGCAGTCTGTTGCATTAAAGATTATATGCGAACGAGAAGATGAAATTAGTAAATTTATAACACAGGAGTATTGGAGTATAAAGGCAGAAATGCAAAATAGCAAAGATGAGGCTTTTTTTGCTATGCTAAGCCACTATGACAATAAAAAGCTAGAAAAATTTGATATTAAGAATGAAGAAGAAGCAAAGAACTTAGTCAGGGAGATTGAATCAAGGCAATATGCTGTAAGCACAGTAGAACGCAAGCAAGTTAAGAGAAACCCGCTTCCTCCGTTTATTACTTCAAGTCTTCAGCAAGATGCAGTGAATAAACTGTATTTTAATGTGAAAAGTGTTATGCGCACAGCGCAAAATTTATATGAAGGTATCGATATTGGTGGTGAAACTGTAGGGTTGATAACTTACATGCGTACAGATGGGTTTCATATTGCAGATGAGGCTATAAACTCAATTAGAGGGTCAATTAAGTCATTATATGGTGATAAATATTTACCGCAGTCTCCTCGTAAATATGTAAAAAAGGTCAAAAATGCTCAAGAAGCACATGAAGCAATTCGTCCAACTGATATAAGTAGAACGCCGGGTAGTATTAAAGACTATCTAACACCAGAGCAATTTAAATTGTACGATTTAATCTGGAAAAGAACCATTGCAAGTCAAATGGAATCGGCGATTCTTGATCAAGTGGTAGTTGAAATTAGTTCTACTGACCAGAAAGTAATTCTGCGAGCAAGTGGATCGAGTATATTCTTTGATGGTTTTTATAGAGTCTATCAAGATAACATGGAAGCCGAAAATGAAGGCCTGCTACCTGCCATGAAGGAAGGGGAAGCATGCAAGCTGATTTCAGTTGAGCCAAAACAACATTTCACTCAACCGCCACCTCGTTATAGTGAAGCAAGTATCGTAAAAAAAATGGAAGAAATCGGTATAGGTCGACCATCAACTTATGCAACAATTATTTCGGTATTACAAGATCGTGAGTACGTTTCATTGGATAGCAAAAGGTTTATTCCAAGCAGTCGTGGTAAAATCGTTACTATATTTTTGGAAACTTTTTTTCAGCGTTGTGTAGAGTATGATTTCACAGCACAAATGGAAGAAAAGCTTGATTTAATTTCAAATGGACATGCAGATTGGAAAAAAGAATTAGGCCACTTTTGGGTGCCATTTTTTGGTCATGTAAACTCTGTCAAGCAAATGACGCATGATGAAGTTTTCAGCGGCATTCACGATTTGGTAATCGATTGGTTTTGTTCAGAAGAAGGAAAAAAAGAGGTGAATACGAAATGTCCTGCTTGCTTAGGTGGCATATTGAAATTGAACTTTGGAAAAGCCGGGGTGTTCCTTGGATGTTCTAACTATCCTGAATGCAACCATACAAAAGAAATTACGGGCAGTAACGACAATTCAGAATATCCAAAAAGTTTAGGTATAGATGATATAACAGGACAAGAGGTAGTAATTAAAAAAGGTCCTTTTGGACTTTATCTGGAGTTTAATAACGAGTTAAAAAAGAAAAAAACGGTTTCCATACCAAAAGATATAAATGTTAATGAGATTGATCTGAGCACCGCTACTCAGTTACTTTCCTTGCCAAAAGTAATCGGAGAACACCCTGAAACCGGAAAGGAAGTAAAAATAGGCCTTGGGCGATTTGGGTACTATATTTTCTATGATGGTAGATACTTTTCTCTTAAGAAAAGCTCCAAAGAGGTGCTGAATACAGAATTGAGCGAAGCTGTACAAATTATTGCAAACAGTCCACGCAAAGAGTTAAAATCTCTCGGGGTTAATGAAAAGGGAAAAGAAGTTTTTATCTGCAACGGTAGGTACGGATTCTATATAAAATGCGGTAAAATAAACGTTGCTTTGGGCAAGAGTGCAGATATTGAGAGTATAGATCTGGAGAAGGCTTTAGAGTTGATTAAGGGTAAGAAGTAGACTTCTTGCATAACCATATGCTCTTTATTGTCATTCCAGCGTGTGACGCTGGAATCTAGAAAAAAAGAACCTGGATGCCAGTGTCTGGGCACTGGCATGACACCCTTTCTGGTAGAGGTTGCTCTCAAATCACAACGTGCATACAACTGCAGCAGTATGATGTTTTATTTATTATATCTATAACACTGAAGTTTACAATCAGAACAAACCACTTGGCCACGTGGAACTGATTTCAGTTTATCAGTTGAAACTTGATTTGAGCAGAATATGCATTTTATTGTGTTGCTTGGAGTAAGTGAGTTATCAACAGCAATTCTATCATCAAAAACAAAACATTCTCCTTTCCAATTACCATTTTTATTATAAGTTTTTTCAAGGTAAGAAAGAATGCCGCCTTTAAGATGGTAAACATCACTAAATCCAAGGCTTTTCATATATGCTGTAGATTTTTCGCATCTAATCCCACCAGTGCAGTACATAGCCACTTTCAGGTCTTTACTCTCAGAAAATGACTCTGTCCACTGAGGAAACTCACGGAAACATTGTGTGTGTGGATTAATTGCATTCTTAAACTTGCCTAATTTCACTTCATACTCGTTTCGTGTATCTATTACTAAAACGTCAGGTTGAGAAGTAAAATCATCCCAATGCTCTGGATCAACATATTTACCCTTAAGGGAAATATCAAGATTGCTTACACCAAGATTCACAATCTCTCTTTTTAATTTTACCTTCATCTTGCTAAATGGTTGATATTCTGCTGCACTCTCTTTCCATGTAAGGTCCCTTAGCCTATAATCAGAACGTAGAAAATCGAATATTTTATCAATTGCGTTTCTTTCACCAGATATTGTTGCATTAACACCCTCTTCTGCAAGGAGTATAGTACCCTTTAATTCAATGTTGTCGCATGCAGATTTTATTTCGTCTTTCATGTCATAATAATTAGAGAGTTTTACAAAGTGATAGAAAGTTGCAATGACGAAGCTCATGATTATTCACTTATCAACTAAAAACATGATATACAAAATTATAAAGATATTCAATAGTACGGCTGTTATAGCTCTTTTTACAATAATCCGAACAGACCGTAATATGCTACTGGCCTGCTATAGCCATAAACACATATCTTATCGCATTCGGACTATTATAAGAAAGGCTATAATTACTGGATATCTTCAGTTTTTACATATAACATTTTAATATAAAATATAGATTCAAATTAATGTTTTTAAGAGTATTTAAAAATATATTCTTATTTTTAGTAAGTATATTATTCGTCTGTCCAATATTATCATTAATATCAATTCTATTTACAGATACAGCAAATTCCGGATGGGTAATCAGCACACTTTTCCCTGAATATATACTGAGTACGTTAATTTTGATGATAGGAGTGGGGGGAATATCTTTCATATTTGGAGTAATTCCAGCTTGGCTCACCACATTTTTTTCATTTCCTGGAAGTAAAATTTTTGAGATTGCTTTGTTCTTTCCGATATCGATTCCTGGATATATAGTAGCGTTCGTCTATGTAAATACGCTAGAGTTTTCAGGTCCGGTGCAGAGCTTATTAAGAGACATTTTAGATTGGAGCAAAGGTGACTATTGGTTTCCTGAAATAAAATCCCTAGGTGGTGGAATATTAGTAATGGGATTCAGCCTATATCCATACGTTTATATGTTAGTCCGCTCAAGTCTAAAGAATGTTAGTAACTCAGTCACTATTGCGTCAACACTTGGGTTCTCCTCATTGAAGAGCCTGTTTTCTGTCATCATACCCTCCATACGCCCATCAATTATAGCTGGGTTGTCTTTGGTACTAATGGAAGTAATTACAGATTTCGGCACACCACAGTTTCTTGCTATCGATACTTTCACAACAGGAATATATCGCACCTGGTTTTTACTGCATGACAAATATTCAACTACTGTTTTAGCAGTTGCAGAGTTGATTTTCGTTGCAACACTAATAGCTATCGAAAAAAAACTACAAAAAAAAGGAATATCCTACTCTTCAATCAATACCAATTCAGATTATCACAATAAACGGAGTATAAGTGGCGCTATAACGTTGATCTTTGCTTATCTTATGTGTGTATTGCCGATATTAATAGGTTTTATTTTGCCAATGATTCCGCTCATATATTGGAGCATAGAGAAGGGGTTTTTCATATACGAAGCAAGATTCTATAACATAATAGCAAATAGCGTTAGTTTATCATTTATCACCGCATTAATCTCAATTAGCATTGCAATAATGATTGGATATACGGCGCGTAAAAATAAGGTAATCAACAATATAGCGCGTCTCATTTCTTTAGGCTACGCAATTCCAAATGCAATTATCGCAATTAGTATAATAATATTTTTAAGCAGAATATCCTCTTTCATTACTCAATATGTTGTGGAAATTAGCTTAGTAGGAACTATTGGCGCATTAGTTTACTCATATTTATTCCGTTTTTTTGCTATATCTTTCAAGGCGGTAGAGTCAGGGCTCAAAAAAACACCAAATGAAATTGAGTGGACTGCATATACCATGGGTCATGGAACTATTTCCACATGTTTGAATGTTCATATCCCTCTCATCAAGAAGAGTATATTATCGGGATTTTTGCTCGTATTTATGGATACTATCAAAGAGCTCACAGCAACACTTATTATAAGACCATTTAATTTTGAAACTATATCAACTAGAATATATGAACTTGTAAGCGATGAGCGCTATAGAGAAGCTGCCCCATTTTCGTTAATAATAGTTATAATAGGCTTAATCTCTACAATAACCTTATTTACACTTGATGATAAGGATAAAAAATAAACGTAACCGTTCACAGATTTCCACTTAATTCTTCAATCTCACTAATAGAAAGGCCAGTAAACTTAACAATAGTGTTGACATCAACATTATTAGCCAGCATTGCTTTTGCGACTTCAATTTTCCCTTTCTCTATACCTTTTTGTATACCTTTCTCTTCAGCAAGATCAAGTCTGTATTCAAGAATAGCTTCTTCTTTGCGTAGATCCATTATCCTTTCTTCATAGGCTACTAAATCTTTTTCGTTCCAACGAAACTTGTCTAATTCATCATATGTTAGCTTTATTATTGGCGCTTTTTCTGCTATCTCTTTTAAGTCCTCTTCTGTTGTTTCTTCTGCGTATTTAAAAAAGAAACACCACCTTTCTACTATACTTTCTAACTGCTCTACTTTATTTTTTGCGAATTTAGGCAACTCAATAAAGACAAACTGAAAATCTTTTGAGTAATGGCCGTTAGTTTTTATATCACGTATATTGTGAGTAGAAATATAATCAACTTCTTCAGGAAGTAAGTTACAATTTGATATAGCAATAAAGAAGACTTTCTTTAAATCAATGTAGTTGCCAGATTTATCTAATTGTCTTGAGTAGGCTTTAGCGGCATATAATTGAGCGCGTTTTTCGAAGCCCTTGTCTCTAGCGAGCTGCATTTCTGCTATATATCTATTTCCGTGAGAATCCTTGCAGAGAACATCAACAATACTTTGTTTATCAGAGGCAACTTCGGGATCCATAATAGTGCTAAGAAACTCAACTTCTTGTATTGCATTTATCTCAGTAAACCCTAAAATATCGTTCAAAAAGTGGATCAGGATATTCTTATTTTTTTCCGTTCCAAAGATTTTTTTGAAACACAAATCATTGCGAGGATCGAGAAATTTTGAAAGAGCCATGGCAAAAATGCTTGAAAATATTAATAATTATACACTATTATTAACAATTATTTAACCATATTTTTGAAGATAGCTAGTTTCTGTATTTATTTTAAATTGAAGAAAGCTCAAATGAAAGATCATGTTTTGCTAAAAATTACAGAATGCAGTCTGGTTACAAATAAACTATTTTGATAGTTAATGGGGTCTAGTTTTGACGTATGGACTATCCAAAGAAAAGGGTGGTATCATAACCTCAAAAATTTTTATGCTTTCTTCATTCAGAAATTCATACTTACCCTGCATTATTCCTGACGGTGCATTTAAGTATGTTCCACTTGTGTATTTGAATACCTCTCCAGATTTTATCACAGGTTGTTCTCCGATAACACCAACTCCGGCAATTTCATTTACTTTTCCCTTATAATCTATTATTTGCCAATGACGACTGAACAATTGAATAGTTGATTGGCTTTTGTTTTTTATCTTAACGTTATACATCCATACATAGCAATTTTCATAAGGAATGGATTGCTCTTCAATATAAATTGGTAAAACTGTAACTTCAACAAAGTTGGTAGTTAGTGTGTATTCTAGAATCATTATAGAATATTCATGATAAAAAGATAACATTCTAATTATATACTTTTTTCATAGATTTTTCAAGTATACTTTAATTAGGAAACATCAATTTATAGTATGAATGAACCAGATGCGCTGAGCAAAAAAGTAATAGGAATAATAGGTGGTGGACAATTAGGTAAAATGACTGCTATCGCTGCAACAAAACTTGGACAAAAAATACATGTTTTTGCCAGTGCTAAAGACGATCCAGCTTGTTCTATTGCTGATGATTTCACAATAGCAGATTTCTCTGATAAGAAAGCGCTTGAATCTTTTGCACAGAGTGTGGATTTGGTCACTATTGAGTCTGAAAATATTCCATGTAGTGCAATTGATATCGATGTAAATTTTTATCCGGGTAAAAAAGCGTTACACATTGCGCAAAATAGGCTTAGAGAGAAAGATTTCATTAGAAGCTTGAGTATAAAAACTGCTAAATACAAAAGTATACAAAATTATAATGAGCTACTGAAAAGCAGTAGAGCTTTTGGCTATCCAACAAGGCTGAAAACAACAGAAATGGGTTATGATGGAAAAGGGCAATATGTGCTTGAGAATGATTCTGAAGTGAAGCAATTTGCTTCCTTTGATTGGAATACAGAGTACATTCTTGAAGCAAGTGTTGATTTACTGAAAGAGGTTTCAATAGTCGTTGCAAGAGATAAAAACGGTAAAGTAGCTTTTTTTCCTATAGCAGAAAATTACCACGTTGATGGAATACTTGATACTTCAACAGTGCCAGCTAAAATAGATAGCAAATTAACTCAAGAGGTACAACGAGCTGCAAAGAAAATAGCAAATGCGCTTGATGTAATAGGAATTCTGGCTATTGAATTTTTTGTTACTAAAGATAACGAATTGTTAGTTAATGAACTAGCTCCCAGACCTCACAATTCTTGCCACTGGAGCTTGGATGCATGTAACGTTAGTCAATTTGAACAGCTAGTTAGGATAATATGCGGGTTACCTATGCAGGAAGTAGTATTACGCTTTCCTTGTATGACGAAAAATATAATAGGTAATGATATATATGATTCTCATAAGTATTTGAGCAACGAAAAAGCTAGTTTAACCATATATGGGAAAAAAGAGGTTAGGGATAAGCGTAAAATGGGACATGTCAATATAGATTTAAGTTAACAGTTTTTCTACGTCATACCGCCACAACTGTACGAACATTGTGATATGATGAGATGTTACATAGTAAACGGTGTCATTCTAGCACCTCTTTTCCCGTCATCCCGCTGCTTGTTAGCGGGATCTCATTTCACTTTGTGAAGGTGTCATCCCAGCACCTCTTTTCCCGTCATTCCGCTGCTTGTTAGCGGGATCTCATTTCACTTTATGAAGGTGTCATCCGAGTAGCCTGACTACTTGGATCCAGGAATTTTATTAAGTTGGTAAGCATAAAAGTGGCTGATCTTATGTTAAAACACAACGTTCTTGATGAGATTACAGCAAGGCTGGATTCCAGCGTCAGCTACTTGAATGACAGCAGTCCTACGTCATGCCGCCGCGGTATCTCTAGATCCCGCTAACAAGTAGCGGGATGACGGTTGTTGTTTAGCTATAAATGTTAAAAAATTTGCCAAACGAAAAAAAAGGCAAAAGAAGCCCCGTGGTTGGCTAATTACTTACATTATACTTTCAAGTATGGCGTTTTTTTATTCTAAACGTTTAATAACCGCGATTCAGTTGCTTTTAAGCCGCAACTAATCTAAATTATAAACATCAAGAAATTTACTAAACAGAAAAAAAGGCAAAAGAAACCCTAGGGTAGCTAATTACTCACTATCCATCTTTTAAGTTGGCGTTTTTTGATGTTTTAAATAGCGCATTTTAGCTTTTATAGCTAGAAATTTGATAAAGACATAAGGTGCACATAGTGCAAAAAATTAAACATGAGACGCCAAATACGTTGAGTTTTTTTGTCATTTAATCTGTACAGAGAAGATAAATAAATAGCTTCAGTTTCATGATAAGGGGGCTGGCGAAGGGTGTCAAGTAAGTTTTTTCGTTTCTATTTCCAATAAAAGTTTGTATGCAATAACACAGAAGCATGCACTGCTATTCCTTCATTTCTTCCAATATAACCTAATTTCTCTGCAGTGGTTGCTTTGATATTTACAAATTCATCATCAATTTCTAATGCTTTTGATATGAATTTCTTCATTTCTACTTTGTAAGGCGATATTTTAGGCTCTTCACAAACTATAGTAATATCTAAATTAGACACGCTGTACCCTTTTTCTTTTGCTTTTTTAGCAGCAAAGTCAAGAAAGTGAGATGAATTGCAATCTTTCCATTCAGAGGAACTAGGAGGAAAGTGCTCTCCTATGTCGCCACATCCCAGTGCTCCGAGTATTGCATCAACGATTGCATGTATTGCAACATCACCATCAGAGTGCGCTTCTATTGCCATGTTGTGTTCAATTTTCACACCGCAAATTTTTATAAAGCTTTCAGCACCATTTTGAACTTTAATGAACTTATGTATATCATAACCGGCTCCGACACGAAATTTTGGCTCTTCAAAAAGAAGCTTTGCCATATTGATATCCTCTTTTGTGGTTAACTTAAAATTGCTTTTCTCACCTTTAATAATCGCAACATGTTTTTTGTGCTCTACCATTAGTGATGAATCGTCAGTAAATTCTTTGACTGATTGATGGCATGATAATAATTCTTTGAAATTAAAAATTTGAGGGGTTTGTATGGCTCTGAGCTTTCCTCTTGAAATCGTAGATTCAATAAAACTATTACTCACCAATGACATAGTGTCTTCAACTTCTATTGCTGGAACTACTCCTGTATATTGATCATTAATCATAGATTCAACCAAGTTATCTATCAGAACATCTGACACAAAAGGCCTACAAGCATCGTGTATAACTACAAAATCTGGGTTAACTTTTTGTAAGCTTTCAAGCCCTAGTTTAACTGAACTTTGCCTGTTTTCTCCTCCGTATACAGGGCTTAGTAATTTAGTGTCTGTAATTAGTGATATAGCTTTCTCATAGAAACTTTCATGGTCTCTATTAATTGCTATTCTTATGTAATCTATATATTGGTTAGCCAGAAATCTTTTAATTGTATGAAATAAAACAGATTTACCTGCCAGTTTTATATATTGCTTAGGAATCGTAGAATTGCATCTACTGCCTACTCCCGCTGCAACTATTAATGCTGCTATTTTGTATTTCTTAGCGCACATATTTCTTTTTGTAGAAGCTTTCCTCTCTATCCAAGATTCTTTCCGAAAAATAAAATTTCTGACATCATATAAAAGTTACTTCCCCTATTAACTAGCATAATTATAATAGCAAAAGAGATATTTAGAGAGCTCAAAATCTATCTTTGCCTGCGGATTAAACAACTAAATTTTAGTAAAAAACGATAGTATTACAAATCGTAAAATACTTTCAACATAGGAAAAATAAATTGCATATTTTTCAGTAAATTAGCTATGCTAAACACATGCAAAAACGTCATATAACTATTTGTTTCATACTGCTTTTTATAATAGGGATGTTATTCCTGATGCGTCCTATGATTTTTCCATGTTTAATATCTATTATTATTGCATATTTGTTTAATCCGCTAGTAGTCAAGTTTGAAAAGTATAGAATACCACGTTCATGTTCTGTAATTTTTATAATACTTATTTTATTAATAGCTTTTATACTAGTCATAACATTTGTTTTACCTATTATATATGTTCAAATTACTTCAATATTAAATTTCTTAGTGAGTAAAGTGCCTTCATTAAAGCTTAAAGTAATCCCCTCTGTATTAGAATTTCTTAATATGAAAATCGAGGATAGCTTATTTGATCATTTATCTAAAAATCTAGCAGAAAATTACAGCAACTATGTATCTTATTTCATGAATGCTCTTGATATTGCTAGTAACTTTATAATCCAAGTGTTAAGTTCAAGCTTTAACACGGTATCATTAATGGTGATTACTCCTGTAGTGTTTTTCTATATATTACGTGATTGGCCTTTAATTATAGAAAAAGCTAGTAAATTAATCCCTATTCCTTACAGAGGAAAAATTGCAGATTATTTTTCCAAAGTGGATTTCATTATATCTAATTATCTAAAGGGGCAGGTAAATGTATGTATTGTCATGATGGTCTTTTACTCTGTGAGTCTGAGCATAATTGGATTGGAACACTCTATTGTTATTGGAATTTTATCAGGAATGTTAACGTTCATACCTTACGTAGGGCCATTATTATATACCATTATTGGGTTTTTGAGCGCTATCACTAAATTTAGTGGATGGTTTGAAAGTGCTGCTGTTTTGCTATTATTTGGTGTTGGACAATTAATAGATTCAAATATATTAGTTCCTTTATTAATAGGAAAAAAAGTTCATATACATCCAACTGTAATTATTCTGGGAATTACTATATGCGCTTCATATTTTGGATTTACAGGTATATTACTTTTTATTCCAATAATAGCAATGTTCAATTTATCAGTAGAATATGCAATCAATAAATATTTTAAAAGTGAGCTTTATAAAAACGGCTAACAGACCTTTTGCATAATCAATTTATGGTAAGAGGAGAAATGAGCCCAGAATACCTGACACATTTGAGGAGCGTAAGTAAATTTCTGCGCAAAAATTACTACCAGAAAGAGGTTACGTAAGAGGTTCAACGTGCAATTAAATTTATTTAACAACAATCAAGCTGATTATAGCCGGCAAAATTACATCATCTTAGATGAAAATAAGCACGTATATAATTCGGTAGTTAATGATTTATCTTGGAAATGTCTGATTCTTTTTGGACCTAAAAGCTCCGGTAAAACTCATCTCGCTCATATTTGGCAATCAATAAACGATGCAATCTTTATCAATGTGAATAACTTCGTAAGCGAGATTAGGTATAGCGATGCTTTTATTTTAGAAGACGTACAAAACATTAAAGATGAAGCAATGTTATTACATTGTTACAATTACATGAAAGAAAACGACAAGAGGCTGCTAATCACTTCTTCAATTTCACCAAAAAAGCTTAACTTCAAACTAAGAGATTTAAGTTCTCGAATATTATCAACTATCAGCGTAAAAATTTTGCCTGCAAGCGAGGAATTATTAAGAATTATGCTAATAAAACGATTTTCAGATAAACAGTTAAAAATTGATTTAAAAGTGATTAATTATATTTTAGCAAGAATAGAACGTTCTTTCTATAGCATTGATAAAATTATAGAAAAGATAGATAATGAATCTATAGGGTCAAATGTGACCGTTCCTTTTATTAGCACTTTATTAAAAAAAGATGCCATTTGATTTCTTCTTTTGTAAAGGTGTATATTAAAAATTTATTAACACCCATAACACTAACGTAATTGGAATCTCTATCTGTCCATGTTAGAATTATAGCCTTTCTTATAATAGTCCGAATGCGATAAGATATGTATTTATGGCTATAGCAGGCCAGTAGCATATTACGGTCTGTTCGGATTATTGTAAAAAGAGCTATATAATCAATGTTATGTTATAATAAATATAGATAGATACAGCTAAGAAGTATTCTATATTTATAGTAGAGCTCACTTTATAAGGTGTTTTTTATAGATTTAACGTTATAATTTAACTATGATAAGAGTAAGATTAAATTTAAGAGAAAGGTTAAAGCAAAAGTTTGTGATGTTCACTCTATTGATAAATGCTTTATTTGTCTCATATTTTCTCATAAGAAACACAGGGAACACTTCTAATCAAATTATAGCCAAAGAAATAGATATAGGAACTGATAATGAAAAATAAACAGTCGCAAAATAAAAAAGAAAATCTTTACATAACATATTACATAGATGCTTTAGCTTCAGAGAGGTCCGCTGCACAAAATACTCTGGAAAGTTATCGTTCGGATTTACACCAGTTTGAAGAATTTTTATTGGAAAGCGGCACTACCTTGGTTGGTGTAAACAAAACCAATATTAAAGATTATGTGAAATCTTTATGTACACAAAAAAAATATAAAAGTAGCTCTATATCAAGAAAAATATCTGCTATGAAAAATTTTTACAAGTGTCTATTTAATGACGGAATAATAGATTTTAATCCAGCGCCGGCTAATGATGCTGAATTAAAGAATCCAAAAGTTTCTCGTCCTTTGCCTAAGTATTTAAGTGTCGAAGAAATATTTTTGCTAATGGACACAGTGAGAAAATCAGCAAGCGAATCGAATAAAGAGATAAGCAGTAAAAGGCTATGTGCGATTTTAGATATCCTTTACTCTTCTGGAATGCGTGTTTCTGAACTAATTAGTATGAAATTATGTGAAGTGTCACATTTAATAAACAGTAATAACAAAGAATGCTATATAATAATAAAAGGAAAAAGTGGTAGAGAGAGGCAAATTCTTTTTAATGAACAAGCATTGCAGAGCCTTAGAAATTATTTATCAGTTCGTGATAATCTGATCTCTAAAGAAAAGGAATCCGATTGGCTATTCCCAGGTGATAAACCTAATAAACCAATTACAAGGCAGAGGGTCGGTCAATTAATGAAGGAGTTGGCAAGAAAATGCAATATTGATGAAAATAAGATCTCTCCACACGTGATTAGGCATTCTTTTGCTACCCATCTACTAAATAGCGGAGCAAATATTGTGTTGATACAGAAAGTTCTTGGCCATACTAACCTTTCTACAACACAAATATATACTCATATTGCTAACGAAAAGTTAAAGGACAAATTAGCTGATTCGCATCCTATTACTCAGATGATCAATAATTAAATTTATTGTTTTTAATTTGTAATAAAGTTAAATTTAAATAAATTTATGTGAGTTTGTGGTTTCAAGTTTATTGTTTAATTTCTTTCTTATATTATGGGAGGTATTCTATACTTTCATTACTCTCCCTGTAATTTTCTTTTCTGAGTGTGTAATAACCATTTTCCTCGTCTGTTCGGTGAGAGTTGTATTATTCATGCTGCGTTTATTATGTGGCATTAAATATGAAGTGAGGGGAATGGAAAACATCCCTAAGCAACCTTTTATCATTGCATCTAAACACCAATCTCCATTTGAAACATTTATTTTTATACTACTATTTAGAAAAGCGGTTTTTATTTTAAAACGTGAATTGAAATGGATTCCATTCATTGGTTTGCATCTTATAGCGCTGAAAATGATTTTTATTAACCGTTCAGATGGTATCAGTTCTATACGCCATATAATCAAACTAGCAAAAATGCGTATAAAAGAAAATAGAAGCATAATAATATTTCCTGAAGGTACAAGAACAACTATAAACCAAAATATAAAATATCAACCAGGTATTGCTGCTTTATATAGCGTATTATCTGTTCCTGTGTTACCGGTTGCTTTAAACACTGGTTTGTTTTGGCCAAAAAGCATACTTTCTCTGAGAAAGAATCCCGGAAAGGCAGTAATAGAAATATTGCCCCCAATATATCCTGGGTTAAACAAAAATGAATTCTTGCAAAGTTTAGAAAAAATTATTGAAGAGAGAAGCAGTAGATTAACCATAGGAAAAACTGATATTGCAAATTAACAAAAAAACTTTATAATTAAAAGAAAAGTACAGTATTTTAGGTATTAATATATGGCAAATCATAAGAGTGCTAAAAAAATGATAAAGGTAATAGCAAAGCGCACTTTAATAAATAAGATGCGGAAAAGTAAAACTCGCACCTCTATTAGAAAATTGGTTGATATAATCAAGTCTGGCGACAAAGAAAATGTTGTTCTGGCATTTCGGAATGCTGAATCTAATTTACACAAGTGTGTGAATAAAGGTGTTATTCATAGGAATACTGCTGCGCGTAAAATAAGTCGCTTAAATGCAAAAGTAAAAGCATTGATGACCGCTTAATACGGTTAATGTAAAGTTATAGCTCTTTTTACAATAATCCGAACAGACCGTAATATGCTACTGGCCTGCTATAGCCATAAACACATATCTTATCGCATTCGGACTATTATAAGAAAGGCTATAACTGTATTAATATATACTCCTCAGTTTGTATATTCTGTATAAAATTTAAGTAGCTTAAGTGATGGATAAAAAAGTGCTATTAGAACTAAGTAATGGATTAAAAATCGAGCTACCTGTATTAAGCGGAACAACAGGTCCTGATGTGTTAAATATCAAGGATTTATATAAGATGACAGGATTATTCACTTACGATCCAGGGTTTGTTTCTACAGCTTCATGCTCTTCTACAATTACATTCATTGATGGAGATGAAGGAGTTCTTAAATATAGGGGACATAATATAGCTGATTTGGCAGAGAATAATAATTTTACTGCTGTGATTTATTTATTGCTCTATGGTGAATTACCCAGTTCAGAGCAACACAAAAAATTTCTTCTCAAAATACAAAAATTATCCAAAGTATCAGAGCAAGTTACAAATGTAATCAAAGCATTTCCAAAGACTGCTCACCCTATGTCGATTTTAATTGCATGTTTTGCAAGTTTGTCAGCATCTTACCATGAAAAGCATGGCAACAATGTCAATGGTGAAGATCTAGACTTTGGAATTTCTGCAATAGCGCAAGTTCCTGCAATTGTTGCAATGATTTATAGGCATATCAACAATCAGGAATTCATAAATGCTAACAATGAATTAAGTTACAGTGAAAATTTCTTAAAGATGATATTTGGCGATGCTGTTGATAATGATAAAAGCGCCCTTTTTGCAAAAGCTCTGGATAAAATATTTACTCTCCATGCTGATCATGAACAGAATGCTTCTACGGCGGCTGTCAGATTGGTGGGATCGGCTGGTTCTAATCTGTTTGCAAGCCTCTCTGCAGGAGTTGCTACACTTTGGGGACCAGCACATGGTGGAGCTAATGAGGCAGTTATAAATATGCTAAAAGAGATAGAGCAAAGAGGAGATATAGATAAATTCATCGAAAAAGCTAAAGATGATAAAGATCCATTTAAATTGATGGGATTTGGACATCGTGTTTATAAAAATTATGATCCGCGCGCGCGTATATTGAAAGGCGCTTGCCATGAGGTTCTAAGTAAACTAGAACAAAATGAGGTTCTAAGTAAACTAGAACAAAATAATGAACTGCTTAAAATTGCAAAAAAACTTGAAGAAATAGCTTTAAAGGATGAATATTTTATTGTGCGTAAGTTATGTCCAAATGTTGATTTTTACTCAGGTATAATAATGAATGCTATCGATATTCCCTCAAATATGTTCACACCTATTTTTGCACTTGCAAGAACCACTGGTTGGGTTACTCAGTGGTATGAAATGATAAATGATAAAGAAACTAAGATCTGTAGACCAAGGCAACTCTATTTTGGTAAATAAATTTATTTTCACTTCATTAGACTTCTTGCATAACCCAAACTAAGTAGAAAAAAGGTGTCATCCGAGTAGCTGACACTGGTTCCTTTACGACGGAAGTGTCCAGAGGTGTCATTCCAGTCTGGAATCCAGAAAAAAGGATGGTGTCATTCCGTATCCGTTCAGCCAATGGCGTCAACTTAAGAACTTTCATTAGCAAACTCTCCTAAAGACATGATGGCGTTTAGGCTTATCTACTTTATTGCGGCTGTCCCGGTCGGATTTTATAGCCTTTCTTATAATAGTCCGAATGCGATAAGATATGTGTTTATGGCTATAGCAGGCCAGTAGCATATTACGGTCTGTTCGGATTATTGTAAAAAGAGCTATAACTTTAGCGCGTATACTTAAAAAGGGCTTGAAAGTTTTTTGGCGCAATAAGTACCTGATAGAGTTTCTGTCTCATTACACTAAATAAAACTGAAAAATTTAAACGATACTCAGTAATTTGATCTGGGTTCCAAGGCCCTTGTGCATCACATATATGAAGCGATAATATATTGCACATGACCAAGTTTGCCCAAAATTCTTGTAATACAGGCTCTCCAGAAAAATTCTCTAACTCTGCTCCTACTTTGAGTCGTTTCCTCTATGTGCCACCTTAACACATAAGCTTTGCTCCAAAGTCTCGGTCAAAAACTCTGTTTCTCAGTTGGCTAATGTCAGCACTATAACTCTTACTTTCTGTCCTTTCATTTTATTTTTTAGCTTTTCATTTTCTAATATAAAATCAAAATCTAATTCTAATTCGCTAGCGTTCCCATAGCTTACTATAATTTCTTTTTTGCAAGCAAAAAATAAAATCTACTTCCAAATCATAATGCTGCTGAATGAATTTTACTGAAGACAATCATAGATAAATAATAATTTCTCTTGATTTAATAAACGCATTTGAGTGATATAGCTCTTTTTACAATAATCCGAACAGACCGTAATATGCTACTGGCCTGCTATAGCCATAAACACATATCTTATCGCATTCGGACTATTATAAGAAAGGCTATAACTTCGGGTAATTGCTCTGCCGCCAACGTTTGTTCACCTATATTCCAAGCTGCAAGACGAGCACTACAAATCAGCGAAGTACACAAATCAACAAACAAATTGCCAATGGTGCCTGTTGTTCCATTTGGTTCAAACTCGGATACAATTTCCCCAGAGCTGGGTAATCTCATACCAGAACCATCTGCTGCAATAAGTCTATAGCCTCTCCAACTCAGGTTCATCCTGATAGGCTGTTTGGATGCTTAAATTCTTGAAAGCCTGTATGGCAAATCTTATACCTTGCTTTAGAAAAAGCTTGCTTTGAGGGTACATGTCAATGGCTCCATAAGTTCACATTCTATTCCCAAACTTTTTTTAACTAACTTAAAATCATAGAAAATACTGTCGAAAAAGCTTGTTCGTGTAAAACTCAACACAATGGATTTTCTGAAAAGTTTTCGAGTATATTGCATTTTTAATTTGTAAGATAAGATCTTTTCCTTTTTGCATGCCTCACCTAAAAAAGACACATTTTAAACTTTTTTGTTGCAATAAAATAGAAACAAAAGTGCTGTCCCTTGCACTCTTTGGATAATTTAATGATAAAAAATTTAGAGAGAAATTTTATACACTATCGCTGATATTTTTCCTTAAGTTGACGCCATTGTGTGAACACTTACCTAATGATGAAGCTATCGAAAACATAGCAAAGAGACTTCAAAAATCTATAGACGATGCAAAAAACACAAGGTCATGTTTAGTGTTGATGTATTCCAAGGAGAAAAAAGTCATCAATAATAGATTATTCGATACTGATCTTATACCACCTCATGGAGCAAGATAAAAATGTTACTGAGACTGGAAAAGAAAAACTACGGCCTCTTATGTTAGAAATGTTTAATCTAGTTTGAACAGGCACTGATGTGAGCCAAGAAGTTCGGAGATTATTGCCAGAAGATATACTGAAAGAACGCGGCGAATATTTGTCACGTCTAAAACAAATTGTAAGTGATAGTATTGAAAATGACAAAAAAAAAGGAATTGTAGTAGAAAGGGATAATAAATTTTATTATGTACAGTGTCCAGAAAAAAGTGTGATCACTCCTGCAAAATTTATGAACTCCCCGGAATTTAAGGACTTAGAATATGGTGCATTGCGAATAGGAGAAGGAGATAATCTAATCTGAATAAAAAGCTGGCAATATCATGATATGCAAGGCAAAGTAAAAATGACCTTTAGGGTAGGCGATGAAAAGATCGAAATGATTTTATCTTCTGAAAAAGCTGAAAGTTTTGGTAAAATAATGGTACATATGGATGACAAAAGTTGTGAAATCTTCTCAAAGTACCTAAAAGAGCTAGAAAAAGAACCTCGTATAAGCAAGGTTGTTGAAGCTGCTAAAAGTTTTGCACAAACAAAAAGCAGTGCAGTTAGTCCACCTCTTTCTAATATGAAAAGTGTTGACACATCGCAACATTTTCAAAGTAGTGACCATGAATCACCAGAGCATTAACAATTATCATACATACATTGTTGCATATAGCAATAGTGTATGTGTATAGTCAGTAGGGTTTGTAAGCTTAATAAAGTCTACAACTAATTTGAAAACTACTTTATTGTATGCAAGACTTTAAAATACTAGAAAATCTAAAAACCAAAGCACTAGAAGCTGAAAAAGGAGGCGGTTCTGACAGGATTACCAAACAACATGAAAAAGGGAAATTAACTGCTAGAGAAAGGCTCAGTATATTGCTCGATGAAAGTTCTTTTGCAGAATACGATAAATTCGTAAAACATCATGCAAATGATTTTGGCATGCAAAATGCTAATTTTTTAGGTGATGGGGTAGTGATTGGTCATGGTACTATTTATGGCAGAAAAGTTTTTGTTTATTCTCAGGATTTTACTGTCTTTGGTGGTTCACTTGGTGCGTCACATGCAAAAAAAATATGCAAAATTATGGATATGGCAATTAATGCCAGAGTTCCAATTATCGGACTAAATGATTCTGGTGGAGCCAGAATTCAGGAAGGAGTAAATTCTCTTGCTGGTTATGGAGAAATTTTTCAAAGAAACGTAAATGCATCGGGTGTTATACCACAAATTTCTTTAATTATGGGCCCATGTGCAGGAGGTGCAGTTTATTCCCCAGCATTAACTGACTTTACTTTCATGGTGAAAAACAGTTCATATATGTTTATAACCGGGCCAGATGTAGTAAAAAAGGTTACCTACGAAGATGTAAGTTTCGAAGACCTCGGTGGAGCAAAAATTCATACAAGCAAAACAGGAGTAGCGGATTTTGCATTCAATAATGATGTTGAAATGCTGCTAAAAATGCGTGAATTCTTTACTTTCTTACCAGCAAATAATCAAGAATCACCGAAACCTAAATCAACCTGTGATTCAGTTAATGATATTGATGAATCTTTAAATACTCTGATTCCTAGCAATCCTAATACTCCTTATGATATGTATGAACTTATTGAAAAAGTTTGTGATGGAAGGAAATTTTTTGAGTTAAAACCTGATTTTGCTCGTAATATCATAATTGGTTTTGGTAGAATTGGAGGAAACACTGTTGGTATTGTTGCAAATCAACCTATGCACCTTGCAGGATGTTTGGATATTGATTCTTCAAGAAAAGCTGCGAGGTTTGTAAGATTCTGTGACGCATTTAACATTCCCATCATCACACTTATTGATGTTCCAGGATTTCTGCCGGGTACAAATCAAGAATACAATAATATAATACAACACGGAGCGAAACTGCTTTACGCTTACGCTGAAGTGACCGTGCCGAAAATTAGCCTTATCACTAGAAAAGCGTATGGTGGTGCATACATTGTTATGAATTCGAAACATCTAAAAGGTGATATAAATTATGCCTGGCCAACTGCTGAAATAGCTGTGATGGGCCCTGAAAGTGCAGTTGAGATTATATTTCGACACGAAAAAGATCAGCAAACGTTAATCAAAGAATACAAAGAAAAGTTCGCTAATCCATTTTTTGCTGCATCACATGGATACATTGATGACATTATAGTGCCAAGTAAAACAAGGTATCACTTTTATAAAGCATTAGAGCTACTCAAAAACAAGAAGGTAGAAAGGATATGGAAAAAGCATGACAACTTACCTCTGTAACTTTCTTCTAAGCCTTGCTTGCAAGTTATGCAATATTATAAGTATAATCAGTGTGCCGTTACCAAGACTCGAACTTGGGACCTCGTCATTACCAATGACGTACTCTACCACCTGAGCTACAACGGCAAGTTTATATATTATGATAATGAATAACACAAAAAAGAATAAGGAAAAAGAAGAGGAGAAAAAAAGATTAGCGAAAGCTTTAAAGCAAAATATTTTGAAAAGAAAAAAGCAGCAACAGAGTAGACAGAGAACCCTTTCAAAACTCGTTTGTGGTGAGGAATTTTTAGGAGAAAGCACCGCAGAATACTCGAATGTATTTGAGAACGACAAAATTACCATCAGAAACTTAAGTTTTGAAGGAGGTATCATGCCAGAACTACCGGAAGTGGAAGTAATCTCTAATTTTTTGCTTGATAAAATTAAAAACAAGCAAATCAGTAATGTTATAGTGAATAATTGGAATTTACGTGCCCCAATAACAAAAAATATTGATGATATGCTAAAGGGCAAAGTCATACGCAACATCAAGCGTAGAGGTAAGTATACCATCTGGAATACAGACGGTAGTGTGGCTGTAATCATACATCTTGGCATGAGCGGAAAGCTTATATATGCTGACCACGATCAAATGCGGAATAAGCATGATCACGTGGTATTTTTATTTTCTGACAATACTTCAATAATTTTTAATGACCCAAGAAGATTTGGATTAGTTATCGTTTTAAATAAAGAACAAGAAACGGATTTTTTTAGCGATTTTGGAATAGAGCCCCTCACGGATGAATTCAGTGGAGACTATTTACAGGAGTTGCTGAAAAACAAAAAAGTGAATATCAAATCAGCGTTAATGGACAATAAATCAATAGTTGGCGTAGGCAACATATATGCTTCTGAGAGCTTGTTTAGAGCCCGTATATCACCACTCAGGTCAGCAAAAAACTTGACCTATAGAGAGTGCGAAAAACTTGCTGCTGAAATAAAAAATACTCTGAGTGATGCAATTGCTGCAGGTGGTTCAACACTGAAAGATTATGCACAGCCATCTGGATCTGCTGGATACTTTCAAAATAACTTTTACGTATATGGTAAAGTTCAAAAACCTTGCAAGATTTGCAATAATATCATAACACTTATACGACAAAATGGCCGTAGCACTTATTTTTGCAACGCGTGCCAGAATTAAGATTTTATTTTTTGATATGATATTTTCACTTGAAAAAGATCCATTTGATTTGTTTTCAAAGTGGTACAAAGCAGTACTTAATTCTCCGTGTGAACAACCAACTGCAATGACGCTAGCAACTTGTAGCAAAGACTGTATTCCATCTGCAAGAGTGGTATTACTAAAGGAATATAGCAAAGAAGGTTTTGTGTTTTTCACTAACGTAAACAGTAAAAAAGGGAAAGAATTGACTGAGAACCCCAAAGCTGCGTTAGTGTTTCATTGGATAGAATTTGCTAGGCAAGTGCGAATTGAAGGAGAGGTTAAACTTCTAAACGATGAAAGAACTGACAAATACTTCTCTTCTCGAGCGCTGGGTAGTCAAATTAGCGCATGGTGCTCAAAACAATCGAGCATTCTGAAAGATTGGCAAGATTTTGAGCAAGCTATAAAATTGAAGGAAAAAGAATTTCACAATACACAAGTTTCTCGTCCTGATTTTTGGGTGGGATTTTGCGTAATCCCAAAAGTAATTGAATTTTGGCAAGAAGGTGAATATAGGAAGCATATTAGATTTAGATACACTCTTGTTGAGGGAAGCGATTGGAAAGTGGAACAACTATATCCTTAAAAATGGTTGCGGGAGTAGGATTTGAACCTACGACCTTCAGGTTATGAGCCTGACGAGCTACCGAGCTGCTCCATCCCGCGTTGTTGCTTATTTAGTTATTATATATACAAATAATGAAAAAAGAAAAATAAAATTTCACCACATGCAAATATCGACACACTTATTAACTTTTCTTGACATAATAGTTGGTTATATACGTAACAATCTGCGCAATGAACAATATATAGCCTTTCTTATAATAGTCCGAATGCGATAAGATATGTGTTTATGGCTATAGCAGGCCAGTAGCATATTACGGTCTGTTCGGATTATTGTAAAAAGAGCTATAGAACCAAAGTGGAAAAAGGCATTAAAATAGGCGATCAAGTAAAATTATCAGCAAAACTCTTCCCTCTAAAGATTGCGTCCTCGGAGTATGCATACGATTTTGCAAGAATAGCATATTACCAGAAAATAAGTGCAACAGGCTTTGCAACAAGCAAAATAGCTTTGCACAAAAAGGCTGAAGCAAGGAAATTTCAAGAATATATAGAATCTTTCCGTCAATACATTTATGAAAACCTGCAGCAAAATATCAAAAAACCACATGCGGATATAATCTCTGCATTACTGATCGGTAAAAAAGATGGCATAGATCAAAAAACTATGGACGCGATACGAGATTCAGGTATAGCACATTTGTTTTCCATATCTGGTTTGCATTTATCATTTGTTGCTGGCCTGTTTTTTGTAGTGTTTCGTAATTTATTTGCAACATCTGAAACTTTGACTCTTAAGTATAATACCAAGAAAATATCTGCATTCCTTACTATCTTGCCAACCACGTTTTATTTGTTGATTACCGGCATGCAAATTTCTGCTCAGCGTGCCTACATCATGGTGATTTTAGTACTCGTTGCAATAATGATAGGGAGAAAATATCGAGGGTTATAGCTCTTTTTACAATAATCCGAACAGACCGTAATATGCTACTGGCCTGCTATAGCCATAAACACATATCTTATCGCATTCGGACTATTATAAGAAAGGCTATAATAGCAATTGCGTTTGCTGCTTCAGTGATACTCTCAGTAGAACCAGAAGCAATTTTAAAGCCTGGCTTTCAGATGTCATTTTCTGCTGTTTTGGCACTGGTTGCCAGTTATCAAATTAATGCTAATAAGTTGTTCAAAATAAAAATAATGAAATATTTTGTATCGATAATGATCAGCTCAGTAATAGCAAGTTTAGCAACTGTTCCGTATACGATATATAATTTTAATTGTTTTTCAATTAGTGGCATTATCACAAATTTAGTTGCTATACCAATAGTTACATTAATTATTATTCCACTTGGAATAATCTATGTTTTGTTGATTCCTTTCGGTATTGAATGGATTATAGCGCCACTTGTAGAACGCCCAATTGACAGCATTTTGTATATAACAAACGCTATCGCTAGTCTTCAGTATTTGGTTATTCCCATTCGTACTTTTCCTGCCTCATCAATTATTATAATAACATTTGGGTTATTGTGGCTGTGCTTGTGGGAAAGAAATTGGCGCTTCTTCGGAATTTTCTTTATTGTGTTGGGTATCTGCTTTAGCACCGCATATAAAACCCCCGACATCCTAATAAATGCTGATAATGTTGCTGTAAAAGAAAGTGATAACTTACTATATTCTCTCACCAGGAAAAATAGGAACTTTGTTGTCAAAACATGGGCGAAGCAAAATGGGCAGAACCAAATTTTGAATCATACAAAATATAGCAACCCAGATAAAAGGCTAAAGTGTAACGATTATGGCTGCATATATAATAAAGGAAATAATAAATTAGTGCTGCTAGCTTATAAAAAAGAAGATATTTCAGAAAATTGTGATAAAGTTGATTTAACAATTCAATTAAGTGAGTTTGACTATTCAGCTTGCAACGCTAAAATTGTTAAACATGCTGATCTAGAAACGTATGGCACATATTCTGTTTGGTTAACAAATCGTTACGTAAAGATTAGTACAGTGCGCTCCAATAGGCCTTGGCACATGTTGAAAAATTAAGAAACTTGATTTTAAGGTTTGGTTAATGTATACCTAAATAATTTTAAACTAGAAAAATGTTATGGTTACAGACACTAAAGATCCTTTCAAAGACTATTTTGATTTTTTAGGATTTAGAAAACTTTCTGACCAGCCCAGTAGAATTTTGAGCTCTATAAGAAAGTATTCTGGTACTATATCGATAGCAAGTACCATTGCTACTCTTATAGCATTTACTGCCTTTTCTATTCAGCCTGTTACAGTAAGTATTGCTGGGTTTGCGTTCACGCCAGCACCTCTTGCCTTTATTCCTCTTATAGTTCTCTTATTTACTGCTGTTATAAACTTTATAAATACACAAAAAATAAAAGAGAATGAAATAGATAAAAAAATAGGAAACTATCAAGTTGATGAACAGTACAGCCAGATTGCTCAAGAAGCTAAAAAAATTGAAATTGTAACAAATTTAGATAAAAAGGGGGAAAAGCTTTCAATAGTTTTACCAATTTCTAAGACGCAGAGAGAAATACTAGAAGATATAGAAGCAGAAAATAGAAATAGGATTCTCTTGTTTACTGGATCATATGTATTTGGTACTATTATAGTAGTTTCAGCAATATCACAATCCATTAATGCTCCAATAATATTAATAGCTTTATTAGTCGCTATTCTTTTATGCATCATATCAACACTTAGCAATCTAATAAGTAATAGCGTGGATCATGAAAATCATACTATTAGAAAACACAGTTTTTTAGGTCTTCTATTTCCATACTGGTCTGGAAAGGGCATGGTTGTATCAGTAGTAGAAAATAAGCTTGGTAAAAGGGAAAATGAACTAATATCTCTAATGAAAAAACTACTTAGTCCGCTTTGCAACTCATTTGACAGTAACCTTAAAAAAGCTTGCGATTTACTTGATAATAGTCTTTTAAAGCCTGCAAATATTAACATTAAAGAAACGCTTGATCACCTAAAAAAAATCAGAGAAGACATCAAAAAAGATTTAGATTGGCTACATGCAGAAATTTCAGAAGTTTTAAACAACACTAAAGAATTGACAAAAAAAGCACATTCACTAGATATTGAAGGTACTTTTTCTAGGTTAGAGAATGCTATTAAAATTGCTGAAGATAAAATTGAACGATTTGAACCAAGCCGCTTTGTAGGCTGGCTTCAATCAACTACGCAGTCTAATAATAACGAGTTCCTTAGCATGCTAAAAAAGTTAAAAGAGGATACAGAAGAGGAAAAAACGGAATTGAAGGAGCAATTAAACGTAGTAAGGAATGAATTAGAAGAAATAAAAAAGAAGCAAGCTCAACCAAGTACGCCTGATTTAGAAGCTAACAATGGAAATAATACTAATAAATTATTAGTATTAGAAAATAAAGTCAAAGAACTACGTGACACAGTTAGAAAGTTAGAGCTGGAAGCAGAACAAAATAAGCTGCAGCAAAAGAAGGAAAAGTTAGAGCAAAAAAAATCTGAACAAGAAAAAACAGATGAATGGAAAGAAAAAATCAACGGCAAACCAAGTGACTTTCTATATTATTTATTAGAATCTATTAAGCTGGAAGAAAAAGATAATAAAGAAAAAAAGGTTGAGGCAACATTACGAGATTTTGATAATAAAGTTACAATCTACTGGAAAGATGGCTCTCAAACAATTTGCCATATTAAAAAACAAGGTGATCTGCAAATTGAGTCTAGTGCAACAATGTTTACAGACCCAAATGTTCAAGCAGCATGGGAAATGGCGCGGGGTAAATCACTATAGATCACTTAATAATAACCTTAAGTGTTAATAATGATAAAGAGAAATTAAGGTTAGACACCTATATAGCTGAAAAATGCAACATATCACGCAGCAAAGCGCAAAGATTGATACAAAATGAGCAGGTGAAATTACTTGGCACACCGATAATTAATAATGACTACATAGTAAAACCAGATGAAGAGTATGTGGTGCATCTCGTTCAACCTGACATATCCACATCAATTGAGCCTAATTATGACATAAAACTTAATATCGTCTATGAAGATGAAGACATTATAGTTCTGAGTAAACAAAGTGGATTAACGGTACATCCAGGTGCTGGGACAAACAATGATACGCTTTTGAACGCAGTTATCGCTCACCTTGGTAAAATCCCATATACCCATGTGAGACCAGGAATTGTTCATAGACTCGATAAAGATACCAGTGGGCTAATGGTAATTGCAAAAAATGAGGAAGCCCATGGTTTTTTGTCTGAATTGTTATCAAATCGTAAAATAAAGCGAGAATATTTAGCAGTAGTTTGGGGAGCATTATCTTCCCAGCAGGGAACTATAGAAACTAACATTGCTCCAAAGCGTGGTAATAAAGAAATGATGTGTGTTACAAAAACAACGGGCAAATTAGCAATCACTCATTACTCAGTAGAGAAAGTTATAGGACAAGCAAGCCTCGTTAAATGCACTTTAGAAACAGGTAGAACGCACCAAATTCGAGTCCACATGAGCCACATAGGACATTCTATAGTTGGTGATCAAGTTTATGGGAAAAATAGTAGTAAAAGCGCAAAATATGCTAAAAACTCTAGTTTTATTCGTAATTTCAATAGACAAGCACTACATGCTTATACACTGGGCTTATATCACCCCAAAAGTAAGGGATACATGGAATTTGTCTCTGATTTACCGCAAGATATAAAAACTTTAATTGGTGAGTTTGACAACATATCTTAATAACATTCGTATTATAGCTCTTTTTACAATAATCCGAACAGACCGTAATATGCTACTGGCCTGCTATAGCCATAAACACATATCTTATCGCATTCGGACTATTATAAGAAAGGCTATAATTAATGAAAGAAAAACTGCTGCACTACCTAGATCTTTCACCTTTTTTGAAAGTATGTGTTGTTCACTGGAAATACGCTCAATTGTCGTTTCAAAAGCAGTGTTAACAATTTCCACAATTAACACCAGGAATAGGCTGCTTATCATTACTGCACGTTCTAGATTACTTACATCCAAAACAAACAAAATTGAGACACATACTATAAAAAGCAGTAACTCCTGTCTGAACGCAATTTCTGATATAAAAGCTGATTTTATTCCTTCACAAGAGTATTGAATTGCTTTTATTAGACGAATAATGACCTTCTTCATTATTATTCACAAAACCCTTTAATCAAAATTTCAACTCATTTGGATTTGCTACACCCTATAGCATTTTTATCATTTGTTCACCCTATTGGTTTTGAAATTAAGATTTACCGCAACTACAATAAGTACTCTTATCATCACATTTTGGTGTTAAGTCAGGATAGAACGTGAGTATAGCATCATTCTTTCTTACAAACACTGATTGATAATTGTCATCTTCCATTTCATATAGACACATTCCATCTTTTCCTAATTCCTTAAACGCCTTAGTTGCAGAAATTATCGGCATGAAGGTTATATGCGTATCCATTTGGGCATATATAGCTCTTTCCATAAAAGTCCGGATGTGATAGGATAAGGGTAGATGATGATAGGGAGGTTGAATGCCAGCAGCATATAGTTATGATTTAAGAAAAAAAGCAATGGAAGCGCTAGACGAAGGAGAAAGCAGAGAAACAGTGGCAGCAAGATTTAAGATTGGACGAACTACTTTATGGGAGTGGCGGCAAAGAAGAAAAGAAACAGGAGACTTTCAATCAAAAAAACTTGGAAATGGGGGTTACAATCACAAAATTACCGACTGGGATACGTTTGCCAAATTTGCCAGAGAACACGGAGGAAAGACTCTATCGGAAATGGCTAAACTTTGGAACAACGTTAGTATCCAAACGATCTATCGAGCCCTTAAAAAAATTGGATTTACGCGCAAAAAAAGACATATGGATACAAGGGAAGAAACGAAGAAAAACGTGCTGAATTTTTGAAAATTATAGCGACAAAAGAACCTAAAAACTTAGTGTATATAGATGAGTCTGGCATTGATAACACCGAAGACTACCCCTACGGATATTGCCAGAAAGGACAGCGGTTTTATGCCTTAAAATCTGGAAAGAAAACTCAACGAATCAGTATGGTTGCAGCCTTAAGTGGAAGAAAGATAGTTGTTCCGTTAACCTTTGAAGGCCACTGTAATATGGATGTTTTTAATGGATGGTTTGAGCAATTTTTGACACCGATCTTGGAACCTGGACAGACTGTCATTCTTGACAATGCTACTTTTCATAAGTCTGATAAGATTATCGAGCTTGCTAAAGGGGTTGGTGCAGAAATTTTGTATCTGCCGCCTTATTCTCCAGATTTCAACAAAATTGAGCATCATTGGTTTGCTATAAAAAACAGAGCCAGGAAAAACATTCCTCTATTCGAATCCTTTCGTCGTGCTGTTGATTCTGCCTTCCTATGACCTGTTCGGACTATTATGAGAAATGCTATACTACATAAGGCCTAATTTCCGGAAGATCAACTTTTTGGTGAACATAAGGTTTTCGCATATTACAAGCTCTCCTCCGCATTCGCAAATATTAGGCAACTCTATTTTTACTACTTTATCCGCTTCCATTGTGGCATGAAAATTTCCTTTATGCCCAACCTGATCGCCAACATTCCTTTCGCTTTTTGGCTTGTCCTTTTTTATTTTGTATAGCTCTTTTGAGCTGGGCAGGGATGAGTTTTTTGAATTTAAACCGAGCCTTTCCTTTAATTCAGCGTTCTCTATCTTTAAAGCTTTACTTTCTGTTTTTAAGTTTTCTATCTCTGCTTTCAGTTTTTCTATTTTTTGCTGTAAATTTTTGCAAAGTTCTAAAAGGTTTACCATATTACCTCACTTTTGCTCTATGATTATCTTTTTAGATCACTTTGTCTACCTTATTCTACCACTCCGCTGAACGGATACCTCGGGTTAGCTATAGCTAACACCACAATTGTACTAACATTGTGATTTGAGAACAACCTTCACCAGAAAGGGTGTCATTCCAGTGTTAAGCACTGGAATGACGAGAGGTAACGCAAGAAGTTTACTCTTAATAAAAACCTGATGATGAATCATTATTACCAAATTTCGGCCTATTTCTGTTGCTGAAACCAGAACGAGGACGAGGAGGCCTCTTATGGTGACTTCCTCCAGGTTTTCTACTAAATGAATTATTGTAATAATTATCCCTGTCATTTGGACCATCTTTCCTTTCCTCGTTGTAAAGCTCACCTTCAAAAAACTCTCCCGTCTCTTGGTCAACCCGACGTCTTGACAACTTTGGACACCCACCTTTTTCGAAGTCAATTACTAGTGCTTTGAAAGTATCATCTTGTTTAAGTACGCTCTCTATAGAATCTATATGTTCATTAGCTACTTCACTTATGTGCATTTTTCCTTTTCTGCCATTAAGAAATTCAAGCTCTACAATAGACTTCTCTATTCTTACAACCTTGACATCAACTATAGAACCTTGTTCTAGTTCTGTTATTGAATCAATCATCATACTCTTTGCAATTTCAGCTTCAGTGCCACTCGTAGCAAAAACAGAAACTTTACCATCATCTCCTATTTCAATTTTTGCATTACTTCTTTCACACACACTGCGTATATTTTTCCCCTTAGAACCTATAGCAGCAGAAATTTTGTCTTTATCTATGTAAAATGATAACATCCTTGGTGCATGGTCTTTGACATCATCACTGTGTTCTGAAATCACTGCATTCATTTTTTCTAAAATATGTAATCTTCCAGCTTTTGCCTGTTCTAAAGATTTTTCAACAATTTCAAAGCTTATACCAGAAATTTTCATGTCCATTTGTAGCGCCGTAACCCCTTCACTAGTTCCTGCTACTTTAAAGTCCATATCACCAAGATAATCTTCATCACCAAGTATATCGGAAAGTATTACATACTCGTCTTTATCTTTGATGAGACCCATAGCAATTCCAGCAACAGGGGCCTTTATTGGCACACCCGTATCCATTAAAGCAAGAGAAGTCCCACAAACTGTTGCCATAGAAGAAGAACCATCAGACTCCAAAATTTCGGACACTACTCTTATTGTATAAGGAAATTCAGACTTATCGGGTAAAACAGGATGAATTGCTTTCCAAGCAAGTTTGCCATGACCGATTTCTCTTCTTCCTGGTGCACGCGCAGCAGAAGTTTCTCCAACAGCAAATGAGGGAAAGTTATAATGCAACATGAAATGCTCACGTCTATCCCCTTCAATATCATCCACAATTTGCTCATCTTGAGTGGTGCCAAGAGCAGTAACAACCAGTGCCTGAGTATTGCCTCTTGTAAATAGTGCAGAACCGTGAGTTTTGGACAGAATATCAACTTCAACTTCTATCTGACGTATCTCATCATGCTTACGACCGTCTATCCTTACACTTTTCTTCCTAATTATTTCACGTACTAAAGATCTTTCAAAGTTTTTTACTGCATACGTAATTAACTTTTCGTCTTTTCCAGTTTCTTTAAGAGTATTCAATATATTCTCTCTGATCGCTTCTAGAGCTTGAACTCGCTCTTGTTTTACTGTTTGCGAATATGCTTTTTCAAAATCTTTACCGTATTTTTCGAGCTCTTGTGTTATATCTGATGCATCAATAGGGGCAAAGCTCTCAGGTTTATTGCCAATTGTATCAGCAAACTCTTTTATGAGCTTAATGACAGGCTTAAGGTGTTCATGGCCAAATTTTATTGCATTAAAAACATTTTCTTCAGAGAGCTCTTTCACTTCTGATTCAACCATTAAAATTGAATTTTCATCACCAGACAAAAACAGATCCAAGCTGCTTGCTTTCATCTCTTGAACAGAAGGGTTGAGTATATAGTTATTATTTTCATCACAACCAACCATCACTCCAGCTATAGTAAAGTGAAAGGGAACACCAGAAATTGCAAGAGCTGCAACAGCACCAATCAATGCTGGCACTTCAGGAGGATTGACTGTATCATAAGTTAATAGATTGCACACCACACTAATTTCATCATGAAATCCTTCTGGGAATAGTGGTCTTATACTTCTATCTATTACTCTTGAGATTAAAGTTTCTCTATCAGATGGCTTGCCTTCTCTTTTAAAAAACCCGCCAGGGATCTTACCCATGGCATAGCTTTTTGCGATAAACTGCACATTTAAAGGTAGGAAATCAACGCTTTCTTCCTTCTTTTTACGTACAACAGTTACTAAAACAGAAGTATCACCGTAATTTACAACTACTGAACCATGAGCTTGGCGTGCTATTTTTCCTGTTTCTAAAGATAAGGCACGACCACCCCAGTCTATAGATTTTTTTATAATTTTAAACATATTAAATTCCTCGATTATTTTCTAATGCCTAACTTCTCTATTAATTCCTGATAGGCTTCATTACCAAATTTACGCTTTATATAATTTAAGTGCTTGCGTCTTCTACCTATCAATATAAGTAAACCACGCTTAGAGTGATGGTCATGCTTGTGCACTTTAAAATGCTCAGTTAAGTTACTGATCCTCTCGGTCAAAATTGCACATTGTACAAAAGATGAGCCTGTATCATCTTCTTTAATTGCATATATATTTATCAAACTCTTTTTCTTTTCGGATGTTATCGACATCTAAACCTCATTTTAAATATTAAAAACACGAATAGGTTTCACACAACCATAGATAAAACTGCAGATTGCAATAGGTACACTACCCACCACCGCACAACAAATATCATGATTCTTTAAATTACGCAAGTTATTTCATACAACTTCCTGACCTTTTCTGATTTTCCCCGCATCTTCTAGGGAAATTTCAACTTTGAACATCGATTTTAAAGCCGATTCAATGGGGATGACGAAACTTTTTGTATTACTCCCTGTCACTCCATCATCTTCTGTCATCCTACCCCCCTCTGTCATCCAAGTAGCTGACACTGGGATGGCTTTGTTGCATCGCTCTTCGGATAGTAGGTAACGCACAATAAATTTATGAAGCTATCTCAAATTTAGCCATACCAATATCAGTGAACTTATTGAGCAAATAGCATTTATAGTCTTTCTTATAATAGTCCGAATGCGATAAGATATGTGTTTATGGCTATAGCAGGCCAGTAGCATATTACGGTCTGTTCGGATTATTGTAAAAAGAGCTATAACAAGTAGTTCCTTCTCTCTATTTGTCTCAGATTTATTCCTAAAACTAAACCCGAATGTTTGTTTCAGTCGCGAGAAAAAACTTTCTATATAAGATCTTTTTCCATAACTCATCTCTTTTTTCCACTTCTTTATACCATCTTCATCATATGACTTTATGAGCTTGACTGCAGAATTTCTCTCAGCCATATAGTCTAACTTTGGATGCTCTGCTGCGTTGTTTTTCGGAGGAATTTTCGTTTTTATACCATATTGATTACACAGCTTATAGAGCTTTTCTCTGTCATATGCCCTATCTGCATATAGTACTTTTATGACATACTGAAAATCGACTTCTTTTAGCAAATCACAAGCTCCATAGTGATCAGCCGTTACTGTATTTTACAGCTATGGCTTTTTTCCTGTTTGTATTCAACATTACATGCAATTTTCTTGTCTGTTCATAGCTGCGATACTTTCTATCTTCGCTATTTCCTTTGCTATGACCAGGAGTGTTGTTGTATATACTAATTCCTGTACTGTCTATAGCAATTTCGATATCTTCCATATTATTTTCTGCAATCATTGATCTTAATATTGAGTTTCTTAAACCTTCTTGATGATTGTGAATAGCTGATAACTTGCAAATTTTTCCCAATTTGCTCAAGGTATCCTGCTATAAACCCAACTGTTTGCCTCAGGCCTATTCTAAATAAACAAGTTATTATGTGCACCAAAATTACAACTTTATCGCTATAAATATTGTTGCCACCTGGTATTTTTGGACCATTCTCGTACCACTTTTCTATGGCTTCGTTGATATAATGAAAAATATTTCCTCTTTTTTCTAGAAATTTGTTATATTCGCTATGGTTACTGACCCTCATTTTTTGTGGCATATTTTTTCTTTCAAGGTTAAATGGCTATTTTATAATGAATTTTGTCAGTAGCCACCAGATTTTTTCAGTTGCTATGCAACAAAGCCATCCCAGTGTCAAGCACTGGGATGACATCGGAGAGTAAGTTGTTGTGTTTTTTTTAGTAAGTTGCTCAATTGTCACTGATTCATTTTCTCTAAAGTCACCTACCATAGTTCTTCTTAATTTTGTAATGTGTCCAAAACAATTTAATGCAATTCCAAGATCACGAGCAATTGATCTTACATATACACCACTACCGCATATCATAGAAAAATTTGCACTATTATTTATCTTACTATTACCCACAAATATAAATGTACTTATAAATAAAGTATTACAATATTAAAGTTTGCAAATATTGAGGGTGTAAAATGGCAAGTAAAAGTAGTGAATGGGCTAAAAATGAATTTGGAGATAAAAGGTTAACTGAGCGATTAGTAAAGATTGCTGATATGTTTGACAAAATTACCTGAAAGTTAGATTAATCAAGCATGTGAAAGTTGGTCAGAAGCAAAAGCAGCATACCGTTTTTTTCAAAATGAGAATGTAAAAGAAAGTGATATTTTAGCTACACATATTAATAAGACGGTTGAGAGAACAAAAGCTCACAAGAGGGTTCTTGTCATTCAAGATACCAGTTACATTGTATATAATAACCATAAAAAAACAAGCGGATTAGCAAATTTGTCCAGTTATGATACTGCAAAAGGTATTATCATGCATACAGCTCTTGCCGTTAGTATAGAAGGTTTGGTACTAGGGATACTAGATCAAAAAGTTTATTCAAGACCTGAAGAAACTGAGAACCTTAAAAAAAGAGCGATCGCATTGAAGATAAAGAAAGCGTAAAGTGGTTGGAAACTTTAAGAAAAACAAATAATATTATTGATCCAACTCAAACTGAGACTATAACTGTATGCGATAGAGAAGCAGATATATATGACTTTTTTGAGCTTGCACATAATCTTAATTCGGCAGTGCTAGTTAGAGCATGCAGAGATAGAGCAGTAAATAGAAAATCTCGATATCCTGAAAAAGGTGAGCAGAAGTTATGGGCATTTATTAAATCCTCTCATTGTGCAGGTACGGTAGAAGTTGAAGTTCCTGTAAAAGATAATAAGCCAAAAAGAACAGCACGTTTGGAGGTTAGATTTGGAAAGTTTATGATGAATCCATCTAAGAATAATATTAGGCATAAGACGGAAGAACTACCTAAATTACCACTTTATGCAGTTTATGTTGTTGAGAAAACTCCCCTTCCCTTAAAAAAAACCTCTAGAATGGATGCTATTAACGAATCTTTCAGTTATAGCTCTTTTTACAATAATCCGAACAGACCGTAATATGCTACTGGCCTGCTATAGCCATAAACACATATCTTATCGCATTCGGACTATTATAAGAAGGGCTATACTATAATTTTATGCATTAGGGCTGTTATAGCCACCATCTTCTTCTTACCACTTTCAACAAGCTTAGAATAAAAGGCGCCAAGTATAGATTTTGACCTTGTAGCAGCCATAGCGGCTGTAAAGAGCTTTGAACGAACGTTACTTCTACCACCTGTAATCCTTCGGTAACCAACAGCTTTACCACTTTCTTTTGGATGCGGTGCAACTCCGGCAAGACTTGCTACTTCTTTTCTGTTTAAGTAACCAAGCTCTGGCATTAAACACAAAAAATCTTGTGATAACTTTTTACCTATTCCAGGAACTGTTTTAAGAATTTTTTGGCGTTGTTGTAATTCGCGGCTTTCATCAATAATCTTTTGTATAGTATAGCCTTTCTTATAATAGTCCGAATGCGATAAGATATGTGTTTATGGCTATAGCAGGCCAGTAGCATATTACGGTCTGTTCGGATTATTGTAAAAAGAGCTATATCATTGAGTTCGTTTATTTGACTATCGAAAAACTCAATGGTCTTTTGACAGCTTTCTTTTATATGATCATTTTCCGGTGCTTCAAGTCTGCATTTTTCTTGAGTTCTCATTTGCGTAATATCATCACGACGTTGACAAAGTGCAGCCAAAGTTGATTGTTCTGTAGAGGTAGGTACAAATAGAGAGATAGTTCTATGGCGTTCAAATCCATATTGAGCAAGAGCTCTTGCATCTAGACTTTGCTAAAGTTCCGTGAGATAAAATAAAGCTTTTTACTTTACGAGTATTAGCTCGATGCACGGCAATATTTTTGTCGGTAAGAAAATGTGATAAGCCAAGCTCATATTTCCCTGCATTTTCTAAAGTCACTAAAGCATTAGGTAGAATATCTGAAAACTCTTGAAATAATTGTTGCCAACCAGAAGCATTATTATCAAATTCGACAGCATTCTTCTGTTTGTGAATTGCAACGACATTTTTAAATTTTCCGATGTCAATGCCAATAAAATTTTGATAAGATGTAACCATAATAAACCTCGATAGTTTTAGTTAATTTAAGATTGTAAACGGGTGCATATATATGTCCCAAGCAACTATTCAAACGTATCGAGAGATAGGGCTAGCGTACCTTGATACCAACGGTTGTAATACCAATTTCCTTTCGGTCGCGCACGCCCGCTATTCCTAGTGAGCAGGGTTATCTTTCTCTCTTATCTCTTTTATATCACGTTTTTAACTTACAATTGCCTTAGATGGAAAATAGAGATATTACATAAAATTTTAAATTCGGTCTCAAAGTTGAAGAATGTAGGCTTGGAATAGCAGAAAGACTAATGAGATATCTAACAGTTGTGAGTATTATTGCTTGGAGGATCTTCTTTATTACATCAATTGCAAGAGCTAACCCAACATTACCATGTATAGCCTTTCTTATAATAGTCCGAATGCGATAAGATATGTGTTTATGGCTATAGCAGGCCAGTAGCATATTACGGTCTGTTCGGATTATTGTAAAAAGAGCTATACTACCTTATTAGCTGAAGAGGAATGGAAAGTTTTATACGTTAAAATACACAGAAAACCATGTCCAAGTGTAGTTCCCAACATAAAAGAAGCTGTTTCATGAACTTGGAGGCCATTTAGCAGGAAAAAATGACCCAGAACCAGGACCTTATGTTCTTTTGAAAGGATATAAACATCTCTTTGATTTAGCAGAAGGATGGCGAATTGCTCACGAACCTCATATTTGTGGGTAATAGTAAGTTGTTAGCGGGATCTGGAGATACCGCGGCGGTATGACGTAGGGAATCTTACTTATTATAGCTATAGTTCTACATGAATTACAAAAGTAATATTTACTAGATCTTAATATTTTAGATCTATATTTTAATAAATAATGAGCTGTAATTAGTATGAATAATCCATTTAAAAGTGAGAACTATAAAAAAAATCTCGATTCTCTGATCAAAGCTGTAAAGCTAGGAAATGCAGAGAAACAATATAACAAAACGTTAAGGGATTTATCTCATGCATTAGAAGGTTTTACAGGTGAGGCAAAAGGTATAGCTGAGTTTGTTATATATACTGACTTGAACAATTATGTAGAACAGCCATTAGGTCTTTTTAAAACATTAATGAATAGAATTTTGGGAAAAAATTTTCCAACCAAGAACAGTAGTATAAGTAATTTTGTAAATGATGAGTTGTCAAGTTTCACTTTAGAAACAGCAGCTAAGTATACAAGAATTTTAAAAAAAATTGATCTCTTGGAACAATTAGAAAAAGATTTCAGAAAAAATAATATTTTAAAAGATTCTTTAAATTTAGAACAAAGTGAAAAGAGTCAAGGAAAAGATAGATCACACGAAGTGAGTTTGGAAGGTAGAAAGCAAAAGGAAGGTACTTTTGAGCTGCGAAAAGAAGAACAGCCGAAAGAAAAATTAGGTGGTAATCGCATGAGGCAAATAAAGCGACCAACAACAGCACCTCCGGCTGCTCCAGATTCGAGGAAGGTACGCTTTAAATCAGAAATATCCTCAGATGGAGAAAGCAAGGCAAAGTCTACATCTTCTTTACTAAAAGGAGCTAATAGTTTTAGTATGCCTGATGCTAAGGAAAATCCTTCTGAGGATTCAGGCTATGAAAGTTCATTAGATCAGGGGTCTGAATATGAAGACATATCAAATTATCAAGAGAAGAAGAGTAAAATTTTAATAGAAAATTCGCAGAGTTCAAAATCGCCCAAAGAAGAGCCAATTTATGCAACAGTTCCTAAAGAACATATAGAAGCAAAAAGAGAACGTAAGCAGAAACAACAACCTCAATCCCTCGTACCACCAAAACCACCGCAAGTGCCAAAAAAAATGTTTACTACTGGTCAAGAAGTTAGACAAAAATCGAAAGTGGTAATCAAAGATAAACCTGCAGTACCGCCAAAGCCTAAAAATCTAAGCCGTGCTAATCAAAAAGTAAGCACAGAGCCAAAAGTAGTAGGAGTAATTCTTAAAAAATCAGCTGAAAGAGTACCACTAAAATCTGAAAATCAAGACAATAGGAAATCAGCACAAAAAGCTGCTGGTAAGGCGATACCAAAAGTAGCAGCAGCTACTATAGCTCTTTTTACAATAATCCGAACAGACCGTAATATGCTACTGGCCTGCTATAGCTATAAACACATATCTTATCGCATTCGGACTATTATAAGAAAGGCTATATGAAAGGAGGAGCTAATCGCGAGATGGGCAGTAAAGTAAAGGCATTAAAAGAAAAATTTGAGCAAAATCAAGCAAAAGGAAATGCTAATGTACAGCTTGCTGAAAGCAAAACCACTCCAGCAGCACAAGCGGATATCGGTGTGAAGAAAAAACAATCTCATTCATTTCTAACAGAGAATAAAAGATCTGCAACGAAACACGTAACAGCAAAATCTGATCCAAAACTCATGTCAGCAAAAATTCCCTTCTCACGCATGCAAATGTAAAGGAAATGGTTGCACAAATTGAGAAAGGAAAAGGAGGAAGATAGTATAGCCTTTCTTATAATAGTCCGAATGCGATAAGATATGTGTTTATGGCTATAGCAGGCCAGTAGCATATTACGGTCTGTTCGGATTATTGTAAAAAGAGCTATAACATTTGGGAAAAAACATATGTGTCAAGTCAAGAGATTGTGAGCAAATTTAGGAAATTATAGCTAAACTGACTTAGATTTACCGACAATTTGAAAAACCGTCATTCCGCTAACTATAGTATTTTCAAAAGCGAATGATAAAGGTATAATATGTTTTTTAAAGTAGGGAAAGCGATGGTATATAGTGTAGATTTAAGGGAAAAAGCAGTGTCTTTGGTAGAAAAAGGAAAGTCAAAGGTTGAAGTTGCAGAGGTTTTTGAGATAGGGATAGCAACACTATATAGATGGCTAAAAAAGAAAGCTACTGGCCAAGGTCTCAAAGCGGTAAAAAGTACTGGTTTTATTCGAAAAATAGATCCAGAAATACTCGAAGAATATGTCAAAAAACACCCAGATCACACACTAGCAGAAATGAAACAAAACCTTGGCTTTGGGATAAGTGCAATTTGGTATAGATTAAGACAGCTAAAAATAACCTTTAAAAAAAGTCACATTCTATCAAGAGCGCAATCAAGAAGATAGGCAGCAATTTATCGATAAAGTCTCAAAAATAGACCACTGTAGCATTTTATGTATAGATGAAGCAGGAGTTGATAATAGACTATACCGAGAATATGCACGAGCTCCAAGAGGAGAAAAAATATATGCTGATGTTCCAGGAAAAAAGCGGGAAAGAGTGAGTATAATAGGTGGATGAGAAGTTTATTGCACCAATGACCTTCACAGGAGGGTGTAATAAAGATATATTTAATGTATGGTTAGAGCGAAGATTACTTCCACAATTACAGCGTGATACAACCATAGTTATGGATAATGCTACATTCCATAAAACTCCCAAAACAAAGTCATTAATAGAGTCTTTTGGCTGTCATTTGCTTTATCTTCCAACATATTCACCTGATCTAAATCCGATAGAGCATTGTTGGCACACCATCAAAAGTTGCCTCAGACCTCTAATGCATCAATGTACAGACTTACACCTTTTATAGCTCTTTTTACAATAATCCGAACAGACCGTAATATGCTACTGGCCTGCTATAGCCATAAACACATATCTTATCGCATTCGGACTATTATAAGAAAGGCTATATAGTTGAAATAGCGCAGTTACTCACCCCATAAATTTGGTGCTCTCTTTCAATCAAAGGTGTCTTGCTGCTTGAAATGTTTTCTTTGTAAAAATTTGGCTTATCTTTATATCATCTCATTCAAACAGCATTAACATAACTTATGCCTTTTTTGGATGTAGAAATTTTCTAGGAATTGTCTTTTTGAATTCTATGGTATTTTGTTTAACATTGAAACAAGAGGCCAGTGTCACGCACTGGCATGACACCCATTTGTTCCTATAGTTGTCTTTTCTCGTCTACCTTATTTTGCCACTCTGCTGAACAGATACATAAAGAAAGTGGAAAATTGGACATTCTCAACTCGGCTCCTGCAGATTAAAAATTAAGTTGAATAAAAATTGGATTTGACGCAGTTTTTTCCCATAGTTTAAGAAATTAAAAGTTTAACGATTAGAATTATAATTACAAACCACAATAAAAAATAGACTTTTCCATTTGATTTATTTTTAATTTGGATGTTTTCTAATTTTTTATCAGCTATTAGGTTCAATTTTTCTATAAGGCTAAATATTCCTTGGATTGTTTTTATGGGATAAGAACTTCTAATTTTTCCCCTATACCCTATTTTATTTTCATGTTGACTGCTTATCCACGCTTCAACTACTTTCCACATATTGATTTCTGAGTAGATCTTTCTACATGTCCCTTCCAGTAAAATCATAGTTTTCTGCAGCAATAACAATTGTGTTTGAACTTTCATATCAAAATCACCAGTTATTTTTAATAGCTGAGCAAGTAAACTAGCAAATGAAATCTTCTGTATAGGCTGCCCAATAATGGGTTCACCTATTGCCCTGCAAGCTGTGACAAAATTTCTATGCTGTGATGAAACATAACCAGCTCTAAAGTGCATTTTTGCAACGTGATCATAATCCCGATTTAAAAAGCCTTTGAGTATCTCTATAACGTAATAGCATGTCTCACGATCTATTCTACCCATGATTCCACAATCCAGGGCAATAATATTGTTATTACTATCAACCATTAGATTTCCAGGATGCATATCAGCATGAAAAAAACAATCCCTGTATACTTGATTGCAAAACGATTCTATAAGATTGATAGCTATTTGCTTACGATTATTCAGTTTTTCAACTTCGTATATTGGCGTTGCTTCTATCCATTCTAATGTTAAAACCTTTTTCGAAGTTCTATTCCAATCTATTTCAGGTACGTAAAAACCTCTGTCATTTTTTGTGTTTTCCTTTAGTTCCGAAGAGTGAGCAGCTTCAAAACGTAGATCTAACTCTAATCGGCAAATTTCAGCAAAAGTTTTGACTAATTCAATTGGCCTCAGCCTTTTTGATTGTTCGCTAAATTTTTCTGCAATTTCTGCAAGCCAAGAAAGCATTTTTATATCCCTTGAGAATGTTTTCTCAATATTTGGCCTTAAAACCTTCACAGCAACTTCTTTACCCTCAGTTGTAACCGCTCTATGCACCTGAGAAATCGATGCTGCTGCAATTGGCTTTTCAGAAAAGCTTGAAAAAATGTCGCTCAATTTACAATTAAACTCACTTTCTATAGTTTTAACTGCTATTTTATGTGAAAACGATGGCAATCTATCACATATCAATAACAAGTTATTTGTTATATCCTCATTTAAAACATCAGTACGTGATGAAATAGACTGCCCAAACTTAATGAACACCGGACCTAATTTTTCAAGAGCACGCTTTAGTTTATGGCCTTGTATCTTATTTATTGATTTCTTTGATGGTGGAAGTAAATAAGGTAATATATTGTAACGCGTCAGCACTGTAGTTATGTGCAGAAGACGCAAAATATTTTGAATCATTTCGCTGCGTAACTGCTAAATATTTCATTTAGGGTTTTACCCTTCATAATCTCACCAGGCTTACCTTGGCAGTAGATAGTATTATTTATACAAATTATGTAATCTGAGCATGGTAGAGCAGAGTTAAGATCATGAGAAGTCATAAGAATCGACACTAATCGGTTTTTTGCTATTTTGCTTATAATATCATAGAACTTAGCCCGTGCGTTAATATCCATTGCACTAACTGGCTCATCTAGAATGATCAAGTCAGGCTCTGCAATTAAACAACGTGCAAGCAGTAATAATTGTGTTTGCCCTGCAGAAATTTCTAATACTTGATTTTTCAAAATGTTACCGATACCAGCCAACTCTATCGTTTCTGTAATAATGGATTGATTTTTCTTTAGTCTTTTCAAGGAGCTATTTAAAAGAAAATATTCAACTGTTATTGGCATCAAATTACTAATACTAAAATTTTGCGGCATGTAGCTAATTTTTGTGTTCTCAGCTAACACAATATTTCCAGTATAATTTTTATTTATACCAGCAATTGCTTTCACTAAAGAGGTTTTACCTCCACCATTTGGACCAAGTATTGTAATTATGTCTCCTCTTTCCATGAACATATTGATATTGTCAAGGATTCTTTTACCATCATATGCGAGAGCAAGATTTTCTATTTTTAGAACACGATTATTGACATTATTCAATTTATTGACAAAATTTAACTTCTTCTCAACGTTTATATGAGACATTTACTGGCTTTTTTTCTATTACTTTCACTTACACTATACTATAATATTGCCTTTTCATCCAATTTAAAAGTTGTAGCTACAATCAAACCTATCCACTCACTTGTAGCTTCTGTTACAGAAGGGATTTTAGAACCGGAATTGCTTGGCTATGCAACATCTGCACATAATTATATATTAAAGCCATCTGATGCGAGTAATTTAGAATCAAGTGACGTTATATTTTATGTTGACGATAACTTAGAGACGTTTGTTCAAACTTTCGCCAAAAATAATAAAGAACTAGTGCAATTGTCAAAGGCAATCAACCTACTTCCTACTCGGCCACATTCATTTTCTAGAAAAATCACTCACATTCAAGATGAAAAAGATTTACACATGTGGCTGAGTCCCGAAAATGCAAAGAGCATGATACTTTCTATAAGTGCAACATTGTCTGACATAGATAAAGGAAATTCCCATCGATACAGTTCTAATGCAACAAAAGCTATAAAAAAAATAGACCAAGAAGTAAAAGAAATCATGAAAGAACTGAATGATTTTAAAAATCAAAAATACATCGTTACTCATGATGCTTATCAATATTTTGAAAAATATTTCGGTCTAAATCATCCAAGCGCTATTCTTTCCATAGAAGAGGATTCTTACATAGGTATGAAGAGTTTAATGAAGCTAAAAAAGATAATGAAGGAAGAAAACGTTAAATGTATATTTGCTCATTCACAGGAAGATAGCATAAAGCCTAACGCCCTTTCTAATGACGCAAAAATGGTAGTTCTTGATCCTATTGGATCAGACATAGAGCCTGGGAAAGATGCATATCTAGCTATAATCAATAGCATTGCACAAAATTTTAAGTCTTGTTTTGTTGAGTAATAAGTTCCCTTTTAGCTTACTGTTTTATTGTTCTACAAATCAAGAAGAAGTGAGTTTACAACAAATGGTGTCATTCCAGTCTGGAATCCAGCTTTTTCATAATCATCAAAACGTTGTATTTTAACATAAAACGGCTACTTTTATGCTTACTAACTTAATAAAATTCCTGGATCCCAGACTGGAATGACATCGTAGGGGTGCTGGCCTGATAACCGTCATCCCGCTACTTGTTAGCGGGATCTAGAGATACCGCGAATGAATCGCGGTATGACGGTTCGCGGCAGCATGACGATAAGGTTTATACCTTGTCATCCCAGTGCTTGACACCGGGATTGATTTATCTTGCCTACCTTATTTTGCCACTCCGCTGAACGGATACCATATTATGCAGGTTTAGAATTATGCTTTATTCTTACGTTTATGTCTTGATTCAATGCAACCAATAAATTAAGCAAGTATTCTAAGGAGAACCCTTCGACTTTTGATCTATTGATTTGAGATACTTTAGGTTGATCAATCTTTAGAGCATTTGCTGCTTTTTTCTGTGTTTTGTACTTCTTACCTATTAATTGTGCAATGACCTTTATTAATTTCAGTTTTGTATCTTTCACATCCCCCAACTCTACTATTATAGGATAACTTAATTGTAAATTTTGCATAATAATAAAATTCCTTATAAAAAAATTACTTTAGTTTTTCTTCTTTAAATAACACATGCCTTCTGACTACTGGGTCATACTTCCTAAACTCCAGTTTTCTGGTGAGCTTTTTTGGATTACGCTTTTTTACATAAAAATAGCCAGTTGATTTTTCTTCACCAGTTTTTGTTATCTTGATTGCAGTGCTGACTAACTTAACGAGCAAAGAAGCATTTTTTTTCGCCATACTTATAATGATATAATAAATTCTATGCGAGTTTATTACGCAAAATACTAAAAGTCAATCGAATAATGCAGATTGCAAAATCCTTGACAATCAACAGTGCATTAAGTAGCATAAAGTTAACTTCAGAATAAAAAGCAAACGGTAAATAAGTGACAAATAGTGGTAAAAGGGTATTATTGATAGAAAATTCTATCTGTTCTAATGAGGTAAGAGTTGCCTTGTCAATTAATAACAAGGTTGTAGAATTTGAACAAGAATTCAAGGAAAAAAAACAATTAAGAGGTAATATATACGTTGCTTATATAAAGCGTATAGAGCCTTCTTTGCAAGCCGTATTTATTGAATATGGGAAAAATAAGCAAGGTTTTTTGTCTTTTTCCGAGATATCTCTAGATTACTTCAACATTCCAGAAAAAGAAAAGGAAACTATCTTTGAGGGCTACTCAAATGACGATTGTATAGAAGAAGCCTCAGCAAATGTTTCTTCAGATTCTGCAGCTAGTAAGAATGTCAACGAATCAGGTAGTGGTTTTGTAAGAGAGGTACCTTTATATAAAAAATACAAATTACAAGATGTTATTTCAGTAAATCAAAAAGTATTGGTCCAGCTAACTAAAGAGGAACGAGGCAATAAAGGAGCTTCATTTACAACATACATAACTTTAGTGGGTAGATACTGTGTTTTCATGCCAAATTCCATGAGCAAAGGTGGAGTGTCCCGCAGAATTGAAGATGCTAATGTCAGAAAGCAGTTAAAGGAGATACTGAGTTCGATAAACTTGCCAAAAAGATCAGGTTTAATAGTAAGAACTGTTGGTTCAGGAAAAAATAAGAAAGAAATTGAGCAGGATTACAATTACTTATCCTCATTATGGCAGAGCATTCAAAAAAATGCCTTCTCTGTAAACGTTCCATCATTAATTTACAATGAAGCAGATGTAATTATGAGATCTGTTCGTGATTTTTGTAGCGATGGTATAGAAGTTATAGTGTCTGGAAAGGAAGCTTTTGAGGCAGTTAGGCAATATGCCAACAATGCACTAAAAGGTAGTAAGTTGCGCTATAGATTGTATAGAGGTTATGCTCCGATCTTTACTTACTACGGAATCGAAGATCAAATTTCTGAGTTATATAGCAATAGAGTAGAATTGCCATCTGGTGGGTCTTTGATAATAACTTTAACTGAGGCGTTTGTTTCAATAGACGTAAATTCAGGAAAGATGACAGGAGAAGATAGCATAGAAGAAACAGCTTATAGAACCAACATGGAAGCAGTACCTGAAATATCAAGACAGGTGAATCTTAGGGGCCTATCAGGATTAATAGTAGTCGATTTTATTGATATGTTGAAATATCAGTATTGCAGAGCTGTTGAGTCTGCTATAAAGCAAGCGTTTAAAGATGATAAAGCTAAAGTTCAATTTAGCTACATAAATGACTTTGGTTTAATGGTATTTTCAAGACAAAGAATTAAACCAAACATACAAGAAATTAATACTACAGAGTGTTTACACTGCAAAGGTACTGGAAGAGTAAAATCAAACGAAGTAATTGTTTCATCAATACTAAGGGATTTACAACATATTGCTAACAAGAATCGAAATAAGTCTTTTGATTTAGTAGCACACAGTGCAGTTATAGCGCACATTTTTAATAACAAACGCAATACAGTTTCTACAATCGAAAAAGAGTTTAATATTACATTGAACGTTAGTATTGATAACAGTTTAGATGTAAATACATTTGTTTTAAAACAAGGAGATGATGTTAATTTAAACGGTTATAAGCCATTACAGAACTCTGGATACCAAATTGGGGATAGCAGCAATGAAGAAGCTGATAATTCAAATAAACTACGAGGCAATTTTTGGCTGACTAAGTGGCTTTCGCGCCTTTTAAGTTCTAATAACTAATTAGAAACCTAAATTGGGCTTGTAATTAATGAGCCCTATACTTATATATTCTTATATCAGATAATATTTACAATGGGGTACTCATTATGGGAAGAGCAATAGGCATAGATCTCGGAACAACAAATTCTTGTGTTGCAATAATGCAGGGCAAGGATACAAAGGTAATAGAAAATAAAGAAGGGGCAAGAACTACTCCATCTATAGTTGCATTGACTTCTTCAGGAGAAAGGTTGATTGGTGCTCCAGCAAAAAGGCAAGCAACCACCAATGCAAGTAATACCTTTTTTGCTACTAAGAGATTAATAGGCCGTCAATATAGTGATCCTGAGATGAAAAATCTAAGTGTACCATACAAAGTATTTGCAGCAAAAAGCGGTGATGCATGGGTTAAAACAACTGATAATAAAGAATATTCTCCTAGTCAAATTGGTGCATTTATACTACAAAACATGAAAGAGGCAGCAGAAGCTTATCTTGGAGAGGAAGTAAAAGATGCTGTGATAACAGTGCCAGCATACTTCAACGACTCTCAACGTCAAGCAACAAAAGATGCAGGAAAAATTGCCGGATTAAATGTACTCAGAATAGTAAATGAACCGACTGCTGCAGCACTTGCTTATGGTCTTGATAAGAAACATGGGCACACAATAGTAGTATATGACCTTGGTGGTGGTACATTTGACGTTTCAATACTTGAAATAGGTGATGGAGTTTTCGAAGTGAAAGCAACAAACGGTGATACCCATCTTGGAGGTGAAGACTTTGATAATGGAGTAGTGAGTTATTTACTAGATGAATTCAAGAAAAGTAATGGCATTGATTTGAAAAATGATCCAATGGCTATGCAAAGAATCAAAGAAGCTGCTGAAAAAGCGAAAATTGAATTATCAAGTGCAATGGAAACGGAAATAAATCTACCGTTTATTACAGCTGATGCAAGTGGTCCAAAACACTTAAATATGAAATTAACGAGAGCAAAACTTGAAAGCTTAGTGAATGATTTAATCGAAAGAACTATGGCTCCTTGTAAAAAAGCTCTTGAGGATGCTGGTTTATCTGCTAGTCAAATTGGCGAAGTGGTTCTTGTTGGTGGCATGACTCGTATGCCAAAAGTCATAGAGAAAGTTAAAGAATTCTTTGGCAAAGATCCACATAGAGGAGTTAACCCTGATGAAGTTGTAGCAATTGGAGCTGCAATACAGGCGGGGATCATTCAAGGCGATGTAAGAGATGTGTTACTACTTGATGTGACCCCACTTTCTCTTGGTATTGAAACTCTAGGAGGAGTATTCACTCCACTTATTGAGCGTAATACTACAATTCCTACTAAAAAATCTCAGGTGTTTTCAACTGCAGAAGATAACCAAACAGCTGTTACAATTAAGGTGCATCAGGGTGAAAGAAAACTGGCAGTTGATAATAAGCTACTTGGTCAGTTTAGTTTGGAAGGGATACCTCCTGCTCCGCGCGGAAGGCCACAAATTGAAGTGACATTTGATATAGATGCAAATGGAATAGCACACGTTTCTGCAAAAGATAAAGCTACTGGAAAAGAGCAAAAAATACGCATTCAATCTTCAGGTGGTTTATCTGATGATGAAATAAATCGCATGGTAAAAGAAGCTGAAGAAAAAGCGCAAGAAGATGAAAAGCGCAAAAAGTTTATTGAAGTGAAGAATCAAGCGGATAGCTTAGTCCATTCTACAGAAAAGTCTCTGACAGAGTATGGTGATAAAGTTTCACCAGAAGATAGATCTGCTATTGAAAATGCAGTTAACGAATTAAAAGAAGTTAGTAAATCTGATAACATTGATGACGCTGATTCAATACAGCAGAAAGTCACTAATCTTTCTCAATTATCTATGAAACTTGGAGAAGCTATGTATCAAGCATCTCAACAAAATAGTGCTGAAAATGGCTTTTCATCAGAAGGAAATCCAAATGATAAAGAGGAAAAAGTAGTAGATTCTGATTATCAAGACATAGATAATAAAGAAGAGAATAAGTAATTGCGATTGTCATCCAAGTAGCTGATACTGGGATGACAAGAGGAGCATATTGTTGCTTAAAGAAACCATTATGGATATTATTAAAACAATAGAAGAAAAGATACGCGATTCGATAGATGTAATTGATATCAACATTATCGATGAATCAGCAAAGCATGCTGATCATTACTTTGCTTCATCTTCAACATTACCTTCGCACATTAAATTAATATTAATATCTGACGGCTTTATTGGAATGAGCGTTCTAAAAAGACACAAGTTGATTTATGAGTTATTGAAGGGTGAGATAGAGCTAATACATGCAATTTCTCTTCACTTGTATACGCAAGATGAGTACAATTTAAAAAATAAATAATAAAAATGTGAAGGAAGAGTCTATATTAGTTAAAGCAGGAAGAAAATTTAATGACTATAAAGGTTCCATGAACCCGCCAGTTTATCATTCTTCTACCATATTATTCCCTACTTACAAGGACTACTTAAATGCAGCAAATGGAGAAAGTATATACGATGTAATCAATGATGGTGTTGCAAGGGATTATAGCTACAGTAATGTTGGTACTCCTACTGTTCATTATCTTTCAAATGCACTGGCTGAAATTGAAGGGAGTGGACAAGCGCTTATTTATCCTTCCGGACTATTTGCACTTACTTTTGCTATTCTAACTTTCGCTAAAGCAGGCTCGCACGTTTTAATTCAAGATAATAGTTATTATAGGCTTAGGAGGTTTGCAGAAAATGAGCTACCAAAAAGAGGAACAGAAGTAACTTTTTATGATCCAACACAGGATATAACTGATTTAATTCAGAGTAATACTTCATTGATAATGATCGAGACTCCTGGTTCTGTAACGTTTGAGATTTCGAATATAGAGCATATAGTAAAAGTTGCTAAGGAACATAAAATTGTGACCGTTTGTGACAATTCATGGGCCACTCCTTTGTTATTTAAGCCGCTTGATTATGGAGTTGATGTTGCACTATATGCGGTGACAAAGTATCTAGCCGGTCACTCAGATTTATTGATGGGGACTATGATTGCTGAAGGTGAAATTTTTAAATTGCTTTATGAGAGCTATAAAAATTATGGAGTAACCATTCAATCGCACGACTGTTATCTTGCACATAGGGGACTAAGAACACTGCACACACGTATGAAAAAGTACCAAAATACAGCAATGGAAGTGGCAAAGTGGCTAGAAGCACAGCAAAAAGTTAGAAAGGTTTTATATCCAGCACTTCCCTCCCATCCTCAACACGAATTATGGAAAAGTTACTTTAAAGGAGCAAGCGGCGTATTCAGTATAGTATTGGGTAGAGAATATTCATGTGAAGAACTAAGCTGCATGGTTGATCACATGAAAATTTTTAGTATTGGTGCTTCTTGGGGAGGGTGCGACAGTTTGATATTACCAATAGATCGTAGATCTATGTCAAGATCTGTAATGAATTCAGATTATGGTGGAAGTTTCATGCGGATATTTTGTGGACTAGAAGATTCTGAGGATTTGATCTCTGATTTAAATGCTGCACTAGCAAGACTGCCATGTTTGAATATCAAAGCTGGCAGATGAAACTGAGAGAATTACTGCATAACATTATTGATGTTAACTTTGATATTGAAATCAAGGGCGTTACATGTAATCCCAAGAGAGTCAAGGAAGGTTATCTTTTTGTTTGTGTGTCAGAAAGGAGTAAAGAATACGCAACATGCGATACTGGAATCCATATCCTTCCTACTGAATCACAGTGTTACGTACACAACTGTGTAGACGTTATGATACAAGGGGCCAAGAAAGATGTCATCCCAGTGCTTGACTACTTGGATCCAGAAAATTTAATTGCAAATGAGCACACTAGGCAATTGTATAATAAAAACTGGATTCCAGTGTCACGCACTGGAATGACAGATACTTCGAGCTTTGCAGTGCTTGAACACCAAAACCCTCAAGAAATATACAGCGAAATAGTCAGCAGGTTTTATCAATTCAAACAGCCCAAATATGTTGCTGCTGTAACTGGTACAAATGGTAAAACTTCAGTAGTAGAATTTTGCCGCCAGATCTGGCAAAACTCTGGCTATAATGCTGCGTCTATTGGAACACTTGGAACATGCATCAATAATGGCAGAAAAGGTAATAGCAACAGCCTTACCACTCCAGGTGCAGAAGACCTTTACGCAACATTGCGTGGTATAAGTGTAGAACACTTAGTGTTGGAATCATCAAGTCATGGGATTGATCAATACAGAATCCATGGATTAAAGTTGAGTGCTGCAGCTTTTACTAATTTCTCGCAAGATCATTTAGATTACCATAAAAGTCTTGGTGGATATTTAGAAACTAAAAAAAGGTTATTTTACGAAGTATTACCAGAAGGAAAAACAGCGATTTTAAATGCGGATATAGATGAATACGGCGCATTGCTTAAAATAGCTGAAAAACGCAGTAATAAAGTTGTGACTTATGGAAAAAAAGGCTCTGATATTACTTTATTAGAGCAAACATCAACCCCTAATGGTCAACATCTTACAGTAAAAATTGATAACCAAATTTACAATGCATTTTTCCCAGTTTTAGGAAAATTTCAAGCATATAATCTGCTATGTGCAATTGGTATATCTGGATTAAATTACAGAGAAATATGCGTAGAAAAACTCGTTTCTCCACCAGGAAGAATGGAAAAAGTGAAACCTTTTGCATTCGTGGATTACGCTCATACTCCAAGTGCGCTTAAACAAGCCCTATTGTCTTTAAAATGGCATATCAACAAAAAAATAATTCTAGTTTTTGGATGCGGTGGAAATCGCGATCAGACGAAACGTTCAGAAATGGGCAAAATAGCACAAATGTATGCAGATAAAGTAATAATTACAGATGATAATTCGCGTGATGAAGATCCGGCAAAAATTCGCCACGATATTTTGCTACATTGCCCTGATGCACTGGAGATAGGAGGTAGGAGAGAAGCTATAGAGAAAGGCGTAGATATTGCCTATAACGAGGGTATGATTCTGCTAGTTGCAGGAAAGGGAAATGAGAAATTTCAAATTATAGGCAACCAAACTTTTGAATTTAGCGATGTTGAGGTTATTAAAAATCATGCCTTAACATACTGATTTTCGCAATGGGCTTACCTCCGCTAATGTGCGAATATTGAAGCAAAAGTGATGTCATCCCAGTGCTTGACACTGGGATGGCTTTGTTGCATAGCAACTGAAAAAATCTGGTGGCTACTGACAAAATTCATTATAAAATAGCCATTTAACCTTGAAAGAAAAAATATGCCACAAAAAATGAGGGTCAGTAACCATAGCGAATATAACAAATTTCTAGAAAAAAGAGGAAATATTTTTCATTATATCAACGAAGCCATAGAAAAGTGGTACGAGAATGGTCCAAAAATACCAGGTGGCAACAATATTTATAGCGATAAAGTTGTAATTTTGGTGCACATAATAACTTGTTTATTTAGAATAGGCCTGAGGCAAACAGTTGGGTTTATAGCAGGATACCTTGAGCAAATTGGGAAAAATTTGCAAGTTATCAGCTATTCACAATCATCAAGAAGGTTTAAGAAACTCAATATTAAGATCAATGATTGCAGAAAATAATATGGAAGATATCGAAATTGCTATAGACAGTACAGGAATTAGTATATACAACAACACTCCTGGTCATAGCAAAGGAAATAGCGAAGATAGAAAGTATCGCAGCTATGAACAGACAAGAAAATTGCATGTAATGTTGAATACAAACAGGAAAAAAGCCATAGCTGTAAAATACAGTAACGGCTGATCACTATGGAGCTTGTGATTTGCTAAAAGAAGTCGATTTTCAGTATGTCATAAAAGTACTATATGCAGATAGGGCATATGACAGAGAAAAGCTCTATAAGCTGTGTAATCAATATGGTATAAAAACGAAAATTCCTCCGAAAAACAACGCAGCAGAGCATCCAAAGTTAGACTATATGGCTGAGAGAAATTCTGCAGTCAAGCTCATAAAGTCATATGATGAAGATGGTATAAAGAAGTGGAAAAAAGAGATGAGTTATGGAAAAAGATCTTATATAGAAAGTTTTTTCTCGCGACTGAAACAAACATTCGGGTTTAGTTTTAGGAATAAATCTGAGACAAATAGAGAGAAGGAACTACTTGTTATAGCTCTTTTTACAATAATCCGAACAGACCGTAATATGCTACTGGCCTGCTATAGCCATAAACACATATCTTATCGCATTCGGACTATTATAAGAAAGGCTATACTTGGATGATACTGACTGCTAATTTTTTATGCAAGAAGTCCAATCATTCACCGTTCTTGCAAGTGATAGCACTCTCACTTCTTTTGCACCGGAGTTTAAAATTTCCTGAGAGCAAGATCTTACAGTTGCTCCGGTTGTTACCACATCATCAACTATAGCTCTTTTTACAATAATCCGAACAGACCGTAATATGCTACTGGCCTGCTATAGCCATAAACACATATCTTATCGCATTCGGACTATTATAAGAAAGGCTATAATATCACGATTTTATTTTCGATAATTTTCTTGTTGCTTGTTTTAAAAGCCTTCTTTAAATTTTTTTCACGCTGTTTAAGTGAAAGACCAGCTTGAGGCGCAGTATGGCGAAGGCGTTTTATTGCAAATGGCGTATAGGATAAATTGGACAACTTACTCAATTCTTTTGCAAGCAGTGCTGCTTGATTATATTTACGTTTAAACAAGCGCATTTTATGTAACGGTATAGGAATTATGATCTCTGCGTTCTGAAATGTATCCTGATTAGCTTGGTGTATCCACTTTGCATAGATTTTTACGTAATTCAAATTATCAAAAAATTTGAAATTTATAATCATGTTTCTACTATGTTGATCATAAGCAAAAACTGATCTTAATACTTTAAACGGTGGAAGATTGATGATGCACTTACCACACGTATAAATATTGTCTGAGATTACTACGCCACAAACATTGCAGTAATGCTTAGTTAGAAAATTGATTTTTTTGTTGCATTCACTACACAGATTAAGATTTTTATCAATGATACATTCGCAACTTACGCATACGCTTGGAAATATGAGATTTGTAGCTTTTTTTAGTAAGAGAAGGTTCACAACTCATTAAATATATTATAAAATAATTTATATAGTATAGCTAAAGTAACTTAAGCTTACACTCTTTCACTTTTTATTCCATTTCAATATAGTTCATGCTGCTGAAAAGCAGAACTTATAACTCAGTTTGTGGTATACCATTGACTGAAGTAGTCTTTGAATTATCCTTAGATAAAAATTGATGTTTTTCTGGCTTCTGTACTTCACTCAACTTATAGCCTTTCTTATAATAGTCCGAATGCGATAAGATATGTGTTTATGGCTATAGCAGGCCAGTAGCATATTACGGTCTGTTCGGATTATTGTAAAAAGAGCTATAAAGTATCGATGTACTGACATTCTTATCTCCAAATCATAAATATGCAACCTAGCCTAATATAATTAAGAAATAGTTTATAATAAATACGTTTTAAGATACCTGCCTGTAACACTTTCTGGAATTTTTACCACTTCTTCTGGAGTTCCAGTAGCAATCACTTCTCCGCCTTTTATTCCGCCCTCTGGTCCGATGTCTATTATATAATCTGCAGTTTTTATAACGTGCAAATTGTGCTCGATAACTATAACAGTATTTCCCAGATCGACTAATCTATGGAGTATTTTTAGTAAGTTATTTATATCTTCAAAGTGTAATCCAGTTGTTGGCTCATCAAGAATATACAATGTTCTTCCGGTAAATCGTTTTGATAGCTCCTTGGACAGCTTTATTCGTTGTGCTTCACCCCCAGACAACGTTGTTGACGACTGTCCGAGTTTTATATAGCCAAGCCCCACTTCCTGCAAAGAAATCAACTTTTCTTTTACCATTGGAAGGTTTTCAAAAAAATCACAAGCTTGATCTATCGTCATATCAAGGACATCAGAGATTGATTTTTCTTTATAAGTAACTTCCAATGTTTCCCGATTATACCTTCGCCCTTTACATTGCTCACACTTCACATAAACGTCCGGTAGAAAATGCATCTCTATCTTTAAGTGCCCATCACCTTTACAAGCCTCACACCTTCCCCCTCTGGTATTAAATGAAAACCGGCCTATATTATATCCCCTTGCTTTTGACTCCGAAAGACCTGCAAACCAATTTCTTATATGAGTGAACATACCAACATATGTTGCTGGATTTGACGCAGGAGTTCTACCAATTGGCGACTGATCAACTTCTATAACTTTATCTATATATTCAAGGCCTTCTATTCTATCACACTGACCATACCTTGCAGACGAATGATGTATCTTATGTGCTGAATATTTATATAACGTTTCTATGACTAAACTTGATTTTCCCCCTCCTGATATTCCAGTAACACAAATAAGATTCCCTATAGGAAATTTAACGTTCACATTTTTTAAGTTATTTTCACATGCATTTATTACTTTTATGAACTGAGTTGCTTGCTTTCTTCTCCTTGGAATTAAAATTTTTTTCTCTCCACTCAAATATCGCCCTGTTATGCTCCCCGAATTTCTTTGCACCTGGTCTGGTGTTCCTTCTGCAACAACTTTTCCACCATTTACGCCAGCTCCAGGACCAATATCAATCGCATAATCAGCAGCCATTATTGTATCTTCATCATGCTCAACAACAATTACAGTGTTACCCATGTCTCTTAAGTTTTTTAGTGTGGCAATTAACCGATCATTATCACATTGATGAAGGCCAATCGAGGGTTCGTCAAGAACATATAAAACCCCCGTTAATCCTGAGCCAATTTGCGAAGCAAGTCTGATCCTCTGACTCTCGCCGCCAGAGAGAGTGCTAGATTCTCGATCAAGCGTTAGGTAATTCAACCCTACATTCTTTAAAAATGTTAGCCTCTTGATTGTTTCACTTAGTATTTTATTTGAGATTTGCTTCTGTTGTTCTGTGAGCTTGTTTGGCAAATTTTCAAACCACTTAAGGGATTCATCGATACTAAGCCCTGATATTTCACCTATATGTTTGCTATCAATTTTTACTGTAAGCGCTTCTTTTCTCAATCTATAGCCAGTGCATTCTCTGCAGTGAGTAACAGAGCAATATCGCTCAACAAGCGTTTCATCATAATCCATCTGGTTTTCTAAGATACTGACCAAACCTTGAAATTTACCGAAGCCAAAGAGTATCATATCTTTTACTTCTTGATCTATGTTCTTCCACGGAACATCAAGGCTAAATTTACAATTTTCAGCCAGTGATAGAATTGCACTTTTTAAAAATCCATAACCTGTGTGCACTTGACGGAACATTGATCCCACTGGCTTTAAAGCGCCTTCAGATATTGAAAGAGTTTCATCTGGCACTATCAGCTTCACATCAATAGCCAGCTTTTTACCAAGCCCATTACACGAACCACATGCACCGTAAGGGCTGTTAAAAGAAAATAATCTTGGTTCTATTTCCTCAAGAGTGAAACCAGACTCGGGGCATGCAAAATTCTCTGAAAAAGTCAGAATTTGACCATTTTTATACTCGGAATTATGGTTGTCAGGTAGGTTTACTATTTCTACATACATTAGACCATTACCAAGTTTTAGTGCGGATTCTATACTACTTGGCAGTCGATTTCCTATATCGCCCAATATTGATATTCTATCTGCAACCACAAAAATGTCGTGTTTCTTGTTCTTATCGAGTTTAGGCAAGTCATCTACATTGTACACTTCACCATCTATTTTGAACCTTACGTAACCTTGTCTTTTAATTTCCAATATCTCTTTAAGATGTTCTCCCTTTCTACCACGCACAACAGGGGCAAGTATATATATCTTAGTTTCTAAAGGTAACGCAATTATAGTATCTACAATTTGAGACACCGTTTGTTTTGTTATTGGTAATCCAGTTGCAGGTGAATAAGGAACTCCTATTCGTGCATATACTAAGCGCAAGTAATCGTAAATTTCGGTAACAGTTCCAACTGTTGACCTTGGATTTTTTGAGATCGATTTCTGGTTGATAGATATTGCAGGAGAGAGACCTGTAATCGACTCAACATCTGGTTTATCCTGAATGTTGAGAAATTGACGCGCGTAAGCTGACAGGCTTTCAACGTACCGGCGTTGGCCTTCTGCATAAATCGTATCAAATGCAAGGCTAGACTTGCCAGAACCACTTAGCCCAGTTATAACAACTAGCTTATTTTTCGGTATATTGACGTCTACACCTTGCAGATTATGTTCCCTTGCGCCCTTAACTCTGATAAAATCGTCCATATTATACCATATAGCGTATTAACCATTATAGCCTCAAAATACGTGAATTTATAGTGATATATTGATTTTCTATTGATTTTTTCAACTGTTACGGAAAATTAAGCAGCGTTTGATAAATCGTCATTCCGCTACTTGTTAGCGGCTGAGATACCGCGACGGTATGACGGTTAAGTAGGCCAGTGCCCCTATGATGTCATCCCAGTGTCAAGCACATAGCTGTACGAACGTTGTAGTTTAGGAGCAATTCCCACCAGTGGGCCAGTGCCCAGACACTGGTTCTATGCAACTTAATTAAAAACGTTTGTTTTAGCGTAAGACAACTACCTTTAGCTCATCAGCTCAGTTATAAGCAAAATTTCTGGATTCCAGACTGGAATGACACCATTTGCTGTGCAATTTACCTTCAAAAATGAATGTTCGTACAGCTATGTGTCAAGCACTGGGATGACACCATTCTTTTTTCTGGATTCCAGTGTCTGGGCACTGGAATGACACCCCCCTGATAGGCTCAAATCATAGTGTTTGTACAGTTGTGGGTTTAGGCTACCTATAAATTCTAAACTGTTGTTACGTACTAGGACCACCAAATACACCCCCAGGACCCAAAGTCAGTTTAGCTATATCAGAAAACAGGTTATGTGGAAATCTTAAAATACTTCTTGTTCGCCAAGCAAAATAAATACATTCCTACAAACAAGCAGATGCTCAATACTGACACATAAGAAAACTTAAAAATTAAATCTCTAATGTATATTGATAAGCATTTACCTGCAGAAAATTTGTATAGTAATCCAACACATACAACGGCACTATCAACCACTGATGCTATAATTAAAGTAATGAAATTTGCCATATGAAAATTCAACTTGGACTTCAATTTTTCAAAAATAATTATGCTTGAGAGAAGAGATACTAAAATTGCAGTATATGAAATCAATATCATCAAATTAAAACTTTGCCATTTAAAAACACAACATAGCGCTGTACACACTATTAAGTTGTACGTAGCTTTGCTTCTGCCATAAAATTCAACCATTGAATTTACAACTAAAGCAGCTCCCACAAATAAGGCAGCACATATCATCAATTTATTTGAAGTGTTGAGTAAAGAAAGACTGATAAACAGGAGTATCGATAAAATAGACATAATTACCTACCCAAAATTAATAACATACATTCATTCTAAATAAACGTTACATATAGTAAAAGAGTTATTTAGCATAATAAGAAAAATATTTTATATTAGCATGCCACATCTTTCAGATCTACTTTTAAAACATCCTTTATGTTTAGCACCTTTTTCTCTGTTACTTTGCCAATACATGAATAAACTGCACCTTCAAACAATTCTTCAAACCTCTTCTGATTTTGTGGTGCAATAGTAACCAAAATTCTACTTTGCGATTCAGAAAACATTATTATCTTGTTTATTATGTCTGTATTTTGTATTTTCCCTATTGGCACTAGTGAAAGATCGATTTCAGCACCAAGGTCTCCTGCAATTAGCGATTTTGCCAGAGCAATAACTAATCCGCCTAAGTTTGGTGCAATTGCAGAGGCAATTATGCCATCTTTTATTGCCTGGTTGTAACGCTCATACAACTTCCTAGCGCTCTTTGCATCAACTTTTGGTACGTTGTTATTACCTATTCCACTATATAACTGATATTCAGATCTACCAAGTTCATCAAGTGTTTCTCCAAGCACATATATCAAGTCCCCTGGCATTTTTACATCAAGCGATACCGCATTTTCAATATTTTCTATAATTCCAATTGCTGAGATGAGTAATGAAGGTGGTGCAGAGATTATCACTTTCTCGCCATTTTCATCATATCCCTTGAAGTCATTGAACATACTGTCTTTTCCGGATATGAATGGTGTTTTAAATGCAGTTGCGAAGTCGTAACAAGCCTCTGCAGCTTTCTTTAGTTGCCACAACCTTTCTGGATTATAAGCATCACACCAGCAAAAATTGTCGAGCAACGCTAGATGATTTATATTTCCTCCTGCGGCTACATAGTTGCGTATCGCGGTGTCAATTGCACATGCTGCCATGTGGTAGGTGTCAATTTCTCCATAACTTGAGCCAAATCCTTGCGATTTTACAACACCTTTATTTGAAGAAAGAACAGGCCTTGAGACAATAGCTTCGCTGCACATTCTTCCCTTGCCTTGCAGTGGTTTTAACACTGACGATCCTTGAACCTCATGATCATATTGCACCACTATGAACTCTTTACTGCAAATGTTTGGTCTGCTTAACATTTCTTTTAATTCAATTTCTAAAGAAGGCGAACTTGTTGTCATTCCAGCGCGTGGCGCTGGAATCCCCTTAGACCACGGCTTTGTCTGTAAATGCATTTTAGGATTACCATCATGCAGAAATTCAGTTCCGATATCCATTATTACTGTCCCTTTAGGACATTTAACAACGGCTTTACCACTCTCATTAAACTCTCCAATCACACAAACCTCCACATCATGTTTTTTCATGATTTGCTTAAACATAGGGAGATTTTCTTCTGGCACTGCTAAGGTCATTCTCTCTTGTGATTCTGATATCCATATTTCCCACGGAGCCATACCATCGTTTTTAAGGAGAACCTTGCTCAAATCAACTTCAAATCCGTCTTTTCCCATTTCACCAATAGACGACGACAGCCCACCTGCTCCATTGTCCGTTATTGCATTATAAAGACCAAGATCTCTTGCTTTTATGACGGCATTGGATAGTTTTTTTTGTGTTATAGGGTCACCAATTTGCACAATCGTTGAAGGGCTGTTTCCCGACAAAGCCTCTGAAGAAAACGTTGCACCGTGAATTCCGTCTCTTCCAACTCTTCCGCCAATAATTACGATTTTATCGCTGTTTTTAGGCCCTTTGATGTGTGAAGGTGCGTTATTTATGTTGCGCGGAATAATTCCGACACTGCCAACAAAAACTAACGGCTTGCCACAAAATCTATCGTCAAAATATACCGATCCAAGTTGCGTTGGAATACCAGAGCAATTACCAGCAACATTAACACCGTGGATCACTTCTTTCATTATATATTTTGGCGGTAAGATCTCATCAGTGCGCTCTTTGTCCCTATAAAACTTGCCTTTTGCTTCTTTGGCAAAGCAAAAGTAATAGGTATTCATTATAGGCTCCGCGCCTTTCCCGAAACCAACTATATCACGATTTACTCCAAGTACTCCGGTCATTGCTCCACCAAATGGATCAAGAGCTGAAGGGCTATTGTGGGTTTCAACTTTATCTACGATTAAGTAATCGTCATTAAAAATTATTCCTCCGGCATTGTCGGAGAAAACTGACACGCATATGTCAGAATTTATCTCACGCGTTGCACGCTTAATATAATGTGCGTATAGGCCATCTTTTATTTCATCAATGGGAGAGCAAAAGATATTGTGCTTACAATGTTCAGACCAAGTTTGTGCTAGGGACTCAAGTTCAATATCATATGGATTTCTATTAAGTTTTTTAAAGTAATCCTTTATAGCTTTCATTGCTGCCAGAGAGATCCCTAAAGTGCCATTACCATCGATTCCATCTCTGCTGATTTTCTCAAGTTCTTGGTTACTTACGTTTAAGTTAACAGATTTGGCTTTGCCATTAATGGTGTCATTTGAGTAGCTGATACTGGAATCTACATCTTTTTTCTGGATCCCAGTGTCTGGACACTGGGATGACAAGTAAGAGAGCGCTGAAGAGTTTGCTTTGTATTTACCATAATATTTCCAGCTATAGTTCTTACAGATAAGTGTGCAATACTCAGTGATAGGATTAAATTCTTGTTTTATATCATCTTCAGTTGCTTGACTTAGAATCAATTTTGAACTTCTTGCTTTGATATAAACATTTTCATCAATGTAGTTCTTGTTTATTAAATATTCTCTAACAATTTGTTTCACTGTGTTGCCTACATTGTCGGTCATGCCAGGTAAAAAGCTTATCTCCAAGCCCCACTTTGCTTGTGGTTCTATGAAGTTATATTGAACTTCTTCAAGGTTTTCATTGTAGGAATAATAACGGCAGTCTTGTATGACTTTATTATAAAATAGCCCACAAATTTCTTCATATAATTTTGGTGGTAATTCTTTGTGTATATAAATCGAGTAAACGTTGACTAACCATCTGCAGCCAACTTGCTCACATTTATTTAAAACTTCTATTCTGATGTTTGTCATGTAATGTTATAAAAGATTTTAATATATAATAGCATACAAGCACGTTTATATTTTGAATAATTTCTATACAATAAAAGTATTGTATTAATTGTTACTGTTAGTGGGAAGAGTTTTTACCGTTAATGTGGATGAATCCCTTTTCGATGTGCTGGTCCAGCATATATTTTCTGAATATGAAAGAGAAAAAATCCCTGAAGTAAAGATCATACTTCCTTGCAAGAGGGATGTGATAGCGCTGCTGAGTGCATTCAAGAATTATAACGCTAAAAAATGCATAATTTTGCCAAAGATAGTTTCGCTAGAGAACATCGATGAGGAGGATTTAATATTAAATCTTGATAGAGTCAAAGTTATCAAGCCAACAAAAAGGACGCTGCTACTCATTCAATTCATATTGGAGTGGAATAGAAAAAATAATGATAATTTTCCAATTGATTTAGCTTATAGCCTGCCATCATTGCTTGATAAAATTCAGTATACCCAAATGGCAGAGTTCGATGAACATTCAAAAAAAATAGAAAGTTTCATAAATTTACTTATTGAAACATGGAATAAAATTTTAAAAGATTTAGGAGTAGTAGATATATTAGAACATAAGAGTGATTACATAAACAGTATGATAACCTCTTTACAAAAAGACCAATATATAGTCTTTGTTGGAATTGGAAAGGATAAGTCGTTAATTAAGGCTATATATGATCTGCCATTTGGAAAAATAATTCTGCCTAACCTGAATTTGAAAATTAAAGAGAAAGACTGGAAATTGCTTGATAAAAAACACTATCAATATTGTCTGAAAGATCTGCTAGGTTATTTAAGTATAGGCAGAGAGGATGTAAGTTTTCTGCCAGAAGCGTGTTCTCCAGTGCCCAGACACTGGGATCCAGAAAACTTAACTTTAAATGAGCGCACCAGGTGGCTGTATAATGAAAACTGGATCCCAGTGTCAAGCACTGGGATGACAGAAGAAAGGGCCGGGATAACAGGAAGTCCTGAGGAATATCTAGATTACGTCTTTGATACAACTGCCGATCTAAGCAAAGTTAGTAGTGGACATGTTGGCAATATTGAAGTCATCACTTGTGATTCCAGAGAGGAAGAAGCACAAGTGACATCATTAATTATAGAAAATGAAGGTTATGAAAACATTTCTTTGGTCGTCTTTGATAAATTACTTGCAGCTCGTATAGCATGTTTATCAAGGCAACACAGTGCCATACCGGAAAATTACCCTTATATAACGCTTCTGCTTTATAGTATCGAAGTTTTGACCTCAAATTGGAGCAGTGTGTCATTACTTTCGCTCCTTAAACATAGGCTAGTGACTTTTGGTTACACTCAAGAAGAGTACACTCGGATTTTATCTGAATTTGAAATAGAGATATTACGCAACTTTAGTACAAATGGCCTGAGCGATATTATAAATGCTATCAATGCCCATAAAAAGCTAAAATACAAAGAAGATATATTACTTATTATCAGTAAGTTAGAGGTTATATTTAATCCTTTGCTTCGTTCTATAAATTGCTCTATTTTTGATGTGGTAGCAACTCATTTGCAGTGTATTAATATATTATCTGGTATAAATTTTTCAGAGCTAAATAGTGAAATAGGTAATTTTACCTGTAATTTCTCAAATGCATGTGAGGGTGTAGGAATTAAATGCTCCTTAGAGTTATATAGCCAAATTCTGACCTTATTTTTAGAGAAAGAGTTTTTCTCTGTAGCAAGTGACTTGAATAAATTCAGCTTATATCACAACAAAGTTGTAATACTTGCTGGATTTAATGAAGCGCCAAGCTTTCAAAATCCGCTTTTGAATGCATTTACGAGAGAAAAATTTAATCTTCCTTCCGTGCAAGAAGAGCAGGGGTATTTTTTTTATACTTTACACAATTTGTTTTGTGCAAGTAAGGTTTATATTACAAGATCGCTAAGCCATAGAAAACCAATTCTATTGCAGCGTTTGGAAATTCTACTCAAGGAGGGAAAGCAGCCGTATCGTGATTGGCTAAGGATATTAAATACGCCTGAATGTACTGTTCCATGTACTCAGCCTATGCCAAAACCTCAAACCGAAGTTAGAAAAGAAAAAATGCAGGTGATGTCTTGCAGTGCAATAGAAAAGCTAATTCGTAATCCTTATTCATTTTACGTTGAATATATAATGGGCCTTAAACAATTAAGAGACTTGAATTTTAAGCCATCGATATTGGAATTTGGCACTATGGTACACAACATTCTTGCAAGATATTTACGCAACAAAAAATCTCCAATGAGCATTGCACGAGAAGCATTCTCGACTATTCAGTTTAATTTTTCAAATATGTGGTGGGTAAGACTACAAAAGATAATTCAATCTTTTGTCGAATTTGATGAAACTCGAAGCAATTATGTTGAGTTGGAAAAGAACTTTTCCTGTCCGATATTTCATATTCCAGCGCGTGACACTGGTTCTTGTGATCAGTATGAAACTGCTTGGATGACAAATAAGCCACAAGAAATTTCACTGATAGCAAGATGTGATAGAGTTGAGTATCTACCAAGTGGGCAAGTGGCAATTATAGACTATAAGCTTGGTACACCACCTTCCAATGAAGAAGTAATGTCGGGATTTTTTCCGCAATTAATTTTACAAGCCTTAGCGGTAGAACATATAACAAAAAGAGAAGTCTCAGAACTTGCTTATTGGAAACTTGATTATGATAAAATAAAAGTTATTCCTATACAAAATTATAGATACAAAATGCAAGAATTAAAAAATGATCTGCCTGGTTTTTTATCTAACTATTTAAGTAATTCCACACCCTTTATTGCCTCTCCATATTTTGATAAATTCCTGAGATTTAACAGCTATAAACAGCTAGAAAGGGTAGGAGAGTGGTTGTAAATGGTGTCATCCGAGTACCTGACACTGGTTTCCATCCAAAAGGGTGTCATCCCAGTGCCCAGACACTGGGATGGCTTTGTTGCATCATACTTTATGAGATGGTGATTTATGGTAAATTCATGTAACTGTCTCAAATTTAGCCATACCAATATCAGTGAATTTATTAAGCAAATAGCATTTGATTAGCAGTTCTTTTTCTCGATTTATAGCCTTTCTTATAATAGTCCGAATGCGATAAGATATGTGTTTATGGCTATAGCAGGCCAGTAGCATATTACGGTCTGTTCGGATTATTGTAAAAAGAGCTATATCTCAGATTTATTCCTAAAACTAAATCCGAATATTTGCTTTAATCTTGAGAAAAACCCTTCAATATAAGATCTTTTCCCATAATTTACTTCTTTTTTTCATTCTTTCATGCCATCTTCACCGTATAATTTTATTAACCTAATAGCAGCATTCCTGTCAGACATATAATCTATTTCTGGATGTTCTGCCGCATTGTTTATTGGTGGAATTTTTGTCTTTATATCATATTCGTTACACAACTTATAAAACTTGTGCCTATCACATGCTCTATCTGCATATAGTGCTTTTATGGCATGCTGAAAATCAACTTCTTTTAGCAAATCACAAGCTCCATAGTGATCAGCCGTTACTGTATTTTACAGCTATGGCTTTTTTGTTGTTTATATTCAACATTACGTGCAATTTTCTCGTTTGCTCATAGCCACGATATTTTCTGTCAGTGCTATTTTCCTTGCTGTGTGTTGTTGTATATATAGCCTTTCTTATAATAGTCCGAATGCGATAAGATATGTGTTTATGGCTATAGCAGGCCAGTAGCATATTACGGTCTGTTCGGATTATTGTAAAAAGAGCTATACTAATTCCTGTACTGTCTATAGCAATTTCGATATCTTCCATATTATAGCTCTTTCCATAAAAGTCCGGATGTGATAGGATAAGGGTAGATGATGATAAGGAGGTTGAATGCCAGCAGCATATAGTTATGATTTAAGAAAAAAAGCAATGGAAGCGCTAGACGAAGGAGAAAGCAGAGAAACAGTGGCAGCAAGATTTAAGATTGGACGAACTACTTTATGGGAGTGGCGGCAAAGAAGAAAAGAAACAGGAGACTTTCAATCAAAAAAACTTGGAAATGGGGGTTACAATCACAAAATTACCGACTGGGATACGTTTGCCAAATTTGCCAGAGAACACGGAGGAAAGACTCTATCGGAAATGGCTAAACTTTGGAACAACGTTAGTATCCAAACGATCTATCGAGCCCTTAAAAAAATTGGATTTACGCGCAAAAAAAGACATATGGATACAAGGGAAGAAACGAAGAAAAACGTGCTGAATTTTTGAAAATTATAGCGACAAAAGAACCTAAAAACTTAGTGTATATAGATGAGTCTGGCATTGATAACACCGAAGACTACCCCTACGGATATTGCCAGAAAGGACAGCGGTTTTATGCCTTAAAATCTGGAAAGAAAACTCAACGAATCAGTATGGTTGCAGCCTTAAGTGGAAGAAAGATAGTTGTTCCGTTAACCTTTGAAGGCCACTGTAATATGGATGTTTTTAATGGATGGTTTGAGCAATTTTTGACACCGATCTTGGAACCTGGACAGACTGTCATTCTTGACAATGCTACTTTTCATAAGTCTGATAAGATTATCGAGCTTGCTAAAGGGGTTGGTGCAGAAATTTTGTATCTGCCGCCTTATTCTCCAGATTTCAACAAAATTGAGCATCATTGGTTTGCTATAAAAAACAGAGCCAGGAAAAACATTCCTCTATTCGAATCCTTTCGTCGTGCTGTTGATTCTGCCTTCCTATGACCTGTTCGGACTATTATGAGAAATGCTATAACTTTCACTTCCCCATCCTTACCTAAATATTTCATTCCAAATGTATAAACTGGCGGCTTAATATCTGATTTATTGCATAGGGACTTATCATTCCAAATTGCACCTGCCCATTTATCTTCTTGAGCTTCAACATATCTACCTACAAAATGCATACCACCTAGTTTATCGTTTGGCTCACCACAAAAAATATGTACAAACCCTATAGTTTCTTTTTCACTTCCACTATTTGTAAACCAAATGTTAGCCAGTTCATCTTTAAGTAACTCCAAATCCGCATCTGGCGTAATCACTTATATATTCCTTTCACTACTTCTTGATGCTGCGGACAACTAAGTAAAATTTTGAAATCTTCTTTATCTGGATGTGCTCCCCAATCTCCACAAACTTTCAACACTCCTCTATCGAAGTCAGTTAATTCTGAAACGGTGGCTGGTTGTGAACTGAAAAATGGTTCAAAATTGACTTCAACATTTTCTTCTACATAGCCGGTGTGAAAATAATGATCCTTAATATAAAAAATAAATCCTATTATTGGTATTATTAAACACAAAATTAGTTTAACTGTCTTCGACATAATCACGTTCACAAAAAAGCTAGCCTATAAGAAATAATTTAAAAAAGTTTTAATCTAATCGTTTTTGCAGAGCAGCAACTCCCGGCATTTCATCGCCACTTAACCAATCTAAAAATGCTCCTCCACCAGTGGAAACATATGTAAAATCCTTATCGGTAAGGCCTGCAGCGCTTATTGCAGATAGACTATCGCCTCCCCCTATTATGCTGGTTAACTTTCCTTTGTGCGTTAAGTCACTTACGATTTTCATTACCCCTATTGTACCGCTTGCAAAAGCTGAATGTTCAAAAACACCAATAGGTCCATTCCACAGCAGAGTCTTACTGCTTGCTATTATACTGCTTATTGTACTCAAAGTTTGTGCTCCGATATCCAAAATTATATCACCGTCCAAAATGGACTCAGTTCTTCTTGAAATACTAGTGCTGTAATCAGAGTTTACTGCAACCAGAACGTCTTCTGGCACAACTATTTTGCAATTGTTTTTATTTGCTGTTTCAACAATATTATGTAGAAGGTCGTCAACACCATTTTGAAAGAAAGATTTCCCTATATTTACTTTGCTAAATGACAAAAAATTATTGGCTATTGCACCACCTAGAACTAGGTAATTAACCTTTTCTGTTAGCTTCATAAGCACTTTTATTTTAGTTGATATTTTAGCTCCCCCAACTATCGCAGTAATAGGTTTAGCTTTAAACGATACAGCTTTTTCAAGATACTTTAGCTCATCTTGCAAGCAAAATCCTGCATAGGAAGGTAAAAATTCTGTAATGCGTGAAATAGAAGCGTGAGCTCTGTGAGAGCAAGAAAATGCATCATTTACATATATATCCACTAGAGATGCTAATTGTCTGGCAAAGTTTGCATCATTTTCCTTTTCCCCTTCATAAAATCTTAGATTCTCTAGTAATATTATATCTCCTGCATCCATAACACTTACTGCTCTTTGTACTTTTTCACCAACGCAATCGTCAATAAATTTCACTTTTTTATTTAGTAACTGCGATAAAGTGTCAATTACATTTTTTAGCGACAGATTATTGTCTCTGGCCTTTGGGCGTCCGAAATGTGATATAATAATAATCTTTGCACTCGCATTCACTAAATACTGAATAGTAGGCAATGCTCTCAAAATACGAGTGACATCACGAATTTCTCCATCTTTTATAGGAACATTGAAGTCAACTCTGAGTAAGACGGTTTTATTGTGAAGATCACAATTTTCTATACTGGGTATATTCATTGTAAAACTAAAGCTATAAAGCCACTATACAGCAGTTTGACCTAAAGTAAAGTTTGAGTTTACGAACGTTTAAGAAAATTTGCATGCCAAACGCTTGACACTGGAACCTTATCGTCATGCCATCACGAACCCTCATACCGCCGGGTATCTCTTAGCCGCTAACACGTAGCGGGATACTTGACCTTTACAGGGATGACGATTGTCGTTTAGCCATAAATATTTAAGAAATTTACTAAACAGAAAAAAAAGGCAAAAGAAGCTCCGTGGTTGGCTAATTACTTACATTATACTTTCAAGTATGGCGTTTTTTTATTCTAAACGCTTAATAACCGCGATTTAGCTGCTTTTTAATGCAACTAACCTTTAGTCATAAATGTTTAAGAAATTTACTAAACAGAAAAAAAGGCAAAAGAAACCCTAGGGTAGCTAGTTATTCACTATCCATTTTTTAAGTTGGCGTTTTTTAATGTTTTAAATAGCGCATTTCAGCTTATATTAGGTAAAAAACTAGAACTTTATAAAGACATAAGGTGCACATAGTGCAAAAAATTAAACATGAGACGCCAGATACGTGAGTTTTTTTGTCATTTAATCCGTACAGAGAAGATAAATAAATAGCTTCAGTTTCATGATAAGGGAGCTGGCGAAGGGTGTCAAGTAAGTTTTGCATTTGATCCGTTTCTATGACTTAGATGCCAGTGCCTGCTACTTGACTCTCGGCTGGATCGAATTTGTATAGCTACATTGTCGGTAAATCTAAATTGCTTTAATAATTTTGATTGAAAAATAGTTTTTCTATTATATAAATGCTACTTTAGGGTAATCAAAATGGAAGACGATAAATATAGCCTAGGTTTAAGGGTTATCCATTGGTTGATGGCTGTTTTTATTATCGGTATGCTTTGCTCTGGACCTTATATGAAAAGCTTACCACTTAGCAATGAAATTAAGTTCAACATATACGCTATTCATAAGGCTTGCGGTATCACTATTCTTGGATTAATCATAGTACGCATATTTTTTCGCGTCTTTACTTATGTTCCACCACTTCTAGCAAATTTTTCTCGGTTTGTAATCAATATAAGTAAAGCAGTACACTTTGGTTTATATTCTTTGATGGTGCTAATGCCACTATCTGGCTATGTCATGTCTTCTGCTTCTGGCAAACAGATCAAATATTTTTTTCATATCCCTTTGTTGATTAATCAAAACAAAGATCTAGCTAACACGGCTAACGAGTTACATTCGATGCTTGCATATTTTATGGTACTCTTTGTGATCTTACATATACTTGGCGCCTTAAAACACACATTTATAGATAAACAAAACATTTTTAAACGTATGATATAGGTTATATGTTAAGTAGCCTCTGGAAAAAAGGAACAGATTTTCTTGGCAGTGAGTTTGCTATAATGGGTGGTGCTATGAGCTGGGTTTCAGAGAGAAACTTGGTCTCAGCAATCTCAAACGCTGGTGGTTTTGGTGTGATTGCATGTGGTGCAATGTTTCCAGACTTGCTAAAAAAAGAAATCATAGAGACGCAGCAATTAACTAACAAGCCATTTGGTGTAAACCTAATTACTATGCACCCAAAGTTGAGTGAGTTGATAGATGTGTGTATTGAAACGAAAGTGAGCCACATAGTTCTTGCCGGTGGACTGCCAACGAAGCCTAATATAGAAAAAATCAAGAGTGTGGGCATTAAAGTTATGTGCTTTGCACCAGCATTAAGCCTTGCGAAAAGGTTAGTAAAAATGGGAGTAGATGCATTAATAATAGAAGGAATGGAAGCAGGTGGGCATATAGGTCCAGTTAGCACTTCTGTTCTTGCACAAGAGATATTGCCTCATTTTAAAAATGAACAAATACCAGTGTTTGTTGCAGGTGGAATAGGAAGAGGTGAAATGATAATTAATTACCTGGAAATGGGAGCAAGTGGCTGTCAAATAGGTACATTATTTGTCTGCACTAATGAGTCAATTGCCCACAAAAATTTCAAGGAAGTGTTTATTAAATCGGCCGCACGTAATGCAATACCTTCTGTACAGATAAGTGCTGATTTTCCTGTAATTCCTGTAAGAGCTATAGCCAACAAAGCAAGCGATGACTTCATGAAGCGTCAAAAAGAAGTTATTGATGAATACCAAAAGGGACAGATCTCAAAAGAAGATGGGCAGCTTGAAATAGAAAAGTTCTGGGCTGGAGCTTTAAGAAGGGCAGTGATTGAAGGAGATGTTGAAACAGGATCTTTAATGGCCGGCCAAAGTGTTGGCATGGTTGATAGGGAAAAGCCTGTAAAAGAAGTAGTGGATATGTTAGTTCAACAAGCAAAGAATCATATTAATAGCAAATCTGTAGAAGTAGAAAGCCCAGAAAGCAAATAGTTAAGCGACCTTCCAATAAGCAAGTTGCCGCGATTATTTATGATATGGCATAATTGCCCAGTTTTAATGTAAAATTAACGCTAAAGAGGTATCTATACATTTTATTATGTATGGAGGAATATTATGCACAGTCTCTTTAAAAAACCTAAGAGTAAGGAAGGAGATATTAACCAACAATTGAGCAACACTATATACAAAAAGGTAACAGCAGAAAATTATCAAGAAAATCAAGATGAGACTTCCAAAGAATGCAAAAGGTTGTTCAAGCAGGGAGCTAGTCCTAAAACATTGGCTGAATTGGAAAAAATACTGAGAGAACGACAAAATGAGCAGGCTATTGCAAAACACTTAGAGTCATCCAAGCAAGGAACTAGTCCTGAAGCATTAGCTGAGTTAGAAAAATCAGTGGGGAAAAAAAGAGAACATTATAATAATTATATCCAACACTTTCTTCCAGCGTTGACAGCAGAAATAACAGAGTCAAAAAAACTAGACTCAAAAAAAAATTCAGCAATAGTACAAACAATTTTGGATATTACTAACAGGAGCAGCAGTGTAAGCTCAATACCAAATGCTGTTGAAGAAAATATTGAAGATCAAATGCAGCTAAAACATATTGAAGAGCAAAACAACACACAAGAAACACCCTTGAATGTAGCTGAGAAAAAAAGTGGTGATAATAAAATACTTAGTAATTCCTCTGTTACAGAGGAAGTGTTTGAAAAATATAGCAAGGTTGTGAAAGAAATAGAGGAGAAGCAAACTTCTAAACTCAGTAGTGGCAATGACTCAGATAGTGGAATAGACTCACCTGGACTGAGTGAAAAAAACTCGATATTACCAATAAATAGTAGAAAAAACAGTTTAACATCAATAGCAAACACTTCATCTGAGGAAAGTTTAACCTCAACATTGAGCTCTGTTGAAGAAGATAATGGCTTACAACCAGAGGGTGGAGAAAAAACTGAGTTATTAGAATCAAATTTGGAATCCCCAAAAGAAAACGAGACTCAAGTGCAGCCAGAGCAGACTGTAAAAAAAGAGCCAAAAATGCAAGAAAATGAAAACTCAGATGGTCAAGCAAATCCAGATCAAGTTAAGAAAGATACCCTACTTAAAAACCAACCCAATAACAGAAATCTTCACGTTGCACTTATAGCAGGTTGTGCTCTCTCCACAATAGGGTGCATTGTTGCAGGAGCAATGACATCAGGATTGATAGGAGCAGGACTCCTTGCTATGGTTGCAGTGCTTGCTATAGCAGCAGTAGCTGAATTGCATTCAAACTTCCTATCAAGTAAATTAACATCCATTAATGTGAGTCCTCTTGTTGATGATAAGAGCTTACAGCATGTTCACAGCGGTAAAAATTAAATATGTGTTACTTGTAGTGGATAAGTGAATTCAGTTCTTGCCTGTTGATATAAAAGTTGTTATATTTGAGGAATGTTTAAAAGGTGTTTAGTTGATGCGCATTCAATTGAATAAAGTTTTGGTTTTTGTAGCCTTATTAAGTTTCATTTTTGCATCATATTCTAGCGAAGCAAGTTCGGCGAGTGATGAATTAAAGGGTATACAAGAAACGGTAAAAAATTTTATTTCTTCATTTTCAGTTAAAGATACTGTAGAAAATATGAGTCCTTCAACAATCATAGGGTTGTGTATAGCTGCAGTGATACTTGCAGTAGTGTTCAGAGGTCTAATCTTTTTTATGATAATGTTTGGTGTACTGGTCCTGATGTTCGGTAGTACAGAAAAGGCAACAGACTACTTAAAAGAAAAATTTAACTTTGCAAAAGATATAAAATTACAATCCGATAGCGAAAAAAAAAGATAAAAATTAAGATAGTATTTTTATCTTTTTTAATTATCTTTATTGAATACGCATATGCAGTTAAAAGTACCAACAGTTAACTCTAAGCTTAAAAAAAAGAACAACTTAGCATTACTAGAAAGCATTGATTTAGATTTTGTTCCTTATGCTTGTCATTACGATGAAGAAACCATACTAACAAAACAGGGAGAATTGTTAAAAATAATCAAGTTAGAAGATTATTCTTCTGTTGATAACTACAGCGACCTCAGAACTGAAATTAGAAAAAGCATATCAAAAAATATTAATAGCCTGTGTTTTACCGTTTGGATTCATACCGTTAGAAAGCGCAATAAACTGAGCTTGAAATGGAATAAAACTGAAGACTTCTCTGACAACCTACATTCAACGTGGTTTAATAAACTAACTGATAGTAAATTACAGTATATAAATGAACTATACATTGTAATATTGTTTAGCGATTTTGGCAAGCATACTAATAATTCGTTTTTTTTCAATAGAATAAAGAATAAGCATAAGTTGTCTTTACAAGAAAGCCATCAGGAGTTGCAAAAGATAACTGACGTAATTCAAAATGATTTAGGACCTTTTGGAGCTAAAAAACTGAGTCTAAGGTTTAGTGAAGGTAAAATATATTCTGAAATGATAGAATTTCTCCACTATATTGTTACATTAACGCACAAAGATTATCCAATACATGAAAGGGACCTGTCGCAATATATTAGAAATTTTAAAATAGCTTTTGGTTTCAATACGTTTCAAACAATATTTGAAAATCAACAGAAATTTGGCTCTATTTTCAGCATAAAAGAATACCGGGAAATCTCTTTAGGTAATATAGATAGATGCTTGCAGCTTGAATCTGAATTTATCATTACAGAAATAATGATATTTACTAGTAATAACAAAGCAATAAAAGAATTTAAAAAACAAATCAACATGCTGCAAATTAGTGAGGATAATACCTTACTTAAAAGCTCAGGAATTGAAGAAATAATAGAGCTTGAAAAGACCTCTAGTATAGACTTCTGCCAACAGAAAATTATTTTTACAATATTTGCAGATGATAGGAATAAGTTAGCTGAAAGTATTAGTGATTTATCTTCTATAATGTCATTAGTTGGCTTCATGATGTTTAGAACTGATTTACATATGGAAAGTCATTTTTGGGCACAACTTCCAGGCAATTTTGCTTTTATTACGCAACCGAAAAATATCTTAACAAAATACGCTTGCAGCTTTGCTATGCTGCACGATTTTACGTCAGGTACATTAAAAGGAAGAAGGTGGAAAGAAGCGGTAATGATTTTTTTCTCAAAAAAAGGAAATCCTTACTTCTTTAATTTTCATGGAAAAAGAAATAATGGCCATACTACGATACTCGGAGCTCCAAATTCAGGCAGAACTTCACTCATTAATTTTCTATTATCAGAATCAAGAAAGTTTAACCCAAGAATTGTCATATTGGATAACACTGGAAAATCAATAATTTTTACTAAAGCAGTGAGTGGTAAATATTACATAATCGATCCAAAATATAAGGACAAAAGCCTAAAATTTAATCCACTAAACATTGAAGATAGTGCTTCCAATCGCAATATGTTGGTTGAACTGATCAGAAGAATGGTAGCCGATACGAGCTTGGTGGACGTAGAAGAAAAGATAAGAAAAATTGTGGATTCTATATTTGCTATACCCAAGGAATCACGTTCTATTTCACAAATTTCTGAGGTGCTCTTGCTCCTTGGGGGTAAGATAAGTAGATGGTGTGACGATGGTGACTTTGCTTACTTATTTCAAGATGGTAATGAATCAGATATTGACTGGGAAACAAAAATTATATCTTTCAACACCGCAAACCTTACAAAACAAAAGGAATGTATGTCCGTGATACTTTACTATTTTTTATATTCTTTTGAGGCAAAATGTGATGGCTCGCCTGCAATACTTGTTTTGGATGAAGCATGGGAGATAAGTAATATTTTTCCTACAGAGAAAGAGTTTGATAACTGGATGCAAAGAATGACGGAACTAAATGTTGTAGTAATCCTAAGTACTGAAAATTTAAATCTCGCATTTGCTAGCAAATTTACTCAATATTTAGATAAACATGTTGATACAAGAATCTTGATGCCGAACGTCAATGCAAATAGATTATACATGAAAGCATTTTCTTTATCAAAAGAGGAGCTGAATATAATTCTGCAGACGCCAACGCAGGAAGGTTTATTTTTGATAAAACAGTATAAAGGATTAGTAACTTTAAATTTAGATTTAAAGAATATGCAAGAAATACATGTACTTTCAGCTAACAAAGAGACGATAAAGTATATGTACGAGGCAATAAAGGAAAAAGGAGAAGAAGTTAATGAGTGGTTACCGGTATTTTATGAGAAGTGTAAGGCTTAATTTCTTATTGATATTTTTTTTGATACTTGGTCTTTCGTATCAAGGATATGCTGATTGTCCAACATTTGTAGAAAGTAATACTTGGTGGGAAGCAATAGTTGGTGGAGATTGGGTAAAGGAAATTAAGGTGCAAGCAATAAAAGATCAAGGAGTTGATGGTTACTTTAATCCCAAAATTAGAGTATGTGCTTATGATGGACAAAGTTATTGTTATGACTTACAAAGTGGGGAATCCTGCCTCCAGATATATGGAACGCAAGGTACAGGAGCTGGAGTTTCTGCTGCAGCTTTTATCGACTGGGAAGGAGATAAAACAAAAGCTGGAGGAGAAATTGCTCGGGTTCTTAAATGGGAATGGGCAGACGGTGTTACTGATGAGGAAAAAAGAAGATTCGCTAACTCTCCTAAAATATGTGCTTGCAGTCAAAAAGGGGCTTGTATGTCAGAAATTTCTTCATGGGGTTCTAGAGTATTTTCGGGTGAGAATATTTTCCGTCCTGGGGAGATGGAAAAAGTCTGTGATACCTGCTACCAAACGGCAGTAAAATGTGCTCCTGTTCCACTTGCACCTGGCCCCCCTCCATTTTGTGAACAACTTGCAATGTCGCTTCCACAAGTTAGAATTGTTCCTATAACAGATAAAGACAATGATTACTTTAATCCTAAGGTTAAGGTAATCATTGGTGATCTGAAAGGAAGAGACGGAGAGATTGGAGAAAAATTAGATTTCCCTAAAGGGTATGGAGAAAATAAAGCTGAGTGGCGCTCTATTTTAGACAAAGATGGCATCACGTACTACTTCAAAACTTATAGAGAAAAAGATAAGCTCTGCGCTGAATACCTTGGAACTCAAAGTATAGATGAAAACAATCCACAGTTCATCCGCTGTTTTCCTGCACCACCTGCTCCAGAACCTGAGATAGTGGAGATAGTAAATGCAAATACATTGAAAGTAGAAATGAAGATGAGTGAGAGCACTTGTGCTAAAGCACATGGAACCTATAGTAATGGTTCCTGTACTTTTAATGTTAATACTGACCTCAACCATCCTATAAACATTGGCCCCCTATCTTTAAAAGTAGTAAAACCAGCAATAGTAGCAAAAACAACTGATAGTAATATCTCTAATATTATAGAAGGTATATTAGAAAGTAATCCGCAACAATTTAAAGTTCTGAAAGAATATGGCTATGTTCCTGATGTGCGAATTAAATGTTCTAAAGGCGGAAGTTTTTATAGTTTTAATGATTTTGAGAAAAAGTTAAAAGACAAATCTATTCAATGTGAATTTAATAACTCTGGGCAGCCGGAAATAGAAGTAAAGTATAAAGGAAATTCTAACAGTAAAATGCTTTGTCTTTCTGGATGGCAGCCAGAACCAGAGGAGTTTGTTCTTAAAAGAGAAAATAAAATAATACCACTAAAATTAATGGGAACAAGATATACTAAATACAATGCTGTTTACTCCAAGGAATCAAATCAGTTCTATTATCTTCCGAGCAAGGAAAATAAAAGAGCCGATCTCTTAAACAGAGATCAGAGTGAGTTAGATAAAATAATATTCAATAAACAAGGGTATGTTTTCTTCCCTGATGAAAATGAGCAGAAGAAGGGAGAATGCAGTTACTGTGTAAAAAGAAATGATGAGATAGACGATACATTTAAATCTAGTAAAGGACTGAAAGTAGTATACAAATTGACGGATGTAGAGCATAGAGAAAAATGTAATCAAGGTGATGATGGTTGTATCTGCTTTAATGGAACATGCAGCCGTTCAACACGATATGTAGACAAAGAAAACACTCAACCTTTTTATACAAAGATTTCACAAAATACAAATGGCGTTGTCACACAACAAGAAGCACCAATTAAAGCAAACAGAACGGAGGTCTTTTACGCTGATAAATTGTGTAGGTTCGATTTAGAAGGTCTCAAAAAGAAATTAAAAGAAAAATTAAAAGAGATAATCAAGGAACATCTGAAAAATAAGAAACCAGATCTTGAAAAAAATAATGAAAAATCCTATGATCATAAAAATAAAGATGTTTATACAGATGACTTATCAATAAAATTTGATCGTATTAAAATGGAAGCGTGGGGAAGTGGTGAAGCAGGTCATATACAAGGTAGTGGCTGTGACAATCAAAAATGCCATTCTACTGAAAGCAGAGTAGGGATGCCAGGAGATTATATTAAAGCTAAACTGAAAATCGATCCTAATTATCCTATAATTAAGGTGCAAGTCACAGAGGGAGGGGGTAACCAGGAAAGTAACCTCTCAGATAAGGACGGGGGACCTGTTTTCATAGAAATGTGCAATTCGCAGAAGCAACATTGCCAGCAACTGATTACTGTTGCAGGTGGAGGTGAGTATAGAACATACGGTGGTAAGGGTTATGAGGAAACAGTAATTCATAAGCAAGATTTAAAGCTAGAGGAGAAAATTGTAAAGGCAGATAAACTGAAGTCTACACAAGACAATCAAATAGCATATATAGAAAATGGTGAAATCAAGTATGAAACAGTAGAGTGTGGAAGTGGTTTGAGAAGCAGTAGATCTGGTGCAGGTGGCTGCATTAATAAAAGCAAAGGAATTTATGGTAAAGGCTCTCCAGGGTATGTGAAGATTAGACCTATTATAAAGGAATTTGACGAAGAAGAAATAAATGCTGCTATTAAAAAAGTAATAGAGGATCTATACGATCTTGAAACTATGACTGATTTTTGGGTAGGGGATCTTAACGTGAATATAAGTGGGATAATTAAAGAGGAAGTCAAAAAAGAATTGTTAAGGTAAAAAGATATAACTCTGAAAATTATGCTCTCGTTTTAATAATTAATTAAAGTAAAGCATGTAGTAAATGGTGTATCTTAACAAAAAGGTATAACGAATGTAAGGAGGGTACTTTATGTCTCTAAAGAATAAAATTTCTGAGCTAATAGAACAACAATTTAGCATTAAATACCATGACAATTATTTGGCTTACGCTATACATAAGTGGGCTGCAAGCGAAATATCTAATTCTATTGCTTTTTGCATAATTGGTTGTGGAAATTGCAAGATTGTAGCTCTTTTTACAATAATCCGAACAGACCGTAATATGCTACTGGCCTGCTATAGCCATAAACACATATCTTATCGCATTCGGACTATTATAAGAAAGGCTATGGATATCAAGATGCTGCAAATTCGTTCAACATAACAAAAGAAGAAATTGAATAAGGCAATATTGCAAGCATAGAAAGTAAAATAAAAAATGAAGCTGAAAAATCAGGTAGCGAGTTTTCTGAGTTGATTTCTAGAATGGATCAATCGCTAAAAGAGCAGAGTGAAAAGTCTATTGTACAAATTTTAGATTCATCCGCTGAGGAGATGTTAAGGAGTTTCTGTGATAGCCCTCTACAGTCTCCAGAGCCTCAAGAACCCTCTGCTTCATCTGAAGAGCATGCTACAGAAGGCCCAGAAACTAGTGTTATAGCTCTTTTTACAATAATCCGAACAGACCGTAATATGCTACTGGCCTGCTATAGCCATAAACACATATCTTATCGCATTCGGACTATTATAAGAAAGGCTATAATTCAGATCTTTTGTCAACCTAATCAACCCCATATATATGTTTTTTTTGTACCCATGCTTTGCGTTTTGGGGTGGAAAGAAAGCACCATTCTTCGTTGCATTTTTCTATCTTCATCACAACAAACTTGTCTATTTTCATAGTAATCTTGCTGTCTACACTCTGTTTTTGATATCCATAAGTATCTTCTTTTACAATCGTGTAGCGCTTATCACTAAGAAGATTGCCTTTTATCCATCCGCAGTCTTCATCTATATCGCAGACCTTTTTCCAACTCTCAAACTCTTCTATCACTTTCAGGGGCAGATTTTTGCAAGTGTATATCCATTTTACAGGATAGTGAAACCCTGGCCCCGTTCTCATGTTGATCTTATTTGATTTGGTTGAAACAAAGTTATTAGCAAACAAGCTATGGCTAAATAATAAAAATAATAGGATAATAGTACTGAACCAAGATCCCAGTGTCACGCACTGGGATAACGTGAGGGATAGTGTAACAGACTGATTCATCATAATTCACGATTAGGTTGACATAAGATAAAGAGTAAATTAAAAATTGAATAGATCTTTAAATGCAAAATCAATGCCTATAGAAATATTAATGCCTGCTCTTTCACCGACAATGAGCAAAACTGGAGGAAAAATTGTAAAGTGGCATAAAAAAGAACAAGACAAAGTTGAAGTAGGCGACGTAATTGCTGAGATAGAGACTGATAAAGCCATAATGGAGTTTGAATCTATAGATGAAGGAGTTTTAGCAAAAATTTTAGTAACAGAAGGAACAAGTGGCGTGCCTGTAAATCAACCAATAGCTTTAATGCTGGAAGAAGGAGAAGATGAAAGTGCACTTAACAACTATACTTCAACTTCCATCAATAGTGCAGTTAAAAAGGAAGTGACAAAAAGTGCTGTTGATAATCAAAAATCAGAACACCAAGATTTAAACGGAAAGCCAATAAGTCATTCTTCGGTGTCATTCCAGCGCGTGACGCTGGAATCCAACCCCTCAATGTCATACCAGTGCTTGACACTGGGATCTAGAAAAGAAGAATGGATACCAGTGTCAGCTACTCAGATGACAGAGGGTTATGCAGAAGGTAGAACAAAAATAAGCCCATTAGCTAAGAAGATAGCTCAAAATGAAGGGGTTAATGTGCAGCAATTAAAAGGTACAGGACCATATGGTCGCATAATTAAGGCTGATGTGTTGGAGTCTTTAAGCAGTAGTATACGCACTGAAAGTCCTGAGATAGTTGAAGTAAGCAACATGCGCCAAGTGATAGCACAGCGCCTGACTGAATCAAAACAGAATGTTCCACATTTTTATTTAACTGTAGACTGCCAGGTTGATAAGTTAATATCGTTAAAAAACGAGATTAACTCAGCAGATGAAAACAATAAAGTAACAATTAATGATCTAATCATAAAAGCTGCAGCTTTCAGCATGAAAAAATTTCCTGATATAAATTCTTCGTGGATAGATAATAAAATACTGAGATATTCAAATATAGATATTTCAATCGCTGTGGCACTTGAAGATGGGCTAATTACTCCTATAGTAAAAAATGCTGATAAAAAGGGTATTTTATCTATATCAAAAGAAGTGAAAGATTTAGTAAGCAGAGCAAGATCTGGAAAATTGAAACCTGAAGAGTTTCAAGGAGGAGGGTTTACTATCTCCAACTTAGGGATGTTTGGTATAAAAGCCTTCAGTGCTATAATCAATCCGCCGCAATCTTGCATTATGGCAGTTGGTGCATCTAAAAAACAACCAATTGTTATGAATGAGAAAATAGAAATAGCAGAAATAATGACAGTAACGCTCTCTGTTGACCATAGAGCAGTTGATGGGGCACTCGGAGCAAAGTTTTTAAATGCCTTTAAGCATTATATAGAGAATCCTCTGGTGATGCTTATTGAAACTGCGGTAATCTATTAGCATTGTTATTACAAAATTAATACCTCTAAGTTTATACTTTTATTAGTTAATAGGTTTAGAGGTAAAAAAATGAATACTACAGTAGAAAAAAATAATCCAAAAATTTTTCCTCAAAATGAAGGAAAGATTAACTCAAAAGGCATGGTTGCCCCACCTGTTCCTCCGAAATCTTCCCAAGCTAAATTTGCTGGAATAAAAGCAATTTTTGAGCGAAATGTACCTCATTCTCAAGCAAATGATAGTAATAAAACAGTGAGTAGCAATCTTGGAAGAACATTTGGCCCAACAATGCAAAAACTCATGGAAGACAACATTCATAGCACTCCTAACAAACAACGCCGCAATTCAGGGGATAGTGGTATCAGTGATATTAGTAGCAGCACTTCTGATGATGAGGATAGAACAATAAAAGATAAAATGATGGAAAATGTTAAGCAGGATAACCATCAAAAAAGCTTTGATTTACATAAAGTACAAGCAACTGATGAATTAGAAACCGTAAAATTTCTCAAAACGCTAAGCAAGAAAGAAAGAGAAAAACTTGGTTTTTCTCCTAAACAGCAAAATAACCAAAAGGTTGAGACTAGCAAAAAAACTTATAATCCACTTGATTGGAATCCAATCTATCAAGGTAAAAAGCTCTTTAGCTTAGGCAATATGTCGAGTAATTCGTCTTCATGTAGTGAAAAAAGCAATATTTCAGGTGTAAGCGATAAGTCTAATAATTCAAACATTGTTAGATGTAATATTACTAGGAGTAACAGTAAGGAAGACCTTCGTAAACCTGATGCTTCACATAATGACAAATCTGCAGGTAAAAAATTATCTAATGTCAATGTAAGCGAATTAATCAGAAAGTTTGAACAAGGTAATGAAATAATAAAAGGGCGTTAATCACATGTTACCCTATCTTTGTATATGTAAAGGTAGGGTATCTTTTTAAAATAGTATATCCTTTACAGCTTTGTTAATTTTTGACTCCCTCTCTGCAAAAGCAGTTTCTAGAGAGGTTCTAAGTTTTTTCCATTCTTCTTGACCATTTATGTGGGTTAAAATTAAAGATTTATATTCATTTTCAATTTTTTCCAAGGATCTTTGACATGAGGAATCTAGTTCCTCATATATATCAATATTTATTGATTGCAGTATTACCAAAAATGCAAACAAATTCGGATCAGGTAGTTCTTCCTTTATATAATTCAGAAGACATAGTTTTATTTTTTTTGTGCAATATTCTATTGTTTCTAACGATAGCGATAGACTTTCTGCATAAAATATAAAACTATCTATAATTAAACTTTTTGATTTTTTCGGTAATTTAATATTTTCAAATAGTTCTTTTGTAAATTTTTCTATCGGTTGTTTTGGCAAATGTAAAGAGAGATCAGTAAAAGATTTTAGGTCAAAATTTGGTCCAAGTATTGTGCTGATTGCTCTTTGTACATTACTCTTATCTTTACTTACAGAAATAATGAAAACCAGCCCCTCCACATCAAGCATATACTTTATAGATTCCAAAAAATCGACAACGAATTTAGGACGGCACACATCAAGATTATCCACCATTATATAAATGTTTTTGTCTTTTCTGATTTTATTAACCACATCCGCTAACTGTGTTTTAAAATCTCTAGTACTCTCTTTTCTTCTTTGGAGAAGACTTAATTCACTCAAAACAAAACCTATGTCTTTTTTATCAGCCTCTTTTGCAGCATCAAGAAATACTGAAAGCATAGCAAGTGGAGATTTACTGATCAGCTTTCCTAGTGTGTTTAGAGAAAATAGCTCTTGGTTTATGTTCTTGAACTGTTGTATAACGCTTCTTTTTACTTCATACGATGCAAATAAATCTTCAAATAGAAAATTTAAAAAAGAAGGAAGCGGTTGATCCAGTGCATTGATATCCCATGCGCTATAATAAGCTGCAATTTCATTTTGCTGTTTTAACTCTTTCACCCATTCTTTCAAAAAAAACGTCTTGCCCCATCCATCATATCCTTCTAAAGATATTATTGTAAAAGACTGATCAATTGTTTTAATTATAGTGTTGAATTTACCTGAAAATTGCTTATAGTTTAGACGGTCATTTTCCCAAGCCACTACTTTAAGTGGTGGCACTATTTTTTTCTTTTTGAATGTTATTAGCGATATAAGTTTTTTTAAGCACATGTCTTATTTTATATTTAACTCATATTCTTGTCTTGAAGTAAGTGCTATCCTCAGCGTTCCTTCATCAAGATAGTCAATTTCTCCGCCCATTGGTATGCCGCAAGCAAGGCGTGATATTTTCACATCCAAATTTTTTAGCAATTCAATTATATATTGTGCAGTAACTTGGCCCTCTAATGTCGGATTAATTGCGATAATTATCTCTTCAATTTTAGACTCTGTCACTCTTTTCAGAATAGTGTCAAGGTTGAGTTCTTTTGGACCTATGCCATTTATTGCAGACAATCTGCCACCCAAAACATGGTATAAACCTGAATATATATTTCCTTTTTCAAACGCCCATAGATCACCTAATTCTTCTACTACACACAGTAACTTAGTGTCACGTTTTGGGTTAGTACAAATAGAACAAGGTGACTTAGTATCTAGATTTCCGCAAACTTCACACTCTATTATAAGATCTGCTAGCTCTTTAATCAAAGATGCAAGTGGTAGCATAACTTTTTCTTTGTTTTGGAGTAAATGTATAACTAACCTGCGTGATGATGATGGCCCTAAACTTGGCAATTTAGAGAAAGCATGAACTAGATTTTTTATGTTAACGTTCATTCAATAAATTCAGAATAGGCAGTCAAATGGTAACATCAAACCCTTTGTAAAGAAAGTGTTAAGTTTCTCTTGATCCCACTTTGATCAGCTATAGAAAAAATTTTTTACTTTAACGAAAAAAATTACTTCCGCACATTTAAAGCCTGATTATAATAGACTTCTTGCATAACCCAAACTAAGTAGAAAAAAGGTATCATCCAAGTAGCTGACACTGGTTCCTTTATGACGGCAGTACCTTCTCCTGTCATCCGAGTAGCCGACTACTTGGATCCAGGAAATTTAACTCTACCAAGTAAATGTACAATAAGAACTAGATTCCAGACTGGAATGACAGCAGTCCTACGTCATACCGCGATTCATTCTCGGTATCTCTAGATCCCGCTAACAAGTAGCGGGATGACGGTTGTCAGGCTAGCTGTCATCCCAGTGCCCAGACACTGGGATCCAGAAATTTTAATTGTAAGTAAGCATACTGGGTTGATAAGTATAAAAGTAGCTAGAAAATAAACATTTTTGATGAGATTATATGGAAAACTGGATGCCAGTGTCAAGCACTGGCATGACACCCTTCACGGACTTTTAAATTACTTTAGCTATAAATATTAAGAAATTTACCAAACGAAAAAAAAGGCAAAAGAAGCCCTGGGGTTATTATCCGCTTTAAAATATTGGCGTTTTTTATGTTTTAAACGCTTGACAAGCGAAATTCAGCTGCTTTTAATTGCAACTAACTTACGCTGCAAACGTTTAAGAAATTTACTAAGCAGAAAAAAAGACAAAGAATCCCCGAGTTAGCTAGTCTTTTACTATCTCTGTCGAGTATTGGCATTTTTTGATGTCTTGTAACGCTTTATAAGCGCGTTCAGCTTATTTAGATAAAAATCTAGATGTAGATGAAGTTTTGTAAAGACATACAGTATCTATGTACTGCAAAAAATTAAACATAAGACGCCGATACATTAAGTAATCCTTACCTTTTAATCTGCAGATTGGCGAAAGCAAATACAATAGCTTCAGTTTCATGATAAGGGAGCTGGCGGAGGGTGTCAAGCAAGTTTTTTCGTTTCTATGTTGTCAGCTACTTGGATGACGCCAATCTGAGTTAACTACACCAACTCACATTCAGCAAAAAAGAAAGCTATCTCCTTACGAGCATTTTCTAGACTATCCGAGCCGTGGACTCTATTTTCACTAATATCATCAGCAAAATCACCCCTGATTGTGCCTTTATCTGCCTGCTTTGGATTGGTAGCTCCCATGATTTGTCTGTATTTACTTACTGCATTTTCACCAACTAAAACTTGAACTACCACAGAACCAGAGGTCATAAACTCTACTAATTCCCCAAAAAAAGGCCTATCTTTATGAATTTCATAAAACAGCTCTGCTTGTTTTTTTGTTAGTAACATCATTTTTTGTGCTGTGATTTTCAGCCCAGATTGTTCGATGTAGGAATTTATATTGCCTGTAATATTATTTTTTACTGCATCAGGTTTTAATATTGAAAGTGTCTTCTCAATTGCCATATTATTCCCTCATATTAAGTAAAACAGTATATTTATAGATTTATCTTATTATAAATTTTAATTTCATAAAAGTGATTTTTTATTTATAGTTAAGAATAAACCATCAAGGAGGTATTGTATGGGTGAATGTTGTAAAAATAACACTACTAAACAAGCTGAGCCTACCACTAAAAAACAAGCTAAATCTACTACTAAAAAATTAGTAAGTAACTTTAAGTCATCACTTTTTTGTGGAACAAAAGGATTTTTAACTTTTAATTTGGCCTTTTTAAGCTTTTTGGAATATAGCTTACATCATAATACAGAATTAAAAAAAGGTGCTGCTTTTGCAATGAAAAGAAACACTATTCCATTTCTTGAAATGACAATCATAGCACCGCTTGTTTGTTTTGCACTGCCAGCTATGCTAGGCAGTATGAGCCTCATGCAATGCGCACTTTTATGTGCTTCCTTAATGATTGCCACATGTTTTATTGTCAGAACTTTTCATCTGCGTGAGAAGTTAATGGAAAAAATCACTAACCATAGTAGAAAAGAAATAGACGCGGAATTTAAGAAAGATACTATAAAATTTCCTATCTTTGATCAAAATAGAAAACACACCGAGTATAATTCGCCTAACTCAGGGCGACTACTGGATGAAACAAGTAGCACCTCTCTTTTCGTTAAAGTTTTACTTTTTCCCCTCAAGGTTCTTCTGAATGTCCTGCAAAGTTGTATAATGCTATCTTTAGCTGCTGTTGAACTTCTTGAAACGGTACCAAGTCTTTTTGTCGATACATTTTTCGATTGGAACTTCACATCCACCAAGAGTAACCTGAAGAGATCAGGCCACTTATTGTATGCCAGTGTAAGAAATTTAGTGCCTATAACTAAATTTGATGAGTGTGTAGCTAATTTTATAGGCACCCCAGAAGTAACTTGTTGTGGTAGTGCGTAGGTGAAAAAGGCAGTTATCTCATTTAATCTTGGCGGGCCTGATTCACTAAATGCGGTCCGTCCTTTTTTATTCAACCTTTTTTATGACAGGAGAATAATCAATCTACCGAATCCCTTTCGGTTTCTTTTAGCAAAGTTTATATCTGCGAAACGAGAAAATACTGCACGAAAAATATACGAGGAAATTGGAGGTAAATCGCCAATTCTAGAGAATACAAAAATGCAAGCTAATGCTTTAGAACTAAAATTAAACGAAAATAGAAACCATGTACACAAGGTATTCATCTGCATGCGCTATTGGCGTCCATTTGCTGACGAAGTTATTGAAAGTGTAAAACAGTTTGATCCTGACGAAGTAATTCTGCTGCCACTGTATCCACAATATTCAACTACCACAACTCTGTCATCCATCGAGAATTGGCAAAAAAATGCTAAACGGTATGGCCTAAAATGCAATACAAAAATGATTCACCGTTATTATGATAACCAAGATTTTATTGAAGCTCACACTAATCTGATAGCTAAGTACTATAAATTGGCTAGAAAAATCGGTAAACCAAGAGTCCTATTTTCAGCCCATAGCTTACCTCTTAGTATCATTAAAAAGGGCGACCCTTACTCTTCACAGGTAGAAAGAAGCGTAGAGTTAATAGTAGAAAAGTTAGCTATCAATAACTTAGATTGGTCAATATGTTATCAGAGTAAGATTGGTCCTGTAAAATGGCTAGAGCCAAGCACTGAAAGTGAGCTATTACGCGCAAAAGCTGATGGTGTACCTGTAGTTCTATCACCTATATCTTTTGTTTCTGAGCATTCAGAAACTCTAGTTGAACTTGATATAGAATATAAAGCAATTATCAAGGATGGATATTACTTTCGTGTGCCAACTCTCAGTACCGATCCCTTGTTTATAAAATGCTTGGCCGATTTGTGCATAAATCTCCCTTAAAGTCCTGATTCATAGGGCTTTTCTTTTAGGATTTTATGTGATAGAATAACAGGAAGTTATTAACTATTTCATGCCAAACAAGCTAAAAAAGAAATCTAACATACTCGCACAAAGGGTGCATGATATTTATGATCATGATTTCAGGAAGGTAATCTGCATCACAACAGGTTTAACAGCCCTATTGTGTAAGATTTCACTGCAATTTTGCTGCGAGTTCATTGACAGTAATAGATCCAATATCTTTCTTATACGGAATGTTGCTCGACTAGTAAAGTTTCCGACATCTATTCTGTACATTGCCCATTCTGCATTTACTCTACAGGATCTAATTAAGGATTACAGAAACCCTGAGAGTAAAAAAGAGCTGGCAAAAATTGTGGGTAAATCGGCTAATCTTGCAAGCAGCAACATAGAAGCGCTAATGATGTTGAAAATCATCCATTTTTGCACTGGAAGCAATACAGACATAATAAGTTATATTAACTTAACCTCAACGATCCTATTTTTGTTCATTTCAGAACCTATAAGCTATTATTATACATGCAAGGAATATCTGGATAATAAGGATCCTGAAAAGTCTGCTGAGTGTAAGAAGGACCTTATTATTAGCACATTAACTTTGTCGTTAGGTTTATTAAACTTCATATTAAGAAGGATAGAGACTCCAACTATACCAATAAACTTAGGTAATGGTATAATCTATAATTTCAACTTAAGCGTAACAGTCAGCATAATATATAGTGCAGTATTTCTTGCAGTTCAGCTTGACAAATTGTTTCAACAACCTGTCAATGATGATCCTTCCACTGAACTTGATGATGTTCATAATATAAACGGTCATTCTAATGACAGCACTGTAGAGGTATAAGAATTAGGGATGAAAAGATTTTATTTCTACTGCCAACGCTAGTACTGCTAATTTGCTAACAATACTCCAAAGTGATAGAATTTTACCTTCTACAACCTGGCTAACATCATGAAACTCACAGTCAGTGGCATTCAAGCTAGAATATACATCTTTTCTGCTATTACATCGGTATAAGTAACATGTTGGAGTATCTCCTATATAGTATATTAGCGGTTCTGCAGAACTGCTTTTAAACATGTCAATGGTTGGTACACCTTCTTGTATAATAACGCTATTGATTGCTATTCCTTCTTTTATCTTTTTCATTTTATGACGCTTTTTTTTATTGAGGTTTAATATTTCCTCTCCACTTGTTGCTGTTATAATGCCCATCCCATATGTGCCATTGCTTGCTTTGATAAAAACGTAAGGTTGTGTTTTTATTTCATATTCCTCATATTTTTTTTGCACTAGAGATAATATTTGGTCAACTTTAGTTGCTACTGCTACTAGTGACAAATCATCATCAAAATCAACTCCATCACAGCTCTCTGTAAGCGCAGAAATTAGCCATGGGTCTATTTTAAATTTGCCACAAAACTCAGATGCTAATTCTTGATAGATTTCAAAATACTTAAATTTCTGCCTGCTATGCCAACCGTATAGTGGGCTTGGTACTATATCTTGCTTTACGTCTTTCAGCGTGTCTGGAATGTGGCTCGTCATATCACGGTTCAGTATAATAACATCAGGCACAAATCCTGAAGTTGTCTTTAGCAGAGAGTTTTCTTTCACAACAGTTTCATACTGTTCTATTAAATTGTATACTTCATTATATAAAAGGCCAATTCTAGTCTCAAAACCTGCGAGTTGTAGTATTTTCTCTATAACAAATACGTTTTCTATATACATTTTATTGCGTGTATAATTTTCCGGTATTATAAGAACCTTTTTGTATTGATGTCTTTTAAAATAGCTTTTTATCAATCTTGCTGCCATCGTTCTTGATTCTTCACTTAAGTTATTGAACCCCGCAGGAAATAAATTAGCGTCTACTGGAACGATTTTATAGCCAGAGTTTCTAAGATCTATAGAGCTATAAAATGGCGATGTAAGGCCATTAAATTTTGCTTCGAACCAATTATTTATACTTTTTTCCAAATCTGGGTGAATTATGTTTTGCATCTGCACTTTAAATGTTATAAGGAAGGTATTATATTATAAGCTATAGTTGAACATATTTAGTAAATTTGACTAAAGATTAAAGTATAATGAGATTCTTATTTAAAGTGATAGAAAAATGATTCAACACGATAACAATAAAATGTATGGCACTACTATATTATCAATTAGAAAAGATAAAAGTGTAGTAGTAATAGGTGACGGACAAGTTTCACTGGGCCACACTGTTATAAAATCTGGAGCAAAAAAAGTTAGGCGTCTTTCTGGTGATTCCGTAATTGCTGGATTTGCCGGGGCAACAGCCGACGCATTTACTCTTTTTGAAAGATTAGAATCTAAACTTGACAAGCACCCAGGGCAATTAATGAGAGCATGTGTTGAACTTGCAAAAGACTGGAGAATGGATAAATATCTGAGGAAATTAGAAGCTATGATGATCGTTGCAGATAAATCTATTTCATTAGTAATTACGGGAACAGGTGATGTTCTTGAACCTGAAGATGGAGTCGCAGCTATTGGCTCTGGGGGAAATTTTGCTCTATCTGCAGCAAGAGCTTTAATTGACATTAAAGGAATATCAATAGAGGAAATTGCGAAAAAGGCTATGAAGATAGCTGGCGATATATGTGTTTATACAAATCATAATGTAGTTATTGAAAAGATAGAGGAGTGATATGTCTTCCAAGCAAAAAACTTTATGCACCAATTTTTCCAATCAGCCCATAACCCTTTCAGAAGGGCGGTCTTGTAGTAGTGACACCTACGATGAAAAAGATAACCTCTATAAAGATACTAAGAGTGGTTTTGATTCAAATGACAGCGATGTTCAAGTTAATGACAGCACTCAAGTTTTGTTAGATGACCTGCCACCACAGAAGATAGTTAAAGAATTGGACAGATTCATAATCGGACAGGATGATGCAAAGCGTGCTGTTGCTATTGCGCTCAGAAATCGTTGGCGTCGCAATCAGGTTCCATTTCCATTGCGTGATGAAATCATACCTAAGAATATATTGATGATCGGTCATACAGGGGTTGGTAAAACTGAAATAGCTCGTCGCTTAGCAAAACTTGCCGGTGCACCGTTCATAAAAATTGAGGCAACGAAGTTTACTGAAATAGGGTACGTTGGACGTGACGTTGATTCGATAATACGCGATTTAGTTGATGCAGCAATAGTTTTAGTTAAAGAGAAAGCCCTTAAAGCCTTAGCTAAAAAGGCTTTAATTTTAGCTGAGAAAACAATAGTAAACTCTATGGTAGGCGAAAATGCAACCGAAGAGAGTAAAAAAAATTTTAGAGAAAGGTTGAGGAATAAAGAGTTTGAGGACGGAGAAGTTTCTATTAACGTCAGAGAGAGCAAGAGTATGTTACCTACTTTCGATATACCAGGCATGCCAGGTGGGCAAGTTGGTGTGATGAATGTAACAGAAATAATGGGCAAGATGTTTAACGGGAGCAAAAAAACAAAAACTATTACGGTGAAGGTAAAAGAAGCGCGTGAAATATTAATTAATGAAGAAAGTGAAAGGCTAATGGATGAAGATAAGATAATCAAAGAAGCCATTGATCTTGTTAGTAATGACGGTATAGTATTTTTGGATGAAATAGACAAAATTGCAGCGCGTACAGAAGTAAAAGGTGAAGTAAACAGAGAAGGAGTGCAACGCGATCTGTTACCATTACTTGAAGGAACAACTGTTACAACTAAGTATGGCCATGTAAAAACAGACTATATATTATTTATTGCATCTGGTGCTTTTCATCAGTCTAAACCATCTGACCTCTTACCGGAATTGCAGGGCAGATTACCGATCAGGGTAGAACTTAAGGCACTTACTCAAGAGGATTTAATAAGAATATTAAAGGAACCAGAATCTAGTTTGTTAAAGCAGTACATAGCTTTAATGAAAACAGAAAATGTGACACTTGAGTTCACTGATGATGGTATAAAAACCATAGCTGAAATAGCGTTTACAGTTAATAGTCAAGTGGAAAATATAGGCGCAAGAAGGCTTCACACTGTCATGGAGAAGCTTTTAGATGAAATAAGTTTCATTGCTTCTGAGAAAAATAGCGAAAAATTCATTATAGACAGCAAGTATGTAAAAGATAAACTTGAGTCAATTTCGAAGCAGCTTGATTTATCTAAGTTTATACTTTAGGAAAAACGAAAAGCCTACTTTAAGTAGTATAGAGAGTGTTCAGAAGATTAGCCAGTAGACCTAAAATTTCAGCTATATTCTTTAGGCTGTTTTTCAACAGTAGAATGGTGTGCTGCGACCTCTTGCTTAACATCTAAGCTTAAGTCAATTATTGAGATATTTTCTTCATCATAATCTATGTCTTTTATTAACATATCGTCAGTAATAGTCAAAAGGTCAGGCGGAGAAAGAATAGTTCTTTTATTACCAGCTCTCATTCCCACAACTCCAAGCTCTATAGCAAGTGGTATTTTTTTATCGCCAACCCTAAATTGCACTGTTTGATCTTTGACTATATATTCCCCATTATGCTCCTTTACGCTATATTTAACCGATATCTCATCACCGCACCTTACTTGTTTTCCAGTCTTGTTAATTAAGTCATTAAAAACCATCAGATTATTTACTGAGTCGGGATATTTATCCTTTACTTCGATCAGTTTGACGTAATAAGAATTAAAATTCATTTTGTTCTCATTGGCAATAGTAACTACACGCTCTCCGCCTTCTTTCATACCTATTACCCCTAAACTCACTTCTTTTAGGTCATCTTGACCTATTTTCAAAGTAACATCAGAAACTTTGCTAGGGAGTGTTGCTGAGTTATTATTAGAAATTTTATATATTTGCAATAGGACTTCCAGGCCACAAAAAGCCTTGCTGCCACTGCCTTCAGTAATTTCATAAAAATTTATTGAATCTTCTTCCTTTTGCTGCGTTATTTCTTCTAAATATTCTGTCAGCCCATGCTTTTCAATATAGCGGTCAAGTGCTGATTCAAGTATTGGCTTCACTAGGTAATGTGCTATCGTCTGTATCAAACCACCATGCGTGGCATTTATCTCATAAAGCTTGTCCTTTTTTTCCGGTTTACCTTTGTTTATATAGACAATAGTAAACACAAAAGCAGAAGTTAAAGTGAGAATCATTACTACGGAAATAAGCATTTGTAATATAATTTTTCTAACCATCTTTCTTTACTTGATTCAATAAATCATATAAATAATTAGTATCCCCTGAAAGCGCACTCAAACTATCCAAGCCTTGTTTAAAGAGGCCGTCTATATAGTCCTCTACCTCACTTTTACCAAGCACAGACATAAGATTATTTGTTTTATCTTGTTCGTAGTCTTCAATATCATCCTTAGCTTGAAAGATAAGCCCTAGATTTATTCCATAGTTATATAACGCTTTACGTTGCTTGTCTGTAGCACCCCCTATTATAGCACCTATTTCACATGAAGCTGCAAATAGTTTTGCGGTTTTCATCAAATGAATTTCTTTTATTTTATCAGCTTGGCCCAACGTCATTCCAGCGTCATACATACAGCCGTACGAATGTTGTAGTTTTAAGGTAGAAAGGGTGTCATGCAAGTAGCTGACACTGGAATCCATTTCATGTTCAGCTCCACTATCGCATGGCTTTTTGCACGAAATGCTTGTAGGCAAAGCCTTCTGGATCCCAGTGTCCGCTACTTGCATGACAGAGGGTTGGGGGCTAAAATCTATATGCTCACTGTTAATATCTAAAGCCTGTCCTCCCACCATTCCCCTAATTCCTATTGCCTGAGAAAGAACTTTTATGATTTCACAGCGTTTCTCATTTAACGAAGATAATACCTCAAAAGCCAGAGTAAGTAGTGCATCTCCGGCAAGCACTGCTGTTGCTTCATCAAATTTTTTATGGCAGCTTAGCTGGCTTCTGCGAGTATCACTGTTGTCCATGCACGGTAAATCATCGTGAATTAGAGAGTAAGCATGAACAAATTCAATTGCTGCAGCAACTGATATTACTTTTTTAGCTTCCGCGTTAAACACTCGCGATGAAGCTACGACTAAAAAGGAGCGTATATGTTTTGCAGGAGCAAGGAGTATATAACGCATAGCTGATATAAGCTTATTCTCGCTATTTTCGGGTAAGAGTTTATTTACTTCTACAATAAGCAAATTTTTTGTTGTTTCGTCTAGCATTTTTGAATTGTTAATTGTTTAGGACGTAACGCTAGCCAGCTAGGGCAGTAGAAAACCTTACTGTAGTTTACCAGTTATAAAAGATATTGCAAACATAAAAATTTTTTATAACATCAAAGAATAGGTTATTTTTTTGGTAAGAAATGTGAATAGCGAACTAGCAAAGAGCACTAGAGAAGACATAGAAGAAAAAGTGAAAAAGATTATACTAGAGCATATTAGTAAGGATGTAGAGAAATTCAACAGCTCTTCAAAGCTTTCGGAGCATGGTACAGACAGCTTAGATGCAGTTGAAATTGTCATGGCAGCAGAAGAAGAGTTTGGAATAGAAATTCCAGATGAAGACGCACAAAAAATGGAAACTATGGAGCAAATAGTTGAGTACATTAATAATAAAAAAGGCTAATAGTTAGTGTTAAATGAGCAGAAGAGTAGTAGTCACTGGTGTTGGTTTAATCACTCCACTAGCGGCAGATGTTGACAACACTTGGTCAAGGCTAATAAAAAGTGAGTTTGGCATAAAAGCAATCAATACGGATAGATTTGACTCTTCTGATCTTGCTTGCAAAATTGCAGGGCAGGTGCCGTTGCAATCAGACAACATTGAGCACCATTTCAATCCACTAGATTATATTTCTGAGAAAGACTCAAAAAGGACAGATCGTTTTATCCATTACGGTATTGCAGCAGCTATTCAGGCAGTAGATGATTCATTAATTTTGGAAAGCCAAAATATCAATCGGGAACGTGTTGGTGTGACTATTGGCTCTGGTATAGGTGGTCTTCCGTCAATTCAGGAAAATGTTATTACCATGCAGGAAAAAGGGCCCAGACGTGTCAGTCCATTTTTTGTCCCTGCAAGTCTAATAAATTTGATATCTGGCCATATTTCTATTAAATACGAATTTACAGGTCCAAACGATTCAGCAGTAACCGCATGTGCAACAGGTGCGCATGCAATCATAAACTCAGCAAGAACTATAAAACTTGGTGAAGCGGATGTTATGATTGCAGGTGGAGCAGAAAGTGCACTGTGTAGAGTTGGAATTGCAGGTTTTGCATCTATGAAGGCGTTATCAACTAAATTTAACGATAAACCGGAAGAAGCTTCAAGGCCATGGGATGAAGAACGCGATGGTTTTGTTATGGGTGAAGGAGCAGGTATATTGGTGCTGGAGGAATACGAACATGCGAAAAAAAGGGGGGCAAAAATACATGCTGAACTGGTTGGGTACGGACTCACAGGAGATGCGCACCACATTACAGCACCACATCCAGAAGGAAGAGGCGCATTTAAGGCAATGCAGCTTGCTTTAAAGAGCGCACAAATTAATCCCAATCAAGTAGGGTATATCAATGCACATGGAACTTCAACGCCACTTGGAGATAAAATTGAAGTAATAGCAATGAAACAGTTATTCGGTGACTACGTTTATAAAATACCTGTTTCTTCAACTAAATCTTCTATAGGACATTTACTTGGTGCTGCAGGGAGCGTTGAAGCAATATTCAGTATTCTTGCGTTAAATAATGGAATTATTCCGCCAACCTTAAATTTACACAAGCCTTCAGAAGGATGTGATTTAAATTTTGTACCGTTTAAAGCTCAGGAGCATAAAATTCAATATGCACTTTCTAATTCGTTTGGTTTTGGTGGCACTAATGCATCGCTCATATTTGGAAAAGTTTAGTTGATGTCACCCCAGTGTCTTCCTCTTGTCATTCCAGTACCCTCCTCTTGTCATGCAAGCAGCTCTACTACTGTCATCCCAGCACGTGACACTGGGATGACAAACGGTTGTGAAAGGGAATACATATAAAAATTAAACTATCAATAGCAATTCAAAAAGAAAAAATATTCTATTCATCCCTGAAGAAGCATTTTATTGACAATTTATGAATAAAGATCAATAATGCAGAAAAGGAATTGATGGGCGTATGCATGAATTTAACCGCTATTATAGCCTTTCTTATAATAGTCCGAATGCGATAAGATATGTGTTTATGGCTATAGCAGGCCAGTAGCATATTACGGTCTGTTCGGATTATTGTAAAAAGAGCTATAATTGTACATTATTTGTTGTAATTACATATTTTTTGACGTGCATTATAGCTTGGTGCTTACCTTTCAAAGACATAACATTATTAACAACATTTGTTCCGGCTTCAGTTGCAATTTTGCTAACCATTTATAATAAACAGAAGGTAAGGGATCTTTTTAAACTTAGTTCGCCAAAAAACTGTCTATTAGGGTTTATACTTATTCTGGTAAGTATGCTAATTTCCAATGGTCTTTTGTCAATTTACTGCGGTTTTTCATTTTTCCGAGAGTCTTTTACGTTAGACCGTGTAAAGGATTTGAGTGCAGTTTTGAGTCCATTAGTGATGTTATTTGTTTTATTATCAACCTTTGTGATGTGGATCATTATGTCTCTTGGTGAAGAGATCGGTTGGCGTGGCTATCTTTTGAAAAATCTTAAAAGCAAAATATCAAATTTTTATATCAGAGCAATTATTGTCGGTATTATTTGGTCAGTATGGCACATACCAACTTATGTGGTTGCTGGCTCAGCTTTGTGGAAGGATGGCTTTACATTCCCGACTATTTGTGCTTATACCCTTTATATTTGTGCAATGTCTATAATGTTTACCTGGTTGTTTGAAAAAGACAACTCGATTTGGCCAGTAACTATTGCTCATGCAACAAATAATCTTGTGTATAGTGTTTTGAGCATTCTAATGCCGTCTCCTCCTCTGTCAACTTTCGATGTAGTAATTCGCCTTACATTAGGAGCAGCTGGTTATTTCATTGTTGCAATTGGTGTTATTTGGTTTGATAAAGCTCGAGAGCGTCATTTGAGTAATTCATAGTATAAAATTTCGGGGGCAATTCGCATCAGGTGTCATGCAGGTAGCATGACACTGGGATGATGAGGAAGAAAAAGCAAATTTTGCCTTTTACGGTCAATCTATTATACTTAGTAAGACTTCAATAAACTAATGAATTATACTTTATATCTAATTAAATGCACAAGATATTAATAAGAAATAACTACAAACCTTTGGTCGGAAAAATCAAGATTAATGGCTCAAAAAATGCTGTTTTACCAATAATGGCAGCAAGTCTATTAAGTAGCTCCCCGGTAATTTTGCATAATGTACCTGATTTAATTGATGTGCATCTAATGTCTAAGTTGCTTGAAAGTCTTGGAGCAGAAGTGAACTTTATGCACAATAAAAATTATAAAGCGAACCATACTTTGAAAATTGACTGCAGCAATATCAACAATCACGTGATGCCATATAAAACCGCAAGTAAGCTAAGAACTTCTTTTCTAATATTGGGTCCAATGCTTAGCAGATTTGGCAAAGCGAGAACAGCATTTCCTGGTGGATGCAACATCGGAAAGCGTCCCGTTGATATGCATATTAAAGCATTAGAAGAAATGGGAGCTAAAATTGAAATTGACGGCTATAATATAATTGCAACAGTGAAAGGAAAGCTACAAGGAAAAGAAATCACATTTGAGAAAATAAGTGTTGGCGCAACAGAAAATGTAATAATGGCAGCAACATTTGCAGAAGGAGTGACAACAATAAACAATGCTGCAACTGAGCCGGAAGTTCTTGATTTAATAGATTTTCTGAAGAAAATGGGTGCTGATATTGAAATTGATAATACAAAGGTCATAATAACAGGAGTTGAAGCACTAAATGGATGTGTTCATAAAATAATACCAGATCGCATAGAAGCAGGCACCTATGCACTAGCTGCTATAATAACCGGTGGTAAGTTGGAGTTGGAAGGAATAAATCTATCTGATATAAGGTGTATTACAAATGAGTTGGAGACTATAGGAGCTATGGTTGAACTGTATGATGGAGGCATTGTTATTTCCAGAAAAAATGGCTCTATTAAGTCTGCTAACGTTGCGACAGATCCATATCCCAATTTTCCCAGTGATATGCAACCACAACTGATGTCTGCAATGTGCATCGCTGATGGGATATCAGTAATTGAAGAGAACATTTTTGAAAACAGATTTACACATGCAGATGAATTGAGAAAGTTAGGTGCTAATATCAGCATCGAGAAAAGCAAAGCTACTATAAGTGGAATAAAAAGCTTATCTGGAGCTAATCTATATGCTACTGACTTAAGATCAACAGCAGCTTTGGTGCTTGCTTCTTTGGTAGCCGGTGGAGAAACTATAATAAACAATTCACATCATTTATGGAGAGGATATGAAGCAATGCATGAAAAACTCAATTCATGTGGAGCTGATATCTCCATTTCGTCTTGAGGATATTTTATGAATGAAGCAACCAAACGAACTATAGTAAAAGAAATAGATGCAATCTTATATGAAGAACATAAGGTATTAGACCATGGATTTATTCGAGTAGTGGATTATATGGGCTCTGATAGCGCTATAGTTCAAGCTGCTCGTGTTTCTTATGGCAAGGGAACAAAACAGATAAGTCAGGATGAAGCACTTATAAAGTATTTAATGAGACATCATCATACAACTCCATTTGAAATGTGTGAAATTAAGTTTCACGTGAAACTTCCAATTTTTGTTGCAAGGCAATGGATAAGGCATAGAACTGCAAATGTGAATGAATATTCAGCAAGGTATTCAATACTTGATAATGAATTTTATACACCTAAACCAGAACAAGTTGCAAAACAATCTGACAATAATAAACAAGGTAGCGGGGAAGCTTTTGATCCAGATACCTCAAAGGAAATAATAGATTCTCTAACAAATGACTCTAATTTAGTATATTCTCATTATGAAAAATTTATTGAGCAGGGGCTTGCAAGAGAAATTGCCAGAACTAACCTAATGCTTAATTACTACACGCAATTTTATTGGAAAATAGATCTGCATAATCTCCTTCATTTTTTGAAGCTTAGAGCTGATAAGCATGCCCAATATGAAATCAGAGTTTATGCAGAAGTTATGCTGGACATAATAAAAAAATGGGTTCCACTGGCCTACAATGCCTTTGTTGAATATTGCCTAGAATCAGCCTGTATTTCAAGAACTGGTCTAGAAATAATTCGCAAATTAATTAAAGGGGAAAACGTTACTAGAGAAAAAAGTAATATTGGTAAAAGAGAATGGGGCGAGCTGATGTCTATACTTGATAAACAATCTTAAAGATAAAGGCATACGTGTCAATCTCCTCTGTCAGTTATAGCCTTTCTTATAATAGTCCGAATGCGATAAGATATGTGTTTATGGCTATAGCAGGCCAGTAGCATATTACGGTCTGTTCGGATTATTGTAAAAAGAGCTATAACTCTCGTTCACCAGATTGAATCTTGCTTTTTACATCACATTAACTCATCACTTTTATAGAACATCTCATTAAAATCATTTAGAGTTCCAAAATCCTGACCCTTGATAAACAGGTGATCATTAGCAACATGTGCTTCATCAAGAGTAAACAGCTCGTAATGATGATTGTGAGCGGGCCTAACAATTTCATTATATAAAACCATTACTTGTTCGTAGTTATATCCATCGCCAGCATGATATTTACCACGTACGGTATCATAAAAATTCTTTACATCATCATATGTCACTTGCAGCTCCACCTTATACTTTCCCACTTCAAGAGGACTTCCTGTCTTTATTTTTAAGGGATGTTGTGAATTTGCAACACTGTTAGAAGTTTCTGCTTTATAGAACATCTCATTAAAATCATTTAGAGTTCCAAAATCCTGACCCTTGATAAACAGGTGATCATTAGCAACATGTGCTTCATCAAGAGTAAACAGCTCGTAATGATGATTGTGAGCGGGCCTAACAATTTCATTATATAAAACCATTACTTGTTCGTAGTTATATCCATCGCCAGCATGATATTTACCACGTACGGTATCATAAAAATTCTTTACATCATCATATGTCACTTGCAGCTCCACCTTATACTTTCCCACTTCAAGAGGACTTCCTGTCTTTATTTTTAAGGGATGTTGTGAATTTGCAACACTGTTAGAAGTTTCTGCTTTATAGAACATCTCATTAAAATCATTTAGAGTTCCAAAATCCTGACCCTTGATAAACAGGTGATCATTAGCAACATGTGCTTCATCAAGAGTAAACAGCTCGTAATGATGATTGTGAGCGGGCCTAACAATTTCATTATATAAAACCATTACTTGTTCGTAGTTATATCCATCGCCAGCATGATATTTACCACGTACGGTATCATAAAAATTCTTTACATCATCATATGTCACTTGCAGCTCCACCTTATACTTTCCCACTTCAAGAGGACTTCCTGTCTTTATTTTTAAGGGATGTTGTGAATTTGCAACACTGTTAGAAGTTTCTGCTTCAATATCAGAATTTTTATCCATATTTTCTATCACACTTGCCATAACAGTTTCTTGTTCATCTTCTGTTGGTTTTGTTTGTTTTTCAGTCTTATTACTGCTACTGTCAGTTTCCACAGTTACTTTTTTTACTTCTATATCTTTTTGAGCTTTCTCATTACTTTGCTTGTGTATTTCATCTCCATGCAATTTTTCCTGCAGAGCTTTTTTCGTATCAGCATAATCATCACGATTGCTTTGCAAAGCTGGTTTATAACTGCTGCTATCATCCGCTTGCATTTGATCTATATAGTTAGATTCTTCTTCCTGTATAGTATTTTTTGCGTTATCCTCACCAACCGTTCCTTTCTCCCCAGACTTGGCTTCACTCTCTACCACAACTTCTTCGTCTACTTGCTCATCATCAATTGTAAATTCAGTACCTATCTGATTGCTATCTTCCTCCAATTCATTAGATAATTTTTCAGATAGCTGGTCACCACTCAAATATGGTTCCTTTGAATATTTAGCATAATTATGGGGATCGGTTCTGTTTTCTGAATAAAACCCACTTTCAAAGTCTGAGTAGGAGCTTTGATTGAGCACAAAAAATAAGTTTTCATAATTAACCAGCATATCACTATCAGGGCTAACAAAATTTAAATATTCATCGCCTTCCCATTCTGGGTGGTGTCTATACTCTGCTATGTAGTATTTACTAGAGTCGAGAGGTATCTTGTCACCTTCTTCCCCATCAAGTTGTAAAACTACTTCTGAATGCCCATTACCTAAATCATTACCTTTTACCACTTTGAATATTTTAATCTCATCCTTTTCTACAAGTTCTTTTAACTCCTCGTTCTTTTCATTTAACTCTTCCTCCCTTTGTCTTTCTGCTTCTCTCTCTCTTGCCAATCTTTCTGCTTCTTCATCAGCTTTCTTCTGCAGTTGTGAGAATACATTTTGTAATATATCTTGTGTGGTTAAGCTATTTGTGTTGCTTAAAAAATTATCTAACACATTTGATGCAATTGGTGACAATTCACCGTGATCATCAAATACTTTTTCCTTTGCTTTATCATAGTGATTTGGGTTATAGATTGCATACAGAGGATAAAAACCATAATCTGCAATTGACGCTCCGTCAGGTGATAGTTCCATTGAGAATCCATAGTAATTAAGTGGAAGATCGGAGGTTAAATATTTACCGTTATCATCCCTAACGTGTAGCTCACTTCTACCATTGTGCTCACTATATTTGTTGTAGTAGATATAAAAATTCTCATGGTTAAGATTGAAGTGATCATCTAGATTATCGAATTGAATTGTACTGCCAAGCTTCTCGCGCAAAAGATTTTTGCTTTCATCTGTAAGCTTTATATGTGCAGAAAAGTAGTATCGATCTATAGGTTCGCCTTTTTCTATTTCAAAGTTCAAAGTAATCTTGTCGTTGACCATTGGTAGCCTCCACAAATTCTATAAATCATTTTATTTATCAATCATACGGTCTGTACTATGAAAAATGTGTTAAACGTTAAGATTTTCTCTGTACCGATTCATCTATATTGCCAAGCTTAATAAAGTTACAAGCTCTTTAAAACAATGTTAAACTCAATCACTATGGCAAAAACAGTTGACGTATTACTACCACTTCCAATTGATCAGTTATTTTCATATGCAATTGAGGAAAATACTGAGATTTTACTTGGAGATTACATAGTGGTGCCATTTGGCAAAAAACGCTTAATCGGAATAGTTTGGAAATACAGTGATAAAAGTAACCGAGAATTAAAATTTATTGAGCAAAAAATCGATTTACCAAATATTAGACCAAAATTGATTGCATTTGCAGAGTGGGTTGCACAATACAATTTAATACCTATTGGTATGCTTGCCAAAGTGATAATGGGAGGAGTGTTAAAAGTAAATCACATAGATAAATTGGTTTGTGTTGAACAAAAGCAGGAAACAAGTGAAATAAGTTGCCAGTTAAGCCCTGAACAGCAGATAGCTAGTGATAAAATAATCAGCAATTTGAACGAGTATTCAGTGACTTTGCTTGACGGTGAGACAGGATCTGGAAAAACGGAAGTTTATCTCTCTGTGATTGCACAATTGATTAAGAATTACACTGCCGTTCCAAATGCTGCTCAGACTTTACCATCCCAGTGCCCAGAGACACAACTGTACGAACATTGTGATTTGGGTCTACCAAGAGGGTGTCATCCGAGTAGCCTGACACTGGGATCCAGTTTTTCATATAACCTCATTACAAATGTTTATTTTAACTTAAAACCAATACCTAATTTACAATCAAAATTCCTGGATTCCAGTGTCAAGCACTGGAATGACACCTTTATACTCAAGGCAAAACCCACTGTAACATTTAGCATACCGTCTTTGCCACGTACTAGTATGACACCAGAATATGTTGAAATGACATCAGGAGAAGGTAATACACAAATTTTAATCCTCCTACCTGAAATTGTTTTAACTTCACAATTGGTAAATCGTGTTCGCGGTCAGATATCAAAAAACTTAGTTGAATGGCACTCAGGGCTCACTCCAAAAACTCGCCGGAATAATTGGCTCAATATAGCAAATGGAAATGCGCAGATAATTATTGGTGCACGGTCAGCGCTTTTTTTGCCTTATAAAAACCTAAAATTGATTATCGTTGATGAAGAGCACGACTCATCTTTTAAACAAGAACAGGGAATTATATATAATGCTCGAGATATGGCGATAATCTTAGCCAAATTTGAAAATATTCCGATTATTTTATCATCAGCTACTCCACTGCTTGAAACGATTCATCATGTTAAAAACGGGAATTACAATCATGTAAAGCTAACTAAACGATTTGGTGGTGCAGAATTGCCACTCATTAAAGTAGTAGATATGAGGAACAACAAGCAATGGATCTCCTCTGAGCTTTTTGAAAGCATCAAACAAACCATAGAGAAAAAACAGCAGGTTATGCTTTTTCTAAACCGCAGAGGGTATGCACAACTGGCAGTTTGTAAAAAGTGTGGATATAAAATTTCCTGCTTAAATTGTGCTGTTTGGCTTACATATCACAAGAAAAAAAATGCTCTTTTGTGCCACCACTGCTCTTATCAATTGAAACTTCCAGAAAAATGCTCTAATTGCCAAAGTGAACAGCCGTTGTCCCTCTACGGGATAGGAATTGAAAAGTTACTTGAAGAAATGGTGAAATTAATACCAAACGCAAAAACTGCGATGATAAGCAGCGATCAAAAGTCGGTTAGTAACGTAATTGACTTAGTGTTGAAAGAAGAGGTGAACATTATAATCGGCACACAAATAATTGCTAAAGGGCACAATTTTCCCAAATTAACTTTGGTTGGAGTAATGAATGCAGATTTGAGCCTCGAAAATTCTGATTTGAGAGCAGCGGAAAAGACGTATCAATTATTGCACCAAGTTGCAGGCAGGTCAGGAAGGTTTAATGAAAAAGGAATGGTAATAGTGCAAACCAATAACCCTGAAAGTTCAATAATAAAAGCATTGCTGCATCAAAAAAGGGACTCATTTTATGAAATTGAACTTAAGTCAAGACGTGAAGCCAAAATGCCACCATTTAGCAGATTAATAGCGCTTATCATTTGTGGTAAGAATCAGATTGCAACACAAAAAGCAGCGAATGAAATAGTAAAATCTCTTCTTTGTCATCCAAGTAGCTTAACTACTTGTATCCAGGAAAAAAATGTAGGTGTAGACAAAAAGGAATTTGAAATTCTTGGCCCATCACCAGCAGCGATAAATTTTTTAAATAATAAGTATCGGTATAGGGTATTATTAAAAATACACAATAAACACAGTTTATCTATACAAAAAAAGCTGAAATATTGGATTAAAAATTGTAACTTGAATTCGAGTATTGCAGTGATAATAGATGTTGATCCTGTGAGTTTTTTTTAACGAGTTCCGTTAAGCCTTCTTGCCAATTACCACAACATTCTCACTGGGAAAAAAATAATCAGGTACAACCATATTTTTTGGTGCAGGACCCCCAATCACTCGGCCTGATGTATCATAATATGAACCGTGGCAAGGACAGAACCAACCATTACCATCTCTTGTAGCGTGGTCAACCGGTACACACCCAAGATGTGTACATATTCCGATCATGATTAACCATTCGTCTTTTCCTTCGTATACTCTCTGCTCATCTAATTGAGGATCCCTCAAGCTCTTCACATTCACAGCTCTTGCAGCCTCAATTTCTTGCTTTGTGCGTCTACGAATGAATACTGGTTTACCTTGCCACTTTACTTTTACTCCATGTCCTTCCTGAATTCCAGACAAATTCACTTCCACTGTGGAAGTTGCTAGAACTTCAGCAGAAGGATTCATAGATTTAACCAGTGGCCAAAGTCCACTTGCAGCTCCTATACCTGCCATAGCGCATGTAGTTAATGTTATAAAATCTCTCCTACTCTTACTTTTAGTAAGATCTTTAACAGGAGGTGTTTTTTTATCCTCTTTGTCTGCCAGTGGTTTTTTATTTTTAGTTAAATTTTTGTCCATTGATCTTTACTTAGCCATAAGTATATATTTTAATTTAAATACTGCGTATTAATCAACAAAAACTTGCGCTTTTTGTTTAACCTGTACTACAGTTGAGAAGAGATAGAGTTTTCAACTTCAGAAATACTATCTTCAGTGGAATCAGGATCTTCAATTTTCGCTACTGACACCACCTTTTCTCTACTTTCTGTTTTAAATAGAGTTACTCCCTGAGTGCTACGTCCTGCAATCCTGATATCATTTACTGAAATACGAATTAACTTTCCTTTATCTGTAATAAGCATTATATTATCACCCTGCTCAACTGGAAAACTAGCAATAACATTACCATTTCTGCTAGTAGTAAGAATATTGGTGATACCAACACCACCCCTGTTAGTTATTCTATACTCATACGCAGAAGTTCTTTTACCAAAGCCATTTTCAGTAATAGTTAATATAAACTCCTCATTCACTGCAAGTTTTAAGAATAATTCGTTATCTATTCCTAAATCATTTAAAGTCTTTTTCAATTTAGAATCAATGGAGTTATTAATTGCAGTTCCCAGTCTTTTTGCAAGTGGAACTTTTAAGTAAAGTTCTTTTGTTTCTGTTGCTACACCTATCCCATTTAATATGGTCATGGATATCACGCTGTCATTCTTTGCAAGTTTGATACCTCTTACGCCATCTGAATTGCGACTTTTAAATTGACGCACATCACTTACAACAAATCTGATACTTTTGCCGAATCTTGTTGAAAGAAAAACATGATCAATTGCATTGCATACTTTAACCGATATTAATTTGTCTCCTTCATCGAGCTTTATTGCTATTTTTCCATTGCTTGGAATATAGTGAAAGTCCGCTAAAGAGTTACGCCTTATGTTTCCATGGGCAGTAGCAAAAACTATGTTTTGATTTTCGTCATTTTCACTTGGCAATGGCATGATATTAGTTATAGTTTCACCATCGCTAAGCGGAAATATGTTAACAAGTGCTCTTCCACGTGCAGTTGGTTCTGCAAGAGGCAACTTATAAACTTTTAATCTATAAACTCGACCAATATTAGAAAAGAATAAGAGGCTAGTGTGGGTATTCCCAACAAATAATTTTGTGATTACATCCTCTTCTTTTAATCCTTGTCCTAGCTTTCCTTTTCCACCACGACGCTGAGTTCTGTAGTGAGAAAGCTTCACACGCTTGATATAACCATTCATAGTTACGGTTATCACCATATCCTCTTGTGGAATTAGATCTTCAGCTTCAATGTCCGTATCTGATTCCTCTATTGAAGTTTTTCGCGGCACAGCAAATCTGTTCTTTATTTCTTGTAGATTGTTTTTTATTTCCTTCATCAACTTCTCTTCTGAGCCAAGAAAAGCGATATATTCTTTTATCAGGTTGATCATTGAACTTAGCTCAGCTTCTAATTTGTCTTTTTCAAGGCCTGTTAAACGCTGCAGTTTCATATCAAGGATAGCTTTAATTTGTAGCTCAGTTAATCTATACACTCCATCTTTCAAAAAGCTTGCGCTATCTGAAATCAACTCGATGATAGTGTTGATTTCATTCGAAGTTTTCCATTCTTTATTTAAAAGTTCTCTACTTGCTTCCGCAGGATCTTTTGCACCGCGGATGATTTTTATCACTTCATCTATGCTGAGGACCGCAATGTAGAGCCCTATATATATATGAGCTTTTTCTCTCGTTTTTCTTAGACGAAATTCTGTTCTCCTGATTAACACTTCTTTTCTAAAGTCAACAAAAGCAGCTATGATTTCTTTTAACGACATCAAAGCAGGTCTATTGTTATTGAGTACTAAAGTGTTAACACTAAAACTACTTCTTAGTGGAGTTAGTCCCAATATTTGATTAAGTATAAAACTTGCTTCAGCATTTCTTCTGAGGTCAATTACTACTCTAATACCAGACTTATCGGACTCATCCCTAATTTCTGTTATGCCATCAATTCTTTTTTCTTTTACAAGCTCACCTATCTTCTCAATTAATTTTACTTTATTTACCTGGTAAGGTATTTCATCAATCACTATTGCTTGCCTATCTTGTGGCAGGTCTTCTATGTGAGTCTTGCCTTGCACAACAATTGATCCACGACCAGTTGCAAATGCTGATTTTATTCCAGACCTTCCAAGAATCGTTCCCCCAGTTGGGAAATCCGGCCCTGGCATCACTTCAAGTAACTCATCCAAAGTAACTTCAGAATTATCTACATATAATATACAAGCATCTATTATTTCTCCAAGATTATGAGAAGGAATATTGGTTGCCATACCAACTGCAACACCACTTGCACCGTTTACCAATAGATTCGGAAACTCTGCAGGCAGCACAACTGGTTCTGTTTCATTTCCATCGTAGTTTGGCCTAAAATTAACTGTATCTTCATCAATATCATTCAGTAAAAAGTGTGACACTTTTTGAAGTCTTGCTTCTGTGTATCGCATTGAAGCTGGTGGATCTCCATCTATCGAACCAAAGTTACCTTGCCCATCAATAAGCGGTAAAAGAAGAGAGAAATCTTGAGCCATCCTAACCAAGGAATCGTAAATAGCTGCATCACCATGTGGGTGATATTTCCCCATTACGTCCCCAACTATACGAGCCGCTTTTTTATATGGCTTACCGGCATCGAATCCAGCTCTCGACATTGCATATAATATACGCCTATGAACAGGTTTAAATCCATCCCGCACGTCAGGTATAGCCCTGCTTATGATAACGCTCATTGCGTAGGAAAGATAAGAATCTTCCAGCTCTTTTACTATTGAGATTGGTACTATATTATCCTGCATTTTCTATACTTTAATTGAAGTAATTAATAATACTAACATTCAGTTAAGCAAATGGGCAATGACAGACTTGAACTGCCGACCTCCTCGGTGTAAACGAGATGCTCTACCAGCTGAGCTAATTGCCCCTTTAGATCTAATTCTATAGCTCAATATTATTATTGTAAACAAAAATAGCGATAAATTAGCTTTAGGTAAGCTATAAGCTTTTATGAAATCTTTGGGTGCGTGCTGTGAAGTTTTATAAATTTTAGTCTTGCTGTCACTTTGTATAAAGGTATTTTTTCACTCACATCTTTCGAAGTTGTAGCCATGTTTAACAACTTTAAGTAGAATATTGTAGCATTTTGAAAATCTGAAAGTTTATCTAGAATAACAGCTAAATTATAAGTATAAAAAATATTGTTTTCATCGAGGGAAATAGCAGTTATCATATACTCTTTACCTTTTACATAATCCTCCTTTTTCATATAGATCAGACCTAAATTTGCTAATAAAGGAGCATAATTTTTATGTATATCATACAATTTTAACATTTCACTCAACGCCAGATCAGGATCATATTGTGAGATTATCGTCAGAAAATTTTTTAATATGTAAGGGTTACTAGGGTGTTCTTTTAACAGTCTTGTGTAAATCTCTACAGCTTTTTTGTATTCTTTATTAGCGTAATAAATATTTCCCAATCCAATTAAAGCATTTTTATGATAAGGAAACTTTGCAATGATCTGATTAAGGATAGAAATAGCTGTTTCATTATCTCCTGATTCAAAGGAATCTTTTGCTTTTTTTAAAGTAGAGTATATGTCAAAACTCTTGCCAGAATTCTGCGCAATTTTGATGTTAAATTTATCACTTTTTCTCTCAATAACATCAAGATCTTTATATTTTTTATCAGCTTTTATATGCTTGACAACACTATCAAAGGCCTTCTGTATCTCCAAATTTTCACTAGCATAGGTAACAGAAGACCTCCATAAAATCACAACGCAAATTAACATGCAGATAAACATAGGTCCTAGTGTTGTGGCATTGGCTGCAGCGTGTAACCAGTAAACCTTATTTCTTTGAGCTATATGCAACACATTACAAATTCATAAATGCTAAATCACCTATCTCATACAATAATAAAGATATTATTAATCAGCGGGACGAACATGCTGTGTAGCCTTTCAGAATGCATTTATCTTTTGTCTTCCATATTTCGCTTTATTTCCACAAAAATGCTTCAATTTATCTTAACATTTTGTCAACTACCTTTGTAGATTTAAAAGGGCATTTTTACATATTCCATATGGCTGCCAGTTGCACCCCTCACATGCGTACTCGAATTTCTCTAAAGACATTTTCTCCCTAATCTTTTCTACCGCTTCACTCCAGGTCAAAGTCTCGCCAATTTTAATTCCTAAAATTTCCATATGCCTTCTATCTAGCTCTAAAACTTTAGCTTGTGTGGTGCATTTACCTTGTTTAGTCTGATTTGGACAAGCACTACAGATACTATCAAGGTTACCAACTACTTCGATTTGAGTACTAATTACTTTGCTTGCTATCTTTTTATAATTTTCTACAAAACCCTGAGAATACCCATATCCCCGAAACGCGAGGGTGCACATGAAATGATGAGGGCGGAATTTTATCATTTTTTCAAATATTGCAAAGCTGCTACAAGTAGAAAAATTTTTATCAAACCAGGAAGGATAAATGGTAAAACACCCACCATTATTGCTTGTTCCAGACCCAAGTAAACAGCAAGCCAACTAACACCACAAATAAAGATTACAACTGTACCAGCCAGACAACTTAAAGAATTACACACAAATGATTTATACTTAGAGTTCAGTAATTCATTTACTTTGCTCATTACCATAACAGCAGCTAAAAAGCCAATTAAATATCCACCTGTTGGTCCAAGGAGAGCGTGATAACCACCAGAAAAATTTGCAAGAACAGGCAATCCTGCTGCACCAAGTGATAGATATGTAAGCACAGAATAGAATGCTGTTCTGCGGTTAAATTTAAGCCCAATAAGCATTACTCCTAAAGTTTGCAATGTGATAGGCACAGGCTGCAATGGTATGCTTATTTGAGCCATCAAGAATAAAAGTAAAACGCAAGACAATATTTCAGCCAGTGTTGATCTGCTGCTAGATTGTGTTATAAACATACCTTCCCAATAAAAATAACTTATTAAATATAATATATGTGTATGAGAGGTTTTGCAATTTAAGTTTTGCTTATATTGTGCTACAATGAATTATTTATGCACTATTAAATTAAAAATGATGAGTAAACAAGATCTATTATCGTTGATGAAAGCAAGGCACAGCGGACGTTCATACGATCCTACAAGAGCAATATCTCAGGAAGACATGGATATTTTAATGGAAGCTGTAAGGCTGACTCCCTCATGTTTTGGTGATGAACCTTGGAGATATGTGATATGCAATAAACAGAGCAATCAAAACGCATGGGAAAAATTGCTAAATTATCTTGATGAATCTAATCAAAAGTGGGCAAAAGATGCACAAGTGTTAATCATATCTTTAAGCGCTAAGAATTTCCGCAAATCTGATAAAGGTGAAAATTTTTGGGCTAATCACGATACTGGTGCAGCGAATTATGGACTTATGTTACAAGCTGCAGTTATGAACTTAATGGCCCATCAAATGGGTGGATTTGATAGAGATAAAATAGTGAAAGAGTTCAATATACCCAATGACTTTAACGTAATGTCAGTGATAGCGGTTGGTTACGAAGAAGAGGGCGCTGAAACAAGTAAGAAAAAAAGGAGACCAATAGAAGAAATGTTTTTTTATGATGAGTGGCCAAGGTCCTGAAAATTTTATCAAAATGCACGGCACTGGTAACAACTTCGTTATCATAGACTCACGTTCAACAAACAATTTAGACTGGAACCATAGACAAATTGCTGATCAAAGCAGTTGTGATCAAGTGATAATTATAACAATGTCTAATGCTGCAGACTGTTTTATGCATATCTATAATGCTGATGGCAGTCGAGCTGAAATGTGCGGAAACGCAGCACGCTGTGTTGGATATTTGATAATGTCAGAAAAAGGTACTGAGTATATCACTATTGAGCTGGTAAACAAACGCATTTTAGAGTGTTTTAAAGTGGGTGATAAATCCATAAAGGTTAACATGGGCAAACCTTTGCTAAAATGGCATGAAATTCCCTTGTCTACTGAGTGTGACACTCTTCACTTACCTATAGAGCTTGAAATGCTAAAAGATCCTGTTGCAGTAAATATTGGTAATCCTCACATAGTTTTTTTTGTTGATAACGTAAATGAAATACCATTGCAAAGTTTAGGATCAAAGTTGGAAAGTCACGTATTATTTCCTCAGAAAATTAATATTAGTATTGCACAAGTTGAAAAGTCTGGAGAAATAGCTTTAAGAGTTTGGGAAAGAGGTACAGGCATTACTGCATCATGCGGTAGTGCAGCCTGTGCAGCACTTGTTGCATCCACACTACGTGGATATCTGGTTGCCCAACAGACTTCAGTAAATTTACCAGGAGGCAAGTTATTAATCGAATGGGCAAATAACGTATTCATGACCGGTGATATAGGGTTTTTGTGACCCTAATTCTAGTGATGCATTACTTCCAATACCTTCTTACCAATTACTGCAGGGGTTTCAGCAATTGCAATTCCGGCACTCCGCATAACTTCTAGTTTTGCACCAGCACTTCCACCGCTGGAGGAGATGATTGCTCCAGCGTGTCCCATACGTCTTCCTGGAGGTGCCGTTTGGCCTGCTACAAAACCAACGATTGGCTTTTTAGTTTTTTCTGTTTTCACAAAATGTGATACATCTTCTTCTTCGTTTCCACCTATTTCACCAATAACTACAATACCATGAGTATCGCCATCTTTTAAAAAGAGCTCCATACAGTCGACAAATGTCATACCATGAATTGGATCCCCCCCAATTCCGATACACGTGGATTGACCAAGACCAACAGCGGTTGTTTGTGCTACTGCCTCGTAAGTTAAAGTTCCGGAGCGAGACATAATTCCTATGTGTCCACGCTTATGGATATGGCCAGGCATAATTCCTATTTTGCATTCTTCAGGTGTAATAATTCCCGGACAGTTGGGACCAATCAATCGACTTTTTGAGCAGATAAGCGCACGCTTAACTTTCACCACATCAAGTATAGGAATGCCCTCTGTAATACAAATTATCAATTCTATTTTTGCATCTATTGCTTCAAGTATTGCAGCAGCAGCAAATTTAGCAGGTACATATATAACTGTAGCATTTGCACCGGTTTTTTCTTTGGCTTCTGCTACAGTATTAAAAACCGGTAAATTAAGGTGAGTGCTACCACCCTTTCCAGGAGTTACACCTCCCACCATTTTCGTTCCGTAATCAATTGCTTGCTCTGAATGAAATGTGCCTTGTGCACCAGTAAAACCCTGGCACATTAATCTTGTATCTTTGTTTACTAAAACGGACATGCTTTATTTTACCTCTTTTACTATCTTTTGTGCAGCATCACCCAGTTCATCTGCAGCAATAATATTTAATCCTGACTCTTCTAAGATTTTTTTTCCTTCTTCAAAATTAGTACCTGATAATCTAACCACTAGAGGAACTTTAATGCTCATTTCTTTTGCAGCCGCAACAATTCCACTTGCGATAATATCGCAACGCATTATACCACCAAATATATTAACCAAAATTCCTCTTACGTTGCTATCAGACAATATGATTTTAAATGCTTCAGTTACAGTTTCTTTACTCGCTCCACCACCAACATCCAAAAAGTTAGCAGGCTCTGCTCCGTAGTATTTTATTATATCCATTGTTGCCATAGCAAGACCTGCACCATTTACCATGCAACCAATACTGCCATCCATTTTGATGTAACTGAGCCCATACTTTGAAGCCTCTATCTCTTCTTTCACTTCCTCATCATAATCACGAAGTTCCATAATTTCTGGGTGACGATATAAAGCATTATCATCGAAATTAATTTTCGCATCGAGCGCAATAAAATCTCCAGAATTTGTTTCAACCAGTGGATTAATTTCAATTTGGCTCGCATCAGTTGCAATAAACGCATCATATATTTTTTTTGCAATGTTCGATATCTTTTCTATTTGTTCTGGACTCAAATGAAAACTGCTGCTTAACTTGCTGCTATCAAAACTTGTAGCAGAATCAATATCAAATTTCACAATTTTTGCAGGAGAATTTTTTGCCACTTCTTCGATGTCCATTCCACCTTCTGAGGAAAATATGAATATTGGCCTACTGAGCTTCGGGTCGATTACCAGGCTTAAATAATACTCTTTCTTAATGCTTGAGCCTTCTTCAACGTACACTTTTCTTACTTGCTGCCCGCTTGGCCCTGTTTGATGAGTAACTAAAGTCATACCAATCATGTCCTTTACAAACTGTCGAGCTTCTTCAACCGACTTTGCTAGCTTTACGCCACCGGCTTTACCCCTACCACCTGCATGAATTTGAGCTTTAACTACAAACACGTCAGATTTCAATTGACTTACTTGAGTCTTTACTTCTTCCGCAGATGTAGCAACAAAACCTTTTGGCACTGGGACATTAAATTTATGCAAAACTTCTTTCGCTTGATATTCGTGAATATTCATAAAATAACCAATGACAAACTATTAACCTGAGTACAAACTACCAACCATAACGCTGCCTTCTGCACTCCTGTTGGTACCTCTTTTTTTTAGCTTCAGCTTTCTTTTTAGCTCTCTTTTCTGATTTTTTTTCATGATATTGTTTTTTCATTTTTAACCCTCTTCCTTCCTTTTGAATTGTTTTTTTCAATACTGGAAGAGCTCTGTCTACATCACCATAATGGACTGATACTTCTATCAAACTCTATACCTCCTTCGGTAATCATTTCAAAATCTATTTATAAATTAGAAAATTAACATTGTCAATTATTTTATAAACTTGAGCGTTAAAATGTAATATGCCATAATTTACATGGTGAATAATGTCATTCCAGTGTCAGCTACTTGCTTACTGATGGAGATTGCTCTTATGTTACAGCGTTCTTACAATTATACTAACATCGGGGCGGAGAGATTTGAACTCACGACCCTTTGGTCCCAAACCAAATGCGCTACCAGGCTGCGCTACGCCCCGACTTCTTTACTCAGAGTATCAATAACTCAGGCAAAATGCAAGATTCATTTGTTTACTTTAGAAAAAATATAATACGAGATTTAATATTATCTTAGAATATGTTTTTTATTAGCTACTCTTTAACAACAGACTGCTTCGTAGAGAGTCTACAGAGTTTTTGTGCGCGCAACACTGAACCAGATTTCTTTATCTTAGCCATATTTAAAAATCTAGCTACACCAATTGGTGAAAGTGAGTGCAGCAACTACAGCAGTATCGACCCTTAAAATTCTTTTTCCTAGACTCAATTTTTGACAAAACTTATCGGCAAGATCAAGTTCATAAGATGAAAAACCACCTTCAGGGCCAACAATAATAGCAACATTTTTTTTGCCTTTCAGCACTTTGTCAGCTTTACCTGTTTCATCACACAAAACAAAATTTTTACTCTGGGAATCAGGTAACTCACAAAAGTTAATAGGAGGCAAAATCTCTGGTATACTTATCCTACCTGATTGTTCCGCTGCTTCGATTGCTTGTAATTTTGCTCTACTTAGGTTAATATTTTTTACCACTGTACGTTCCGTTGAAATAAATTGAATGCAGATTACTCCCATTTCAGTTGCCTGTCTTACTATGTTGTTCAAAGCAGCACTTTTTACCATGGCACAATACAGGTATAAATTTTCCTCATATTGCTGTTGTTTAGTGCATTCTTTGGGTGTAACTTCTGTCAATTTACGCGATATATTAACTACTTCTCCTAACCATTCTCCATCTTTTCCATTAAAAAGAGAGAGATTATCATACTTCTTAAGCCGCATTACATTGCAAATATAGTGACTTTGTTGTGGATTAAGTGCTAAACTCACGCCTTGTGATAAAGCTTCTTCAACATAGAGCCTAATTTTTCCCATTCAAAACTTTAATTATATTCTACTTGAGTGACTCTTACGGGATTTGAACCCGTGTTACCACCGTGAAAGGGTGGTGTCCTAACCACTAGACGAAAGAGTCAACTTGAATCTAACTAGGTTATATCGATTACATATATAAAGTCAATTCAATTATTTTGAATCACATAGTTAGAGGGATATATCAGTAATCTTATATCGACAGCCTCCTATTACTCCATGCTCAATACTCACTGAACCTATCTCAGATTTAGGAGCTAATTCTAATTGTTGTTCAACTTTTGTATCGGAATCATAGCCAGAATCGTAGCCAGAATCTCTACGCTCATATTTCTGCCTTATTTCTTCTACACTAAAGCCAGCCTTGGTCTTAATTTTTTGATCATTAGTCTGTTGCTGACTTATCGACTTATTAGCACTTAGCTCATTTAGCTTCACTTGCCAATCATTCACTTTATCTTGCACTAACCCATGGCAAGTTCCAGAATTAGCTTTTATGTCTTTTGCTTTTCTTTCTGCTCTTTTCTTGGACAAATCTACCCTAGCATAAATAGGTTCTGACGACTGTTCTGGCTCTTTCTGTTTTAGGCTAGTAGGCTTTTTTGTTCTGAAAGATCATCTATAGTGCAATAAATAGGTTCTTCTGATATACTCAAATAACCACTGTCTTCCAATGATAAATTTTCAGTGGATTTTTTATGTGAATCATATATTTCAGCATAAATAGATTCTTCTGATACACTCAAATAACCATTCTCCCCTAATGAGTTACTAACCTTAGCATCATACACCTCAGCGTAAATTGGCTCTTTTGAAGGCAAAGCATCATAATTAGTGCTCTTTGGCTTATACTCAAAAGTTCTAGAAGGTTTTTGAGGTGGTATTACATTGTTGTTCACCTCAGCGTACATAGTCATTGGCTCATATTCAGAGGTTCTAGGAGGTTTTTGTTGTATAGCTTCAACATTCAAATCATCTGTAGAATAATACTCTGCGCCTTTTCCTAGTAAAAAGGAAACTGTGGGGTGAAGAATTATCTCTGCTGGTAAGTTTTTCTCACTATCCAATTTTAGATTTTTTGATTCTGCTAAACTCTCAAGAACACGAATTATAGTCTTTCTTATAATAGTCCGAATGCGATAAGATATGTGTTTATGGCTATAGCAGGCCAGTAGCATATTACGGTCTGTTCGGATTATTGTAAAAAGAGCTATATAACATTCTTTCCATTCTCATCTATTGAGTGGATATCAGCTCCACGATTAATCAGCAATTCCATTATTTTGTGATCTGTAGCATGTCCTAAAGCCTGATTTAAAGCTTGATTATTATTTATATCAAATGATCCTGTATTCTTGAGAGACATAGTCTTTGAAAAGAATTTTCTAAAACTATTTAATGCATCATAGAGAATTAGAGTCAGTTTAACACCTTTTATGTCATTGTTTTTGACAGATTTAATTAAAAAATTATCTATTATGCCCATGATTATACCCCCTATATAAAAGCTCACTACCATGGTACAATTTTAAACTATGATGATTTATTTTCTACTAACAGCAGCTCTCTATAACCACTTAACAAGTGGTGGCATTGACATCATAATTGCATCTGGATTGCCGTCAGTCATTAAACCAAACCTTGTGCCACGATCGTATAACAGATTGAATTCTACATATCTGCCACGTTTTATTAATTGATTTTCTCGTTGTTCTTTTGTCCAAGATTTTTGCATATGTTTACGTATGACGTGCGAATAAATTTCCAAAAAGGCTTCACCTACTGCTTTTGTGAACTCAAAATCATTTTCCCAATTACCAGAACTCAGATTATCATAGAAAATACCACCAATACCACGTGGCTCTTTTCTGTGTTGTAAGAAAAAATAATTGTCACATTGCTCTTTAAATTTTGGATAATATCCGGTGTCAAATCTATCACATGTCATTTTGATTGATTCATGAATATACTTGCAATCTTCTTCATTTCTATGTATTGGCGTAAAATCCATTCCTCCACCAAACCATTGTTTTGAAGTATATATCAGCCTTGTGTTCATATGCGCTGCAGGGATAAGGGGCGATTGCATATGAGACACTAAAGATATACCGCTTGCCCAGAACTCTCCGTTACTTTCACTTGCACCAGGAATTTCATTAATGGCTGAATCTGCAAATTTTCCGTGTACTTTTGAAACGTTTACTCCAACTTTTTCAAAAACATTACCAAAAATAATTGTAGATTCACCACCTCCACCACCTGGGCGATCCCACTTTCTCTTTTCGATCTTTGGCTCTGCGGATGATTGTTTTTCAATTAATAAGAAAGATTCTATGATCTTATCTCTTAGTGCACAGAACCATTTAAATGCTTGTGTTTTTTGTTTTTTCATAATATCCTCTTGCTAGCTTATTAACATTGTTATATCTGATATTTAAGGAACTTAATTAGATTTGGATGATAATTATCTATCAAAGACGTTAATAAATCTATAATAATTAAATCAATATAATAGAACATTTTCGTATGTACAACAATGCCAAGTAACAATAATGAATAAAAGATACATAGATAACAAAAAAGAGAACAGGGTTGACTTTATACTAAGAAATTATGGAATGTCAATTGTTGTGATGGCAGTTATTATGCTCTTACCTCCAGTAGCAATATCGATACTCTACTTTTTTGATATATATAGTCAGCATATTAATATAGAGATTAATTTATTAGTTAGCATTCTAACAACTCTCTTTATGATATATAATGTAAAACGCTACAGATACCTACTTAACACTATAGAATTTCAAAATGCAATATTTGCAAATGCACTAAATCATAATACAGAATTTTGCCTTATTTTACATAAAGATGAAGGTATTATTTATGCTGATGCAAGGTTCTACGAAAGGTTTAAAGATCATATAGATGATGACATTACGTTAGGCAAGATTCTTGAAATAGGAGATGTTTCAGAAGCAGACAAAAAAGTACTCTATCATGCACTAAAAAATAACTCTTCTGTACAGGTATACATTTCCTTAAACAAGAAGAATAGAGTATCTAACTTTCTTTTGCTCTTTGAGCCGATACCAGATAATCCCCAAATTGCTATAAATAGTAATAAGATTTTAAATTTATCATTAGTGCCAATAGCAAGGCCAGATGGGTATTTTGTATTAAAAGCAACACAGATAAACAAGGAGCAGATATATGAAGAGTTAATAGAAAAACACAGCATAGGAACTTACATTGCAAATGCCAAAGGGGTGATTTTATCTGTAAATAAAAGATTTTTAGACATATTTGAACTGAAAAAACTGGAAAAAGGTAGCTCAATCAGTGATTTTATATCTCAATCTAAATATAACAATACAACAACCGATAATGAAATTTTGTTTTTTACTATAAGTGGTATTCCATTCAAGGCTTATATGAGCACTGCTATATTTTGTGATAAATACAACCATAGCTATATATATGGCTTTATAACACCAACCGAATCAAATATTGTTGATTATCAATTACACCCTTGTTTTGCAAATTCATCAATTGCTATTGCACAATGTGACATAAACGGCAACTTTGTAAAGAAAAATACGGCACTAATAAAGCTTGCAGGGTCAGATAATAATTCAATCTTTACGTTGATATTGGATAGTTATCATGTGAAAATACGTGAATATTTTTCGAGTAATAGAATAAATAATGCGTCTTTTGATGTACAGCTCAACGGCGGTAATAACATAAAAATATATTTCAATAAGTTTCTTCATAATAAAATGATCTTCATACTTTGTTATTTTATTGACAATACTGAACACAAAAACCTAGAGATAAAGCTTGAGCATTATCAAAAGATGCAAGCTATAGGGCAGTTAGCAGGTGGTATTGCGCATGATTTCAACAATATATTGACTGGGATAATAGGATTTTGCGATTTGCTTTTACTCCAACACTCAGCTGGTGACCCATCTTTTGGAGATATAATACAGATACAGCAAAATGCAAAGCGTGGATCAAATTTAGTAAGACAATTGCTTGCTTTCTCAAGAAGACAGACCTTGCAGCCAAAAATTATTGATGTAAATAATACTATAGCTAATCTTTATGAAATGATAAAAAGATTAATAGGTGAAAATATAAAATTTAATATTTATTATGGTAGAGACTTGGGTGCTGTTAGGGCTGATCAAGGGCAATTAGAGCAAGTTATACTTAACTTAGCAGTCAATGCTAGTGCTGCTATGGAAAAGGGCGGAGAATTAACTATACGAACCTTTAATCAAAAGATTGACTCATTAAATTCTACACCTCAGGATATGTTTTCTCCAGACAAGGAAGCGATTGAACATGGAAATTATGTTGTGATTGAAGTAATTGATACTGGATGTGGAATGACGAGTGATACAACTGAAAAGATCTTTGATCCATTTTTTTCTACCAAAGATATTACCTCTGGTACAGGTCTTGGCCTCTCTACTGTATATGGCATTATTAAACAAACTGAAGGATACATCTATGTTGCTAGCAAAGTAAATCATGGAACTAAATTTAGCATATTTTTGCCCATGGTTTACATATCAGATGAAAATGATAGAGAGGAAGATAGTGAAGAAACAGAAAAACCGGTAGTAAGTGAAATTAAAGGTAATGGTATAATTTTATTAATCGAAGATGAAGATTCAGTAAGGGAATTCATCTCTAAAGCACTCAAAAGAAAAGGATTTGATGTAATAGAAGCAAGCATAGGCAGCGAGGTGCTAGAAATAATCAGTAAAAAAAGTCAACAGATAGATCTTATAATCACTGATGTAATCATGCCAGAGGTGAGCGGCCCAGAAATAGTTAAAGAAGCATTGATCCATAGGCCAAATATCAACGTTATTTTTATTTCTGGGTATGCAGAAGATGCTTTTTTAAAGAGTGATGACATCAATATAGAAGATTTTCACTTTTTGCCAAAACCATTCACTCTGAATGAATTAGGAAACAAGGTTCAAAGTGTGTTACACAAAGCAAAAAAGACAGTCTAATTTTAGTGTGGTTAACAACAAAAAATTTTCTAATGCAAAAGTTTCTTGCATATATACAATAGAATTATTTTATACATAAGATAAAAGGCGTGAGCAAGATTATTGCAATAGTAAATCAAAAGGGTGGAGTTGGAAAACCACAACTAGTATAAATTTATCGACAGCCTTTGCTGCTGTGGGAAAAAGCACTTTATTGGTAGATCTTGATCCTCAAGGAAATGCTAGCACCGGGCTCGGGATTTCTTATCGTAGTAGGGAAGAAAAAATATATACAAAATACTACTAAGCAGCGAAAATAAATTGATAGAATCGGCAATTTTCAATATAAAGGAAATTCCAAATTTATCACTAATTTCGTCAGTAGTTGATTTATCAGCTGCAGAAATTGAATTATCGCAACTTGAGCGAGGAAAATTTGTGCTAAAAAGCGCATTAGAGAAGATACGCGATAATTATGAGTATATAATCATCGATTGCCCTCCATCACTTGGGCTTCTAACCATAAATGCTTTGACTGCTGCTAATTCTATTATTGTCCCTCTTCAGTGTGAATTTTTTGCTTTGGAGGGATTAAGCCATTTAGTTAAAACTGTAGAGCTGATAAAAAGAAATAACCTAAACCCTTTTTTGGCAATAGAAGGGATAGTGTTAACAATGTATGACAGGCGCAACAAACTCAGTGAACAGATTAAAAACGATATTTGCCAGTATTTAAATGATAAAGTATACAAAACTATCATCCCATTGTATGAGACTGTTATTCCACGTAACGTACGGTTATCAGAAGCGCCTTCTCATGGAAAACCCGCTATTGTGTATGATCTTAAGTGTCCTGGTGCACAAGCATATATAAGTTTGGCAAGGGAAATTTTAAAAAAGCACGCGAGCAGTTGTAAGGAGAAGAAACTAGTAAGCGAGGGCGTAGTATGAAGGATGATAGACGCCTCGGCAGAGGTCTTGCCGGCCTCATAGGCGATAATTATGATAATAAAGAAGATCGACAAGAGCATTTGCCTATTTCATTACTGCACCCAAGCAAATTTCAACCGAGGAAACATTTTGACGAGGAGTCATTAAGAGAACTTGCAAATTCGATAAAGAAAAGTGGCATTATACAGCCTATCGTGGTACGCAAAGATTCAAATGATGATGGTTATGAAATAATAGCTGGAGAACGTCGTTGGCGAGCAAGCAAGATTGCAAATCTTGATAGTGCACCGGTTATCATAAAAGATCTGAGCGACAAGGAATGCTTGGAAGTATCCATTATTGAAAACATACAAAGGCAAGATATTAATCCAATAGAGGAAGGTGAAGCTTACAGAAAACTGATAGATGAGTTTTTCTATACACATGAGGAATTAGCTTCAGCTATAGGCAAAAGCCGCAGCCACATAACCAATATGATTCGGATGTTGTTGCTCCCTGATAGGGTGAAAACAATGATCAATGAGAAAAAATTGTCTATGGGTCATGCAAGAGCGTTGATTAATGTTGAAAATGCGGAAAGTATTACAGAAAAAATAGTTTCTCAGGGCTTAAGCGTTAGACAAACTGAAAAACTGATAAAGGACCTACATCAAAACAACAGTCAAAAAGAGCAGAGATATACTAGAAATCAAGATATGACAGTAATAGAAGGCGCTATATCTTCTCAACTTGGTTTAAAGATCAAAATTAATGACAACAATTCTAAGGGTAAAGTTATGATACGGTATGATAATCCAAATGAATTGGATTTGATATTGAAAATTTTGAATAGGAAACTTGAGACATAGCTAGTAGTTGGCTAGCAAAGCAACAAACCAATATCAACTGTTGGTGTCATGAAAGTAGCTGACACTGGAATCCAGGAATTTTATTAAGTTGGTAAGCATAAAAGTATAACTTCTACGTCATACCGCCGCGGTATCCGCTAACAAGCAGCGGGGTGACGATTGTCAGGGTAGCTGTCATCCCAGTGCCCTGACTACTTGGATCCAGGAAAAAGAATGGTGTCATCCCAGTGCGTGATACCCTAGTAGAAATCGTTTTTGTAATTGCAACATTCGTGCAATCTTTAGCCATAAATATTTAAAAAATTTACCAAATGAAAAAAAAGGCAAAAGAAGCCCTGGGGTTATTATCCGCTTTAAAATATTGGCGTTTTTTATGTTTTAAACGCTTGACAAGCAAGATTAAGCTGCTTTTAATTGCAACTAACTTACGCTGCAAATGTTTAAGAAGTTTACTAAGCAGAAAAAAAGACAAAGAATCCCCGAGTTAGCTAGTCTTTTACTATCTCTGTCGAGTATTGGCATTTTTTGATGTCTTGTAACGCTTTATAAGCGCGTTCAGCTTATTTAGATAAAAATCTAGATGTAGATGAAGTTTTGTAAAGACATACAGTATCTATATACTGCAAAAAATTAAACATAAGACGCCGATACATTAAGTAATCCTTACCTTTTAATCTGCAGATTGGCGAAAGCAAATACAATAGCTTCACTTTCATGATAAGGGCGCTGGCGAAGGGTGTCAAGTAAGTTTTTTCGTTTCATCCGATGCGCTGCCAAAAGCTATGCAAAAAGTCCAATGAGTTAACTCCCATATATCCTGAGTAATTCTTGTGCATTAGCTTTGATTAGGATAGGGCATTTTCTATCATTTAATAGGGAACGCAATATTTCAGTTGCACCCTTAACGTCGTTATTGTGTATCTTTACTACAGCAATAGCTTCTTGGCTTGAATAAGGATACACTGTGCTTGATTCTAAATTATCAATTTTATCTTTATTTATTTTTTCACCGTTGGAGTGAAGTAAGCTCATTACTTCTAAATATTGTGCTAACTCACGCAAAACATTAGGAGCATCTTTATCATCTGCCAAATCACTATAAATAGATGCTGTGTCTGTTGGCATTGAATCTGAGATATGATTGAATGCGCGTTCAAAATTTGCTAAATACTCCCAATTTGAATCTATTTCTTCTAGCAGCGGCTTATTATCTTTTTTTAAGAATAATACTTCGTAAAACTTGTCACCTGCAGTTATAGATTGTTTTGTGTTATCAATGTTGCGCAATAAGTATAATGTGATGCCAACTAACATTGGCGCGAGTGCAAGCAGAAAGATGTATTTTTTCATGGTAATATTCCAAATAGTTATATATTTATACATTAATGCTTTTGATTTGCAAAAACATATTGACATAGTGATTATATCACATAATAATATTCTCAAAGTTGTTTGAATAGTTGGAGATTAAAATATTTCTAAAGTAGAAATAAAGACAGCAGTATTAAGCTAAATTATTTTTTGTCGGATTTATCCGATGTACCCTCAACCTTTTATAGGTTGAAGTCTAAATTTGAGAGTTTGATCCTGGCTCAGAATGAACGCTGGCGGCAGGCCTAACACATGCAAGTCGAACGGAGTTGTATTGTAGCTTGCTATAGTATAACTTAGTGGCAGACGGGTGAGTAATGTATAGGAATCTACCTAGTAGTACGGAATAATTGTTGGAAACGGCAACTAATACCGTATACGCCCTACGGGGGAAAAATTTATTGCTATTAGATGAGCCTATATTAGATTAGCTAGTTGGTGGAGTAATAGCCTACCAAGGCAATGATCTATAGCTGATCTGAGAGGATGATCAGCCACACTGGAACTGAGATACGGTCCAGACTCCTACGGGAGGCAGCAGTGGGGAATATTGGACAATGGGCGAAAGCCTGATCCAGCCATGCCGCATGAGTGAAGAAGGCCTTTGGGTTGTAAAGCTCTTTTAGTGAGGAAGATAATGACGGTACTCACAGAAGAAGTCCTGGCTAACTCCGTGCCAGCAGCCGCGGTAATACGGAGAGGGCTAGCGTTATTCGGAATTATTGGGCGTAAAGGGCGCGTAGGCGGATTAGTAAGTTAAAAGTGAAATCCCAAGGCTCAACCTTGGAATTGCTTTTAAAACTGCTAATCTAGAGATTGAAAGAGGATAGAGGAATTCCTAGTGTAGAGGTGAAATTCGTAAATATTAGGAGGAACACCAGTGGCGAAGGCGTCTATCTGGTTCAAATCTGACGCTGAGGCGCGAAGGCGTGGGGAGCAAACAGGATTAGATACCCTGGTAGTCCACGCTGTAAACGATGAATGTTAAATATGGGAAGTTTTACTTTCTGTATTACAGCTAACGCGTTAAACATTCCGCCTGGGGACTACGGTCGCAAGATTAAAACTCAAAGGAATTGACGGGGAACCGCACAAGCGGTGGAGCATGTGGTTTAATTCGATGCAACGCGAAAAACCTTACCACTCCTTGACATGGAAATTATACCTATTCGAAGGGATAGGGTCGGTTCGGCCGGGTTTCACACAGGTGTTGCATGGCTGTCGTCAGCTCGTGTCGTGAGATGTTGGGTTAAGTCCCGCAACGAGCGCAACCCTCATCCTTAGTTACCATCAGGTAATGCTGGGGACTTTAAGGAAACTGCCAGTGATAAACTGGAGGAAGGTGGGGATGATGTCAAGTCATCATGGCCCTTATGGAGTGGGCTACACACGTGCTACAATGGTGGCTACAATGGGCTGCAAAGTCGCGAGGCTAAGCCAATCCCTTAAAAGCCATCTCAGTTCGGATTGTACTCTGCAACTCGAGTGCATGAAGTTGGAATCGCTAGTAATCGTGGATCAGCACGCCACGGTGAATACGTTCTCGGGTCTTGTACACACTGCCCGTCACGCCATGGGAATTGGTTTCACTCGAAGCTAACGACCTAACCGCAAGGAGGGAGTTATTTAAAGTGGGATCGGTGACTGGGGTGAAGTCGTAACAAGGTAGCAGTAGGGGAATCTGCAGCTGGATTACCTCCTTAGGCTTTGCACATAACTTACCATTTTTGATGATGGTGTTGTTATGTGCTATACTGCTGTCTTTACTTCTACTTTATTTTAATTTCCCGATAACGGAATTTTATGAGTGATAGACCTCTTTCTCCACATTTACAAATGTATAAAGTACAAGTTACTAGTTTTTTCTCTATTATGCATAGATTGACTGGTATCTTGCTATTCCTTTTATTAATGATACTTTCTTGGTATTTCATATTACATGTTTACTTTCCTGAGTTACTTATAGTAAGGTACTTAAATGCATTATTATTCACTCCTGTTGCTAAATTAGCTTATGTCTTATGTTTTATAAGTTTTGTATATCATTTTCTTAATGGTATTCGTCATTTATTGTGGGATGCTGGGCTTAATTTAGAAATTACTGGCGTTTCAAGGAGTGCTATATTGCTGACAGTAACGCTACTTCTTTCTACTATGGCTTTTTTATTTATGTTTATATGAGTCAATCTGGAAATTCAGTACATCATTGGTGGGTTCAGCGTGTTTCTGCGGTAATTTTACTGTTCCTGTTTCCTTGGTTTATCTATTCATTTTCTTGTACATTTTATACTGATAGCTCTTTGTCTTTTAGTGAAAAATTTATTAATCACCCTTTAGAGCTTTTATTTTTTGTTGTATTGTTGTTTTGCATTTTTTGGCACGCAGTTCTTGGAATGCAGGTAGTATGCGAAGATTATATACACAGCGTACCTTTGAGGATTTTTACAATTACATGCATAAAGTACTTATCAAGCATTACTTATATAACCCTCGCTTTTACAATCTTTATCTTCTACAGGCATATTTTCTTGTAAAATCACCGGTGCTGTGTTAATATATTATTAGTGCACTAGTTTTATTATTGAACTATAGCATTGTAGCGATTTTGGTTTGACAATATGTTTGAAGCATTAAAAAAGGGAGCAATAGATCTTACACTTAAAGCAAAAGGTCTGCTTACTTCACCTGAATCTCAAGTTTACGTCGAAGACCTTAGAAAGGTAATGATGTATGATGGAAGGAAATGCCAGTATCCAAAAAATTATGATCAAATTGTACAGTCTGCTAAAATCATAGAAAACAGTGATATGCATGGAAATGCTATACTAGATAAAGATAAAAATCCAACCTATAAACTTTTGTATGGTCAAAAAGATGAGAATGGAGAACAACCAAGTTTCAGATTATCTTTAGTTACCAAAGATAAAGATAATGATAGATCTTATTTTACTATCAATTATATAGACAATCAGGGTAAGCAAATTCCGATAAATGAGTTGCATAAGTCATATTTTGAGCCATTAGGCTTTTCGAGAATGGATTTGAAAAAACACGTGCCAATTTTTGAAGCTGAAAAAACTAAGGATCCTCAATATCCATTTGAATTAACTAATTCTTCTGTGCTAACTAAAGAGGTAAAAAATAAAGAAGGTAAAGTTCAGGAAGTTGTTGATGAAAAAGGAAGAAATGGAGAATTATTATACACTAGTGATTACAAGAAGCTAAGCACCCATTTTTCAGAAATTAGAGATCAGAATGGTAATCTAGAGCTAGATAAAAGTCTTATATCTGTTCCTATCGTTTTTGTTACAAGTTTAGCTAAAGTTTGTACTAAATTGTTGACTTCTCTTCCTATAAAGTTAGGGGAGCATTTAATAAGCGAACAAAACCCAATTGCAAAGTCTTTTGGTTATCTTTTATTTACTCCTGCAATGGCAGTAAAAAATTTAATGGATATGGGAGCTACCATACTTAAGGCTCCAATTTTATTGTTTGTAGCAAATGAGAAAAAATATGGTGATGCTTACTACACCATGTGGAAACACCAACTGAAAGGATGTTTGGAAGAAGCAAAAAGTGACTTTAATGTTATTAAAGGTGAAGAAAGGCTAAAGCCGGATCATGGGAATCGTGATTCACTAGTGGGCACATGGGATGAGCTTAACGCTAGAAGGCCAAAGAAACAAGGGGATGATAAAGAAGTTAGCAAGGGTAATGAAATACTAAAGAGTCCTGAGGAAGAACAAAATAAGGGTAATGAAATATTAAGTGATAAAAGAAAAGGTCATGTTGAGGAATTACAAAATAGAAGAAATTCACAGCAAGGGCAAGGCGCTACACATGATCACTCTCATTAGCAATTACTTTAAATCAACATTTACTTTCTTTATTAACTATTCCACAACAAAAACTTGCATGTATTTTGCCCTCAGTATAAGATATTAATTAAATAATTAATATCTTGACTAAATGCGCCCTGTAATATTGTGTGGTGGTAGTGGTAGCAGACTTTGGCCTTTATCTAAGCCAAAGCAATTTCAGAAAATATTTAGTCAGAACACTATGTTTCACAACACTTTGTTGAGGCTAAAAAGCGATTATATGCCGCCCATAATTGCTACAAATATACAGTACGAGTCATTAGTAATGGAGGAATTGCATGCACTGCAAGAATATAAAGTGATTTTCGAACCAGTGAAAATTGGAACAGCAGCGGCAATATTAATTGCTGCACTTCTCTGCAATGAAAACGAGACAATGTTATAGCTCTTTTTACAATAATCCGAACAGACCGTAATATGCTACTGGCCTGCTATAGCCATAAACACATATCTTATCGCATTCGGACTATTATAAGAAAGGCTATAGAAGTTAATTATAATGATTCAGGCCATGGAAATTCATTAGATGAAAAGCCTGGATACAAAGAGATATCAAATTATCAAGAGAAGAAGAGTAAAATTTTAACAGAAAATTCATAAAGTTCAAAATCGCCTAGAGAAGAGCTAATTTATGTAACAGTTCCTAAAGAACATATGGAAGCAAAAAGAGAACTTAAACAAAAACAACAATCTAAACCTCCAATATTGCCAAAACCATCAATAGCACCCCCATTGCCAAAAAAAATGTTTACTGCTGGTCAAGAAGTTAGACAAAAACCAAAAGTAGTAGGAACTGTTCCTAAATCAACTAAAGATAAACCTGAATTACCACTAAAACTTAAAAAGTTAGGTCATACTGATCAAAAATCAAGCACAAAGCTAGAAATGGTAGTATCTTCTATGGAAAAAGAAATTAATTATAATATCGATATTAAAGTACAAGAGATAAGAAAAAAATTCAAACAAAATCAAGCAAAAGAAAGTCCTAATGCGCAAACTATTGAAAGCAGGACCCCTCCTGTTGCACAAGTGAATATAGATGTGGAGAAAAAAACTAGCCCATCACCAAAAGTTGCTTCCCAATCTCGCTTATTTCCAATGAGGGATGAAATATCTCAGATGAATCCCTTATCAGCAAAATCTGATCCGAGACCTCATGTTAGCAAAAATGCTCTTCTCACAGATGTAAATGTAAAGCAACTAGTTGTACAATTTGAAAATTATGGAAGGAAAGAATTATAACTTATTGAATAAACCCAATAATATTCTTGATTTTTTCTATGTTATAAAAGCACAAGCTCTCCACTTGAAATAGTTGAATTTCAGATAGGAGAGCATTTATCTGATAATGATATAGTGAGGTTGGAGGATGTATATGGAAGATTTTGAAATTCTAATGTTAAAGATACTCTATAAGTCTGCTAAATTTAAGGAAGCAAAAATCTCTAGTTTTTAAATAAAGAAAAGTCTACAATTATACGAAGTTTCAAAAATATAATGTCTAACCTCAAAATATTTTGTAATGTCCATTGCCTTTGAAATTACTATGGCTGCTTGCTATTTGCGAGCAAGAAATGCCAGATTTTGCTCTATAATGACTTTGTTCTCTATTATCGGCATTGCCCTTGGAGTTGCAACACTAATAGTGGTGATGTCTGTGATGAACGGATTCAGAGCAAAGTTGCTTGACTCAATACTTGGCATTGATGGCCATATTAACGTTTATTTTGATAGGAACATAAATTCAGATTACTACGCAGTTTCAAAATCTATTGAGAGAATTCCTGGTATATTAAAAGCTACTCCTATGACCAATGATCAAGTTATTATTTTAGCAAATGGTAAAATTGCAGGTAGCGTAGTGCGAGGTGTGTCAACTAAAGATTTGCTTGATAGTACTGCCGTTACAAATAATGTAATTATAGGTGATGTAAAAAAATTTGATGAAGGGATAATAATAGGAGCACGCTTAGCAGAAGTTTTGAACATTGACTATGGCGACGAAATTACGTTTATATCATCTGAAGAATTTGATGCATTACTTGGTGAAATGCCGCGAATGAAAAAATATAAAGTTATAGCAATATTTGATATGGGTATGTTTGAGTATGATAATACCTTGATATATATGCCTCTAAAATCAGCACAAGCCTTTTTTAATTATAAAAATAGCATAAAAAATATAGAAGTACTTGTAGACGACGTTACTAGAGCTGATAAGCTGGCAGATACTATAGAAAAAGAAATAGGAATGGAAGCTGAAAGTTGGCAATCACAGCAAAGCCATTATTTTAGTGCTTTAAAAACTGAAAGAAATGTGATGTTTTTAATTCTCACTTTGACTATAGTTGTAGCAGCGTTTAATATTATCTCAAATTTAATGATGATAGTGCAAGAAAAGAAATCCGCGATTGCAATTATGCGTACATTTGGTGCAACAAGTGGAAGCATTATGCGTATATTTTGCGCTTGTGGTCTATTAATCGGTTTTACGGGAACTTGTCTTGGCTGTATTATAGGTGTCGTTTTTTCTCTCAATATCGAAAGCATTAGAGTGTTTTTAGAAAACATTACTAACGTCAAGCTGTTTGATCCTATGATATACTTTTTTTCAAGTTTGCCAGTGATATTAGTACCCCAAGACGTAGTAAATATTTCTGCACTTGCGTTACTCTTATCATTTTTAGCGACGATTGCTCCTGCGTTGCAGGCAGCTGCACAAGATCCTGCAGAGATACTACGTTATGAATGATACTCAGCAAAAGTACATAGGTTGGTTCTTAATTGTATTGTTATTTACCAGTTACATCACAATAAATAACATAATCTTTTTAAAAATGAATCAACAAGAAAGCGATGATAGTATAAAAGTTTTGACGGAAAACATAGATGAATTGAAAATGTTGCTTGAAGTTAATCAATCTAGAATGGAAAAAAGGATATTTGACTTAAAGAGAAGTCAGCATGCTCAGTGTGAGCAAGGTGATAATAATTCAAGATGTAAGAACCTTGCAAAATTGCTGTTACTTGTGATTAAAATGAAGAATTCGTTATTGCGAGAAGCAAAATTTGATAACCATATAAATTCAATAAAGCCTTTGATATCAGAGCTTGACGATCCAGAGATAGAAAATGCAGTAGATGAATTAGAAAATTTGAAAGAGATAAATACCTTACACGAATTGAAGTTATCTTTTGAAAAAACTATTGATACTATCTATTACAACAAAAGTACATTGTCTAAAAAAATCATTTCAAACTGGGTAAAGGTAGACGACCGAAATGACCCATTAAGAGTAAAATTTGCGGAAGTTGAGGAGTCAATAAACGATAATGATTGGCAGAGCATAGCTACTACAATAGGCGATTTAACATACCCAGAATTCAAGCCATGGCTTAATAAACTGAATGGTTTTATTGTAGCTTCTAAGAATATTTCAACAATATATCATCACTTATTACAATATATCTCATGATTTATTTTATAATTTTCGCTTTTTCGTTTTTATTTGGTATATGGGTCAAGGTAAGTGGTGAAGTAATAAAATTGGAATTAGGCAATTACACTATAAGTATTGATCTATATTTCATTATTTTTAATTGTGTAGTTTTATTATTTTTATTAATTACACTTGTACGCTTTTTTTCCTCCATTTCATCAACATTTGCCAACATAAGAAATAGAAGAAGGGATAGGGAAGAATTGCTTCTCTTTGAAGCTTTCTTTAGCATAGACTTAGACAATATAGAGAATGCCCAAAAGCTAGTTAAAAGTCTTAGTGAGGAGAGCGATAGGTTATCTTTAATAAAGCTCTTTAACTCAGGTAAGACGGGAAATTACAGCTTTTTCAGTAACGGTTTAACAAATATTGCAAATAAAAATCGTAACTTAGCTCTACTTCTAGCCAATAAGCTGATTGTCCACCTCAAACAAGAAAAAGTAGTCTTTCAAAAATTTATAGAATATTGCTCTAGTTCAATTAACGATAAAATGCTATCTATTCCCTTTCAAATAGAGCATTGCATATTGAAAGAAGATTGGATTAATGCAATTTTGAGGTTGAAGGAAGCAGTTAAGTCCAATATTTTTCTCCCCTTTGATCATAAAGAAATGTTTGCAGTGTTTTATTGCGCTTTAGCAAAGCAATATGAAAGTAAAGGAAATTTTAAGGAGGCTATAAAGTCTTTATTTAGAGCACAACGTTATAGTGCAATTTTTCAGCCCATCAATTATTTAAAGGCAGAATTATATATTAAACTTGGAAAAATCAGAAAAGTTTCTGCAGTGCTAGAGGCAGAGTATACAGTAAATCCTACTCCTCAGTCAGCTAAAATGTACATCAATTTAAATAGTAAAGGTGCTGAAAGACTATACAACTTACGCCCTGATTATTATTTTAGTTACTGTTTACTTGCTTTGTCCTCAATGAGTTTAGGTAAATATGATCTTGCAAGTCAATATTTAGACACTGCTATGAAAAAAGCTAATTACATGTCAATCTACTTTATTGTAATACAACTCAAGGTTACATTGCAAGAACACGACAAGGTAATTTATTGGCTAAACAAGATGGGCTCAGAAGCTTTGCCTGATCCAGGCTGGAAATGTAAAAATTGTAACAGGGAACTAGAACAATGGGATCATAAGTGTTCAAGTTGTAATAGTTTTAATTGTGTTTATTATATATTATAAAATTCCACAAAGTGTAGAAATTACCATTAGGCTACTTTCACATTGATATTGCTGAAGTTAGAGCACTTTCTTAATATAATCCTTGTCTCCAAACAATAAACCTGCAAGTTTCTTAGCTAGACTTGGTTTTAATGTCAAAAAAACTTGCTTTTAGACACTAACAGTTATATATTTTAATAAATCAGGGTTGTATACAAAATGAAGAGCTTAAAGGAATTATCCTTAAGAATTAAGAATATTAGGTCTGTACAGAAAACCACGAAAATAATGCAAATGGTTTCTGCAGCAAAGTTGTTACAAAGCCAAAAGAAGTTATTAAATTCAAAATTATATGTATCTAAGCTGCATAACATTATTTTTTCATTAATGCTATCAGTTGATCAAGAATTACTGGCAAAAATTCTAAATGTCAGTAACGACGGTTCTTACCTAGTATTCATTATTGCGTCTGATCGTGGCTTGTGCGGCAACTTTAACTCTTCTATTGTCAAATTTAGTCAAGAGCGTGTAAATAAGTCAATCGCAAATGGCAAAAAAGTAGATATTGTATTTCTTGGTAAAAAAGCTTTTGATGTGGGTAAAAATAGATTTGACTCTAAAAGTATCTTAAAAATTGAAAATAGTAAGGGAATCACGTTAAAGCACGTAGAAGCTTTGGTTGATGGTATAGATTTAAGTAAATACGATAAAGTTAAAGTTTTTTATAGTAAATTCTATAATACCTTCACGCAAAAACCAATGTTGGAAACAATAAAACCATGGAGTAAAGACTCATCCTTGATTGATAGCTCTCTGGCTGGTCCAACAACAGATTACGGCTATGAGTACGAACCACAAAATATTGAATTTATTTTAAAATCTTTAGTTCAAGATTACGTTGTAATTGCTCTTTACTCTGCTTTACTTGAAAGTGCAACGAGTGAGAATAGTGCTAGAATGGTTGCTATGGAATCAGCAAACAGAAACACTAAAGAGATACTGAACAAATTAGCATTGCTTTATAATCGTTCTCGTCAAGCAGCGATTACGACTGATTTAATTGAAGTTATAGGTGGTGCAGAATCTTTATAGAAATCTAAGGAATAGAAAATGAATATATTAAATATTGCAGCAGATATTACTAAACTAATAAAAAAGCAAAATCAAGATGCGGAAGTTACAATATATGAAACTAATAAGACTTCAGTTTCTCAGCGTCTATCAAAAATTGAGCAAATATCACAATCTAAAAATTGCACTGTAGGAATCAGAGCTATAGCAGGTAAAAACAAAGCTGCGTATATTTCTACAAACGATTTGAATAATCTGAGTGATACAGTAAGCCAAGTGGTAGAAATGGCAAAGAATGCGCCAGAAGATCCTTGCATTAATTTTGCTGTAAATGGTAGTAATTATATCTCTTCTGCAGATTTAAGTATCTCAGATAATAATGTTGTAACCGTTGATAACCTAAAAGAAATTGCTGAAGCTGCAGAAAATTCAGCCCTTGCACATAAGAGTATCACTAATTCTGAAGGAGCCTCTTCTTCATACGCTTTAGTGAATACAGTATTATCGACTGTTTCTGGTTTTATTGGCTCGTTTAGTAAATCAACCTTTGCTAATCAGGTCTCTGTTGTTGCTGGAAGAGAAAGTGAAATGAAGGTCGGTTACGATTATGATATAGCATGTAATTTTAGTGATTTAAAGTTGCCAGAGTTAATGGGAAAAGAAGCAGCAAAAAGAGCAGTTGATCAATTGAATTCACGTACAATGAAAACTGGTAAATTTCCAGTTATTTTTGAAAAAAGAGCAGCAAAAGGGCTAGTAAAAAGTTTTGCTTCTGCTATAAATGGGAGCAGTATTATAAGCAACAGTTCTTTCTTGAGGGGTAGTTTAAACGCTCAGATTTTCAACGATAGAATTAATATTATCGATGATCCATTGTTGCCAAGAGGCATAGCATCGAGACCATTTGATGGAGAAGGGATAACTAGCAAGAAAAATATATTTGTAAAAAACGGAATATTACAAAATTGGATTTTAGACTTATACTCGGCTAGAAAATTAGACTCAGAAACAACCGGAAGTGCAACTCGTGCAAGTAATGCTGCAGTTATTCCTGCAGCTAGTAACCTCTACATTGAGAATGGTGATGTATCGTTTGAAGAATTAATTCAGGAAGTGAAAGAGGGAATATATGTAACTGATTTATTTGGTTTTGGTGTCAATTTAATCAATGGCGATTACAGCCAAGGCGCTTCCGGATTTTTTATAGAAAATGGAAAAATAACGTATCCAATACATGAGATTACCATTGCTAGCAATTTGAAGGATATGTTTAGCAATTTAGTCGTTGCAGATGATCTAACTTTTTGTGGGCAATTTAATTCACCAACGATTAAAGTTAGCGAAATGACGGTTGCAGGTTCGCTTAACGATTAAAAAATTTATTTGCATCAAGTACAACAATTGTATATTATTGTCATGTAATGTTAAGAATAGACTATGGAGTATAAAGGTTTAGTTTCAATAGCTAAGCTTAAAGCATTCTCAATCGTAATTTCAAAGTTTTTCATCACATTAGTAATGTTAGTTAATAATTTAGGAGTTGTTTAAATGGAATTTGGTAATGTAAAATGGTTTAATGCCGAAAAAGGCTATGGTTTCATCAAGCCAGAAGGTAAAGGGGGTGACGTTTTTGTACATATTAGCACATTGGAACGTTCGGGAATAAGACCTGAGGCACTTAAAGGAGAGAATAAAGAGAAGGGAATAAAAGGAGAAAGGGTGAGTTATGAGGTTAAAGAGGAGCGCGGTAGAAACGGAGAAGATAAAAAATCTGCAATAAATTTAAGATTGGAAGATTAATCTATTATGAAGTCTTTTAACAGGATTAACGTATTGTGAATAATTTTCATGAGATGGGTCTCCCAGCTTCGCTTAGACAAGCTCTAGATAAAAATAATCTTTTCGTCCCAACTCCGATTCAAATACAAGCGATTCCCTTAGCGCTACAAGGTAAAGATATTCTCGGATCTGCTCAAACGGGGACTGGAAAAACTTTAGCATTTGCTATTCCGTTGGTTGCTAAGTTGCTGAATGAGCCTAACACTGGTTCAGCTTTAGTCATCGTGCCAACCAGAGAGCTTGCGCATCAGGTAACAAATGAGATAAGAAAACTCTTATCTCAAAATTCTGCACTAAGGGTCGCTTTGTTGATTGGTGGTGAGCCTATTTTTAGGCAGCTAAATCAGCTTCAGAAAAAACCACAAATTGTAATAGGTACTCCTGGTCGTATTATAGACCATATTGAGCGTAAAACTTTGATTACTCGCAATGTTAGCGTTCTTGTGCTTGATGAAACGGATCGTATGTTTGATATGGGCTTTGGAGTTCAGATTGAAGAAATTATGAAGCATTTGCCTAAAATAAGGCAAACTCTTATGTTTTCTGCAACTCTTCCTGGAGATATAGTAAAACTTGCTGAGAAGTACCTTAATCGACCAGAACGTATTTCTGTTGATTGTGAGGCTACAACTTCTGTAAAAATTAAGCAAGAAATTGTTTATGCATCAGAATCAGAAAAATATGAAAAGCTTGTTACACAACTATGTCAGCGCGAAGGATCAATCATTATCTTTGTCAAAACAAAGCGAGGAGCGGATCAGCTAGCTAACAGATTGCACAAAGATGACTATAGCGCTTTAGCAATTCATGGTGATTTAAGGCAGCACAAGCGCGAAAGGGTCATTAATTCTTTTCGTCTTGGCCGTAATCAAATCATGGTTGCAACAGATGTTGCTTCTCGCGGCCTTGATATTCCCCACATTCAACATGTTATCAATTATGATGCACCACAATCGCAAGCTGACTATATTCATCGTATAGGTAGAACTGCACGCGCTGGAGCTGAAGGGTATGCGCTATCTTTTGTTACACCTCAAGATAAGAGAAGACTGCCTGCACTGGCAGACAAAGAAGGAGAGCTAAATTTTGATTGTAGTGTGCAATTTAAAAAACGTAACAGCAAAAAGGTCTTTAAAAGGCCAAGTACGTTAAAGACTAAATACGGTAGAAAAAAGATCAATGCATTTAAGAAGAAAAGCAGAGTACTAGAAAAAGCGTATTAAATAGGATTTACCTACAATTTGATAAGCGTAAAACTCGTCATTCCGCTACTCATTAGCGGAATCTATGCTGAGATATTGCGGTGCTATGACGTAGATCCAGAGTGGGATTCAAATTGGCTACAGCGAACTGCTGGATTTCAATTTTTTTAATAATTGTGTGCTATTCATTATATATGAGTTCCCACTTTTAAAGAGAATAGGAGATGATTTCCAAAAACTTAGAGGCAAGTTTGAATAGAGCACTATTCATTGCTTCTAATTTTAATCTTAAATATGCGAAAGTAGAACATTTATTGCTGGCGTTAACTAAAGACGTGGATGTAAATTACGTTTTATCAATATGTAATATCAGAGCCGATAAAATCATCAGTATGGATAACATTCTATCAAGATGCAATATTAAGGCTAATGATTATAATAATAATATAAAAGGGTTTTTACAAAGCAGTTCTGAATTGATTATCAGTGGAGTTAAACCTAGCTCAATGTTTCAATGCATAATACACAGAGCAATAATACGGGCTCATAGCTTGAGGAAAAAAGAAATAAATGGAGCAAGTGTTCTAGTAGAAATTTTGTCTGGGCAAGATTTATACGTTGAAGATCTATTGCAGAAACAAAGTGCGAAAGATTCCAATTTGATTTACCACATATCTAACATGAAATACTCTAACGATATAGATGAATACACCACTAATCATAAAGTAAAACTTGATAAAAATAATGATGCTCCTACTACAGTAAATAAAGGTGAGCTACTAAAAGATGAGGAAATTCTACAAAGTTATTGTAAAAATTTAAATGACTATGCAAGAAGCAAAAAAATAGATTATGTTATTGGTCGTGATTATGAATTAAATCGCACTATAGAAATATTATTGAGGCGTAGAAAAAACAACCCTTTATATGTTGGAGATCCAGGTGTTGGCAAAACCACAATAGTTGAGGGTTTGGTACTCAAAATCATTGAAAACAGTGTTCCAAGTGCGCTCAGGTCCAGTATAATTTATGCTTTGGATTTAGGGTCACTCCTTGCAGGGACACGCTATAGAGGTGATTTTGAAGAGAGAATAAAATCTATAATAAAAGCGATTGAGGCAAAACCAGGTGCTATCCTTTTTATTGACGAAATACACACTATCATTGGAGCAGGTTCTACAAGTGGTAGCTTTCTTGATGCAGGTAACCTACTCAAACCTGCGCTTGCAAGAGGTACACTGCGTTGTATAGGTGCAACTACATATAGAGAATACAGCAATAGTTTTGAAAAAGATAAAGCATTAGCGAGGAGGTTTCAAAAAATTAATGTTAAGGAATCTTCTGTTAACGAAACGATAAAGATACTAGATGGTATAAAGCACTACTATGAAGGGTATCATGGAGTATATTATACAAAGAATGCCATTAGGTCTGCGGCTGAACTTTCGCATAAGTATATTACTGGGCGAATATTACCTGATAAAGCGGTTGATGTTATTGATGAGGCAGGGGCATATTGTAAATTGCTAAGAAACAGGGGTAAAATTGTAAATAGTAGAGATATTAAGAATACCATTACTAGAATTACAAATGTGCCTTGCGGATCTGAATCTGATGATTTGCAGAAAGTAAAGTCTTTAAAAGCTAATCTAGAGAAGGTGATTTTTGGCCAAGAGCAGGCAATAGAATCTCTTGTTAATTCTATTAAAATTGCTAAATCTGGGTTGAGAAATTACAATAAGCCTTTAGCAAATTATCTTTTTGCAGGGCCAACCGGTGTTGGTAAAACCGAGCTAGCAAAACAATTAGCAGAAAGCATGGGCATGAATCTTATACGCTTTGATATGTCCGAATATATTGAGTCTCATACGATATCAAGGATGATTGGTTCTCCTCCTGGATATGTAGGTTATGATCAGGGTGGATTACTCACAGAGTCTGTATCTAATAATCAATATAGTGTTGTGCTGCTTGATGAAATTGAAAAGGCTCATAGCGATATCTATAATATATTGCTACAAATTATGGATTATGGTTGCGTTACAGACACTTACGGACGTAAAGTTAACTTTTCCAATATAATCTTAATTATGACAACTAATGCAGGAGCAGCTGAACGCAGCAAAAGTTTTGTTGGCTTTGGGCATAAAAAATTTAACACTGGTGATAGTGAAAAAGCGATAGAACAGGTTTTTAGCCCTGAATTTCGTAATCGTCTTGATGCGATTATTTCTTTTTCTGACTTAAATGCGGATATAATTCTGCATATTGTAGATAAATTTATTCAGGAACTGAAAAAGCAGCTGACGCAAAAAGGCATAAACTGCTTGGTAGAAGATGAAGTGAAATCTTATCTTGCACAAACAGGTTATAGTAAGGAAATGGGAGCACGTCCGATAGAGAGACTTATTGAAAAGGAGATAAAAAGTTACTTAGCGGAAGAAATACTGAATCGTAAATTAATAAAAGGAAAGAAATTAAGAATCTATATGAATAAAGTAGAAAATAAAATTGCTTTTGATATAGTTTAAAATCCTTGTATTGAACTTCATCTTTGTTACAATCTATAACTTAACTTCAATTTGAATTATAGTGATAAGTGATAAAGTAAAACAAGTCCTAAGCTACTACGAAAGTGAAAACCCTGGGGTAAAAGCAAATCTTACTCGTATTCTCATGCATGGAAAGCTTGGCGGCACTGGCAAGTTAGTGATTCTGCCAGTAGATCAAGGATTTGAGCATGGTCCAATTAAAAGTTTTGAAGTTAACCCTGATGCTTATGACCCACATTATCATTTTCAGCTTGCGGTTGATTCGGGAGTAAGTGCATATGCTGCTCCACTTGGTATGATTGAAGCTGGTGCTGCAACTTATGCTGGAATGCTCCCACTTATTTTGAAACTTAATAGTTCCAACTCTTTACATTCAAAGGATCTAACCTCTGATCAGGCAATAACCTCTTCTGTGAAAGATGCGCTGCGTTTGGGCTGCTTAGCTGTCGGATTTACTATATATCCTGGTTCTGCTAAGTGTTTCGATATGATGGAGGAAGCCCGTGGAATCATAGCTGAAGCCAAATCTTACGGGCTTGCAGTAGTGCTATGGTCTTATCCACGCGGTGAAGGGATTTCCAAAGAAGGTGAAACAGCAGTTGATGTTATTGCCTATGCTGCACACATAGCAGCTTTGCTTGGCGCTAATATAATAAAAGTAAAACTTCCAACTAAATATTTGGAAAGGGAGAAAATAGAAACAGAAAATATTGAATCATTATCTAAAAGAATTGAATATGTTAAAAGGTCTTGTTTTGCAGGGAAAAGAATAGTAGTTTTTTCTGGTGGTGAATCGAAGGAAGTAGATAACATATACAATGAAGCGAAAGAAATTAAGCAGGGTGGCGGTAATGGTTCAATCATTGGACGTAACACTTTTCAACGCAAAAGGGAGGAGGCTTTATCTATGCTAAAAGATATAATGGATATCTACACATAAAAAACGGCTGGGTGGCAGAATGGCTTATGCGGAGGACTGCAAATCCTTTTATACCGGTTCAATTCCGGTCCCGGCCTCTTTCATTCTCTATATCTTGTAAAAGTTAACAGTAGCTTTAAGTGTGTAACCTATAGAGAAAGCTTGTCCATAGTAAAATCAATTTCTTTTCAAGTTATGGTTATACTCTTATAGCGTTTCATGGTAAAAAATAAACTAAAAATAAGCAAAGTGTTTTACAAACGTAATTTACTATTTTTACTATCGCCCGAAGTTGCTCACTCTTTGGCAATTATGGCATTAAAGAAAATGCCTTATAAGAATCCTATAGAGCTACCAGAATCTTTGAGTGTGAATTTTTTTGGTAATAAGCTCAGAAGCCCCATAGGTCTGGCTGCAGGTTTTGACAAGAATGCAGAAGTTATAAGGCCTATGCTCTCATTTGGTTTTGGGTTTATTGAAACTGGTACTGTAACTCGTAATCCACAATATGGAAACAAAAAGCCAAGAATTTTTCGGTTAATTAAAGATCAAGGGGTAATTAACAGATTGGGATTTAACAATAAAGGAATAGACTATTTTCTTAAACAAATAGGTGAAACCAAGCTTGATGACTGCATTTTTGGCATCAACATAGGAAAAAACAGTACATCAAAGGACCAAATCAGCGATTATGTTGACTTAATAAAGATAGTATATGGAAAGAGCAATTATATAGTGCTGAACATCTCATCCCCAAACACGCCTAATTTACGCAATCTGCACAATAAGCAAGAATTATCGGAATTGTTGAAATCCGTAACTCTAATCCGAAAATCAATTGATAATTCTAAATCCATACCAATAATATTAAAAATCTCACCAGATGTAGATCAGCAAACGAAAGAAAATATCGCTGAGCTTGCGTTGGAATATAAGATTGACGGATTAACAGTAAGCAACACTACGGTAAGTAGAGATAATCTGCATTCTCACCATAATGAGAGTGGTGGGTTGAGTGGCAAACCGCTGTTTAAACTTTCAACCGAGTTATTGGGCGATATGTACAAATTTACTAAGGGCAAAATATTATTGATAGGGTGCGGAGGAATCTCAAGTGGTGCTGATGCATATAAAAAAATAAAGGCAGGAGCTTCTTTGGTGCAGTTGTACACTGCTCTCATATACCACGGACCTCAAGTTGTAAACAAAATTAATCTAGAACTTGCAGAACTAATAAGGAGAGATGGATTTAGTAACATTAGTGAGGTGGTGGGTTGTATACATTAATTTTGGAAGTTGGTGGTATTATTTTAATAAAATAAAACTAATTCTCTGGTATAAAGGTGGTAGAAAGTGCTTTTCTTTTAAATAATTGGTATGAAGAGTTTGAATGATGCAATATCTAAGATCATTGATTATAAATTTACAAATTATGCAATATTAGAAGAGGCACTAACTCACCCAAGCGTAAATAAAAGGAATAGCAAAAATCAGATTGTAAGCTACGAAAGACTAGAGTTTTTGGGCGATAGTGTTTTGAATATGGTTGTATCTGCCACACTGTTTAAACTATTTCCTGAAGAAAAAGAAGGAGCATTGGCAAAAAGAAAGACGGATTTAGTTTGTGGCAACACCATTGCTAATGTTGCTAAAGAAATAAAATTAGGCAGCTTTATCATCATGAATAATAGTGAACGCTGCAATGGAGGGAGATGTAACTTAAAAAATTTAGAAAACTCGCTTGAAGCACTAATAGGTGCAATTTATATTGATGGCGGGCTTGAAAATGTTGAAAAATTTATTATCCAATATTGGGAAAAGCTAGCTAAAGGCATGCTTGACCCCCCTCAAGATCCTAAAACCTCACTGCAAGAGTGGACTCAGAAAAACAAATTGCCTTTACCAGAGTATGAGCTTGTAAAACAAACTGGACCAGCGCACAATCCTGAATTTACTATATCAGTTTGCATAGAAGATTATGGTAAAGTTTCTGCATGCGCTTCTAGTAAAAAGATTGCTGAACAAAAAGCTGCTGAGTTGATGCTAGAAAAAATTGGAAAAGACGCTTCAGTTTAGGCAAAATAGGCATTAATGTAAATTTTAAGGAAGCTAATAGCGTTTAGGGTAAATGGTCAATTTAAGGAGAAGCATAGTATGGCCTTTCTTATAATAGTCCGAATGCGATAAGATATGTGTTTATGGCTATAGCAGGCCAGTAGCATATTACGGTCTGTTCGGATTATTGTAAAAAGAGCTATATTATTCATAAAAAAGTTGATCTACCAAAAATCAAGCCTTATGTAGTGGAATATCAATGGCTGTTGTCGGAGATGCGGAAAAAAAGAAGTAGCAAGTTACCAAAAGGTGTTATGCCAGATACATTTGGTCCAAGAGTTGTTTTGTGAAGTTGACAGAGTCAAGGAGAATGAAAGTTTTAAAAAATAGCATATTTTTTAATTATAAAAATTTGATATTAACTGTTGTTGGTTGATTGAGTAAAAACCAGTGAATGGTCACGTTAAAACATATTTTTAAATTTCTGCCAAAATCCTGGTTTATTATCATTAACCTTTGTAAATGTTATATTTAAACTGTATTTCGGATCATTTGGCGCGTCGTATTTTATGCTAAATGTTGAAACTTTATCGTTATTGTAAATATGTACATCATCATATGATAGCTTTGTTGTGTAACACTTTACATACTTTTGCTTATCATGCACTAAATCACCTGACTCCCTTTCTAGTTCCACAAATTTCGTTTTTTTCTGACATTCCTTCATTTTTATTAAATCCTTATCTAGTGATATTGAAACTGGCAACGTATTTCCAGCATATTCTTTAGCTAAAAGTTCACTTTGAGGATACATTTTTATTTCCCTGCCAAAATGTGAGTCTATGAAATTATTACTCCAAAATTTATCGCCAGAATGCACGTACTCATCAGTAGCATACGGCACCCCACCATAATTGCATTGAACTTTGTAATCTCCAACACCGTTGTTTTGAAAAAAATCATGAATAGCAGTGTAGCTACCGGCAGCATCATTTATATAATCCATTACTTTATTCCTTAAATTTTTAGTTCATTATATCATAATCATTATGCCAATCAATCAAAAAAGCTCTCCCTTGCTGTTTTTAAAACTGATTTTGAGCAAGCGCTCTCGATTAGTTGGGAGCGTATTTGTAAGATTGTGACATTCGTGCCTCCCAGTTTTTCACATACTGCTGAATCAATTCAGGATAATCTGTAATAATTAATAAATTTTCAGCATTTCCTTTTTTAGCTGTCTTAATAAGGTTAAACGACCCTGTGATAACTTTTTGATTATCAACAATCATTATCTTGTTATGAGCAATTTTTGGCTTATCATCGATCCAAACTGGTACTCCACCTGAAAATAATTCATTTATAACACTATATTTTGAGTAGAGTTGCGATTTATCTAAGATGACTTTAACATCAACGCCACGTTCTTTAGCATTGATCAAAGATTTTGCAATTGTTCCAAGAGTAAATGTATATTCTTGAACTAAGATAGATTTTTTAGACTGATCTATTACGCTGATTATCGGCATAGCACAATCTTCTCCAGGTGAAAAGCAAACCGTAGCTTTTGGGCAGGGCGAAAATATAAAACCCGCATAGTATAGCCTTTCTTATAATAGTCCGAATGCGATAAGATATGTGTTTATGGCTATAGCAGGCCAGTAGCATATTACGGTCTGTTCGGATTATTGTAAAAAGAGCTATAACTCCAATTGTGTTTTGGCATAAAACGCGACGCGTATTAGACTTATTTGCAAGCAAAGCTTGCTAGATCCAAGTAGTCAGGGCACTGGGATGACATCATAGGGACACTGGGATGACACCCTGACAATCGTCATCCCGCTACTTGTTAGCGGATGAGATACCGAGGCGGTATGACGGTTCGTGGCGGTATAATGAAGCTTGAAAGCGGATCACCTTTCACGACCCGTGTTTACTTCATTCACTTTAGGAGTATTAACAGGCGTTATTGCCGGGTTCTCAAGCTTTGTTGCCTGCTTCAAACCCTCGCTTACACTTTTGTCCTTTAAAATTTCATCAAGCTGCTTACTCTTTTGTTGCTCTTCGTTATTTGACGTATCTCTTTGAGCATCTTCTTTCATGCCACGAGCATTCTCTACATCCTTTTCACCTTCACCTAAAAATTTTTCTAATATTTTCTTAACAAAGCGCTTCAGAAGACTCAAAAACCCTTCTTCTTTTTGATTTTCTTGTGGTTGAGGCGTGTTATCTTTTTTGTCCGGCTCAGTGTTGAGCTTCTCTTTTACAGAACTCTTGCTCACTGAGGGATTAACGGTTTGTGAATCGTGCTCTGATGCTGTTTGCACAGAAGCTTCAGTAGTCTTTTTTTGTGTATTATGTTCAAGGTCTTTAACTGCTGTTGTAGTTTTTCTCTGAGTGTCTTGGAGTTTTTTGTCACTTTTTGGCTCTGCAACTTTTTCACTTGTGAAGATGCCCTTCCCTTTATATTGTTGGTCAAGCTCAGCAATTCTTTCAAAATCTTGACGTACTTTTTCATCTGCACGTCCTTTTTGACTTTCAAATTTCTGACTCAATTCTGCAACGTTTTTCATTTTGTTCTCAAGTTCCTTACTTTTCACAGCTTTTAGAGCCTCTGTTCCTTTTGCGATATAATTAACCTTCTTTTCTAATGAGGTACCTTCTGGAAAAGCACCTGGAGAACGTTCAAAAACATCTTTAAACTTTTTTTCAACACTTTCTTTAGATGTCTGGGCCATACCTGTTACCTATTAAAACATATCATATAACCAGTATGTTAGCTAATTATATAAAAAACAGTTAACATAACTTGTGGTAAAGAGTAAGAGCGTCCTATTTATATTTTTTTTATTAAAATGTTATTTACTTATTAATTTAAAATATATAACAATATAGAAATGAAAAACAGCCCATTAGCAGTAGTATTCGATTGGGATAATACCTTAGTTGACACTCAAGATAACATTTTTAATGCTATTAAGCATACCATAAACTCAATGGGGTATAGTAATAAAGCTGCTGATAGAAATTCCCACGAGTCAAGAAAGAGCTATATGGTCAATTTATTTGGCGATCAGTGGAAAAAAGCGAACCAGATATATCAACAATACTTAGATAATGCGCTATTACAAAACATTGCTCTGAATCAAGGAGTAGAGAAAATGTTGCAGACACTGAAAAGCCACAATATTTACCTAGCAATAGTAAGTAATAAGAAAAATACTAATTTACGTAAAGAAGTTGCCTATTTTAAACTAGATTCCTACTTTGAAAGAGTGGTTGGGTCATGCGATACTGCAGAAGATAAACCATCTGTAACCCCACTGCTATTTGCATTAGAAGAGAGTACGTTGCCTATAAATAGAGAAAATGTGTTTTTCGTTGGTGATAGCATCACAGATGTTCTGTGTGCACAAAATGCCAATTGTTTACCTATTATATACGGTCAATCAATAAGCGGTTATGAAGATTTGTTATGTTTTCAACATTTTGATAAACTTACAGATTTTGTAATAAAGTATTTAGAAGATAGGTAATGACCGCTGTTACAGAGATTGCCAGTATAACAAGACGCTTTTGCGCGTATTTAATAGATGTAGCAATTTTATTAATTCCAACTTTATTAATTATACTGCTATTAGAGGATTCTCCGTTGATCTTACATCTATCATACATGTGTGTAAATTGTAGTTATAGCTCTTTTTACAATAATCCGAACAGACCGTAATATGCTACTGGCCTGCTATAGCCATAAACACATATCTTATCGCATTCGGACTATTATAAGAAAGGCTATACTTCACATATTTTATATCTTCAAAGGCCCAAGCAACTCCCGGTCAACAGTTAATGAATATGTATACTATCAGTTTAGATAATTCTAAAATAGACTTGAATTTAGCGTTTGACAGAAGCTCTTCCCAGTTTTTTCTTCCTTTGTTAAACAGTGTAGTAGTTGTCCTTACTGAATTTTTGCGAGATCAGGAAGTATTAGTGAATGTCTTGAGTGCATTGAAAGTAATTATAGTGCTACTCACTCTCTGCTGGTATCTATAGCCTTTCTTATAATAGTCCGAATGCGATAAGATATGTGTTTATGGCTATAGCAGGCCAGTAGCATATTACGGTCTGTTCGGATTATTGTAAAAAGAGCTATAGTTGCTTGCTTCTCTAAGAAAAAACAGACATACCACGACATGCTATTTAATACGGTTGTTATCAAAGGAACTATTAAATGAGTTGCTATAACTATCGTTATCATATAAATTATGCTGATGAATTGAACTAAGGGAAGATTATGAATGAAGAGATAGTAAAACATTTGAACAAATTATTGACCAATGAGCTGACTTCTGTACGCCAGTATCTTTTGCATTTTGCGATTCTCAAAAACAATGGAATTAATAGACTTGCAGAAAAGGTAAAAAATGAGCTTAACGAAGAACTTGAACATGCAAACAAGTTGGCAGAAAGAATTTTGTTATTTAAAGGAGTCCCAAATTTTCAGGATACAAACGAAATATCAAAGTATGATGGAAAGTTTACAAAAGACACAATACGGAAAATCTTAGAAGCTAATTTGAAATTAGAGGGAAAAGGTATTAAGGATATAAAAGAAACGATTTCTATCGCTGAGAAAGAAAAGGATTTTGTTAGTGTAATGTTATTAGAAGAGATGTTAAAAAATGAAGAAGAGCACTTTCATTGGATTGAGAAACAGATCGATCTTATTGAACTAATGGGTGTTGAAAACTATTTAAGAACACAAATATAGAGTGTTAAAAAAGATAGTATTTATTTTAATTATACCTTGCTCACTTCTTTTTTTATTAGGGTTATGGCAAATATTCAGATTGAACTGGAAGAATAATATTATTAAAAGTATGAGTCTTCCAGTGGTTCATCTATTGCCCAATAACGACCTTGAAAAATTTAACTATAGGCATGTCAAGATTGATGGGATTCTAAGTGACATAGAACTATATGTTTTTGCAGGGCAACACGGCTATCACGTGCTGTCTCCTATGTTGCTCACCACTGGACGTTACATGTTGGTGAATAAAGGAATAGTCGGAGAAAAAAAGGAGAAAAAAGTAAAAATTGAAAAAGTAGTTGCAGATGGAATTTTATATTGCGATAGCAATAAAAGTAAAAATTGGTTTATCAAGAACGATACTGCTTCGAATACATGGTTTACCCTGAGTACAGAAGAAATTTCCAATGAGTTAGGTATTAAGCTAGAGAAGTGTGTATTGTGGCCGAACAATTTTGGCAGCAAAGTAGCTATACAGCCAATGAAGCATTTGGAATATGCAATCACTTGGTTTGCACTTTCCTTAATTTGGTTGATTATGTGCGTAATTTACTATAGGCAAAACCTCAATAAAGCTTGAAGCTTTCTGTACATAAAATTAGAGAAGTAGTTATTCACCTTTATCACTACCAAGGTCTTTTAACATACTGTAATTGCCTTTTCTGAATCTACTTTTTAAAGACGTAACTCCACTTTCGCTAATACCACTAAGGCTCAGTGCAGCTCCACCTAGCTGCAATCCTATCTCAGATGTTTCAGGAATAATTTTACTAGCTCCTAGATCTCTATAAACCTCCACATTACTCAGATCTGGTAAGCGTATTACAATATTTACATGCGGAAAATTTGCTGCAACTAAAGAAACAACTTTTTTTATAGTAACTTCATTCTTTATTGAAATAACGAGAGCTTGAGCTCTTTCTATTCCTACCGATTTTAAAATTTCACATCTTGTAACATCTCCAAGATATATAGGAAAACTATCACTTTTTCCTTCTTTGACTATTTTCGATTGAATATCTACAACAACATAACTTAAATGCTCTGCCGTAAGCATTTTTGTTACCATATATCCCACTCTACCAAATCCAGCAACTATCACATGGTTATAAAGATCTTGTGTATCTGTTTCAACAGCTTCATCATCTAATATTGTTTTCTCAGTGCTAAATGAGTTTGCTATCCAATCTCCAAGCCCTGATAAAAGAGGAGTGAAAGCCATGGTTACTGTAGTTACCATCATAAGTACTTGAGCGATTTCACTTGGTAGCACATTTAGCTCATCTGCTAAGCGAAACAAAATAAACGCAAATTCACCGCCTTGTGAAAGCAGTAACCCAGCTTGTATAGCAGGTGCACTCTTAAACCCAAAAAATCTACACAATATATATATAATAGATGTTTTTAAAACGATAAGGATAATCGATAATAAAGTAATTAGTGGTAACTTATTGAGTAAAAGTTCGGTATTGATGGACATACCAACAGTCATGAAAAATAAGCCAAGAAACAAATCTTTAAATGGCAATACTGCGTGTTCTACTGAGTGTCTATATTCTGTTTCTGCAACTAACAATCCAGCAACAAATGCACCTAATGCTAACGATAAATGGAATTGCTCAGTAATAAATGCTGCTCCTAATACTATTAAAAGCGTTGTTGATATAAAGATCTCATTACTTTCCATTTTAGCAATAACCGAAAATAAAGGTCTAAGCAATAATCTACCAGTTATAAATATCAGCACTAATGCAATAGCTGCTTGCACCAATGAACCTGCCAATGAGCTTATCAGGCTGTGCTCAGAATTGCCAGTAAGTAAAGGTACCAATACTATTAATGGTACCACTGCAAAATCTTGCATTAATAGCACTGCTATCGACAATCTACCAACCTGACTTGCTTGAGAACCTTTTTCTTGCAGAACCTGCAACACTATTGCTGTTGAGGATAGCGCAAGCCCACCACCAATAACTGTTGCTATATTCGTATTCACTCCGAAAGCAAGAGCGATGCACCATATTGCTACCATGGTAACTATAACTTGAAGAGAACCGAACCCAAATACATGAATACGCATAGCGATCAGGCGTTCAAATGTCAATTCAAGGCCTATAATGAATAATAGAAAAACTACACCAAATTCTGCAAGATTATCCATTGCTTCAGCTGAGTGTATCAGATTAAATCCGTGAGAACCAATAACTGCACCTGCAACGAAGTAACCAAGCACTGGACTAATATTCATTTTCCAAAATGCTATGACTATAAACACAGCAGCAGAAAGCAAAATTATAATATCAAACAAATGCTGAGAGCCACTGTGCATGATATTCAACCTGTAGAATTAGACCATTTAATTGAGCAGCCAATACTTGATTTTTGGTCAATTGGAGAATTACCAGTTTCTGCAATAAATTTCATAGCTTGAAATAAGTGACTACTTCCTACTTCATAGCTTTGAACCTTTTCTTTTTTTGCGTCGTTAAAACGTCCACGATAGCAAAGGTTTAAATTGGAATTAAAGCCGAAAAAGTCAGGAGTGCAAACAGCCCCGTATTCTTTAGCTATTTTCTGTGTACTATCAATTAAATATGGAAATGTAAACTTATTTTCCTTGGCAAAATTAATCATATTTTCAAAGGAATCCTCTGGATATTCATTTACATCATTTGGCATTATTGCAATGGTGTCTACCTGATAATCTTTTTTCAATTGATCAACATCGCTTACCAGATTGCTAATAATTGACTGAACGTAAGGACAGTGATTGCATATAAACATTACAATAAGACCATTTTTTCCACAACAGTCACTTAATGTATAGTATTTATTGTCTACTCCCAAAAGATTAAAATCTTTTGCAGTAAAACTAAAATCGACTTTAGGAGTATTCAGAGCAACCATAGACTATCATTATACCATATGTAATTTACGGTCTTATTATTTAAATGTCAAACGGTTTCTATATATACTGTTTGCATATTCTTTTTTAGTATTATAATTATAATACTTATGTTCATAACTTTCGAAGGAATAGACGGCTCTGGTAAAACAACACAATCTGAGCTGCTTGCAAATCATTTTAAGCAAATTCGCGGTGAAAATAGCGTAGTATTGACTCGGGAACCAGGCGGCACTGATTTTGCAGAAAAGATAAGAGGAGTGTTGTTAACAAATAATATTGATCCTATTTCTGAACTCTTGCTACTTATCTCGATGAGGCGCGAACATATGAAAAAATTAATATTACCGGCTCTTGCAGAAGGAAAAATAGTGATTTGTGATCGGTTTATTGATTCAACTATTGCATACCAAGGATATGGGTTTGGAGTTGATTTAAAACTAATAGAAGATTTGCACAGGTTGGTTGAAGTTAGATATCCAGATATTACATTTATTCTAGATATTGACGTTGAAGTTGGGTTAAATAGAGCAAAAGACAAGAATAAATATGAAGAAATGGATGTTAATTTTTACAATAAGGTCAGAAAAGGGTTTCAGGAAATATCCATAAAAGAGCCCGTTAGGTGCAGTGTTATCACTGAAATTGAAACAAAAAATGATAATCACGTACACAATGAAATTATTGATAAAATCACCTAACTTGTGATAGAAAATTATCAATTTCAGGTAACATTATTTCATATGAATGACTTTTTGTTTGAGTAGCTAAAAAATCCTGTATTTTGTCTGGATCTTCTTCACTTATCATCTTATAGCCTTTCTTATAATAGTCCGAATGCGATAAGATATGTGTTTATGGCTATAGCAGGCCAGTAGCATATTACGGTCTGTTCGGATTATTGTAAAAAGAGCTATATATGCCCTTGCGAGGTTCATTAATTCACTTCTATTTTTTTTATTGCTTACTTCAGTAATAGTAAAAAATTGATCAAAATGGTCTAAGAGGTCTTTATTTTTTATTGAAGACACAATATCGTCAATTTCTTTCACATATAATGCAAGTTTGTGTGCTTTACTAGGATCTTCAAAACAAAGATTATAGATCTTTTTACAATAATCCGAACAGACCGTAATATGCTACTGGCCTGCTATAGCCATAAACACATATCTTATCGCATTCGGATTATTGTAAAAAGAGCTATAAATATGAACATGTAATAACCCATCGATAAAGTGAAGGGCAAGAACATAGCCGGAAGTAAAAACGGAGCTAATACATTTTGTGACGCAGGGAAAATAAACCAGGTAACAGTTGCTATTGACACAGCTACAAATAATCCTGATAAACATAATTGTGCTTTTCTTCTATAATTCTGATCAATAACTGTACTTACACCAATAGAAGCTATATCAATCATTACTCACACCTCATTAAACATTAATACTAACTGAATGATAGCATTATTGTGATGAAAATGTAATATTATGAATATTTTAATACAATTTATATTGACAGTTACAATTCTGAATGTTTTATTGCAGCGTTAGCTGATTAGCATTTTTAAGATGAGGTCAACTCTCATAGAGAGAGGATTTTTTTATTTTCTCATTCTTCTCATTTTCCTCTCTAACAATTTTTTTTCCATTTAATATGTCCTTTATTTCATCTCCTGTTAAAGTTTCAAACTCCAGTAGATTTTCGGCAATGAGATCTAAGCCTTTCTTATGCTTGGTCAAAATGTCTTTTGCTTTTTCATAGCAAGAAAATACAACTTTCTTCACTTCTTCATCTATAAGTTTTAACGTATCTTCAGAAATTATCTCAGAACCATGTATGGTTTGTTCGCGATTGTGATAGATCGGGCCTATTTTGTCACTCATTCCCCATTTTGTTACCATAGCGCGTGATAAATCAGATGCTTGTTTTATATCCGAAGATGCACCGCTTGTGACTTTATCGTAGCCAAAAATTAGCTCTTCTGCCACTCTTCCACCCATTGCAACAGTTATATCTGCTAGCATCTTTTCTCTTGTGAGGGACACTCTATCTGTTTCTGGTAGTCTCATAACTAAACCGAGTGCCCTACCGCGTGGAATAATTGTCGCCTTGTGTATAGGATCAGAAGCAGGCATATTAACAGCAATCATCGCATGACCAGCTTCATGGTATGCAGTCAGTCTCTTTTCCTCTTCTGTCATAATGAGAGATCGCCTTTCTACGCCCATCATCACTTTATCACGTGCATACTCGAAATCATCCATGGTAACAATCTTCTTGTTTCTTCTTGCAGCGATAAGTGCAGATTCATTCACCAAATTTGCTAGATCAGCCCCTGAAAAACCTGGTGTTCCTCTTGCAACTGTTTTCACGTTTACATCTGGTGCTATTGATATTCTCTTTATATGAGTATTTAATATCTTTTCACGCCCATTTATATCGGGTAAAGAAATAGTAATCTGTCGGTCAAAACGACCAGGTCTAAGCAGTGCTGGATCTAAGACATCCGGACGGTTAGTCGCAGCAATTATTATTACACCTTCATTAGACTCAAAGCCATCCATCTCAACTAATAACTGATTTAATGTTTGTTCTCTTTCATCATTGCCGCCACCAAGACCAATGCCACGATTTCTACCCACCGCATCTATTTCATCTATAAAAATTATACAAGGAGCATTTTTCTTGCCTTGATCAAACATATCACGAACACGACTTGCACCAACACCCACAAACATTTCAACAAAATCAGATCCAGAAATACTAAAGAATGGCACATTAGCTTCTCCTGCAATTGCACGAGCAAGTAAAGTTTTACCAGTTCCAGGAGAGCCAATCAAAAGGCACCCTTTTGGTATTTTTCCACCTAATATTTGAAATTTTTGCCTTTGTTTAAGAAAATCAACGATCTCTACTAGCTCTTCTTTTGCTTCATCAATTCCGGCAACATCATCAAATGTTACTTTTTTTCCACTAGTCATGAGTCTAGCCCTTGATTTGCCAAAGCTTATAGTTCTGTTGCCCCCCGCTTGTGTTTGTTTAAGAAAGAATAGCAAGAAGCCAATAAAGATAAATGTTGGGACCCATGAGATAAGTAATCCACCAATTACGTTCATGGCAGAATCTCCAGTTGAAAAGGAGAATCTCACTTTTCTATCATGTAAATTTTTTATTAGGTCGCTATATATGACACCGCTTGAATTGAAACTTGAACCGTCCCTGAACTTGCCTTCAATGCTCTGGTTTTTTATGACAATATTTTCTACATCATTGTCTTCTAGTCTAGTTAAAAATTCCGAAAAAGGTATAATTGTTTTACTTTTACCTACATTTCCGCTGAACTGAATATAAGCAACTGAAATAAGAACAATAATTACTAACCAGATCAATAAGCCTTCTAAAAATTTTTTCATTTCTATTTCTAACTAAATACTAATCAAGCTTACCAAATTTTGTTTTATCGTGCTATTAATAATGCATTGAACCTTATCGTCATTGGTATTTTTTCCGTTATAATTTACATCAGGATAAGCAAGCACCTTTCCATCTTTTAGCACTACAGGCAAAGAATAGAAAACTTCAGGGCAGCAGTTGTAATCCTTCAGAAATTCAGGAACTTTTTGTGTTTTTTTTAATGGAGCGATGATAACTGAACATTCTTGATTTCCGAGTATTGTGCAGCTAAATCTGTTATCCCATTGAGTAGGTTCATTTAAAGGTAGGTTTAAGGTAATTTCTTGTATCTTTGACGATTCTCTAATTATCAAGATATTTTCTCCATGTTTTCTTATTTTACACCCAGAAAGTGTACAGTTAACATTACTATCCTTTTGCAATATTTTATTAAATATTACGATAAGGCTGTTGTACCTTGGTTTATAATGTTTACTGGCAATTGCCATTATGGAGTAAAGAAGAAGCCTCAAGGCTATTTCCTCTGGCAATTGATAAAACTCACTTAGTTTAATTTCAATATAACCAAGATCATGCACATTAACGCAGTCATTAAACGCAAGGCGTGTGTAGTGCATCAACGCTTTTGCAGCTGTTTTCATATGAAGGGCTGTGAGGCATATTCGCTCTGTTAAAATCTCTTGATTATCACTTGCTTTAAGTAAGTTACGGTATAAAGTTCGCCTGTATTTTAAGTCATAGTTGCTTCTATCTTCGATCCATTTTAACCGATGAAGCTTAGCGTACTTTTCTATTTCACTACGACTAAAATTTAACAATGGCCTAAATATATAAATACCATTTAGGAAAGACTTGTAGTCCATTGATGATAATCCATCTACGCCACTACCTCGCTCTAATCTTAACAAGAACGTTTCTGCTTGATCATCTTTGTGATGAGCAACAAGTAAATATTTAACATTATTATTTTTACACCACTCTGCTAGTAACTTATACCGTGCTTTTCGTGCCTGTAACTGAATATTGCCTTTAATATTTTGCTTCTCCCAATTTAATATGAACGATTCCTTTGCTTCAAGTTCCTTTGCATAACTTACAACAAAATCAGCTTCTTTTTGAGACTCTGGACGTAACCCATGATTTACTGTTAATGCTGTAGGAAGTGAAAGCTTGTTTTTTTTTGCCCAGTTAGTCATTAAGTGCAGTAAGACTATACTATCTACACCACCTGATACTGCAACTGCAACTTGATTGTTATAGAAAGCAAAACTATTAACCACATTTTGAAATAATAACTCTAATTCCATTATGTCTCTTGATGGCCAGACAGGTCAGATCTCTTACGTCATACCGCGACTTATTTGTGGTATATATAGATCCCGCTAACAAGCAACGAAATATGACAAGTTTGTCCTTTTTTGTCTACCCCAGTGCCCTTCCTTTACGTAATCCCAGTGTTTGACACTGGGATCCAGGTTTTAATGCAAGAAACTATTTCTTTATTCCAGAAAATGAAAATTCCACTCTACGATTTTTAGCATGCTCTTTTTCATATTTAGAATTTCTAGAATCATCTTTTACATTAACCAAAGGCTCAGTTTCACCTTTAGAAGCAGTTTTTATTCTGTTTTCTATGTAGGGTGTACAACTAACCATAAATTTTTTAGCTGCATCTGCCCTTCTAGCGCCTAGCGCAAGATTATATTCATGAGAACCACGGTTGTCAGTGTGACCAGTTAAAGTAACCTTCGCGTTAGGGTTATCTTGTAACACCTCCATTACGTCAAGTAATGCATCTGCACTTACTTCAGTAATACTAGATTCATCATAACCAAAGAAAACTCTTTTATCACCTATCTGCTTAACAACAGAATTTATTTTATTTGTTGTATTTGCTCCTTTTTTTGGGCAAGAACTTACACCAGTAAGTAATAAACAAAAACAGCACATTATAACCAGTCTACTCCACATTACTAAACCTCCATAAATTTTAAATAGTGCGTAACTTTAATTTTAGTAGCTAATATCTCTCCATATTGTAATATAGTCAAGAGAAATAAAATACTAAATACTTTTTCTACAACCTTACAATTAATTTTCCTATAATATGCTGGACTCTGAGTAGAAAAATCCAATAAAAGAATAAAAAGTACAATTTTTTATTGTACTTTAAGCAAATATACTTTTAACTTTATTATTAATCTATTACGGTATTAAACAGATGTTTTCTAAAATAATGAACAAATATGCAATCTTATAAGTTTTTAGAGGTATTATATAGGGTAAAGAATATCGAAAATACGCTAAAAGTACTAAACCAAAGCCAATTGAATATAGAGGACAAAGTTGAACAAATGAGTCTTCTAGAAGAAATCAGACATGAAATTATCTCTCATGACGCAATAAAGGAATCATTAGCAGATGCTCTTGGTAACAAAAAAAGTGCAAATACTCAGCAGCTAAAGTTAATAGAGAGAATACATAAAAGCAACAGCGCTGTTCCTATTGATTTAGTAAAGTCTTTATCCAAAGCTAAGGTTGAATGCCAAAATTTATGGAAGCTATCTCATTCTGAAACCAGTAACTTAGAAAAACTAAAAGAACGTTTTACTGATTTAATCACACTCATTCGCGAAGTAGCTTCTATAAAATCGCAGCAATTAAAATGCTCAAAATACGACTCACTGCTTGCTGACTATGACTCTGATATCACAGAAAAGAATATAAGTGAAGTATTCCCCAAGGTAGGCAAATTTTTTAGCGAAAATGTAGATAAAATAATTGAAAAGCAGAAAAAGGATAAGGTTACTAATATACAAAAAGTTGCTACTCAGAAACAGATTGAACTTGGCTCATTATGTTTACAGCAAATGGGTATTGCACTAAATGAGATTCGTACTTCTTATTACTACCCTATAGATTATGATGAATCTGATTTTTGTTATGGTTTATTTTCACTTTTACGGCATAGTGGTTATGCAATTTATCAAAAATGTTTAGCGCAAAATTCTATAAGTAGTCCAATTACGAGACATGTTATGTATGAAACTCAAGGGTTATTCATGGAAAGGATGATTGGAACATCCAGAGAATTTATTGAGTTTATTCAACCACACATAAAAGAGAAATTTGCTATAAAAGGCAAAACTAACGAGAAAGTTAGCAGTGTTGAAAATTTGTACTTGATTTTCAATGAAATAAACCTTTCTTCTTTTTTAAAAAATGCAGATGAATTTAGTCTGTTAGCTCATATTATGTTGAGAACTAGGTTAGAACAAGATATAATAAATGGTACATTGGAAGTCAAAGACCTGCATGATGCGTGGCTGGAAGGTATGAAGCACTATAAAATTCCAGTAAAAGCTGAAAATGAGCTAAACACTTATTTTCAAGATGAATATTGGGCAAGCGGTGTTATGGGCTACTTTCCTATAAAAATTATTGCTTTAATTGCTGCTGTGCAGATTTTCTCTTGCGTTAAAAAGAATCATTACGAATCATTAAGTGCTATAATAAAAGGAGATTTTAGTTTACTTATCAGTTGGTTATCTCAAAATATATACAGTGCAAAGTGTGGCCTGGAACTGCTAAAAAAAGTAACAGGTAAGGGTTTAGACGTTGAGTGTGTTACTTACTACTTATCTGAAAAGTATAATTTGTCTTAATAAATGGTTTTCTTGAGTTATGTATGAATTTTGTTCGAAAATTAACCGGAAAGTTTTATAGCCTTTTCACTTTCAAAGGTTTATTCGCTAGCGATATTGCTATAGATCTTGGCACTGCAAACACTTTAGTTTATCAGAAAAATCAGGGAATAGTGCTTGATGAGCCTTCAGTTGTAGCAAGAATAAAAGAAAAAGGAAGCTATGTTCCTTATGCTTTTGGTAAAAAAGCTAAAATGATGCTTGGAAAAACGCCTGGAGAGATAGAGGCGATAAGGCCCTTAAAAGATGGAGTCATTGCTGATTTTAAAAGTGCGGAAGAAATGCTAAAATATTTCATACGCAGTGCAAACACAAAATTCACTGTTAATAAACCTAATATTATCATATGCGTTCCATCTGGATCCACGCCAGTTGAAAGGCGTGCTATACAAGATGCAGCAGAAAGTGCTGGTGCAAATGAAGTATTTTTAATTGAAGAACCAATGGCTGCAGGAATCGGAGCTGGGCTCCCGGTTACCGAACCTGAAGGTTCTATGATTGTTGATATAGGAGGCGGTACAACTGAAGTTGCAATTATTTCTTTAGGTGGAATTGTTTATTCACGTTCTGCCAGAGTAGGTGGCGATATTATGGATGAGGCAATAAAGTCATATATTCGTGAAAATCATAAATTATTAATCGGTGAAACAACCGCTGAGAAAATTAAGAAAAGCATAGGTTCAGCCAGTCTGCCAGGTGAAAATAACAAAGAGGGAATGATAATTAAGGGCAGGGATTTAGTGAGTGGCATGCCAAAAGAAATGCTTTTATCAGAATACCAAGTTGCAGAGAGTTTAATAGAGCCTGTACATCAGATAATTTCTGCTATTAAGACTGCGCTGGAGAGCACTCCACCTGAACTTTCTTCTGATATAGTCGATAGAGGAATAGTTTTATCCGGTGGTGGTGGATTATTACGTAATCTAGGTAAAGTTATCAGTGAAACAACAAAATTACCGGTTCGTGTTGCAGATGACCCACTTTGTTGTGTTGCCTTAGGTAGTGGAAAAGTGCTTGAAAACATGGATTATTTTGGCCATGTTTTATTCAAGCAAGATTAAATTATTTTTGAAGGTAGTTTATCGAATTGTTTTGATGGAATTATGTAATATAAATGAGATCCCAGTGTCATGCACCAAGTAATTTGAAGGCAACTTCTAGCAGAAAAGGGTGTCATCCGAGTAGCTAACACTGGGATCCAGGAAACTTGATTACAAATAAATATGCTGTTTTAATGAATTTGTGTAATAGAAGCTAGATTCCAGTGTCAGCTACTTTCATGACATCATCTACTATGTAAATTGCCCCCAAATCAAAACGTTTGCACAGTTGTATGTTGGAATGACACAAGATTTGCGTTTATAAATTAAGGCGATTATGCTAAAAGAATTTGAAATTGAACCTCTGCTAAAAGATAAAGCTCCGCACCAGACCAAGGCTATTGTTGCAATGTCCGGGGGAGTTGATAGCTCGGTTGCTGCAGCACTGCTACATAACCTTGGGTACCAGGTGATAGGTGTGACTCTTCAACTCTATGGCACTGATGGCAATGCTAACGCAAGAAAGGGTGCATGCTGCGCTGGACAGGATATTTATGACGCTAAGCGTGTAGCTGAAAGTGTTGGCTTTCCTCACTATATTTTAAACTATGAGGAAATATTCAAAAAGGAAGTAATAGAGGATTTTGCGAGTACCTATATGCGTGGGGAAACTCCCATACCATGCGTGAGATGTAACCAAACGGTAAAATTTCGTGATCTATTGCAAGTTACAAAAAATCTTGGTGCGGATGTGCTCGTAACAGGACATTACGTGAGAAGGTTAGAAAAAAATGGTGAGGTAAAGTTGTGTAGAAGCATTGATAAGAGTAAAGATCAAAGCTATTTTCTGTTTGCTACAACAAAGGAGCAGTTAAAGCTTTTGCGATTTCCACTAGGTGGGTTCTATAAAAGTGATATAAGAAAATTAGCAAAGTATTTCAGCTTACAAATTTCTGAAAAGCCGGACAGTCAAGATATATGCTTTGTTTCCGAAAGCTATAGTAAAACAATAGCTAAATTAGCTCCACAATCTGTACAGAAAGGTAAAATAGTGGATGTTAATGGAAAAGTGCTAGGCGAGCACAGTGGCATAGTAAATTTTACAGTGGGGCAAAGAAAGGGCTTGGGTATCGCACACAATGAACCTCTTTATGTGATAAAAATTAATACAGAGAATAATGAGGTTATAGTAGGCCCGATCAACGCATTAATGCAAAAAAAAATATTGATCAAAGAGTTAAATTGGTTAGAACAACCAAAGGAAGGTATGGAAGTAACTGTGAAGCTGAGATCATCACATGCGGGAAGTTTAGCAACAATACATTCAACTGACGAAAAAAATAAAGCCTGTGTCATTTTAAACGACGATTACTTTGGCATCAGTCCAGGTCAAGCCTGTGTAGCGTATAAAGATGAGCAAGTTATCGGCGGTGGATGGATATGCTCTTAACTAAAAGCTTTAATGCAGAGTGTAAACATACAATAGACTTCTTGCATAACCATATAACATTGGGAATAGAAACAAAAAAACTTGCTTGACAAACTCCGCCAGCCCCCTTATCATGAAACCGAAGCTATTTATTTATTTCTCTGTACAGATTAAATGACAAAAAAACTCACGTATCTGGCGTCTCATGTTTAATTTTTTGCACTATGTGCACTCTATGTCTTTATCAAATTTCTGGGTTTTTACCTACACAAGCTGAAATACACTATTTAAAACATTAAAAAACGCCAACTTAAAAAATGGATAGTGAATAACTAGCTACCCTAGGGTTTCTTTTGCCTTTTTTCATTTGGTGAATTTCTTAATGTTTGTAGCTAAACGACAACCGTCATCCCGCTGCTTGTTAGCGGCTAAGAGATACCGCGAATGAATCGCGGTATGACGGTGTAGATAGTATCCCGCTGCGTGTTAGCGGGATCTCTTGTTAGTGCCGCGGCGGTATAGCTATACCTTTTTCTACTTAGTTTGGGTTATGCAAGAAGTCTAATAACATTTGTTGCTATTTTGCCATGTATCCCTTATATAGCTCTTTTTACAATAATCCGAACAGACCGTAATATACTACTGGCCTGCTATAGCCATAAACACATATCTTATCGCATTCGGACTATTATAAGAAAGGCTATACTATAAAGTAGAACATTATAGGTTTCAGCAATGATAAAAGAAATTGAAGAACTAATAAAAATTGTTGGTAAGGGTAATTTATTAGAGACGTTATTTATTTTTTTAGGTAGCTTTCAACACGCTGACTTAGATCGTTTTATAGATCACAGAAATCACATAGGTCTGTCTGCATTCATACAGAAGCAAGATGAACAATTATAGCCTTTCTTATAATAGTCCGAATGCGATAAGATATGTGTTTATGGCTATAGCAGGCCAGTAGCATATTACGGTCTGTTCGGATTATTGTAAAAAGAGCTATAGATTACTATTTTAACTTAAAATTTAGTCTACAAGGGCTGTTTTTAATTTATGCTCTAGCTTATCGAATTCTAAGTGAAAACAATAACCTGAATACTAAAGATGTCATAGATAAAATATATGAAGTTATTAAAGGATCTGAGTTAAATGAATATATAAATGAAGTAGTAGATGGAAGAAAATTAGATTTATAGCTCTTTTTACAATAATCCGAACAGACCGTAATATGCTACTGGCCTGCTATAGCCATAAACACATATCTTATCGCATTCGGACTATTATAAGAAAGGCTATACTTAACATCTTAGCAAATCCAAAGAGAGAACCAATATTTAAAACAGAAGAAGATTTTGAAAATAAAGTACTCATTGGTCTTAGAAAGTTACTAAGTGAAGGAAATACATTAAACAAATATGACAGAGAATTTGCATTAAATAAGTGCGTTATCAGCAGCTATTATTCCATTCATGACATAAAAGAAGATAAAGATATAGCATTGTTCTTTTCTTTGGGTGGTCACTATAAAGAACTTTCGTCATCTAACAAAACAGTAAAAAGAGAAGTATTAGAGATATGTGAGAATCAGTTAATAGAGAGCTATATAATGTTCTTAGCTAGCAAACTACACATGATCGGATTATCAAGTAGAGATAAATATACAATCGACCATGAGAATGTGGATCGGCAAGAGAAAGCATTGAAAATGGATGGATTAATATATCCTATAAATACAAAAAACACCCTAGAGCAACTGTTAAAAAACCAAAATAGTGATGAATTTGAACAATTATAGCCTTTCTTATAATAGTCCGAATGCGATAAGATATGTGTTTATGGCTATAGCAGGCCAGTAGCATATTGCGGTCTGTTCGGATTATTGTAAAAAGAGCTATAATAACGAGCCCTGATAATATATACTACTCAGTGCTGCAAGAAGAGAATGAATGTAGGCCAAATCCTATCACCAGCAAGAAAAAAGAAAAAGACCATAAAAACACAGTCTGTAAACTTATTTTAGGTATGTTTGTATTATCTGTTGGGTTATATGTTGCTGATTATTTCTTTATGGAGCAAAAATTATTTAATCCAATAAAAGGTGTCCTACCACAGGATAATTTTGCTAATCTAGTAATTGCTGCAGTGCTTACTATCGTAATAGTATATGCTTTATTTCAATTATCACAGGAACCACCACTTTCAACAGTCAATAAGATGACGAATGAAAATTTAGGACAGCCCGTGCAAAATAAGTTTAGAATTACATAAATGTAGCAACTTAAAAGCATATATTGTATAATGCTTATTCTTAAGTTAAGAGGTAATTTATGGATTTAAGTAAAATAACAGCAGGACCAAATGCGGTGAATGTGGTAATTGAAATAAGTGCGAATGCTGAGCCTGTAAAGTATGAATTTAATAAAGAGTTTAGGTTGTTACAAGTTGACAGATTTTTATCTACCTCAATGACTTATCCTTGCAATTATGGGTTTGTACCAAATACCTGCGCAGGTGATGGTGATCCTGTGGATGTTTTGGTGCTAACTCAGTTTCCTTTAGCATCTAGTGTTTTAATATCGGTGCGTCCGATAGGCGCATTACTCACTAAAGATGAAAAAGGAGAAGATGAGAAAATATTAGCTGTGCCTGTTTCCAGTGTTGATAGCTATTATGACAATATGAAGGACTATTCTGACTTATCTAAAAGCCTACTAGATAAAATTACTCATTTCTTTTCTCATTATAAAGATCTAGAAAAGGGAAAAACGGTAACAGTTGGAGAATGGGTTGGTGTGGAAGAAGCAAAGAAAATCATTGAAAAAAGCAGAAATTAGTTTTTATTGATTTATAGCTAAAGTGGCTTAGGTTTGCCCACAATTTGAAAAACAACAAATTCGTCATTCCGCTACTCGTTAGCGGAATCTATACCGCGCACAACCGTACGAACATTGCAATATGGCACATAGTAAACGATGTCATCCCAGTGCGTGACACTGGGATGACAAGAAAGGGAGCACTGGAATTTTTGTTTCAGCATTAGCCATGCATCTGAACAGATACAAATATTGCAATTATAGCCTTTCTTATAATAGTCCGAATGCGATAAGATATGTGTTTATGGCTATAGCAGGCCAGTAGCATATTACGGTCTGTTCGGATTATTGTAAAAAGAGCTATAAAAGCATTAGACAGGTGGTAGAGGTCTTGGTATTATATAATCTTTAGGTTCTAAATTTGGAAGGGTGGCCGAGCGGCTGAAGGCGGCGGTTTGCTAAACCGTTATACGACCCAAAAGTCGTATCGAGGGTTCGAATCCCTCTCCTTCCGTATACTGTTTTTAGCACGGTTTAAATTCGCTATATTAGCATGTTTTTAGCCTATTTGCCAGCGTACCTGATTTTGTTGCAATGGTTTTTATTTCCATTGTCACTGAGATCACTATTAAAAAGTTGGCTAGCATTGACTCAGTATTTATTATAGAATTGGTTATTAACTAAACAACTTTACTTGTATGTATAAAATACTAATTTTACTGTTGATAGTGTTGCCACTTAGGTTGCTTGCAACCGAGATTGAAATTGTTGCAGATGTAAATGGTGAACCAATTTCAAATTTAGATATCGAAAAACGCATCAACTTTATAAATTCATTGTTTGGCACTCAAAGTGTTAATCAAAAAGAAGCAAAGCCTCAAATTCTTAGGGAGCTAATAGACGAAATTATCATTATCAATGAAGCACAGAGGCTGAATATAAAATTGAGCAACGAGGAGTTAGATAATGCTATTATGTTATTTTTAACCCAAAGTTTTAAACTTAAGGCTAATGAAGTTGATCAATACATAGAGAAGCATAATATAGATCTTGGTATTTTAAGAAAACAAATAAAATGTCAGTTACTGTGGAGCAAAATTATTGAAGTAAGAATTGTGCCATTTATTAATATAAGCGATAAAGAAGTAGATGATGTAAAAAGGCAAACAGAAAAGCCGGATTATCTTATCACGTTCCAAGAGTTTATAATTCCTGATCAAAAAGACAAGGACGTTTATGGTATAGCTGAAGATTTAGTAAAAAAATTACGCAACAGTAATAACCCAGAATCTCCAATAAAGATGCGTAAAGCAACAGTTAATTTAAGTCAGCTAAAAGGAAAACTCAAGAGCGTTTTAGAAGGATTAGAAACCAGCGACATAGCAGGTCCATTCAGTTTCAGTGAAGGTTACTCCGTTATAAAAGTAATAGATAAAGTACAACTTAATCATGCACTGCTGGAAAGCACTTTAAAATTAAAACAGATTGTGGTTGAAGGTTCAGAAAGTTTATTAGATAATCTCAAGGAGCAAAAAGTTAATTGTTTAAATTTTGATAAATTAGCAGATAATTTTAAGCTGCCAAACGCAAAAGAATTTGAAATAAAAATGCGAGATTTAAATCCTGATTTACAGATTTTATTTAGTAAAACAAGTATGAATGAAATAGTAGAATTGAGAGAAAATGGCACTGCAAAGTTGATGATGTTGTGTGATATCAAGAGTAATGTAGCGGGTATAGAAGCAATCAAACAGAAAATGTACCAACAAAAGATTATGATACAAAGCAACTTGTTATTAGATGATATGCGTAAAAATGCAGCTATCAGTTATCGGTATAGTTGAAGTCAGAGAGTGTCCTTGTCTCTGTCTTTGTGTATAGAACTATATAAATTACTTTGTTCTATAAAATTTCAAAAAATTTGAACAAATGTAGTTAAAGTAGCACATGAAGAATATAATGCTAATTGGTGGTGGAGTTGGAAATGCAGTGTTATTTTCGATAGGGAAGGCATGTCTTGAAAATAATAACAAGGTTTTGTACTTCGCTGGTTATAAGAAGTTAAGTGATGTATTTAAACGAGCACTGATAGAGCGTGCATCAAATGCAGTAGTTTGGGCATGTGAAGAAGGATTGATAGAAACAAGCAGAGATCAAGATAAATCCTTTCATGGTAATATAGTTGATGCAATAGTCTCTTATCAACAAGGAAGATTAGGTATTAATTTGAATGTTATAGATAAAATTATCACTATTGGTTCTGATAAAATGATGAAAGCTGTGAATGAAGCTAGAAAAACAATTTTAAAGCCATATCTGAAGTCAAGTCATATAGCAATATCGTCAGTTAATTCTCCTATGCAGTGTATGATGAAAGAAATCTGCGCTCAGTGTGTGCAGCAGCATATAAATGCGAAAACAGGAGAAAGGAGTTTTGTTTATAGCTGCAGTAATCAAGACCAGGATATGGAATTTATTGACTTTGATTTTTTAAGTGAGCGCTTGAAGCAAAATAGTTTACAAGAAAAACTTACTGCGAAATGGATAGATCATGTTCAAAGATATTAAACAGCACAAAAAGGAAATAAGAGAGCAATATAGAGCTATAAGAAAAGATATTGATGAAAGTTATTCCAATTATGCGGCAAATTCCCTTATTAATCTCTTTAATCAGAACTTAAGCTACGTTAAAGGCAAAACAATAGCAGCTTACATTCCAATGGATGAGGAAATAGATGTTGTGCCTTTGATGCATAGTTTACTCGATTTAGATTATAAAGTAGCAATTCCTAATAAAAATAAGTTACTAAAATTTGAGGAATGGAACGAAACAAATGAAGATGTAATTCCCGACACAATCATTACTCCTGTTGTTGCTTTTGATGATCATTTTAATAGATTAGGTTTTGGCGGTGGTTGGTATGATACAATGATAAAAAAATTACGGCCGCTTGGAAAAATATTTATAGGTGTAGCCTATGAGAAACAATATTGTAAAGATTTACCTGTAGAAAAACATGATCAAAAATTGGATATTATAATCACTGAGATGTGTGTTAGATGTGGAAGTGGATTGCTCAAAAAAGTGGATAAAAAAGAATAGATCTCTACCTTTCCCATTCCCTCCCTCTCCAAGCCATCAGAGGGTTTTGGTTTCTCCTGTACTCGCTTGTTCAGAACTTGGACTATCTAATTGAGGAACTGGTGACTTCATTTGGTTATAGCCTTTCTTATAATAGTCCGAATGCGATAAGATATGTGTTTATGGCTATAGCAGGCCAGTAGCATATTACGGTCTGTTCGGATTATTGTAAAAAGAGCTATAACTTTATCATTAACCATTTTTTCTACCTCCTCTATTTTACCCTCACCAATGGCCATAATTTTAGATTGAAATTTCTCCACAAGTTTCTCAAGTGCTTCCTTATCACTTTCATAAGTATAGCCTTTCTTATATAGCCTTTCTTATAATAGTCCGAATGCGATAAGATATGTGTTTATGGCTATAGCAGGCCAGTAGCATATTACGGTCTGTTCGGATTATTGTAAAAAGAGCTATAATAGTACCTTTTTCTCTAAGCTTTTTCATGTCATCTTCTGAAAAATTTTGAATAGTTCCATTCTTTACTAACTCTTGTATAGCAGATCGCTGCCCTTCATTTTGAAGCATGCCTATGACCTTTGCTTTACTCTGGGCGTTTTTTATTTTTTCACCTTCTTCGGACATATTATAGCCTATAATCTCTTGAGCCAAACTGTTGTATAATTTACTAAAGTTATCTTTTTTTGGCCCAACCTCAGGCAATTTATCCCCTAAATTTTTAGATAAACTTTTCACTGCTTTTCCTGCATCAATCGCACCTTCTTTTATTTTTTCCCCTGCTTTTCCTATACCTATTCCTACATAACGTGCTCCAATAGCCACAAGCGCTATTAATGTAGCAAGCACAATAAGCGGAGAAAATGCTGCTCCTAATACCATTACGGCAGAAGCTATTCCAATTTTTTTATTTGCAGAGGCTGATTTAAAATAATAGACTAGATTATCCAGTGGACCTTTATTATTATTTATAACATTACTTATTGCTTGTTGGTTAACAGATTTTAACGCCTCTTCTATTATTTTTGAGTTAACATTTTCAGAAGTTAAACCTTCAAGCGCTTCTTCAATGAATTTTATAAATAATTCTTTGTTGACCTCCTTTTGCAAGCCTTGGTCATTAATCGCTAAACCTAAATCTTTGAGGTTCATCCCTTTAACTTGTTCTGATAGGGTTGTAAATAACTCTTTTTTCCCCTCTTGTGAGGATTGTGCAATACTTTCTATTATATCTGAAATAGCTTTTCTTAGTTCTGGATAGTCAGTGTCAAAAAACATACTATTGCTAGATTCCATATTCAGATTCGTTGATTATAAATATGCCTAATTATACATACTAATCATTAATTATATTATTATTGATATAACATACCCCTTTCCAAATATAGAATTTGTACTAAAATATCTAGATTATATGAAATCAAGGTGCTTTATGGGTGAAAAAAAATTAAAAGCTGCTGTGGTCTTATCAGGGTGCGGTCACCTTGACGGTGTAGAGGTAAGAGAAGCGGTTTTAAGTTTGCTTGTGCTTGATCAGCAGGAAGTGGATGTTAAATGCTTTGCACCTGATATCAATATCACACAAGTTATGAATCATAGAACAAAAGAGGCAACAAAAGAAAAAAGGAATGTACTTGTGGAAGCAGCAAGAATCGCAAGAAGCGAAATATATGACTTAAAAGAAGCCAAAGCTGAAAATTTTGACATGCTAGTTGTACCTGGTGGATACGGGGTTGCGAAAAATTTATCTGACTTAGCTGAAAGTAAAGACATGGTGACAGTAATGCCTGAATTTGAAAGATTAGTTTCAGAATTTTTTGTTACAAAAAAGCCAATAGGAGCGATATGCATATCTCCAGCCATCATTGTTTCAATTTTAAGTAGCAAGATAGGTAAAGAAGAAAGTAAGGTTAAGGTAACTATAGGAGATGACAGAGAACAGTTGATAGAAAGGCTTGGCGGCGAGCACATAAAATGCGATACAGAGTTATCAATAGAAGACGAAGAACATAATGTATTTTCCTGTTCTGCTTATATGCGTAGGGACGAAAGTACATACTCTGTATATCAAGGGATAAAGCATATGATTGACAGCATGGTAAAAAAGATTAACAAAAAAACTAAAAAGCCATTCCTCTAAGATATAGTAATTTAGACTTCCTTACACAATTATAGCCTTTCTTATAATAGTCCGAATGCGATAAGATATGTGTTTATGGCTATAGCAGGCCAGTAGCATATTACGGTCTGTTCGGATTATTGTAAAAAGAGCTATAACTGTTGAATTTTACATTCTTAGCTGTATTATAGCTAAAGTGCTCTAGGTTTACTGACTATAACGGTATGGCGTAGGGCTTTAGCTCTTTTTTTATAAACGTAAGGTGTTTTATATGTCAGACCTTTTCTATATTGAAACTACGTGTTGTGTGGACGGTCAGTGTGATGTCTATACAGGGGAAGTGAGTTTTAATGATGTCATGTTAGGCAAGTTCAGTCTAAATTCGTGCAGCGGGAAAGAAGCTATGATAAATCTAGACATTATTACATTCGATATTAATATCGCTATTTATGGTCAAAATGGAAAGACAATAAAAAAAGACCTTAAAGGTCTTGAATTTGTAACTAAAGATGATGGTTCTTGGTATATTAATAAGGATTTTGGTGATGATAAATTTGAAGTTGTAGTAAAGCAATCATAATTTTACATCTCAGGTGTAACATTTAGTATAGGCGCTATTCTATTTATAATGTTCTTTACTATAGGCGCAGCAATTATTCCCCCGGTATGGTGCATCCCTTGAGGCTCATCAATAGCAATTAGCACTATGTACCTTGGGTCAAGCATAGTTAGCACTCCTATAAATGATGCTATGTTTGCATCTTTGCTATATTTACCATCTACAACTTTTTCCGCCGATCCAGTTTTTCCTCCTATTGAATATGCCTTTATTTTTGCTTTTCTGCCAGTGCCATCTGTTACTGCTGCACGTAATAATTTTCTCATTTCCCTGGAAGTTCTTCTTGAGATAATTTGCTCTCCTATACTTCTTTTATTCAACATCAAGGTTGCGTTATGAAATATCCCATTGTTGATTAATGCTGCTGCAGTTTGTGCAAGATGTATAGGAGTTACAGCTATGCCATAACCATAAGATGCTGTTATTAAAGTGTTTTCACTCCATTTATCCGGGATTATCGGTGTGGATTTTTCTGGTATTTCTATTTTCAAAGGAGAAAATAGCTTCATAGCTTTAAAGTATTCTACCTGTTTTTCAATACCTAGTTTGACTGCAATTTTTGCTGCACCAATGTTGGATGATTTTACAAATATATCTTGCACAGTAATTTTTGGAATTTTAGATTTATGAAAATCCTGAATTTTATACTTTCCAATGGTGATTGGTGTTGATACGTCATATAAATCGCTAGTTTTTGTAGCGTTCGCATCAAGCGCTGCGGCTATTGTAAAGTATTTTAATACCGACCCCATCTCATATACCCCAAGACTGGCGCGATTAAACTTTTGTACGTCTTCTGCCTTATTCTGTGAGTTGGGATTAAAATCAGGTAGGCTGACCATCGAGATAACTTCACTATTTCTCACATTTAAAACAATTCCTACTCCGCCAAGTGCCTGATATCTGCTTACAGCTTTAGTTAGCTCTTCATGCACTATGCTTTGCACTCGTGTATCTAAGGATAGTATTATGGGCTTTTCTTGCTCATTATTTTTACTTATATATGCCTCAACTCCTGCAATACCGTTGCCATCTATGTCAGTGTAACCAAGCACGTGTGAAAATAAATTACTGTGAGGATATATACGCTTTATGTCGTCATAAAAATTTACTCCTGGTACACCAGCGTTTTTGATCGCTAGTAATTCTTTTGGAGTCAAGTGCCGCTTTATCCAAGCAAATTTCTTTTCTGAAGTAAGTACTCTATATAAGTTCTTGTATTCGAGGTCATGCAAAGTAGAACACAGTTGTGCTGCTATACTTTCCGGATTCTTTACTTTGGTTGCATCTATATATAGTGATGTTGTGGGCACATTTGTTGCTATTACCACTCCATTTCTATCTAAAATATCAGGTTGTTTATGTACTATATTATCTTTTCTAAAATTTTCTGAAGTAGTAGGTTGATCAAATGTTAAAGAGAATATGCGAAAAATAACTATTATATAAAATATAAATAATGGTACTATAAAACACAGTGAGCGGAGCTTGTTTTTAAGTAATGCTTGCATATTTACTTGATTTGACAAAAATGGAAATCATCTTAGCTGAACCACGAGGTTTTTGTGCCGGGGTAAAAAGAGCTGTGGACATATTAGCTATTACTTTAGAAAAATACAAAAACGAGCGCCAAGTTTATGTGCTACACGAAATTGTTCACAATAAATATATAGTAGAGGACTTTAAGAAACAAGGAGTGGTTTTTGTAAGCAGTATCGAGGAAATTGAAGATAATGAAGGAATACTGATCTTCAGCGCGCACGGAGTATCAAAAAATATAGAAGATGAGGCAAAAAGAAAGGGTATTCAAGTGATTGATGCAACATGTCCTTTAGTCAACAAAGTGCATAAAGAAGCAAAAAGGTATGAAAACAGTGGTAAAGAATTAATTCTCATTGGGCATGAAAACCATCCAGAAGTTAAGGGAATTAGGGGAAGAGTAAACAATCCTATCACTTTAGTGCAAACTTTGCAGGATGTATATGATTTAAAGGTTAAAGATCCAGATAATTTGTCTTATGTTACACAAACTACGTTAAGCATCGACGATACCCGTGACATTATTGCTGCCTTGAAATTAAGGTTTCCAGGCATAACAGGTCCAGATTTAAAGGACATATGCTATGCAACGCAAAACAGACAAAATGCTGTTAAAAAGCTAGCTGAAATTGTAGACATGGTATTAGTTGTAGGAAGTAAAAATAGCTCAAATTCAAACCGCTTATTAGATCTGTGCACTGCCAGAGGAAAAAGAGCCTACTTGATTGATAATTACAGCTGTGTGAATAAAAGCTGGTTTCAGGGCGTAGAAAAGATAGGAATCACCGCAGGTGCTTCCGCTCCTTACATATTAGTTGATGAATTAATAGACTACCTAAAAGTAAACCTGAGTGTAAAAATTTCAGTTATGCCAGGCGGTATTATTGAAAGTGTTCAGTTTAAAATACCGAATCTGGTTTAAAACACAACTTATCTACTAAGCTTCTCTTGAAATCACACAAACCAGCATCTATAGCTAAGACGTAACACCGCGATTCATTAGACTTCTTGCATAACCATATAACAAACTTTTATTGGGAATAGAAACGAAAAAACTTCCTTGACAAACTCCGCCAGCCCCTTTATCACGGCAGTGAAGCTATTGTATTTGCTTTCGCCAATCTGCAGATTAAAAGGTAAGGATTACTTAATGTATCGGCGTCTTATGTTTAATTTTTTGCAGTATATAGATACTGTATGTCTTTACAAAACTTCATCTACATCTAGATTTTTATCTAAATAAGCTGAACGCGCTTATAAAGCGTTACAAGACATCAAAAAATGCCAATACTCGACAGAGATAGTAAAAGACTAGCTAACTCGGGGATTCTTTGTCTTTTTTTCTGCTTAGTAAATTTCTTAAACGTTTGCAGCGTAAGTTAGTTGCAATTAAAAGCAGCTGAATTTCGCTTGTCAAGCGTTTAAAACATAAAAAACGCCAATATTTTAAAGCGGATAATAACCCCAGGGCTTCTTTTGCCTTTTTTTTCGTTTGGTAAATTTCTTAAATATTTACGGCTAATATGAAGCTAAGTACGAACTTTGTTAGACACAACAAATGGTGTCATTCCAGTCTGGAATCCAGGAAAAAGAATGGTGTCATCCCAGTGCCCAAACACTGGGATCCAGTTTTCTTTACAAATTCACCAAAAGTGTTTCATTCTATAACATAAAACCCATACTCACCAAATCCAATGCATTATAGCTCTTTTTACAATAATCCGAACAGACCGTAATATGCTACTGGCCTGCTATAGCCATAAACACATATCTTATCGCATTCGGACTATTATAAGAAAGGCTATACTTGCAATTAAGTTTCCTGGATCCCAGTGTCTGGGCACTGGGATAAAAAAGGAGGACGTTATTCCAGTGCCAAGCACTGACCATTTCTGGTCTCTTAAATTGCAACTAATCTAAGTATTAAAAAACTTACCAAGCGAAAAAAAAAGGCAAAAAAAGCCCGATGGTTGGCTAGTTATAGCCTTTCTTATAATAGTCCGAATGCGATAAGATATGTGTTTATGGCTATAGCAGGCCAGTAGCATATTACGGTCTGTTCGGATTATTGTAAAAAGAGCTATACTTTCAAGTATGGCGTTTTTTTATTCTAAACGCTTAATAACCGTGACTCAGCCGCTTTTAAGCCGCAACTAATCTAAATTATAAACGTTAAGAAATTTACTAAACAGAAAAAAAGGCAAAGAAACCCTAGGGTAGCTAATTATTCACTATCCATTTTTTAAGTTGGCGTTTTTTGATGTTTTAAATAGCGTGTTTCAGCTTGTGTAGCTAGAAATTTGATAAAGACATGAGGTGCACATAGTGCAAAAAATTAAGCACGATTTACGCCAAATACATTAAGTTTTTTTGTCATTAATCCACTGCAGAGATTGCGAAGATAAATAAACAGCTTCAGTTTCATGATAAGGGGGCTGGCGAAGGGTGTCAAGGAAGTTTTTCGTTTCATCCAATGCGCTGCCAAAAGTTTGTTATGCAAGAGATCCCATAAATTGGGTGTCATAATAACTACACCCACATTAATTTTGGTGTACGTGACCTTGAAAGATCGTGATTCAATACTTAAATTATTAGGGTAGTAGGCAAATAATGGAGCTCAAAATGCATAATGTACAAGAAACTGAAAATTTAAAATTTGACGCTGAGGTAGGGAAAGTACTGAATATAGTGATTCATTCACTTTACACCAATAAAGACATTTTTCTGCGTGAATTAATATCAAATGCATCAGATGCATGTGATAAGTTGCGCTATGAATCTCAACTAAACCCTAATTTGCTAGATTTGAGTGACGAATTAAAAATCACTATCAGCTCCAATAAAGATAAGAACGAGCTATATATCACTGATAATGGCATTGGAATGAATAGACAGGATTTAATAGACAATCTTGGTACAATTGCAAGCTCTGGTACGCAAAAGTTCTTGGATGCGATTAAGAATAGCAAGGATTCAAGCCAAACTGTGGAGCTGATAGGGAAGTTTGGTGTTGGTTTTTACTCAAGCTTTATGGTTGCATCAGAAGTAATAGTAGAATCGAGAAAAGCTGGAGAAGAGGAGTCTTGGATCTGGCAATCCAAAGGAGATGGGGAATATTCAATCAGCAAGTCAGATAATCAAGTCCCTCGCGGAACCAAAATTACGCTCATTATGCATCCTGAAGAAAACGAGTTTTTAGATAAATTTCGTGTTGAAAATATTGTCACTACTTACTCTGATCACATAAATTTTCCTGTTGAATTTATAGACGAAGAAGGAAAAAGTGAAAAGTTAAACAGTAAGGCTGCAATTTGGACTAAGCCAAAAAATGACGTTACTCAAGAGGAGCACAACGATTTTTTCCGCAGTGTTGCTCACGTTGGCGGGGAGCCCTGGATGATATTGCATAATAAAAATGAAGGTGCAATAGAATATACAAATTTGCTTTATGTTCCTTCTATAAAACCTTTTGATTTATTCCATCCAGATAGACGTTGCTCTGTGAAGTTATATGTAAATAAAGTATTTATCACTGAAGATAACGTACAGATTATACCACAATACTTGCGTTTTCTGAAAGGCGTGGTTGATTCACCGGACTTGCCTCTTAATATCAGCAGAGAAACGCTGCAGAATAATCGTGTTGTTGAGCAGATCAGAAAATCTCTCACTAAGCGTGTGATATCAGAGCTCGGTAAAAAAGCAAAAGAGAATTTAGAGGAATATACAAAATTCTGGACCAATTTTGGTGCAGTTTTAAAGGAAGGTCTTTGCGAAGCTATGCCAACTGATGAGAGAGAAGCACTACTCTCAATTTGCGGATTTCATAGTACTGGTGATGAGAAATTAGTCAGCATTGATGACTATATAAGCAGAATGAAGCCTGAGCAGGAGCATATCTATTATCTCACCGGAAATAGCCTCGATTCAGTGAAAAACAGTCCGCAACTTGAGGGATTCGTCAGTAAAGGACTAGAAGTGCTCCTATTTGTTGATCCAGTTGATGACTTTTGGACTAGTGTAATTCATGAATACAAAGATCAGAAAATCAAGTCTGTAACCCGTGCAGATGTTGATTTGGAAAAATTCTCTTCAGAAGAAGATAAGACAGATGAAGAAAATAAATCGAATGGAGAAAAAACTGAGGAAACTATACTGCAATATTTTACCACAGTGCTTGGAGATTCAGTAAAAAGCGTAAAAATTTCCAAAAAATTGACTGATAGTCCCGTATGCCTAGCGGTTGATGAAGGTGCTATGGATCTTCGCATGGAGCGTTTTTTGCGTGAACAAAAGCAGCTAAATTACCGCACGCCAAAGGTGCTTGAAATTAACACTAAGCATCCTGTAATAAAGAGTATAATGAAATCTTATGCTGAAAGTGGTGAAAACCCAACATTGGAAGACATGATTCATTTATTATTTTACCAAGCTTGCATCGTGGAAGGTGAAGAGATGGATGATGTAAGTCTGTTTGCTAAGAGATTGAATAATTTGCTTGGCAAGATTTCTGTTTAATGCTATACTTAGCTTAGCTATTAATTAGGGGTAAAACATGATTTGGAGTTTACTTGGTGGGCTCATGCCACCAGAGCGACTAGATCAGAATTTAAGCTAACGCAATCTTTGCTCAGTCAAGTAAGGGCAGACAAAAATGATGCTGATGCGAATTCTGGTAAGCAAGCTTATAAAGACTTACATAGAATGAATTTTATAATCAATGGTAAAACCATAAGTAAAGATTTTGTTGGCCAGTTGTGCGATAGGTATAATCAAGAGCTTCAAAGTAATAAACGCCAAGTTGCAAAGCATGTTCTAATAGAAATGTTTAAGCATGCTAAGGCAGAAGTTCCAGATGATCATATACTGAAAGAGTTAATTACTAGTTGCAATCAAGCCGGGTATGACGGCTCTTTGTTCATACAGCTCTTTCCTATATTTTTTGAGCATAACCTACAATTGCCTGACGCTAACGATGGAAAGATAAGTATTATATGTAATAGCCAAGATTCCCTAAATATTCAGTATTGTCCAAGTATGCCTGTTAAGCAACAGGATACAAAGATAGAAATATGCAGGCTTGATGCTATTTTAGAGTTCACGCTTAAATCTCAGAATGGTAAGGTAGAGTATAAAGATGGTAAGGTAACACTTACCATTCCTGAGCAATTAAAGGATTACAAAGCTGGTAGCAAAAGTTTACTAGGTGACATAAGTAGGCATTTTGAAGATGCTGATAATGCAGTTGTTGAGTCTCTTATTGCAAATATTGATGAAGGTCCTAAATCATTTGTTGCAGGTTCGCCAGCAGAGGTGGATTCAGATGTTGATAATTCATTTGATATCATTCCTAAAAGTTTAGCCTTTGATAAATTGGTAGATATTATAAATAAAGCAAAAAATGGTGATTATAATGATTTAAACGAAGTTATAAATAATATAAGAGAAGATAAGGAGAATGATAGGTTTATCACTGACTTGAATCGTGGTGATTTTAATAATTTTTGCTCTCAACAACTTAATTTGACTGAGCATATGTACGAGGTGCTGTCGAATCATAAATATAAGGGTAACTATAATGATACAGTGAAAGAGCTTGTACTGCTGGCCATTGCAGCTAATGATACGCTTGTGGAAAGATGTGTAAAGATGCACGAAGGTATATTGTTCACGCAAGATGAAGATTTGGATAGGCTACTTCTTGGTGCTGGTGGACAGGGGTATATTAAAGCTTTATTAGAATTTTTAGAAGAAAAACAAAGTCGTGTACTCTCTTGGAATAATATATGTGAAAAACTTAAAAGGGCGTCGTCAATTGGCAATCAGGAATGCGTGGAAGCGATACTAAATAGATTTGAAGATACTGAGAGTAGAGATCCTGCTATAAAACTTTTGCACTATGCTGTAGAAAAAGACGATTATGATTTAGTAAACTCACTTATTAAAAATGGCGCTAATGTTAATATTCAAGATAGGAATAACAAAACAGCTTTACATTATGCCGTTTCCTCTTATGGTGACATTCAGAATGTTAATAAAATGGTAATGTTGCTTGTTGAAAGTGGTGCTAAGATTGACACTCAAGATAGCGATGGCAAAACAGCTCTACATTATGCTGCTGCTTCCAATAAGGATGAAATAGTAAGGTTGCTTTTAAAAGAGGTAGCTAATGAGGAAATTAAAGATAAATCTGGTAAGACATTTTTAGGCATGGTAGCTTCAGAAACTAAATCATTCCTTCTTAACGTGTTACACCCAGGAGGGCTTTTGCATCATGCTGCTAAGGAAGGTAATATTGACAGGGCTAAAAGACTTCTTGCGAAGGGTAAGGATGTTAATGCTAAAAATAGTCATCGTGAGAGTCCTTTAAGTGTAGCTATTCAAAATAATCGCTTGAAGATAGTTAAGTTATTTCTTGAAGAGAGAGCAAAAATTGGTAAGGAGGAAGTTAACAAAGCCATTGGAGCAGGTAATCTGGAAGTAATAGAATTGCTTGTGAGTAAGGATGCTTTATAACTAAAAAAGACATACAATACGCACGAAATGTTTATACAAATTGTGAGAAAGATAAAAAGCAAGCTCATTCAAGCGTATTAACGTTTCTTGTGGATATTCATAATGAACAGCTACTTAAAAAGGCCATTGAACAAGGTGATCTGAAAAAAATAGAATCGTATGTAAAGAAAGGTACTGTTATATCTGGAGAAATCATACAATGCGCACGAGATGCTTGTAAAATTTGTAGGGAAGATAAAAAGCAAGCTCATTTAAGCGTATTAACGTTTCTTATGAAGACTAGTAAAGATCAATTTAAAGAAGCCATTAAATTAGGTAATCTAGAAAGAGTAAAATTGTTTGTAGAGAAAGGTGCTGTTATAACTGAAAAAATCATACAATACGTACAAAATGCTTATGAAAAATATAAGGAGGGAAGAGTTTGTATATCGCAGTATCCAGATGGAATGAAGGCTGAGGAGCGGAATCGTACAGAAATACTAAATTTTCTTAAGGATAATGTACGATCAAATAGTAACTTAGTAAATGAAACTGCAACTTCAAGTCAAGTAGTGAATGAAGAAGATAACAATCAATCAGAAAATCCAGGACTTGAAAGTGCTGGCAGTAAGCAGCCACAAGAAAATGTTATGAGTAATGGAAAGGCTTCAATAGAAGAAGCTATAGGTAATAATTATAGGAGAGGTAAAATGTCTAAAAATAAAAAAAGTATAAAGCAGGGATTGTTTATTGATGTTATCTACGATGTTAAGCGGATGAAGAATTTCCTAAAAAGCAATGATGATAAGCTTGTTTTGAAGAAGGCCCTAAACCAAGTAAATACTGAAATTAAAAAGAAGGAGGACACTAACGGTCTAGGTGTTACTAAGAGGAAAAGAAAAAATGATCAGAAAGAAAAACTCTTACAAACTAAAGAATTGCTTGAAGACAAGATCAAAAGCATTGGAAATGATGCTAAGGCTGCTGTATCATCAGTAACTGATGTTAGCGCTACTACAAGTAGTCACGAAGCTCCTGTTATAGCTCTTTTACAATAATCCGAACAGACCGTAATATGCTACTGGCCTGCTATAGCCATAAACACATATCTTATCGCATTCGGACTATTATAAGAAAGGCTATAATATTGATGATGAGAAAAAACAAGCTCATGCTCAACCTGCTGAACATGTACCAGAAGAAAGTGCAAAACTTAAGGCACAGCCTTCTAATACTCAAGAGCAACAAGAAGTTTCTGAGACTCCAGTTCCAGAACAAACGGATGATATTGAAAGTTTAAGTACACAGGACGATCTTGTTCCTCAAAGTAAAAGTGCTACCGTGTTATCAGTTGATAGCGATGAGGAAAAACAAGCTTCTCTAAGTGATGAAGTTTTTTATGATGCAGAAGAATCTATGTTAGGTACAACAAATAGTAAGGATGGTTCTACGCTTGAAGGTGATAGTGATAAACAAGAGCCACAACCAAAATCAGTGCCAACACCTTTAGTAGCTAAAGAAAATTCTGGACAAGTGAATAATGTTCAAAGTAATGGTAGACAGTCTGATAATCAAAACAATAAAGATATACAAGATGTTAGCGCTACTATAAGTGATCAGGTATAGCTCTTTTTACAATAATCCGAACAGACCGTAATATGCTACTGGCCTGCTATAGCCATAAACACATATCTTATCGCATTCGGACTATTATAAGAAAGGCTATAACTCCTGTGAGTAGTGATACTGAAAACAATAAAGTGGAAAAAAGTGGTGTGAGTTTACAAAGCAGCGGCTATGTGGACAATAGCACAGTATTATCCTTTGTGGATAGAGAGCGTGTTATTCATGTTGATGCGCAGGTTTCAGGGGATGTGAGTTGTCTGGTTGAAACTATTAGTGAAGATACTGATGAAGTTGCAAGTAATCAAAATGGTGTACTTTTGCTGGAAGCTCAACCTATGATACAGAGTTATGATTCAAGTGAAAAAGGTAATACTAATTTGCAAAGTGCAGGTGATAGTAGTGTAGGTGTAGTGTCAAAGAATGGTAGTGATCAACTACCTGCCGATAATCTAGAGCAGAATAGCAAAGGGGTGGATGATAGTAGTGTATCTGTGCAGTCTATAGGTATGGTGATAAGTCAATCTAATAGTGCTTCCACTATAACTCTGGATGATCACAAGCCTCTCATGAAAGATATAGAAAATGATAATGATCCAAGTGAAGAAGATAATGATTCTCCACAGAATATCAAAAAAAGCACATTGTCTACTATAGTTGTTTCAACACTAGTCGTGGCTGCAGTAGCTTTGATAGCTATCTCTGTTTACTTAGAAATGTTAGCAGTGGGGATAGCAGTTGGAGCTTGTTGTCTGGTTGCCGCTGCAGTTATATACTGCTTACACCTAAAAGCCAAGTTGAAAACAGCGAGGTTGAAAAACCTTTCAACACGGGGAAAGTACCTACTGCCGTACATGTATAATAAATATAGTAGTCTATCGTTTAATAATTTATTATAATTATGTTAATTATCGGTAAATAAGGACTTGGTAAACTACGAAGAAATATTCTTGAATAAAATAAAAGATATAAAAGATGAGGGGCGCTACCGTGAATTTACGCACTTTGCGTCATTACCAGGTAGGCTCCCCCACATTATGGACTATGAAAGAAATAGGGAAGTAATAGTCTGGTGCAGTAATAACTATTTGGGAATGTCACAAAATGAGAGTGTAATTGCCGCTATCCAAAATTCATCTGTTGGTGCTGGAGGAACAAGAAATATATCTGGTACAACAAAAGAGGTTGTTGAACTTGAAAAATCCTTAGCTTGTTTGCATAAAAAAGAGGCTGCTTTAACTTTTGCTTGTGGCTACCTCGCTAACCAGACAACACTTAGCACTTTATCGTCTGTTATTCCGGGCGTAGTAATTTTTTCAGACGAGAAGAACCATTCTTCGATGATAGAAGGCATAAAATCAGGAAAAAGGCCAAAACATATATTTAAACACAATGATGTTAATCATCTAGAGCAGTTACTCAAGTCTATAGACAAAAAGACACCAAAAATAATAGCACTTGAATCCGTATATTCAATGGATGGCGATATAGCGCCGCTTAAAGCAATATGCGATCTTGCAGATCAACATAATGCAATTACCTATTTGGATGAGGTGCACGCAGTTGGCATGTATGGTTCACATGGTGGCGGAATTGCAGAAAGAGAAGGCCTGATGGATAGAATAACCGTTATTCAAGGTACACTATCAAAGGCTTTTGGAGTGATGGGTGGGTATATAGCGTCTTCAAAGAGCTTGGTAGATGTAATAAGAAGTTCCGCTCCAGGATTTATTTTTACCACTGCTATGTCGCCTGTTTTAGCAGCGGCAGCAAAGGCAAGCGTTGAGCACCTAAAATCGAGCAACATTGAAAGGGAAAAGCAAAAGCAAGTCGTTGAAAAAGTAAAAAACTCACTGAGAAATGCAGGAATTAACTTCATTCCAACAGAAACTCATATAATTCCAATAATAATTGGCAACTCAGAGTTATCCAAAAAAGCATCAAAATTATTATTTGATGAGTATGGAATATATGTTCAACATATAAATTACCCGACAGTTCCAAGAGGAACTGAGCGTTTCCGTATTACCCCTACACCTTATCATACCGATGAAATGATAGAGCATTTAACAGAATCTCTTGTAAAAGTTTTCGAAAAGTTGTCTATCTCTGTAGCCTGTTTATGCTATAGCTAGTACAGCCCTACATCATACCGCGATTTATTCGCGGTATCTCAGCATGGATTCCGCTAACAAGTAGCGGAATGACGAGTTTTACGCTTATCAAATTGTAGGTAAACATAAATTACTTTAGCTATAGTTTTATATCTCCAGCAATGATTAGCCCGTTGTCTTCCGTTAGCCTTCCACCGCTTTCTTGCAGAAAAAGTCTACCGAGCAAGGCTTTATATTTGTTAACTCCAGAGTAAATTATTCCACTGTGCCTTCCTGCCGCAAGGTATACAAAGCCTAAAATTGTTGAACCTATGGAGCGTACATTACTATTGCAAGGCAGCAATTTATTTAACAAATTACCACTTACATCTATTAGACCCCCTTCACGGATTTTCACTCGCATTTTTACATGACGAGATCTAAAATCCTCAAGAAAAGCACCTTTCTTTTCTTCTGCCCAAAAAGTTTCTCTAAGAGCCGGAGCATCAATTACAGCTGCCACAACTTTATTTTTATGAATGAGACAGACTGATACTGCAAAATAAACCATGCAACTAGAAAAGTTCTCCCTGCCCTCTATAGGCATAATAAACCAGGTATAAGTGTTATCTTTTACTTCTTGATCAGTATCATCTTCAAAAATAAAACCATAGTCTCGTTTGTAGTCGTGCAAGCAATCGTATATGGTTTGCTTGGATTTTGAATAAGTTTTATTAATAAAGTCTGCTGATTTAACATTAGAAATTTGCAATTCATTAAAATCGCGCATAAGCTGCTTGGAAGCATTACGCACAGAATCAAGCATCACATTAATTCGTGGTGATGAGAGGGACATTCTTCCTTTTACTCTTTCACTCTTTCATAATAGCTGTCACCTGGAGTATATACTACAATTTTATCCTCTTCTTTTATAAATTGAGGCACGTTAACGCGCATTCCGTTTTCCAAAATTGCAGGCTTATAAGAAGCAGTAGCAGTTTGTCCTTTAATAACAGACTCTGTTTCTTTCACAGCAAGTGTAACATAATCAGGCACATGCGCAGAAATTATTTTGTCTTGATAAGCTACAACTTTAATTTTCATGTTATCCTGTAAATAAATTTTTTTTTCTCCCAATAAGTCCAAATTTATAGTGATTTGCTCGTAATTACTTGGATGCATAAGATTTACAATGTTTCCTTCAGTGAAAAGGTAAACATATTCCTCTTCATCTAAAATTGCCCTTCTGATTGTTGCATCAGAACGCAATCTTTCATAGTGTTTTGCTCCGGTCTTGATATTTTTCATTTCAGCTTGTATGTATGCACCACCTTTACCAGGTTGAGTATGCATAATACCTACAACCAAAAATAATCCGCCGTTATGTTCCAACACCTGACCTGGTCTAATATCGTTAGCTCTTTCTGCCATAATTACATTTTCAGTTTGATCTTACAATTATAAATAGCTTTATATAAATATCAAAGTCTTTATTAGTCAATAAATTCTGGTATATTTAATACTATATACCTCCCCTTTATATTTATATGTGGAAATATCTCTTTAGTGAAAGACAGCATAATACGTTTTTTTGTGCTGATAACTAAAATTTCTAATATATCCCCTGAGCCGAAATTATACACAGATTTTACATAGCCATATAATTCATTACTTTTCAGCCTTACTTCCATATCTACAAGGTCACTTTGGTAAAATTCATCCTCATCATTTAGCTCTGGTAACTTGCTTCTTTCTATATATAGCTTCTTATTCCTTAAAAGCTCTGCTTCATTACGGGAATTTACTCCGCTTATTGTAGCTATTACTAAATTATCACCTATGACGGATACTGAGTCTATTTTATAATTCTCATCACCACTTATTAGCTTACCATATAAGAAGATATTTTCAGGCTTTTCAGTAAAGGTTTTTACTTTAACAGCTCCTTTAATTCCGTGAGGAGAGGTAATAATTCCTAAGCATACCAGATTGTCGTTCATATTAATGCAAGTATCTAATCAGAAGATTTCTCAGATAAATATTGAGTCAAAATCTCGATGCCTTCATCAATCTCTTTTTCAGTGATAATGAGTGGAGGTAAAATTCTCACAACGTTATCTGATGTTACCCCAACAGTAAGCAAGCCGCGATGACTTAACTCTTCTGCAAACTTTTGATTGTCTGCTTTCACTTTTATTCCAAGCATTAACCCTTTCCCTCTTACTTCCTCTATTATTGGAAATTTACTTGCTAAGTCTTCTAGTTTATTTTTTAAGTATTTACCTCTAATTTCAACATTTTTCAAAAAGCCGGGGCTGAGCAATTCTTCGAGCACAGCATTACCTACTGAGGTTGCAAGCGGATTGCCACCAAAAGTGGAACCGTGCATACCGACCGCCATATATTTAGCAGCATTTTCAGTCGCAAGACAAGCCCCTAGCGGAAACCCGCCGCCTATTCCCTTTGCAAGAGCACATATATCAGGTTCCACTCCTATATGTTCGTATGCAAATAATTTTCCTGTCCTGCCAGCACCGCATTGCACGCAATCAAAAAATAACAATATGTCATTTTCATCACACAGCTTTCTTAGTTCTTTCATAAAGACTTCATTCATTACTTTGATACCACCTTGCCCTTGTATTGGTTCTATTAATATAACGCCTATACCACTTGAAATTGCTTTCTTTACGCTCTCAATATTGGGCTCGATGTTATCACACCAATCAATGTAGGGATTTAGTAATTCAGAAAATTTCTGTTTATCGTTTGTAGCACAAGTTAAAAAGGTTCTTCCATGAAATGCACCATGGAATGTTAAAATTCTGTGACGATTTTTATTGCCTTTTCCATTTTGATAGATCCTAGCAATCTTAAGCCCACATTCTACTGCCTCTGATCCAGAATTTGAGAAAAATACAGTGTTAGCGAAACTGTTGTTTATTAATTTTTCTGCAAAATTATTGGCAGCAGGTATATTATAGGTATTTGATATATGCCATAATTTTTCTCCTTGCAATTTAAGAGCACTAATTAATCGTGAATTGGTGTGACCTAAGCTACTAACGGCTATTCCGGAGTGAAAATCTACGTAGCGCTCACCATCAACATCATATAGGTAGATACCTTTGCCATGAGAAAAATTTATATTAACAGGGGAATAAACTGGCAAAATAGGAGAAATTGTCATAAAATATTATATGCTAAATTTTATTATTAATAACATAAAAGCCGTTGTTTCGCAATGAGTAAGGATATGTATAAGATAGGTAAATTAATGTTTTCTGCACTGGGGAAAAACAAATACACAAAAGTTATCGCATTATTCTCATCAATTTTTATGATTTTATTCAGTGTGATATATTGTAATTATTTACTAAGGAGTAATTTCCTTTCTTCTTACCGTGATTCAAGTGTAAACTTAAAAAGCGTACTGGAAAATGGCATAATAAAAAAATACCATTATTTACTAATAGAAAAGCATCACATTAAATACAAAAATTTTGACTACATAAACCAACTAGTAAAACTACGTGCTGAATTATTACAATCAGTGAGCAAAGTAAAGGATTTCAGCTTAATACTGTATGATCAAAACGGCAGAATAATATTCAGTAATTTTAACACTCAAGATTATGATTATGAACAGTTACTTACAAACGATGAAATTGATAAACTATTAAGTAACCAAGAAATATTTTATACTACAGGAAATACATTAACTTCTATTTTCCCTATATTCCATGAAAATAGCGTTAAACCGTCGTTTTTTTTGAAGATTCTTCGAAACTACAATAATTCTTATGTTATAGCATATGGCCTATTTTTAACATTTTTGGGCCTATTATTAATAATCTTAATATTAATAATGTTCTATTTGCACTTTTCTAATACCCAAATGCTAGCCAAGCAACATAAAACTAACATTGAATTACAGCAGATAAAAGAGACATTAGAGCAAGAAAATGCAAACAAGCTAAAGTTTTTTGCAAGCGTTACACATGAATTACGCACACCTCTTAATGCTATTATTGGATTTGCGGAGTTGATCAAAAATAAAACTTTAGGTTCAATGGATAATTCTCAATACAAGGAGTATGCAGACGATATATATAATGCAGGAACACACTTACTTACCTTAATTAATGATGTGCTCGATTTTTCTAAAGCTGAATCAAGTAGTTTAACAGTAGAAAAAGTGAAGTTTAACCTGAACAAAATAATGGATTCATGCGTAAATATGCTATTACCTAAATTAAAAGAAGCCGGGATTAATTTAAAAAAAGAGATGACTAATAAACAATTATTAGTCATTGCAGATCCCAAGAGAATGAAACAAGTTATAATAAATTTATTATCAAACTCAATCAAGTTTACTCCCAAAGATGGTTTAATAAGAATGGTGATAAAAGAAAATATAGAAAAAAACTTATTAACTATTGAGTTTCATGACAATGGAATAGGAATAATGCAGCAGGACATATATAAAGTTATGTCTGTTTTTGGCCAAGCAGATTCGGGGTATAGAAACGAAGGTACGGGCATCGGATTGCCGCTAAGCAAGAAATTAGTAGAGTTAATGGGTGGAACTTTTGACATTAAAAGTGAAGCAAAACTTGGTACTACGATAACATTGAACTTCTTTTATGAAGAACAAACATGTGAAGATTCGATTGATTTTTAATAGGATCTATTTGATATGGCCTTACATCAGACGAAAACCACACTTTATCAAAAGCGGCAAGCCGAGAAGGTAGGCAGAAATTCATCAATAAGCCCCCATCAAGAATCTTATCTGTTAGCTATATATAAAATTTGATACTCTGACTACAATATACTACTATAGATAGAAGTGTTATTAATGGAGCAAGGTATGGAATTAGCAGTAGGAAATAATGCACCCGATTTTAGCTTACCAACAGGTTCTGGTGAAAATTTATCACTGAGTGAATTTTTTGATAAAAAAAATGTAGTTCTTTATTTTTATCCTAAAGACGATACTCCGGGTTGTACAATGGAGGCAAAAGGCTTTAGAGATAAAATAGATGATTTTTCTTTCCTTGACACAGTGATAATTGGTGTATCAAAAGATAGTGTTAGATGTCACACTAACTTCAAAGCAAAATATTCTCTGCCGTTTTCTTTAGTTTCTGATGAGAATGCTGAAATGTTGGGAAAATATGGTGTTTGGGTAGAGAAAAGTATGTTTGGCAAAAAGTATATGGGAATAGAACGCACTACTTTTTTAATAGATAAAAAAGGTAAAATAGTGAAGATCTGGAAAAATGTAAAAGTTAGTGGACATGTTGATGAGGTTCTGGAAGAAGTAAAGAGAATATAAACTAAAGAATAGGTTAATGGCTACCCATTGCTACATAAAAAAGCTGAAATTGCATAATTTTCGTAGCCACTCAAACTTTGAACTGGATTCAGATGATAGCTCAGTTGTAATAACTGGCAAAAACGGTATTGGTAAAACTAATATACTTGAAGCAATCTCGTTGCTTGCTAAAAGCAATGGAATGAAAAAAGCAAAAGCCAGTGAGATACAAAATAGATTCAGTAATGAAGATTGGGTAGTGCACTATGATTTTTTTAATGGAATGGATTTTAATTCAATTGGTATCGCAAAGAGTTTTGATAAGAAACTAATACAAATTGATGGAAAAACGCAATCGAGTTATTCATCTTTGTATAAGATATCCAATGTAATATGGCTGATTCCACAAATGGACTATGTTCTTCTTAATTCTCCAAGTGACAGATTAAAATTTTTAGACCGTATAGTCTCACTGTTTGAGGAAAATTACACTTGCTGCTACATGAAACACAGAAAAGCTAAACGTGAGCGAAGTAAACTGTTGAGAGAGAACACCTTGGACGAAAATTGGCTCTCTAGTCTTGAAAACATAATGGCCGTTAATGCAGTTAGTATTTTACGTATGCGATCGTCTGTTTTAAAGACACTACAAGACACAATTGATAACCATTCCAGTGAGTTTTTTCCGAAGGCAAGTTTGAAATTCAGCAGCCAGCTAACTTTGGACGATACTGCAGAATATTTTCAGAATCGTCTAAAGGAAAACAGAGAAAAAGATTCATTGACTGGTAGAGTAACCTTTGGTGTGCATAACGATAATTTTCGGGTTTTTTGTCAAAAAAGAAACGTACCAATAAATCTGTGCTCCACTGGAGAACAAAAGTTATTACTGCTTTCTATTATTTTATCCAGTGTAAAAGCAAGGTGTATTCATTACAATAAGGCACCACTTCTTCTACTTGATGATATAATGTCTCATCTGGATAAACATTACAGAAAGGCGTTAATGGAGGAAGTATTAAGTATTCAATGTCAAACTTGGATAACTGATGTAAATCAAGATAATTTCAATAGCTATCTTTATTCTTTCAAGTTTTTTGAATTATCAAATGAATAGTATAGCCTTTCTTATAATAGTCCGAATGCGATAAGATATGTGTTTATGGCTATAGCAGGCCAGTAGCATATTACGGTCTGTTCGGATTATTGTAAAAAGAGCTATACTTTACAAACTTCGCCAGTCCCCTTATCATGAAACTGAAGCTATTTATTTATCTTCGCAATCTCTGCAGTGGATTAATGACAAAAAACTTAATGTATTTGGCGTAAATCATGCTTAATTTTTGTACTATGTGCACCTCATGTCTTTATAAAACTTTTAGGTTTCTACCTATATAAGCTGAAACGCGCTTATAAAGCGTTTAAGACAGTAAAAGACGTCAAATAGACAAGGGAGAATTTGAATACTAGCCACCCCAGGGTTTCTTTGCCTTTTTTTTCGCTTGGTAAGTTTTTTAATACTTAGATTAGTTGCAATTTAAGAGACCAGAAATGGTCAGTGCTTGGCACTGGAATAACGTCCTCCTTTGTTATCCCAGTGCCCAGACACTGGGATCCAGGAAACTTAATTGCAAGTATAGCCTTTCTTATAATAGTCCGAATGCGATAAGATATGTGTTTATGGCTATAGCAGGCCAGTAGCATATTACGGTCTGTTCGGATTATTGTAAAAAGAGCTATAATTAGCCAACCACGGGGCTTCTTTTGCCTTTTTTTTTATTTGGTAAATTTCTTAATATTCATAGCTAAACGACAACCGTTATTCCGCTGCTTGTTAGCTGATGAGATACCGCGAATGAATCGCGGTATGACGGTATGCGGCGGCATGACGATAAGCCTTGTCATTCCAGCGCGTGACGCTGGAATCTAAACTTTAACTGATATGATTACAGAAAGAGAATTTATTAGGTATTCATAGACACTGAAAGTGGTCAGCTTGACCACTTTCAAGTAAAGAAAACTACGTTTGTGCCTCCAATAATTTCTATTACTTATCCGCTACTGCACCGTCTTTACAAATCACACCTCCTGGTGTTATTTTTGAAACGACTACAGGAGCGCCAAAAAACACAGCAGTAAATGCACCGAGTGCAAAAAGCGCTGGCCACGGCATTCTGCCGAATATTGCAAGCAACGCTGCACCAATTATCACTATTGTGATCATTGGGCCACCTATGCCGTGAGTATAGCCTATTATCTTGCATATCACCGATGATGTTGTATCATTTGTATCAACAAAAGTAGTAGGAGGAGCACCTGCATCAAATGCAAAGGAGAGAATTAAAGCTACAAGTAGAAGAAAATTTTTCATTATGCCTCCGATAATTTCTATTTAATGCTGGATTATCCTTCACTTTGATTAAATTTAAGTAAATGGTGAGGATTTTTTGCTTAAAAGTATCCTTTATTTCATTTAGAATACTTTTCTTGGTTCGTCTATATTACAGTGCTACAGAAATTTTACAGCATCGTTTATTGCCTTTATCGTGCTTTGATTGGCACAATTCATAATGATGGAGTGGAGCATGCAGGGTATTTATCATTTTTAATTCTGTTATCAATATTTCCTTTTCTCATCGTTTTAATGGCTGTGGCGTCAACATTCGCAAATTTTTTAGACCAGTACAACATTGGCTGGGTATTTATCATTGATAACATGCCACAGGATATTTTATCATCTTTGATGCCGCGTATTAGGGAGATAATATCAGGCCCGCCGCAAAGCTTACTAACTTTAGCAATTGTAGGTGCTGTTTGGACCGCTTCATCGACAATTGAAGGGCTTAGAACAATACTCAATAAGGCCTATAAAGTTCCGGTTTCGCCGCCTTATATGTTAAGAAGAGTACTAAGTATATTACAATTTTTAGTAATCACGCTTATTATAACTCTAACTATAGTGTTTTCTACACTAGTACCAATGCTAATTGATTTTTCCTATCAGGGGCTAAGTTATACTAGGTATTTACTTATTGAATTTGTACTTTTCACAGTAGTCTCTATTTTATGTTACCAAACATAAAACAAAATTTATCAGACGTATTTCCTGGATCTTGTGTAGCTGTTATTCTTTGGACGATTTCTGCTCCAGCTTTTAAGCAATACTTAAAAGCTTCCTTTGACCAACTGGATTTGATATATGGAAGTTTAGGTGGTGTGGTGGTGTCATTACTATTTTTTTATATGCTAAGTTTGATTTTTATATATGGAGCAAAATTCAATTTTCAGCTAAAATATTTCAATGGATCTCGCTAAGGAGAAAGAAATGGGTAAGTTAGAAGGTAAAGTAGCTTTAATCACCGGAGCTTCAGGTGGAGTAGGCTCTGTTGTTGCAAAAAGGTTTATAAGAGAAGGTGCATGTGTGATTCTGATTTCAAGATCTCTTGATAATCTCAAGCCACTATATAATGAAATTGAAGAGCTTGAAGAATTTAAAGAAGGCTCTGTGAAACTAATTCAGCTTGATCTTTTAGACTTTGAGAATGTAAAGATACTGACAAACATGATAGAAAGCCTGAAATTATCAGAATCTGGAGCACTTGATATATTAGTTGCGTGTGCTGGAATTTTAGGCAAACTGAACCCCATTCATGACTGTGAGATTGAAGAGCTACAGAACGTAATGAATACAAATTTTACTGCCAATTGGTACTTACTAAAAAACTTAGATCCAATGCTAAAAAAGTCTAATGCTGGAAGAGCGATATTCATGACCTCAGAAGTGACACTTTCTCCTTCCTCTTATCCATATTGGATGCCGTATGCTGCAAGTAAAGTTGCACTAGAAATAATGGTGCAGATATATGCATCTGAGACAAAACATACAAAATTATGTGTAAATGCTGTATACACGGAAGGACCTGTGGGTAGTGAGCAGGCATTTCCTGGATCTGAATTGGTGTCACCTGATAAACTAACAGATAAATTTGTGGAATTAGCTTCTGAAGACTGCAGCATATCAGGAAAAATCTTACCGCTCAGCAAATCTCCCGAATAAATTACCATAGTATAGCTCTTTTTACAATAATCCGAACAGACCGTAATATGCTACTGGCCTGCTATAGCCATAAACACATATCTTATCGCATTCGGACTATTATAAGAAAGGCTATACCGTTAAGCCCACAACTGTATGAACATTGTGATTTGAGAGTAATCTCCACTAGGAAGGATGTCATCCCAGTGCCTCTATGGTGTCATTCCAGTCTGGAATCTAGTCTTTATTATGCAGCCACTTATTTAAAGTTAAGTTTTCTGGATCCCAGATGGCTTTGTTGCATCGCTAGCTATGATGGATTAAAGATAAAAAAGGTAGAGAATATCAGTAGCTTATTATTCTGGTATTCATAACAAGAACGGTCAGTGAATACCTAAATTTGAGTAAAAGAAATTTCACTACCACTCACTAATCCGGCTAAAATTCAAGAATTTCAATGCTTTAGCTATTTTCAATAGAATTAAATTTATTAATATAAATAACAAGTTACTATTCTTAAATTTGATCAGATTGATTGCAAAAAAAACAAGATTTTCAATAAGTTGCTTATAATCCTAATTATAGTTAGCCTTTCATAAGTAGCGATGCAACAAAGCCATCCCAGACTGGGATGACACCTCTGGGCACTGCCGTCATAAAGGAACCAGTGTCAGCTACTTGAATGACATCATTTGCTGTGCAATTTATAGCTCTTTTTACAATAATCCGAACAGACCGTAATATGCTACTGGCCTGCTATAGCCATAAACACATATCTTATCGCATTCGGACTATTATAAGAAAGGCTATACCTTCAAAAATGAATGTTTGTACAGCTGTGTGTCAAGCACTGGAATCTGCCACGCAAATTGCAATGTTCGTACAGTTATGCGTCAAGCCTAAAAGTATAGCCTTTCTTATAATAGTCCGAATGCGATAAGATATGTGTTTATGGCTATAGCAGGCCAGTAGCATATTACGGTCTGTTCGGATTATTGTAAAAAGAGCTATAATTAGCTAATAGGTTTAATAAAAATTCACATATACAGGAAAGATTGGTAACATTACTTGAATAGAGACCGTTATTGTAATTATGCCGAAACGCACAGATATAGAATCTATATTAGTAATAGGAGCAGGCCCAATAGTTATAGGTCAGGCATGCGAGTTTGATTATTCCGGAACGCAAAGCTGTAAAGTATTAAAAAGTGAAGGTTATAAAGTCATTTTAGTTAACTCCAACCCCGCAACTATAATGACAGATCCTGAGTTTTCTGATGCAACTTATATTGAGCCGGTACTGCCTGAAATCATAGAGAAAATTATAATTAAGGAGATGCCAGATGCAATATTGCCAACAATGGGCGGGCAAACAGCGCTCAATTGTGCAATAAAACTTGCAGATGATGGAGTGTTAGACAAATACAATGTAGAATTAATAGGGGTAAATAGAGAAGCAATAAAAAAAGCAGAGGATAGAGAGTTATTCCGTCAGTCCATGGATATAATAGGACTGAAATACCCCAAAAGTATCATTATAAAAAATCAAGAACAAATAAAAAAGGCTTTGGACTACGTTGGATTACCAGCAATCATCCGTTCATCATTCACTCTTGGTGGCGCAGGTAGTGGTATAGCATATAATAAAGAGGAGTTTTTCAATATCGCAGAAAGTGCTCTCAAAATTTCGCCAATAAATGAAGTTCAGATAGATGAATCAATTATTGGCTGGAAAGAATATGAAATGGAAGTTATCCGCGATTGTAAAGATAACTGCATAATAGTCTGTTCGATAGAAAATGTTGATCCGATGGGAGTGCACACTGGGGATAGCATAACTGTTGCTCCTGCTTTGACTCTGCGTGACGTAGAATACCAACAGATGAGAAATGCATCTATAGCAGTGCTGAGAGAAATTGATGTTAGTGCCGGTGGTGCAAATGTTCAATTTGCAGTGAATCCTAAAGAAGATGGAAGCCTCGTTGTAATTGAAATGAATCCAAGAGTTTCTCGCTCTTCTGCACTTGCTTCGAAAGCAACAGGCTATCCTATTGCAAAAGTTGTAACCAAACTTGCTATCGGCTATTCGCTCGATGAAATACGTAACGACTGCGCTCCAATAATACCAGCAGCATTCGAACCAGTGATTGATTATATCGTCACTAAAATTCCTCGATTTGAGTTTGAGAAATTTAAGGGGACGAATTGTGAATTATCAACCTCCATGAAATCAGTGGGAGAAGTGATGTCTATAGGCCGCACTTTTAATGAGTCACTACAGAAAGCTTTCCGTTCACTTGAAACTGATTTTACAGGACTTGATGGAGTATTTCCTGAGAACATTGATATTGATCACATAAAATCTCAATTAGCAAAATTGCTACCAAACAGATTACTGATTGCTGCTGACGCAATGCGCCACGGAATTAGCATAGAAGAAATAAATTCGATTACAGGATATGACTTATGGTTTCTGCAAAATATACAGCAAATCATCTTGGCTGAACAAAAAATCAAGGAAAATGGCCTTCCTGAAACTGCATATGAAATGTTAGAGCTGAAAAAAATGGGATTTTCAGATGCAAGATTGGCGAAATTAAGCAATAAGAAAGTAGAGCAAATCGAAGAAACAAGAAAAAAATTTGGCATCAAACAAGTTTATAAGCGTGTAGACACCTGTGCGGCTGAATTTGAATCGAGCACTGCTTATATGTATGGCTGCTATGAGGGAGACATTACAAATAGGACAGAATGCGAAGCGGACATTTCTGACCGAGAAAAGGTTGTCATTTTAGGAAGTGGTCCAAATCGCATTGGTCAAGGTATTGAGTTTGATTATGCATGCGTACATGCAGCTTCTGCCGCCAAAGAAATGGGGTATGAAACAATAATGATCAACTGTAATCCAGAAACTGTTTCAACTGACTACGATACCGCTGATCGTTTATATTTCGCCCCACTGATTGCAGAGGATGTGCTTGAAATACTAAGTAAAGAGCAAGAAAATGGCACACTGGTTGGTGTAATAGTTCAAATAGGTGGTCAAACGCCCTTAAAGTTAGCCAAAGTGCTTAACGAGAGAGGTTTCAAAATTCTGGGAACTCCGTTTGATTCTATTGACCTTGCAGAAGATCGCATGAGATTTAAAAACCTTGCTTTGCAACTTAATTTAAAACAACCTGAAAGTTCTATCTGCCATTCAGTAGAAGAAGCGTTAACCAACGCAGAAAAGGTGGGGTTTCCACTGGTAGTCAGGCCATCATATGTCCTCGGCGGTCAGTCTATGTCGATTAGACACGATACTCAGAGCTTTAAAGAGTACGTCTTGGATCAAACTAAAATCTTTGAGCATGGTTCGCTGCTTCTTGATAAATTTTTAGTCAATGCAGTTGAGGTTGACGTTGATGCTGTATGTGATGGGGAAAAAGTTTTCATTGCAGCGGTCATGGAGCACATTGAAGAAGCTGGTATCCACTCTGGGGATTCAACATGCTCAATACCGACAAATACATTGAGCGACGAAGTAATAAAAGAGATCAAGCTCCAAACTGAGAGAATAGCATTAGCATTAAAAGTGAAAGGTCTGATAAACATTCAGTTTGCTGTTCAAGAGAGAGATGTATACATACTTGAAGTAAATTTACGAGCTAGTAGAACCGTTCCTTTTATTTCCAAGGTAATCAATATTCCTATTGCAAAGCTTGCCACTCAGGTTATTTTGGGTAAAAAATTGAATCAGGAAAACAAGCCTTTCAATCATTTTGCAGTTAAAGCTGCTGTTTTTCCATTTACCCGCTTTGCAGGAGTGGATACTTTACTTGGTCCTGAAATGAAATCAACAGGAGAAGTGATGGGAATCGACTCATCTTTCGAAGCTGCACTTGCAAAAGTGCACATGGCTGCAGGATACAAGTTACCAACAGAAGGAGCAGCTCTGGTTTCAGTAAAAGATGATGATAAAGAGTATATATTGCCTGTTGTACGAATGTTGAAAGAACTGAGTTTTGAAATATATGCAACCAAAGGTACGGCTTTGTATCTGAACAATAACGGCATTGCTGCAAAAGCTGTAAATAAAGTGAGAGAAGGCAGACCCCACATAGTTGATATGCTCAAAGATGGAAAAATAAATCTAGTGATCAATACCTCAAAAGGTGTGAAATCAGTCTCAGACAGCAAAGATATTCGCAGAACTGCTATTTTGCAAAATATAGCTTACAGTACCACAGCTTCTGGGAGTAAAGCGTTAGTGCTTGCAATTCAATATGTAAAGAATAGCAAATTGGAAGTGAAATCATTACAGCAGATACAAAACGGTTAAATATCAAAACTAGAATAATTCACTCTCAAAATGCTAAAGAGAACATAATAAAAAGATGGAAATTTTGAAGGAAATAGTATACCTAAAGAATCAACTAGCGTAATTGAACAGCCAAATGCTGCAACGAATACTCCACAATCTTACCTAGAGGACACTTCCCTTATATGTTAAGAACAAGTCTTTATAAATATCAAAGTAGTGATATTAAAGACACACAGAGAAGAGGAACCGTCACGCCCCTTGATTATAAGAATCGTTGTTCAGCAAGGTTCTCTTCTCTGGTTTATTATACTGAAAGTTCCGAACAACTGATTGAGCTTTTAGGCTCGTATATAAGGCTGGAAAATGCAGTATATGTTATTATTACGGAGGAATTATGAATTCATCAAACATTATTGCTGGCATTGATGTTAGCAAAAGTAAATTAGATCTCCACATTCACCCACTTGAGCATTATAAAATATTTGAAAACAATGTACAATCCATTGATGAAATGCTGGACTTTTTACGTTTGCATAATGTAACCAAAATTGGTCTTGAGGCAACTGGTGGATACGAAAAATTATGTGCCTATACTTTACTAAGCAATGGTTTTGAGGTGTACGTCATTCAACCAAGGTGGGAGAGACTATGCTAAAAGCCTTGGTATTACTACAAAAACTGATAAAATAGACTGCAGTATCATCTCACGTTATATTAATAATACAGATATGCGTGTTACTCCTTTAACAGTTAGTAATGGTAATATTGATTGCTTGAAACAAAAATTATCTCGTAGAAACCAACTTGTAGAAATAGCAAAAATACAAAAAACCCAAATCCAACAGGTATAGCCTTTCTTATAATAGTCCGAATGCGATAAGATATGTGTTTATGGCTATAGCAGGCCAGTAGCATATTACGGTCTGTTCGGATTATTGTAAAAAGAGCTATAACTGATACATCTATAATCAAACAAATAGAGGAACTTCTTGCAATTTTACGTAATCAAATTAAAACTTTATAGCCTTTCTTATAATAGTCCGAATGCGATAAGATATGCTACTGGCCTGCTATAGCCATAAACACATATCTTATCGCATTCGGACTATTATAAGAAAGGCTATAGTAGCGGGATGACGGTTTTTCAAATTGTCGGTAAATCTAAGTCAGTTTAGCTATAGGCAGCAATTTTCTGTATTTATTTTAATAGCTCTTTTTACAATAATCCGAACAGACCGTAATATGCTACTGGCCTGCTATAGCCATAAACACATATCTTATCGCATTCGGACTATTATAAGAAAGGCTATAAATTGAAGAAAGCTCAAATGAAAGATCGTGTTTTGCTAAAAATCACAGAATGCAGTCTGGTTACTATTTAAAAGGATATGTTCAAAAAACTGTGTCAAATCAACTCATACACTTCATTACCAACTTCATGATGAAGTTCCGCAGTTGGATGGAAATAATCAAAAAAGAAATAATCCTTTAGTGTTTCTTTGCTACACCCAGGGTTATAGTGAACGTCAAGTTCCCCTTTAAATATCAACTTTAAGAGTATTTTTATATTTTCTTTAAATCTCCCAACTTGGTCTGCAATGTTCGATGTGCATTCATCTTGACAATTTAAACCTTTGCTCTTGTATTCGCTAAACATACTTCTCATTTTAGAGTTAAGATCAAATGCTTTTATTTCAAGATTTGTACTTTTCTTCATATAATCTAAGCTTTTAGCCAGTTTTGCATTGAAACTCTCCGTGAGCTTTGTAGCTAGTTCCCTTGCTTCTTCATCTCTATTAAAAGCTGGTATTGAGCCAACTTCAGGTGCATTTGCAACAACTACATGCTTAACACCATGTTCATTTAGAACCTTAAGTGCATTACATATTTCACTCACTGCTTGTTCCAACACTTCTTCCGCTTTAGTATCGTCATAAGCAGTGGCAACCATAACATCATTTCCGCCGATTATGATGCAAAATAAATCTTCTTTACCTATATCTGGATGATGTTTAATTACCGCATCTAGCTGGTTAGCTAAACGAAATTTATTGAAGAAATAAGAAAAAATAGGGTCAAAAATTTCAGATGCTGTTGCATATGAAACTGCGTAATTCTGACCTTGCTGTTCGTGGCATCTCCCAAAAAATGAATAACTCCACCCAGGTTTAAATTCATCTAAATCTAAATATTTTGCTATACATTCAACAGCAGTAGGGCCATTGCTAAAAGATCTTCCTTGATAAAAAGGATCATCAAATTTTACGCTTTTTGCAAAGGATAAATTATTTAAAATTCCAATGATTGCGCCATTATCGGATAAGCTATCACCCAGAACATAAAAATTTCTATACTTTGAATTAGAATTGTCATTTTTGTTTGTCATAATATTTACCGTAGATTAGCATGTTGTTTCATTAGATTCATAGAAAAAGAAAAATAGCGGTGAAATTATACAACTTTGGCCTAACTTGCTCTCCACTTTTTCCGGGCAAAATCAGCTTCTTCTTAACTTGACACGTATACTTAAAAGAACCCTCTAAGTTTTCTAGCACGGCTTGGATGTTTCAACTTGCGCAGTGCTTTTGCCTCTATTTGCCTAATTCTCTCACGTGTTACATTAAAAATTTTTCCTACTTCTTCTAAGGTATGTTCCTTCCCATCTTTACCAAGGCCAAAACGCATTCTTAAAATTCTTTCTTCCTTTGGTGTTAAAGTTGCAAGAACATTGGTTGTAATGCCACGCAAGTCAGCAAGTATTGCAGCATCCTCTGGCCTGGAGACTCGCTTGTCTTCTATACAATCACCAAAGGTACTACTATCATCTTTTCCTGTTGGAGCTTCAAGACTTACTGGATCCCTTGCTATTTTCATAACTTTGCGTATTCTTTCCAGTGGCATTGTCAGTTCTACACTCAATTCCTCTAACGTCGGCTCTCTTCCCATCTCATGAGTCATCTTTCTTAATGCTCTGTTGATTTTACTGATAATTTCCACCATATGAACTGGTATTCTAACTACTTTAGACTGCTCAGGTATTGCTCTAGTGATTGATTGTCTTACCCACCAAGTGCCATAAGTTGAAAATTTATATCCACGTTTGTAATCAAACTTATCCACGGCCTTCATAAGGCCAATATTGCCTTCTTGTATCAAATCAAGCAGATCAAGGCCTCTTTTTGAATACTTCTTAGCAATGGAAACTACTAGCCTTAAGTTAGCCTTAATCATTTCTTGCTTTGCTTCAGAGACTTCTCGTTTGTGTTTTTGTATTCTCTTGATTAGCTCCTTAAATTCTTGTACGTTATCTTCCTGTATATGCTGCTTAATACCGTTCAAGGTACTAGCTATATGTTCAGAGTTATCGTCTATAAACCTTAAAAATTTGTTTTTTAATTCACCTGTAAAAGAGGACTGATTTTCATTGATCTTTAAAAGACTTCTCTTTTTCAATTCGTGCTTTAAAAGCACGTCATCATAAACTTTATAGAAACTTTCTCTATCGATATCGTATTTTCTAGCCTCAGCAATAAGATTAGCCTCTTCAAGCGTAATGGATCTATTTATCTTATAAAGTTCTTGTGTAATTCTGGCAACAGCAGCATCACTTAACTTAATTTGTAATGCTATAGACCATATTTGATTATACAAATTTTCTAGCTCATTAGAGAAATTTTTAGAATTTTTTCTTAATATCAACGCTTCATTTGTTAAAGTAATTATCTCATCCAATGCAACTATGACCTTTGGCAATAAGTCACTTTCCATTTCAAGAATAGAAACATTTAAATTGACTGAACTTATATCTTCATCATTACCGTCTTTCTCATCATCACTTTTTTTACTATCTTTCTCATCATCACTACAGTACTCAGCATCTTCAGAAACATCCTCAGAATCCTCAACATCTTCAGCACTTTCTTCACTCTCTTCACTTTCTTCTTTGGGTACCACATTAAAATCAGAGTTATAAATTGCATCTAGATCTATAATTTCTCTCAGTAAGAGAGCTCCATTACTTAAATCATCACGCCATACTTTTATCACCTTTAATGTTACTGATGTTTCAATTATTGCACGTAACATGTTATGCTTTTCAGATTCAATTTTTTTTGCTATCTCGATTTCATCTGCCCTTGATAAAAGCTTTACGGAGCTCATGTCTTGTAAATAAATCCTCACTGGATCATCATTTTGTACTAAAGTTGCAGTAACATTTGGCGATGTGTCATCATCAAGTTTACTATCATCACTGTTGGAAGGAATATCTTCTTCATCTTCGCTACTTTCAAGCACATTAATTCCGGAATCCTGCAATAAAGATATAGTATCATCTATAAAGTCAGACGAAAAATTTTCATCTGATAATTTATCATTTATATCATCAAAGGTAATAAAACCACCCTTTTTTATACTCTTAGTTACCAGATCTTTGATAATTTTTTTCTTATCTTCTGCATCATTAATAGTTGACATCATTACCTTTATAGTTTATAATTTTACTTCTTATTAACAAACAAACTTACAACGAGCAAGTCTATAATTTTACTTTTAACTTGTGGCTATTTGTTACTTCATATAGTTTAAGATACTGTTAATTTATGTACACTTGTCTTAATCGATTGTTCCATACTTTTCTTCCATTTTTACTGCTATGGATAATCCAACTGAAAATGTTGCAATTCCAACCACTATAGCAGTAAGCATTAAAACATGGGGTATAGGATTGCTATATGAATAAAAATTTGAAACCAATATAGGAGGCAAGGAACTTTTTATATATCCTAGAGATATGTAAAATAACAAAACAGATGCCTGGAAGACGCTTACCCCTATCATTTTCTTGATTAAATTTTTATCGTTTATAATAATATATAAACCTAGCACCATTAATACAATAATAATCGTATAATTATATAAAGTCATTGTTTTTTCCTACGAGCAAAATTTATATATATAATTAACATAGAGGAGCAGACAGTAAATGCTACACCTAATTCCACCAAAAAAATACCTAATTTTTGACCGGTTCTATTATTGGTTAACAAGATATCATAAGATAAAAAATTTTGGCCAAGTAAAGTTGTTGCAACGCCCGTTCCTCCATAAATTAAAATACCTAACACGTTAGTCAATCTAATCACAGAATAAGGTATTGCTTTTAGAGTTGTAGATACACCAAATAGCATTGAGTATAATATTATCCCGGAGGCAATAATTATTCCTGCTTGAAAACCTCCACCCGGAGTGTAATCACCGTGAAATTGTATGTATAAACCAAATAAAATGATAAAAGGTATCATCAAAAATGTTACTGCATTTAATATCGGATCTTTAATCATTTTCTTTTTCTTCTTTTAATATCAACGTTATACAAAGCGCAGCAGTAAAAACTACTATAGTTTCTCCAAACGTGTCATAACCACGAAAGCTTGCCAAAATAGCTGTCACTATATTAGGAATACCGGTAGCTTTTTCGCTATTTTCCACATAATAAGGAGCAACATGCAAGTGGATCGGAGCATTGTGGCTGCCAAAATCTGGCAATTGAATCATAAAATATGACAAACATACAGCCAGAAATAACATAAAAAAAAGCGTTATAGGGTTATGAGATAGATTTACTTTATGATTCTTTATCAAGGAGAGTGCTGCAAACGTAAAAACTGTACTGAGCCCCGCACCAACAGAAGCTTCAGTAATTGCAACATCAGGTGCATTCATAATTAAGTATATAAGCGCAATCAGTGAACTAAATACACACATTAGAACAGCACTTACGACTAAATGTCGCGAGAAAACTATAAAAACCGTAACTGTTAGTAACAACAAAAGTAACACTACATTTAATATTTCTAACACCTTAGCCTTCTTTAACAGTTTTTTTCTTAACTTTATAATGAGTGCGCGCTAAAATATAGCTATTAGTTGAGTTAGCTACCCATATTATAAAAATTAATAATACTATTTTAACAGTATTGATTGAAAATCCATTCTGCAAAGCAAAACCAATTAACAATAACGTTGCACCGCTAGAATCTGTAATACCTGCTGCATGTAACCTAGTATAGAAATCAGGAAATCTGATCACCCCTATATTTGAAATAATTATCAAACAAATACCTAAAAATATGAAAATGGATCCTATCATAAATTATCAAAACAACATTAATCTTATTAGTGCTATAGTTGATATAAAGCTAACGCTAGCATACAACAATGCTATATCAATCAAAAAAAAATTATTCAGAATGATTGATATTGCTGTTATAAGTACAACTACTTGCGTTGAGAAATTATTGAACGCTAAAACCTTATTGTACACATCATTTGACTTAGACACTATGCAACACAACATTACACTCATACAGAACAACAGTGTATAGATAGCAATGCAAATCATTTAAAGACTATGTAACTTCAGTAGATTTCTAAACGGATACTTCTTCATCGCCATCTTGATCATTTATTTCACCATCCACTTCATAATCTTGGCTTTCTTGACTTGCATCAAGATCTGTGTTATCAGAAAAATTTAATAAATTCGCTAGCTTACTTGTATTACTGCTGTAAACATTATTCATATTTCCTTTCATGTATTCCTTGCATCTACCTACCAAAAGGCTAAACAGCTCATGAGTATCCACCTGTTTTCCTGCTATTTCATGTAAGGAAACTATGGTATTTTTATGACCTTTAAACTTAGCTGCTTGAATTGGATTACTTGTCCCTGTATTTAAATCATGTGTTCTTTGACTTGCCAACAGAACCAATTTGAAACGGTTACTTACCCGTTCTATACACTTTTCTACAATAGACTCAGCCATAAGATACTACCTTAATAAGTTTTATACTATATCACAAAAAACAAGTTGTCAACTTTGTATCTATTGCGATTCAACTTCATGTTTTACTTTTTCTGCCTCAGATTTTATTTCTTGGCTTTCTGTCATCGTGATTGTTATCTCATGATCAAGTTTTTTTAGAAATCCTAACAATCGCTCTAAAGAAAAACCATCTATTTTACCATTTTTAATTTGCGATACCTTTGGCTGATCAATACCAAGTTTCTCAGCTGCAAAAGCCTGAGTCCAAGCATTTTTTTCTACAATTTTATTTATTATATAAAGCAACTTTGTTTTTATTCCTGCACTGTCTAAGTTATTTAACGATATTATTTCCATAATTCTTACACTCACATATCAATTAACTTTATTAAATATTATAACATAATATTTAATATACCAAGATATTAATATCATGTAACTTGTCAATAATTATGTGATATCAATATTTAAAACTTTAAGTTGATTATATACTAATATTTTTATCAAATTTCTAGTAATTTTAAATTACCATTTTACCATCAGTCTATCTGAAAAAACCATTTATAGAAAGAACAAGCTAAGATTACAAAGCTTGAAATACAAAAATAATTATTTTATAAATTTATCTTACATAAGAAGTTTATATCTCTATATCTTAATATAAATATTTATTTAAATTTTTAAAATTTCTATTTTAACGAGAATTATATTATATTTATAATATAATATATATATTTGTTGCTTTTTAGCTGGAACATTATTTAGTTAGTAAGTAAAATTGTGTTGAATATGACAAAAATAAAAAAAGATGTTGCTGTTATTATGGGAAGTGAGTCAGATTACACCACTATGGTCCATACTGTTGATATGTTAAAAGCATTAGAAGTTTCACATGATATATTCATAATATCTGCACATAGAACGCCAGAAAGGCTCTTCAATTTTGCTAAGTCTGCACAAGAAGAAGGTTTTAAGGTTATTATAGCTGGTGCAGGAGGTGCAGCTCATTTACCTGGTATGGTTGCGTCACTAACTTGTTTACCAGTTATCGGTGTTCCTGTGCATAGTAAACAATTAAATGGGCTGGACAGCCTACTCTCTATAGTTCAAATGCCAAAGGGTGTTCCAGTTGCAACCATGTCTATAGGAGAAAATGGAGCATATAATGCTGCCATTACTGCCGTATCTATATTGTCAATTTCCAACAGTGAAATTGCAGGTAGGTTAAAAAAGTGGAGAGAGAAACAGACCAAAGAAGTAAAAGAGAAACCAGTTTCATAATAAATCTATGGCAATAATTCTTTTAGACACAAAAACCATAAACCGTATAGCAGCGGGGGAGGTGATAGAAAGGCCAGCAAGTGTAGTAAAGGAATTAGTGGAAAATGCAATAGATGCTGGAAGTTTAGAAATAGAGATTAAAATAGAAAGTGGTGGGCGTAACCTTATTATTGTGACAGATGATGGTAACGGAGTAGAAAAAAACGATTTAGAACTTGCGTTTATGCGCCATGCTACTTCAAAATTGAGCGACAATGAGTTGATAGAAATCAAGCATCTTGGCTTTAGAGGAGAAGCTCTGCCTTCAATAGCAGCAGTAAGTAGGATAAAATTATCTTCTAAGGCAAGAGAAGCAAATGAAGCATGGTCTATAAGTTATGAGGGTGGAGAGAAAATAGGGGAGCAAACTCCTTACTCTTTATCACAAGGCACACATATTGAAGTACGAGATTTATTTTTTGCCACTCCAAATAGACTAAAATTTCTAAAAACTGAAAGAGCAGAAACTCAAAGCATTGTTGATATTGTAAACAACCTAGCAATGATTAACTATCATATAGGGTTTACTCTCACTTCAGGTAATAAAAAGCTCTTAAAATACGCTAAGCAGACTTCGTTATTTCATAGATTGTGTGAAGTAGAAGAAGAATTTCAGGGCAGTTCTCTGGAGATCAATGAAGAAGAAGACGACATTAAACTTACGGGACACATCTGTAAGCCGACCGTCAATCGTGGTAAGTCCACTCAGATCTATACGTTTGTTAATGGAAGGCCAATTAAAGATAATTTACTTATTGGCGCAGTTAGGTATGCATATCATGATTTTATTCCAAGCGATAGGTATCCTTTCGCAGCGTTACATTTAGAGATACCTTATGATCAAGTAGATGTAAATGTGCATCCAAATAAGTCAGAAGTAAGGTTTCAGAATAAGAAGCTCATATATGAGATAGTGACAAGAGGATTAATTAAAGCATTGTCAAGAAGGATAGGCACCTTTCTAGCGCATGACCAGAAAATGGATTCAACATTGCCAGATCCTTTTGATAAACCTAATGTTCAAAATGAAAGAAGGCCAAGTCCTTTTGAAAATCAACTAATAAAAGAATTTGCTTCTCCAAATGAAAGAGTAAAAAGCTTATCAGAACAGTCAAAATCGTTTGATTATACCGGCATACAGAAATTACCATCACAAGCGGAGACTATGGTTCTAGAAAAAAAGGTGTTAGAGCAAGTTGATTTGATAGAGAGCCACCCGCTCGGGTTTGCACGCTGTCAGGTCTATAATACTTACATTATTGCCGAGGTAAGAGACAAATTGATTATAGTCGACCAGCATGCAGCCCACGAAAGGCTAGTATATGAATGCTTAAAACAAAAATCAAGTATAAAAAGACAAAAACTACTTCTTCCTGAAACGGTTGAAATCAAAAATCAAGCCGGAATGGAGATGATTGAAGTTTATAAAGATAAGTTATTTGAAATGGGTTTTGATATTGAGATCAAATCAGAAAATAAAGTGATAGTAAAAGAAATCCCTGCAATTTTGGGAGCAATAGATGTGAAAGAGATGCTAATTAATATAGTCGATAGATTAACGGAAATAGAAGATACATTGCCAGTAGAAGATAAAGTGAACAAAATATTGGCCACTATCGCTTGTCATGGATCAATTAGAGCGGGTAGAAAAATGAGGTTAGATGAAATGAATGAGCTGCTGAGACAAATGGAAAAAACCCCATATTCCGGGCAATGCAACCACGGAAGACCAACTTATATAGAAATGAAACTCAGTGATATTGAAAAACTTTTTGAGCGCAGGTAATGAGGTTGCCATAAATATGTAAGTGCTCCTTTCTCGTCATCCAAGTAGCTCATAGAAACGAAAAAACTTCCTTGACAAACTCCGTCAGCCCCCTTATCATGAAAGTGAAGCTATTTATTTATCTTCTCTGTACAGATTAAATGACAAAAAAACTCACGAATCTGGCGTCTCATGTTTAATTTTTTGCACTATGTGCACCTTATGTCTTTATAAAATTCTAGGTTTTTACCTAATATAAGCTAAAATGCGCTATTTAAAACATAAAAAAACGCCAACTTAAAAAATGGATAGTGAATAATTAGCTACCCTAGGGTTTCTTTTGTCTTTTTTTCTGTTTAGTAAATTTCTTAAACATTTATGACTAAAGGTTAGTTGCATTAAAAAGCAGCTAAATCGCGGTTATTAAGCGTTTAGAATAAAAAAACGCCATACTTGAAAGTATAGCTCTTTTTACAATAATCCGAACAGACCGTAATATGCTACTGGCCTGCTATAGCCATAAACACATATCTTATCGCATTCGGACTATTATAAGAAAGGCTATATAATGTAAGTAATTAGCCAACCACGGGGCTTCTTTTGCCTTTTTTTTTGCTTAGTAAATTTCTTAATGTTTATAGCTAAACGACAACCGTCATCCCGCTACGTGTTAGCGGGATCTCTTGTTAGCGCCGTGGCGGTATGACGTCTCGCTTGCAACCTATAGCTTTGTCATTCCAGTGCTCCTTTTTTTGTCATCCCAGTGCCTTGACTATTTGGATCCAGAAAACTTAGCTTCGAGTCAAGTAGGCTGCAAATAAAAACTGGATTCCAGCGTCACGCGCTGGAATGACACCCTGACAATCGTCATCCCGCTACGTGTTAGCGGGATCTATGTTAAGAGATACCGCGGCGGTATGACGTATAGAAACTAAAAAAGTTCTTTTTTAAAAAACTTAAGTTATACTTATAAGTATTTGATACTTTTTATAGTGATTATGTCGAGTTTAAGCTGCCTTTATGGTGATAATGCAGAATTTGTAGAAGAGATGTATAGCCGTTATCTGCAGGGCGATAAATCAATCGGGGAAGATTGGAACAGAATTTTTTCAAGTAATTTAGAAGTTAAGAAAACGGAGACCTGCAGTCCGCAGCATGTAACCAAGACGGATGATTCGGCTTCTGATTTGGCAAATTTCTTTAGGTCCTACGGTCATTTTTTTGCAGACCTTAACCCGCTATCACCAAATGAAAATCAAGAAATAGATTATCAAAAATATTCAAATTTATCCCCAGCACGTGACGCTGAAATCTATAGAGATATTTACTGCAAGAATATCGGTTTTGAATTTATGCATATTTCCTCTTATGAGGAGAGAATGTGGCTGCAAGAAAAAATAGAAAGTCAGAGCTACAAACTGGATTCGCGAGACAAAAAAGAAATACTGAGGCACTTGATCGAATCTGAGATGTTCGAGCAATTTCTCCATATGAAATTTCCTGGATATAAACGCTTTTCTATTGAAGGTGGAGAACCAGCTATTGTTGCAATTGAGAGAATCATCAGTGATTCTGCAGCTTTTAGTATTGAAGAAATAGTCCTTGGCATGGCTCACCGCGGACGACTCAATGTTCTAACCAAAGTTATGGGAAAAGAATATGCAGCAATGCTGTCTGAATTTCAAGGCAATCTTGCATACCCAAGTGGTCTTGAGGTGTCCGGTGATGTTAAATATCACCTTGGTTATTCTTCTGATCGAGCACTTGCCAGTGGCAAAAAAATACATTTAAGTTTATGCCCTAATCCATCTCACCTTGAAGCGGTAAATCCGGTTTTGGCTGGAAGAATAAGAGCAAAACAGAATATAAGATCTGTGCTTGGAATATCAATTCATGGTGATGCGGCTTTCATCGGTCAAGGAGTGGTTGCTGAAACTTTAACCTTAAGCAATATTGAAGGCTATAAAGTAGATGGCATTGTGCACATTGTCATTAATAACCAAGTTGGTTTTACTGCTAATCCGTGTTGTGCGCGATCCTCTTTTTATTGCACTGACATAGCAAAATCAATAGAAGCTCCAGTGTTTCACGTTAATGGAGATAACCCTGAAGCTGTGAGTTTTGTTGCGAATTTGGCGATGGAATATAGGCAGAAATTTAAAAAGGACGTAGTGATTGACATAATATGTTACCGCAAATATGGCCATAATGAGGGTGATGAACCGAATTTCACTCAGCCACTTATGTATAAGGCGATATCAAAGCATAAAACTCCTGGAACATTGTATGAAGAAAAATTGACTGCAGAGAAAGTATTAGATGGCGATGAAGTAAATAAATTGCGCAGTGAATTCAGGGCAAAATTAGATAAAAGTCTTGCTGAATTAGCGGCTTACACTCCAAAAAAAGCTGACTGGTTCGGTGGAGTGTGGTCAAAATTAAGAAGAGCAAAGTTGAACGATTTGAGCGAATACTACACGGATTCTGGTGTTCCGCCAGATGAGCTGAAAAAATTAGGTGTGCATATAAATAGCAATATCCCAAGTAACTTTAACATTAACAATAAGGTTAGAAAAATACTCGATGGCAGAATAGACAGTATAAATTCCGGTAGTAATATAGACTGGGCAACTGCCGAAAGTCTTGCGTTTGCATCACTGCTTACAGAAGGAATAGGAGTGCGTTTATCAGGACAAGACTCTGGTCGTGGAACTTTCTCGCACCGTCATTCAAGGCTTGTTGATCAGGTAACAGAAGAAGCATTTATTCCGCTAAACAATATAAATGAAAAGCAAGCTCACTTTGAGGTCATAGATAGCGCACTATCTGAGTATGCTGTAATGGGCTTTGAATATGGATATAGCCTTGATTCCCCGTATTCACTGGTGCTCTGGGAAGGACAATTTGGTGATTTTGCAAATGGTGCACAAATTATGATCGACCAGTTTATCGCATCTGCAGAAACAAAGTGGTTGCGATCAAGCGGTCTAGTTTTATTGCTGCCTCATGGTTATGAAGGACAGGGACCTGAGCATAGCTCCGCACGTATAGAGAGATTTTTGCAACTCTGCGCAGAGGATAATATGCAGGTAGTTAATTGTTCCACTCCGGCGAATTACTTCCATGTCTTACGCAGACAAATGCATAGAGACTTTCGTAAGCCTTTGGTAGTGTTTACACCTAAATCGCTACTGCGTCATAAAAGAGCAGTTTCTGACCTATCCGATTTTGAAGGAAAATTCCTCACGGTGATTCCAGAATGTAGAAAAGGTTTAGTTTCAAGTGATAAAGTACGAAAAGTTCTAATATGCAGCGGTAAAGTTTATTACGATATAATTGAAATGCTTGAAACACAAAAAATAAACGATATAGCAGTAATACGTTTGGAGCAATTCTATCCTTTTCCTGCAGATAAACTAAGTAATGAACTTGAAAAGTACAAAAACGCTGAAATTATATTGTGTCAAGAAGAACCAAAAAATATGGGAGGATGGTTTTTTGTCAACCCATTGATAGAAGAAGTGTTATCTAATCTCGATATCCAAGCAAAAAGACCTAAGTGTATCGCAAGACCTGCTGCTGCATCTCCTGCATGTGGTTATGTTAGTGTTCACACTCAGCAGCAGGAGGAGATTTTAAAGCAGGTTATGCAGGGGATCTAGCACAATTGTGCAAATATTGAAGCGAAAGCTGGCAAGCGAACATTGTTCATCAGATCTTGACGCTGGGCACTGCAGCCAGGAGCAATAGAAAACGCATTACACCAATAAAGCCCTTTTGGTACTCAAGCAAATATAAAAGATTTTTATTCTATTAAAAAAAATTAATTTTTATTAAAATTTTCATTTATTTTTATTTAAAAAGTAAACATTATTAATATTTACTTTAATTAATATAGGATATATATGAATACAAAAATATTTGAGATGTTAATAAGGAGAACTGGTCTACGCAGAGATAGCAAAGCTGAGATCATACAGTTATAGCTCTTTTTACAATAATCCGAACAGACCGTAATATGCTACTGGCCTGCTATAGCCATAAACACATATCTTATCGCATTCGGACTATTATAAGAAAGGCTATACAACGTCAGTAGAAAATTCCGGTCCTCCAGTGGAACCATAAGATATATTTTCTGGAAATCTAATTTCTGTGAATGACATATGTCCTCCTGTGAAAGTAAAATAGTTTAGTTGAAGAAAATGTTGTAATTTGAAAGCGTTTTACATAGCAAATGACGCTATGGAAAGTGGGTGAGACCACTGAGTTAAACTGCTGTCACACCCACAGTTACTATACTCAGGTTCATTTGAGTTGTCAAGTAAAAAAATAAAATTTTATGGCAAACTGTAACTAGCCTTGCTTGTGACTTAATTCATCTACTTTTTTGCGTAATACATTCAAATCAGTTGCTCCTACAAACAGGCTATCTCCAATTATTAAAAAAGGTGTACCACCTACTCCCAAATCTCTTACTAGAAGCCTACTGTTGTTTATCATTTGCTCAATTTTGTCCGCGTTATCTTTTATGGAATCATTAAAATCGTCCTCATCAATCCCTATGTTTTTCACTATATCCAATATGCTTTCGTCTGAAAATTCTCCTTTGTGACTTAAAGCAGCATGGTGAAAATCGAAATATTTTTCTTTATCGAGAAAATAGACAGCTAAAGCACTTTTTGCTGCCTTTAAAGAAGCGTTACCAAGTATTGGAGCATCCCTAAAGATATACTTAATTTTGCCGTCGTTAATTAACTGCTTTATATCATTCTTTATAGCTTTGCAATGTCCACAAGAATAGTCAAGGAAGCCTACAGCTATAACACTACTATTTTCATTTCCGGAGTAAGGATAAGTAAGGTCAAATATTTGATCCTTGTATTGTGAAATTTTACTTTTGGTTACATTATCTCGAGCAGCGTAACTACTTTTAATCGACTCCTCTTTGAGAGTTTTTACGATCTTATCAAAATTTCTGCTTATATAATTATCTAATTTCTCACCTATATAATCATCGTTTAGCATTTGGCTGCGATTTGAAAGCCAATTGTTTATTATCGGCAAGCTTGCTATTGCTATTATTAAAATTAATAAAAACGATATTCTAGACATACAATTTATTTAAAAACCTACAACATAAAACTTTTAGTACACATTTATCTGTATATTAAAAGAAGCATCTAATGTTAATATATAAAAACATTTGTATCAAGTGTATTTTATAACCAGTTTTGCCTCAAATGCAAACTTTACACAATAAAACTCAAGCACATTACCACAAAGTTCATCAGAAGACTTGGTAGCAGAGGCGCGCGGAGCGTAGATTTAAGTTGTTTCCGCTGTGTATAATTTTCCGCGGAATAAACATATGAGTGAACCAATAATTGGCAGAGAAAAAGAAATAGCTATTCTACAAGACAAACTTCTTTCTCAATCAGCCGAATTTATTGCTGTTTATGGTCGGCGTCGTGTAAATGTTGTATTATCTGCATTTTATCAGCATAATATAGAAGTAATGTAATGCAGATATTATGCCGATGCCGAATTATACGATTACTTCTAAAATTGCTAGTTGTCTTATAAGGATTGAAGCAGCAAAAGAAAAAGTGTTACATTTGCCGCTCACTGTATCAATGCTTTTGTCTCTTCGTGAAACTGCACGGCTTTATACCACACACTATTCTACTATGATTGAAGGAAATCGACTTGAACCTAAACAGATTGAAGAGGTTTTAAGTGGTAAAAGCCACTTTCCAAAATATAGGAGAGATGAAAATGAGGTTAAAGGATATTATGCAGCTTTAACTCAAGTTGAACAATGGGCAGCAAGGAGAATACCCATTACTGAGAAAGCCATTCAAACGCTTCATGCCCTAGTAATGGCAAGTGGAAAATCTAAAGTGAAGCCAACACCTTATCGAGATGGTCAAAACGTTATTCGTGATAGCCGTACACGTGCAATAATTTATATGCCACCAGAAGCAAAAGATGTACCAAAGCTCATGAGCAGTATGATTGGTTGGATTCGTGACAGTGAACAAGTGCCTTACCCAATTATTGCAGGTATTGCTCATTATCAATTTGTAACAATTCACCCTTACTATGACGGTAATGGTCGTACTGCAAGATTGTTGACTACATTAATTTTATACCTTGGTGGGTATGACCTAAAAGGACTTTATTCATTGGAAGAATATTATGCTAAGAATCTAGGAGCGTATTATGAAGCAATCAGTATAGGTCCATCGCACAACTATTACATGGGACGAGCTGAAGCAGATATTACTAAGTGGGTGGAGTATTTCGTAGAAGGTATGGCAAATTCATTTGAGAACGTTTTACAACGTATAAATGAAGAAGAATACCACACTGATCAGACTGATCTTATACGTAAACTTGATCCTAAACAACGCAAAGCTCTTGAGCTCTTCCAGGAGTTTTCCGCTATTATAGCTAGTCAGGTTGGCGAACTATTTAATTTTAAGCCTCGTACTAGTGCGCAACTTTGTAAAAAGTGGGTGGAAATGGGGTTTATCGAGATTGTAGATTTTTCCAATAGAGGAAGGAAATACAAACTTAGTAAGCAATATGAAGATTTGATCTCAAATTAACTGAAAGCTCGCTAGACAGTGCATAGGTCAAATTTCAATAAAGTGCTTGAAAACTAGATATAAACTTAAAATTTTAAAAACTGGAATATGTACAACAACTTACGCGACTTCATCAAAGCCTTAGAAGAAAAAAAAGATCTGATTAGGATTAAGGAGGAAGTTTCAACAGTTCTTGAAATGACAGAAATTCATCGCAGAGTTTTGTCAAGCAAAGGGCCAGCGATCATTTTTGAAAATGTTATCACAGAAAATGGCAAAAATTCGATTCCAGTTTTGGTGAATTTATTTGGTACTATTAAGAGGATTGCATTGGGGTTGAACATAAATCCTGATGAACTAAGAGATCTTGGTAAACTTTTAGCATTTTTGCAATCACCTGAGCCGCCAAAAAACTTTAAGGATGCTATAAAAATGTTTCCTTTGTTGAAAGTCGTGTTATCGATGCGAAGTAAAGTCGTGAGCAAGGCTCCATGTCAAGAGGTAGTGCTAACCGGAGATGAAGTGGACCTAAGTCTACTGCCCATTCAAACATGCTGGCCAAATGAACCTGCACCACTTATCACCTGGCCGATTGTGGTGACAAAAGGACCTACGAAAGACAAACAAGATAATTTCAATCTTGGAATATATCGTATGCAGGTCATAGATAAAAAAACAACTCTAATGCGTTGGCTTGCGCATCGTGGAGGAGCAGGTCACCATAAACGATGGAAAGAGAAGGAACAAAATATGAAATTTCCTGCTGCTGCTGTGATCGGTAGTGATCCTGCAACGATTATTGCTGCGGTAACTCCAGTGCCAGAAACATTGTCAGAATACCAATTTGCTGGGTTGCTGCGCAAAAAACCGCTTGAACTTGTAAATTGTAAGACTGTTCCACTTCAAGTACCAGCTCACGCGGAAATCGTTCTGGAAGGCTATGTGAGTTTGGATAGCTATCAAGACGAAGGGCCATACGGAGACCACACCGGTTACTATAATTCTGTTGAGCAATTTCCTGAATTTAATATTACTGCAATTACTATGCGCAAAAATCCAATTTATCTCAGCACTTTCACTGGCAAGCCACCTGATGAACCATCGATTCTTGGTGAAGCACTCAACGAAATTTTTGTGCCCATTCTTATCAATCAATTTCCAGAGATAGTGGACTTTTATCTGCCACCGGAAGGTTGCTCATATAGAATAGCGGTAGTGTCGATAAAAAAGTCCTATCCAGGGCAGGCAAAAAGAATTGTTATGGGCATACTTTCTTTTCTAAAGCAGTTTTTATACACGAAGTTTATTATCGTTGTTGATAATGATATAAATGTACGTGATTGGAAGGAAGTAATGTGGGCAATGTCAACGAGGATGGAACCTGTGCGTGATACAATCATGATAGAAAATACACCTATTGATTATTTAGACTTTGCTTCCCCTGAAAGTGGACTTGGAGGTAAAATGGGATTTGATGCGACAAATAAAATCCCGCCTGAAACCAAACGAGAATGGGGAAAGAAAATTAAAATGAGTGAGGAAATAGTAAGAAAAGTCACGGAAAAGTGGGAGGAATATATGGACTAGACTTCTTGCATAAAAGCAGAAAAAAGTTTGGCGTTTTTTATAATGCCGTAATTAGCATTAACTGATAATTGTGATTTAAGTTCGTCACAGTGCCCTTTTTTTGTCATCCTATAGCTATACCGCCGCGGTATCTCTTAGCCGCTAACAAGCAGCGGGATACTTAGGGATGACGGTTGTTGTTTAGCTATAAATATTAAGAAATTTACCAAATGAAAAAAAAGGCAAAAGAAGCCCTGGGGTTATTATCCGCTTTAAAATATTGGCGTTTTTTATGTTTTATAGCTCTTTTTACAATAATCCGAACAGACCGTAATATGCTACTGGCCTGCTATAGCCATAAACACATATCTTATCGCATTCGGACTATTATAAGAAAGGCTATAAACGCTTGACAAGCGAGATTCAGCCGCTTTTAATTGCAACTAACTTACGCTGCAAATGTTTAAGAAATTTACTAAGCAGAAAAAAAGACAAAGAATCCCCGAGTTAGCTAGTCTTTTATAGCCTTTCTTATAATAGTCCGAATGCGATAAGATATGTGTTTATGGCTATAGCAGGCCAGTAGCATATTACGGTCTGTTCGGATTATTGTAAAAAGAGCTATACTATCTCTGTCGAGTATTGGCATTTTTTGATGTCTTGTAACGCTTTATAAGCGCGTTCAGCTTATTTAGATAAAAATCTAGATGTAGATGAAGTTTTGTAAAGACATACAGTATCTATATACTGCAAAAAATTGAACATAAGACGCCGATACATTAAGTAATCCTTACCTTTTAATCTGCAGATTGGCGAAAGCAAATACAATAGCTTCAGTTTCATGATAAGAGGGCTGGCGAAGGGTGTCAAGCAATTTTCGTTTCTGCGAGTACCTGAGTCTATTGATTTCATTAGAGCCGAAACTCTTGAGACCTAGGTGATAATTCTATCTAAAAGAATGCCGAAAAAGAGCAGCAACCCTACGTAGGAGTTATTTTTAAATATGGACATGCATTGACTGGGATCGTCATGATTGAAATTTTTGTATTGGCGGTGAAATATGAACCCTACAGCAAGTAGAGCAATATAAAAAATGTTATTTAATGATGATAAGATACCAGCATATAGCCACGTCATAAGAGATATTAAATAAAATCTTTTCAACCAAGATTTTGTTGTATCACCAAAATATAATGCGGTAGATTTCATCCCGAGTTTTTCATCATCTTTTTTATCTTGATGGGCATATATGGTGTCATAGCTAAGTGTCCAAAAGACGCATCCTATATAAAACAGCAAGGATTCTATACTGATCTGGTTTGTTATTGCTGCTGAGCCCATGAGCGATCCCATATTGAAGGTAAACCCTAAGAACAATTGTGGCCACCAAACATACCGCTTTAATAAAGGGTAAGTAGCTATCATACACATTGAGATTATTCCAAGTATAAGTGTAGTTTTATTAGTTAATAATAAGATTACCAGGGCAATAGACAGTAACAGTGAAAGTAAAGCTAAAGCCTGCTTTATGTTTAATACACCACTTGCAAGTGGCCTATATTTTGTTCGTTCAACGTGCGCATCTATTTTTCTATCGAAGATATCATTGATTATGCACCCTGCGGGTCTCATTAAAAATGCACCTATAGTAAACAAAACAAGGAGAAAAAGAGCCTGATATGATAGAGAAGTTGAGGCTAAAAGAATACCGCTCAAACTGGGAAATAGCACAAGCCACAAACCTGTTAAACTGTGCAACCTCATTAATGAAAAGTAATGGTTGAAATACATTAATTAAGTGTGATTATGTAATATTTTGCTTACATTAACAAAATTATCGAACGCTAAGTCAGGCTTGAAAACTAGTTCAGGTATAAATCGCAAATCAACATAACACAATATAGATTTACGTATTGACCATGCAGATTGGTTCATTTCATTAACAACAGTATTAATATCACAATTATTCTCAGAAGGATCTCCAGTGCGTCTTTTTTCTGGATCTAAGTAGTCAGCTACTTGAATATTCAATGAAGATAACACAATATATACATCTGCTTTTTTCAAATCTTTACTTAATTTTACGTCAGATACCGCTACATTTTTATTGAACACCTTACCTTCCATTAGAATTCTTGATATTGCTCTATGCAATACCGATGCTATCTTTAGGTTTCTAATTTCCTTTTTCATATCCAGCTACTATAACACCCTTTCTTCTTGCACTAATTGATAAGCTTCCAAAATATCTCCAACTTTAATATCGACATTACCCTCTAGTGATACTCCGCATTCAAAGTTTACACCTACTTCTTTAACATCATCTTTAAATCTACGTAGTGCTTTTAACTTTCCTTCATGCACCAATTTACCACCACGCACTACCTTAATTAAAGAATCTTTTTTTATGACTCCATCACTTACATAACATCCAATGATATTACCAGCTTTAGATACATTAAATATTTGCCTTACAGATGCAGAACCAACACGAACCTCTCGTGTAACAGGCTTTAACATTTTAGTTAAATACATTCTCATGTCGTCAATGAGCTCGTATATTATGTTATAAGTATGTATTTCTATACCTTTTTGTTTTGCCAAGTCCCTTATTTTTGAGTCCACTTTTACATTAAAAGCTAAAATTACTGCACTTGATGCTTCTGCAAGCAGCACATCTGAATCTGTTATCCCTCCTACTGCTTTGTGTAGGATATTTAATTTCACTTGATCTTTACCGAGTTTATCAATTGAACTTGATATTGCTTCAATAGAACCAGTTACATCGCACTTTAAAACTACAGATAGTTCTTCTATTTCACTGTTATTACGGCTGAATATATCTAAATCATCCTCATCTAAATTTTCTTCTTTTTTCTTGATTAACTCTAACCTATGTTCAATAATTTCACGTGCCTGCTTTTCAGAATTTACAACAACAAATTTATCTCCAGCATTTGGTACACCATTTAGACCAGTAATTTCAATTGGAGCAGAGGGTAGTGCTGCTTTTTCTCTTTGACCAAGGTGATTAACCATACTACGTACTTTACTGTATGTTGTACCAACTACCAATATATCACCAACCTTTAACGTTCCTTCCTCAACTATCAATGTAGCTGATATTCCTTTCGCTTTATCTATTTTGGATTCTATTACCCATCCAAGTGCTCGACAATCTTCTATTGCTTCTAGCTTCATTAATTCAGCGATTAACAAAATCGTCTCTTCTAGTTTATCTAAATTAGTTTTCTTTTTTGCTGATACTGGCACAATCATAACATCACCACCAAGCTCTTCAGGAATGAGATCATATTGAGGTAAGCTACTCATTACTTTCTCCACATCACCAGGCTCAGATTTATCAATTTTATTAATAGCAACTATAATAGAAACATTTGCTGCTTTTGCATGATTTATTGCTTCAACTGTTTGTTTCATGATTCCATCGTCAGCTGCAACTACTATTACAACTATATTAGTAATATTGGCACCACGTGCACGCATCGCAGTGAACGCTTCATGTCCTGGTGTATCAATAAAGGTAATTTTTTGCTTATCTTTTGTCGTTATTTGATAAGCACCTATGTGTTGAGTTATGCCACCTGACTCTCTTTCTGCAACATTAGATTCACGAAATGCATCGAGCAATGAGGTTTTACCATGATCGACGTGTCCCATAAAAGTGACGATTGGTGGTTTAGGTTTTTTAGGCAGGCTTTCTCTGCCTTCTATAAAAAATAAATCTTTTTCTCTGTTGGTATCGCTCACTCGTTTAGCCGTATGATTAAATTTTTCCACTATTTCACATGCTATATCTGGATCCACCAGATCATCTACTCTATAACTCTCACCGACTTCTTCTTTGAACATTTTTAGCACACTCTTGCTATCTTCTGCCATGCGAATAGATAACTCCCTGATAGTTATTTTGTCTGGTATAATAACTTCTCTTGATATATTTTTACCCTTAGTAAACTTTGACTTTCTACCTCTTATACCAAACCTTTGCTTAAATACAGGGGGTTGTTCAGTTTTTTCATCTATTGCCTGTGCAATTACCAGTTTAGAATGCTTAGAATATATATCTTTGTTGACTTTAAAAGACTTTTTATCGTTGTCCTCATGGTCAATACTATCTTCTTTTGGTTCAACTAAGTGGGTATTACTTAAAACTTGCTTATTTATTTCCTTAGATAAAGCGTCCGCTTCATTTTTCTCGTCAATCTCTTTATTGCTGTCTTCTTTTGCTGTTTTCTCTTTTTCTTCTCTCTGATTTCTTTCTTTCAGCAAAGCAGCATTCTGCACAGCATTAATGCGAAAAATTTGTTCTTTCTCTGTTAAAGAACATAATTTACTCTCGTCAAATAAATTATGTTCTTCTGCATCATGAGATTTTTTTCTTCTTTTTTTTACTACTGTAGCTCCAGTACTTGGGCTAGCTGAAGAGTTTAAATTGAGGTCTAATTTAAGCTTGCTTAAACCTTGGAGCGTTAATTTTTTATCACTGATATCTTCATTATTCATATTATTTTATTATATTAATCCAAGCTTTTTACGTGCTTCTATGATTATTGAATCTACTGTATCTTTTAGATCTTCTTTGCTATCGGATGAGGAAGAGAGTATGCTGTAAAACTCATAACTTGATAAATCTGCTATGTCCTCTAAAGTCTTAATATCATGCTTACTAAGAGCAATTTTATTGTCTATTGATAAAGTTAAATTGATTACATCATCCTCCATACCTAAACTTTTTAGCTCTTCTATTTTTCTATCATTTTCTGCTTTCAGGTACTTATTTGCTCTATTGTGAAGTTCGTTTGCAATATCTTCATTAAAGCCCTCTATTGAAGCAAGCTCTTTAATTGAAGCGCTAGATATGTCTTCTACACTTGAAAAACCTTCTGTTACCAATAGCTGACCCATAATCTCTTCTAAGTTTAAAGCTTCAGCAAATAAAGCTGAACATTGACTAAGTTCTTTACTTCGCCTTTCTGATTCTTGCTGAGTGCTTAATATCTCAATTTTCCATCCAACAAGCTCTGAAGCTAATCTTACATTCTGGCCCTTTTTTCCTATCGCTAAACTCAATTGATCTTCAGCAACTATTAACTCTATGCAATTTTCATTTTCATCAATAATAACCTTCGATACTTCTGCAGGAGTAATGGCTTTAATAACAAATTGACCCAAATCTGAGGAGTAATTTATAACGTCAATTTTTTCACCATTTAATTCGTGTATAATAGTTTTTATTCTATCTCCCTTAACTCCAACACAAGCACCTACTGGATCAATGTTCTTGTCGGGAGAGAAAACGGCAACCTTAGACCTTGAACCAGCATCTCTAGCTATACCTTTAATTGTCACTAATCCGTCAGCAATTTCTGGTATTTCTTGATTTAATAATGCCTCCAAAAAGCCTTCATGAGTCCTAGAAAGAATAATTTGACGTCCATCATCAGAGCGCTTAACAGTCTGTATGTAAGCTTTAACCTTATCACCTTCACGAAATGATTCACCACCAGTTAAATTTCGCAATGGAAGATATGCCCTAGTGCCATTTATGTCTATAATAAGATCTGAATATTCTACTTGTTTAACAATACCATACCTTATTTCTCCCACCTTATCTTTAAATTCCTCATATTGCTTTTTTGACTCTTCACCTTTAATTATTTGAGCAATCTTTTGCTGGGCAATTCTTGCTGAAGCAAGATCAGTGTTAAGAGAGAGTAATTCACTAACAGTATCTCCAACTTTTGCATCTCCTTTTATTAATTTAGCTTGTGTAATCGTAATTGATTCACATTCGGTATTCTCTTTTTCATTTGACTCATCATCAATAACTTTTAGTTTTCTATATGAAGTAACTTTGCCTGTGTTTCTATCTATATCAACTACAATTTTACTTTTGCTACCATATTTTTGATGAGCCACTGCTTCTATAGCACTTTCTAGTGCCTTTATTACAACATCAAAATCTAAACCTTTTTGAAGTGAAAGCTCTCCTGCTGTCTTTATTACATCAAGGCTTCCAACTATGTTATTCTTGTTACTTTTCTGCTTAACACTGCTTTTACGATTAGCAATCATAATAAATAAATCCAATGTAATTAGTTATAATTATAGCCCCAACGGGCAAAGAACACTATCTTAAATGTTAAATGATTGCTAATTTAAGTCAAGTTTTTTCATGTTTTTGTATAACAAGCAACGCAGGAGTAAAGAATAAAGTTAAAACCGTTGCAGCCAATATTCCACTTGCTATGGTTGTTGAAATGTCAACCCACCACTGGCTTGATGGAGCATCATATGTGATTTGTAGCGTAAAAAAATTGATATTTAACCTGGTAATCATCGGTATTAAACCAAGAACTGTGGTTGCAACGGTAAGCAATATTGGCCTAACGCGAGAAATTGCAGCGTTTATTACACATCGCTTGATGTCATTTTTGTGTACCTTAATTTGGTGATGAAAGGCATCAAGCAATAGTATGTTATTATTTACTATAATTCCCGCCAAAGCAATTATCCCCACTCCACACATAACAACTACGAAAACTTGTTGGATAAGAAAGAAAACAAAAAACACACATGTTGTGGATAAAAACACTGCTGTCATTACGATAAATGTATGGTATACATTATTAAACTGTGTCACTAATACCAATATCATTAGTGTAATCGCTAATATAAAAGCCTTTAACAAAAATGCTCCTGATTTTTGTTGATCTTCTTTGTCGCCTTTAAAATCAATTTTTACTCCCTTGTCCCAATCCTGGGCAATAGAATTCTGAATGAACTTTACTCTTTCATCAACAAGATAGCCAGTATCAACGTCAGCAGAGATTGTCACTATGCGTAATCCATCAATCCTGTTTAGTTTATTTACCTTTTTTTCGGGAGCATATTTTACTATAGCTCTTTTTACAATAATCCGAACAGACCGTAATATGCTACTGGCCTGCTATAGCCATAAACACATATCTTATCGCATTCGGACTATTATAAGAAAGGCTATATATTGCTCATAGGATACGGGCCATTAACTGTATTGATAAAAAGATTGTCTATAGTCTTCATGTTGCGATCCTTTCCAGGGAAACGGAGTACAATATCGATTTCTTCATCCGTGTTATTTGGTCTATATTTTCCAATCAACACTCCATTTGTAACCATCTTTATAAAATCGCCAATGGTTGCAACACTTACTTCAGAGCTTGTAGCCTTATTCTTATCAACACTCATATTCCACTCTATTTCAGGTGCTGATCTGCTATCTTGAATATTTATAAACCCGGATGAAGGTTGGTTCATAATTTCTAGAATTTTCTCTGCTGCTAAATTCAAACTGGATGCACTCCCGCTGAGGTTGATTTGTATTGGCTTGTCAGCCGACGGTCCTGGCTTTTCCTCTTGAACATTAATTATTATTCCTTTCATGTCTTGCACACTGCTCCTTATATCATTTAGTATGTGCTTAGCTTTGCGCCTGAAGCGCCAATCCATAAGTTCTAGTTGTATTCTGGCGATAACGTTGTCTGAAAATGCTCCTGATCTAGCATAAGAAACATGAATTTCTTTTTCAATGCTCAAAATGCGTTCTTCCACTTCTTTGAGTATCAGATCTCGTTCTTTGGCTGATAAGCTTTCTTTTGCTTTAACACTGATTAAAATATTATCTGAATCCACTTTCAGAAAAAACTTTACTCCAGGACCAAAAGTAAAGTACAGCACACTAAATGAAAACAAAACGAATACAGTAGCACATACGAATTTTTTAGGATGATCCAAAACCTTCTCTAGCATGCGTACGTAAGCTCTTATTATAGGCCCAGCATTTTTTATTTCACCACTTTCTATAGCACTCATTTTTTTTATTTCTTTTTTTGAAGTTATCGAAGGCTTACCAAATATTGCACCAAGTGTTGGTATAAAAACCAAAGCCATAATGAGCGATCCAGTCAAAGTTAGAATTATTGTAATTGGTATGTACTGCATGAATTTACCAACAGTATCAGGCCAGAATAATAGAGGAAAAAACACTGCTAATTTAGTTAACGTTGATGATAGAACCGGATAAAACATATCACGAACTGAAGTGTAAAAAGCTTCTACTTTGTCCATTCTGCAGATCATCTTTCTATCGGCATATTCGCTGATCACAATTGCATCATCAACCAGCATGCCAACAGCCATAATTAAACTGAAGAGCATAACGATATTTAAGGTTGTACTCATAAAGTAAAGAGCTATTATCCCAATGAGAAAGGAACCGGGTATCGAGAGTGCCACAAGAATAGCAATCCTTGTTCACATAGAAAGCATCATTATGATCAATATTAACAACACAGCAAATATTATGCCGTTTTCCAAGTCATCAAGCACATCGCGGACGTTTTTTGACTGGTCGTTTAAGTACACCACTTTTAAATTTTCAGGTAATTGATCTTTTGCCTTATCCATTAAGTATTTTACTTGATTTACTGTGTCTATTATGTTTTTTCCGTTACGTTTTGAAATTTCTAGCACGACACTAGGTAATCCATTAATGCGAGCAAATCCTTGGTGATCCTCAAACCTAGGGTATACTTTTGCTATATCTTTGATTCTCAAAACTGCATCGCCTTGAGATCTAATAGGAATATTCATAATATCTTCTATATCTTTTAATAACCCTGATATTTTAATCGAATATTTACCGGTATCATTTTCCAGTGACCCAGCTTCCACTAGTCTGTTATTGCTTGATATAGCTTGGAATATTTCGTTTGATTGAATGTTATATTTTGTTAGAACTGTGGGCTCAACTATCACTTCCACTGTTTCTTTACGCATACCTGCCACTTCAACTTTGAGAACATTTGGCAGAGATTCTATTTCTTTCTTTAGTTGCGTGCTATTTCAGTTAAGGCTCTTTCTGACAAATTACCAATTAAGCAGACATTGAGTATCGGAAATAAGCTCAAGTTTATTTCATTGATTATCGGAGATTCCGCTTCAACAGGTAACTTCGATTTTATGTTTGAAAGCTTTGAACGAACATTATCGAGCACTTCTTTATTATCATACTCTGTTCCAAATTCGAGTATCATGTGAGCACCATCATTAGTTGCAAAAGCTCTCAATTCTCTTACACCTTCGATGGATCTTAGTTCATTTTCTATAGGAAGCACTAATAGCTTTTCACTATCTTGAGCAGAAATCCCAGGAAGTCCAACAAACACGCTGATTATAGGAATCTGTATATCAGGATTGCTTTCCCTTGGCATTTTTATATAAACGTATGAACCGAAGATAAAAATTACTATAAGTAATAATACCACCGCCCTGTTTCGCTCTATGAGTAAGCTCTGGATGTTGAATGTTAGCTGAATATGTGTGTTTGTACAATATTATAGTCGAGATACATTGCATATTAATTAATCCTTGTGTAGCTTTAAAACTTTACGCAAATAATTAAAATTTTCGCAAAATTGCAGGTATAAGAAAATTCCTGTATAATAATTCTAGAACAGTATTTGAGAGGTTATTATGGTGGCAATTCTAAATGTAACAAAGGGCAAAAATAAAGTTATTGTGTCTGGATTAGCTGGAGCTTTATCAGCTTTAATATTTTTAACAGCAATCCACATTGCCGCAAAGATAGCCATTATCGTTTCTGCCGCTGCAGTTACTTACTTATTACTTTCGCTGATTCATAAAATAAGAACTAAAGCTGAAATTACTGGTGTTTCAGGAGATAAAGTTTCAGAAGATGAAGGGTATAGCAGTGTTGGTGAAGGTGAAGAAAAAGATACCGTAGAAGAACCAGAAAAAACTGAAGCTGAGTTAGAAGAAGAAATAATAAGGAAAAGAGCAGAAGAAAAAATGAAAAATGGACTACCTGAACATATGGACCTTGACGGTAACTCACTTGCTGGGGCTGATGATACAAGTCAGACTAGATACGCAACGAACTATATGGATTTAATGCGATCCCCTCCTATGCATACGAATGGATATTACCAGGAAATCACAAAAGTTGCCAGTGCTCCAAAAACTTTTGTCACTAGTGATTCAATGAGAATGGCAGAGCGGCTAACTATGGAAGATATTGTTAACCAACGTGGTTAGAGTTTATATCAAACTCTCCATCTCATATTGAAAATCAGATGCAATGCCATACACTCTATTTGGCGGAGCAATTTTGTTCTCTATACCAAAAACTATACCTTCAATTATTGCTGTGAGTACTTTTTCAAGGTCACAATCTGCTCCGGGAACGCGGTGCTCTAGGCGGAATCTTTTGAAATCGTTGCCAAAATAGGGAATTCTTATCGCAGCAGTTCTGTTATTTACTCCCCAACTAATCGTAGTTGGAGTGTGAATATCCGGATACTGAAATCTTAAATATGAATCATCATTTGGAGCAAAAAACAACATATGTTTTTTCATCATTGCACATAATCCACCAATACTATGAATCAGATAGTCACTGTACTTTTGCTCATTGATATAAAATAAGTTACCGTTATTTGAATTCACGAGATTAACATGCACATTTAATGCACTGCCTGCTCTATCCAAGTAAGGCTTTGCTTTAAAAGAAACATTCCCACCTAGTTTTTGTGCTGTTTCAGTAAGTGATTGTTTTGCTAACTCAAAATGCTTAATTAAATTGTAGGAGTTCGTATAACAACCACTTTTTATCTCATACTGATGTGTAGAATTCTCCTTCTCGCAAGAAAATTCAAGAGATGCTATTTTATTTTTGATACTATTCAGAAATAAGTATTCTTTTTCTATTCCTTCAATGTAAAACTCTAGTTCAATACCTAATACAGCATAACAACTCAAATTACTTAATATAATCATAAATTTGCTTCAGTAAATCTATATTAGGTTAGCTATATTTATATGAATACTTTACTTATTTGCCAGTAAATTTCACATCTTATTTATACATAATGTATTACTGTTTTTAATAGCATGCTTCTAATCCTCGATACAAGCGACATTTACAAATTTTTCATTTTTTTGAAATAAAAATGATCAATTTTAATGTTTTTATACCCTTTACAACCCATCAAAAAATCACCATAATTTTTAGTATGTATTAAGTAGTATTAGCTTTTCATTTTGCAGTAAGCTATTGATTATCTTATATTTTCTAATTATTGCTTTTTTCTTGGTGTGGTATATGAACTTAACTAGCCCTAAGGTTTCTACTATGTTTTTTGATCAGATTATTACAGTAACGGATCACAATGTTACTTGGGAAAAAATCCAAAATTGTCTTTATAATCTTTATGGAGAAGCAACATATAATAGCTGGCTGAGTTCACTAAAATTTGTCAGTAGTAGAAATGGGGAAGTTCTTTTATCCGTGTCAACAAGGTTTATAAAAGAGTGGATTACAGTTCATTACATGAAAAAAATATTATCATTATGGCAAAGTGAAGATAAAAGTATACGTTCTATTGATATTCAAGTAATTGAGGAGAGGAATTCAAATTTTAATGTTATACTAAAAAACAGAGAGGAAAGTAATCATAATCTTGGTTCGCCGCTGGATCCAAGGTTCACCTTTGATAATTTTGTAGTGGGAAAGCCAAATGAATTAGCATTTACGGCGGCAAAGCGTGTGGCAGAATCTATAGATCCAATATTAGGCAGCAATCCTTTGTTTCTATATGGTGGAGTGGGACTTGGTAAAACACATCTAATGCATGCTATAGCTTGGCACATAGTCAATTCCCCATCAGCAAAAAGAAAAGTGGTGTATTTGTCAGCAGAGAAATTCATGTACCAATATATTACAGCGCTGCGAAGCAAAGATATTATGTTATTTAAAGAGCAATTTAGATCAGTAGATGTATTGATGGTAGATGATGTGCAATTTATCAGTGGTAAAGATAGTACACAAGAAGAATTTTTTCACACTTTCAATGCATTGATAGACCAAAATAAACAATTGGTTATATCAGCTGATAGGTCTCCTAGTGATCTTGATGGAGTGGAAGAAAGAATAAAATCACGACTCGGTTGGGGGTTGGTGGCAGATATTAATGAAACAACTTTTGAATTAAGGCTTGGTATATTGCAGTCAAAAGTGGAGCAGATGAATATGTATGTTCCGAAAGATGTCCTAGAGTTTTTAGCAAGGAACATAAAATCTAATATAAGAGAATTAGAAGGAGCATTAAATAAGGTTACCCATACCTCATTAATTGGAAGAAGTATGACGGTAGAATCAGCTAGTGAAACCCTAATCGATCTTCTTAGGTCAAATCATAGGTCAGTCACAATAGAAGAAATACAAAAGAAAGTAGCTGAATCTTTCAATATAAAGGTTGCAGATATGCAATCCAATAGAAGGCTTCGCAGTCTTGCAAGGCCAAGACAAATAGCTATGTATTTTGCCAAAAAATTTACGCAAAAAAGCCTACCAGATATTGGGAGAAACTTTGGTGGCAGAGACCATGCTACTGTTATACATGCAGTAAAACAAGTAGAAAATTTTATAAAGACCGACTCAAAATTTGCTGATGAAATCAATCGATTAAAAAAAATGTTTAAGTAGCGTTTTTAAAATAGCTAATAACAAATCCTAAAATGAATCGACTATAGTTTTAATCCGTTTAAGTTTAAAATCTTCTGTTAGCTTCGCAGAATACATTTCCTTATTGTGTCGATTATAGAAGGTAAATTCGTGATCATCTAAATTTAGTATTGCAAAGCCAAAGCCAAAAAAGTTTCTAACCTCGTGTGCTAAGTAGTTTTTACCATTTAAATAGTCAAATTCTACACTTTGATAAACAGATTCTTGATCTTGAGCGTGTAATGATGCACCACCGTTTCCAACTATAATTTGGTCTGGAACATTATCCATTAATAAAATCTGGGCTATATGAATGTGGCCAGAAACTATGGTAGTAACATTGCTTGGAAATTTATCTCCAAAAGCTTCGATTTGTGTAAGATTACCATGGCTTTTTAATGTCAAAAATTCTTTTTTTGGAGATCTCCAAAGCGGTTTATGAGTTAAAAACCACATGGGCTTGTCAGAACTATTTTGTATCAATTTATCAAATTGCCTCTCAAAAGCATCAATTGTGCTTTGGGTTGTAAAAATATCCTCACCGGATGAAGAGTCGAAGATAAAAAATTTCATCGGTCCAGCATCTAAGGACCAACTAGAAACGAAGTTTCCACATTTTTCAGACGAAAAGGGGTATGAATCTAGATACCTGAACCATCCTTCATAAGCTCTATCACAACTCTCATGGTTTCCACGAACAAAAAGGAAAGGGGATTGTGATAAAATATCCTTTGCAGGCTCAAACCAATCAGCGTACCAAACTTCTTTATTATATCCATAAATATCGCCACACTTTTTTGTATTTCTACATTTTGTTTGTCTATAATGATAATCACCAACATGGATAATTAAATCTGGTTTATGAAGGGCGATTGAATCTAAATTTTTTTTTAAAGGCCAGCTATCTACCGAATTACATTCCTGCTGAAATAACATATTTATTCTACAGCCCGTGTCACCAATGAAAGCAATTTTATTAACCTTTTTTGGTAATATAGGAACCCGTAGATCCTCAATACTAATGTTTTTGGCACTTGTTTGTACTGTCAGTTCACAAACTGTTTCGTTATGATCACCATTGTTAATTGAGCTGCGATTCAGCATTTCTGTTTCCTCGCCATCAACATAAACAATGGGACACATGTCATTGTCCGTAATTGCGCGTATGCTTAGTTTATTTTCTGGGATAACTTGAGACCATGTGTATAATATTTGTGCATGGACGAAATGAAAGCTAGTTATAAGAGAGAGAGCTAAAAAAATAAAGATATTAGCTATATTCATTTGTATAAAAACCTAAGTTAAAAATTAGTAGTAAGGTTATCTTAAATGATTAAAATTTATAATCACAAAATTCATAATCAAATTATACAAACAATTTCTAAATTATTCTAGTATCAGATTGACACTCTAGATGAAAAATTCTAAAATGATTAAGTAATTTAAAATAATTATATAAAAACTAGAATATAGTGCGGCCGTGGTGGAATTGGTAGACACGCAGCGTTGAGGTCGCTGTGGCTCATAAGGCCTTGGAAGTTCAAGTCTTCTCGGCCGCACCATTTTTTATCGCTGTTTAATATGGGTAAAAATGTTTATAGGAAATCAGAGTAGCAATAAGGTAGAAAGAGCTATCAGCGAAATCAGGCGCGGTCGGCCAATTGTAATATATGATGAAAGTAATTACCTATTGTTTGCTGCTGCTGAGGCTTTAGAAAGAGATTTATTTAATCAATACAAGCTTACATCAAGTAATGTATATGTTACTTTAACTTCAAGTAAGGTAAAATACATATCTCAGAATAAAGAACATAACAGCAAACGTCTGTTGGTGAATAATTTTGATGAACTGCTCTATTTAATAAACTGTTCAAAGGAAGATTGCATAAAAGAGTTGCAATGCTCAAAGACAATAGATGAATGTGCTATTGCCTTGCTTAAGTTCTCAGAATTATTGCCATACGCGTTAGTGGCTGATATGACTTTTGAGAATAACCATGAAATGCGAAATTGGTGCGAGAAAAATGACGTTATTGCACTGGACACGTCATTCATAAATAATTTTCAAGAAAATCAGGATGTATATGAAGTGTGCAAAACATCATTATTTTTAAAACAGACTCAAGAAGTAAATATCATATCTTATAGAACCGAAAGTGGTGGAAGAGAACATCATGCAATTATCATTGGCAATCCAGATAAAGATGACGAACCATTAGTGAGAATTCATTCTTCGTGCTATACGGGTGACTTGTTAGATAGCTTGTCATGCGATTGCAGAAGTCAGTTACATCAAGCAATTCAAATTATAGCTGACTCTGGAAGTGGTATTATATTGTATTTGATGCAAGATGGAAGAGGCATTGGTTTAACTAATAAGTTAAGAGCGTACAGTATGCAAAGAGGACATAATCTTGATACTGTTGATGCAAATAGAATATTGGGTTTTGAAGATGATGAAAGGAGTTTTGCTGTTGCAGCTAAAATGCTTAAGAAATTGAACATTAACAAAATCCAATTACTTACAAACAATGATAGGAAATTGTCAGAATTGGAAAGTAGTGGTATAGGAGTTACAAAGTGTCTACCACTTATTGTGGAACGTAATAAATATAACGATTCATATATGGAGACAAAGTTTGGTAAATTAGGCCATAGATTAAGAGTTTTTTAGCTTTTTTGCTGTAACTACTTTGTTAATTTGCTATGTTTATTAACATAAGTTAAGATTTTTAGGAATACTAAAATGCTAAGATTTTTTAAGCGAGAAAAAAATACTGAATCCTCAGATAAGGATATAAATTGGAATTCAAACCGCTACAGCACAGTTATTGCTCAAAGGAATATTCTACTTTTATTTGCATTAATATTATTAGCAACGATCTCTATCAGCATATTAGTCATATTTAAAATTAGCACAAGTAGCACTATTGAGCCATTTGTTATAGAAATTGACAAGAAATCAGGAATAGTGCAATTGGTTGATCCTGTCACAGTAAAACAGTATTCTGCAGATGAAGCGCTAAACGATTATTTTATTTCAGAGTATATAAAAGCAAGGGAGGTTTTTGATCCATATCATTATAATTATAACTATTATACAAAGGTGAGGTTGTTTTCCTCACCTAATGTGTATAATGAATTTAGAAATTATGTAGGATCGCAGAATATGGGTGATCTTTTTAATTTATATTCAGATGCCAAAAGTGAATTTAAAATTCGCTCAATTCAAAAGTTGGGTAACGATGCTCTTCAGGTAAGATTTTTTGTGGAATTTACACGGAAAGATGGAAGTTCTACGAGAAAAAATAAGATAGTTATTATGTCATATAGATATGCATCGCTTGAAATGGATGATCAGCAAAGATATATTAACCCATTAGGATTTCAGGTTATTTCATATAGAGTAGATGATGAATATGTATAGGATATTATTAGTTTTAGCTTTACTTGTAAGTGGCAATTTAAACGCATCCATTAATTATAATGAGCCTATTTCTATAGATAGTAGAATAAAGACTTTTGTGTATAGCCCTAATGAAGTATTTACGGTGGTTTTTAGTCAGGGTTACTATTCTTATATTGAATTTGCGGAAGGAGAAAAAGTTAAAAATATCGCTGTTGGTGATGCATCAAGTTGGAAAATTAATCCTTATGACAATAAATTGCTTATCATGCCATTTGAAGTTAGTAGTCGCACTAACATGATTATTACGACAACTAAAAAAAGAAATTACATTTTTGATTTAATCTCAAGGCCAAACTACGATAAATACCCGGATACTGATGCTAAGAAAGTGGATCACGATTATTCTGCTGAAAAGGATATATCTTACGTAGTACGTTTTTATTATCCTCAAGAAGAAGGTGAATTTGATGTTGATTTAGATGAGGTTTCTTTACCTACTCAAATGCAATATACTACAGACAAGCTAGAAAAAATAATACAAGAAAATGATACGAAGTACAATTATACATATATTGATGAAGGTGGTAATGCGGATATAGTTCCGATCGAGTTATTTGATGATGGTTATTTAACCTATTTAAAATTTAGAAATAATAATAAAATACCTCAGGTTTTTGTAGAAGGGGAGGATAAACCTTGTAAAAGGCTGTTATTTGATGATTATGTTATAATAAAAGGAGTACATAAAAAGCTATTTATGCGTTATGAAGATGGTGAAGTTGAAATTATAAATAGGTCACTTTAGCTGTGGTACATGCAATATGAATAAAGAAAGGCGTAACAATTCAGAAGATGAATCAGAAATAGAGAATAAGGTAGTAACAGTTGGCTCTAATCAAGGTCATAGGGCATTGATGGTCATTATTTTAGTGCTTCTGGCTGGTGGAGTGTATTATCTCTATTTTAGTCCTTCTCCTAAAGAGGGTTCAGAAGTTATTAAAAAAGAGGAAACAAAGCAAAACGTTCAAGAATTGAAAGGAAAGTTGGAACAAGTTCCAGATAATGTAATGGTTCCTGAAAGAATAATAACTGATCCCTTACCACCCTTACCTCCTCTTCCTACACCACTAATCATACCAGAAATAAAACAAATTAGAAAAGAAGAAGTGATGAAAAAAGAAGAAGAGAAACCAAAAGAAACTCCTGTGTCAAATATACCTATTTTGCCAAAGAAAAATTTTCCTTCTAGTAATGTTATGGGCAATTTACCTACCTCGTTTCCTACAATAGGGGGTGGCGGTTATCCTAGAGACAGACGTAGTGCACAGATGTTGACAATTTCAGGTGGTAGTGGAGAGAACAAGGCTGCTGATGATATTTTATCCGACACTTCAGCACAATCGAGCAAAGCTACCAGAGTAGGAAAGCTTGGTTTAATGATTACTCAAGGTAAAATTATTGATGCTGTTCTTGAAACTGCAATAAACTCTGATCTGCAAGGAATGCTGCGTGCTATGGTGAGTAGAGATGTTTATGCAGAAACTGGTGATACAGTTTTAATACCTAAAGGCTCAAGATTGATAGGCAGTTATTCATTTGACTCGAATGTTGCTAAATCTCGTGTAAATATAAACTGGAATAGAGTGATTCTGCCACATGGAATAGATATTGCAATCTCATCACTTAGTGCTGACGAGCTTGGTAGAGCAGGAATAGCAGGAATAGTTGATAACAAAATAGTAAGTGCGTTATTCTCTTCAGTGACACTTGCTGGTGTTTCGATTGGTTCTGCTGTTATAGGGCAAAAGGCTTCTAATCTTGTTGATACGCTAACTATCAGAGATGCAGTAAAGTCTATCACTGCAACCGAAATAGATTTTTCTTCTCTCCAACTCATTATTGACCCAGAAAAGAAGATATCTAGTGACAAATGGAAATTAGGCCTTGGGGCTATCGGAAGAATTCGGAGTGCCAAAAGCAGACAAGATTTACTCAAAATAATGAAAGAGGAAATAGCAAAAGCACTAGGAATTGAAGAAGACGAGGTAAATATAAGCCTGGAAATTGTAAATCAACTGTTAGAACAAATTCAAAGAAAAAGCAAGTCTGTTTATGATGAAGCAATCGGGAAATCAATCGAGGATTTTTCTAAAGATATGCGGGATGTAGTGGGCAGATATACAGATAAAAAACCAACTATTTATGTTGATCAAGGCACTGCATTGAAAGTATTTGTTAACCAAGATATAGTATTTCCTCCACAGGCAATATTAAATCAATGAAATGAACTATGCTGCACTTGATACATATTTGGAGCCATTACAAGGCATATTTCAAGAAGAAGGCGTAAATGAAATATCAATAAATAAGCCAAAGGAAGTATGGATTGAAAATCGCGGTGAAATAAGGTGTGAAAAATTAGAAGTATTCGATCTTAACCATTTGAAATCTCTTGGCAGACTGATTGCTCAAGCTACAGAACAAAAACTTAGCGAAGAAGCGCCGTTACTTTCGGCAACATTACCAAATGGTTATCGTATACAGATAGTATTTCCGCCAGCATGTGAACCTGATAAAGTAGTCATGTCGATTCGTAAGCCTTCTAGCATGCAGTTAGCACTCGATGATTACGAAAAAATTGGGGCTTTTTCTGAAACTGTTACAGAAGCAACTGATAATCCAGTTGACCGTCATTTGGATTTATTGTTAAGGCAAAAAAAAATAAAAGAGTTTTTAGAATACGCTGTAATAAGTAAGAAAAATATTATAATTAGTGGTGGAACTTCCACTGGTAAGACTACTTTTACTAATGCTACTTTGCGTGCTATTCCAGCTGAGGAAAGAATTATTACTGTTGAGGATGCAAGGGAAATCGTTTTGAACGATCATCCCAATAAAGTCCATCTAATTGCCTCTAAAGGAGGGCAGGGCAGAGCAAAAGTAACCACTCAAGATTTGATAGAAGCGTGCTTACGTTTAAGGCCAGACAGAATAATAGTTGGTGAGCTCCGTGGAGCGGAAGCTTTTAGTTTTCTCAGGGCGATAAATACTGGTCACCCTGGATCAATATCAACCCTTCATGCAGATAGTCCAACAATGGCCCTTGAGCAAATAAAATTGATGGTTATGCAGGCAAATCTTGGCATTCCTCCAGACCAAATTATACCATACATTAGAAATGTGATTGATATTGTTATTCAGCTAAAAAGAACCGGTGGGGGCAAAAGAAGCATTTCTGAGATATTATTTACTAGATCTGCGAGCGAAAATGCTTAAATTTATACATAAGTTAAGGAAGAGTAGTTTATGAGTAATGGAAATCACCTACGTAATATTCTCATAGGAGGTGTAGTAGCTTTTAGCGTACTTGAGTTTTGCTTCTATCTATCTGGTATATTGTTTGTTCTGTTTGCTGATGGTCCGGATGCTGTGGATTTTAAGGCAATTAATCCTAGTTTGACGCCTTTCCCTCAAGCTCTTTGGCCAACGATTTTTGATCATATACAATATTGTTGGCATCATCCAGAGTTATATAGCTTTGAGCTCAAAATCACATTAATTATATCTTCTGCACTGCCTATGATTGTTTTAATGATTATCTTATGGAATTTAAGAAAAAGGATAATTGAGTGGCGACCATTTAAAAAGAAGGAATCACTTCATGGAGATTCGCAGTGGGCATCAGAGAAAGACATACGAAAAGCAGGATTAAGAAGCAAAAAGGGATTATTGCTTGGTAAAGATAAAAGAGGATACTTCATTTCTGATGGGTTTCAGCATGCATTGTTATTTGCACCTACAGGTTCTGGTAAGGGTGTTGGCTTTGTAATTCCTAATTTATTATTTTGGACTGACTCGGTAATTGTACACGACATAAAATTAGAAAACTATGAAATAACAAGTGGTTGGCGAGAACGACAAGGACAAAAAGTATACGTATGGAATCCAGCGCAGCCAGATGGAATAAGTCACTGTTACAATCCATTACAATGGATTAGTGAAAAACCTGGGCAGATGGTTGACGATGTGCAGAAAATAGCTAACCTAATTATGCCTGAACAAGACTTTTGGCAGAATGAAGCAAGAAGCTTATTCGTTGGAGTGGTATTATACTTACTTGCTGCACCAGAGAAAGTTAAATCTTTTGGTGAAGTTGTGCGTACGATGCGTAGTGATGACGTGGTTTATAGTCTTGCTGTTGCTCTTGATACAATGGGTAAAATACTACACCCTGTAGCATATATGAATATTGCAGCTTTTTTACAAAAAGCTGATAAAGAAAGGTCAGGTGTTGTATCAACCATGAACTCATCACTTGAATTGTGGGCAAACCCATTGATTGATACTGCAACTGCGTCAAGTGATTTTAATATTCTAGATTTTAAAAAGAAGAAAATTACAGTTTATGTTGGTTTAACTCCTGACAACTTGACTAGGCTCAGGCCTTTAATGCAGGTTTTTTACCAACAGGCAACTGAGTTTTTATGTAGAAAATTGCCATCGGATGACGAGCCTTATGGCGTATTGTTTTTAATGGATGAGTTTCCTACACTTGGAAAAATGGAGCAATTTCAAACAGGTATTGCATATTTTCGTGGTTATCGAGTTAGGTTATTCTTAATTGTTCAAGATACTGAGCAGCTCAAAGGAATATACGAAGAAGCAGGGATGAACTCCTTTTTGTCAAACTCGACTTACAGAATAACTTTTGCAGCCAATAATATTGAAACAGCTAATTTAATATCGCAACTTATAGGAAACAAAACTGTACAACAAGAATCGTTGAATAAGCCTAAATTTTTAGATTTAAATCCTGCTTCAAGGTCATTACATATCTCTGAAATACAGAGAGCATTGCTATTGCCTCAAGAAGTTATTATGTTGCCACGTGACGATCAGATAATTTTAATAGAGTCGACTTACCCAATTAAATCAAAGAAAATTTTGTACTACAGTGATACCACCTTCACAAGAAGGCTGCTCAAAGAAACTCGTGTGCCTACACAAGAACCATATGACCCAAACAAAGTTCTTTCTGCCGCTGCGAGCAAAGATAAGGTTAATAACGAGGGGAATAATGTTCTTGAGGGACCTAATTCAGTTGATTATCCTGCTGAAACTAAAACCGAAGATGCAGTATATGATGAATCAGATGAATTTGCAGACGAAGATATTGATGATGAAGATATTGATGATGAAGATATCGACGATAAGTTTGAAGATGATGACGAGGAAGATGAGGATAGGAGCGATGATGGGTTTGATGACGAAGAAGAGGAGGATGAATTTGAAGATGAGGATAAATTAAAAAATGACGAGAAGTAAGGTTAACTTTGCCTATTTTTAGCTCAGAAAAGTGCAAGTTATGCAAATAATTAGGTTTTTCATATTAAGCCATTTTTAATTAATTAGTATTAGATTAGCTATTTTAACTAGGGGAGTAGTAATGATTAGTAAAAAAACATTAGCGGTTACAGCATTTGCTTTATTGTTGTCACAACAATCTTTTGCAAGTGAAACAGAAGGGTTTTACTTTGGTAGTGGGTATTACGGTCAATATTTAAATAACACAAGCGTACTAAAAACAAGCACTACAGGTATCAAAAATTTGTGTATAAATGACAGGGGTGCTCAGAACACAGAAGGTCAGTCACTAAGTGAGTATAAAGGAGATTATAATCCACCTTTTGCTGCAAATGTGGCATTTGGTTACACAGGGGAATTGGGTAACAACAGCTATAGGGCTGAATTGGAAGGGATGTATTCTTCTGTAAAAGTGGATAATATTGGTTTAACAAGTAGCCAAATAACTGTTTCATACCTAAAGGAGACTGGTGAGGATCCTGATAAAGAAACTTATCTCTATAGTGCTGCAGTTAGTAATAACCAAATTGAGAACATATCTGTAATGGCAAATGTTTATCATCATTGGAAAAGTGACCGTTTCTCTTTTTCTCCTTATGTTGGGATTGGAATCGGTGCAACAAGAATGACAATGTTTGAAAAATCGTCAATCAGACCCGCAGGTCAATTAAAAGCTGGCTTTGATTATCGCGTAAGTGAAGATGTAAATATGCATATCGGATATAGAGGTTTTGGTGCTATTGGTAGCGATATTAAGCTTACAGCAAAAAAGTTAGGACAAATGGTAGCCGACTCCAATAATGCTAGACAAAGTAGGCTTAATCCTAGCTCAGGTAGCGAAGTAACTGAGAAAATAAATATAGGTAATCAACTATTTCACACACACGGCATAGAGGCTGGTCTTACTTTCCATTTTGCCAGCAAAGCTTAAACATGTTGCCCTTTAAAAAATGCATAAAACCGTTCCTGTCATCCTATGGCTTGACCATAGGATCTAGTTATAGCCTTTCTTATAATAGTCCGAATGCGATAAGATATGTGTTTATGGCTATAGCAGGCCAGTAGCATATTACGGTCTGCTCGGATTATTGTAAAAAGAGCTATAAATATAGATCCAAGTAGTCACGCTACTTGGATGACTAGGTAGAGGGTACTGGGATGATATAGGATAATATGGGATGAAGGCAAAAAAACATTAGCTATGTTTTTTGCATAACAATGCATCTCTTCATTCCCGCTAAGTCATATACATATTCCTGAAAAGCTAATTCGTATGAGGGGATTATTTTGTCAATATTGCTTTGATCTTCACCTATCTCCAATATCGCAAACCCATTTTTTTTAAGGCACCTCCTTAATATTGGAAAAATGCTCAAGTAACAGCTCAAACCATCAATACCACCATCAAGAGCAATTCTTGGTTCCTTTTGCACTTCAGCTTGCAAGTCTTTCAATTTGCTTCTTTTAATATATGGAGGATTACTGATTATAAGATCGAATGAACCTCTGCACTCTGTCCACGAACTTGGAAATATTTTGGCTCTGCTGAGAAGATCATGTTTTTTTGTGTTCTGATAGGCAATTTTATATGCTTCCAAGCTTTTTTCAAAACCGACGCCAACAGCATATTCATACTCACTAAGTACGGATATCAATAAACAACCTGTGCCTGTACCAAAATCTGCAATTTTTAGTTTCTGTTTTTTGTTTGGGTAATATTTTAACACTGCTAGGATTATTGTTTCACTATCTGGCCTTGGATCTAAAACATGCTGGTTAACTATAAAATTTTTACTCCAGAATTCACGATTACCTATTATTTGTGATATTGGATATCTTTCCGCTCTTTTTTTTGTTAATTTCCAAAATAAAAGTTCTTTCTCCATCGGCACTTGATCAGCATGGTTCACAATTATAAATGATCTTTCCACTCCAAGTACGTGCTGCATGATGATTTCACAATCTAAATGTGGTGATTCAACTTTATGTGACGATAATAACTCCGATCCTTCTTGAATTAAAGTGCTGATTGTTTTCATTATTCTAAAAATATGTTTCTTTCAGCCAAAAATAGCAAGATTAGCTTCCAGTTTAGGGTAGCTGCACTAAATCCCAGTGTCAAGCACGCAGCTGTACGAACATTGCAATTTGCAGATCCAAGTAGCTTGACTACTTGGATCCAGCTAAGTTGGTGAGCATAAAAGTATAGCTAATGCGAGCTTTACGTCATACCGTCACGGTATCTCTAGATTCCGCTAACACGTAGCGGGACGACGAGGTCAGGGTGTCATCCTAGTACCTTCTCCTGTCATCCCAGTGCCCTGACTACTTGGATCCAGGAAAAAGAATGGTGTCATCCAAGTAGCCTCCCTCCCCTGTCATCCCAGTGCCCAGACACTGGGATCCAGAAAAGTTTCCTTGTAAGCAAGCAAACTAGCACAGAAAGTGGTTACAACATTTTCGATGAGATTATATGGAAAACTGGATTCCAGTGTCAAGCACTGGAATGACACCTTCCTGCCCAGTTCATGTTGCCATAAATATTAAGAAATTTACCAAGCAAAAAAAGGCAAAAGAAGCCCTAGTCATTGTCTATTTTCAGTATTGGCGTTTTTTAAGTCTTAAACACTGCAATTTAGCTGCTTTTAAATGCAACTCACCTTAGTTTAAATGTTTAAGAAATTTACTAAGCAAAAAAAAGGCAAAAGATATCCCGTATTAGCTAGTTGTCACTCTCTAATCCTGCAAATTGGCGTACTATACTGTCTTAAACGCTTTATAAGCGCGTTTCAGCTTATATAGGTAAAAACCCAGAAATGTTGTGAAGAAGTAAAGTGTGCATAGTGCAAAAAATTAAAAATAAGACGCCAATTACGTAATACTGTTGTCATTTAATCTGCACAGATTGAAGATAAATGAATACCTTCAATACCATGATAATGGGGCTGGCGAAGGGTGTCAAGTAAGTTTTTTCGTTTCTACTGAATGACAGTTGTGGCTTGGGAGGTAGTGCAAGAAGTCTACTGATGGCTTTCAAGGCAGTTGAGCTTAATTATTAGAGTAGTAATGTTTATTTTTATATTGACTATTGAGGTTTATTATTTTATAACTAGAAACTTAGTTATTTTAATGAGCTTGAGTTTATAACATATGCCTACGATAAATCAATTAATACGTAAGGGTAGATTAGGATTGACCCATAAGAAAAAGGTACCAGCTTTGGGAGAAAGCAACCCTCAAAGGAGAGGTGTTTGCACTAAGGTGTATACTACAACTCCTAGAAAGCCTAACTCAGCACTCCGTAAAGTAGCCAGAGTAAAAATTAGTGGGTATGGTGAAGTGACGGCTTATATACCTGGTGAAGGTCATAATTTACAAGAACACTCTGTTGTTTTGATACGTGGTGGGCGGGTTAAAGATTTGCCAGGTGTGCGTTATCACATAATAAGAGGTGTCCTTGATCTGCGTGGTGTGCAAAATCGAAAGAAAGCTCGTTCAAAATATGGTGTAAAGAAATCTGGTTAAAGTTTATGGCTCGTCGGAATAAAGCAAAAAAAAGAGAAATAAGTCCTGATTCGCGTTACGGCAGTGTTTTGCTGATGCGTTTCATTAATACAATCATGAAATGTGGTAAAAAATCTACTGCAGAAAAGATTATCTATGACGCTTTGTCTTTAGCTGAAAAGAAAATAGGCGAAGGTGGGTTGTCAATTTTTGAGACGGCAGTAGGAAATGTTACTCCTTCTATAGAAGTGCGTTCTCGACGCATTGGTGGTGCAACTTATCAAGTACCTGTTGAAGTTCGACAAGATAGAGCGGTTTCTTTAGCGTTAAGGTGGATTGCTAAAGCAACTTCTGCTGCTCGAAAAAAGAGTGGAAAAACCACTGTTGATTGTTTGCAATCTGAAATACTGGATGCTTATAATAAACGCGGTGGTGCGTTTAAGATGTGCGAAGAAAAATATAAAATGGCTGAAGCTAATAAGGCATTTTCTCATCTTCGTTTTTAATGTTAGCTAATTAATTGTGATATGGAAATTGGAATATCTAAATACAGAAATATAGGGATAATGGCTCACATAGATGCTGGTAAGACTACCACAACAGAGCGTATTTTATTTTATACTGGTAAGCAAAATAGAATTGGTGAAGTGCACGATGGTGCAGCTTCTATGGATTGGATGGAGCAGGAAAAAGAGCGTGGTATTACAATCACATCTGCTGCAACAACATGTTTTTGGAATGATCATAGGGTCAATATAATAGACACTCCTGGTCACGTTGATTTCACTATTGAAGTTGAGAGATCTTTAAGGGTTTTGGATGGTGCAGTTGCTGTATTTGATGGAGTTGCTGGAGTTGAACCTCAATCTGAGACAGTGTGGCGTCAAGCTGATAAATATAGCGTTCCTCGTATCTGCTTTGTTAATAAGATGGATAGAATAGGGGCAAATTTTTATCGATGTGTTGATATGATAAAGACGAAGCTTGGTGCAGCACCTTTAGTTATTCATTTACCAATAGGGAGTGAGAAAGATTTCAAAGGTATAATTGACCTTATTTCTATGAAAGCCATTATATGGCAAGAAGAAACGTTGGGCGCTAAATTTTCTTATGAAGATATTCCTTCTGATTTGCTTGATAAGGCTCAAGAATATCGAAATCTTTTATTAGATGCTGCAGCTGAGATGGATGATGAAGCGATGAATACTTACTTTGAGTCTAATGATCTGCCAGTGGATTTACTGAAAAAATGCGTGAGAAATGGGACCATTAAAGGAAAATTTGTTCCTGTGTTATGTGGATCAGCTTTTAAAAATAAAGGCATACAACCACTTTTAGATGGTGTGGTTGATTTTTTACCTTCTCCTATTGATGTTGATGTAATTGTTGGAATTGATCCTAAAGATTCAGAAAAGAAAATTGAGGTCAAACCTTCAGAAAAAGAGAAATTTGTTGCTCTTGCATTTAAAGTGATGACGGATAAATTTGTAGGCAGCTTGACGTTTATCCGTATTTATTCTGGTAAATTAAAGTCTAAATCTACCGTTTCAAATGCGTTAAAAAACGAAACTGAAGGGATTGGCAGAATGTTACTTATGCATGCAAATAACCGAGAAGATATAACTGAGGCTAGGGCTGGAGATATAGTTGCTTTAGTTGGGCTAAAGAAAACAACCACCGGAGATACTTTATGTTCTGTTGATTTTCCTATATTATTGGAGCGTATGGAATTTCCTGAGCCTGTTATTGAAATTGCTGTGGAACCTAAAACCACTTCAGATCAGGAAAAATTAGGTATTGCTCTAAATAGGTTGGTTGCAGAAGATCCTTCTTTAAGAATGTCAGTAAATGCGGAAAGCGGCCAGACTATATTGAAAGGCATGGGTGAGCTCCATCTTGAGATTATTGTTGATAGAATGAAGCGCGAGTTTAACGTTGAGGCTAATGTCGGTGCTCCTCAGGTTGCATATCGTGAAACTATCACTAAATCTGTTGAAATTGATTATACTCATAAAAAACAGTCCGGTGGTGCTGGTCAATTTGCTAAGGTTAAAATAAAATTTGAACCTCTTGAGCCTGGTTCTGGGTTTCAATTTGAAAGTAAAATTGTAGGTGGTGCTATTCCAAAGGAGTATATTCCTGGAGTAGAAAATGGCTTGGAGTTGATAAAAGAAGGTGGTATAATTTCGGGATTTCCGTTGATTGATTTTAAGGCTACTCTTCTTGATGGTGCTTTTCATGAGGTTGATTCTAGTCCTTTAGCTTTTGAACTTGCTGCTAAGGGTGCTTTTAAGGAAATGGCGAATAAAGCTGGTCCAAAAATGTTAGAACCTATAATGAAAGTTGAAATCATTACTCCTGAAGAATATATGGGTGATGTTATGGGTGATATAAATAGTAGAAGAGGAAATGTTGCTGATATGCTGGATTTAGGTAATAATAGCAAAATAATTACTGCTTCGGTGCCTCTTGCAAATATGTTTGGTTATATCAACGTTTTGCGTTCTATGTCTCAGGGAAGAGCCCAGTATAGTATGCATTTTTCTTATTATGAACAAGTACCACAACATGTGGTTGATGAATTAAAGTTAAAGTATAATTAAGGGTAATAATTATGACAGCAGTAGTGGAAGCATTTGGAAAACCACATGTAAATGTGGGAACAATAGGACATGTGGATCATGGGAAGACGACGTTAACAGCGGCGATAACGAAGCATTATGGAAATTTTGTAGCGTACGATCAGATAGATAAGGCGCCAGAAGAAAGGAAGAGGGGGATAACGATAGCAACAGCGCATGTTGAGTATCAGACGGAAAAAAGGCATTATGCACACGTTGATTGTCCTGGACACGCTGACTATGTAAAGAACATGATAGTAGGTGCAGCACAGATGGATGCGGCGATATTGGTAGTGTCGGGGGTTGATGGGCCAATGCCACAAACGAGAGAGCATATATTGCTGGCGAAGCAGGTAGGTGTTGGATATATCGTGGTGTATATAAATAAAGCTGATGTTGCTGATGCTGATATGATAGATTTAGTAGAAATGGAAGTGAGGGAATTACTGAGTAAATACGGATTTCCAGGGGATGAAGTGCCTGTGGTGGTTGGTTCAGCACTCAAGGCGCTGGAGGATGACAGCAGCGAATATGGAAAGAAATCAATAGACAAATTGATGGAAAAGTTAGATGAATATGTGGCGGTTCCACCAAGGCCTGTGGATTTACCATTTTTACTGCCAATCGAAGATGTATTTTCGATATCGGGGCGAGGAACAGTGGTAACAGGAAGAATAGAGAAGGGAGAGATAAAGACGGGAGAAGAGATAGAGATAATAGGTTTAAAAGCAACACAAAAGACAATATGTACAGGTGTTGAGATGTTTAAGAAGTTGCTAGAGAAGGGGAGTGCAGGGCTCAATGTAGGAATATTGCTGAGAGGAACAAAAAGAGAAGAAGTGGAGAGGGGGCAAGTATTAGCAAAACCGGGGACGATAACACCGCATAGAAAATTTAAGGCGGAGGTTTATATATTAAAGAAAGAGGAAGGAGGAAGGCATACACCATTTTTTGCGAATTACCAGCCACAGTTTTATTTAAGGACAACGGATGTAACTGGGAGCATAAAATTGCTAGATGGGAAGGAGATGGTAATGCCAGGAGATAATGTGAGTGTAGAAGTAGGATTGCAAGTACCGATAGCAATGGATAAGGGATTGCGTTTTGCGATAAGAGAAGGCGGTAGAACTGTTGGTTCTGGTGTTGTTTCTGAAATTTTGGAGTGAGTGTTTGAGTTATAGGAGTGTAGCTCAATTGGTAGAGCGCTGGTCTCCAAAACCAGAGGTTGTAGGTTCAATTCCTATCGCTCCTGCATTAATGTTGTGGTGGAAATGTTAAAAAGTTTGTGTGGTTTTTTCTGTGATATAAAGCAAGAAATACGAAGAGTTGCTTGGGTAAAGAAACAGGAGGTGTTGTCGTCTCTATTTGTTGTAATGATTGTTATATTATGCTTTTCGATTTTCTTCTGTTTTGTGGATTTTATGTCTCTTTACGTAATTAAGGCTTTATTTGGAATTATTTATGGAATGTGAATATAAATGGTATATCATTAAAGTTGATTATGGATATGAGCAAAACATACGCGAATTGGTAAGTAATGCTGTTTATTTTAAGGAAGTGTTTATTCCTTATCAAACGGTATGTAATTCAAAGTCTGATATAAAAGAATTATGTGAAGTGTATGTATATATGCATCTGTGTGATGAAAGCAAAAATATTTTGAATCAAACGCCTGGATTCTGCAGTGGCGAATCTGGTGATTTTGAGATGATTTCAGATGATGAGATAAGTTTAAAGTGTAAAGAATTTAATAGATATAAATGGTATATCTTGAGAGTTGCTTCCAATTGTGAAGAGAAAGTTCGCCAACATATATTGGAAAATTCTATGAGATTGGGTGTTAATGATTACTTTAAGGAAGTTTTTATTCCATATGAAGAGCTAAGTGAAGTAGAGTTGAAATCTAAGAAAATTGCTACACGAAGGAAATGCTTTCCTGGTTATGTCTTTTTATACGTGAATTTATGCGATGAAGTATTGAATTTTATCAATAATATACCAAAATCTCTTAAGGTTTATGGATTTTTGAAAAACGGTAATATTCCAAAGGTGATTTTGGATGATGAGATTCACTCAATGTGTAATGCACTTTATAATGCTCAAGAGACAAAGAAGTTAGGTTGTGGTTATGAAAAAGGTGAAAAAGTGAAAATTAATGATGGTCTTTTTCAAAATTTTACTGGTAAGGTAAATATGGTAAATGATGAGAAAAAAATTATTAATGTGGAAGTATCGATTTTAGGTAAGCCGACAATAATAGAGCTTGATCTGGCTCAAGTAGAGAAAATAGAGGATTAATTATGAGTGTTATAGTTGCTAAGATTAACTTACTTATGGAAGCTGGGAAAGCAGTTCCAGGACCGAAAATTGCTTCAGTACTTGGTCCACGTGGTATACCTGTTCCTAAGTTTTGTGAAGCTTTTAATAAAGTTACTAGTGCTGCTAACGCTAATTATAAAGTAGGCGATTTAGTAACAGTGCGAATTTCCATAAAGGATGATCGCTCTCATGATTTTACTGTCAGCGGTCCGCCTGTGGCTTATTTACTTAAGCAGGAGGCTAAATTAAGTAAAAGTTCTGGTAATCCTGGTAAAGAATTAGTGGCTAAATTACCTATGTCTGCTATAATTAAAGTAGCAGAGTGCAAGATGGTTGATATGAAAGTGGATAATGAAGATTCAGCAGTGAAAATGGTTGTAGGCACTGCAAAATCTATGGGTATAGAAGTTGTGGAAGGTTAGGTAAATGAATACATATAATGATAATCCTAAGCAGTGTTTGAAGAAGATTGTTGAGTCTGCTTCAGCAAAATTTAATGAATCAGTTGATATTGCGGTCAATTTAGGCGTAGATTCACGTAAATCTGAAGAGCAGGTGCGTGGTACAGTAGTTTTGCCTAAAGGTATCGGGAAGAATATTAAAGTAGCTGTTTTCGCTCAAGATAAACATTTATTAGAAGCTGAAAAAGCTGGTGCTGATATTGCAGGAGGAGAGGATTTAGTTGAAGAAATAAAAAAAGGTAGAAAGTTAGATGTTGATTGGTGCATTACTACTCCTGATTTTATGGCAAAAATCACTCCTATTGCAAAAGTATTGGGTGCTAAAGGGCTGATGCCTAACCCTAAATTTGGTACTGTGACTTCTAACATTGTAGAAGCTATTAAAACCATTAAGTCTGGTCAGGTAAAATTTAGAACAGATAAAAATGGTGTTATTCATGGTAAATTAGGAAATATTAAATTTGATATTGATGACTTGCTAGAAAATTTAAAAGCCTTTCTTAAAGTAATTAAAGATAATAAACCTATTTCTGCGAAAGGAATTTACTTTAAGGGTGTTTTTTTAAATTCAACTATGGGTAAAGCTTATAAGATAGGCAAAGTGGAAGATATAATTTAAGGGAGTGATACCGTGAAGCGTAAAGATAAGGATGAATTTATACAGAGCACAATAAACGTATTTGTAAATAATGATTTCTTGATATTAGTAAATTTTAAATCTATAAATGCTAATGATTCATTAACTCTGAGGAATAGTCTGAAGTCTATAGCAGGTGGGGTATTAGTAGTCAAAAACACTCTAGCGCGCTTGGCTTTGGAAAGGACTGGTAAATTCTCTTATTTATCAGGCAAATTTTCCGGTCCTGTTGCTATTATATACTCTAGTGGCATAGTAGAAGCTGCAAAATTAATAGTTGATTTTACTAATGCTAACAAAGAAAAAATGTCTGTGATTTGCGCAGCTCATTTAAATGAATTGTTAACAGTGGAAGATGTTAATAAACTGGCTAAGTTGCCTTCTCTGGATGAATTGCGTGTTAAAATTATGCGTTTAATATCTTATGATATTCCTGCTCGGTTAGCGTTGTCTATTAATTCATCTTCTATGAGGCTTATGAGAGTTTTGGATTATTATAGTTCTAAAAAATAAATTTGTTGTTAAGTAAGGTGGTAATTATGAGTAATGTAACAAGTGATTTGGTTGATAAAATATTATCTTTAAACCTATTAGAGGCTTCTGAACTTGTAAAAGTTTTAGAAGAGAAAATAGGGTTGCCTGCTGGTTCTTTTCTTGGTGGAGCTGTTGGTGCTGGGGCGCCTATTGGTGATAATGCTGCTGCTCCTGCTGCTCAAGAAAAAGCTGAGTATAAAGTTGTGATTAAAGAAATTGATGCGAGTAAAAAAATAGGAGTTATTAAAGCTGTGAGAGAGGTTAATTCTACATTGGGTTTAAAAGAAGCAAAAGAGTTGGTTGAATCTTTACCTAAAGATTTGACTGCTAATGTTCCTAAAGACGAAGCAGAAAAAATCAAGCAAAAACTTATTGAAGCAGGAGCAACTAAAGTGGAGCTTGAATAATATTTAATGTATTAATTTTATATTGATATAGCTCTTTTAATTAGTTTGGGGTATTTTAATGGTTGATTCTTCTTATATGTACGCTTCTGGTGCTTTTGTTCCTAGAGTTTCTTATTCTAGGTCGATTGATTTAAAAGATTCTTTATTGGATTTGGTTAAGGTTCAAAAAGAATCATATGATTCTTTTACTCCTAAGAATAAGGGTAATGAAAGACTTGAAGTTATCTTTCATACAATCTTTCCAATAAATGATCCTTTGCGTAGGGCTACTATTGAGTTTATAAGTTGTAGGGTAGATGATCCTAAGTATGATGAATCTGAGTGTATAAAGCGTGGTGTAACTTTTTCTGCTCAGGTTATTGCTTCTATACGTCTTGTTGTTATGCAGGATGGTATTTCTCTTGATGAATATAAATCGATTAAAGAGAGTGGAGATCATTCTAAACTTGCAACCGTTGTAAAATCTATAGAAGAGCAGAAAGTCCACTTTTGTGGGTTGCCTATGATGACTGATAAGGGCACTTTCATCATTAATGGTGTGGAAAAAGTTATCGTCTCACAAATGCATAGGTCTCCTGGTGTATTTTTTGATAGCGATAAGGGAAAAACTTACAATTCTGGTAAATTGATCTATTCTGCTAGAATTATTCCTTATAGGGGTTCTTGGCTTGATATTGAATTTGATGTTAAAGACCATTTGTATTTTCGTGTTGATAGAAAAAGAAAATTGCCAATTTCAGTTTTATTAAAGGCGTTGGGTCTATCAAATAATGATATACTCGATAGATTTTATGAGAAAATAAAGTATGTAAAACATAAAGATGGTTGGAAAGTGCCTTTTGTTCCTGATAAATTTAAAGGAGTGAGGCTGCCTTTCGACTTAATGGATATTGAAGGTAATGTGCTGCTTAAAGCTAACGTTCGTATTACCTCAAGACTAGCTAAAAAGCTATATGATAATGAATTGAAAGAGTATCTGGTTCCTTTTAATTCTATATGTGGTTTATTCCTCGCAGAAGATTTAATGGATAGTGCTAGCTCTACGAAAATTTTATCTGCTGGTGAATCTATAAAGCTGGAAGACATAAAGAAGCTTGAGTTATTATCTGTAGATGAAATATCAGTGTTGAACATAGATAATTTGTTTGTTGGACCTTATATATTAAATACGCTTTTCTTAGATGAAAACATGTCTTATCAGGATGCACTATATGAAATATATAGAGTTTTGCGTCCTGGTGAAGTTCCTGTTTTAGAGATAGTAGAAGAGTTTTTCCGTAATCTTTTCTTCAGTCCGGAATATTATGATTTGTCTAGCATTGGTAGGTTGAAGCTTAACTCTTACCTTGGATTAAATTATGATGAGGATTTAACTGTTTTAACGCATGAAGATATTATTGAAATTGTAAAAAAAATAGTATTGTTACGTGACGGTCAAGGATCTGTAGATGATATTGATCATTTAGGAAACAGAAGAGTAAGATCAGTTGGAGAGTTTATAGAAAATCAATTTAGAACTGGGTTGTTGAAATTGGAACGCGCAATAGTTGATTCTATGTCCACTTCTAGTTTAGATAAAGTTTCTCCATCTGATTTTATTAATCCAAAAGTGTTAACTAATGTCTTAAGAGATTTCTTCAATTCTTCTCAATTATCTCAATTTATGGATCAGACTAATCCGTTATCTGAAATAACACATAAAAGAAGGTTATCCGCGTTAGGTCCTGGCGGTTTAACAAGAGAACGGGCAGGATTTGAGGTGCGTGATGTTCATCCAACTCATTATGGAAGAATTTGCCCTATTGAGACTCCTGAAGGGCAAAATATAGGGTTAATCAACAGCTTAGCTATATACGCGCGTATTAATAAATATGGTTTCATTGAAAGCCCTTATAGAAAAGTAGTCAATAGGGTTGTTACTGATCAAATTGAGTATCTTTCTGCTATAGACGAAGGCTCACATCATATAGCCGACACTAGCGTAAAGCTTGATGAAAATAATTGCTTTGTTGATGACATGCTATACTGTAGATATGCTGGTAGCTTCGTCATGGTAAGTAGCGACCAAGTTAGTTACATTGACGTATCTCCTAAGCAGGTAATATCAGTTGCAGCTTCCTTGATTCCATTTTTAGAAAATGATGATGCTAATAGAGCATTAATGGGCTCAAATATGCAACGTCAGGCCGTACCTTTATTGAAGCCTACCGCTCCTCTGGTTGCTACTGGTATGGAGTCTTTTGTAGCTTCTGGCTCTGGTGCTGTAGTTTTAGCAAAACGCGATGGCATAGTTGATAGTTCTGATAGTAACTCTATAGTTATACGTGCTTTTGATAAAGAAAGGGTTAACTACTTGGACGTAGATATTTATCATCTAAGGAAGTTTCAGCGTTCTAACCATAATACTTGTATTAATCAAAGACCGCTAGTGTGCGTAGGTGATTATGTTAAAAAGGGTGATGTAATAGCTGATGGTCCTGCAATTAACAGTGGTGAGTTGGCGCTTGGTAAAAATTTGCTAGTCGCTTTTATGTCTTGGCAAGGTTATAATTTTGAAGACTCTATTATTATTTCTAGTGAAGTTGTTAAAAAAGATCTCTTTACTTCTATTCATATAGAAGAATTTGACTGTGTTGTACATGATACCCCTTTAGGATCAGAAAAAATAACTCGTGCTATACCTGGTGTTAATGAAGAAAATCTATATCACTTGGATGATAGTGGTATAGTGAAAATTGGTACAAGAGTTGGTCCAGGCTATATTCTGGTAGGTAAAGTTACACCTAAACCTTCTCTTTCATTGCCTCCTGAAACGAAGTTATTAATGACAATTTTTGGTGAAAAGTCATTCGATTGTGCGGATTCCTCTTTATATACATCTCCAGATGTTGAAGGGACAGTAATTGATGTACAAGTCTTTACACGCAGGGGGGTTGAAGAAAATGAAAGGGCATTACTCATCAAACAAAAAGAGATAAATGACTTTGAGGAAGAGCGAGATTATATAATCAATGTTACTAGTGAATATTTCTATGATGAACTGAAGAAACTTCTTATTAATTCTGGTTCTCAAGATCGAGAAAAATTTGACTCTATTGAACGTGAGCAATGGTGGGGTATAGGATTAAAAAACCAATCCATTTCTGAGCAAGTTAAGAGCTTAAAAAAAGATTTTGATGAAAAAGTATCACATGCAATAGCACAGTTTAAGCGAAAAGTAGAAAAATTACATGAAGGTTATGACCTGCCTCAAGGTGTGTCGATGTCAGTAAAAGTTTTCATTGCTGTGAAACATAGTCTGCAACCAGGGGATAAAATGGCTGGTAGACATGGAAATAAAGGTGTGATTTCTCGAGTTGTGCCAGTGGAAGATATGCCTTATTTGGAAGATGGTACTCCTGTTGATATTATTCTTAACCCTCTTGGTGTTCCTTCACGAATGAATGTAGGGCAAATACTGGAAACGCATGTAGGTTGGGCTTGTAGAAAATTAGGGGAAAAGGTAAGTAATATTCTCGATGAGATCAATAAGATCAAAAGTGCTTTTTGCAAGGGAATTAGGTCCCTTAACGATGATAATTTTACACAATTTGCAGTAGCATACCTTGATAATAAAAAAATTGAAAATATTGATGATGATGAAATAACGGCTTCTGTTTTAAATACACCTAATAAGAATGCACTAAATGACGAGTTGAATGAGTTAGTAGAGAACTATTTGAACTCTTGTAAAAGTTCATACAGCAATTTACGTAACTTCCTGATTGAGGTTTATAGCTATGGCAGTAACGTATCTATCTGTAATGATATTCGTAATATTAGTGATAATAATCTCATTGAATTTGCACGCAAATTACGTGATGGCGTTCCTGTTGCTGCACCTGTATTTGAGGGTCCAAAAGATGAACAAATAGCAAAATTATTTGAACTTGCTGGTTTAGATAACTCTGGACAAGCTGTATTATATGACGGTTGCAGTGGTGAAAAATTCGACCGCAAGGTTACAGTTGGTTACATGTACATGCTTAAGTTGCACCACTTGGTTGATGGTAAAATTCATGCGCGTTCAGTAGGGCCTTATAGTTTGGTTACTCAACAACCTCTTGGAGGAAAATCTCATTTTGGTGGTCAGCGTTTTGGTGAAATGGAATGTTGGGCATTACAAGCCTATGGTGCTGCTTATACTTTGCAGGAAATGTTAACTGTGAAGTCTGATGATATTAATGGTAGAGTTAAGATTTATGAATCGATAATAAAAGGTGACAGTAATTTTGAATGTGGAATTCCTGAATCCTTTAATGTGATGATAAAAGAACTACGTTCTTTATGTTTAAATGTAGATTTAAAGCAAAATGATGTAGTGATTGAAGATATATCTCACACTAACATTGCACAACCTTTTAATGAGGTTAGCATATCGATTGCTAGCCCTGAAAGTATTAAGCGTATATCTTGTGGTGAGATAGAAGATGTTTCAACTGCAAATTATCGTACGTTTAAAGTTGAGAAAGGTGGATTATTTTGCCCTAAGGTTTTTGGCCCTGTCAATGACGATGAATGTTTATGTGGAAAATACAAAAAAAGAAGACACAGAGGTCGCATATGCGAAAAATGCGGAGTAGAAGTTACATCTTCTAAAGTAAGAAGAGAAAGGATGGGTCATATAGAGCTTGCATCTCCTGTTGCTCATATATGGTTTTTGAAATCGCTTCCTTCAAGAATTGGAGCATTATTGGATATGTCTCTCAGAGATATTGAGAATATTTTATATAGCGATAATTATATCGTAATAGATCCTCTTGTTTCGCCTTTTGAAAAAGGTGAGATTATTAGTGAAAAAGCTTATAATGAAGCTAAAGATAGCTATGGGATCGATAGTTTTGTAGCTATGCAAGGTGTTGAAGCTATAAGAGAGTTGCTAACGCGCCTTGATTTACATGAAATTAGGAAGGATTTAAGACTAGAATTAGAATCTGTTGCTTCTGAGATAAGAAGAAAGAAAATTATAAAGAGATTGCGTATTGTTGAAAACTTCATTAAATCTGGAAATAGGCCTGAGTGGATGATACTTACAACTATACCTATTTTACCACCTGATTTGCGTCCTTTGGTATCGCTTGAGAGTGGTCGTCCTGCAGTTTCTGATCTGAATCATCATTATAGGACTATTATTAATAGAAATAACAGGTTGAGGAAATTGTTGAGCTTAAATCCTCCTGAGATTATGATTCGTAATGAAAAAAGGATGTTACAAGAAGCAGTTGATTCTCTTTTTGATAATAGTCGTCGTAATACTTTGGTAAATAAAGCTGGTGCTGTTGGATATAAAAAGTCCATTAGTGATATGTTAAAAGGAAAACAGGGTCGTTTTCGCCAGAACCTCTTAGGAAAAAGGGTAGACTACTCTGGACGTTCTGTAATAGTTGTTGGTCCAACTTTGAAACTAAATCAGTGTGGATTACCAAAAAGAATGGCTCTTGAACTATTCAAACCTTTTGTTTACTCAAAGCTTAAGATGTATGGTATGGCTCCAACTATTAAGTTTGCTAGTAAGTTGATAAGAGCAGAAAAACCAGAAGTTTGGGATATGCTTGAAGAGGTAATAAAAGAGCATCCTGTTTTGTTGAATAGAGCGCCTACGCTACATAGACTTGGTATTCAGGCTTTTGAGCCAATCCTTATTGAAGGCAAAGCAATACAGCTTCATCCGCTTGTCTGTACGGCGTTTAATGCTGATTTTGATGGTGATCAAATGGCAGTGCATGTGCCAATTTCATTGGAAGCTCAGCTTGAAGCTAGGGTGTTGATGATGTCCACTAATAACGTTTTAAGTCCTTCTAATGGCAGACCGATTATAGTTCCTAGTAAAGATATAGTACTTGGTATATATTATCTGACTTTACAAGAACCTAAGGAAGATAATTTACCATCTTTTGGTGCTTTTTGTGAAGTTGAGCATTCCTTGAGTGATGGTACTTTACATATTCATTCTAGTATAAAGTATAGGATGGAGTATATTAATAGCAGCGGTGAAACTCACTATAAAACTGTTTGTACAACTCCTGGCCGTTTAATATTATGGCAAATTTTTCCTAAGCATGAGAATCTAGGCTTCGATCTAATAAATCAGATATTAACAGTCAAGGAAATAACTGGTATAGTTGATTCGGTATATCGTAACTGTGGTCAAAGTGCTACAGTGGCATTTTCTGATAAATTAATGGTACTTGGCTTTGAGTATGCCACATTTTCTGGTGTCTCTTTTGGTCGTTGTGATATGGTTATACCTGAAACTAAAGCTACACATGTTGATCACGCGAGGGGTGAAATTAAGAAATTCTCTATGCAATATCAAGATGGGCTAATAACTAGAAGTGAGAGGTATAACAAGGTTATAGATGAATGGTCTAAGTGTACGGATATGATAGCTAATGATATGTTAAAAGCAATATCTATATATGATGGAAATAGTAAGTACAACTCAGTGTATATGATGGTTAACTCTGGTGCAAGGGGTTCTACTTCACAGATGAAACAGCTAGCAGGAATGCGAGGGCTCATGACCAAACCTTCTGGTGAGATTATAGAAACACCTATAATTTCTAATTTCCGTGAAGGATTGAACGTATTTGAATACTTTAATTCTACTCACGGTGCGCGTAAAGGTTTAGCTGACACTGCACTTAAAACTGCAAACTCTGGATACTTAACTCGTCGTTTAGTTGATGTATCTCAAAATTGCATAGTTACAAAGCATGACTGTAAAACAAAAAATGGTCTTGTTGTGAGAGCTACAGTTGAAGGAAGTACTATAGTTGCATCTCTAGAGAGTGTTGTGCTGGGTAGAACAGCTGCAAATGATATATATAATCCAGTGACAAAAGAATTATTAGTAAAAGCAGGGGAATTAATTGATGAGGATAAAGTAAAGCAAATCAGCATTGCAGGTCTTGATGTTGTAAAAATTAGATCGCCTTTAACTTGTGAAATAAGTCCTGGTGTATGTTCTTTATGTTATGGAAGAGACCTTGCAACTGGTAAAATTGTTTCAATAGGTGAAGCAGTTGGTGTTATAGCTGCTCAATCTGTTGGAGAGCCAGGTACTCAGTTAACGATGCGTACTTTTCATATAGGTGGAGTAATGACTAGAGGCGTTGAATCCTCGAATATTATAGCTTCTATTAATGCTAAAATAAAGTTAAACAATAGTAATATAATTATAGATAGAAACGGAAATAAAATTGTGATAAGCCGTTCCTGTGAAGTCGTGTTGATTGATAGCCTTGGTAGTGAGAAGTTGAAGCACAGTGTACCTTACGGCGCTAAGCTTTATGTAGATGAGAGTGGGTCAGTAAAAATTGGCGATAAAGTTGCGGAATGGGATCCTTATACATTGCCTATTATCACGGAGAAGACAGGTACAGTGTCTTATCAGGACTTAAAAGATGGAATTTCGATCACTGAAGTGATGGATGAATCTACAGGAATATCAAGCAAAGTAGTAAAAGACTGGAAATTGCATTCTGGTGGAGCTGATTTACGTCCTCGTATTGTGCTGCTTGACGATAATGGTAAAGTAATGACACTCGCAAGTGGCGTTGAAGCATGTTATTTTATACCAATCGGTGCAGTGCTCAATGTACAAGATGGCCAGAAGGTTCATGCAGGTGATGTTATTACAAGAACACCAAGAGAGTCAGTTAAAACTCGTGATATTACTGGTGGTTTACCGAGGGTTATAGAGTTATTTGAAGCACGTCGTCCTAAAGAGCATGCTATTGTTAGTGAGATAGATGGCTATGTAGCGTTTTCTGAAAAAGACCGTAGAGGAAAACGCAGTATATTAATTAAACCTGTAGATGAACAAATTTCTCCAGTTGAATATTTGGTATCAAGAAGTAAGCATGTAATAGTCAATGAAGGTGATTTTGTACGTAAAGGTGATCTATTGATGGATGGTGACCCTGATCTCCATGATATTTTACGTGTGCTTGGGTTAGAAGCTTTAGCGCACTATATGATTTCTGAAATACAGCAAGTTTATAGATTGCAGGGTGTTCGTATAGACAATAAGCATTTAGAGGTGATCTTAAAACAAATGCTACAAAAAGTGGAAATTACTGATCCTGGTGATACTATGTACTTGGTTGGCGAAAGCATTGACAAGCTGGAAGTTGATAGGGAAAATGATGCTATGAGTAACTCTGGCAAACGGCCTACTCATTATCTTCCTATTCTGCAGGGGATTACTAGGGCAAGTCTTGAAACTAGCTCCTTTATTTCTGCTGCCTCTTTCCAAGAGACAACAAAAGTACTTACAGAAGCAGCATTCTGCGGGAAGAGTGATCCTTTAAGTGGATTAAAAGAAAATGTTATAGTAGGAAGATTAATTCCTGCTGGTACAGGTTTGATTATGAATAAGATCAGAGCACTTTCACTTTGTGATAATGTGGATAAATATGAAAAATATTTTGATATTGAAACTTATGATGAGGAATGGTTGATGGATAATGGTTGTCATTTACACTCTGGTGAGGAAGAGAGCGTAGTGGCATACGATCAGTCGAATTGAGTACAGCTAGTGTGTCTCTTGACCAAAAAAGCCAATAATATTTTCTTTCACTTCTGTGCTATCTGTCATGTTATTTACTCTCACACGAAATTCAGATGAGCCTTGAAGCCCGCTACTGTACCAACCTATGTGTTTGCGGGCCATCTTTATTCCTGTGTCATTTCCATAGTACTCAAGAATATTGTCGTAATGCTCGAGTATGATGCTTAATCTCTCTGAAGCTGTTGGCTCAGAAGTTTCACTTCCACTGAGAAAGTTCATTGCTTGATTAATCAGCCAAGGTTTACCGTAGGCACCACGACCTATCATCACTCCGTCTGCTCCAGATTCTTTGAGAGCATTCTGAATATCATTTAAATTTTTAATATCGCCATTTACTATAACTGGAATTTTCACTTGCTCTTTAACATTTCTAACGAATTTCCAATCTGCTTGACCATTATAAAGCTGCGCTCTTGTTCTTCCATGTACAGTGATCATTTTTGCTCCTAAGTCTTCGGCAATTTTCGCAAGTTTCGGGGCATTGCGATTTTCATCGTTCCATCCAGTGCGCATTTTTACTGTAACTGGCACATTCACTGCCTTGACTACAGCTTCAATTATTTCAGCAGCCTTTTTTTCATCACGCATTAGTGCTGATCCTGCATAACCGTTTACAACTTTCTTAACAGGGCAACCAAGATTTATATCTATAATTTTAGCTCCCATATCCTCATTCAATTTTGCAGCTTCTGCCATAACATTCGGTTCGCATCCAGCAAGCTGAACAGCAGTTAATGCATCGACTTTTGCTTTTTGCAAACTCTGGCGAGTTTGCAAAATCATAGCTCTGCTTGCAATCATCTCTGAAACTAACAAACTTGCACCAAGTTTCTTCACAATACTTCTAAACGGATAATCAGTCACTCCAGACATTGGAGCTAAAATAACTGGAGAATCAATTGTCAAATTTCCTATTTGGAGGGGCATAAGGTAAATGGTAATTTTTCATTGATTACATAATGCAACACAAACTTGCATTCTCCCTTGAAATAGAAGACTGAGATGTTTTCGTCCTTGGCGGACGCTTACGATTTCTTAGATCTTCCTTACATTTCTCATCTTCCATAAGCGCTCTTGTAAATTCTTCTCTTTTCTCATTCAAATCAAATTTATATTCTGATAACTTTTTGTCAATTTCGTCAAATGATTTGTCTTCGTTAAGCATTTGTGTAATTTTATGAGCATTTTCTAACGCAAATATTCCACAGTTATACCCGTCACGTTGCTGCTTAGTTGGGGAAATTCTTATGTCTAATACCCATTCCTCTTTTTGCAGTTCTCTTTTAACAATATTTAGCACATTATCTGGCAATTGATTACCAAATGAGTCACAATAATAAGCTCTAAATTTTTTATCACCTGCATCAGGTTTAATAACCAAAGTTACCCAATGATTATTGTTAATATGAAGAACCGAAGTAAATATCAATTTAGAATTTTGTTTGAATTCACCTCTATAATTCTGAAGAAATTCTTTTGTGAATTCGTCCCAACCATTAGAATAGCCAGGGGCAAGAAAATAGACATTATTATTACTATATTCACTTTGTGAGTACCCATATACAACTCTTGCAATATGTGTAATGTCATTATCATCTAACCAGTAACTATAGTTTTTTCTGTTTGTCTGATGCACAAGAGTGTCCAAATCTTCGTGAAACTCTTTACCACCCAAACCACTATCCAAAGAGCTTCTACGACTACTGTTCCTTGAATTGGGTTCACTTCCTGGTACAATACCACTATCTCCATCTTGAGTTTTTTGCTCACCTTGACTTGCTCTTTTTCCATTAATATAGTTCTTCGCTAATTTGTATGCTGTTGTAAGAACTACTCCCATTATAATCCAAATCACAGGATGAGAAATTAGCATAGCAAGTGGAAAGGTCAATAGAGGGGATCCTATTACCGCCCCTAAACAGCCAGCAGCGAATGTGGCTGCTAGGCATACACAAGTAGCGTAGATAACGAATTCCTCACCAGCAAAGTCAGTGCTCTCTTTCTGATTATTTTTTGTAATACCCAACATACTACACCCTATGAACACTAAGTTAATTAAATTTTAACAAATTCTAACAAAAAAATCAACCATAATAATTTTAGTAGTATGAGAATATATTGAATATTAAGAGCTTTTGGAGTACAGTAACAATGTTAGTAATAGCACAATATATGCACGATATAGAATATATACGCAAAAACCCTAAAGGATTTGAAAAGGCAATGAAAAGCAGGGGAATTAGAGAATCTACTGCGGAAGAGATATTAGAAATCGATCACGAGAAAAGATCATTAACCACTAAACTGCAGGATTTGAATAGGCAGCGCAATGAAATCACAGAGGAAATAAAAAAGCTTAAAATGAGCAAGAGCCCCTGTGAAGAGCAAATAGAGTTGTCAAAAAGCATCACAAATGAGATAGAGGCAATCAGCTTAAAAGAACAAGCAGAAAAGGATAAGTTAGTGAATGTTTTATCTAACTTGCCGAATATTCCTGCGCAAGATGTGCCAATAGGCGCAGATGAGAACTCTAATTTAGAGGTGAGAAGATATGGAGGAAAAAGACAGTTTGATTTTGTACCAGAATCTCATTATGAACTCGGAGAAAGATTAGGTTTAATAGACTTCGAACAAGCGGCGAGAATTTCCGGATCAAGATTTACGATATTAAAAGGACAGTTAGCTAAGCTTGGACGAGCGCTAATAAATTTTATGCTTGAAATTCATGTTAATGAATTTGGCTATACTGAGGTGTACCACCCGACTTTGGTGAAAAACGAGGCTATGTATAATGTTGGTCAGCTACCGAAATTTTCTGACGATTCGTATTTAACTACCGACGAATTGAGGTTGATTCCCACAAGTGAAGTGTTTTTAACAAATTTAGTTGCTGACAAAATAATGGAAGAAAAAGAACTGCCTATTCGCTTTACTGCATATTCGGAGTGCTTTCGTAAAGAAGCAGGTAGTGCAGGTCGCGATACCAGGGGCATGATAAGGCAACACCAATTTGGTAAAGTGGAGTTGGTAAGCATCACAACTGAAGACCAATCAAATGATGAGCTTGAGCGTATGACGAGTGTTGCTGAAGAGATATTAAAAAAATTAGAATTGCCATACAGAGTAATGCTGCTTTGCAGTGGCGATATGGGTTTTGCTGCACAAAGGGCTTATGACATAGAGGTATGGTTACCTGGGCAAAATAAATATAGAGAAATATCAAGCTGCTCAAATTGTGGTGCATTTCAAGCAAGAAGGATGAACGCTAAATACTCTTCAGAAACTGATAAAAAGATGAAAAAATATATTCACACTTTAAACGGCTCAGCTTTAGCTATAGGAAGAACGATTATTGCCATAATGGAGAATTATCAAAATTCTGACGGGTCGATTGCAATACCAAACGTGTTGCAAAAATACATGAGTAATGATACTGTTATAAGCAAATAATAATTTTGACATATAGAAAAGCGAGGAAATAAAGATGAAGGTTCTGGTTATAGGTTCTGGTGGGCGTGAGCACGCTCTACTTTGGGCTCTAAAAAAATCTCCTATCTTGACTGAGTTATATGTAACTCCTGGTCGCCAAGCTATGAAAGATCTTGGGGCTCTTGTGGATGTAAATATTCAAAATTCAGTGGATGTTACACAATTTTGCAAGAGAGAAAATATAGAGTTGGTTGTTATTGGTCCAGAACAACCAATAATTGATGGGCTTGCTGATGGTTTAGTTGCAGAGGGAATAAATGTTTTTGCTCCAAGTCAAGCAACTGCAAAACTTGAGGGATCGAAGTCTTTCACCAAGGGACTATGTAAACGATATGGTATACCAACTGCCAAGTACGAGTGTTTTGTTGATGAAGGGTTAGCTAAAGATTTTGTACGTAGCAATAAAATAAAGTTTCCACTTGTAGTGAAAGCAAATGGAATTGCAGCAGGAAAAGGGGTGGTTATATGTAATACAGAAAGCGAAGCTTTTTCAGCAATAAATTCAATGCTAGTGGAGAAAAAATTTGGTGAATCAGGTGAAGAAATAATCATAGAAGAGTTTTTAGTTGGAGAAGAAGTAAGTTTTTTTGCTCTTATTGATGGGTTGAAAGTAGTAACTCTTGGGTGTGCAAAAGATTATAAGAGAGTTGATGAAAGTAATGAAAGCCAAAATACTGGAGGTATGGGGTCGTACTCATCACCTTCAATTATAAGTAAGGACATGGAGCAAAAAATTATCCAAAAAATAATGTACCCTACAGCTCAAGCATTGGTTAACATGGGTACGTCTTATAAAGGAGTACTCTTTGCTGGTTTAATGATTTGCAAAGATAGCCCAAAACTTCTCGAGTATAACGTTAGATTCGGTGATCCAGAAACGCAATCTATATTACCTAGATTTGATTCAAATTGCGATTTGTTAAAATTGATGTTGTCAGTTGCAGAAGGAAAGTTAAATGTCAAAATGGTAGAACTTAACAACAAATCTACAGTTTGTGTAGTTGTTGCAAGTAAAGGCTATCCGGGTGATTATCAAAAGGGAGAAGTAATTAAAGGATTAGATAAGATTGAAAGCATTCCTGGTGTGTTGGTGTTTCATGCTGGTACTAAATTCGATGAAAGTGGTAACTTAGTTTCCGATGGCGGAAGAGTGCTAAATATAGTAGCAGAAGGGAGCACTATAGAGGAAGCCAAAAGTAAGGTGTACTCAGCATTAAATTTTTTAGAATGGCCAGGGGGCTTCTTCAGATACGATATCGGTAGTTAATGTTAGCTGTCGGTTAGCAGGTGGTTCACAGAAACGAAAAACTTCCTTGACAAACTCCGCCAGCCCCCTTATCATGAAACTGAAGCTATTGTATTTGCTTTCGCCAATCTGCAGATTAAAAGGTAAGGATTACTTAATGTATCGGCGTCTTATGTTCAATTTTTTGCAGTATATAGATACTGTATGTCTTTACAAAACTTCATCTACATCTAGATTTTTATCTAAATAAGCTGAACGCGCTTATAAAGCGTTACAAGACATCAAAAAATGCCAATACTCGACAGAGATAGTATAGCCTTTCTTATAATAGTCCGAATGCGATAAGATATGTGTTTATGGCTATAGCAGGCCAGTAGCATATTACGGTCTGTTCGGATTATTGTAAAAAGAGCTATAACCCCAGGGCTTCTTTTGCCTTTTTTTTTATTTGGTAAATTTCTTAAATATTTATGGCTAAACGACAACCGTCATCCCGCTACTTGTTAGCGGGATCTAGAGATACCGCGGCGGTATGACGTAGGGAAACCTTTCTTGGGTTAGCTATAAAACTAATCAGCATCTTGTTTAGCACATATAAATTAAGTTTCACAAATATAGTGCTAAACCTTGAAAATATGTTATAGCTACTTCTTCCAATTTAGTGGTGGGTTTTGACAGTACACATGTTATTTTACTAGCTACCAACTCAAGTGTCACAGAAGTTGCAATCATTTTAAATGTCACAGAAGTTGCAATCACTGCATTTATATTCTGTACTTTAACATTTACTCTACTTTCTATTAGAGGCTTTACCCCCCTTACATCATTACGTACAGCAGTATGATTTATTTCATTTTCAATTCCACTACTATGCTGCAACAAGATATCCCCATTAACTTTTATTTCAACATTTTTGTCACTACTACCATTGTTAAAATTTAATCCCTCATCTCTTCTACTTTGTCTTTTTTCTTTTAATTTTAATTCAGTTTCTCTTTTATCAAGGGTAGGAAATGGGATGTGAGTTTTTTCCTGACCATCTTGATTTATAGCTCTTGTTGTATTAAAAGCTTCGTTGCTTTTACATGATATTGTATAAGTAAGTGGTGTGTAGATTTTTTCTTCACTATCTGGATATTTTATAGTTGTTGTTGCGTCAAGAATGTCTTTCAGAATATCGTTTTCTTTAGAGACTTTTAAAATTTCTTCAATAGTTTTGCTATTTTTACATGATATGGCGTAAGTAAGCGGTGTGTAAATTTCTTCTTGACCATCTAGATATTTTATAGTTGTTGTTGCGTCAAGAATATCTTTCAGAATACTGTTCTCTTCAGCTGCTACTAGAATTTCTTTAATAATTTTGCCATCCTCCCAGAACATAGCATGAGCAAGTGGTGTGTAAGTCACTTCCCGGCTATCTAAATGTTTTATAGTTATTGTTGTGTCAAGAATATCTCTCAGAATACCGTTTTCTTTAGCTACTCTTAACACTTTCTCAACAGCTATACTATCTCTACGTAGTATAACATAAGCAAGTGGCGCGTAAGTCACTTCCTTGTTATCTGGATATCTTATAGTTGCTGTTGTGTTAAGAATATCTTTCAGAATACCGTTCTCCTTAGAGACTTTTAAAATTTCTTCAATAGCTATACCATCTTCATATAGTATAGCATAAGCAAGTGGTGTAACAGTTGCTCTCCGACCATCTGGATATTTTATAGTTGTTGTTGCGTTAAGAATATCTTTCAGAATACCGTTTTCTTTAGCTACTCTTAACATTTTCTCAACAGCTATACTATCTTTACGTAGTATAGCATAAGCAAGTGATATAATAATTGGTTCTTTACCCCGATGTTTACTTACTTCCGTAGTAAGAATCCTTTGTTTTTCCTTTTTAGATATTTTTTCTAGTTCTTCAGCAATGCTACTTTTTTTGCCTTTTATTTTTGATGCTAATTTTAAAATACTTTTTTCATCTTTCTCTTTCAATTTCGAATCGTTTACCTGATGAGTCATTTTTTTCTCAAGGTCTTTCTTATTAAACTAAGCATAACATTTTCTCTCTTCGTGGTTATAATATTTGCTTTTATGAATCAGTTGTGTTGATAATGTATTAATTGCATAGTTCAGACATTGTTTTATAAAGCAAAATTTTAGTAGACCACCTTACAAGAACGTTTCTTGCTAATTCTGAATCCGAAAAAAGGACGCAGTAAAGTTATTTGTAAGGGAAGAATGAAACTTGTAGCTATAGCTAAACTGACTTACGATAATTTGAAAAACCGTCATCCCGCTACATTAATATTGTATTAATAAAAACTTAATAATAATCCTTAATAATATATGAACTAACATGTTCGCAATTTCGTATGACAGAGGAAACAAAAGATGGATATGCTTCCTTATACGTTGCAATTCAGGAAGGTATAGCCTTTCTTATAATAGTCCGAATGCGATAAGATATGTGTTTATGGCTATAGCAGGCCAGTAGCATATTACGGTCTGTTCGGATTATTGTAAAAAGAGCTATAATATTGAAGCTGCAGAACTACTAATAAAATGTGGCACAAACGTCAATGATCATTATGAACGCAATCGTACGCCACTGCATATTGCCATCGGACGCAAACAATTAGAAATAGCAAAATTGCTGATAAAAAATGGAGCAAACGTTAATGCAAAAACTCAAAATCATGGTAAAGATGATCTAACACCAATGCACTTTGCAGTTTTTGCAAATACGCCAGAATTTATAGAATTACTAGCTAGCCATGGTGCATTGATTAATGAAAGAGAAAGTACCGAAGGGTATACTCCTCTTCACTTTGCTGCTTTATATGGGAACAAAAATATAATACAAGCCTTAATTGATAAGGGACAAGATATTGAAGATGTGGACAATAATGGGCGAACAGCTCTGTTTTTAGCTGCTAGGCAGTGCACTGAAGCAGAAGATGATAGCAGAATAGAAATTATCAAGTATAGCTCTTTTTACAATAATCCGAACAGACCGTAATATGCTACTGGCCTGCTATAGCCATAAACACATATCTTATCGCATTCGGACTATTATAAGAAAGGCTATATTTGATAGACAAGCTCAAAGCAGATGTAACAAAGAAAGACAATAATAACAATGCAGTACTCTTTCCTGCCGCTAATAATTGCCCTGGAAAAGTGGTAGAATTCATCATTGAGCACTATATAAAAATCTTTGAGTTAGAGAATTTTATCAACCACAAAAATAATGATGGAATGGATGCTTTGGATATTGCGCTGAATAGTGGAAACGAAAAAGCTATTGAAGTATTAAGATCATATGGAGCAGATATCAAGAATAAGGTAGATGGTAGCATTCAAAAAATTACTGCAGAAAAACCAAGTAGTACCCTAGACAGAGCAGAAAGTGCAGAGGTAGCACCTCCAATTAAGCAAAGAGTATAAAACTTTTTATAAAGCGATTATAAATTTCAGTAAGTTGCAGAGGCTCTACAATGGGAAGTGTAGTATGTTAGCAGATACAAATGACTAGATAAATTATATTTCATTAAAGTCATTTATCTTGAAACATAAGCAGGATTTTGTATAGTTGTTTCAATTTGGGTCTGTATATTGAAACAACGCGTGAAAATGACAGGTCATTGTACAAGAGGTACCTAATTCACCGACAAGAATGCTGGATAAAGACACTTACATTTCAATTATTTTACAATTTCTGTATAATCTTAAAAACTCAATTAGTGCGTTATGAAGATAATAATAGGTAATGCTAGTAAGGAATTAGGGGAATCAGTAGTTAACCGGCTAGATGTTCAACCATCCTCTGCTTGGATATCAAAGTTTACCGATGGCGAGGTAAATGTAGAAGTAGCAAATGATCTATATAATCAAGAAGTATATATAATACAATCTCTTTCTCCCCCTGTGAATGATAACCTTATGGAGCTTCTGCTCATAATTGATGCAGTAAATAGATTAGGAGCCAAAAGGATAGTAGTAATTATTCCTTATTATGGATATAGCAGGCAAGATAGAATTATCAAGAACAATAATGTGCAGTCTGCTTTAAGTGCCAAATTAGTTGCAAATCTTATTCAAACTGCAGGTGCAAGTAGTGTTGCAGTTATTGATTTGCACTCAAGTCAAATTGAAGGATTCTTTGATGTACCGATAACTAATTTGAACTGCTTTGAAGCATTTGTTGACTCTATACACACGGAAAATTTGGCAATTGTTGCACCTGATGTTGGAGCAATTGGTAGAGCACGTGCTTTTGCAAAGACTTTAGAGGAAAAGTACAAGATAGGGTTAAGTGATAAGATTATTGTAGTAGATAAATATAGGGAGAAAGCAGGCACATCTCAAGTAATGAACATAATAGGAGAAGTTGCAAACAAAAATTGTGTCATTGTTGATGATATAGTTGACTCTGGTGGAACATTGTGTAATGCAGCTCTTGCTTTAAAAAGTTACGGAGCAAAGTCCGTAACTTCATGCATCACACACGGTGTGCTTTCAGGAAGTGCAGTTGAGAAAATCTCTTCCTCTTCTTTAGATAAATTAGTGATTACGGATACCATACTTCACAAACTTGAAAAAACTGGTAAAATAGAAGTTGTTTCGGTTGTAAATATTTTAACTCACTTCATCCAAGGAGGTAGAAATGCCAGCTAAGTCAACAGAAGACGTTATTACTTCACTAATAGAATTTGCAAATAAGAGAAAAATAACAATTACCAAGGAAGAAATGCTTAAAATTGCACAGCTTGTAAGGATTAAGTTATCAAATGACGAGATTGATCACTACTCCAAAGAACTGACAATGCTGGATTGGATACATGATACTTTATTGCAAGTTAATACTGAAGGTGTTTCTCCTATGCGTTATGGCAGCATAGACAAGGACATTCATGTACGCGATGATGTTATAAATTCTCAAAACATTAAAAAAGAGATATTGTCCAATACAAAACCTGAGCATGGGTATTTTGTAGTGCCAAAGGTTATAAGCGATTAAAGTAAAATAAGGCTCATATCAAACCTATAATAGATCTACTTTCAAAAATAAGACCAATCAGGTAAAGAAGCATTTGTGGGAGTGGAAACCATTTTTTGATTTTTCTTTACTAAGTCTACTAAATATAGTTTAGAGTTGCTTGGTGATTCTGTTCTTGTAAAAATGATTTCTCTACCATTTGGTAGCCATGCCGGGGATTCAATTTTATGCCCCTCTGAAAGCAGACGTTCTTCTTTGCCATCTGGCTTCATAACTCCTATGTAAAATTTTCCTGACTGAATCTTTGTAAAAGCTATCAGATCTCCTTTTGGCGACCAAACAGGCGTAGCATATCTTCCACTTCCAAAACTAATTCTTTTAGGTTTTTTACTTTTGTTAGTAAAATCGATAACGTACAGTTGCTGACTCCCACTTATATCAGAACTAAAAGCCATATACTTTTGATCTGGAGAAAAAGAGGGAGAAGTGCTTATAGCTGAACCTTTAGTAATTTTTTTTGTTCGTTTACTACTTAAATCCAAAGATAATATATTCGTTTCACCACCCAATGAGTGGGAAATTAAAAGAGATTTACCATCGGGAGAAAATCTTGGTGCAGAAACAACTCCTTCAAATGCGCTGATTATTGATTCAGTGTTATCTTTTAAATTTTTTAATATTATATAACTTTTACCATTTGCGTACGAGATATAAACAATACCCTTTCCATTTGGTGAGAATCTCGGTGTTGACACAAATCTATCGCCATTTGTTAAGTATTTTATATTACTTCCATCTTGATTCATCACAGCAATTTTACGCACAGATTTGTAGTTGCTATCTTTTTCTTCAGCGATATACGTGATTTTTGTGTTGAAGTGCCCTTTCTCACCAATTAATCTATCATGTATCACATCCGAAACGAGGTGACCAATTTTTCTCCAGTCTTTTGCTGGAAAAACAACTGACTGAGTAAGTAATTCTCTTTTTGTAAAAGCGTCAAATAAACGAAATGATAGCTCTAATGCACTACCAGATATTTCGCTTAAACTTACTGTGACTACAGTATCGCTTTTCCAAGATTTAGATTCAGCTTCCGCGCCACGTTTTACATTAAATAAGCCACAATTAGATAAATTTGTTCCTATTACCTTTGCAATATTTTCGCTTAATTCGCTTTCCAACGCTGTTTTACACGTACATTTAGATACAACAAGACCAATGTTACCAACACTGCTTTTTTTTATATCAACATATAAAGCAGCTTTTGTAAAATAAGGAATAAATAACGGAATAAATAACACCAGATGAACGAATAGCTTCATTCATTTCATACCTGTTCTATCTGAACCTCAATTATAGGTCTTTTTAGTAAATATTCCTTTAAGATACTCAATATTGAACTTTCAATCTTATTTTTAATTTTTTTTGTTGGCTGCAAACTAAACAACGACTCAACTTTCTTGACAATTTTCTGTATGGTAGCTGCATCTTCTAGCACTTCAAAAACACCAGGTACAAATACTTTTGGTTTAGCAAGCAATTTATTTTTCTTGTTTACAACTGCTGTTACCACAATAACTCCGGCATCTCTCATTCTTTTACGCATTTTTATAACACTGCTTTCCGGATGACGTAGCAACATACCATCAATACCAAAGTAGTCAACATCAATTGAATCAACCTTTTCTCCGTTCTCCAAATTAACAATATCACCTGGTGCAATCATTATTGCTTTTGCCACACCGCACTCTTTAGCAAATTTTACATGTGCATGCGTGTGAATATATTCGCCGTGAACTGGAATAGACATCTTCGGTTTTATTAAAGAATACATTTCCTTTAGCTCTTCTCTTGTTGGATGCCCAGAAGCATGAACATGCTCTGTTTTTTCAGTAATAACTTCTACCCCCATCTCAATAAAGGCATTGAGCATGTTGTGCGCACGAGTTTCATTTCCAGGAATGATTTTTGACGAAAAGATCATGGTATCACCTTGCTGCATTTTAAATGCTTGATGACTCTTAGCAGCAAGTCTTGCGGTAGCTGCCAGTGGCTCACCTTGACAACCTGTGCAAAGTAGCACCAGTTCTTCCCTTGGAAAATTTACTGCTTCCTTTGCTTCAAGAAACTGAGGAGAATCAGTTAAATAACCACTATCTTGCGCAACTTTCACTATTCTCCATAAAGATCTACCAAGTAAAACTACTTTTCTATTTAGTGCTTTTGCAGCTTGGCTTATCGTTTCAATTCGTGCCACATTTGAAGCGAATAGCGAAACAGCAACTAATTTTTTAGACCGCTTTATTATGTTATAAATATTATTATAAATTTCACCTTCTGACTCACGGTGATGCTTGCTTAATATATTGGTTGAATCGCAAATTGCTGCAAGCAGGTCACCTTTATCGCCAATTTCTTTTAGACGCTCTATATTAGAAGTTAATCCAACAACAGGTTTTGGATCAAATTTCCAGTCTCCGGTATGGAGTGCACTACCCATTTCAGTGCTAATTAATATTGAATTTGCCTCAGGAATTGAATGAGTTACATTTATAAACTCGACGGTAAAAGGACCCAAATTTATGCTGCCATTTATGTCTACCTCTTCCACAGGCACTATACCTTCCAATCGAAATTCTTTTAGTTTCTCTTTAAGAAAATTAACCGTAAACTTTGTTGTATATATGGAGCACTGCAACTCTTCCCACAAGTGGGGCACTGCACCGCAGTGGTCCTCATGTGCATGTGTAATTATTATTCCAAGTAAATCTTTTTTCCTTTGAGCAATAAAATCTATATCAGCAATGAGCAGCTCAACACCTGGCATAGTTTCATCTGCAAAACCAACACCAAGGTCGATCATAATCCACTTACCTTGGTAATGATATAGGCTAACATTCATCCCGATTCTTCCTACTCCCCCAAGCGGAAGAAATAAAAACTCATTTTTGTTTATATTCATTAAATTTAAATTATTAAAACCTGAGAATAGCAAAACTTCGACCTTAAATAAAGAAATTTATTGCTTTTACATAGTTTTAAGGAACTAAGAAGTTTCTGTTGGCTAATAATAACACTATTGTTAAGTTTTCCATTAATAAGGTCAAAGAATTGCAGGATTAAATGAAAACCCGTAAACAGTCACCCCTTTATGTCATTTAGCAGATTTCTTATTTTTTTTTTACTTTACTAAAAAACCCTTCAGATTGCTGTTGTACACTTGCATTTTCCTCTTCTTCAAGCGCTTTTAATAGTTCAATTTGCTTTTTAGTTAAATTTTTTGGATTTAAAGTCTCAACTATTACCTGTACGTATAAATCACCACGAGCATGTGAGTTCATATATGGCATACCCTTTTCCCTACAACGTAGTTTGGTACCAGTTTGAGTGCCTTCAGGGACCTTTACTTTTATTTTAGCTCCATCAATTGATTGAATATCGATTTCACCACCAAGCACTGCTAGTGTCATTCTTATAGGCACTTTACAGTGTAAATCTGCTTTATTTCTAGCAAAGATTTTATGGAAAATTATTTTCACGTATACGTATAAATCTCCACTTTTTCCACCTTTTGTTCCAGCTTCTCCTTTACCACTTATCCTTACCTTAGCTCCTTCTTCTATGCCTTTTGGAATTGAAACGGATATATTTACTTCATCTCTTCTACGTCCACTTCCACCACATTTCTTACATTTGTTTTGTATTATTTCTCCTTCCCCATAGCATGTAGTACATGTTCTTTCGATGGTAAAAAAGCCTTGTTGAGTTCTAATCCTACCGCTTCCCTGGCATGTGTGGCACTGAACTGGTTTAATTGCTCCTTCGCCACCTGTGCCTTGGCATGTATCACATTTTACATTTGTCACATAATGTATAGGCGCTTGTATTCCTTTAAATGCATCTTCTAAGGTAATTTCAAGATCATAACGTAGGTCTGCTCCAGATACTCCTGTTGTACTTCTTTTTGCTCTCGATCTACTTGCACCACCACCGAATCCTCCACCAAAGAAGTCATTGAATATGCCGCTAAAATCTCCTGCAGAGCTAAAGCCTTGAAATCCACCAGAAGCACCTTCGTGGCCATAAAGGTCATAGCCTGCCCTTTTCTCAGAGTCAGACAGAACTCCATATGCAGCTGTTACTTCTTTAAATTTTTCCTCTGCTTCTTGATTGCCAGGATTTCTATCAGGATGATATTTTAACGCTAATTTTTTATACGCTTTTTTTATCTCATCAATACTGGCATTTCTGCCTACTTCCAGTAGCTCATAGTAGTCTTTTTTGCTCATATATAATAGTTTAGTTCTTAACCTTTAAAGATAGGTATTGCATATATTAATTTCAAGTGTGACTTCTGCTTCCTATAAAATGTGGTGCACCCTGAGCGACTTGAACGCCCGACCTTTTGATCCGTAGTCAAATGCTCTAATCCAACTGAGCTAAGGGTGCTTTCATAAAGTTAACTTTAGCAGATTTTGTGGCTTGATTCAATTAATTTGGCTAAAAATAAAACTATTGATTTCTATCATACGTGAACCCCTCACAATTCTCAAACTGCCGTTTCGCATTAGAATTATCAAATTCACTACAAGGAGGAGCAGTTGGAGTAGTATTAGGATCTTGAGAAAAGTAAGGAGGTGGTGCATCATAACGAGAAGAATCTCCATAACCATGCCCTTGTCTAAGAAAGCTATCTACCGCTCCTTTAGCTTTCTCGATATTTTCTGATTCTTCCTCATGCTTCATATGAAAAGCTAAACTGCCAGTAAAACACACAAGAGAATTAACGCCAAGGATAACTAAACCCCACACTGGTAAGACTGGGTAAACAGCACAAGCTACCAAAGCTGCCAAAGAAACAGCGCCAACCGCAAATTCTATATTTCTGAACGTTTTAAATTTACTATCCAGGTAATCTATTTTTTCTTCTTTTCTAGCCACTTTTCTGCTGCTGTTATACCAAAAACACATACCAGCATGGAAAGCAACACACACAACTGCAGCTACCATACCTAAAGCTAATAACTTTCTATTGTCTTCTGAGTCTTTTTTCTTATCTTCTCTGCTTTGATGGCTACCACTACTGAAACCAGGGTTATTTATAACTGTAGTATGACCACCAAACAGGCTGCGAAGTAGTAAATAATCCCAAAAATCTAAACCTCTATCATTGTATACATGTATATGTGTAGTCTGAGGGCCTGTAGGTTGTGTGTTATTCCCTGCGTTATATTGATCATTTCTGCTTCCTGTATCGTGCCTATTGCTTGAATTTGGATATGTAAATTCTTCATACACATTTTTAAAATTCTCCTTGCTCCAAGTTAAATTCGGTGTATTATTACAATACTGTAGAAACCCTTCAGTATTATTATTACCTAATTTCTTTATATAGGCTAACGCATACCTTTTTAAAACACTGTCACTTGCTACCATAAATACCCTCTTAAGTTAAGATTAAATTAATAGATATTTATTATAATAAGACAACATCTACTTGTCAACTTGAGCCTGATTCAAGTATCCGTTCAGGGTGTGGCAGAAGAACTTATTCAAATAAAGTAGGTGGTAAAATATAAACATTTTATAAAGTGAAAAATAGACTTTTCAGACCACTGCCGAGCTAAAAAAGCCCTGAAAAACGTGATACTTAGGCCACTTCTTGCTTAAGCTGTACAATTTCAGCTTGAGAAAGGCCAGTGGATTCAGCTATTAAATTAACAGATACACCAGCTTTAAGTAAATTTTTTGCAACTTCGATTTTTCCTTTCTCTATACCTTCCTCAAGTTTGTATTCAAGAATGGCTTCTTCCTTACGTAGATCCATTATTCTTTCTTCATATGCTACTAAATCTTTCTCATTCCAGCAAAACTTGTCTAACTCATCATATGCTAGCTTTACTATTGGTGATTTTTCTGCTATATTCCTTAGGTCTTCATCTGTAGTTTCATCTGCATACTGTTGTCTAAGTGAAGAAGGTCGCCCCTCCTCACTCGACTTCAAAACCGTACGTGAGACTTTGCGCCTCATACGGCTTCTCTCTAATTTGGTGCTTGTCATGCACACCTCCTGTGTAATTCATCGTGACAATGTCCATGTAACAAAGATAAGTTTTTGATCATGTTGTTTCGTCTATTCCGGTCTTTGTGATGTATTTCTATTATATCATCACTTTTAAACCATAGTCTACAATTATCACATTTACTTTGTTGTAACTTCAATAGTTTTATTACTCTTAATGGCTTATCTGGTATTTTTCTCAGACGTTTACCCCAATAAACCCAATCACCATCATATGGAGATCTGGTTTTTTGCACTTTGTTTAATAACATGATTGCTGTGTGTAATAAGATGTATCTTGTTACTTGTCATAAAACGCCAGTTATCGTTATTATATTTTTTAAAGTATTTTCTTTTTATCCAGCATTTCCCTTTGTTTGGGTGCCTAAAGACTGCCCACTTCCAGAGCTTTCTATGTATAGTATTATCCAATGAGCTAAAGATTTTATAGCCTTTCTTATAATAGTCCGAATGCGATAAGATATGTGTTTATGGCTATAGCAGGCCAGTAGCATATTACGGTCTGTTCGGATTATTGTAAAAAGAGCTATACATGAAACTACCGAAGAGTAATATTGACTCCATCCTCTGTTTATTGGATTGAGATTCCTTATTACTACTTCCTGTGGCGCCCCACGCATTTCTCTAAGTTTATGTTTAATAGCAAATGTATGCTGCTTTATAGAATTACGACTTGGTTTTATTAATAATGTGTAACCTTTTTTACTTTCTTTTGTTGGATATTGTCTTATTGAAAATCCAAGAAAATCAAATCCTGGTTTTGTTTCGTCAATGGTTCTTAATGTATGAGAAATTCTTGTTTTAGAGGGCTTTAATTTTAGTCCAATGGTTTCTAACCATTCTTCAACTAAAATTTTTGCTTTAAGAATAATCTCTTCGTTTTTATGTATGATGACAAAATCATCACAGTAGAAAATTACACTAATAGACTTTTGCGCGTTTTTATGCGATATCCTACCATATTTTCTTTTCATGCATTGAAAGAGTTCGTTTGTTAATGCTTTTTTGACATGTTGCTCTAATCCGTGTAATGCAACACAAGCTAGCAACGGTGCCTCCTTGAATTGTACCACGTTTTGTGGATTGAAACTTTCCATCTTCCATAACGCCTGCCCTTAACCATCTTCTTATGATTTTCTTTAACGTTGGTGTGGTTTTCAAGCAGTTTATTATGGTTAATATTGTCAAAACATCCAGAAATATCAGCATCTAATACATATGCTGTTTTCTGTTTTAGCACATCAAATATGGCTTCAATTGCATCATGACATGATCTACCAGGCCTAAAACCATAAGTGTTTGGCTCAAGTTTTGCCTCCCATTCTGGTTCCAACACCATTTTTACAAGTGTTTGTTTTGCTCGACACGATATAGTTGGTATACCAAGCGGGCGATATTCCGATGGCTTACCAGGTCAGACACGTCTTGATGGCTTTGCTTTCTCTCTTATATCTAAGGAGTTTGCCAATTGCAATCTTTCTTTTTGACTAAGGTTAGCTTTTCCATCAATACCTGCAGTTTTTTCCCCTCTGTTGTCCTGAGTTACCCTTCTAACTGCGATCGTTCTTGCACTTGTTGATTTGAGTAATAATCTCTGAAGGTTGTGCATCTTTTTGATATCATTACATTTAGAGGCTTGGTACATTCGTTTTTGTAGCTTAAATGAAGATTTCTTCAGCTTTCGCCAAGGAATTCCATTCCATTCATACCTAGCCTTTTGCTGGTCCATAACATATTCACTACTATTCACCACTTTACCTTCCAAATTAAAGTGTTTACGTCTGCATATCCCAGATATTATAGCCTTTCTTATAATAGTCCGAATGCGATAAGATATGTGTTTATGGCTATAGCAGGCCAGTAGCATATTACGGTCTGTTCGGATTATTGTAAAAAGAGCTATACTTTGGGCATTAGCTTCTTCTTCCACATAGCGGCTTGTGGTTGGCTACCTACTTATATTTAATGAATATAAGAGCTTTTATGTGGTTACTCCGTTCCATAGCTTCGTTTCACGTTAAACTTAGATTCCTACTATTTGCCGGAAGCTGGGAACATCAATAACTAAAGTCTTCAATCTTTAGTTCCCATTTTGCTTCGTACCATTTTGGTCTATGCGTAGTTCAACCTCTTTTCGCATAATATGCTTTGACGACAATTCAAACATAGGTTCCTCTCGTAATCATATCTAACTCTGTTTGCAGGATGAGGTTTAGTGTTACCTGCTTTTATCTCATGCTTGCATCCCAAAGGTTGCCATCCTTTGAAATGTGAGACATACATTATCCCCGATGTCTAGGGAAGATGGAATTTAACCATCACAAAACCACGGCTTTCCGGGTCGCACTGAAGAAAAATAACCAACGATCCACTATGCTTTCTAGCTGTTCTTCCTTATTCTTAGGAAATTTAGGTAGTTCAATAAATACAAATTGAAAATCTTTTAAGTCATGTTCATAGGTAATTTTATCAAAAGTAACGTGATCAGATTTGTAAGCCAGCTTGTTAGGAAATAAGATAAAATCGGCGATAGCAATAAAAATAACTCCTTTAAGATCTTGATCACCTTTGTGAGCTTGACTTGAATAAGCTTTAGCAGCATAGTATTGAGCGCGTTTCTCAAAACCTTTATCACGAGCAAACTGGTCAGGTAAGGAAGCAGTATTACTACTACTCCCTCCCTTAGAAACCTTACTATTACCCACAAATATGAGGTTCATGAGCAAGTCTTCATCCTTCTGCTAGATCAAAGAGACGTCTCCACCCTTTCCAAAGAGTAATTGGTCCTGGTTTTGGGTCGCTTTTTCTTGCTAAATGACCTCCAAGTTCACGAAACGGCTTCTTTTATAGTAGGGGCTATATTTGGACATGGTTTCCTGTGTATTTTAACATATAAAACTTTCCATTCTTCCTCAGCTAATAAGGCAGTACATGGTAATGTTGGGTTAGTTCTTGCAATTGATGTAATAAAGAAAATTCTCCAAGCAATAATGCTCATGACTGTTAAATACCTCATTAATCTTTCTGCTGTTCCAAGTCTACATTCCTCAACTTTGAGACCAGATTTTAAAATCTTATGCAATATCTCTATTTTCCATCTCAAACAATACCAACTAACTTTTTCAACAGCTTCTTCAAAAGTACTGACCGGAAAAAAGCATCCACTCTAGAGGACTTGCTTCGGGAGGAGAGTTTTTTTCAACAACATGAATTGCTGAAGTTGTAGACTCTGTCGGTTTATATTTTATGTGACCTTCTTTACATTTTATATGGCCTTCATGTGATAAATTTTCCGAATCTAATTTCTAAAAACGCTGTCCTTTTTTGCTTGTTATCTCTAGCAGGGATTTCAACTTCTACTTTTCCAGCGCAAGGGAGGCCTTGGATAAATGACCATAATTTTTGCTTGTTCCTGGTATGCATGAATTTTTTATTTACATTTCTGTTGTGGCGAGCTCTTACTAAAATTGCTGAGTTAAGATTATGTGCAAGTTCAAAAAAATCATGCATATCTGCTTCTCTGTCACATACGGTTATAGCTTCGGTTTGGGCCAGATCTATAATATTATTTGTTTTCTTTAAACTTTCTAGCCATTTCATACTTTCTTTATCCTCAATATGAACGTTGTTACGATGGCTCTTTAGTCTTTTTTCTTCTTCAGAAATGAGTTGCCTCGAGTAAATCTTTTGATCCAGTATTCCCAGCTTCCGTACTAACAGCAAGGGCTGTATGCATTACTGCTCCTTTTCCAGCAATAGTTCCCAATCCGCTTATGGCTTGAGTATGAAATATAAGTTGTATCTTGAATCACAAGAATTCTTTTATGAGCTTTTGTTCTTTCAACTGTTTTATCAATGTGTGAAGCTAGAATATCGACTTCTTTTACGTTCTCATTTTGAAAAAAACGTTATGCTGCTTTTGCTTCTGACCAACTTCCACATGCCTCATTAATTGAGCTTTCAGGTAAACTTATCAAACTATCAGCAATCTTTACTAATCGGTCAGTTAATCTTTTATCTCCAAGTACAGCATCTCCAAATTCATTTTTAGCCCATTCATTACTCTCGTTTGCCATTTTTATACCCTCAATATTTGCAAACTTTAATATTGTAATACTTTATTTATAAGTACATTTATATTTGTGGGTAATAGTAAGATTTGATATGCTGCCAACACTTATGTTCAAATTAAAAATGTCATTTATGATACTAGCCACTTCACGCTTTGAGTTTTTGTAAAATCCGCTGAGTGCTGCAATTATAGACTTAACCCTTGGACCAAATGTATCTGGCGTAACACCTTCTGGTAACTTGCTACTTTTTCTTTTTCTGCATCTCCAACAACGACCATGTTCCAATTACTACATAAGGCCTAATTTCCGGAAGATCAACTTTTTGGTGAACATAAGGTTTTCGCATATTACAAGCTCTCCTCCGCATTCGCAAATATTAGGCAACTCTATTTTTACTACTTTATCCGCTTCCATTGTGGCATGAAAATTTCCTTTATGCCCAACCTGATCGCCAACATTCCTTTCGCTTTTTGGCTTGTCCTTTTTTATTTTGTATAGCTCTTTTGAGCTGGGCAGGGATGAGTTTTTTGAATTTAAACCGAGCCTTTCCTTTAATTCAGCGTTCTCTATCTTTAAAGCTTTACTTTCTGTTTTTAAGTTTTCTATCTCTGCTTTCAGTTTTTCTATTTTTTGCTGTAAATTTTTGCAAAGTTCTAAAAGGTTTACCATATTACCTCACTTTTGCTCTATGATTATCTTTTTAGATCACTTTGTCTACCTTATTCTACCACTCCGCTGAACGGATACAATTTACTAAACAGAAAAAAAGGCAAAAGAAACCCTAGGGTAGCTAGTTATTCACTATCCATTTTTTAAGTTGGCGTTTTTTAATGTTTTAAATAGCGCGTTTCAGCTTGTGTAGGTAAAAACCTAGAAATATTGTGAAGACATAAGGTGCACATAGTGCAAAAAATTAAAAATAAGACGCCAACTACGTTGTTTTCTTGCTGTTTAATCTGCACAGATGAAGATAACTGAATACCTTCAGTTTCATGATAAGGGGGCTGGCGAAGGGTGTAAAGCAAGTTTTTTCGTTTCTATTTCCAATAAAAGTTTGTTATATGGTTATGCAAGAAGTCTATTATAAATGAAATGAATGTGAAAAATATCTTGTTAGCACTTTTAGTACAAATGATATTCAGTTTGCCGCTATTTGCAGCTGATCCTGTTTTGCTCAACTGCATTAAAACTCCGGAAATATATGACCTTGATGCAAGGCCAAAAAATTTTAGCTCTTCAAACAATTTAAGAAGGAAACCTGGTTCTCCAAATAGTGCAATAGGGGAATTAATACACATAGTGGGTAGAATTACTGATATGAACTGCTTACCAATACAAAATGCTGTAGTTTCTATATGGCACGCGAATTCACGCGGCGTGAACCATTACGATAAGAATATAGAGGATGATCTGAATTTTGCTGGATCAGGAAGGTTTGTAGTGAATAATCTTGGCTATTATAATTTTATTACGATAGCACCTGGTAAAATTGGTGATAGAGCTCCACATATCAACTTTCTAGTTCAACATCCGGATTTTCCAGAATTCACAACGCAAATGTTTTTTGCTGACCATAATTGCGCTGATCCTGTTCTTGAAGATTTTGTTAGTAATGGGCTTGCAAGCCTTCTCATAACACCATTTACTTACAGTGATCAGGTCATAAAAACCTATACGTTTAACATTACCTTGGGCGGATATAATAAGTTCTCTAATAAAAGATAAAAAACCTTGCATGTAAGGGAGTCCATAGTAAACTTAAGTGTTATTGTACTTAGGATGTATATGAAAAATATCTTACTGATGTTTTTGCTGTGTTTTATGTACAGTTTACAATTATTTGCAACGGAGATGCCAGCAATGAAAATAACAATTTCTAAAATTTCGCCCGATTTTAAAACAATAGTAACGGGTTTATTTGAGGACAACGAAACCGTAAATGATGGCGGAGTTTTGCAAGGAAAACAGATCATAGATAACATAAAGCAATTTAGCGATTTCAATGGAAGTTTTGGTGAATTTTTCTCTACTACTTTGCCAGAAGAAAAAAATATCATAGTTGTTGGACTTGGTAAGAAGGGTGAGTGGAATGAAAATAAAGAATTAAATATTGGTGGTAAAATATATTGTGAGCTAAGCAGATTAAAAATTAAAAAAGCAGCGGTTTTAATCGAAGGTAGTGCAGCAAATGTTGCATATGGTGCGTTTCTGCGTAGTTTTAAGTTTGATAAGTATAAAACTAAAAAGGATGAGAAAATTACAGAGGTAGAGGAGATTACCGTATTAGTAAAAGATGAACAATTAAGTAATGCTGAAAGATCATTTGAGCACTTAAGGCAAGAAGGTGAGAGTATATTCCTTGCGCGCTCTTTTATAACAGAGCCTCCTAACATTCTATATCCAGAATCCTATGCTGATCATATAAAAAAAGAACTTACTAAGCTTGGCCTTGAAATCGAGGTGCTTGATAAAAAGCAGATGGAAGAGAAAAAAATGGGAGCCTTGCTTGGAGTTGCACAAGGAAGTAGTAAAGAACCAAAATTAGTAGTGATAAAATGGAATGGAGCTTCTAAAGAACAAAAGCCTATAGCTTTTGTTGGTAAAGGTATAACGTTTGACACTGGTGGAGTATCACTCAAACCTTCACGTGGTATGGAGTCAATGAAATATGACATGGCAGGCTCTGCTACTGTGGTTGGGGTGATGCATGCTTTAGCAGGACGAAAAGCAAAAGTAAATGCGATCGGTGTAGTCGCACTTGCAGAAAATGCAGTGGGTGGTAATGCTCAAAGACCAAGTGATGTAGTAACTTCAATGTCTGGACAAACAATAGAAGTGTTGAACACCGATGCAGAAGGAAGGCTCATACTTGCAGATGCTTTATGGTATACGCAAGATAGATTCTCACCAAAATTTATGATTGATCTTGCAACTTTAACTGGTGCTATAGTGGTTGCACTTGGAAATAACGAATATGCTGGTCTTTTTTCAAATAATGATGAATTAGCAAACCGTCTGATTGATGCAGGAAATGAAGTAAATGAGAAGTTATGGCGTTTTCCTATGAATGAAACTTATGACAAAATTATTGATTCACCGATTGCTGATGTTCAAAACATCGCTCCTGCAGGCTCTGGTGGAGATAGCATAATGGCTGCACAGTTTTTACAGCGTTTTGTGAATGAAACTTGCTGGGCACATTTAGATATCGCAGGCACTGCTTGGCACGAGAAAGGTACTGACATTTGTCCAAGAGGAGCAGTAGGTTTTGGTGTAAGGTTACTTAATAAGTTGGTTGAGAAGTACTACGAAGCCAATGATTAAAGGTCTTTATACTGGATTTATGGCTTAGCTACATGAACGTTTATTTTCGAGGCGCAGCAAATGAAAGTAGCTGATACATATTTCTTTTTTTCTGGATTCCAGTGTCAGCTACTTTCATGACACCCTGACAACCGTCATCCCGCTGCTTGTTAGCGGGATCTAGAGATACCGCGGCGGTATGACGTAGGGCTGCTGTCATCCCAGTGCTCCTTTTTTTGTCATCCAAGTAGCCTCCTATGGTGTCATCCCAGTGCCCAGACACTGGGATCCAGTTGAGCTATTTCAACAAAAATACTGCATTTTGAGATGAACGTTTATTTTCACCAGATTATTTACAAGTATAACAATTATAGCTCTTTTTACAATAATCCGAACAGACCGTAATATGCTACTGGCCTGCTATAGCCATAAACACATATCTTATCGCATTCGGACTATTATAAGAAAGGCTATAAAGTCTGGATTCCAGTGTCAAGCACTGGAATGACACCGTCTTGGATGGAAACCAGTGTTAGCTACTCGGATGACATCATAGGGGCGCTGGGATGACACCCTGACAATCGTCATCCCGCTGCTTGTTAGCGGCTAAGAGATACCGCGGCGGCATGACGTAGGGAACCCGTTTTTTGGGTTAGCTATAACAGTAGTCAGGAAACAATAGCTTAAAAAGAGACTTAGTGTTAAATTTCTAATAGATTACTTATAAAAATAAATCTTATGGAAAGCAGAGCTAAGGCTTGGTTCATTTGGCTGATTAGTAACTTGGTTGTTATATTCAGCAACATGCAGATAATTTATACCTTTATAAGTGTAAATCTCGAAAAGGAACTTGGACTTACAATCGCGCAAGTTGCACTGGCTAATTCAGCATATACTTGGACTTTCGCCATCTTACAATTTTTTAGTGGAGCAACGTTTAATGTTTTTTCCAGTAAAAAAATTTATTTTTTCTCGTTATCAACTATGATCTTGGGGTTTTTTGTCCTTATTAATAGTGACAATTTCTCCCATTTGATTTTGTCTCAAGTGTTGATTGCAACTGGAGCATCATTTGGTTTTATTGGTGCTGCTCACACAAGTAGCATATGTTTTTCCGCTGCCCAATTTGGACTAATGTTTTCACTAGTGCAGACAATTTCAAGCCTTTCTGCTTTGGTAATTCAAATACTGTTCTCTAACTTGCTTGCCGAAGATGCATATTGGAAAAATCTGATTGTATGCATAATACTATTTGGTGTGTTGATATTTGTACTTACGCTTTTTTGTCCAAACACACTTCCAGAAAGCAGCTCAGAAAAGCGCACAATAAAAAGCTCTATGAAGACAGTAATGTGCTCTATATTAACAGTGCTAAAATTAAGAGATATCTGGATAACTTCAGTGGTGGGTGCTATTACTTTTGGAACATTTTTAGCACTTAATACCTTGTGGGCTCCAAGGTTACTGGGCAACTCAGAACTCAATGCAATGGAGTCAGGTATAGCAACTGCAATACTATGGCTTGGTCTTGCAGTTGGTGCTCCAATTGCAGATCGAATCTCAAACTTATTTAAAAATAGGAAACATGTAATTTCTGCTTTTGCTTTATTGCAAGGCGTCTCAATTATTATTTTACTATACAGCCATTTAACAGTCCACGTTGTGTACTTTTGTATGTTAATGTTTGGGTTTTTTGCGGGAGGACATATGCTTAATTTTGCTGTCGGCAGCGAGATTGTGAAACGAAAATACATCAGCACATCATCATCCATTATCAATGGATTTATGTTTATTGGCAGTGGAGTTATAGTGTCAATGTTAGCACTTTTTACAGATCATAAAATGGCACTTTTTGCAATATTGATAGTTGCCGGTATTTTAAATTATGCAACAAAAGAGACATACTCTAAAAAATAAAGTAGCTGAATCTCGAGTCGATTGCTATATTATATTTACGTATTGTAATATTTATCAATAATGGATCACGTTACAACAAAAGACACAACAGTAACTAAGGTAACGATAGCTGGAGATATAAACCAAGAAATAGGATTATCAAAGGAAGACTCTGTTTCGATAATAGATGATATATTGGACGAAATAAAGACAAGCTTGGTAAAGGATGGAATAGTAAAAATATCGTCATTTGGAACATTCTTGGTTAAGAAAAAGAAGGAAAGACCAGGAAATATACCAAATACATCGGAGAAAGTGATGATTCAGGCAAGAAATTCAGTTTCTTTTAGGCCTTCAAAAATTATAAAAAAATCAATCAATAATTAATGAACAAGGAAAAATTATTTTATACGATTGGGGAAGTAGCTGAAGAGCTACATTTGGAACAGCATGTTTTGAGATTTTGGGAAGGTCAATTTCATCAAATTAAGCCTACAAAGCGTAAAGGAAGAAGGCTATATGATCGCAAGTGTATAGAGGCCATAAAGAAAGTAAAATACATGCTATATGATAAAGGATATACAATAAAAGGAGTGCAAAAAGAATTTGGTAATGATATAAAAGTCACAAAGAATTTGTTGCAAGAACTCACCGATTTGAGGGACTATTTAACTAGTAAAATAAATAACGAGGAAAATAACAAGCAGGCGTGAAACACTACGTCTCGCTAAAATTTTGGAGTTTTGTGAGAGTTTAAAATGTGGCATATAGCCTCATTTCTTATGTTATTAGCAATATTAATAGGCTGTGGCCTGCAAAAACCTGCACCTGTGCTGCTTAAAGGCGAAGAATTTTACGGAAAAAGAGATCTGGAATATACAAGAGAGTACCATTTAATTAGGGAGCCTTCAGTGCAAAAAGAAAGTAGAAAAGCCATCATAAATAGGATATACAAAGATAACAATAATACACAAAATGTGGGGGTAAATTGTAAATTTGTAATGCCAGTTAAAGGTTCAGCTACCTCTTCTGATGAAATGTGTAAGGATGGCATAAAAATTGCTGCTCAAAATGGAACGAACGTAGTTTCCTCTGCACCAGGCAAAGTGATATATGTAGGCAAAGGGCTGAGATGGTATGGGAATTTAATTATAGTGGAACACAAAGATAATTACATGACTGTGTACTCCTATTTAAAAAACATACATGTTGAAATTGGCGATAAAGTAAAGCAAGGTCAAGTAATTGGATCTGCAGGTAAATCAAGCACACAAGATAAAGATCCACAGATGTGTTTCACAATACGACATAATGGCCAAGCGGTTGATCCTTTGATGCATATGAACTGTAATTGAATTTGGATTTATATGAAATATGATTTTAAAAGTGTTGAAAAATTTTATCAAGATAAATGGGATTTTTCTGTAAGCAAGAGTGGTAAACAAGAAAAGTGTTACGTGTTGGAAATGTTTCCATATCCATCTGGTAAAATTCATATGGGACACTTACGTAACTATGCAATAGGGGATGTGATAGCGCGTTACAAGAGAGCTAATGGATTTGAGGTTTTGCATCCAATTGGCTGGGATGCGTTTGGATTACCAGCTGAGAATGCAGCAAGGGATAACAATATTAGCCCCGAAACATGGACAAAAGAGAATATAGATAATATGCGTACACAGTTGAAATCTATAGGTCTTTCTTATAATTGGGAGCGTGAACTCTCCACATGTGAGCCTGATTATTACAAACACGAACAAAAATTTTTCCTGGATTTTTTAAAGCATGGGCTTGCCTATCGAAAAGAATCATGGGTTAACTGGGATCCAGTGGACCAAACAGTGCTTGCAAATGAACAGGTGGTTGATGGAAAAGGATGGCGATCAGGTGCAGTTGTTGAAAAACGTAAGTTGTCCCAATGGTTTTTAAAGATTACTGATTTCGCTGAAGATTTACTCCAGTGCCTGCAAAGTTTGAAAAATTGGCCAGAAAAAGTCAAAACAATGCAGGAGCGTTGGATAGGAAAATCTGAAGGAGCAACTATAGAGTTTGAAGTAGTTGGCCTGAATAAGAAATTAAAAGTTTTTACAACTTATCCTCATACTTTGTTTGGGGCTTCTTTTTGTGCAGTGGCAGCAGAGCATCCTATTGTGCAGGATTTAAAGAATGGTTCTTCTGTTGTCATCCCAGTGCTTGACACTGGGATCCAGGAAATAAAATCAAAAAGAGAGAACGATGAAAAAATAGGAGTTTACACCGGATTAAACGTCAAACATCCATTTCTTGATAAGGAATTGCCGCTTTACATAGCGAATTTTGTGTTGATGGAATATGGGGAAGGCGCGATTTTTGGTTGCCCTGCACATGATCAGCGTGACTTTGAATTTGCACAGAAATATAATTTGCCGATAATTCCCGTTATTTCTTCAGCCCACTTAGGTGTCATTCCAGCGCGTGACCAGAATTCTTACAATGGATCCCAGTGTAAAGCTACTCAGATGACAAAGGAGGCGTATACTGGAGACGGGACAATGTTTAACTCCGAATTCTTAAACGGATTAATGGTGAGTGAAGCAAAGGAAGCCATAGTTAAAAAATTTGAAGAAAAAAAAATAGGCAAAAAAACAATAAACTATCGTTTGCACGATTGGGGAGTTTCAAGGCAGCGTTATTGGGGATGCCCTATACCTATCATATATTGCAAAGATTGCGGAACTGTTCCAGTGCCAGAAAAAGACCTTCCTGTAGTTCTACCAATAGATGTAGAATTTACAAGTGGTGGCAATCCGCTGGATAAGCACCCAACTTGGAAATTTGTTGATTGTCCAAAGTGCGGAAAGCAAGCAGAGCGTGAAACTGATACATTCGACACCTTTTTTGAATCTTCCTGGTATTTTGCTGCATTCTGTAGTGAAGATAAATCAATAGACAAAGATGCATGTAATCGTTTTATGCCTGTTGATTATTATATAGGTGGGATAGAACATGCAATTCTGCATTTGCTTTATTCAAGATTTTTCTGCCGTGCTTTAACCAAATGTGGCTATTTTGATATTAAAGAGCCTTTCTCTAATTTAATCACTCAAGGAATGGTCTGCCATGCAACTTATAAAGACGAAAATGGTAAGTGGCTATTTCCCGCAGAAGCAAAAGAATTAATAGCGCGAGGTGCAAAAGTTCAAGTGGGCAAAGTTGAAAAAATGAGCAAATCGAAAAAGAATACAGTTGACCCAAACTTTATCATAGAAAAGTATGGTGCTGATACTGCTCGCTTGTTTGTGTTGTCCGACACTCCTCCGGAGAAAGATATGGAATGGTCCGATGATGGCGTGGAAGGTTGTTCTCGTTATGTAAATAAATTGTGGCGTATGGTCATGCAGCTAAGACCTGTAAATATACACTATGATAATGAAAATGTTACGGGTGGACTTCTAGAGTACAGAAAAAAAATTCATAAACTCTTACACGGACTTACAGATGACTTGGAAAACTGCAGATTAAACTGTGTAGTGGCAAAATTTCGTGAGATGACGAATTTAATAGCTGAAATAGACGTAAAAACTGGAAAATCTCTTATTGATGAAGGTATATGTATATTAATCAGAGTAATCGAACCATTCATACCACATCTAGCTGAAAGCCTATGGCAAGAAATAGGAGGTCAACCTTGGCCAAAAGCTGATGAATCATTATTAGTTGACGATACGGTAACTATAGCAGTGCAAATCAATGGAAAATTACGTACAACAATCAAGGTGGCAATTAACTTACCTCAAGAAGAATTGAAGAAAATAGCGATAGACTCTGTGTCCAGTAAGATCGATCAAAGCAAAGTTCGCACTGTATATGCTGTACCAAATAAGATAGTAAATATAGTTATATAAAAGACCTGAGTAGTACGTTTTATATAATCTGATTTTATGGCTATACTTTTTTTGACATGTAGTTATATCTTTTTTAATATAAAGGATATATACTTATGCATTATATATTTTTTTGTATGAGGAGTTATATGAAAATAAAGAGATTGTGCGTTTTGGCTGTGTTGCTTACTTCATCTCTAGCAGGTGCAGCTAGTAATAGTGCAAGTAAGTCAGAAGATAAGTATAGCCTTTCTTATAATAGTCCGAATGCGATAAGATATGTGTTTATGGCTATAGCAGGCCAGTAGCATATTACGGTCTGTTCGGATTATTGTAAAAAGAGCTATACTATATAAAAAAATATTTTACTCTTTTTGACTGGCCAGGGCTTTTTTTTAAATGTCTCTTTCCCTTGTTACTCTTGCTTTGTAAATCAAACCTCTCTTTGTCATAAGGAGCCATGTTACCTCTACCTGGAAATGCATTTGCCGCTGACTTTTTTTCGTTATATTTCTTCATCCATTTTCCTAATACACTATCCCTTATTCCTAGATCTCTTGCTACTTTTGCAACTGGTTGACCTACCTTTCTTTGTTCATTTGCCAGTTTAACAGCTTCCAATTTGAATTCTGCTGTATATTCTCTTACCATTTCTAATCCTCCAAAATTTTATTTTACCAAAAAAAACTCTTTTCTTTCTCTCCACTTTTTCTGGGTAAGGTCAAACAATGACTATGCAAAAAACCTAATAACATGTATAATCTATAAATAATTTCTGAGGTAGATTGTGAAACTAGGTGTTAATATCGATCACGTTGCAACCCTCCGCAACGCACGCGGAACTTCTTATCCAGATCCATTGAAAGCAGCAGAAATAGCCATTGACGCTGGAGCAGACTTTATTACTGTACACTTACGAGAAGATAGAAGGCATATTAGAGATGAAGACGTATTTAACCTAAAAAAAAGCATTAGCACTGAGTTAAATCTTGAAATTGCAGCCACGGAAGAAATGCTTGAAATAGCAAAAAAGGTAAAACCCTATTCGATTAGTATAGTACCAGAAAAAAGAGAAGAATTAACAACCGAAGGTGGCCTGGATATCGTGAATATGCACAGTAAACTTTCTAGTATAATAGAGGAAATGCATAGCTCTAGCATAAAAGTCTTACTGTTTATCGATCCAAATATTGATCAACTAAAATATCTTGAAAAGCTAGGGACAAAACCTGACATAATAGAAATTCACACAGGGGATTACTGTGATAATCCATCAGAAAAAAAGTTACAGTTAATTACTAATGCTGCAGAGTACGTCAATAAATTAGGAATAGAATGCCACGCAGGACATGGCATAACTTATAAACACGCTAAGAAGATGACAAGAATACCTCACATCTCAGCTCTTAACATAGGCCACTATTTAATTAGCGAAGCTGTATTTTACGGCTTACACAGCGTAGTAAAAACAATGAAAATGACAATGTCTAACTAACTGCTGCTTTTTCCTTCTCATTTAAAATACTTAAAAGAGTTTGGCTTGCTTTAAATTTTACCCTTGTCTTTTTAGGAACAGTCATGATCTCACCACTTTGGGGGTTACGACATTGTTTTTCCTGACTGATAGCAGTAGAAAATGTTCCCATCCCATGCAAACGTATTTCACCTTTCCCATGCAGCTCATTCTTTATTATTTTAATAAATGCATCATGAATCTTGCTCAAATCAGATTTTGTCATATCTATATTCTGACTAGAACAATCTTCCTTTAATTGTTTTATTATATCTTCTTTACTCATAAATTACCTTAATATTGAAAAAATCACATAAACAGCATATTATGTTGACACCGATAGTCAACTAAATTCATCACAAAAATAGAGGATATCATACATTTTTGCAAATATTTGTATAATACTTACAAAAAAACACCCCTATAAAATAACTATCTCTTAGAAAATTGACACTTTTTCCGAGCTTTATGTTGACCATATTTCTTACGTTCAACAACACGTGAATCTCTAGTTAAGAACTCACCATTACGTAGTATGGAATGCAAATCTTGGCTTACACTACTTAAAGCTCTGCTTATTCCATGAGCTAGAGCACCTGCTTGACCAGATAGCCCTCCACCTTTTACAGTTGCAAATACATCGTATTTATCCAATGTGGAAGTTGCAACAAATGGCATTTTTACTATTTGGCACACTGACTCTCTTTTAAAATAAGAAATTAGATCGCCTTTTTTGTTAACACTAAATTTTCCACTCCCCGGCTTTATCCATACTCTTGCTACAGATTCTTTTCTTCGGCCTGTAGCATACAAACGACCAAGCGAATCAACTGCTGATTTAATTGTCTTTTCTGACCAATCATTGTTATTTATTGTAGAACTCTTCATTTTTACTCCATTACTTTTTATTTTTACGATTCAAAGAGGCAAAATCTATCTTTTCAGGTTGCTGTCCTTGATGCTTATGCTCTGAACCAGAATAAACATACAAATTTTCAAAGCGTCTACGTGCCATAGGGCCATCATCAAGCATCCTTTTCACTGCCATTTCTATTACACGCTCAGGAAATTTGCCATTTAAAATATTATCTGGAGTAGTTTTCTTCAAACCACCAGAATAACCTGTATGCTTATAGTAAATTTTATCTTTAAGCTTCTTCCCGGTGAAATGCACCCTTTCTGCGTTGATAATAATTACATTATCGCCACAATCCATATGAGGTGTATACTCAGGTTTATGCTTTCCACGTAATAGTGTCGCTACAAATGCTGCAAGCCTCCCTACCACTAGTCCTTCTGCATCTATGACAAACCACTTTTTATTGATTTGTTTCTGCTTTAAGAAAAAAGTCTTCATTATTTGATCCAACAATAGTAAGCTATGATATACTTAATTTCTCAATAGTGTCAACAATATTAGTTATTGATTATTAAAGTAATTTATGTTAGTAATTGAGCTGCGCAACCAATATGCATAAGAATTAGAATGTTTCGATTGATTATCACACTTGCGATCATTTTTGGTACTATAAGTTGCTATGCAACCGATGTGGGAGAAGTGATAAGCAAAGCCATCAAAAATAGCTCAAAAATAAAGTCTCAATTTTACCAATATAAAAGCGCAGAAAAACACTATAAATCTTCTGGGTTAGCTGGATTTTTACCTGACATTAGTTTGCAATACAATTTTGATAGTAATTTTAATATTATTAACAATTCACAAGGCTCTGGAAAACGCCTGATATTAAGCCAAAGGATAATAGATGGCGGTGGTACCTTTGCCACATTCAGTCGATCAAGCCATCTTCTCAAAGCAGAAAAGATGCGATTTCAGCAATTAAAACAAGAGCTTGCACTTAATGCTGTGAAAGCATATGTTAATGTTTTACAAAAGACAGAAATATTAAAGCTCAGAGAACATAAAGAACGCGTTTCTTTGGAACATTTGTCAGCTATGAAAAAACGCTTTTCCCTTGGAGAGGTAACCAATGCTGAAGTTTTGTTAGCAAAAGCAAAATTTTCGTCTTCTATATCCGAAAGAGTTGATGCTGAAGGTAAATTAAAGTTGGTAAATATTGCTTATTATCATTTGATTGGCGAAGATGCTGATGACCTTTCTGAAGCTAATGATAAACTACCTTCTGTTCCAGAGCTAAATGAATGTTTACAGTTAGCAAAAACCAATAATTTATCTCTAAAATCAGCAGTTTATCAAAAAAGAGCAGCCGGAATGGAAGTGATTGCTGAAAGCTCCAAGTGGCTTCCTTCTTTAAATCTAAGTGCAAGCAAAAATTTTGGGGAGGATGGTATGAAGGTAGACAAACTATTAGAAAATGTTAATGTAGTTTTTACTCTTAATGTTCCAATCTTTAAGAGAGGAGTTAATGCTTTTGGTGTCAGTAAAGCTAAAATGGATGCAAAAAAATCTACCTACGATTATTATGAAACGGTAAAAAATATAGAACAAGCAGTTGTAAATGCTTGGAATAATGTGTTGACAGCAAAGGCCATTATCAAAGCAAGTCAAGAAGCGGAAAAAGCAGCAGCTCTAGCATTGGAAGGAGTTGAGCAAGAAGTAAACTTAAATTTAAAGAGTACATCTGACCTTTTGGGCACTGAAGATGCATTATTTAAAGCACGTTCAGACTTAGTTGAAGCAAAAAGCAATTATGTGATTAGTGTTTACAACTTGCTTTTTATGATAAATAGTATAGACTTCTAAATTTAATGGTATTAGCACTATGCATGATGAACAAGGCAATCAATCTGTAAAAGATATCCTAGAAGATATAAAAAAAGCTATATCGGGTAAAAACGCGAGTAACGATAAAACAGAAATAAAGGATGAAAATGATGATGTGCTATACCTTGAGGAAGAGTATCCAGAAGAAATAGAAGAAGATGGCAAAAAAGAAAATAATGAAAAAGAGGACATTGATAATGATGACCAAAGTGAGGAAATGGCTTGCAACAATAACCAATTTAATGGCCATAGCTACAATTCAGAAGAAAAAAAAGATATTTATTTGTACGATAATATCCAAATGAGTAATAACAAAGCGAGTAATAGCGGCTTACAAGCGCAAAATAACGATCATCTAATTTTAAAAGAGAATATGGAAGAGATCAAAGCGTTGCTTGGAAAAATGCAAAACGAATTACAGCATAAACAACAAAAAAAAGCGAACCTTACTGTTGAAGAATTAGTTACATCTCTTTTAAAACCTCAGCTCTCAGAATGGCTGAATAAATATCTACATGCACTGGTAAAAGAAGTAGTTGAAAAAGAGCTTAAAGATATAATCAATAATAAGTAGGGTATTAGCAATAAAAACTAGAGTAAAGACGGCTAGAGGCAGAAAACTATCTTCAACAAGGTGGCTACATCGTCATTTGAATGATCAGTATGTGCAAAAAACTAGCGAGGATGGTTATAGGTCACGCTCAGCATATAAGCTGGTAGAAATGGATAACAAATTTAAATTATTCCAAGAAGGGCAAAAAATTATTGATCTTGGTGCTTCTCCTGGTGGATGGTCACAAGTTGCATCTCAGAAAGGTGCAAATGTGGTTGCTCTTGACGTAAAACCACTGAACGCAATTAATGGAGTAGAGTTTATACAATGTGATATTATCAATGAGCTTGAAATTTTAAGAGAAAAATTCAAGGATCAAAAATTTGATGTAATTTTATCTGATATGGCGCCCGAATCTTGTGGTTTAAAATCGTTGGATCATATCAGAATTATGCTTTTATGTGAGGCAGCGCTCAATTTTGCAAAGCATTTCTTGAGCCATGGTGGCACGTTTGTAGTAAAAATTTTCCAAGGAGAATCTGATAAAGATTTTTGTAACGAGCTAAAAAAAATGTTTAAAACAGTAAAATACTTTAAACCAAAGTCAAGTAGATCTGAATCTACAGAAATGTATTTGGTAAGTTTAGGCTTTATTGGCAGCAGACTTTCTATATAATATTAATCTAGGTAGTTCGCAGAAACAAAAAACTTACTTGACACCCTTCGCCAGCGCCCTTACCATGAAACTGAAGCTATTGTATTTGCTTTCGCCAATCTGCAGATTAAAAGGTAAGGATTACTTAATGTATCGGCGTCTTATGTTCAATTTTTTGCAGTATATAGATACTGTATGTCTTTACAAAACTTCATCTACATCTAGATTTTTATCTAAATAAGCTGAACGCGCTTATAAAGCGTTACAAGGCATCAAAAAATGCCAATACTCGACAGAGATAGTAAAAGACTAGCTAACTCGGGGATTCTTTGTCTTTTTTTCTGCTTAGTAAATTTCTTAAACATTTGCAGCGTAAGTTAGTTGCAATTAAAAGCAGCTGAATTTCGCTTGTCAAGCGTTTAAAACATAAAAAACGCCAATATTTTAAAGCGGATAATAACCACGGGGCTTCTTTTGCCTTTTTTTTTATTTGGTAAATTTCTTAAATATTTATAGCTAAACGACAATCGTCATCCCAGCGGGATCTGGAGATACCGCGGCGGTATGACGTAGGACTGCCGTCATTCTGCTACTTGTTAGCGGCTGAGATACCGCGAATGAATCGCGGTATGACGGTTCGCGGTGGCATGATGTAGGACTGCTGTGACACCATTATAGAATGAACCAGTGTCAGCTACTTGCATAGAAAATGTTTATGACTAATTTTTATATCAAACATGGAATTTCGACAAACTTAACTTTTTTGTGAGACTATTCAGCAATAATAAATAAATTGAGAGGAAAGGTTATGGCAATAAAAAAGGAAAAGTTTTTTGAAATAATAAATGAGGTAAGCAAGAGTGAAGGTTTAAATGAGAATAATTTACTTGAAAGAATAGGAAATGAGTTAGAAAAGATAAACTCACAAGAGCATACAACACATAATATGTATAGTGATTAAAAAAAAAGTGGGCGGTTAAAAGATAAGATCTTCAGTGTATTAAATTCAGGCAAAACTGTAAATTGTATGTTGTTACATATTGCTGTGGAATGTAACAGTGTACCAATAGTAAAACTCCTACTAGAAAAGGGAGTAAAAGTTAATGAACCAACACATGAACTTGGGGAAGTTAAGCCTAAATTAACTGCTTTGCACATTGCTGCTTTGCATGGTCATCAAGAGATAGTTCAGCTTTTATTGAATAATGACGCAAATCTTTTACTAAAAGATAGTCAAGGCCGAACTCCAGGGGATATTGTCGGTAATGTAAACGATAGAAATGCTATAATAGAAATGTTAAAGGAAGGAGAACAACGTTATCTTGAGGCAAGAGATACGAGAAGACGAAATAGACAAGGCACTTTACCGCAGCCTAATAATAAAACTCCAGGAAATTTAGCTGTGAACGGAAATAACGCAACTGCTGCAGTGCAAGCATGTAATGCAAGAGATCAGGAAGAGAACAACGGAACTACACCAAACAACAGAAAAATCTATGTACAAGGTGAGGATGAACAGACTTCTTCAAACTCAATCATTAATGAAAACAATACAGACAAAGTAGATGATACATTAGAAAGAGAACAGGCTCTAAGAGAAAGAAATGCTGTGGAGCAAAAGTTGCAAGAGGTAGAACCAAGACTTGCCAATAATCAGAAGCGCATAGAACAAACCGGTCATAATCAACATTCGGAACAATACGGTGCTACATATAATGGTGAACAGACCTTTTTAAATAAAAGTAATAGTGGCGATAGAGGAATATATTTTGATGCAGATAAATGTAAAGCTTTAGTCCAACCTATATCAAAAAATGGAGAAGACATTAATGCAAAAGATAAAGGTGGCATGACCTATTTACATTTTGCTATTATAAATGATCTATCAGATGTTATAAAACGTCTAATAGATGATGGAGCAGATGTTGATGCACAAGATAAAGATGGCGTGACCCCTTTACACTTTGCTGCTGTAAAAAACGCTAAAGAATCAGTAGAACTTTTGATAAAAGGTAAAGCAAATATTAATGCACAAGATAAAAATGGCGTGACCACTTTACACTTTGCTGCTGTAAAAAACGCTAAAGAATCAGTAGAACTTTTGATAAAAGGTAAAGCAAATATTAATGCACAAGATAAAAATGGATGTACCCCTTTATATTGTGCTGTTGCAAATGACAATAAAGAATTAGCAAAACTTTTGATAAAATATGGAGCAGATCGCTCATTGATAAAGGATGAATTCCTAATAGATATACTAAACAGTATGTGTGATCAGCCATCTGAGGTTGTATCTAGTACTTCTTCCCATTCCAAAACACACAACGCAATGGAAACTCCAGAAGAAGCAGAAAAGGTTAAAAAAAGTAAAGTTAAGTTAAAAGAATTACATACTCAGCTAAAGGATAAGCAGAAAAAGAATGAATTGCTAAAACAACAAATACAAGATCTAGGAAGTGAAAAAGCAACGCTTAAGGATAAATTAGACAAAACAGAAAGTCAGCATTCTAAAACAGAAGTGTTGTTAGAAAAAGCGCAAAAAGAACTAGAAGAATCAAAAAGTTGTATAGCTGGATATGGGACTAAGTTGAAAGAATTCAATAAAGAGAATGAATCACTAAGACAAGAAATACAAGATCTAGAAAGTGAAAACACAACACTTAAGTGTGAACTAGGCAAAACAAAAACTAAAACAAATGAAGTGTCGCTAGAAAAAGCAGGAAAAAGACAAATGAGTTTCTTAAAAGTTGCTTCTGTGAATCTTGTAACTATGTTAACAGTAGGTGCTACTCTCAGTATTGCTTTCGACTTGTCTGTTCTACCAATAATTGTAGTTTTTGTAACATCTGCATTGATAGCTAGCGGCGTTACATATGCAATATCAACGAAACCTACCACTGAATTGAAAGAAGTGGATATTCAAGGTTCAGCGCAACATGGTGTTTGTAAAACTTAGCACCCACAGTTGTACGAACATTGCAATTTGCAGATGCAAGTATAGCCTTTCTTATAATAGTCCGAATGCGATAAGATATGTGTTTATGGCTATAGCAGGCCAGTAGCATATTACGGTCTGTTCGGATTATTGTAAAAAGAGCTATAAATGCTGTAATTGATGAGGTTACTGATATTACAAATAAGCTATATAAAAAAGCTAGTGACTGTGAAAAAAAGAGGATGTATGAGTTTTTTAAGAAAGGGCTGGAATTAGAAATAATGTTTTGGGATGAGGCATATTACTCTAATATATCTAGCAAAGAATATTAGCAGCGGATTATTTACGTTAACTTGATCTTTTATCGGTAACTACAGTGTTCAGTGGCATAATTAGGAGCTGTTACGGGTCAAATCTTTTAAAGGATATAATTGAGCATCCTTTTAATGTTGAGTTAGTGAATAACACCCTAAATATAGAGAACTTCAAATTCTATACTCAACAAGAGGCATTGCTCTTAGGTGATTATATTCGTGTCATCTTAATTGCTGCATCCAGAATGGAAGATTATAGTAGTATTATCTTGCTTGCTGAAGTAGCCCAAAGAGCAGTGACTGTTAATAGAATGTTATATGACTACTACTTTACTATGTACGGTATAAGTCGCGAAAAGAAATCTCTTGAGTGTTTTAATTTCACTAATTTTCTTTTATCCATCTCGCATAGTATAGCTCTTTTTACAATAATCCGAACAGACCGTAATATGCTACTGGCCTGCTATAGCCATAAACACATATCTTATCGCATTCGGACTATTATAAGAAAGGCTATATATACGAGACTGTCGTTGATAGCATGAAAAATAGATTCAAGAAAAATAATAGATATAGGGATTGGTTTAATTTTTGTTACAGTGATTCAGTAAAGTCTGGATGCATTATTTTGGAAAATATTGTTGATGGATATTGCAGCAGAGCAAGAGAAAACGAAAAGAGCAGAATGCTTGAGTTGTTTAGAATAACTGCACAATTTGTGTTAGATTTTTTGAACGGTGCATATAATTTTTCAAGATTCAATCAATTTCCTAAGGAACATTGACAATTTTAAGCTAATTTGTATCCTTAATAAGTATTTTTTAAAATGCTATGAAAAGTAAAGAACATGATTTTCATTTAGTGGATCCAAGCCCTTGGCCAATTGCTGTATCAGCAGCAATTCTTATTCTTGCACTTGGATTAGTTGGCGCGCTTCATAAACAAATTGTCGGAATGTTTTGTTTAGTTTTGGGAATCTCCGCAGTATCAGGGGTGCTGTTTTATTGGTGGAGAGATGTAATAAGGGAGGCCATTTATGACAAATGTCACACTACCATTGTAAAACATGGACTCAAATTTGCAATGTACTTGTTTATTCTCTCGGAGGTCGTATTTTTTATAGTGTTCTTTTGTTCATTCTTTAAAGCCTGGCTTGATCCAGTTTTTTTATTTGAGGCGTTTTCTCCTGCAAAAAAAGTTGAATGGCCCCCTGAGGGAATTTTGCCACCTGATCCGTGGTCACTACCATTCATGAATACATTAATATTATTGCTTTCTGGTACAACAATTACTTGGGCAAATCACTCTTTACTTAAAAATGATAAAAAGAGCATGATTAAAATGCTGTCCATAACTATATTGCTTGGAGTTTTTTTTATAATAGTGCAAGCAATAGAGTATCATGAAGCGAGTTTTTCTCTACAAGAAACAGGAGAAAAGCTTATTTATACATCCAATTTTTATATGATGACCGGTTTTCACTGCGCACACGTTATAATAGGAATAATATTTTTATCAGTGTGTTTATTTAGAGCACGGAAAGGCCAATTTACACTTCAGGACCATTTGTGCTTTGAGTTTGCCTCCTGGTATTGGCACTTTGTAGATGTAGTCTGGATATTTTTATTTTTGTTTGTCTATTGGTTAAGCGTTTATTAAGTGGTTAAAATAATAGGTCTAGATCCAGGAATAAGCAAGACTGGGTGGGCCATTATCAGCCTGAACGAAAAAAATAATATTGAATTTTTGGGCGGCGGTACCATATCAACTGATGGTAAATTGGGTACAGGTGAACGCCTACATATAATTTTTGAACAATTAAAGAAAGTAATTTCCCTATACTCTCCGAATGAAGCTGCGGTGGAGAAAATTTTTGTTAATAAAAATCCTAAATCTTCACTAACTTTAGGATATGCAAGAGGGGTTGTAATTTTAGCGTTAAAAATAACAAAGCTAACTATGAATGAATATGATGCAAACTATGTAAAAAAAAGCATTACCGGAAATGGCCATGCTGATAAGGATCAGATGATATTTATGGTGAAGCAAATAGTTAAAAATTTGAGTATAAAATGCCACCATGCTGCTGACGCTCTTGCTGTAGCAATTTGTCATGCTTATACGAAAGGTTCTTGTTTTGTTGAGTAACTTTTATATGGGATTCAGTTTGAAGATTTCCAGATCTGGAAAAACTATTTGATTGTATTTATCTTGTCTAACGTTCGTTGCAAAATAATACATGCGGAGATTTTATCATCTATTTTTTTCGATTTTGTGATTGATATTCCAGTAATTTTTAGTGTATGAGTTGCGATAGATGTTGAGAAGCTTTCGTCTTGTAAGTATATATTTACTTTATATTTTTTTATTATTTTATTTGCGAATTGGATTATAGTTTTACACCATTTAGTTTCTTGCTCGTCCATTTTTAATGGTAGTCCTATTACCATTGATCCAGATTCATTTTCTTTGAATATTCTATGCAGATAACCTAAATCTTTGCTCATATTTTTTCTGTGATATATGCTATGAGCTGTGGCTATGAGCTGTGTTTTATCGCTAAATGCTATGCCTATTTGCTTTTCTCCCATGTCAAGGCACATTATGCGCTTCTCTTTTGGAATAGACTTTAGAAACTCATCTGGATTTCTATGTAGCATCTATTAGACTTCCTTTAAAGCGACCTTACCAAAAAAGTGGAGAGAAAGTTAAGAAAATTTTTTACAAAAAGAATAATGAATCAAATTGCTCAGGAATGCAATAGACTTCTTGCATAACCCAAACTAAGTAGAAAAAAGGTATCATCTAAGTAGCTGACACTGGTTTCCATCCAAAAGGGCAGTGCCCCTATGATGTCATTCCAGTGCCCAGACACTGGAATCCAGGAAAAAGAATGGTGTCATCCAAGTAGCTGACACTGGGATGGCTTTGTTGCATCGCTACTTATGAAAGGCTAACTATAGCTCTTTTTACAATAATCCGAACAGACCGTAATATGCTACTGGCCTGCTATAGCCATAAACACATATCTTATCGCATTCGGACTATTATAAGAAAGGCTATATAATTAGGATTATAGCTCTTTTTACAATAATCCGAACAGACCGTAATATGCTACTGGCCTGCTATAGCCATAAACACATATCTTATCGCATTCGGACTATTATAAGAAAGGCTATATAAGCAACCTATTGAAAATCTTGTTTTTTTGCAATCAATCTGATCAAATTTAAGAATAGTAATTTATTATTTATATTAATAAATTTAATTCTATTGAAAATAGCTAAAGCATTGAAATTCTTGAATTTTAGCCGGATTAGTGAGTGGTAGTGAAATTTCTTTTACTCAAATTTAGGTATTCACTGACCGTTCTTGTTATAAATACCAGAATAATAAGCTACTGATATTCTCCACCTTTTTTATCTTTAATCCATCATAGCTAGCGATGCAACAAAGCCCACTGGGATCCAGAAGACTTAATTTCAACCAAATAATAAAGGCTGGATCCCAGTGCTTGGCACTGGAATGACAGCAATCATACGTCATACCGCAATTCATTCGCGGTATCTCGGCCGCTAACAAGTAGCGGGATGACGGTTATCGTTTAGCTATAAATATTTAAGAAATTTACCAAATGAAAAAAAAGGCAAAAGAAGCCCCATGGTGGTTGGCTATTTATAGCTCTTTTTACAATAATCCGAACAGACCGTAATATGCTACTGGCCTGCTATAGCCATAAACACATATCTTATCGCATTCGGACTATTATAAGAAAGGCTATACTATGTACTAAAATATCGGCGTTTTTTTTATTCTAAAACGCTTGATTAAGAGCGATTTAGCTGCTTTTAACTTGCAACTAACCTACACCGCAAGTGTTTAAGAAATTTACCAAGCAGGAAAAAAGGCAAAGAAACCCTAGGGTAGCTAGTATTCAAATTCTCCCTTGTCAATTTGACGTTTTTTGCTGTCTTAAACGCTTTGTAAGCGCGTTTCAGCTTATATAGGTAAAAACCTAGAAATTTTTAAAGACATGCGATGCACGTAGTGCGAAAAATTAAACATGAGACGCCAAATACCCTAAGTTTTTTGTCATTAACCTGCACAGATTGCGAAGATAAATAAATAGCTTCAGTTTCATAATAAGGGAGCTGGTGGAGTTTGTCAAGTAATCTTTTGCATTTAACCCGTTTCTATGGGTAAAACAATCTGCATACCACTTAGCTAACATGAGTTTTGTTTTGACTTTTTGTGCTAATTTTGCAGAATATTAAGATTATCATTTAAATAAAATACATGACGAAAGAGGATTGGGAAGCGGTAATTGGGCTTGAGGTACACGCTCAAGTTTCTTCTAATACGAAGCTATTTTCTAGCTCATCAACGGAATTTGGTGCTGAGCATAACACTCAAGTTTCTCTAGTTGATGCGGCAATGCCAGGTACGCTGCCAATACTAAATTATTACTGCATAGAGCAAGCAATACGCACTGGTCTTGCACTTTCTGCAGAAATTAATAAGTATTCTTACTTTGATCGGAAAAATTATTTTTATCCTGATTTACCACAAGGTTACCAGATAACTCAGTTTTTTGAGCCAATAGTTAAAAACGGTAGAGTATTTATCAACGACAATGAAAAAGAAATAAGAATTGCGAGAATTCATTTAGAGCAAGATGCAGGAAAGAGCGTTCATGAGGAAAGCAAAACTTATGTAGATTTAAATCGTGCAGGGGTTGCTTTAATGGAAATTGTTTCAGAACCAGATCTCCGTTCATCTGCGGAAGCTGCAGAATGCATGAAAAAATTGAGGCAGATTTTGCGTTACATTGGTTCGTGTGATGGTGATATGGAAAAGGGATCACTTCGTTGTGATGCAAATGTTTCTGTTCGCCTAAAAGGCAGTAGTACATTTGGCACTCGTTGTGAAATAAAAAATCTGAACTCGATACGTTATATTGTGCAAGCTATAGACTATGAAATACAAAGACAAATTGAAATTTTAGAAAGTGGAGAAGAAATAAGTCAAGATACCTTATTATTTGATGTTGCTTTGGGAAAAACAAAAGTGATGAGAAGCAAAGAGGATGCAAGCGACTATAGATACTTCCCTGAGCCTGATTTATTACCTGTTGAGGTAAGCCAGGATAAAATCGATTCTATTAAATCATCTTTACCCGAGTTACCAGATCAAAAAAAGCTGCGATACATTGAGGAATTGGGTATCAACGAATACGATGCAAACGTCATTACCTCCGATAAAGCAATTGCTGATTATTTTGAGGAATTGATAAAAAAACATGATTCAAAGCTCGCCGTTACCTGGTTAACCGTAGAGCTTTTTGGTCGTTTGAATAAAGTAGGTATTGATATTGTGAGCTCCCCAATCAAAGCCAATGCCCTGTCCGAGCTCTTAGATTTTATCGTTGATGGAACAACCTCTGCTAAACTTGGCAAACAAGTGTTCGATAGTATGTTTGAAACTGGCAAACCTGCATCTCTCATCATAGAAGAGCAGGACCTAAAGCAAATAACCGATAGAGGTCAAATATCAGAAGTTATCGACACAATCATCAATAGCAACCAAGATAAAGTTCAAGAATACAAAAGCGGTAAAACAAAATTATATGGTTTCTTTGTTGGTGAAGTCATGAAATTCACCAAGGGAAAAGCCAGCCCTGATGTTGTGAATTCAATTTTGAGTGAGAGATTAAGTAATTAGTCACATTTTTTTATTTACATAACAGCACATCTCGTAGATATTCCAAGGTCTTTGTTACGATATCTGTATATCATGACATATAACTTTTTTACCATTTGTTGGTACTATTTTTAAAATCATGTGAGGTTGAGGATGCCTGAAACTTATCCTGCTTGGGGAAGAAAGCGGTCTCTTCATGGTGATATCTACCAACTAAAGTGGGTAATGCTGCTTCTCAAACGTGCAGTAGATGTTGGATATTCTTTCCGTTTAGCTACAGAAATGGAATCAGCTACGGGTTTTGATGATATTGTTTTTCAGGATAGGAAAAATGAAAAAATAGTATATAGGTTTATACAAAACAAACACAAGCAAAATGAATGCGAAAAAATCGGTGTGGGTAAATTGCTTTCAAAAAATAAAAGTGGTGAATTTAGCGTTCCAAAATATTTTGTTTCCTATCTAAAGATTAAAATTAATCCAGATTTTGCAGATGGTGACCTAAAGTACTTTACTATCTGTACTAATATCGGTTTCGATCTAGCTCAAAGTATAGCTCTTTTTACAATAATCCGAACAGACCGTAATATGCTACTGGCCTGCTATAGCCATAAACACATATCTTATCGCATTCGGACTATTATAAGAAAGGCTATACAACACAAAATACAATAAAAAAGTTGAAAGCAAAAACTTCGGGACCAAACAAGGGAATAGAAATTGCAGTTGAAGTAATAAGCACTAGTGATATTTTTTTTAAATACGGCGGTACGAGATACAAGTTCTCTTGTACTCACGATAACATGATTTCAATAGTGCAACCGGCATTTAAGAGTGCTGTAAAAGAAGCAATAGAAGAATTGGAAAAGGAGATAAAAGAACTTCAAGGTAAATCAGATCAAAACTCAAAAAGAAAATTGGAAAGAAATCAGGTATGGCAACGTGAGTTTGAGCGAATGACAAATGAAGGCAAGTTAGAAGAGAATATAAGGGAATTTTTTGATAAATTAGTATTTGCAGTAAATCAACCTAACGAGATAAAACTAGCGGAAATCATTGAGAATGAGTTAGGCAAAGAATTTAATAATATCGATAAAAAGAACGTTTATGGTCGCTTTCTGGTAGAAGTTCTGGATTGGATGAAAGCAAGAGAGGGAAAGTTTCTATCACATGAAGAAATAAATGAGTTTTTTGAAAAAATAAGAGAGGAAATTTTAGGAGTGATTTGGTTTGATGTCAGAGGTCCAGTCAGACTATTTACAGGAAGAGATGAGGAATTGGGAATGCTACATGATTCGCTACGACGCAATCCCAAAGGTGCTGTAATTTCATACATAACGTCTATTAGTGGTCCTGGGGGGATGGGAAAAAGCCAGTTGGCTAGAAAATATGCTTGTAAATATAGAAGATATAGCCTTTCTTATAATAGTCCGAATGCGATAAGATATGTGTTTATGGCTATAGCAGGCCAGTAGCATATTACGGTCTGTTCGGATTATTGTAAAAAGAGCTATATTATGACGGCAATGTTATATGGATAGACGCTGAAAACTTTGAAACTATGAAAGATTCTTTCTTGAGATTAGCTAGAGATAATAGACTAGGTATTTCTCCCAAAGATAAGTACGGAAACGACAAAACGATAGAAACTATTGTTAGAGAAGTATTTGCTTTCTTTGCAAGAAGGAGGAGCCTGTTCATTTTCGATAACGTTCAAGAGTACAAAAAGATAAGTAAATTTTTGCCATTTTCTTTATCTCCTGATCTTAACAAGCCTCATATTTTGATTACTTCACATGATCAAGAACTGGAGAAGGGGATAGATGTTATAGTACTAGAGGGATTGGAACTATAGCCTTTCTTATAATAGTCCGAATGCGATAAGATATGTGTTTATGGCTATAGCAGGCCAGTAGCATATTACGGTCTGTTCGGATTATTGTAAAAAGAGCTATAAAAGACGCTATAGAATTTGTTAAAAAAGGATTTAATATACCAAAAAAAGATAAATCGCAAGATTGGGAGATAGAAAATTTGGTAAGAAGGTTGCAATGCTTTCCTTTAGCTATACAACAAGCAGTATCATATATCGAAGACCAGAAAATAACAGAGAAGTTCGAAATTAGTGATTATCTAAAAGAGTATGAAAAGAAAGCTAAGAAGTTATAGCTCTTTTTACAATAATCCGAACAGACCGTAATATGCTACTGGCCTGCTATAGCCATAAACACATATCTTATCGCATTCGGACTATTATAAGAAAGGCTATATACTCCAAAAGTAAGTATTAGATATAACAAATAGAAGAAATTAGATAGAATGATTAAAGGGGCAAGGATATAAAGGTTTAATTTAAAATAACCTGATAAAATTTGAATCACACTTCCAAGTGCTGGCACCCATGAAAGTAATAAAGTTGCAAAAATTAGCAAGTTTTTTGTGGCTTTTGGCGTTGCATATTCGTTTTCTAGTTTGTGATATGATTTTCGTATAGAGATTGTTATTTTACCTAAGTACCAATTAACTATTCCACCAAGACTTGATCCTAGTACTCCAAAAAATAACATCAGTAGTGGAGTGTGATACGACCTAAAATAAAGCATGGTATTGAACACAAAACCTTGATGTATGGGTAAGAATAATGATGATACTAGACTATCTGTGAATAACAGGAAGTAGTTTTCCATATGAATTTACCAGGTTGTTGTACCATCTTCATTGTCAGAAATTGTAACCCCTATTTGTTTCAACTGATCCCTTATTTTGTCTGCAGTATTATAATCTTTATTTTGTTTTGCTGCTCTTCTTAAATCTATCAATCTTTCTATTTCTTGATGACTCACACCAGCAGTAAACCACTCTTGATAACTTGACTCAAGAAGACCAATAAATCTGGCACTCTTAACAAAACTCTCAGTTAATTTAAGCTTTTCACTTTCATTACTCATTTTGTTAATTTTTGCAGCCATTTCATGTAATATAGCTAGAGCTTCAGGGATGTTTAAGTCGTTTTTTAAAGCGTCTATAAAATCTTTAGAAATCTCTGCGTTACTTTCATCAATATTCGTTATATCTAAACCACGTAATAACCGATAAAATTTGTTTAAGGTTTCCTGTGCATCAGAAATAACGTTTTCTGTCCAATCAAGTGGTTTTCTGTAGTGAGTTTTGAGCAGTGCATAGCGTATTACTTCACCCTTTATTCCACTATCTAGCAAATCTCTTACTTTGACTATATTAAATAAGGACTTGCTCATTTTTTCTTCATTTACTGTAAGAAAGCCGTTATGTATCCAGTATTTTGCAAACATTGATCCAGCAAATGCGGACTTACTCTGTGCAATTTCATTTTCATGGTGAGGAAATTGTAAATCTATGCCGCCACCATGAATATCAAAATCTTTGCCAAGGTAAGCATATGACATTGCTGAGCATTCTATATGCCATCCAGGCCTGCCCTCTCGCCATGGGCTATTCCAATAACTTGAAAGTTTGTAGTCAATATCATTTGCAGGCTTCCACAGCACAAAATCTCCAGGGTGCTTTTTATTTTCATTAACTTCAACTCTGCTACCTGGAACCAATTCATCAGTTTTTTTTCCTGATAAAGCACCATATTCATGGTAAGATTCTATATTAAAATACACGTGTTTGTCAGATTCGTAAGCATGGCCTGATTGCAGTAAATGTTCAATTAATTTTATAATATAATCTACGTTTTCCGTTGCTTTTGGCTCGTGTGTTGGCTCTTTACAATTTATGCTTTCCATATCATCATGAAAAGCTTTAATGTAATATGTGGTTATACTTTCTATGTTGCTATTTTTTTCACTTGCTGCATTAATTATCTTATCATCAATGTCGGTTATGTTACGCACATAGGTAACTTTGCCATAACAAAACTTAAGTAGCTGAAATAACACATCATACACAACAACAGACCGTGCATTGCCTATATGTGCTGTGTCATATACTGTTGGTCCGCAAACATACATTTTCACATGATCTTTATCGATTGGTGTAAAAAGTTCCTTTTTTTTTGTTAAGGTGTTGTAAAGCCTAACCATATACGAAGCTTTTGAGAAAAGAAAATGCCCCAATGACAAGTTGTGGCCCTTTGACTATTACAACAAGAGTAAGCAATAACCCACACAATGATATTAGAACTCCCAATATGGATAGAAACCCATCTTTACTCATGATACCAAGCGAAATAAAAGTTGTACCAATTGCAGGAATGAAGTTAGTAAGAGGTAGTGGAAGAGCTATTGATAACGCACAAAGCAGCATTATAAAAGCTAAAATTTTTTCACCGGGCCCATAGAAAATAAAAGACATTCTTGGTCTCATGAACTTTTCTATTTTTTTTAATGCTGGAGAAGTTTTTTCCACCACAAGAGCTAGTGTTGAACGCTGAAAAGATCTTCTTTCTAGCCAACTGGGCATCCAAGGAGAATCAAATCCAAATAAAAGCTGCAGTGAGAATAAGATTAAAGGTATAGAAAGAATAGTTGTATAACCAGGTGGAACAGGTATAGGCACCGATAGCGGCAAGGAGAAGATGATTATTAAAATACCAAAACCGCGCTCATGCAAAGCTGTTTTAATGTCAAACAAAGTTACTTTATTGCTATCATTGTTATTGGTATCTGCAACCTCTTTTAGAATATCAGAAGCTAGTTTTTTATCTTTAGTTAGTTTCTCACTTTTTTGCACAATTATCCTCTAATAAAACATTCCTCTTAAGCTAACATAGTTGTTGCTGTATTTCAATATTTGTTATTTATTTCATACCAACACTTCACCTCTTTCATTCTTTAACCTGACTAAGTTTTTAAACAGATGACATGCACTAAGGTGCATGTCACGAAGTATGAGGACGCTAACGATCTGGTTCATTAGACGATAATTTTTCTGAGTCCTTAAGCTCCTGTTTAAGGTTTTTGATGCCTTTTCCTAAATCACCCATAACTTGCGGTAACCTGCCTGCACCAAACAGAACTAAAATTATTATTAAGACTAGAAACAATTGCCATGGTCCTAAACTCATTTTCACCTCCATTTAAAATATTGACCTTTAAATATTAAAACTTGACTGAAGTCAAGTAACACATGGATTATATTACCTTTATTTAGTTATAAATCAAGGTTTTTTAATTATTTTATAACAATCCCAAACTAGATTATTTTCTTGCAGCGAATAAGTGGAAACTTTTCGTTTAACTGTAGAGTAGAAGAGAGCTCACTAAAAAACTTTGCTAGCGTATCATCTTTAGGATTATGGTATATATCGCTAGAAACTCCTGATTGAATAATTTTACCATTTTTCATTACGTAGATAAAATCTGCAACTTTCAATGCTTCTTGCGGGTCATGAGTTACCATTAGCATAGGGATATTTTTACTTCTGAAAAGGGACAATATATGTTGTCTTATTCGGCACTTGAGCAGTATATCTAAATTAGAAAATGGTTCATCTAACAACACAACATCAGGGTTTTGTGCCATCACTCTTGCTATTGCAACTAATTGTTGCTGTCCTCCAGATAAGGCGTTAGGGTACATATTTTCATATTTTTCTATATTGAGTAACTTCAAGATTTCCAATGCAATTAGGTGCTTTTCTCTCTTGGAAGAGCTGCGGATAGCAAAGGTTATATTTTCTACTACTGTTTTATGAGGAAATAATGCAGAATGCTGAAAAATCAATCCGATATTTCTATGCTCTATAGCGACTGATGCCTTATTACTTGCAACTAACCTATCATTTATAAAAATAGTTCCAGATTTTGGATTTTCTATCCCCGCAATTAATTTCAAAATTGTTGACTTGCCACAGCCAGAATGCCCCAATAAACATGCAACATTTCCTTTCTTTACTTTAATGTTTATATTGCTTAAAGCAAAGTCGTTTTGATTGTTATAGAAATAACCAATATTGTTAACTAGCATTAATCTTACTTAAACCATGTTATTAAATATAATAGCATTATACTCAAGAAGTACAGAAATGTTTTTTGTCGTCATAAATTGGTTATGCAATAAATCTAGAAAAGAAAGGATTTTTTGCTATAATTTTACATGAATGGTAGGAAACACGGGACTATAGCTCAGCAGGATAGAGCGTTGGACTCCTAATCCGAAGGTCGTGCGTTCGAATCGCACTAGTCCCACCACATTAAATTTTATGGAGATTTTTTTTCACAAATACGCACACCTTTTTTTGCGGTTTTAAGATATAAATTCCCTAATAATAAAACGGGTTTTGTGTCATTCCAGTACTCCTCTCTTATAATTCACGTATTTAAGAATGACTTCTGCTAAACCTTTACTAATTCCAGGTACGTTTTGAATTTCAGCCAGAGAAGCTTTGCTTATATTTTTCACTGAACCAAAATAAGACATCAACGCTTTTTTTCTTTTGTTGCCAATGCCGGGTATTTTGCTTAATTGTGAAACTATAAACTGTTTATCGCGTTTTTTTCTATGTGAAGTTATCGCAAAACGGTGGGCTTCATTACGCAGCGATTGTAAGTAAAGCATGACTTTGCTGTCATTTGCCAGACTGAATTCTTCCCTGCCCAGCATATAAAATCTTTCATTCCCTGCGTTACGATCAGGACCTTTTGCCATACAAGCAAAAGGAACGTTTATATTCAATACTTCCAGTACATTCTGTACTATGGAAACATGTCCTGGTCCACCATCAATCAGTAAAAAATCAGGTATTATGCCTTTTATATTGCCGGAGAAACGTCTGGTTAGCACTTCCCTCATCATTTTATAGTCATCGCCTGAAAATTTTTCCTTTATAGTAAATTTTCTGTACTCACTCTTTAAAAAACCCTCCTGCCCTGCAACAATCATCACACCAATTTGCTGGCTTCCAGAAATATGGCTATTATCATAAACCTCGATACGCTTTGGAATACTTGGTAACAAGAAAACTTTGCTAAGCTCTTCAAGCTTTTCTAGGTTATTTCTATAATCGATAAGCTTCTGCTCTAAGCTATGCTGAGAGTTATCATAAACAAATTTCAATAAATCACGCTCTTTTTTATTCTTTGCATGCAGAACTTTTACTGGCTTTTGAGCAACCTTATATAGTGCTTGTTCTATAATTTCCTTATCCACAATAGAATCTGGAACGTAAATTTGTATTGGAGGTATGTTAGCTGAATTATAAAAATTGACCAAAAAGGTGGATAAAATTTCATCATTTGAGTGATCACCACAGTTCTCGGCAAAGTAAGGAGTGCTGCCGTAGTTGTCTTTATTTCTAAACGATAACACACTAATACATGCTAGATCCTCTTCACGTACAATACTGAAGAAATCTGCATCTTTTTCAAAAGAAAAATCCGTGTGCTGTATTTGAATTTGCTCAAGAAACTTTACCCGATCTCTATATATAGCAGCAAGCTCATAGTTTTCTTCACTGCTGCACTTTCTCATTGTGAAAAGTAACTGTTCTTTCACTTCCTTATTTCTTCCAAGCAATGTATTTCGTGCCTGTTTTACTGATTGGCAGTAGTCGTCTTTTGTGATTTTGTTTATGCATGGTGCTGAGCAGCGCTTAATTTGATATTCAATACATGGTCTTTTTGTTGAGGAAAAGTATTGATCTGAGCATACTCTTAGGAGAAAAGCTTTTTGCAATGACAATATAGTTTGCTTAACAGCAACGGCAGATGTAAAGGGACCATAATAATAAAACTCATTCTTCTTAAATTTGCCTCTATATTTTGCTATTCTTGGATAATCGTGCTTGGAAATTGTTATATAAGGATAAGATTTTCCATCCTTAAGCACAATATTATAAAGTGGTTTCAATGATTTTATTAGCTGTGCTTCAAGAAGCAGTGCTTCGATTTCATTCTCAGTGATGAATATTTCAACCTTAATAACCTGTAAGAGCATAACTCTAATTCGTTCAGAAAGATTTTCGAATTGAAGGTAGTCGGATAACCTTGACTTTAAGTTTTTTGCTTTTCCAACATATAAAACTTTATTCTTATCTCCGACCATCTTATACACGCCACAGGACTGTGGAGATGATTTGATTTGTTCTTTATATTGCCTGAGCATTTATCCATTGCTTAACCTGTATGAGGTTAAAATCTGCTACTAAATGAAAGATGGAAACTACATTTTCAAGCAAAGATAATCTGTTTCTTCTCAGCTTATCAGAATCACAGTTAATCTTTATACTGTCCATAAACTGATTGATAAACGGAGCAAAACCAGCAAGTTCATCAAGTGCTACATTAAAGTGGTTATTTTTTATCGCTTGTTTTATGTTTTTACAAGCAGTTATAGCACAATTTGATAGCGCAATTTCTTCACTTTCAATCAAAAACCTCTTACCGTAAGATGCACTATAAGTAGTGCCATCACTTTTCCTTGCTTTGCTCATCATGTTACTGACTCTTTTGTAAGTGCTTAGAATTTGTTCACCTTCTGGAGTACTAAGATAACGATCCAATATAACAGTTTGCTTTTCTGCTGTCAGCAGATCATTAATATCGATTTTATATAGTATTGAATCTACAACATCTTGCCTTATATCTCTATTTTTTAAAATAACCTTGAATCTTTCTAAGCAAAATCTAAATACTAGTTCTGAAATTTGTTTTCTATTCGGCTTATCAACTGACGCTGTATTTTTATTAAATAGAAGCCTTGAATATAAAGATACTGACTTGTCTATCATTAGCCTAATTGGAACATGCAAATTATTTTCAAGTATTGTCCTAATTATACCAATTGTCATTCTCCGCAAACCAAATTGATCATACGAACCAGAGATTTTCTCACCTGCTGCAATTAAACCAACTAAGCTATCCACTTTGTCTGCAATTGACACAGCAATTGCAGAAGGAGATTTAGGACACTCCTGCTCTGGCCCGATTGGCTTATAATGCTCAGTTATAGCTTCCACTATTTCTCTATCTTCTTGAAAATAAGAAGCATAATATCCACCCATTACTCCTTGTAATTCTGGAAACTCTCTTACTATCGATGTTGCCAAATCAGCTTTTGCCAAATATGCAGCACGTTCAACTTTTATCAGCGAAGCATGTGGAATAAATATAGCTATATACTTTGACAAAGCCGTAATACGCTTCACCTTTTCCCCCACGCTGCCAAGTGAAGCATGAAATAATATTGAACCTAATCTTTTGACATAATAATCTAGATTTTCCTTTTTATCTTGAGACATTAAAAATTGGGCATCAGCAAGACGTGCTTCTAATATTCTTTCGTGTCCTTTAACAACTTCACCATTGTTGACGTTGACAACAGTGACAAAGTGTGAAATTCTCTTTCCATTACTTAAAGCAAGGTATTTTTGTTGTGTATGAACTATACTAAGTATTACTTCCTTCGGTAATCCAAATGACTTTTCTTGATTCACTTCACCAAACAGTACGATTGGCCACTCTATAAGCCCTGTCAATTCATTTAGTAAATAATCATTTTTCTCAAGTTGTAAATTCTGCTCTTTTGTGAATTTATTAATCTGATCTAGTATAAATTGCTTTCTTTTGTCCATTTGGAGAATTACACTGTTTTTTTCTAGCAATTCAAAATAGTCTTTAGGTGTTTTAACAGTAAGCGCCGTACCACTTGAGAGAAATCGATGGCCATATGTTGTGTTAGATGCTGTGATCCATGCAAAAGATACAGGTATTATTTCATCATTTAAAATGCATAAAATGTTTTTAATTGGCCTAACCCACCTTTCTTTTCCTTCGCCCCATCTCATACTTTTTGGCCAAGAGAAATTTTTTAATATTTCTCCTAGTTGATTTTTAAGAAACTCTTGAATGTTAAATGAGCAGCTTTCTCTTTTAATGAAGTAAAAATCCTCATTATTTACTTTTCGAACGAGCAAATCTTCTTCATTTTTCTGATATTTTCTTAAAAAACCCTCGATAGCACTTTTTGGTGCGTTAATGTTTGGTCCCTTAACTTCGTTATTGGAATCCTTTAGCTCCAAAGCATTTATGTTGTCAACAAATAGAGTAATGCGACGTGCCGTTATAAAAACCTCCATTGATGTAAATTTTACATTATTTTTGTTAAAAACATTGGCAATACAGCTCTTAACTTGAGTTGCAGCTACATTCTGCATTCTCGGTGGTATTTCTTCTGAAAGGCACTCAAATAATAACTGCAACGACATACGCTATTTACTCATGTACAATTCACAACATTTTTTTGTTAGCTCTCTAACTTTACCAATATAAGCTGTACGTTCATTTACACCAAGCACACCTCTTGCATCAAGCAGATTAAGTAGGTGACTAGTTTTAATACATTGGTCATAGGCTGCCATTGGTAGCTCCTTTTCAATAAGGAACTTACACAATTTTTCCGTATCTTCGAATTGCTGCTGTACCACTTTAGTATCATAATAATCTAACGCTAGATAAGAAAATTCATATTCTCTTTGTTTAAAAATATCTCCGTAAGTTACACCGTTATCGTTCCAAATTATATCGTAAACATTATCTACACCTTGTATGCACATTGCTAAACGTTCCAACCCATATGCCGCCTCACCAGGAATCATCTTGCAGTCAATCCCTCCAACTTGCTGTATATAAGTAAGCTGTGTTACTTCCATTCCATTGCATGTAACTTCCCATCCAAGTCCTGATGCACCAACGCTCGGATTTTCCCAATCATCTTCAACAAACTTAATATCATATTTTTCTGTAGATATGCCAAGAACTTTTAAGCTATCTAAATAGACGTCTTGTAAATTATTACCAGATGGCTTTATTATAGCTTGATATTGGTGATGTTGATACAAGCGATTAGGATTATCACTATAGCGTCCATCTGCTGGCCTAATTACTGGTTGTAGATATGCAATTTTTGTCGGTTTTGTATCAATTGCAGACATAATTGTTGCAGGATGTAATGTGCCAGCACCAACTTCAGATGTGTATGGGTGAAGTATAACACATCCTTCACTAGCCCAAAAATCTTGTAACTCTTTTATTATACTTTGTAAGTTCACACAAATTGCACACTTTTTATACTAAATATATAAATAAATAAGTACTATTCAATACCTATTTTTTTAACAGTATCATGTAAATAATCACCTAAAACTGCTGAACTTTCCCTCACATACTGAATTATGCTTTTATTTAGGACAATTGCATCATGCATAGTTAAATCGCAGAATATAAATGCTGTTAAATACAGTAAAATCACCGCATAAAATGTGTGAAAAATCCCCTCAAATGTAATTGACATTGCATTATTATAGCTGAGCTGTATTGAACTTATTGGCCATGGTTTTATCACTTCTACGACATTAAAAAATACGTAAGGTATCATAAGAAAAAAGAAAAAGTGCATAAAATCATTAAACCAAAATGGGCATTGAAACATCTGCTTACATATACTCCCATAGAGTTTACTTACAGCATAATAAATCGACATCATTGCTGGCATTGAAAGTGCTACAGTCAGTACTTGCCCTGACGCTATTTGTATTACTATTTCTTCACCACTGTTTGCTGAAGGGTCTTGAGCATGAAAAATAAATATTCCAATTAATTGCATTACTAACATAACTATTGCCAATTTTGTAAAAACAGCAGCTACGACTATTCCTGAGTCTGGCATTTTATATAGTAAGTATTCGCCTCCATATGTAAGAATTAATATAACATCGACAATAAATAATATTAAAAAAGAAGACCAATAGTTCTGCCAACTTGGTAAATATCCTATTCCTAAAAGAGAGCTTACTGTTTTAGCAGGAAAAACCTTGCCTAGCATCTTCCCCAAAAATTTAAAAAAAATCCCCATGTTCTGAGTAACACTTGGTTTATATTATTTATAATACTGTATTGTAATAGACTTATCAATAGCTTAAAACATGTATTGGAAGATTTTAGGTAATATGCAGCAACAGCAGAAGAACGTGCGCCAAAAATTTAATAATTTTATAGGGCTTATGCACTTAAATTTTTTGCAATATCAAGTGCAGCGTAAGTGAATATTGCGCTTGCACCCGCACGTTTGAAACCAATCAAAGACTCATAAATCACCTTGTCATAATCTAGCCAGCTATTATTTGCAGCAGCTTTTATCATTGCGTACTCACCGCTTACTTGGTAAGCAAAAATCGGAAAATTAAACTTATCACTTGCTGTTTTGATAATATCTAAATATAGCATACCTGGTTTAATCATAATAAAATCTGCACCTTCATTTATATCCATTTCAATTTCGCACATTGCTTCGCGCGCATTTTTATAATCCATTTGATAACCACTTTTGTCTATAGAATGTGATAGCCCACATGAACCAACGACTTGCCTGAATGGAGCATAGAAGCTAGAGCAGTATTTTACTGCATAAGATAATATTAATACGTCTTGAAAGTTGTTATCATCTAATGATTTTCTGATTCTTCCTATTCTACCATCTATCATATCAGAAGGAGCAACTGTATCACATCCTGATGCTGCTAAAGCAAGTGCTTGCTTACATAATATCGACATGGTTTCATCGTTTTCTACGTCCACCTGATTGGCTTTTAAAATGCCGTCATGGCCGTGAATAGTGTATGGATCCAATGCAACGTCTGCAATAATACCAATTTCAGGTACCTTTAATTTTACAGCACAAATTGCTCTGCAGATTAAGTTGTCAGAATTATATGCTTCCTGAGCGTTTTCAGATTTTAGTTTACTATCAACTACAGGAAAAATTGCAACAGCATTAATTCCTAAATCTTTAGCTTCCTTAACTATAGACACTAATCCATCTATTGAATAACACTTTACGCCTGGTAAGCCAGAAATTGGTTCAGTTGTTTCTTCTCTGTTATGAACAAACAGAGGAAGAACCAGATCATTTACTGATAAACTATTTTCACTTGTTAAATTGCGAACCCATTTGCTCGAGCGCCTGCGCCTTAATCTTGTATTTGGAAAATTAAACATTGGATCCAGGTAAATTCCCAGTAAAGAGCAACACCCCTGAAATGAGTATCACCCAAAGCACCGATATTGGCAGAAACACTTTCCAACCAAGGCGCATTAGCTGATCATATCGATAACGAGGTATTGTTGCTCTAATCCAAATAAATACGAATAAAAGTATAATTATCTTCAAAACGAACCAAATTAAACCTGGAATTTTATAAAGCAAACCAAGTTCTAACGGAGGATACCATCCTCCTAGAAAGAATATCGTCATCATAGCACTTGCTAAAATCATATTTGCATATTCTCCAAGAAAAAAGAGGGCAAAAGGCATGGATGAATATTCAACGTTATATCCAGAGACAAGCTCTGCTTCAGCTTCTGGTAAATCAAATGGGTGACGATTAGTTTCTGCAAGCAAAGAAATAAAAAATATTATTCCTATAGGCATTAGTAGCAAATCAACCCAAAATGGCATATTGTGTTTCGCTACCACCATCTCTCCAAGATTTAATGTTCCAGTGGTAATAACGACTGCAGCAACTATTAAGCCTATTGAAACTTCATATGAAATCATCTGAGCAGCCGACCGTATAGCGCCAAGGAATGCATAATTGGAGTTGCTTGACCAGCCTGCAATAATCACGCCGTATACTCCCAGCGACGATATAGCTAGCACGTAAAGCACTCCAACATTAATATTTGCTATAACCTTAGGAATAACTACTTGCTGGCCATTTTCTACAATTACTTCAGCACCAAACGGTATAACTGCCCAGGCAATTAATGCCAAGATAAAGGTAAGCATTGGAGCCATAATGAACAGTATGGTGCTCGCTCTAAATGGTATTATCGGCTCTTTAATCAGTAGCTTAATAGCATCTGCAAATGGCTGCAATAGCCCAAAAGGTCCAACTACACTCGGGCCGTGCCTTAGTTGAATTGCAGCAAGGACCTTACGCTCAAAGTATGTCAAATATGCAACTGAAAGTAGTAGCGGTACTAAAATAAATAAAATATTAACTAGCGTGTTCATAAAAAGCTTTAGTACAATCTGCCATTATTTTTGAAGCGCGACTTATTGAATCCGTCATATAAAAATTACACTCCTTTAAAGTAAAAGGTTTATCACTTAAATTTATTTTACCATTGCTAATTGGCACCCATGTGTTTTTTATCACTTGATCAACATTTCTAAACTGTGGACCGATAGTATCTAATTTTTTTCTCACGTCAAATAAACTATCATATGGTAAGGAGAGATCCAAATATTGCGAGAGATTTTTAATAATTAACCAGTCCTCCTTTGCTTCACCTGGAGGAAATACAGCTAAATTTGTTCTTTGCACTCGACCTTCAGTGTTTACATAAGTTGCATATTTTTCTGTATATGCAGCACCAGGCAAGATAACATCTGCCACATGTGCACCCTTATCACCGTGATGACCTTGATAAATTACAAATGTGTTTTCTAACTTTGATGTGTCAATTTCATCTGCACCAAGAAGATAAACAACTTCTATTTCACCACTTTCTGCATGTTCCAATATTTGATTAATATCCCTTTCGCCTTTTTTAGGAACAAACCCAATATCTAGCCCACCAACTCTTGCTGCAGCTTTATGCAGCACATTAAAGCCATTCCAGTCATCTCTGACCATGTTAAATTCTTCTGCAATTTTGCCAGCTAGAATTAGAATTGATTCAGAATCGTCTCTTACTAATGCATCTTGACCGATAATCAGCATAGGGCTCTGAGCAGCACTCAGCAGCTTACAGAACTTATGATTTCCATTTGCTATTTCACTCAAAATATCAGGATTATCGCCCAATTTCTCAACATGATACAAATATTCAATGTTAGGACCAACACTTGCAACAGGAAAGTTGCCCTGTAAATATCTCTTTCTCAATCTTACGTTAATGATCGGTGCTTCTATCCTTGGGTTTGTATTTATAAGCAGACACAAATCCGCATTCTCTATACCTTCAATAGTGGTATTGAACACATACGATCCACGATTATTTGGTATAAGTTTTGCACCATCCTGCCTGCAATCTATATTTCCCGAGCCGAGCTTCTGCATCATTTCTTTAAGTAGAAGCATAGACTCACAATCTGCTAAATCACCTGCAATTGCAGCTATTTTATTTGATTTTGTATTCTTTAATTTCTTTGCAGCAACAGTTAATGCCTCATTCCAATCAACTGGGGCTAATTTACCATCTTTTTTTATATAAGGTCGATCAAGACGCTGAACTTTTAGTCCATCATAGGCAAAGCGGGTTTTATCTGATATCCATTCTTCATTTACCTCTTCGCTCAGCCTTGGTAATATCCTCATAACCTCCGGGCCACGATAATCAACTCTAATTGCGCTACCCACAGCATCTAGCACATCTATAGTCTCACAATGTGATAGCTCCCATGGACGCGCTGTAAAGGAGTAAGGCTTTGAAGTTAAAGCTCCTACCGGGCAGAGATCTATGATATTTCCAGATAATTCAAAACTAATATGCCTTTTTATGTAAGTGCTAATCTCTACATTTTCTCCCCTTCCGATTCCTCCAAGTTCATTTGTACCTGCAACATCAGACAAAAATCTAACACACCGAGTGCAATGAATGCATCGATTCATCGCAGTCTCAATCAGTGGTCCGAAGTGTTTTTTTGGCACAGCCCTCTTATGCTCATCAAGTCTGCTGGTTCCTTTCCCATAAGCCATCGTGATATCTTGCAAATCGCATTCACCACCTTGATCGCAAATTGGGCAATCAAGCGGGTGGTTAATTAGCAAAAACTCAAGCACACCTTCACGTGCTTTTTTAACCTTAGGGGTATCAGTGTGAATAACCATCCCTTCTGCAACTGGCATTGCACAAGAGGCTACTGGTTTTGGAGGTCCACCCTCCACTTCAACCAAACACATTCTGCAATTACCAGCAATTGCTAAACGCTCATGATAACAAAAACGTGGAATTTCAACGCCCACGACTTCACAAGCTTGAATTACAGTGAGCCCATGCTCTACTTCACATTCCTTAGAATTAATAGTAACTTTAACCACAACTATTATACAGCTTCCCACTTTATAGGATTGCCGCTTACCTCATCTTCAACCAGATTGCCGTTGTCATATTGAGCAGACATATAATTCATGCGCGAATCACGATCTATATATCTAACAGGTTTTACCGGTTTATCTTTATACATTTTTTGCTCAGCTTTCTTACGCTGAGTAGGGTTATTTTTACTAGCTGTCTTTGCTTTCCCACCCGCTGCCATATAAACTCCTAAAAACTTTTCATTCTATTTTAACACTTAAGTATATAGCGTCAATATTTAATAACTTTAAAATTTCAATAGATCTCTTATTATAATCATTTTACAATCATTGTTTAAATAAAAAGTTACCCCTTGATGCCATTCCAGCTCATGACGCACAGCTGTACGAACATTGCAATTTGCGTGGCAGATTCAAGTAGCTGACACTGGTTTCCATCCAAGACGGCAGCGCCTCCTTCTTCTGTCATCCCAGTGCCCAGACACTGGGATCCAGGAAAGTTTGCTTGTGAGCAAGCAAACTAGCATAGAAAGTGGTTACAACATTTTCGATGAGATTATATGGAAAACTGGATCCCAGTGTCAAGCACTGGAATGACATCATAGAGGCGCTGGAATGACATCATAGGGGCTCGGGTGACGAAAAAAGGAGCACTGGAATTACACCTTCCTGCCCAATTCATGTTGCTATAAACATTAAGAAATTTACCAAGCGAAAAAAAAGGCAAAAGAAGCCCCGTGGTTATTGTCCGCTTTAAAATATTGGCGTTTTTTATGTTTTAAACGCTTGACAAGGGAAATTCAGCTGCTTTTAATTGCAACTAACCTACGCTGCAAATGTTTAAGAAATTTACTAAGCAGAAAAAAAGACAAAGAATCCCCGAGTTAGCTAGTCTTTTACTATCTCTGTCGAGTATTGGCATTTTTTGATGTCTTGTAACGCTTTATAAGCGCGTTCAGCTTATTTAGATAAAAATCTAGATGTAGATGAAGTTTTGTAAAGACATACAGTATCTATATACTGCAAAAAATTAAACATAAGACGCCGATACATTAAGTAATCCTTACCTTTTAATCTGCAGATTGGCGAAAGCAAATACAATAGCTTCACTGCCGTGATAAAGGGGCTGGCGGAGTTTGTCAAGGAAGTTTTTTCGTTTCTAACGATTGTTAACATGCTGCAAAAAACTATGCAAGAGGTCTACCACTTTATTAGGTATTTGTGCAGTTATTGGTGTTATCAAGATACTCCCTAATCTTCTTCAAGTCCTCCCAGGCTAAACGTTTTTGTGCCGGTTGGCGAAGTAGGTAAGCTGGATGAAATATAGCGGCTGTGGTGATTGAATTGGACAAATATTGGTTAGTGTACGTATGAAATCTACCACGCAAATTCGATATAGTTTTTGTGCTGTCAAGAAGGCTATAACATGCGATTCCCCCGACTAAAATTAGAATTTGTGGTGAAACCAGTTCAACATGCTTCTCAACAAATGGTCTGCACATATCAAGCTCTAGGTCGGTTGGCTTTCTATTGCCAGGTGGGCGCCAAAATACAGTATTGCTTATGTATACCTTAGTGCGATCAAGATTGATTGCATTTAACATTTTATCGAGCAACATTCCACTTGCACCACAAAATGGTATGCCTTGAAGGTCTTCATTTGCTCCTGGAGCTTCACCAACGAGCATAACTTTTGCGTTTGGATTACCATCGGAAAAGACAGTATTAGTTGCAGTTTTTTTTATCTCACAACCTTCAAATGATTCAACTGCACTTCTTAGTTCATCCACACTATTACATTTGCTTGCAAGTTTCCTTGCTTCGATTATCCAGTCACTTGGAAACATGTCTTTTCCATCTTTAGTGTCACCCCAGCGCGTATCTGCATCTTTCTTCTTGGTCCCAGTTTGGATAACAGAGGGTTGTACACTCTCTTTGCTCTCCAATTTTTTTTCCTCTTCACCCTCCATTAGTGTGCAATCAACGCCCACTTCATGGTAAAATTTTAATAATTCTAGGTCTTTATTGCTCATAATGCTTTTTAACCTTTTGTGCTTTTTTCATGGCCATATCATACTTTAATTTAGATAAATGTCTAATATATAATATGCCGTTTAAGTGATCTAATTCATGCTGAATACACCTTGCAAGCCAACCACTAGCTTTTAGCGTCTGTTCTTCGTTATTTAAGTCTCTGTATTTCACAGTTAGATACTTTGGACGCTTAATTTCATGACTTTGCTCTGGAATTGAAAGGCATCCTTCCTTGAGAATTACTTGTTCATCGGATAATTCTGTAATCTCAGGATTAATCATGTAAAATTTGCCAGTTGAGCCATATCCTGCTGGCTCATTTTCAATCGTTTCTAGCTGAATATCCATAACAAAAATTCTCTTTAACACTCCAACTTGCACTGCAGCAAGGCCAAGACCTTCTGCATCATACATAGTTTCGAACATGTCGTTTGCTAATTCTTTAATTTTATCGTTTATATCTGTTACTTCACTGGCACGTGTGATTAGTCTTTCATCAGGGGCAATTACAATTGGTAATATGGACATAAAAATTATAGTTCTATGTTTTGCTTTTCCTTTTGTCCAGAATTTAGTGTATATTAAAATGTTGCTATATCTATAATAGAAATATAAATTATTAAAGAAAGCTACAATTTAAATGAAATTGCGTAATAAGGTTAACTAATGTACTCTGCAGTAATAGCAAAACCAAAGAGAAATGTTTTTGCTGTTTTAGACATAGGTACAACAAAGATTATTTGTCTAATCGTTAAGATAAATGGCAACTTCAGCTATAAAGTAACAGGAACGGGTTATAAGATTGCAGAAGGTGTAAACGGTGGATCAATAACTAATGTAAAACACGCAAATTACTCCATCTCATCAACTATAGGTTTAGCTGAACAAGTATCAGAAGAAACCATAGATCAGATATATGTGAACATTGCTGGATGTGGCATCTCATCTTTCAATGTACATAATGAAATTATTGCAGCTAACCATGAGATTTCTGAGCGTGATATAAGACGTGTAGTTTTTCAAACATTTGAGAAATATATTGAAGACAATGTTATCATTCACAATATACCACTAAAATATCACTTAGATGACATGACTGACATAAAAGAAGTTGGTGGATTGTACGGAAAAAGACTATCTGCTGATGTTAATGTTGTCACTGCTTCGCGTCCAGCGCTTACCAATATTGAAAACTGTATTACCAATAATGGTGGATTAAATATGGCAGGTTGTATTGCTTCTGCATATTCTGCAGGTCTTGCCTGTCTGAGTGGAGATGAAAAAGAGCTCGGGACTGCTATTGTTGATATAGGCGGTGGGTGGACTGCAATTGGAATTTTCAAAAGAGGGAAACTTGTGTATGCAAGCAGCGTTCCAATTGGTGGTGTTCATATCACTCGAGATATTGCTTACGGGCTATGCACAAGCATAGAACGTGCAGAGTATATAAAAATACTGTATGGCAGCACTATCGTAACTTCAATAGATGAGAATGAGTACATTACAATGCAAAACAACGAAAATGATGAACCTACTCAAGTATTCAAATCTGAGCTTATTAACATCATAAGACCAAGAGTTGAAGAAATACTTGAAATGGTAAGAGAGCAATTTCAAGAGCAGAAAGATCCAATTAATAAAGTAGTGATCACAGGTGGAACTAGTCAACTCACAAGCATGAAGGAAATTGCAGGCTATATATTCAATAAGCAAGTTCGAATTGGGTGCCCTGAGTCTTGTAGCGGTCTTGATGGCGAATATGATAAAAATCCTGTATTTTCTGCTGCTATAGGCTCTATAAAGCTAATAGTTGACACTTTTTATAAAAATAATTCTGGTATTTTAGGTCAGGATGGTAAAATGAGTAAATTGTATAATTGGGTTAAATCAAAAGTTACAGTCTAGATTTCTGTTTTACCACCTTTCATACAAATGACTTGACACTAGGATCCATAGGACTTATTTTTATAATATGTAAAATTATTATGTTTATGTACTTGCGAGTAAGCGTACCAATTACAATAAGACATGGAAAATATGAACATAACTATACACTCACAAGAAGATTTTGAATTTATGCGCAAGGCTGGCAGGCTTGCTGCTGAAACTCTTGATTTCATTGCACCGTACGTAAAGGTAGGGGTGACAACTAATGAATTAAATGATCTATGCCATGACTTTATAATTAATGCAGGTGCAATTCCAGCACCACTAAATTATAGGGGGTATCCAAAATCAATCTGCACCTCAAAAAATGCCGTTGTGTGCCATGGTGTTCCTGATGATACACCGCTTAAAGATGGGGATATTTTGAATATTGACGTTACGGTGATTTTAAATCGCTGGCATGGTGATACAAGTCGCATGTTTTGGGTTGGCAAGCCATCAATAAAAGCAAAACGTTTATGTGACGCTACTTATAATGCGTTGATGGAAGCAATCAAACAAGTTAAGCCCGGCAATAAGTTAAATGAAATAGGGCTTGCTATAGAGAAATATATTAGAGATTTTGGATATTCTATCGTACGCAGCTACTGCGGACATGGTATAGGAAAAGTCTTTCATGCTCCACCAAATGTAGTGCATTTCTATGATCAAGATGAAGATCTTGTCTTAAAGGAAGGTATGTTTTTTACAATAGAGCCAATGATTAATGCTGGAAAACATGAGACTCTGCTCAGTAAACTCGATGACTGGACAGTAACAACACGCGATCTTTCACTTTCTGCTCAATTTGAGCATACACTTGGAGTAACAAAAGATGGTGCTGAAATATTCACATTATCACCTAAGAATTGGCATTTCCCACCTTATAATTAGATTTTTTTAAATTCTGCTATACTGCAACTATACTTGGTTTACTTTGGGTAATTTTGAAGAAAGCTCACCCTTAATTTGCGATATAGCAACTAGCCCAATTAATGCACAGAAAATCATGTAAAAACTAGCTGAAGTCTCTTGTCCTGTAACCTTGATAATTGTTGTGCATATAAATGGTGCAAGGCCGCCAAAAAATCCAGCAGCTATATTTCTTGATAAACCAAATCCACTGTACCGAACCTTTGTTGGAAATAATTCGCACATAAGTGCACTGACAGGACCAAGCGATGCAGCTATTGGAATTATAAAAAGAATGTGTGCCAGCAAGTATAGCCTTTCTTATAATAGTCCGAATGCGATAAGATATGTGTTTATGGCTATAGCAGGCCAGTAGCATATTACGGTCTGTTCGGATTATTGTAAAAAGAGCTATAATTGCCACTACATAACATTGAAAAAACTGGATAACTCACTATTACAAAAGCTATAAATGCAAATTTCATAACTTTTTCTCTTCCTACCTTATCAGAAAGTATTGCAAACAATATTGTCAATCCTCCGAGCGCAATTTGACTCAGTATTTCCACTATATGATTAAAATGAGTATTTACTGTTAATATTTTATTCATAAGCACATTGAAAAATACCAAATATATATATAGAGAGACGCATTTTCAACCAAGTCAATACCTATTGATATTAGAACAGGCTTTTGTAATTGTTTAATAACTCTTTTAGTGGCAATTTAGACGGATTTTTTTGTCTTTTATACTCTGGGCTTTCATCAAGTATATATCTCATATATATGCTAATTAATCCCATTGCTAAACTGAAAATGAAAGGTAATCTCCACCCCCAAGATTCAAAATCAGATACTTTTTTGCATATGAGTACCGCTATCAGGCTTAATACTGAACCAAAAATTGCGCTTAATACTTCAATGCTGCCAAAAAATCCTTTTTTGTTTTTAGGAGCATGTTCTATTAAAATGGTGCATTTCCTGCTTCTCCTCCAAGGGATATACCCTGCAATAGCCTTAAACAAACTACCAGAATTGATGCTAGTATTCCAATGCTTTGATAACCTGGAACAAAAGCAATTAATACGGTTGATAAAGTCATTAATATAATCGAGAGCAATAAGGCAACTCTTCTGCCATGTTTATCACCAATGTGACCAAATATAGCAGCACCGACTGGTCTCATTAAGAAACCCACTGCAAACACTCCAAAAGCCTTCAATACGCTGGTTAGTTGATCATCCGATGGAAAAAACACACCACCTATTATGTTTATTAAGTGGCCAAAAAGCATGTGGTCATACCACAATAAAGTGTTACAAATCAAACTTGAAAATATTACTTTTGTTATTTGCTACATAATTTCCCTATAGCCTGTTTGATCTTATATATAAAAAAAATGTGAACGTTATGTGAATATTATATTAACAATATTAAACCTTGATTTTAATATTATTGCTCATATATTCCGATAAGATACCATATTTTGGCAAGAAAATCTATGTACATAAATAAAATTGATGTGAAGAGTAGAGTAGAGTAGGATATCTACACCAACTGTACTTAAATTTTTTGATATGACACACACTTCAGTTTTGTTAAAAGAGATGCTATCACTACTATCACCGCAGGATGGTGGCATATACGTGGACGCCACATTTGGAGCTGGAGGGTATAGCAAAGCAATATTGGAGTCAGCTGATTGCAAAGTATATGCAATTGATAGAGATGAAACGGTAACTAAGTTTTATGATGATTTAAGCGTTAGATATTCAGATAGAATAAAACTATTCATTGAGAAGTTTAGTAATATTAAAAATTTATTAGATAGCAACAATATTGAGGGTATCGATGGAATAGTTTTTGACATCGGAGTTTCATCTATGCAGCTTGATAACGGGGATAGAGGGTTCTCATTTTTACATGATGGTCCACTCGATATGAGTATGGATAACTCTTCTTATATAAACGCTTCAACGTTTGTTAACGCTTTACGCGAAGAAGAAATCGCAAATACTATATATAACTACGGAGGCGAACGTCATTCTCGCAAAATCGCAAGAGCAATAGTAAATGCACGGAAGAAGAAAACTATCAAAACTACATTTGAGCTTGCGGATATTGTACGTTCCGTGGTATTTCGTGGAAAAAGCAAAATTGATCCTGCAACCAGAACATTTCAGGCAATCAGAATATGGGTAAACGATGAGCTGGGAGAACTTGAAAAGGGCATTAAAGCTGCATCTGAGATTTTAAGTGAGAATGGCAAATTAATTGTCGTCACCTTTCATTCCTTAGAAGATCGTATAGTCAAAACTTTTTTTAAAGATTTATGTGCTACTGATTGCAAGACATTCTCTCTGCTAAATAAAAAAGTGATCGAAGCAAGTATAGAAGAAGTAAGTGCAAATCCGCGTTCACGCTCAGCAAAACTAAGAGCTATACAGAGGTTGTCGTGAGAACTTTCTGCATCATCTCAATAGTTATGTTTTTTCTTAGCATTGTAGGACTATTTAAGGTAAAATTACATGTTCAGTCATTAAATAGAGAGCTAATAAAAATAAAAAGTGAAATTAATTTAGTGCAAAGTGATATAAAAGTTTTACAAGCAGAATGGAGCTATTTGAATAATCCAAAAAGGCTTGCAAGTCTTGTAAAGAAATACCTGAAAAATAACTCTTTAATACTGGCTAGCCAGGTTAAAAATCTTGACTCTTTAAATGGCAGCAGCGTGCTAGCACAACTTAAAACCCAGAATTAAATTGGTTATATTAAGCCTTACCTTTTACAGACAAGCACACCACAATAAACCTTACTTTAGTATGAAATTGCTTGCGTAAGATTTTGGCAGCCTCTTAACATTTTTTGGCATTTCAATTATGTATTTAACGTTGCATTTTTTTGCGTAGAATACTGCTTTTTCAAGAGAATCAAACTTTAATAAAATCTGTTTTTTTGGATCTTTTGAGCCAACCCAACCCATTAAAGGTTCAATGTAGTAAGAACCAGATTCAATTTTTAGGTGCCAGAAATTTGTATTACCTAAACCAGATTGTGTTGCAGTTCTTGTTGGTCTATAAATCCTAAAAACTACTTTATCGTCAATGCCCATAGTTCTTGTTAAATAAGCTTAAATATATATCCAAATAAATCCTTTCACAAACAATTAGTATGAAAGAATGAAGTTTGAAATAAATATTTTTATGTTATATTATTATTAAATTATATTAAAAGGATTAGCTGAATAGGAGTAACCGATGACGCAACAGGAAATAGTAACAATTAATGCAGAGTTACGTGACATAACAAAAACAAAAGCGATGCATTCTCTAAGGAAGAAAGGAAACATCCCTGGAATCATATATGGAAAGGGCCATAATAATGTAAATTTGACATTGTCTGCAAAGGAATTCACAAAGCAATATAAGTCAGGTTCTCTTTCTGCACATTTGATAGAGCTGAATATTTCGGGCAAAAAGGAATATGCTCTTGTTCGCGATATCCAATTGCATGTAGTAAAGGATACTGTGCAACATGTTGATTTTCAATTTGTTGATAAAGGCAGCGAAATTAAAATAGACATACCTCTATCATTTGTGAATGAAAGTAAAGCCCCAGGGGTCAAGTTAGGTGGAGTGCTTAATGTTTTGTGTCGTTCTATTGCTGTTAAATGCTCTCCTGATAAAATACCTCAGGTTATTGAAGTTGATTTATCCGGTAAAATGATTGGCCAGTCTATACATATTAATGATGTAAAATTACCAGAAGGTGTTAAGTTTGTAGCCCATGAAGAAGAAAATTTTACCATTGTTACAATTTCTGCTGCCGATAGTGACGTTGAAGAACCTCAAGCAGAAACAGAGGAATAGTGGAGCTGATAGTTGGGCTTGGTAACCCTGGTAGTCAATATGAGTTAACTCATCATAATATCGGCTTCATCGCCGTTGATGCAATCTGCAAATATTGGGGTTTTCAGTTGTTCTCTAAAAAAGCCGATTATCTGATAACCTCTGGCATGATTAATGATAATAAAATCATGTTAATAAAGCCTTATTCATTTATGAATAATTCAGGCATCCCTGTTGCAAAAATACGAAACTTTTACAAATTATCGCTAGATAATATCGTTGTCATACACGATGACGCTGATTTGGAACTTGGAAGAATAAAAGTAAAGAAAGGTGGTAGCTCTGCTGGACATAATGGACTTAAATCCATAGATAGTTTTATTGGCAACGATTATTGGCGCTTGAGATTTGGAGTGGGTAGACCTGAAGATCAAAAAAGCTTAGCAGATTATGTATTATCAAAATTTTCAAATTTTGATAATGTTACTCCCTTAGTAGAAAAAATAGCGAAAAATATACACTTAATGCTGCAAGGAGATAATACAGCTTTTATCAATTCGATTATATAATACTACGAAACACAAAAATAAATTTCACATAATTAAAATAACAGATTTCTTGCATAAGCCACAATTGTCATTCAGTAGGAACGAAAAATTTCCTTGACAAACTCCGCCAACCTCCTTATTACAGCATTAAGGGTGTTTATGACTCAAAACTTGTTTTTGACCTGCAGGTTCAATGACAAAATTCAGTAAAAAACTCAGGGTATCTTTTGGCGGATTACATAAAATTATAGCGGCTGCATGTCTTTTAAAATTTTTCTACATTCAGCCAAATCGCGCTTAAACTAAGCGTCAGAACATTATTACAGCGCCAATTTAAAGTATTAAAGGGTCAAAACTCGCACCACGGAGCTTCTTTGCCTTTTTTTTGTTTGGTAAATTTCTTAATGTTTGTAGCTAAACGACAACCGTCATCCCGCTACGTGTTAGCGGGATCTAGAGATACCGCGGCGGTATGACGTGGGAAACCTGACTTGCATTAACTATAAAATAGTGGTTTATATAAACCCCATAGCATGCCGAATGAAGCTTTTTTTGAGAAAATTTGAATTTTCAACTGCAATCAAGCCAAGATTTCTTAGTGCTTTAGCGCAGAATATTCTGTTGGAGAACATCCTATTTAATCCATCAGTTGCAAGCGCCATTGTAAAATTATCAAAGTATCTGTTACGTGAAATTTTCTTTAATAAATAACTACTGCCAACATCAATACCAGATGCTTTTGCGGCAACTACGTGCTTTATAATACTTTCTACATCTCTAATTCCAAGATTAAGCCCTTGACCTGCAACTGGATGAATTGAATGTGCTGCATCGCCGATAAGCAAAACTCTACCCTTATATAACTTTTTTGCGAAAACAAAACTTAAAGGATAAAGTTTTCTTTCACCCTCTAGTTTTATCTCTCCTAAATAAGAACCAAATCTTTTTTTAAGCTCTATAATAAATTCTTCTTCAGACAGATCCATTAGCATTTTTGAAATTTCAGATTTTTCTGTCCAGACTATTGAAGAAGTATGGCCACCCTTCACCGGTAGAATTGCAAATGGACCGCCAGGAAAAAAACGCTCTACAGCTAAGTTTTGGTGATGCAGTTCATGCTTTACATTAAATACTATGCTACTTTGTTTATAATCAAATTTCACTGTCGGTATAGAAAATAACTCTGGTAGTTTAGAGTTTTTGCCTTCAGCGCAGATAAGTAGCGATGATATTAATTCCTGGTTATTATCAAGAATAACTTCCACATATCCTGAATCACAAGCAATTGTTTTATAGGAATGTGGAGAGTATATATTTAGTTTATTCAGAAAATTATTGTTGATTGCATTCCATATAGTAGCATTGTTAATAACATAACCCATTGGTTCTTCACCAACCATTTTGTGATTGTAATGCACAGTAACCGCATCTAATATGCATATATCAAGTATTGGCTCAGCTTCGCTTTCTATAAACTGCCAAATCCCTAATTTTTCCAATATTTTTTTCGAGCCTTGAGAAATAGCAAATGCTCGATTATCATCTACTACACGTGGCAAACTATTTTTTTCAATTACAGCTACAGACACAGAGTTACAACTGAGGCCAATTGCAGTAATAAGACCAAGCAACCCACCACCTGAAATGATTACATCATAATTCATTTTATTTACGCTAATTGTAAAATTATATTTTATCTATTTTGAAAATAGTTTATAGCCTTTCTTATAATAGTCCGAATGCGATAAGATATGTGTTTATGGCTATAGCAGGCCAGTAGCATATTACGGTCTGTTCGGATTATTGTAAAAAGAGCTATAAGTAGAAAAAAGGCAACTCCCCTGTCATCCCAGTAGCCCTCTTCTTGTCATCCCAGTGCGTGACACTGGGATCTTATTTTACTTTATAATGATGTCATTCCAGTCTGGAATCCAGCCTTTCCATAATCATCAAAACGTTGTATTTTAACATAAAACAGCTATTTTTATACTTAATAAAATTCCTGGATCCCAGACTGGGATGACACCCTTCTGGTAGACAATGTTCGTACAGTTGTGGATTCATTCGCGGTATAAATTCCGCTAACTAGTAGCGGAATGACGGTTTTTCAAATTGTAGGTAAACCTAAGCCACTTTAGCTATAACATCTTTAGCAATGTCTTCATAAATCTCTGCCAAATCTTCACTTAGCATTAAAGGATTTCCACAATCAGAAGCATGACATATTTGTGGATCCAGAGGAATCCTGCCTAGGAGTTTGATGCTCAGCTCCTCAGACATTCTTTTTGCGCCGTCTTTTCCAAATATGTATATTTCTGAGTCATTTTGAATGAAATAACTCATATTTTCCACAATGCCAATAATCGGTATACTGAGCTTCTTAAGCATATCATAAATTTTGCGAGCATCGATTAAAGAGAGCTCCTGTGGAGTTGAAACTATTATCGCCCCGGTTAAGTTAAAGTTTTCCATAAGACTTAAATGCACATCGCCAGTTCCAGGTGGTGTATCAACTATCAAATACTCTATATCGGACCATTTTGTTCCCATGAGCAGATTATAAAGTGCTTTTGTGATCATAGGTCCGCGCCATATTGCTGCACGATCCTTGTCAACAAAATAGCCGATTGAAATAGTATGCAGTCCATACCTTTCTATAGGTATTGCTTTTCCACCCTGTATTTCTGGCTTTAATTTTTCAGTGCTAAGCATTTTAGGAATTGAAGGACCATATATATCTGCATCAACCAGAGCAACTTTGTGTTTTAACTTTGCTAATGAGAGAGCAAGATTTAGCGCAACTGTGGATTTACCTACGCCTCCTTTACCAGAGGCCACAATAATTATATTTTTCACTCCTTCGATATGTAATTTAGCTTTTTGTTGCCCAGTTTGTTTTTGACAAGTAGCAACCACGGTCACTTTTGTCACCCCCGGTATAGCTTTAACAGCTTGCTCACAATTTCTTCTTAATTCTTCGTTTGCTTGCGTGTCACCGGCAACTTCAAGCGCAAAACCAATGTCCCAGCCTTTAATAATGATTGAGGATATTATGCCAAGAGCGATCACATCTTTACCGCTTTTTTGCTCTATGACTTTTTTTAAGTTCTCTCTTACAATTTCTTCGTTGATCATTAGCCTTTTAGGTGATTTCTTCCTGAAGTCGTTTAATCTCAGCTTGAGGAAGGCCGGTTGTCTGAGAGATAATATCAATAGAGATGTCAGCTTTAAGTAGGTTTTTTGCTACTTCAATCTTTCCTTCAATCTTTCCCTCATCAAGTTTTTTAGCGAGGATGCCTTCTTCTTTCCGCAGATCCATTATTCTTTCTTCATATGCTACTAAATCTTTTTCATTCCAGCTAAACCTGTCTGATTCATCGTAGGCTAACTTTATTATTGGTGCTTTTTCTGCTATTTTCCTTAAGTCTTCTTCCGTAGTTTCATCTGCATACTGTTGTCTAAGTGAAGAAGGTCGCCCCTCCTCACTCGACTTCAAAACCGTACGTGAGACTTTGCGCCTCATACGGCTTCTCTCTAATTTGGTGCTTGTCATGCACACCTCCTGTGTAATTCATCGTGACAATGTCCATGTAACAAAGATAAGTTTTTGATCATGTTGTTTCGTCTATTCCGGTCTTTGTGATGTATTTCTATTATATCATCACTTTTAAACCATAGTCTACAATTATCACATTTACTTTGTTGTAACTTCAATAGTTTTATTACTCTTAATGGCTTATCTGGTATTTTTCTCAGACGTTTACCCCAATAAACCCAATCACCATCATATGGAGATCTGGTTTTTTGCACTTTGTTTAATAACATGATTGCTGTGTGTAATAAGATGTATCTTGTTACTTGTCATAAAACGCCAGTTATCGTTATTATATTTTTTAAAGTATTTTCTTTTTATCCAGCATTTCCCTTTGTTTGGGTGCCTAAAGACTGCCCTTACCCAGAAAAAGTGGAGAGAAAGAAAGGAGTTTTTTCGGGTAAAATAAAATTTTGGAGGATTAGAAATGGTAAGAGAATATACGGCAGAATTCAAATTGGAAGCTGTTAAGCTGGCAAATGAACAAAGAAAGGTAGGTCAACCAGTTGCAAAAGTAGCAAGAGATCTAGGAATAAGGGATAGTGTATTAGGAAAATGGATGAAGAAATATAACGAAAAAAAGTCAGCGGCAAATGCATTTCCAGGTAGAGGTAACATGGCTCCTTATGACAAAGAGAGGTTTGATTTACAAAGCAAGAGTAACAAGGGAAAGAGACATTTAAAAAAAAGCCCTGGCCAGTCAAAAAGAGTAAAATATTTTTTTATATAGTATAGCTCTTTTTACAATAATCCGAACAGACCGTAATATGCTACTGGCCTGCTATAGCCATAAACACATATCTTATCGCATTCGGACTATTATAAGAAAGGCTATAACTGAAGAACAGTCTATGGCCAGAAGAAGGAAAGCTAATAGATTAGCAAGATCGCAGGGATATACATCCTCTAAAAGAAATCAAAAATTGTTGAACTGGTCAATATTTATAACTAATGTTCCAGAAAATAAAATTAGTGCTGAGCAAGTATTAACGATTTACAGAGTAAGGTGGCAAATTGAGTTATTATTTAAATTGTATAAAAGCCATATCAGGCTTGATAAGCTAAAAGGAAAGCCATGCAGAGTATTATGTGAACTATATGCTAAATTGTGCGCAATTCTTATATTTCACGGCATAGTTGGTTGCACAGAAGTGAAAAAGAATACAGAACTTAGCTTAACAAAGGCATTTATTGAGCTAAAAAGGCGGGTTAGAAAGTTATTTTTAGTATTAACCAAAATTAATAGTTTAAAAGAATTTCTTAAAAAACTCACTATAACTTGGTCGCGATTTTCATTAAAAGACAAACGTAGAAGGGCTAGAGTATCCACTTTATAGCTCTTTTTACAATAATCCGAACAGACCGTAATATGCTACTGGCCTGCTATAGCCATAAACACATATCTTATCGCATTCGGACTATTACAAGAAAGGCTATAACCTCTCTAAATTTGCTCACAATCTCTTAACTTGACGCGTATGCTTTTTTGAACATTCCCAACGAAAAAAGAAAAACAAGGTTTAATTTTCTTTTTTATTTGCGATTTATCTATTAATTAACCGTGAAAGGTTACGTGTAATGCTTCTTCACATAATTATCAATAATTGCCTTAAATTCTTCAGAGACATTATCACCTTGTAAAGTTTTGAAATATTTGCCGTTTTTGTAGACTGCTGAAACAGGTTTTTCTCCATATCCAGGTAAGCTGATTCCCAAATTTGCGTGTTTGCTTTCTCCAGGACCATTTACTATGCATCCCATAACAGCAATGTTCATATGCTCTACACCTGGATTTTTTTTCTTCCACATCGGCATATGAGTTTTTATATAGCCATTCACTTCTTCAGTTAATATACGAAAACGATCGCTGCTCGTGCGCCCACAACCAGGACATGAATTAACCTGAGGGTTAAAGTATCGCAAGCCTATAGACTGCAATATTTCCTGACACACCACCACTTCATTAGTACGCGATTCACCAGGACGTTGAGTCAAAGAAGCCCGTATTGTATCTCCAATGCCATTTTGCAATAAATAAGTAAGCCCTGCTGCGGTATTTACCACACCTTTATTGCCCATACCAGCCTCAGTTAAACCCAAATGCAGCGCATAATTGGAAGATTTTGCAAGTGCCATATAAACTAGAATTAAATCTTGCACTTTGCTAACTTTACATGAAATGATTATTTTGTTTGAATTTAGACCAATTCCTTCAGCTTTTTTTGCACTATCAAGAGCAGACATTACAAGTGCTTTGCGCAGTATAACATCAGAAGGCCTTGAATTACTAAGCGAAGAGTTTTCATCCATTAATTTTTGCAAAAGGTATTTATCAAGACTACCCCAATTTACCCCAATTCTAACCGGAAGATCGTGCATTATTGCATACTCTATCACCCTTTCAAACTTCTCATCACGTTTGTCGCCAAAGCCTATATTGCCTGGATTGATTCTAATTTTACCCAGCATTTTGATGTTGTCTGGATAATCTTGAACTAATTTATCTAGCTCATATTGACCGCAGCCTACCAATATTTTACCGTCAAAACCTTCTTTATTTATCTCTTCTACCATATAAGGTATTGCTCTTGCTACCTCCTCTGAGTTCAAGGCAATTCGCACCAATTCTGAACCTGTACGCGCTAGTTCTGTTATCTCTTTTGCATAATGTTTTGCGCTACTTTTTATATTATCAGAATCTATATGCACACCAAGCGCCATAGATTGTACAACTACAGGATTATTTCCGCCTATCTTTACTTTTCCAACTTCTACAACATGAGTTTTGTGCCTGGAAATTGGCGATAATTCACATGCATCGTCATTCAATATCAGGTCTGTATCTAGCATATTATTAATTGTGATACTATTTTACTGTGTCAGCTACGCTGCCAAACGAACTTGAACCATTCAAACTATAAGCATCTACGTTATCCAAATTAGCAATAGAATCATGTGAGCACGTTCTTCTTGAAGGAGTTTCTTTTACAGTGATATTTATAGGAGAAACTTTCTTTTCTCGTGTTGAAGTAACTTTCTTCCCTTCTTGTTGTTCACTTTCATGCTGCTTACTTTCATACTGAGAAACTGGCTCTTGATCTATAAATACAGCACCCTTTAAACGTGCGATATTAATACCATGCTGATTTATCATAGCGCTCTCTTCATCGTCGACTATGCACGCTTCCATGTCATTTGGCTCATTATCAAGACTAGCAATTTTTTTCTCTTTTAATTTTTTGATTAGATCTTCTTTATTTATAGCTCGATCTTGTGACTTTTTTTTCTTGAGCAATTCCCTACGCTTCTCATACAGTTTATATGACTCAGCAAAATCCTCATCTGTATGAAAGTTTGCACCACCAGGGTTACCAGGAGGTATGTATCTCTTACTGAGCTTAGATTTAGCTCCAGCACTATGCACAGTAAAAAAGCTAGAAACCAAAAACATTAATATAAACAAAACTTTAGAAAAAATCCTAAGCATATGGTGCTATAGTAAATATCGTGTTTTAAAAGATAGCAATTAACAAACTTTAAGTAAACCAGAATCTTTACTAACTTTACAATACAAATATTTTTCTAAAAAGTGATATGTTTACTATCAAAAAATCTACATAGGCTAAGAGAAGAGGAAGATGTTACAAGTTGCGTAACACCTTTTCAAGAAAAGTGTTATGCAGCTATATGTTTGTCAACTTTTAAGTCATCCGTAGTTTTTTAGTACCATCGTTAGCATCTACATTATTAAGTTTTGCGTCTGGTGTATCTTTAGACAAGTTCTTTTCTTTCTCCCTTTCACACTTAACTCCCTGATAGATACAGAATGCAACAAAACTAGTTATCGCTATTACGGCAACAGCAGTGGCTATGGTACAAATTAGTAGTGTTTTTTCTTGATCTGCTACTGCCTCTGCAAGTGTTTCCACTTTTTTTTGCAGGCCGTTTAAGTGCTCTTGCATACCTTGAAACTGCTCAGTACCAATCTTGTCTTTTAATGCACTAAAAACTTTTTCAAACTGCTCAGCATCTATCTTTTGAGCTTCTTGCCATTCTTTTAATGCACTAAATACCTCTTCAAACTGTTTAGCATCTATCTTTTGAGCTTCTTGCCATTCTTTTAATGCACCAAAAACTTTTTCAAACTGCTCAGCATCGATTTTTTGACTTTCTTGCAATTCTGTTACACCTAACCAATTGCACAAAATTCCTTTTACCATTTTAACCCCCTAGTTAATTAATATATTATAATTTTACATTCCCAATGTTTAAATTATTATTAAATTAACTGTCATTATGTATTGACCTTTTAATAATTTTGTTTGACTTGCTTTTTGAAAGTGCGGAAACTTAAATTAAGGTATTACAAGATTGTTATTCAACCAATATCTCTCTTTTCCCTGAGTAATTTGGAGCGCTGACAATACCTTCCTTTTCCATTCTTTCAACGATGTTTGCTGCTCTGTTATAGCCTATTCTAAGCTGCCTTTGAATGTAACTGGTTGAAACTTTTTGATCTCTTTGAATGATGGCCACTGCTTGGTTATAGAGGTCATTTTCTTCATCCTCCGTTTCATCGTGTGACTCTGTAGAAGAATTTTCATCTTCTTTAGTGATTTCCTCCATGTAGTTTGGCTCACCTTGCATTTTCAGATGATCAACTATATCTTGCACCTCATTATCACTTACAAATGGGCCGTGAACTCGAATGATCTTACCACCAGAGGCCATATAGAGCATGTCACCCATGCCGAGCAATTGTTCAGCCCCTTGTTCGCCAAGTATTGTACGGCTATCTATCTTAGAAGTAACAGCAAAACTGATTCTCGTTGGAAAGTTCGCCTTTATCACACCTGTGATCACATCCACAGATGGGCGTTGTGTTGCCATTATGATGTGTATTCCTGCAGCACGAGCCATCTGAGCTAAGCGTTGAATAGAGCACTCTATTTCTTTGCCGGCAACAAGCATCAAATCTGCCATTTCATCCACGATCACTACAATATATGGAAATGTTTCCATCTTGATTGGTATTTTTTCAAACAAAGGTTTGCCTGTTGTTGAGTTAAAGCCAATCTGCACAACGCGCTCCAATTCTATTCCACTATTCATCGCTTCTGTGATTTTTTGATTATAGTTTATGACATTGCGTACATTCAAATACGACATCATGCGATAGCGGTTTTCCATTTCTTTCACGATCCACTTAAGAGCGACTACAGCCTTTTTTGGCTCTGTTACTACTGGCGTTATTAGATGTGGTATTGCATCATATATTGAAAGCTCAAGCATTTTGGGGTCGATCATTATCATCTTGCATTCGTCAGGACTTAATCGATAAACGAGTGAAAGAACCATAGTGTTAATCGCAACTGATTTACCAGACCCTGTGGTTCCAGCAACGAGCAAGTGAGGCATTTTAGTTAGATCTGCAATAACTGGTTTTCCACTTATTTCTTTGCCAAGCGCAATTGGAAGATTTAAGTTTGCATTTTGGTATTCTGGTGATTCAAGCAAATCACGCAGCATTACAATTTCCCGTTCCTTGTTCGGCAACTCTATTCCCATAGCATTTTGCCCACGAATTATTGAAATACGTGCAGAGAGTGCACTCATCGAACGTGCAATGTCATCTGCAAGGCCAATTACTCTTGCAGATTTCGTACCAGCTTGTGGTTCAAGTTTGTATAAAGTCACAACCGGCCCATAGCATACACTGATAATTTTTCCTTGCACGCCAAAATCACTCAGGACTTGTTCCAGCAGAGATAAATTTTTATTGCTCTCCATCTCATTCAGCTGCTTTCTCTGCAAAGACTCTTCTGCTTTAGAAAGTAAATGGATACTTGGAAACTCGAACTCACTGGAAGGTTTAAAAATTTCTTCAGTCTGTCTTTTTCTTGGTTGCTGTCTAGTAGTGACTTGAGCTTTATGTTTTTCTTCTACTACTAATGGTGCAACTGAATATTCAGCAGTTTTACGTGATCTGAAGAATAGAACATTTACAAATAAGCAAGCTATTTTTTTGAATAGGAAAAATATAGAGTAAGTTGTTCTCTTCCAACCAACCAATCCTACAAGACCTATTGATGTTACTATCACAAATACATAAAACGGACAGTGATTAACGAGTACATTCCCTATTATTCCACTGTGTCTGTACCTTGCAATGACGCCTAGCGAAAGTTGTGGTAATATAGCACATATCCCTAAATTGATTAATATTAAACAGAGAATTTTCAGCAGCCTTTTTGCTGGCCTGAAGATCAACAAGTAAACTATGGTTGTAGCTATTGTAACACTAGTTAATCCGAGAAATTGAACCAATATATCAGCTAAATATGAACCTACTATTCCACCTAAATTTGTCACTTCCTCATTTGTAGCCGTGTTTAAGGAAGGATCTTTATAGTTATAGCTAAAAACTGATATAGATATATATATATATATATATATTAAAAGGGATAGATATATTGCTGATTTTAGACATTTTTTTAACATCTACCTAAAGTAGTAAGCTACTGTATATTTTACAAAGTGAATTGTTATTAGCAATATCATTATAGATAAATCTAATCCGTTGAACGGTGGTATATATCTTCTAATAATCTTTAGTGGTGGATATGTCAATTGGTTCAAGATGTGCATTATGCTACTGACAGTTTCATTATATATGTTCACCATATTAAGTTTAACCAGCCAGTTTAGGACAACCCAACATATTAGAATGAAGCTATAAAGATCAAGTAACGTATTGAGTAGATATATGATTGGATGCATACATATCTATTACACGAAAGTTATATAAAAGACAAGTATTTAGCCTTTTCAAACTCAAAATGTTGTTTTTGCTGAACCAAAAAAAACTTCATTTTTTGAGCTGCGCAAAGCCACCTAAAGTAGAGAATGGACAAGGAAGGAGGAGTGTATAATATATATTAATGTTGATATTTATTTCTTATAAATATCAACTCTATGTCCTATCTCTGTGATAGTTATAGCTCTTTTTACAATAATCCGAACAGACCGTAATATGCTACTGGCCTGCTATATCCATAAACACATATCTTATCGCATTCGGACTATTATAAGAAAGGCTATACTATATGATCTAATTGATTTACTCTGTAAATTACACGATAGTCACCAACTCTTAGCCTTCTACGTCCTTTTAAGTTATGATGTAGTGGTTCACCAAAATTTATTGGGTCAACTGTAAGACGTTCTTTTATAGCCTTTTGAACTCTTAGCCTTATTGTCTTTGGAAGGTTTGGTAAATCTTTTTCAACAACACTCTTTAGAGACTTAACCTTGTAACGCTCTAATCCCACTTAATATCTTCAAAATCAACTGTTTCTGCACCTTCAACATCACGCTCACCAGAAATTTTAGATACTAAAAAATCCTCCATTTCAAGCTCAACTGCTTCTCTAAATAGTTTTCCTGCTAATTCTTGAACGGGCTGTTTAGTAAATTCAGATAATTCAGCAAGATGCTTTAAAGTTTCTTCGCTAAGAGCTATGTTAATGCCTGAATTTGCCATATGTTTTACCAAAGTCCACTAATAATTATACAACATTTTTTTTAATTTTTCAATAAAGAAAGGAGTGGTGTATAAAAATATATTTAATGTTTCAGTAGGTCCAATATTGCCTGCTTGTAAATATTGTCCCTGTGTCCTATTGAAACAATAATTACTATACGTTTTGCAGTATTTACACGGTAGACAATACGATAATCATCAGCAACTTTTATTCTTCTATGTTCCTTTAATCTCTTGCGTAGCAACACACCGTTACCAATAGGATCAGTCTCAAGATACTCTTTTATTGCATCTTTAATACTTGGCTTTACATCTTCCGGCAAGGAAGACAAATTTCTTTTAAGAACATGCTTTAGATATTTAATGGTGTATTGCTTATTTCCAGATGTCTTCACTATCCTCTACTTCTTCTGCATCATCAGAATTTAACTCCCTAATAATTTTGGAAAATGCAATATCTTCCGCTTCAAGTTCGATTGCTTCCTTGACTAGCTTTTCTGTTAATTTTTGAACAGACTGCTTGGTGGCTCTAGCTAGTTCAACAAGATGCTGCGAAGTTTCTGGGTTGAAAGTTACACTAACTTTTGAATTTACCATAAGTTTTACCAAAGTCTACTACTATAGCTATTTTACAACATTTTTTTTAATTTTTCAATAAAGAAAGGAAGGAGGGCTGTATAAAAATATATTTAATGTTTATCAAGTAGCCTTCTCATAAATGGTGTCTCTATGTCCTGCTGTAGCAACAAACACCTTATGTTTTGCAATATTTACAGTATAAATAATTCGATAATCACTAACCCTTGTTCTTCTATACCCTTTTAGCCTGCCACGTAATGGTTTACCAAATTTAATTGGATCAGTTGTAAGCCGCTCGTTTATCGCTTTTGTAATCCTTGATCTTATTGTTTTTGGAAGATTTAGAAAATCTCTTTCAGTAAAGTTTTTTGAGTAGACAATATCGTATTTCAGTTTATGTCCTCTCCCTTTCAGATAGTACTGTGTTCCAGTCTACATCCTCACATTCCTTAATAGTTTTATATAACGCAATATCTTCTACTTCGCACTCGATTCCTTCGATGACTAACCTTTTTGCTAGTTCTTGAACGGATTCCTTGGTGATTTCAGCTAACTTAGTAAGATTATGTGAAGTTTTTGGGTCAAAAGTTATACTAATTCCTGAATCTGTCATATGTTTTACCAAAGTCTACTAATAATTATACAACATTTTTCTGAATTTTTCAATAAAGGAAGTTGATGATATGTAAGAAAAATTTTGCCACCTGCGTTAATAAATAATTAAAGATTTAGCATATTTATCTACCCTCTATTCTATTGCTTAAGTTAGACCACTTTTTTCTATTAATATTTTTTGTTTATAAAGATGAGCAGTTACTCATCACGCAGTTGATCTATGGATATAATACTACCGTTTGATAGTTTTTCAGTACATTTTTCACTTTTGTATTCTTTATCAGAGTCGATACTGATTTTGTCAAATATTAAAACATCTCCTGAAATTTTATCACGAAACTCACTAATAGCAAAAAACGGTATAGTAATTCGCTCTTGTTTTCCTTGAAAACTCAAACTGACGCTAAATTTATCCTCAGAAACTTTTAAATCATAGAATTGATGCTGTAATATAATAAGCATTTGAGTAGGGTATGACTTTTTCAAACGATCTGGCATGGTCACACCATTAAAATATGTGAAAAATAATATTTCTAAGTGAGGGATAAAACCATTACCTGATATAACATCTAAAGTCTTTTTGATAACTTGAAACTTAGCAGAATTGAGCAGTTTTTTGTAATCTGTTTGCTCCATATAACTTTCACATACGTAAATTTTGGGGGAACTTCTGTTACCCGGCGTTCCCTAAACCGTGCTTTAGTAATAAACCGGTTGTGCTAAATTAAGCAGCAACACGATATTCTTCAGCAGCAAAATTATCGTTTGCATTTAAATTATGAACTCTTAGCGGTGGTGTCTAACCGAGCAAAGCTACCATCTTTACTATGCATGTCGATCCTTAATCGCCCCCGTATAATTAAAAAACATGGTGGAGGCGCCGAGCACTGCCCTCGGGTCCAATACACCTATTACAAGGTAATTTTATTGCTATAGTACACAAAATGTACATAGCTATTATATAGCAACATTAAATAAATGTCAAGATATTATGACCTTAAGTTGATTTATTGCTAAAACAAAATTAATATTTCCAGTAAAAAATTCTGTGCTCTTAACCTGACACATATGGCTTTTTGAATACTCCCAATGAAAATATTTATAAATAAATATTTACTCTTCTTTTTTATTGTTTTTAGGTTTTTCTTGATCAACCATTTCTCCACCGATCTCTTTTATTTTTAGTATCAACGACTCTGGTACATACATGTCAATTACTTCTTCTGCTGTCACAAATAAAGCCTGATAAGAGTGTGAATTTATTATCCAATTAGGCAATATGTCTTCTGCTTCTATTTTATACTCTCCCTCTTTTTTGTCATATACTGTGTAGCAATATAAGTGCACAGCAAAAAATAATACATAAGAGAGCAATATTCCTTTAAGCACTCCGAGAAAGATTCCAGTAACTCTATCGATAAACCCCAACCTTATGGGTAATAATATGTACATTAGCCAGTTATTTATTATCATGAATATAAGATTAAGTATAATAAATACAGAGATTGTAGAAAGTATGTTTAGTGTAACTTTAGAATCAAAATATTTACTATAATTTGGAGTGAAAAAATCATAGTGATTAGCTGTCAGAAAGACCGATAAAAATAGAAACATTAGTGCGCATAGCTCTTTTATAAAGCCTCTAGTTACCGAGATTATTACGCATAGAACAACAATGAAGATAATTAGGCTATCGAAAAGCATGTTTTATATCTATATGGTTTTCAAGATATAATAGTTGTAAATAACAAGGTTGTAAAATTAATTGTATTTATGCTGCATCAATTGATCTAAATACCTAGCGATCATGTCAATTTCTAAATTCAAATAATCATTTACTTTGTTGTACTGAAAAGTTGTATTTTCCCATGTATAGGGAGTGATATTTACTGTAAATTCCTGATTAATAACTGAATTCACTGTGAGGGAAACCCCATCTAGTGTAACGGAGCTTTTTTTTGCAACAAATTTAATTAATTCTTGTGGGCACGATAGTTTGATTTCATGAGAATCTAAATTTTGATTAATTGTTAAAAATTTTACTATCCCATCAACATGACCCTGAACCAGGTGGCCATCGATCTTATCGCTTAATCTCATTGCTTGTTCGAGATTTATTTTTTTTCCTATTCTCAACGTATTTAAGTTAGCAACCTTCATAGTTTCTTGAGATGCTTGGACTGTAAATATATCGCTCATTATATCAACAACAGTTAAACACACACCAGAGCAAGCTATTGAATCTCCTTTATTTATAGAGGATAAATTTTGTGTCTTGATATGGAAAATTTGATCAGAGTTGGAGTGAGTGGTAGTATCAGTTATAGTCCCGATATCCGTGATAATTCCTTTAAACATATGGTGAAAATAAATAATTTTACCATGAAAGATCTCTTAGGACAACTTGTTTACATTTTGGGTAAGTTTAAATACGAGAAGGAGATTTGTTCTGTTCAATAGATTCTATAGAATATTCAGAATATATAAAGCGAGCTAAATTCAAAATACACAGCGCGATTAATATTGGCAACCCTATGTTCAATGCTAACCCAATACTTTCCCTTTTTTCTGGTGGCACTAATCCTTTTAACATTGACACTTTTCCTAATGGAAAATGCCATAAGCAAAGTGTTGATGCAGATGCTACTATTATAAATAGACAAAAATAAGCCTTTTTTGAGGAAAATACAGTTTTTAACGGTGATTTGAGTGTAATGTTAGTAGGTGGTAGAGTTTTAGCTTCATTTGTTGCTGGTGAAAGATCTTTAATTGGTAAAGGGTTTGTAGATTTATGAGGAGTATTTTCATGTTGTGGAGAAGGTTGTTGTATATAAACACCTGAAACTAATTTAAGCAATTGCTCTTTTTTTTCTATATACTTGTTTTTGTAAATATTCTTTACCTAAAAGTGAGTTACTAAGAGGTTGTGGCCTTTCGAGTATCTGTAATACTTCTGATATTTCGCCTGGCTCTAATATTGCATGTAATTGTTTATCTTGAAAGTAAACAATATTGAATACTGAGCTGAAAATATTGCAAAATGTTTCTGGATCTTGATTTTTGTATCCACTCATCACTTCAATAAATATTTTATCGAGTTTTTCCCCTGTGCTCAATTTGGTTATCTATCATAGCTACTCTAGCATCATTTTGTGCTTGTTTTATGGCTAATGGTTTTTCTTTCTCTGATAGTTCTTTGGTCTGCTTTTTTGACTTCTTTTTTCTGTTAGCCTTAAAATACTCTGTGTGCGAAGTAGTTTGACCGAAATCAGAAATAAGCATTGTGACGTCTTCTATTCTTCTTTCGTCGATTCCATCTTTTTGTGTTACCTTGTCCTGTTTTGTCTCTTGAAGTGTTGGATGGTAAGTCAAAGCCCTCTGGTTTCGTATGGACAGTTTTGGTGGCTGTTGAAAGAAGAATTGTATTGTATTAAAAAAATTGGATAGCCGAAAAGAAGATCCAAACCAAAAAAAATTGTCACGTATTGCAGCAACAACTATTGGAACCCGCATCACTTGCTTTTTACTACTTGTTAAATTATAGCCAAACAGGACTGTAACTGGTACGATTTGTTTATTTTGTGCATTTTTTTGGTTAGTTTCACTCTGTTCTTTTTTGTCTTCATTTTCAGTTTTTTCTGCATGTTGTAGCTTTTCATTTAGAAATAACTCGATTTGGTACAAGTTGTCCAGGTTAATGTTTTCAACGTCTGTTTGTAGCGTTATCGTTGTGCCCTGCAGAAGGATTTGAGGCGGAGCACTATTTACGAATTCTTCTACAGTTTTATAACTGTTAGTTTTACAGTAGTTATTATATAGTTCACTGCTTTCTTTGGGCACTTTTATGTTGGCTGTAAATTTTTTTTCCCGGGAAAGGCAGATTTTGAAAAAATCAATTAAAGGGTTTATTCGAAATAATCTTATATTAAAGGTGTCTTTATCTGTTGCTGTTAGCTCAAATGAAAATTTTTGTATATTGCTTTCAATACTTCTCGAGCGAATAGCACTGATCTTAATTGTTTCGCTAGAAAATGCTTTACTTATGTTTCTGGATTTTTCCTTAAAGAGCTTAGGTAAATCCTCTATTTTATACTTATTCTTAGTTTCAGTGTTACTGTTGTGCATAGTTGATACAGCAAATTCATCAACGCAAAGGTAAATGAAAAAGATTAATTAGTCAATAAATTAATAATCAGAATAGGGCAATTTTTCGGATTGTTGATGATATTTAAAATTTCACTATAATGAAAGTTTAAGCCAGCGTTTTTAAGATGAATAAAGAGTTATTAGATGACATACTTTCACTTGAAGATAAAGCAGTTTCCGAAATTGAGAATGCTTCTTCTTTACAAGATTTAGAAAAAGTTAGGCTATCATATTTGGGAAAAAAGGGTGTAATTAAAGCTTATTTTGACAACTTAAAAGAGATAGAAGACGCAGGAAAAAAGCGCAATTTAGGCGAAGTCATCAACGTTTTACGTAATAAGCTAGATCAGCTTATAATGAATAAGGAGAATATACTAAAAGCCGAAGAAGTTAACTTTAAATTGCAGAACGAGGCAGTTGATATCACGTTGCCTGCGAGGCCAGAAAAAATTGGCAAGGTCCATCCACTCAGTAAGGTTCTAAATGAAGTAAAGCTTATTTTTGCACATATGGGTTTTAAGGCAGTTGATGGCCCTGACATTGAAGATGAATTTCATGTATTTGATGCACTGAATACTCCAAGTCATCATCCTGCACGAGAGGAGCAAGATACCTTCTACTTAAAGAATAAAATAGATGATAAAAGAATGGTACTGCGCACTCACACCTCATCTGTACAGATTAGAACCATGGAAAAAACAAAAAAATTCCCAATTAAAATAGTAGCCGCAGGTAGAGTATACAGAAACGACTTTGATGCAACTCACACCCCTATGTTCCATCAAATAGAGGGGTTATATGTCGATGAGAATGTCAATATGGGCCAGTTAAAATTTACTATTCATCACTTCCTTAATAAGTTCTTTGGCAATAAAGGGCTGAAGATACGTTTTCGTAATAGTTTTTTCCCTTTTACCGAGCCTTCTGCGGAAGTGGACATAAGTTATAAAGGTAGTAAATGGATAGAAGTACTGGGATGCGGTATGACGCATCCAAATGTATTTCAAAATGTTGGAATAGACCATACTAAATACAACGGTTTTGCGTTTGGCATTGGTATAGAAAGGCTTGCAATGCTAAAATATCAAATTAGCGACCTGAGGAGCTTTTATGACAACAAAATCAGCTGGCTTGATCATTACGGTTTTCATTTTTCATCTTTAAGATAAGTGATAAGTAAAACTCATACGTTCGTTATACTTGCTGCAGGGCATGGCAGGCGGATGAATTCAGATTTGCCTAAGGTCCTGCACAAAATAGGCAATTTTTCCATGCTCCAGCATGTCATTTACAATGCAAAACAGTTAAATCCTGAAAACATAGCTGTTGTAGTTGATCTGCCTTTAATTGAAAGACTAAAGTGCTTTGAGGATATACAGTTAATTACACAAGAATCAACACTCGGCACGGGAGATGCAGTCAAAACTGCGATGAGAAACCTGAAAGAATTGCCAGATTCGAACATAGTTGTTGTGCAGTATGGAGATACTCCGCTCATAAAAAGCAGCACAATAACTAAAATGGTTAGTTGCTTAGAAGGCAAGGCTCTAGTTTGCCTAGGTTTTAGGACAAGCAATAAAGAATACGGTAGGTTAATTATTGAGAATGGTTCCTTAAGAGAAATCGTAGAAGCAAAGAGTGATAAAAATAATCATGAAGAATTTCTTGCAAATGCTGGAATAATGGTTGCATGTGCAAAGAATTTACGTGAATTGGTGGAGAAAATAGAGTGCAATAGCTCAACTCATGAATATTACTTGACCGATATAGTTTCCATTGCAGTGAAGAGTAATTTAAATGTCGGTTACGTTATTACCGGTGGAGAAGAAGCAACGGGAATAAATAACAGAAATGACCTTATAAAAGCTGAGTTTTACTTTCAAGAAAATAAAAGAAAAATTTTTACCGACTCCGGAGTAACGCTTGTTGCACCAGAGACTGTTTTCTTTTCTCTTGATACGCAAATTGCCAGAGATTCAGTGATTTACCCATATGTTTTTTTCGGTACTGGAGTGAAAATAGAGTCTGGTGCGAAAATACTGCCATTTTCGCATTTAGAAAACTGCTTAATTAAAAGTAATGCTGAGGTCGGTCCATTTACCAGAATACGGGGAAACACAACAATTGGTAATAAGGCAAAAATAGGAAATTTTGTGGAAGTGAAAACAAGTGAAGTTGGTCAAAACACTAGAATAAAACACTTAAGTTATATAGGAAATGCTAAAGTAGGGCAGGAGAGTAATATAGGAGCAGGCACTATTGTTTGTAATTATGATGGGAAAAATAAACATGAAACGAATATAGGGAGCAATTGCTTTGTTGGCGCCAATAGCTCACTAATTGCGCCGCTTAATATTCATGATGAATCTGTAATTGCAGCAGGTAGTGTTATAGTTGAGAATGTACCAGAAAAAAGCCTTGCAATAGCAAGAGAAAAGCAAGTAACTAAGAGAATAAAGTAGTCTAATTTAATTATGTTGTTGTGTCATTTTTAATATTAGACTTCTTGCATAACCATATAACAAACTTTTATTGGGAATAGAAACGAAAAAACTTCCTTGACAAACTCCGCCAGCCCCTTTATCACGGCAGTGAAGCTATTGTATTTGCTTTCGCCAATCTGCAGATTAAAAGGTAAGGATTACTTAATGTATCGGCGTCTTATGTTTAATTTTTTGCAGTATATAGATACTGTATGTCTTTACAAAACTTCATCTACATCTAGATTTTTATCTAAATAAGCTGAACGCGCTTATAAAGCGTTACAAGACATCAAAAAATGCCAATACTCGACAGAGATAGTAAAAGACTAGCTAACTCGGGGATTCTTTGTCTTTTTTTCTGCTTAGTAAATTTCTTAAACATTTGCAGCGTAGGTTAGTTGCAATTAAAAGCAGCTGAATTTCCCTTGTCAAGCGTTTAAAACATAAAAAACGCCAATATTTTAAAGCGGACAATAACCACGGGGCTTCTTTTGCCTTTTTTTTCGCTTGGTAAATTTCTTAATGTTTATAGCAACATGAATTGGGCAGGAAGGTGTAATTCCAGTGCTCCTTTTTTCGTCACCCGAGCCCCTATGATGTCATTCCAGCGCCTCTATGATGTCATTCCAGTGCTTGACACTGGGATCCAGTTTTCCATATAATCTCATCGAAAATGTTGTAACCACTTTCTATGCTAGTTTGCTTGCTCACAAGCAAACTTTCCTGGATCCCAGTGTCTGGGCACTGGGATGACAGAAGAAGGAGGCGCTGCCGTCTTGGATGGAAACCAGTGTCAGCTACTTTCATGACATCATCATAAGGTAAACCAGTGTCAAGCTACTCGGATGACAGGAGAAGGGGCTACTTGCATGACGGTGTCGGTAAACTTAGAGCTATAATAACTATTTGCCTTTTTTCTGCTTAGGTTATGCAAGAAGTCTACTGTCTGAGAAAAGGTAGATAAAAGATGAAAACAGATAGAAGTATTTTAGTAGCTCAAAAAGAACGTTAAGTCATGCTTTTTATTTATATTGACAGCGTATATGACATCGTTTACGATTAAAGCTAATAACAATAATTTATATTTATCATGTTTGCAGTAATTGAGACTGGTGGAAAGCAATATTTAGTAAAAGAAGGTAGTATAATAAAGGTAGAGAAGTTAGAAGCTGAAGAAAAAAAAGAGGTGGAAATCAATAAGGTGATTTGTATTTCAAATAATGGCTTATCTTATTCATCTAATGCTACTGTTAAAGCTGAAGTGTTGGAGCAGTGCAGGGGGAAAAAAATTATAATCTTTAAGAAGAAAAGAAGAAAAAATTACCGTAGGAAAACTGGTCATAGGCAGTATATAACTGTTCTTCGTATAAATGAAATTAGTCTTCAAAAGTAAGAGGTAAGATATGGCAACTAAAAAATCAGGTGGTAGTTCATGTAATGGTAGAGATTCAGCGGGTCGTAGGTTAGGAATAAAGAAGAATGGGAAGGTTATTCCTGGTAACATAATTGTGCGCCAAAGAGGCACAAAATTCCATCCTGGAAAGAATGTTGGTATAGGTAAAGATCATACGATTTTTGCTAAAATAGAAGGCTGGGTCAGCTTTAGAAGGTCAGCAAATAAAAAGACTTTTATTGATATCGTGCCTACAGATAATATGAAAGCTTCAGCTTGAATAAATCATGGGTCTGTAGCTCAGGTGGTTAGAGCGCACGCCTGATAAGCGTGAGGTCGGAGGTTCAACTCTTCCCAGACCCACCATTTAGTAGTTACTAACTGTGTTTTCTATAGCGGTTTTGATATTGTATAAGCAAAAACATGAGTTTATATAAAAATTTAGTAACCAGTGAATCAGTGGCGGCTGGTCATCCAGATAAAGTAGCAGATCAAATTTCAGATGCAATACTTGATGAGTACCTTTTTACTGATCCTTTTGCGCGAGCTGCAATAGAGACTTTAGTCACCAAAGATAACGTTATTATAGCTGGGGAAGTGTTTGGGCCTAACATCAAAAATAGCAGGATTGAAAGTATTGTACGGAATACAATAAAAGATATTGGTTACAAGCACGATGGGTTCCACTGGAGAAAAGTGAAAGTAAATATATTGCTGCATGAGCAATCAAATGACATTGCAATAGGGTTGGATCAAGGTGCTGGAGATCAGGGCATAATGTATGGCTATGCAACAACAGAGACAGAAAACCTTATGCCGGCACCCATTTTTTATGCACACTCGATTCTGAAAAATATCATGAGCGCAGTTAAAGAAGCAAAACTTGGTCCAGATGCAAAGTCACAAATCACTTTGGCATATGAGAATAACCTCCCGGTACGTGCTGAAAGTATTATTGTCTCAATACAGCACCCTGAGGATTTGGATCAATCAAAAGTAAAAGAAATAATTTACCCTTACATAGTTTCATCTTTACCTGAAGGATGGATGTGTCCTGAGGAAAATCTCTTAGTCAATCCAACTGGTAGATTTGTTATTGGTGGACCGGTTAGTGATTGTGGATTGACCGGACGAAAAATTATGGTTGATACTTATGGAGGTTATATTCCACACGGTGGAGGAGCGTTTTCCGGAAAAGATGCAACCAAAGTTGATAGATCTGCGGCTTATATGGCAAGATATCTTGCTAAAAATATTGTCTTTGCAGGTTTGGCTGAACGTTGTCTTGTGCAGCTTTCTTATGCAATTGGTGTATCAAAACCTACTTCATTCTATATTGATACATTTGGTGCGAATAAGGTAGAGGAAAGAGTAATTAAAAAGTTTATCGAGAATAATATAGATTTATCAACAAAAGGCATAATCAAGCATTTATCGCTTAATCATCCTATATATAAACGTACAGCCTGTTATGGACATTTTGGTAAACAGTCGGAAAGGGACGGTGGATTTTCTTGGGAAAACATGGACTTATCTGCTGATCTTTGTAGAGAATTCAATATAGAAGGTAATAGTAAAATTTCTTTAGATTGCTAAAATTTTTGATTTACAGCCCCATATTTATATACTAGCTTATTGTTAAAGCATAGCACGCTTTTTCATAATAATTATACTACATTAGTAATAATTTTTATATTCAATTTTTATTGTGAGGCTTATATAGCCTTTCTTATAATAGTCCGAATGCGATAAGATATGTGTTTATGGCTATAGCAGGCCAGTAGCATATTACGGTCTGTTCGGATTATTGTAAAAAGAGCTATATTTATCAATTCAACATTAAAAGGGTGTTCTTTTATTTTATCAATAAGATCAGAAAACTCTTTTACAATTACGTTGTACAGTTCTCCTTCTATTTCGTTATACACTTTATAGCTCTTTTTACAATAATCCGAACAGACCGTAATATGCTACTGGCCTGCTATAGCCATAAACACATATCTTATCGCATTCGGACTATTATAAGAAAGGCTATATTATGTCAATAAGATCTACTTCACCAAGAATATCTGTGCAACGTAAATCTAAGCTTAAATCTTTTCCGGTTACTTTAGAAGAGGTTAAATCTTTTTTACGCATTGAGAACGACCAGGATGATAAGTTGATTTCAGATCTAATTTTTATGGCTACTGATTATGCTGAGTGGCATATGGAAAAGTCACTAGTAAAGCAAACATGGCAAGTTTCATATGAAGATTATGTACCTCGTAGGATCTATTTAAGCTATGGCCCTGTGAGTAAGATAGTATTGGCTACTGCAATGATGTCTAAAAATCAAGAGAAGAGAACACTTAAGTATTATTTTAGTGATGTAGGGGGCTACGTTGAGTTTTTCAATTGTTTGAATGCAATAAGAGTTGATGTTGTATACGAAGCTGGTTATGACAATGTTCCTGAGCAGATAAAACTAGGTATTATGCGGTATGTTTCTGCTCTTTACAAAAATCGTGAATCGGAGGTAAGTAGCCATTTATCTGAAGTGAAGAAGGTATATTCTCCATTTCGCGAACCAAAGGTTGTTTTGTAGATAAGGATGAAATATAGCTAAAGTAAATAAGACTTGCCAACGTCATACCGCGATTCATTCGCGGTATCTCTTAACATAGATCCCGCTAACAAGCAGTGGGATGACGAGTTTCTATATATCTTTCGAGGGTTAATCATGGAAAAAATTCAAGCTATAAACGAGTTGTACAATAGCGTTTATGCAGCACTAAAAGCAAATTCTGATTTAAGGAAATATGTTACTAACATTTATGACTACTTACCTAAACAGGTCACCATTCCTTACTTGAGATTGCGCGCAGTGAATTATAGCAACCTGCATATGCTGTCCAATTTTGCTACAAAGGCAAGATTTTCATGCGACATATATACTTATCATATAGACAGTATGTTTGCCATTATAAGGCATATTAACTTGATACTTAAGAGTATTAAATATTCTGATAATGAAACTATTTTGGAAAGTAATTGTGCTATGGATCAGCACGATGAAATTTTACATTCAACAATTAATTTTGATATTTTAATAAAAGGAGGTGATAATGAGCAAATTACAGCTAAAAATTAAAGATCATGACAATAATTTTATTGTGTTAAATAATATAAGAAACCTAAGGTTTACTTTGCGTAATAACAGAGAAGAGGTGAGAGATATTTCTTCTTTTGGCTGGAGAAAAGTATTGGACTCTGCTGGAAGCAGACATATTACGATAAAAATTAATGGAATTTTAGACTCTGTATTAGCTGATGAATTATTACGTAATTCTGCTATGCTGAACTCTAATAATGATTATGAAATTAGTTTTAATGCTAAAGAAAAGATAAGGCTTAGGTGTTCAGTTGAACTGTATGAGAGGTATTATGACCCCGCTGCTTTTGACAGCTTTACTGTCGTTTTAGCCAGTGCTGAAGTTGTAAACGCTTTTCATTAATGTTAATTTAATCTTTTTATATACAATAGTATAGCCTTTCTTATAATAGTCCGAATGCGATAAGATATGTGTTTATGGCTATAGCAGGCCAGTAGCACATTACGGTCTGTTCGGATTATTGTAAAAAGAGCTATAACTGGTGAGAATTTTAACTAAATTAAAAAAAATCATGAACGACAAAGACCTTTTCGAGGAAGACGGTGATAATATTGAAGAAAATAACGATGATAAAAGAGAGAAAAGTTTAGAAAATGAAAATCAGCAAAATCAAGAAGAACAACACAAAGAGGAAGATAAGCAATACATAATACAGTATATTCAAGACTATTTGAAAGTTTTTGAGGATATTCTAAATCAGATCGACGAAGGAATTGATAATTCGGATAGTTACGAAAGGACTATGCAAATAAAGCGAAGCATAGACAGGCTCATAGAGACTTTATATAGTCAGGCTGAGTCTGAAGATATTGATGCAGAATTTGAAACTACCAAACACACTCGCGATAAATCAGAATCTATGAAAAGAGTTAGAGAGAAGAGAAGAAAGCAAGTGATAGAAGAAGTATTAAGTAGCATGTTTGCCCAGCAACAAAAGGAGCTAATGAACGCTAAACACTTAAGTCATGGACATGAAACAGCAAAAGATGGGGATGTCCACGAAGCAAAGGAAAAAGTGAAGTCTTCAATCAGGGGAGTGTTGTTTTCGGTGATTGCTCATAGGATGGATCCAAGAAGGAGGGCAGGGGAAACTGCTGACGGTAACGAAAAGCAAGCTCATATATATGGCAGGGAAGCAGTTGGTGGAGCTTTAGGTGCATTGTTAAAAACGTTTTTAACAGCAGTTATTGCCGTTGTGTGTGAAATTGCTAAGCCACTTCAGAAACCGGAAACATCTTTTGCAAAACAAGTTGAAGAAAGCAGAAACGCAGATTCACAAAAGGGTCGATCTGTGTAGATTTCTCCTTGTAATAATCTTTCGATTCTACTGTCTGTTAATTCAAATTAGGGTTATAAAATTTTAGAAGCCAGCTCTTATATAACCAATTTATAGCAAGAAATTACGATACAAAAATCAGCGTCCGTTAGAAAATAAACATAACACAGGGTGATAGAGTTGCCCCTATCCATAAGCGTCAGTTAAGCTCAAAATTGTAAGCTTAAAATATGGTTGAATAATTATTAATAATAGTATATAATTATTAACGTTTTTCAGGCATTTTTGTTATGGGTGCGCCAAGTAAGCGTTTAGAATACAATTGGTGAAAATCCAACTGACCTTACCCAGAAAAAGTGGAGAGAAAGTGTGGAATGTTTTTTACAAAAAGAATGATGCATCAAATTGTTCTGGAATGCAATAGTTATAGCTCTTTTTACAATAATCCGAACAGACCGTAATATGCTACTGGCCTGCTATAGCCATAAACACATATCTTATCGCATTCGGACTATTATAAGAAAGGCTATAATAGTGACGTTGTTTGTTATAAAAAATTTCTATGTATTCAAATATTGCAGTTCTAGTGTGTTGAGCAGAGTGTTGTGAAGTATCAATAAGTATTTCTCTTTTCAATTAGCTAAAGAAGCTTTCTGCAACAGAATTGTCGTAACAACAGCCTTTATTACTCATCTATATTCTTTACAGCTAAGAGATATTGATACCCTTGCGCAGTATATAGCTCTTTTTACAATAATCCGAACAGACCGTAATATGCTACTGGCCTGCTATAGCCATAAACACATATCTTATCGCATTCGGACTATTATAAGAAAGGCTAATATTATGAACCTTGGTCACTGTGCAGCAGTAGATTTTTAACAGGTTTACGCCTATTAATGGCCATTAATAAAGAGTTCATAACCAATTGTTTATTTATTGCACTACTCATTAACTACCATACGTGAGAATTATTGCTGCCAAATATAGCCATCCCTCCTTGGTTTTGATGTAAGTAATCCCATACTTTATTTGGTTGATCAACAATAAAGTTTTGGTCTAATATATTGGGAGCTACAGCTCTATTATCTGTTTGTTGTTTTTTAATTTTAAACTTTCTTCTCAGTATAGCCCTGATGTCATTTTTCTGCATAATACTTTGCACCGTTTTCAAATTGCAACTTTTACCCAAAGCCTTCAATTCAGCATGAATTTTAGGAGCTCCATATCTACATTTAGAAACTTGATATATTTTTTGAATAGCTTCGAGTAGCTCTTTATTTGCTGATTCTCTACTGCTTATTTTTCTTGTGGTCCACTTATAGTAGCCACTAGCAGAAAATCCTACATAATTCCTGTACTTTATAGCATTTATAGCCTTTCTTATAATAGTCCGAATGCGATAAGATATGTGTTTATGGCTATAGCAGGCCAGTAGCATATTACGGTCTGTTCGGATTATTGTAAAAAGAGCTATACTATATAAAAAAATATTTTACTCTTTTTGACTGGCCAGGGCTTTTTTTTAAATGTCTCTTTCCCTTGTTACTCTTGCTTTGTAAATCAAACCTCTCTTTGTCATAAGGAGCCATGTTACCTCTACCTGGAAATGCATTTGCCGCTGACTTTTTTTCGTTATATTTCTTCATCCATTTTCCTAATACACTATCCCTTATTCCTAGATCTCTTGCTACTTTTGCAACTGGTTGACCTACCTTTCTTTGTTCATTTGCCAGCTTAACAGCTTCCAATTTGAATTCTGCCGTATATTCTCTTACCATTTCTAATCCTCCAAAATTTTATTTTACCCGAAAAAACTCCTTTCTTTCTCTCCACTTTTTCTGGGTAAGGGCACTTGGCAACAGTTGCTCTACTTTCTCCTTCATCCAATGCCTCCATTGCTTTTTTCCTTAAGTCGTAACTATACGCTGCTGGCATACAAACCCCTCTACCATAAATCCATTCTTACCTTATTGGGATTATTATGAGAAGAGCTATAACTCTATGGGAGGGAAGCAAAATCTGGGATTCGGCCTTAATGGCATTAGCGTTGCATCAGCTTCACCCTCCCTGTTAGGTATTTAGCTCTAATGCCTCACATCATAAAGATATAGCTCTTTTTACAATAATCCGAACAGACCGTAATATGCTACTGGCCTGCTATAGCCATAAACACATATCTTATCGCATTCGGACTATTATAAGAAAGGCTATATAAGTGTCAAGCTACTTGGATGACAGGGGAGGGAGGCACTGGGATGACAGGAGAAGGTAGTGGGATGACACCCTGACAACCGTCATCCCGCTGCTTGTTAGCGGGATCTAGAGATACCGCGAATGAATCGCGGCATGACGTAGGACTGCTTTCATTCCAGTGCTTGACACTGGAATCCAGCCTTTCTGCAATCTCATCGAAAACGTTGTAACCACTTTCTATGCTAGTTTGCTTGTGAGTAACCTGGATTCCAGTGTCAAGCACTGGAATGACACCGTTATAAAGGAACCAGTGTCAGCTACTTGAATGACACAGTCTTTGCTTAAACCCGTAACGTTCGTACATTTTGCTAAAAGTTCAAATATCAACATCATGCACATTAAGTGCATTGCTATTAATAAAATCACGGCGTGGTTCAACTATATCACCCATTAATATTGAAAATATGGAATCAGCTTCTTCACAATCTTTTATTTCAACCTTTAATAAAGTTCTAGCCTCAGGATTTAACGTAGTATCCCATAGCTGATCAGCATTCATTTCACCAAGACCTTTAAATCTCTGCAGAGTTAAACCTTTTTTACCATAGTCCATTATTATTTTTGCAAGCGTACTTGGAGAAGTGATTCTTATTTCAGTTTCTTGTGACTTTAAAAATGAATCACCATTAAATAAATTACTTATACCATCAAGCAAACTTAATATGTTTTGCATATCTTTGCCTTCAAGCATACTAAGTGCAAATATATATTTGTCTGCCAATCCTTGAAACAATTTAGAGATATGAATTTCTTTTTCTTCATCTTTTATTTCCACTTCCCAAGTGTATTCGCTGTACATTAACTTCAAATACTTTAATATCTCATCAGCCGATGATAGAGCATTCTTTTTACTTAAAATTAGCAATGACTCTAAGAGATTTTGTGGTATTTCTCTATCATAATTTTTGCTAATATTAGAAGTGCTAACGCATTTATTCAAAATAAGGCGCAAGTTGTTAAATTCTGTAGCTGTACCACTTAGTGTTAATCTTTTAACTGCTGAGTTTATTATATACTCTTCAAAAGTTTCGTCATCTTTAATATAAGTGTCTTTGGCATTCTTTGTAACTTTATAGAGGGGTGGCTGTGCTATGTATAAGTAACCTTTTTCAATAACTTCACGCATATGTCTAAAAAAGAAAGTTAGAATCAAAGTTCTTATATGTGAACCATCAACATCTGCATCTGTCATGATGATAATTTTATGATATCTAGCTTTTTCAATATCGAAGTGTTCACTCCCTATTCCAGCACCAATTGCAGTGATTAAAGAGCCTATTTCTGCAGATGAAAAAATACGATCTAAACTTACACGTTCTACGTTTAGAATTTTTCCTCTTAAGGCAAGCACTGCTTGTGTTTTACGATTACGCCCCTGCTTTGCAGTACCACCTGCTGAATTACCCTCTACTATAAATAATTCCGATAACTCAGGGGCTTTTTCCTGGCAATCAGCAAGCTTTCCTGGCAGAGTTGCAATATCAATATTGTTTTTGCTTTTAACTAACTCTCGTGCTTTTCTTGCAGCTTCTCTTCCTTTTGCTGACCTAATTGCTCTTTCTACTATGCTTGCTGCCAATTTGGGATCAGTTTCAAGGATTGTGCTTAATTTATCAGAAACTATACTTTCTACAACTGCACGTGTTTCAGAACTAACTAGTTTATCTTTTGTTTGTGAAGAAAACTTAGGATCAGGCATCTTAAGAGATAAAACACAAGTTAAACCTTCTCTAACGTCCTCTCCAGTTAAATTTACTTTTGCTTTCTTTAAAAACCCTTCATTAGTTGCATAGGTATTGATACATCTAGTTAGTGCAGATCTAAATCCTGCCAAATGCGTACCACCATCTCGTTGCCGTATATTATTAGTGAAACACAACATATTCTCATAGTAGGAATCATTCCATTCCATCGATATTTCCAAGCTGATGCCAAGATCTTCTGCATCTCCTTTCATACTGGCAATTTTAGTTACATGTGTCTTATTCTTATCTAAATACTGCACAAAATTTGCTGTACCAAAATTGTCTTTAGATTGATTGCTCTGATTGAAATGAGATTCTGTATATGGTTCATTGCGCAGATCACGTAAAGTAATGTCGATATTTGAATTTAAAAATGCTAATTCTCTTATACGACTTTCAAGCGTTGAGTAACTGAAATTAATGCCATTAAAAGTCTCTGTTGATGGCATGAACGTGACTTTAGTTCCTCTTTTGTTTGTATTTTCGTTGACTACCTTTAAAGGTTCAATAGACTCACCATCTTCAAAACGCATAAAGTGTTCTTTCTTATTGCGCCAAATAATTAATTCCAACCAGCTTGATAATGCATTCACAACTGAGATTCCAACACCATGTAATCCCCCAGAAACTTTATAGGTATTGCTGTCAAATTTACCACCAGCATGGAGTTGAGTCATTATTACCTCTGCTGCTGATATTCCTTCTTCTTCATGAATGTCAGTTGGAATGCCACGACCATTGTCGGTTACTGATACTGAACCATCTTTATTTATGCTAACTTCAATTTTATCACAATATCCAGCTAAAGATTCATCTATTGCGTTGTCAACAACCTCATATACCATGTGATGCAAGCCAGATCCATCGTCAGTGTCACCAATGTACATACCTGGACGTTTCCTTACAGCATCAAGACCCCTTAAGATTTTTATTGCATCGGCATTATAACTATTTTCCATTAGATTGCTTTATTTATACACGTTAATTGATGTTACATTCAGATATACTAGTTAGCAACATTTTTAAACTGATAACCCATGTTAAAAGCACAATTTTACGAATGTTTATTTTTGAAGACAGCAAATAGTGTCATTCCAATGTGTCTTCCATAACTGTACGAACATTCATTTTTGAAGGTATAGCCTTTCATAAGTAGCGATGCAACAAAGCCCACTGGAATCCAGAAATTTTGCTTATAACTGAGCTGATGAGCTAAAGGTAGTTGTCTTACGCTAAAACAAACGTTTTTAATTAAGTTGCATAGAAGCTGGATCCCAGTGTCTGGGGAGTGGGATGACACCCCACTGGTGGGAATTGCTCCCAAACTACAACGTTCGTACAGTTGTGTGTGTCTTCCCATGGAGATTGCTCTCAAATCATAATGCTCATGCAGTTGCATGCTCGACTAATTAACAGAAAAATCTATAATTCAGTTTACGTATTTTCTTATCTCAGCCAAAATCTTATCAGATTGACTTTCGTCTGAATTTAAATCAGCTGCAAAGTGTGTAACATATTTTCCTCCAGGGCCAATAAGGTACATTATTGAAGAATGGTTGATTTCTTCTTCTCCACCAACTTTGCTAGCATATACTTTATACTTTGCAATTACTTCGTCTATTTTTTCTCTTTCACCAGTTAACATTTGTATTCTGTGGTCAAATTGCTGCTGAAATTCTTTAAGTCTTTCCGTGCTATCGCGCTCAGGATCGACTGTGATGAATAATGTTTGTAGCTTGTTGTTAGTTTTCTCATCTAACTTTGCAAGTGTTTCTGAAATTATTCCAAGGTTCATAGGGCAAATTCTTTTGCATGAGGAAAACCCAAAGAAAATCATCATGTATTTATCTTTAAAATCACTACTGCGCAAGATCTGTCCGTCCTGATTAATTAAAGAAAAATCTCCGCCTATCTTAACTTCTGCGTTGTGAATCGCTGCTGGGGCAAATATGCCTTTTTTAGTGAAATAACAATAACCTAAAAAAACAACTGCTAATGCTGCTAGCACATTAGATAATAATCTTATAAACCTTACCATTAGAATGCTCTCAGTAAAATTGAATTGTATCTTTATTGGTTAACCTATTCAATATATTTATTCCAAAGTGTATTGTTAATTTTGTCTAACAGTTTCTTATGTTCATCAATTTCTTCACTATTTGGTAAATGTTCTCTGGGAGTTAGATTACGTACTTTATGCTGAACGAATGTGGAGTTACTGTCCTGATTGCATTCATTATCAAACAGAAAGGTTTGTAACCCTCCTGTAAGTTCAACATATACCTTTGCAAGCAATTGAGCATCAACTAGTGCTCCGTGCAATTCTCTATTCTCTAGCGATATATCAAAACGCTTACATAATGCATTCAAAGAAGCAGGTGATCCTGCGAATTTTTTCCTCGCAAGAGGTAATGTATCTAGCACTCTGTCTGAGGAAATTAACCCAGCATTCAGCTTGCTTAACTCCATGTTAAGGAACTTAACATCGAATTCAGCGTTGTGAATTACCAAAATATCATTAGATATAAAGTCAAGAAATTCAAGTGCAACATCTGAAAATAATGGTTTACCTTCTAAAAATTCTTCACTAATACCGTGAATCTTAAACGAGTGATAAGGTATATCTCTTTCTGGGTTAAGGTACCGATGGAATACTTTACCTGTTGGAATACGATTAATTAATTCCACACACCCTATTTCAATAATTCGATGACCAGATTCAGTGTCAAGACCTGTCGTTTCAGTGTCAAGTACTAGTTCGCGTAGCTTGCTTTCCATGGTTAACTCTAAATAAAACTAATCTTACTTGTCATTTGTCTTATCGTTACTTGTCTTTTTATAGTGAATAGAAACAAGCAACCAGCTTGGGTCTGATGAATTAACATTTTTTTTGAATTGCCATACATCCTCAACTTTATTAATAGTGGATGTACTACCTGATATTATATCTCCTTCATTGTTCTTAACGAAGTTAATTTGCTCTGAAAGGAAATATACTACAATAAACACTGCGTTTTTTACTAGCTTTATTTCTAAAATCTTTTGTGAAACGATAGAAACAATTATAGAGTCGTGTATCTCTTTACGATGTTTAATCTTCTCTACAAAGTTGTTGTATAAATCTTTATCCAAGAGAGATTTTAACTGGGACAGATTTCCTTGATTGAAATATTTTATTATTAATTCAAAAGCTATGCTTGAACCTTCTATAAAGTGGGAAATAGAAAAATCTTTGTTTTTTTTTAATATTTGTTCATAAGTAACTTTTATTGAATTTTCATCATTGCTATCAATGTAACCCTCAATGTTTTCTACTACTTCTTCTCTACTTCGGCTTACATCCAATACACTAGTTAGCTTTTTTAGGTTGAGGTTGGCTGACCTTCCTAAAGAATTATACAAACGTGAAAAAATGAACGCCGCTAATAAAGCATATATTACAAGCTCTATCATAGTAACTCAACTCCTTGGCATATAAAGTATCCGAACATTATTAATTATTAATGAAAATATGTTTTGCATATCAACTTATAATCAGGTTTGCTATTCGTTTGTAAATGAATATATTATATAAGAAAGTGTTAAATATCTCAACTTAATTAAAGGAGACGTAAGAAATGCCACAACAAAAAATGAGAATTCACGGTCAATATGTTAAAGATCTATCATTTGAGAATCCGAATTCGCCATTCCTTTCTTCTAGTAAAGCTCCAGATATTAATGTAATGGTTAATATCAATTCAGCAAAATTAGAAGGGACGAAAAACAAAGAAGAAGTGAATGAAGAAAAATCTTTCCATGAAATTACTTTGCATATAGAAGTCAAAGCAACGGTAAAAGATGAAGGCATAAAAGATGGCGTAGCTTTCATTTGTGAAACGAAATATTGTGGTATTTTTTCAATAGAAAATTTAAAAGAGTTGAGTGAGGAAGAGGTAAGACAAGCTTTGTTTATTGGCGGACCTACTTTTCTTTTTCCTTTTGCAAGAGAAATAATTGCAAGAGTTACAAGTAGTGGTGGATTTCCCCCACTGATGCTAGATCCGATAGATTTCGAAACTATGTATGAGCAGCAAGGTCAACAACAAAAAAGTAACGGCAGTAATTCCAATTTTAACTAATATAGTGTGATAGGATGAACAATTCTTTAAATGCAAAAACGACTTTAAACATTGACGGGAAGTCATACAACTATTTTAGCCTAAGTAGTGCTAGTGAATTTTTAGGGATAGATGTGACTAAATTGCCTTGCTCACTTAAGGTTCTGCTTGAAAGTTTATTGCGCAATGAAGATGGAGTAAACGTAAAGCTAGATGACATAAGAGTACTAGCAGACTGCGTTAATAAACACACTAATCACGAAATTAGCTATAAACCAGCAAGGGTGTTGATGCAAGATTTTACAGGGGTTCCTGCTGTTGTTGATCTAGCTTCAATGCGGGACTATGTTAAGAAAAATGGAGGAAACCCAAGCAATATAAATCCGTCTGTACCGGTTGATCTTGTGATTGACCATTCTGTTCAAGTAGATAGTTATGGAAGTGTTTCTGCATTCAGTAAGAATGTTGAGCTAGAAGTAAAAAGAAATTTGGAGAGATATCAATTTTTAAAGTGGGGAGAATCGTCCTTCACAAATTTTAGAGTAGTGCCGCCTGGTACAGGGATTTGCCACCAAGTGAATCTTGAATATTTAGCGCAAGTTATGTGTAATAATGATGGAGTCATATATCCTGATACTTTAGTTGGTACTGACAGCCATACTACAATGGTTAACGGATTATCAGTTCTTGGTTGGGGTGTTGGAGGCATAGAAGCTGAGTCTGTGATGCTTGGTCAACCAATTAGTATGGTGATTCCAGAAGTAGTTGGATTTAAATTAATTGGCAGATTGTCGGAAGGAGTAACTGCGACCGATTTAGTGCTGACGGTTACCAATATCATAAGAACAAAAGGCGTTGTTGGTAAGTTTGTAGAATTTTATGGTGATGGTTTAGATTATTTATCTTTGGCAGATAGAGCCACTATAGCAAACATGGCCCCGGAGTATGGCGCAACTTGTGGATTTTTTCCAATTGATCAAAAAACGCTAGATTATTTAAGCTTAACCGGAAGGCCAGAAAAGCTGATTAAGCTAGTTGAGGCTTATGCGAAAGAGCAAGGACTGTGGCGTAGTAGTGACGAGTTAGCATTTTTTGACACACTAGAGCTTGATTTATCAAGCGTGGAGCCAGTAATGGCTGGTCCCAAAAGACCACAAGATAAGGTTTTTCTTTCACAAGTGGCAGAGTCTTTTTCTAAATCATTTTTAGTTAATGAGTCAAAGGAAAGCGATAAACTCCAAGATGGAAGTGTAGTTAGTGCAGCAATAACAAGCTGCACTAATACTTCTAATCCAAGTGTGATGATTGCTGCAGGTCTTGTAGCTCGTAATGCAATTAAACTTGGATTAAAATCAAAGCCTTGGGTTAAAACTTCTCTTGCTCCAGGGTCACAAGTTGTAACAGAATATTTAGAAAAGTCTGGATTGCAGGTAGATCTAAATGCTTTGGGTTTTAATCTAGTTGGATATGGTTGCACAACTTGCATTGGGAATTCTGGTCCATTTAATAAAGATATAGAAGATGGCATTAAAAACAAAAACTTAACCGTTGCTGCAGTTTTATCTGGCAATCGTAACTTTGAAGGAAGAATTCATCCGTTAGTCAAAGCTAATTACTTGGCATCTCCGCCACTTGTTGTTGCATATGCACTTGCTGGTACTGTGCAAATTGATCTGACAAAAGATTCAATATGCAAAGATAAGAATGGAAATGATGTCTATCTCAAAGATATATGGCCAACAAACAATGAAATCGAAGATTGTGTTAAAAGTGTGGTAACACGTGAGATGTTCATACAAAAGTATAAGGATGTTTTTTCTGGTGATGAACATTGGCGAAAGATAAAGTGTGAAAAAAGTGAAATCTATAATTGGGATGCAAACAGCACTTACATACAAAATCCGCCTTATTTTGATAACTTATCACCTAAAAATAATAAAATCGATATAAAGGGTGCACAAATATTGGCAATGTTTGGCGATAGCATAACTACTGATCATATTTCCCCTGCGGGAAATATTGCCTCGAGTAGTCCTGCCGGTCTATATTTAAAAGGGCTTGGAATTGAACCACAGGATTTCAATTCATATGGGTCTCGCCGTGGTAATCACAATGTAATGATGCGTGGCACTTTTGCTAACATTAGAATAAAAAATGAAATGGTTAGCATCGAAGGTGGATATACAAAATATATTCCTTCTCAAGAAATTATGTCAATTTTTGATGCAGCAATGCGTTACAAGGAAAATAATGTACCTCTAATCATTGTTGCAGGAAAAGAATATGGCACAGGTTCAAGTAGGGATTGGGCAGCAAAGGGTACTTTATTGTTGGGGGTTAAAGTTGTCATTGCAGAAAGCTTTGAGCGTATACATAGGTCCAACTTAGTTGGTATGGGTGTTCTTCCACTTGTATTTCAAAATGGAATAACCAGAAAGATATTTGATGGTAGTAAGGTAATAAGCATAAAAGGTGAAATAGTGCCAGGTGGAAATCTAGAATGTATCATCAAAAGAAAGGATAATTCAAGGCAATTAATTCAACTCAAATGCTGTGTACAAACCGCAACTGAGACTAAATACTTGATGTGTGGTGGAGTGTTGAGCTACATACTTGCACAATCTTTTTGATTTAGTGAAGTTATTGCATGGACTTCTTTTAGCCAGCCCTGATCCCTTTGTAAATAGCAATTTGCTCTGCGCAAAGTTATGATATAATTTCACCATACATATGGTGTCGGAGTATTTTTTGGAGATAATTATATATGATAAGCTCTATACAAGAACCTAATGAACTCAGAAAACGTTTACAAGGATTTTATCGTACTGATGAAAAGAGTTATATACGTTATCTTGTAGAAAAAGCAGAGCTTTCGGCTGATTCAAAAAATAGAATTTATAATATTGCAAAACAAGTTATTGAAAAAATCAAACACAATAAATTAAGTATTGTAGATTCCTTTATGCAGCAATACTCGCTTTCCAATGATGAAGGAATAGCATTGATGTGCCTTGCTGAATCGCTACTTAGAATACCAGATGATTATACAATAGACGAGCTAATCAAAGATAAAATTGCCAATCAAGAATGGAGTAAATATTTAGGATATTCTTCTTCATTGTTCGTCAATGCTTCCACGTGGAGTTTAATGATAGGCAGCAGTATATTGAGAGATAATGAAGGCGATTCGAAGTTCTATTACGCAATTTCTAAGTTACTTAAGAATTTAGGAGAACCGATCATTCGCAAAGCAGTAAAACAAGCAATGTCTATGCTTGGTAATCATTTTGTTGTTGGAGAAACCATAGAAGAAGCTTTAAGGTACGCAAAACTAGATGACAATAGTAAGTTTTTATACTCTTTTGATATGCTTGGCGAAGCTGCTCACACAACTGAGGATGCAGAAGAGTATTTTAATTCATACATGCACTCAATAAAAGCTATAGGTGAATCCACTGAAATAAATGATTGTTTTAAATCCCATGGAATTTCAATCAAACTTTCTGCTTTACACCCACGTTATGAATTTAGTCAATTTGGCCGAATTGCTGGTGAGATATTCACTAAGGTTTTAGATCTCTGCCGCGAGGCAAAAAAATACAACATTTCACTATGCATAGACGCAGAAGAAACAGAAAGGCTTGAAATTTCCTTAATCTTGTTTGAACAATTACGGCTTGATGAATCACTTTCTGAGTGGGAAGGGCTCGGCTTGGCTGTACAAGCATATCAAAAACGTGCTTTATCTGTTCTTGACTTTGTAGAGGATGTTGCTATTCGATCAAAGCACAAAATTATGGTGAGGCTTGTAAAAGGTGCATATTGGGATTCAGAAATCAAGTGTACGCAAGAATTGGGATTAAATGATTACTCAGTATTTACAAGAAAAAGCTATACTGACGTATCTTACCTCGTGTGCGCACAGAAACTTTTGAGTAAACCAAACAGCTTTTACCCATGCTTTGGAACTCATAACGTCTATACTTTTGCTTCTATCATGGAACTTGCTGATAAAAACCACCCTGGATTTGAATTTCAACGCTTACATGGAATGGCAAAAGACTTATATGATTATGCAATGTCAGAGCTTGCAACAAATGTTAGCTGTCGTGTCTACGCACCCGTTGGGGAACATAGTGACTTGTTGCCTTATCTTATAAGACGCCTTCTTGAAGGTGGAGCTAATAGTTCGTTTGTTAATCAAATAAGTGATCCTAACGTTAAAATCGATGAGTTAATTTCAGATCCACTGGAAAAAGCTATAAATTTTAATTATGAACCTCATCCAGGCATTCCATTACCACAAGATATTTTGGGACCAGAAAGAAAAAATTCCTTGGGGATGGATATTAGTGATTCTGTGATAGTCTCACAATTTGCAGATGATATAAAGGGTTTTAGTGAAAAAAAGTGGCAAGTTGGACCAATAATTGATGGAAAAGCACTATTTGATAATGCTGAATTTATCGAAGTAGTGAATCCTGCACATTTGGAAAATGTAATTGGAGAAGTGTCAAGTGCAACAAGCAATCAAGCTTTAAACGCTCTTGAAATAGCACATAGTGCTTTTGCTAAGTGGCAGAATGTTTCAGCAGAAGAGCGCGCTAAATGCCTTGAAAAAGCTGCAGATTTGCTTGAGGAAAGGATGAAAGAGTTAATTTACATTCTGATTGTGGAAGCAGGAAAAATTTTATCCGATGCAATAGCAGAAGTAAGAGAGGCAATCGACTTTCTGCGTTATTATGCAATGATAGCAAAAAATGAACTGAGCGACTGGAAAAAATTGCCGGGCCCAACAGGTGAAGATAACTTCATCTTTTTTGAAGGCAGAGGAGTTTTCTTATGCATATCACCGTGGAATTTTCCGCTCGCTATCTTCATTGGGCAGGTCTCAGCTGCACTTGCAGCAGGTAATGCAGTGCTGGCAAAACCGGCAGAGCAAACGCCGATTATTGCCTACGAAGCTGTTAAGATACTACATGAAGCTGGGATACCAAAGAATGTGTTACACCTCATTCCTGGGGATGGTGGATATTTAGGCAAAATATTAGTTCCAGACAATAGAATTGCCGGAGTAGCTTTTACTGGCTCAACACAAACTGCTCAAATAATCAATAAAATGCTTGCAAATAGGGATGGTCCTATTGTGCCACTTATTGCTGAAACAGGAGGGCTCAATGCTATGATAGTTGATAGCTCTGCTCTTTTAGAGCAAGTGGCTATGGATGCTTTGCTTTCTGCGTTTCGTAGCAGTGGTCAACGCTGTTCTGCACTTAGAGTGCTGTTTATTCAAGAGGACATAGCAGAGAAGCAGATAAAAATGATATGCGGTGCAGCGCAAGAACTCAAGATTGGTGACCCAATACAACTTAGTACTGATATTGGTCCAATAATTGACAAAGCATCTATCGATATGCTAACTCAACATACGCAAAAAATGTCAGAGGACGAAGATTCAAATCTGTTATTTAAAGTACCCATGGATACAAATTCTCATAATGGTTATTTCTTTCCTCCATATATTTATGAAATACAAAAAATTTCGCAATTAAAGCAAGAAGTATTTGGTCCTATTTTACATATCATACGTTTTAACAAGTCACAATTAAATGAAGTTATAAGTGATATAAATAGTACTGGATATGGACTCACGTTTTCTTTGCAGAGTCGTATACAAAGTCAAATTGATACTATAAGTAAAAAAATATCAGTTGGAAATGTCTACATCAACCGTAACCAGATAGGTGCAGCAGTTGGGATACAACCATTTGGTGGTAGAGGACTATCTGGCACTGGGCCAAAAGCTGGTGGTCCTCATTATTTACAGCGTTTTTCTACAGAAAAAGTTGTAAGTGTTAACACTACAGCATTTGGTGGTAACACTACACTTATGTGTTTGGATTAATTTGCAGGCCCTAATTTTTCTTACCCCTAAACTAGACGTTCGTGCAGTTATGTACACAGCGCTAAAATCCGAAAAGGACCAGCTCATGCACTGAAATAAATCGTATCCATTCAGCCAATGACGTCAACTTAAGAACTTTCATTAGCAAACTCTCCTAAAGACATGATGGCGTTTAGGCTTATCTACTTTATTGCGGCTGTCCCGGTCGGATTTTAACTTTATAGCTCTTTTTACAATAATCCGAACAGACCGTAATATGCTACTGGCCTGCTATAGCCATAAACACATATCTTATCGCATTCGGACTATTATAAGAAAGGCTATACTTAAAAAGGGCTTGAAAGTTTTTTGGCGCAATAAGTACCTGATAGAGTTTCTGTCTCATTATAGCTCTTTTTACAATAATCCGAACAGACCGTAATATGCTACTGGCCTGCTATAGCCATAAACACATATCTTATCGCATTCGGACTATTATAAGAAAGGCTATACACTAAATAAAACTGAAAAATTTAAACGATACTCAGTAATTTGATCTGGGTTCCAAGGCCCTTGTGCATCACATATATGAAGCGATAATATATTGCACATGACCAAGTTTGCCCAAAATTCTTGTAATACAGGCTCTCCAGAAAAATTCTCTAACTCTGCTCCTACTTTGAGTCGTTTCCTCTATGTGCCACCTTAACACATAAGCTTTGCTCCAAAGTCTCGGTCAAAAACTCTGTTTCTCAGTTGGCTAATGTCAGCACTATAACTCTTACTTTCTGTCCTTTCATTTTATTTTTTAGCTTTTCATTTTCTAATATAAAATCAAAATCTAATTCTAATTCGCCAGCGTTCCCATAGCTTACTATAATTTCTTTTTTGCAAGCAAAAAATAAAATCTACTTCCAAATCATAATGCTGCTGAATGAATTTTACTGAAGACAATCATAGATAAATAATAATTTCTCTTGATTTAATAAACGCATTTGAGTGATATAGCTCTTTTTACAATAATCCGAACAGACCGTAATATGCTACTGGCCTGCTATAGCCATAAACACATATCTTATCGCATTCGGACTATCATAAGAAAGGCTATAATTTGTAAGATAAGATCTTTTCCTTTTTGCATGCCTCACCTAAAAAAGACACATTTTAAACTTTTTTGTTGCAATAAAATAGAAACAAAAGTGCTGTCCCTTGCACTCTTTGGATAATTTAATGATAAAAAATTTAGAGAGAAATTTTATACACAATCTCTGACATTTTTCCTTAAGTTGACGCCATTGTGTGAACGGTTACGGTTTTCCGTCTTCACCATGCTATATATAGCTCTTTTTACAATAATCCGAACAGACCGTAATATGCTACTGGCCTGCTATAGCCATAAACACATATCTTATCGCATTCGGACTATTATAAGAAAGGCTATAGAAAAAAGTCTGGATTCCAATTTGTATGACAATATGGAGTATCTGCTTCTTTCATCCCAGTGGGATCTTTTATTCCATTTTATCAACAGTTTGTTTTGCAGTATCAAACAATTTTAATCCTATAATCCCGAATGTAACTAAAATAAAGCATATTACTTCGAATAAATTAACTGGTTCATCAAATAGGTAAACTCCAAGTATCGAAGCTCCTATAGCGCCCACTCCAGTCCAAATTGCATAGCATACTCCGATAGGTATAGAACGTGTAGCGAGCGAAAGTAAATATGTACTAAGAGCCATGGAGAGTATGCTAATTATTGATGGTACGAGATGAGTAAATCCATAACTATGCTTAAGTGTTATGACCCAGAACACTTCAATTAGTGACGATAAGAGTAAATATATCCAATTATACATAAATTTTTAGGTTTAAATAGAGAGCTTTAGCCCTATGCTTCCTATTACAATTAAAACGATACATAAAACTTGAGATAAATTAATATTCTCTGTGAAAGTGGTTGCACCAATTATAGTTATTCCAATTGTGCATATTCCAGAGGAAACTGCATAGCATACCCTAATAGGTAGAAAGCATGCTGCAAGAGATAAAAAGTAAATGCTAATGATCATAATTACCAATGTTGCAATCGAAGGCACAACTTTAGTAAAACTGTTACTAAACTTTAGCGTTACAGCCCACAGTATCTCTAGGATACTAGACAGCAACAAATACAACCAGCACATTTTCGTAACATTTCAATCTTGTATTGTAACAGAAATTGTTAGTTAAAACTACACTAAAGTGCAATAGATCTCTCTTTCGGAATTGCTTTAATATCAAACTTAAAACAACATCCTAAAAAACTTTTCTACGAAATTCAATTCCTGCACGTCATTTGCTGCATAAAGTGGTGTAGTTTGTTGCTCAATACCTGGTATTTCTACAAAAACTTTGCCCACTTCTTGACCTTTTTTAATGGGTGCAGGTATCATATCTTTATATTCAATACGCACCTTAATTTGGTCATGCAATTTGCGGTTGTAAGTTATGGTAACATCGTTTGCAACTGTAATAGGCACTTTTCTATCTTTTCCATAGAGAACATTTACTTCCTCAACTACGCTGTCTTTAACGAATATTTTCTTAGTGTTAAAATGATTTAAGGAGTATTGTATCAATCTTTTTGCTTCTTCTATTCGCTCTTTCTCAGTGTTTAAACCATTTACGACAGCAAAAATTCTCCTATCATTTCGTTTTGCAGATGCTACAATGCCGTAACCACCAGCATTTGTATAACCGGTTTTTAAGCCATCAACCCCAATATCGTGAAAAAGTAGAAGATTTTTATTCTTTTGTACAATTTCATTATATGTCAAATATTGTTCGGAAAATAAATCATAATATTCAGGAAAATCGCTGAAAATCCTTTTTGCCAGCATTACCAAGTCTTTTGCGTTCATAAAATGATCTTCATCTGGCCACCCGCTTGAGTTGACAAAATGACTGTCATTCAGATTCAAATTTTGTGCAACTTCATTCATTTCAGCCACAAAATTCTCTTCTGATCCTGCAATGCCCTCGGCTAGTGTTATGCAGGCATCATTGCCTGAGACTATTGTAATTCCTTCAAGTAATTCCCTCACCGTAACGGATTGACCTTCTTTCAAAAACATAGAAGAGCCTCTCCTTTCCCACGCTTTTCTACTTACTCGAAATTTATCCTCCATGTGTATTATTCCAGCTTTTAGATAATCGAAGGCTATATATAAAGTCATTAGCTTGCTCATTGAAGATGGGGCCATTTTTTCATCAGAATTATGGTCAAAAATGAATGAGTCTGAAGCTAAATCTAAGACTACTGCTTGCTTTGCTTTGGTTCTAAACTGGTATGAGTATGAAGAAAAAGGAAGTATAAAAACTAATAGCAAAATTACCAATCTGCTTAACATATCTATAATTTTAAATTTATAGTGCACTAATTAATAGTATAATTTTACAGGGGCATTTCAATAGATCTCTTGCATAAAAATTCCTTGACAAACCTCGCCAGCCCCCTTATCATGAAACTGAAGCTATTTATTTATCTTCTCTGTACAGATTAAATGACAAAAAAACTCACGTATCTGGCCTCTCATGTTTAATTTTTTGCACTATGTGCACCTTATGTCTTTATAAAACTTCTAGGTTTTTACCTAATATAAGCTAAAATGCGCTATTTAAAACATAAAAAAACGCCAACTTAAAAAATGGATAGTGAATAACTAGCTACCCTAGGGTTTCTTTTGCCTTTTTTTCGTTTGGTAAATTTCTTAATATTTGTAGCTAAACGACAACCGTCATCCCGCTGCTTGTTAGCGGAATCTATGTTAAGGTATGACGGTCCGCTACTTGTTAGCGCCGCGGCGGTATGACGGTTAAGTATCCCGCTACTTGGATGACAGCAGATCACCTCTTCACAAAAATTTTATCAGTAATACGCATATCAATGATACTCCAATCGCTGAAAGTAAAATCAGTTGTATTTTGCAAGTGGTTTAAATAGTCCCATGCACTATAAGGATTATCTTCAGGCAGTTTCACTGTGGAACCGTTATCAAATATGATATTCCATCTTCTATTCCCTATATAAGCAAAAGAGGAAATGTGGTCACTTAATTGAGTTTTACTCTCTAACACATCTTTAACAAATTCTAGGTTTGATAACGAGTTTTGTCCTGTAATTACAACAAGATCATCTACTGGATAGTCATCTACGATCACTTTGCCTTCGAAATCAATTACCGAGGTCTTGTTATTGTCTTTCCAGAGAGCAAACGGTTTATGTTCATCTATATTAATGTGTAGGGTATTAGGTAAAATTCTGTGAACTCTTACGTATTTTATCCATCTGCTTACGGATTGTATATTACCGGCAAGTTTTGAAAGTGATATATACAGGATAGGTTGCGTTCTATCTGTCAAACTTAGAATATCCTTTTTGTTTGTAAATTTATTGCCGCTCACAACTACTTCGTCGATTGAAAATCCACTACTGAGTAATAAACTGGATAGGCAGTCATTATACCAAGTAAAGTAGTAATTAAATCGATTTATTATTTTATCAAGTGAGCTGTAGAGTATTAGCGTAAGAAAAAGTGCTGTGATAATAACCAAGGCACACTTGCGCAAAAAACTCCTTTGGCTTCTAGTAACATTGCTCAACATGACTTAAATCCCTAATATTTTTGTGCTGCTTCAATAATAATTTTAACTAATTCATTAAAATTGATTCCTTTTGCCAATTTTGCAATTTCTGGCACTAATGATAACTCAGTAAAGCCAGGATGTGTATTAATCTCAAGCATTTTTAAAGTGTTATTTTTGGGATTATAACGGAAATCTGAGCGGGAAATAGTTTTGCATCCTAAAAATTGATGAATTTTCAGTGCATGTTCCAAGGTCATTTTATATATATTGTCAGGAATTTCAGCAGGAAATATATGTTCTGCAAATCCATCTGTATACTTTGCTTCATAATCATAGAATTTATTTTTTGGTCGTATTTCTATAGTGCCAATTGCTTCATTTAGCAATACAGCAGTATGTAACTCTACACCTGGAATGTATTCTTCTATAATCCTCTTTTCCATTATAGTAGAACTGTTATCTTTCAGTTCTAAGTAATCCTCGTGCGAGAAAATTATGTGCACTCCAATACTTGAACCTTCGTTAATTGGTTTTAAGACGTACGGATAATCGATTTTAATATTATTTTTTAGTACATCTTCTCGGCTAATTACATAACCTTTTGGAGTGTCGATACTAAGGGATCGAAATATATGCTTTGACATCACTTTATTCATAGCAACAGCAGAAGCCATAACTCCTGAGTGTGTATATTTTATACCTAAAATCTCCAGTAAACCTTGAATGCAGCCATCTTCACCATAAGGTCCATGCAGAGCGATAAAAGCAAGGTGGGGATTAATTTTTTTAAGCTTTTCAGCAATGTTGCTGTCAACATCTATTTCTATTGCATTATATGAAAGGCTATCAAGCGCCTTTTTTAATGCTTTTCCACTCATAAGCGATACTTCTCTCTCACAAGAAAACCCACCACTTAAAATTGCTATAGTTGGAATCATGGGCATTCTATGTTTTACTATATAGCATATATAAAAGATGCTCTTATCTTCAATAGAAAAAACGCTTTGAAAAATTCTATAGCTCTATCCTATGCACAACTGTACAGACATTGCAATTTGCAGGTGGTGTCATTCCAGTCTGAAATCCAGCTTTTTCATAATCATCAAAACGTTGTATTTTAACATAAAACGGCTACTTTTATACTTAATAAAATTCCTGGATCCCAGCGTCAAGCACTGGGATGACACCGTCATAAAGGAACCAGTGTCAGCTACTCGGATGACATCATCTTTTTTTCTGGATCCAAGTAGTCAGAGCACTGGAATGACATCATAGGGGCTCGGATGACAAAGGAGAGCTACTTGCATGACACCATCTGCCACCTGCAAATTGCAATGTTCGTACGATTGTGCGTCACGCGTTGGAATGACAAAAAAGAGTGAGTTGCTAGTTTTTCATATGGTTATGCAAGGAGTCTGATCTTTTTCTTTGTTAATATTACTCTAAATTTTCGTCAAAATAAGCTGTTTTATCCTTTTTTTCCTTATACTCTTCTGCAGTATAGAGGGGTTGCTTTTTAGCTGTGATATTTGGCCACTTTTGTGAGTATTCTACATTTATATCGTAAAATAACTTGAAAGTTTTTTGTTCGCTGCTCAGCAACTCTTCATCTAGTTCTAAAATATCTTTTATGGAATCATCAGTTACAATTGCATCTACTGGACACTCAGGTATGCACACTCCGCAATCAATACATTCATCTGGGTTAATCACGAGCATGTTTTTGCCTTCATAGAAGCAGTCAACGGGACATACTTCCACGCAGTCTGTATATTTACATTTTATGCATTTATCTGTAACAAAATGCGTCATAAAACACTGTATATTTGCATTATCTTGGGTACACTAAATTGATAAGAAATTCAAGCTTTTTATGAAGATAAATAAATTGAACAACAAAGAATTAGAAGTATGGTTAAGCCTGGCTAGAACCATAGGACCAATAAAGTTTTTTAGTATACTAAGAACACACGGATCGCTAGATGAGGTGCTAAAATATCTCAATAGGGTGGCTAATGATAAGGTGTATGGCATTCAAGATGCACGAGAAGAAATCAATAATGCAGAAAGAATTGGAGCTAAAATTATACCCGCATGTGACCCAGATTACCCTGATCTTTTAAGAAATATCCCTAGTTGTCCTCCTGTAATAACTGCGCTTGGTGATATATCATTATTAGGCCGTGAGATAATTGCAATAATCGGTGGGCGTAACTCTTCAATGAATGGAAGAAATTTTGCCAATAAGTTGGCACTTGATTTAAGTGAAGCTGGTTTTGTTATCATTTCTGGACTTGCAAGAGGAATTGATACTGCAGCAAACAGTGTAATATACAAAAATCACCCCACTATTGCTGTTACAGCAAGCGGAATTGATGTGGTGTATCCAAAAGAGAATTTTGATCTATACAAAAAAATCACTGGGAATGGTGGGTTGGTAATTACTGAGCTTCCATTTGTTACTAAACCAAAGCCTCAGTATTTTCCTCAAAGGAATCGAATTATATCTGGCCTATCGCTAGGTGTTGCAGTGATTGAAGCATCGAAACGTTCTGGCTCTCTAATAACAGCAGATTTTGCTTTAAATCAAGGGAGAGAGGTGTTTGCAGTTTCTGGTTTCCCTTTAGATTCACGCTGTAGTGGTAGTAATTATTTAATTAAAAACGGTCTAAGCTTATCGAATCCGCTGATGACATAATAGAGAGTATTAGGTTTAGTTTACCTCCGCAGAAAAAAAACCTATTTGATGTTGAGCACCACTCTGTTAACCAAAAACAAGAAAAATTACAACAGGCAAAATCTGTTATAGTTGATCATATTATAGCCTTTCTTATAATAGTCCGAATGCGATAAGATATGTGTTTATGGCTATAGCAGGCCAGTAGCATATTACGGTCTGTTCGGATTATTGTAAAAAGAGCTATAACTTTGTACCTGTTGATATAGATGAACTTATATTAGCAAGCGGACTTTCTACCAACATAGCTCTAATGGCTCTTTTAGAACTAGAGTTGGAAAACAAAATAGAGCGTTCACCGGGGAATAAAATATCGTTAATTTTCTAGATTACTTTAGCTATACTAGATGTTCGTACAGATATATGCTTGACACTGGAATGATGACATTTATCATAGGATTCTTAGTTGCTGATTTTAGAATTGATAAGAGAAAACTTTTTTTCAACTTGTTGTATAATTTTATAAAAGTGATCGAAATCTAAGCTTGCACTGCCAATTAAAACTCCTGATAAATTTGAAATATTTAACAAATTTTCTATATTTTCTGAACTAACTGAACCACCATATATAATGTGTTTTTTACCAGTACACAATTTTATTACCTCTATCACCTCAGTAATTGCATCATTATTTGGCACATGACCTGTGCCTATTGCCCATATTGGCTCATATGCTACGGTATATTCACCGTGTGTTGGCAAGCGGTTTTTACATTGATATTCTATTACTTCTTTTGTTTTTTCATTCTTATGATCTTCTGAATTTTCACCTACACAGATAATTGGGTGTAAGCCTGATTCTATTGCTATTTCCGACTTAAGTTTTATTTCACTATCTTTTTCATTAGCCCTTTCAGAGTGCCCAAGTATTACGTAAGTACACCCTAGTTCTTTTAACATTTCTGCGCTAATTTCACCTGTGTAAGAACCGGACTTTTTCTGATGGCAATTCTGTGCTCCTATACTAATATTATTGCTTAGCTCTATACTATCTGGCAATGATGTAAAAGGAGGGCAAATCACTAGCTTAGAGGTAATTTCGTTGCTCTTGTTGTTAAGTTTGCCTATAAAGTCAACAAATGAAGAACGCATTCCATTCATTTTCCAATTTGCTACTATTAAAAAGGACATCAACTTTACTTATATGGGCGAGAGTGCCGGCTGTCGGACTTGAACTGACAACCTACTGATTACAAGTCAGTTGCTCTACCAATTGAGCTAAGCCGGCGTTAAACACATTAATAATATACAATTATCAATGAATTTTCGTCAACTAATTTTTAAAATACTGTATAATGAAAATAATATGAAAAAATTTTTACTGAAGCCAAAAAAGAATCTAGGGCAAAATTTTATTTTATCGAGTGAGATAACAAAAAAAATCGTCGCTTTAGCTGGTAGTCTGGAAAATTTTAATGTCATTGAAATTGGTCCTGGATATGGTGCATTAACAAGAGAAATATTGGTGCATAATCCAAAGTCTCTACTTTCTATAGAAAAAGATAGAGATTTAGTAAAACACCATGACCAACTGCTAAATGAGCATCAAGGAAAGTATAGAATTATAGAAGCGGATGCACTGCATGTTACAGAAGAAGAGCTGATAGAGCGCCCAGTTAAAGTTATTGCTAACTTGCCTTACAATATCTCGGTAGTGTTATTTTTAAAGTGGTTAAATAATATAAAATTTTTTACGAACTTGACATTAATGTTTCAAAAAGAGGTAGCAGATCGCATTACGGCAAGACCCAATTCTAAAGATTATGGTTCCTTATCAGTGCTAAGCCAGTTGCTATGTGATATAAAAAAGGAATTTGATATTGAACCTAAAGAGTTTTTTCCAAGACCAAAAATACATTCTTCAGTAATTACAGTAAATCCTTTGCCTACCCCAAAGTTTGCAGTAAATTTTGAAACCTTAACAAGATTAACACGTGTCGTTTTTTCTCAAAGAAGAAAAATGCTGAGAAATAGCTTGCAAAATATAACGAACCACGCTGAAACTGTCCTTGAAAACGCTAAATTGAGCGGAAACCAGCGTCCAGAAAACTTAACTATTGAGCAGTTTTGTTTGCTGGCAAATAATGTAGAATGCTTATTTTGCAATAAAATGTATTAGCAACCATATAGCTTTTCTATCTCCTAAAAACAGTTAGAGCTATACAATTAAAGGCTCCTAGCTAATTTTGCCTATTGCAATTTAATTAATTGGCGTATAAGCTTTAAATAAAGCCTATGAAAAAAATGGAAGCTTGTTATTCGTTTGACGATATACTTCTTTTGCCAGCCTATTCTAATATATTGCCTTGCGATGCAGATACAAAAACTTATTTAACAAATAGTATAGAACTAAATATCCCTCTCATATCCTCTGCAATGGATACTGTTACTGAATCGGGCTTTGCAATAGCTATTGCCCAACATGGAGGGATAGGTTGCATACATAAGAATTTATCAATAGATGAACAAGTTTTAGAAGTGAGAAGGGTGAAAAAATATGAAAGTTGGATCGTGTATAACCCAATTACGATTTCACCGGATAAAACAGTTGCGGAAGCAATTTCATTAATGAGAGAGCACAATTATTCTGGCATTCCTGTAGTTGATCAACGCAAGTTAGTTGGAATTTTAACTAACCGAGATGTGAGATTTATTGAAGACCAGAACATGAATGTAAAAGTTTCCGAAGTGATGACAAAAGATAAGTTAGTGACAGTGCGGGAGCAGGGAGTGAATAGTGCCTCAGCAATGAAATTGTTGCATGAAAATAGAATAGAAAAGCTTTTGGTCGTAGATGAAAATTCTTGTTGTATAGGTTTAATTACGGTTAAAGACATTGAAAAATACAATAGATACCCAAATTCATGTAAAGACAGTAAAGGGCGTCTCAGAGTTGCCGCTGCAATTGGCACTGGTAAAAAAGATGGTATAGACAGATGTGAAGCTTTGATCGGAGAAGAAGTTGATGTAGTTGTTGTGGATACTGCTCACGGTCATTCCGAAAACGTTATCAATACCATTAGGGAAATAAAAAAGATGTATCCTAATACGCAATTAATTGGCGGAAACATTGCAACAAAGGAGGCTGCTGAAGCGTTGATTGATGCGGGTGTTGATGCAGTGAAGGTTGGAGTAGGACCAGGATCAATCTGTACAACCAGAATAGTTACAGGTGTTGGTGTGCCACAATTCTCTGCAATCAAGAATGTTGCAGAGGCGTGTAGAGCAAGAAACGTCAGACTAATTGCTGATGGTGGGGTAAAATACTCAGGAGATGTTGCAAAAGCTATTGCAGCTGGTGCTGACTCTGTGATGATTGGTTCGATTTTTGCTGGCACTGACGAAAGCCCAGGTGAGATTATTATGTATAAGGGCAGAGCATATAAAGGCTATCGAGGAATGGGATCTATTAGTGCAATGAAACGAGGTTCAGCTAGCCGTTATTTTCAAGATAAAGATTCAAAACTCAAATTAGTTCCACAAGGAGTGGAAGGAAGAGTTCCATTCAAAGGTCCAGCTTCAGGAGTAATCCATCAATTGATTGGCGGATTGCAAGCTGCAATGGGGTATACTGGTAATAGGAATATAGAAGAGATGAAAAAAAATTGTAAATTTGTTACTATTACTGCATCAGGATTAAGAGAGAGTCACGCTCATGATATAGTCATTACACAAGAAGCTCCAAATTATGCTTATCAAACGTCCAATTTGTCAACCGATTCGGAGTAGTCCAGAAAAAGTAGAGAGAAAGTTAAGACGTTTTTGGAGTAAAATAAAACGTTTTTTCAAAATATGACAAATAGAAGAGAATATACAGCAGAATTCAAATTAGAAGCTGTTAAGCTGGTTAAAGAAACAGGTCAAGCAAGTACAAAAATAGCAAAAGATCTAGGTATAGATGGCAGTATGTTAAGTAAGAAAATATGATGGAAAAATGTCTGGAGCATACGCATTTCCAGGCAAAGGCTCCTTATGACAAAGAAAGATTTGATCTAAAAAAAGAACTAACAAGAGAAAGAGACATTTTAAAAAAAGCCCTGGGCAAAGAAAAAGAGTAAAGTATTCTTTTATATAGAAATTGCTATAAAATACAGGAACTATGTAGGGTTTTGTACTGGTGGTATTGGTTGCTAAGGAAAAAAGCAGTAAAGAATTAGCAAAAGAAGGGCTTCTAGCAGATATTCAAAAAATACATCAAGCTTCTAAATGCAGATATGGAGCCCCTAAAATTCACGCTGAATTAAAAGCTTTAGGCAAAAATTAAAACAGTACAAAGTGTTATGCAAGAAAATGGCATTAAAACCAAGCTTAGACGAAGGTTCAAAAATAAAAAACAGCAAATAAGCAACCGAGTTGTGGCTCCGAACACATTGGATCAAAATTTTACTACTGATCAGCCAAATATAGCCTTTCTTATAATAGTCCGAATGCGATAAGATATGTGTTTATGGCTATAGCAGGCCAGTAGCATATTACGGTCTGTTCGGATTATTGTAAAAAGAGCTATAGTTATAGATTCTTTATTGATGGCCGTTGATAAACGCAAACCCGATAAAAATCTGCTGTTACATAGCGATCAAGGGTCACAGTATACCTATCAAAATCACCAATTTCTATTGAATACAAAAAACATCATTTCCAGCATGAGCCATAAGGGCTGTTGTTACGATAACTCTGTTGCAGAAAAGTTCACTTAAAAGGGAGCTGCTTATTGATACTTCTCGCTCAACAAACCAGAACTGCCATATTTGAATACATAGAAATCTTTTGTAACAAATAACGTAGACATTCTACTATTATAGCCTTTCTTATAATAGTCCGAATGCGATAAGATATGTGTTTATGGCTATAGCAGGCCAGTAGCATATTACGGTCTGTTCGGATTATTGTAAAAAGAGCTATAACTATTGCATTCCTGCACAATTTATTCTCATGATAAAAACGTCTTAACTTTCTCTCTACTTTTTCTGGGTAAGGTCAAATAGAGAATTTTACAAAAATCTATTTTTAACTTACAATCAATTATTACAATTTTAAACCTACAACTTATGTATAACAGGCTTATAGTCAAATCTTTTTCAGTATTATGCATCTGTTTATTTGCTTTATACATAACACTGCCAAATTTCTTTGATAATAAGCTTTTTATTTCGAAAAAAAGAATAAACTTAGGCCTTGACCTGAAAGGAGGGGCATCTTTGCTTTTAAACATAGACTTAGACTTCTATTTTAAGGAAAAGCTAAGCATGCTAGCTAACGAAATAAAAGAGACATTGCTAACAAAAAATATTGAATCTAACGTACAAAATAGCGTTATAACTTTAAATAATATTGATGATTATAAAAAAGCATCTGTGTTGATTAATGCGATAAATCCAAATTTAGAACTAAATAGAAAAGATTCTTCGATTCTCATTTCGTATAAACCCCATTATAAAAATTCTTTGATCAGTGAAGTAGCTGCAGAATCAATAAACAATGTCCAGCGCCGTTTGGACAAACTTGGCACAAAGGAAGTCAGCGTTCAAAAACAAGGGCAGAATAAAATATTAGTGCAGGTGCCTGGAGTAGAAGATACCAAGCAGATAAAATCTCTGCTTGGCAAAACTGCTAAGCTAGCTTTTCATTTGGCAAACACTAACATAGCCAAGGTGCAGGATATAGACCATGAAACCACTGTCATGCTCAAGGATTCTTTAGGCAATTCTTATCCAATATTCCGCAAAACTGAAATAGGTGGCGATTCGCTGGTTAACGCATCAGTTAGATTTGGTCACTTAGGTAAACCAACAGTGCATTTTAAATTTGACAGCATAGCGAGTAAAAGATTCGCGAAAATCACTAAAGAAAATGTAGGAAAACCTTTTGCAATTGTTCTGGATAACACAGTCTTAACAGTACCTACAATACGTGAGCCAATTTTAAATGGAGAGGGAGAAATTAGCGGTAATTTTACTGAAAAACAAGCAAGCGAACTTGCAATACTTTTAAAATCTGGAGCACTGCCAGCACCACTTAAAATAATTGAAGAAAAAAACATTGGCCCAAGTCTTGGAGAAGAATCAATAAAGGCAGGGGAAATGGCAGCAACAATCTCTATTATAGCCGTGGCTTTATTTATAATCATCACTTACGGTAAATTAGGTGTATTGGCCTCTGTTGCACTTTTTTCTAATGTACTTCTTATATTATCAATTCTCACTCTGCTTGAAGCAACTCTAACTTTACCTGGAATTGCCGGTATTGCACTTACTGTTGGTATGGCGGTGGATGCAAATGTTTTAATATTTGAGCGAATTCGTGAGGAAATCAAATCTGGCAAGAGAGTGGAACGTGCTATTGAAGAAGGGTTTAAAAACGCTATAAAGACAATACTGGATTCAAATATCACTACATTAATTGCTGCAGGAATAATGTTCATTATTGGCAGTGGAGCAATTAGAGGCTTTTCTGTCACTTTATCAATAGGAATTTTATGTTCGATGTTTTCTGCAATCACAGTCACAAAACTCCTGATAAAGTTGTGTATGAACCCGAAGGAACTAGTGCTTTGTTAGTCAACCACCTTCATTCCTACAACGTTATATCCTGAATCGACGTGCAAAATTTCTCCAGTAGTGCCACTACTTAAGTCGCTTAATAAGTATAACGCTGCCTTGCCAACATCCTCTATTGTAACATTGCGTCTGAGCGGAGAATTATTTCTATTCCATTCTGATATGGAGTGAAAATCGCTTATTCCAGAAGATGCTAAAGTTCTGATTGGACCAGCGGAAATTGCATTTACTCTGATATTTTGTGGCCCGAGATCACATGCTATATATTTTACACTTGCTTCAAGTGCTGCTTTACATAAACCCATAACGTTATAATTTGGCATAACTTTTTCAGCGCCATAATAAGATAAAGTAAGCAAACTACCACCACCTGACATCATTTTTTCAGCTCTTTGTGCTAAAGCAGTGAAAGAATAGCACGATATATGCATTGCATTGAGGAAGTTATCCAGTGAAGTATTGACATATTTACCATCTAACTCATTTTTATCGGAGAATGCTATTGCATGCACCAAAAAGTCAAGAGTACCCCATTTTTTCTCTATTATTTCGAAAGCGTTATCTATGATTTTTTCATTTGAAACGTCGCAGTGTAATATTAGCTCCACATTTAGTTCATCTGCTATTGGTGATAGTTTTTCTTTTATTATTTCATTCTGGTAGGTGATTGCAAGTTCTGCTCCGTGCTCTGAGAGAGTTTTTGCTATACCGTATGCTATTGATCTCTTATTTATTATTCCGGTTATTAATCCCTTTTTGCCTTGTAATAGACTTGTCGTCATAGAACTATCTGTTTTTTTATAATTTGGAATATTAACTAGGTAAAGTCAAGATATCACTATGTTTTAAAATATTTTTTGCAGTAACTTGAAGTCTATAAACAGTAATCTTGATTCTTCTACAACAAAGCCATCCCATATGACATTTTGCCTATACCCAATTAAGCATATTAATAAGTAAGTAAATCTTAATATAATCTTATTATACTTATAAATACGCTGTATAGAATGAAAGTATGGATGATTTCATAACTGCAAGAAGAAAAGATGATGCTGTGGTATCTGTTTGTCAGGATAATAAGAAAAAAAACGTGTTAATTTTAGGGCTCAATCAAGTTGCAAGGGATTTGTTAAAATATGAAGAGAAGAATTTGCTTAATAAGCCATTAATTAATATCTTAAGCACAAGAGCAGCTGACAACGTGAAGAATTATTTAGAGTATACCGAAAATGGACACGATTTACTTGATATACTACCTAAAGTGATAGATTTTTCCTTAATTGATGCTAAGGGAGAAGATATCAGGACAAAAGTAAAAGTTTTCCGCACTGCACAATTTGCCAGTAATAAAATAAATTATGAGCTATTAATACGTGATATCAGTTTGTCCCATAAATTAGGAATCTTTAGAGATGAATATCTAATGGGTAAGAAATATAAAAACCATGACTTATTCGATATAACGGGCAATGAGTCCACTATTCTAGAGTTATACATTATATTGAATTTCGCCTTTCAACATCAAATTAATGCAGCTATAGGAATAATTGGCTTAAATAGTAGCTGTAGCGAGACAAATGATGCACTGAAAGTTGTCATAGAACATTTTTATAAAAATTGCCGTAGTGATGATTTTCTAGGGTATATTGATGAGAATAAAGTGCTTTTTGTTTTGATTAACTGCGATGTATAGCTCTTTTTACAATAATCCGAACAGACCGTAATATGCTACTGGCCTGCTATAGCCATAAACACATATCTTATCGCATTCGGACTATTATAAGAAAGGCTATAAAAAGTACATCTAAAATAATTAATCGTATACATTCTGCCATTAATAAGCAGTTATTAATGCAAAAATTACCAAGTATATCAATAATTTATGGGAATATAGCTCAAAAACAGGCAGCAAAATCTACCAGCGGTGCCTTCTGAAAAGTTGTTTTTTATTTATATTGAGTTTAAACTTAAATTTTTATAAAGATTTAAGTTTATTTATGAAGTTAAAGTACTACCTGGTAGCACTGCTTTCATCATTGTTTTTGCAGAATAGTGCTAGCTCTAAAACAATTTTGGATAAGGAAATATTTTATGCAGAACTAGACGGAAAAATAGATTTGAGATTCGGCTACGCCTTCAACAGAGATTCTTTCAATGCTAAGCCTAAGGATAAAACTTCAAGTTATTCATACTTGCGCTTTCTTTATTTACAGCAAGTTTATCCAAATACTCAAATGGGGGTTAATGTTAAGGCAGGGGTTTCTGGTATTGCAAACCTAAAAGCGTTAGACATAGAAAAGTTAGACATGGAGGAATGGTATTTTATCATAAAAAACCAGGAACTTGGATCAATTGAATATGGTAAAAGAAGTTTAGTTGGTCAGAGCATGTTAATTAACACTTCAAAAATTTATGCAGCTGCTGGAGGAGTAAATGGTCATTGGACAAACTATGCAAATTTGCGCGGTGATCATAAAAAGGATGGTGACCATGGATATGATCAAGACAAGGTGTTCTGGGTCAAGCCCAATATTTATAGCGATTATAATGAACTCGGACTAGGGTTAAAACAATCATCAATTAACTACATCTCCCCTGAAATCTATAACTTTCAACTCGGATTCAGTTATGTTCCAGGAAAAAATAACTTACAGTACAGCAATTTAATTGCTGCTGGCCTTTCCTATAAAAACAGCTTGTCAGATGATATAGGTTTTACTACTGCCTTAACTGGTGAATTTGCAAGAGAAAATTTAACTGATTGCTCAGATGGGACTTCTAAAAATTATGAATGCCGCAATCAATTACTACACTGGAATTTTGGTTTGAAGCTAAAATTGTTCGATCTTGATTGCATTTTTTCGTATGGTAATGGTGGTAAATCTGGTGAGAAGCGTAATCCTGAAACAAATAATACGTATTATATGAATGCAGGTATCGCTTACCGTTCTGATTCTTACAAATCGAGCTTAACATATTTTAGTAGTGGTAGGGATATTGCAGGCGAAGGTACAAACGAGTTAGCATCATATGCTTTAAGTCTTGAAAATTCTCTTTTTTTAGGTACTTCATACTATTTCGATATTGTAAAGTTTAGTACAAAAGAGCCTAAAATAGAAAATAACAACTCTGGTTATGTGTTCTTGGCTGGACTGAAATTAAGTTTTTAATATTGCCTCCTTCCAACACTCTTTTCTGTCATCCAAGGTAACCGTTCACACTTAATTTTTCAATCTCACTCATGGAGAGGCCAGTAAACTGACCTTACCCAGAAAAAGTGGAGAGAAAGAAAAGAGTTTTTTTTGGTAAAATAAAATTTTGGAGGATTAGAAATGGTAAGAGAATATACAGCAGAATTCAAATTGGAAGCTGTTAAACTGGCAAATGAACAAAGAAAGGTAGGTCAACCAGTTGCAAAAGTAGCAAGAGATCTAGGAATAAGGGATAGTGTATTAGGAAAATGGATGAAGAAATATATAGCCTTTCTTATAATAGTCCGAATTCGATAAGATATGTGTTTATGGCTATAGCAGGCCAGTAGCATATTACGGTCTGTTCGGATTATTGTAAAAAGAGCTATAAAGTATGGGATTACTTACATCAAAACCAAGGAGGGATGGCTATATTTGGCAGCAATAATTCTCACGTATGGTAGTTAATGAGTAGTGCAATAAATAAACAATTGGTTATGAACTCTTTATTAATGGCCATTATAGCTCTTTTTACAATAATCCGAACAGACCGTAATATGCTACTGGCCTGCTATAGCCATAAACACATATCTTATCGAATTCGGACTATTATAAGAAAGGCTATAACTATTGCATTCCAGAACAATTTGATGCATCATTCTTTTTGTAAAAAACATTCCACACTTTCTCTCCACTTTTTCTGGGTAAGGTCACTGACTCAATACCCAGTCAATATCCTTTCCACCAGTTCTTTTACTGCCGGTACGTAGCCATTCTCATAAAATGGATCTTGCTTAAATTTGTACACATTGTGCCCGGAAAACATGAGTTCGTTCTCAATATCACCATCGTGTATAACGTTTTGCAGTGTTTTTTGTATGCAAAAACTACGCGGATCTGGCTTTCGTCCTGTTGAATGGTCACCATGATCTTTCCAATTGCTAAACAAACAATGGCTCAAACATCCCATACAATTGATTTGATCTTCTCTTATTTGTTTAAATTTATCTGGCGTTACAAAAATAACAGTTGAATCTGGGGTTTTCATTGCTTCTGTGTACCCTGCTTTAGTCCATGTATTTGCCAGTTCTTTGTCTTTTGCAGTAAGGTAGATCTTCCTACCTCTGCTACCCATTGCAAATTCACTATTGGATTCTTCGCTGGCATTTTCTGAAAAATTTACTTGATGTAATTTTCGTTCCTGTAACTCACGTATAAAATTATTCCTCACCGCAGATGAATAAAACCCTGTTGGACTGAATTTATTTAAAAATACATCACCTTCTTCTAAAGTGAGTAGCTTCTTTTTCCACTCTGCAGAAATTGGGCTTTCTTTCGTCAAAAGTGGACGAGTGCCAAACTGAAAAGCTATTGGTCCAATTTGCAGATTGTCAAACCAATGTTCCCAATCTTTCAAATGCCACACTCCTCCTGCCATAACAATTGGTGTTTCTGAGAGACCGACCTCGTTCATGAAAGATATAAGCTCTGCAACTCTTTCAAATGGAGCCTGTGGTAGCTCTGGGTCTTCACTGTTACTGAGTCCATTGTGCCCTCCAGCAAGCCATGGATCTTCATACACTACTCCACCAAGCAAATAGGAAGATATTCTTTGGTAAGTACGCTTCCATAATGCTTTAAAAGCACGCACCGATGAGATAATAGGGTAATAATAAACCTGATATTTAGCTGCAATTTCTCCAAGCCTATAAGGCATACCAGCACCGCAGGTAATACCATGAATCAAACCTTTCGCTCCTTCTAATATGCCATGAAGCACGCGTTCTGCTGCTCCCATCTCCCAAAGTACATTCATATGTACTCTTCCATGACCTTTTGATATTTCATTTGCTATTCTTGCCTGACTAATTCCAGCTTTAATACTATATTCAATCAATTCGCTGTGTTTTTCATTTCTTGTTCTGCCTTTGTAAATCAGCGGCACCAACTCGCCGTTATCATCAATAAGCTTAGCATTTGCACCAGAAAACGTACCCACAGCATCTGCTGCAGCAAATGCTCCGCTTGATCTCCCATCACTAACTGCAATGCCTTTACCACCTTCGATGATTGGCCACACTTCCTTTCCTGAAATTACTATCTTTTTTATCTTGTTTTTCAAAACTTCCTCGCAATCTTTCACTCTATTTTACTTAATTACTAAAAAAATGATAGCTGTTTATTTTTTCTTGTATCATTAAAGCTTCTGTAGCTACTCATGCTGTTGTAGTTTGAGAGCAGTTCCCATCGGAAGGGTGTCATTCCAGTGCTTGACACTGGAATCCAGTTTTTGATCAAAAATGTTGCTATAGTGCACAATCAATTTTCCTGGATCCCAGTGTCTGGGCACTGGGATGACACCATAGTGGGCTACTTGGATGACAGGGGAGGGAGGCTGCTGGGATCCTGACAACCGTATCCCGCTGCTTGTTAGCGGGATCTAGAGATACCGCGGCGGTATGACGTAGAGCTACGTGTTTAGGTTTAATAAATCCACTATATCTTTTACTTGAGAAAAAACATACTCTTTGCTTACACTGTTATCGATAATAAAGTCACTCATCTTCCTTTTCTCCTCAATAGATAACTGAACATCGGAGATTAGATTAAGCTTTTCTTTATCTATGTTGCGTTCGTTAAGTCTTTGAGCTTGCACAACGCTATCTGCATGAACAAAAACAATAAGGTCGCAATATAAATAAAATTTTGTTTCTAATAGAAGTGGCAGATCTAAAACTAAAAGTTTTCTATCGATCTTTTTTTCCTTGGCAATAAAAAATTCTAATTCACGCAGCACAGCAGAGTGAACCAAAGATTGAAATTGTTTCCAATTTTCATCGTAGGCTAAGAAATATTTAGACAGTACTGTTCTATCTATTTCACCATTTACTACCACTCCAGGAAAATTTTTCTCTGCATAACTTATTATGCTTTTATCCACTTTATAAAGTTGGTGTACAACAGAATCAGCATCAAATACAGCAGCACCAAACTCTTGAAAGCAATTAGTTACAAAGCTCTTTCCTACCCCAATTCCGCCTGTTAGACCTATAATCATATAACAAAAACACATTAGACTTCTTTCGAAACTATAGCTAAGGTTTCTCTATATATATTAACTAGATTTTCTAGATCCCAGTGTCAAGCACATAACTATACGAACATTGCAATTTGTAGGTGGTGTCGTTCCAGTCTGGGATCTAGCTTTTTGGTCATTTTATCGAAAATGTTTGCTCGTTTACAATCAATTTTCCTGGATTCCAGTGTCAAGCAATGGAATGACACCCTACTTAACCGTCATACCGCCGCGGTATCTCTTAGCCACTAACACGTAGCGGGATGACGATTGTCGATAAATCTAAGTTACTTTAGCAACAGTTATTCTCTACCAAATTACTCTGAATTTTGGTTATATTATTTGCGGATTTCACTGCTGAAATCTCAAATTTTGAGCTTGTGTTCAAAAATGATTCAACTGACCTGCCAAAAAAATCATATCTCCACCCCTTGAATAATTTATCTGTCTGTCTAGATATTGACCAGGTTAACTCACCTTTTGAAGAAACTAATTTCCTTGATATGTTACTTTCTTTACATTTACTATCTAAAATAATTGAGAGTATATCAAGTACAGATTTGTCATAATTACTCGATAAGGTATTGTTTTGCTGCATCCAATTTCCCTCATTTTCATTAAAAATATTCACAAACTCTAGTAAATCTGCATCTTTTATATTTTTTGCATTCCTCTTGAGATCATCTAAAATCTCATCAACATGCTCTATATTTTTTTCAATAAAACCAGCTATTACAGCATTATTGATTATTTTATTACGGTTCATATTATAGCGCTGTGCTAAGGTTTCTTGCCACTCACTAACTGCTTTAACAGTTAGTATCAACCTTGGATTTACTTCATAATTAAATTTCATCCTCTTCCATGCATCTTTTGGATTATGTAAGTACTTATTTATATTAACTATTGATTCCATCTCTTCTTGAAACCAACCCATCCTATTATTTTCTTCAAGTTTATTGCACAATATTTGGTGTAGGTCATATAGGTGTATCACGTCGTTTATTGCATAGTCTAACTGATCCTCGGACAACGGACGCCTTAACCAATCTGAATTTTTAGCTTTAATTTTATCCAGTGCTATTCCTTGATATTGCTCCACTACTTTTGAGTAACCAATAAAGTCATGATAATAATGACAAAACATAGCAGCAACTTGGGTATCAAAAATGGGAGTGGGAATACATTTAAACACAGTGAGTAAGGATTCTATATCCTGCTGGCAGCTATGAAACACTTTGGTTATCCCCTGATTTAGCATTATTTTCTTAATGAATGATAAATCAATTTCTGGCACTAGTGCGTCTACAATAAAACTCTTCTCTCCGTAAGAAATTTGAATTAACGATAATTTTGGGTAGTAGATTAAATTATTTCTAATGAACTCCGTGTCAACTGCTATAAATTTTGGCTTTTTTGCTATCAACCCCTCACATATGTCCTCCAGCTCCGACGTTGTATTAATTAACATATGTTTTTTATTCAGTGGTTCTACTTTACCACTTATATTAAATTTTTGCAATTAATGACTTCTTGCAGAACTTTCTATCACTCATTGGCATCACACAAATAGCCTTTTCCATCCCAATCCCAGTGCTTCCTTCTCCTGTGATCCCAGTGCCCTGACTACTTGGATCTAGCAAGCTTTGCTTGCAAATAAGTCTAATACGCGTCGCGTTTTATGCCAAAACACAATTGGAGTTACATGCAAAATAGATCCCAGACTGGGATGAAAAAAAGGAGCACTGGGATGACAGCAGTCCTACGTCATACCGCAGCGGTATCTCTAGATCCCGCTGCGGTATGACGATTGTCGTTTAGCTATAAATATTTAAGAAATTTACCAAATAAAAAAAAAGGCAAAAGAAGCCCCGTGGTTATTATCCGCTTTAAAATATTGGCGTTTTTTATGTTTTAAACGCTTGACAAGCGAAATTCAGCTGCTTTTAATTGCAACTAACTTACGCTGCAAATGTTTAAGAAATTTACTAAGCAGAAAAAAAGACAAAGAATCCCCGAGTTAGCTAGTCTTTTACTATCTCTGTCGAGTATTGGCATTTTTTGATGTCTTGTAACGCTTTATAAGCGCGTTCAGCTTATTTAGATAAAAATCTAGATGTAGATGAAGTTTTGTAAAGACATACAGTATCTATATACTGCAAAAAATTGAACATAAGACGCCGATACATTAAGTAATCCTTACCTTTTAATCTGCAGATTGGCGAAAGCAAATACAATAGCTCCACTATCATGATAAGGGCGCTGGCGAAGGGTGTCAAGTAAGTTTTTCGTTTCTATAGCTACTACCACGATTGTATAGGTAATTCTTCACTTATAATAATGATTCAAGCCTTCAGCTCCTCAAACACTTCACTTGCTCTATTTAAAACAGAATCAGGAAAACCAGCAAGTTTTGCTACATGTATTCCATATGACTCATCTGCAATGCCTTCAATTACTTCATGTAGAAAAATAACCTCTCCGTTCCACTCTCTTATTTTTACACAAAAACATTTCACGTTCTTCAAGTATTTGCTTACTTTAGTTAATTCATGATAATGAGTTGCAAAAATGGCGCGGCACTTATTTACATTGTGAATATGTTCAATCACCGCCTGTGCAATAGATAATCCATCATACACCCCTGTGCCCCTACCAATTTCATCAAGTATCACCAAGGAACGGTCCGTTGCCTGATTTACTATCGTTGCTGTTTCGATCATCTCTACCATGAAGGTAGAATAACCAGCTGTTATATTATCCGTTGCGCCAACCCTGCTGAATATCTTGTCAATCACTCCAATATGTGCACTCTCTGCTGGCACAAATGACCCCATGTGAGCTAAAATTGCAATGAGAGCGTTTTGCCTCAAGAAAGTGCTTTTTCCAGCCATATTAGGACCAGTAATTAGATGTATACCAGCTAAATTGATGCTATTTGCAATGAATTTATCGTTAACTTCAACCACTGGGTGTCTTCCGCTACAGATATTGAACTCTTTGCTGTCATCAATAATGGGTTTTACGTAATTATTTTGCACTGCAAGCTCTGCAAACGCGGTTCTAATGTCAAGTTTTGCCAAAGCATTTGCAGCAAGAGCAATTTTTTCAGACTCTTTAGCAACTTCACTACACAGTTCACTAAAAATTTTCATTTCTAAGCCGATTGCAGCATCACGTGCCGTAAGAATTTTATTTTCTAGTTCTTTCAATTCATTAGTAGTGTAGCGCATGCTATTTGCTAAGCTTTGCCTATGAATAAATATATCCGAAGTTATTTTGTGATTTGCCGACACTTCAACGTAATAACCAAGTATGTTGTTGTGTAATATTTTGAGTGCGGCAATGCCAGTTAGGTCGCGATAAGATTCACGGAGCTTAGTTACCAACTTGTTACTGTTGTTCAATATATAAGATAACTCAGATAATTCTGAGTTGTATTTTGGGTAGATAAACCCTCCCTCTTTCACGGAACTGAGATTATTATCAAGTATAGCACTATTTAGCAGTTCAAATAGGTCTTTATGATTACCAAGGCTCTTATGTATTGTGCTTAGTTCACTCTCGTCTGATTTTACTGTTATTCCAGCGCGTGACGCTGGCTGGATCTCAGTTTGGATGACATATTGTTGTGGGAGAGATCCATTTTCACCTGATTCAATTTTACATAAGAACTCAGACAATTCTAAAGTCTTTCCTAGGCCTATTTTCAATAGGTTCATATCCTTTGGTGAACCACGCCCTAGTATTAAGCGCGATAAAGACCTTTCAATATCCGGAATGTTAGATAATATCTCTCGTATTTTTCTGCGTGAATCATGATTATTTACAAAAAATTGAGCGGTGCTGAGCCTCAAATTGATTGCCTTGGAGCAAGCAAGGGGTGAAGCGAGCATTTGTTTGAGCAGGCGTCCACCAGAAGCTGTAACTGTATGATCAATAACTGAAATTAGTGAACCTTTCTTTTCACAAAATTGAGTTGAAAACAACTCAAGATTTCTCCTTGCTGAAGCATCAATAAGCATGAAATTTTGTTGCTTATAGGTTTTTGGGAATTCAAGCCTTGGAATGGAGCCCCTTTGCGTTACTCTGACATATTCAAGCAGTGCACCACACGCCATGATTTCTACTTTGCTGAAATTTCCTATACTCCCAAGTTCCCTGATTTTATAAAACTCGCATAACGTTCTGTGAGATTTACTATACTCAAAAAAGCTCTGTGCGTGTTGCGTAATTGATATTTTATAATTTTTTAAAATCGATCTAATTTTTTCGTCCTCAGTGAATTTTTCAGAAATTAATAATTCTCTTGGTGATATACGCAATAAATCACTATCTAGAGCTTTCAAACTCGTTAAAGTGTGAAAAAATTTTCCCGTCGATAATTCAAGCCAACTAATAGCATATTCGTCATTTTGTTCAACTATGGACGCGAGATAATTATTGCTTTTATCCTCCAGTAGTGAATCTTCTATAATTGTACCTGGAGTTACAACTCGCACTACATCACGTTTTACTATGGATTTATAGCCCCTCTTTTTTGCTTCATCAGCAGTTTCTAATTGATCACAGATTGCTACTTTGAATCCTAAATCTATTAGCTTGTGCAGGTAAGATTCACTACTGTGTGCTGGCACTCCACACATTGGTATTTCTTGCCCACACGAATTACCTCTCTTAGTGAGCACTATATTCAGCAATTTCGCAGCTTTAATAGCATCATCGAAAAACAATTCATAAAAATCTCCTAGCCTATAAAATAGCAGATGATCTTTGTATTGAGCTTTCAGGTTCAAATACTGCTCCATCACAGGAGTGTTTTTTTCTTTTACGAAGCTCATAATATTTTTTAATTATTGTATTGATAAACGTTATTATAGATTATATTGCACATGTGAATAACATAAATTTTAAATAGGTGTATAGAGGGGAAAATTTAAAACAATTAAATTTCTTGGATCCAAGTAGTCAGGACACTTGGATGACATAAAGAGTAGGAGTATTTGATGACAAAAAAACAAAAAACGCAGTTGTCATTCCAGCTCGTGACGCTGGAATCCAGAATATCCTGATTACAAGGTTTATTATTTAGTTTGAAAAATACTATAGCTTTTTCTATGTAAGTTGTGGCCCTTCTTTATTATTTTTATTAGCGGCAGTTGTATCATCAACAGATATTTCAGAGCTAACAGTGCTAATAGTTTTTTCTATCGCTTTAGCCTGTTCATAGTCTTGACTCAAAAAATACATGGCCAGTCCAATAGCTATACTAGCAACAAGAGAAGATGCTATCATTACACCTAGTATCATACCACCAGAAAGACTTACTGCAACACACACACCAGCTCCAAGTACAACACCAAGAAAACCACCAATTATAGCCTTTCTTATAATAGTCCGAATGCGATAAGATATGTGTTTATGGCTATAGCAGGCCAGTAGCATATTACGGTTTGTTCGGATTATTGTAAAAAGAGCTATATTTCCCTCTTCATCTTTAAAGTTTATATGAGTACGGAATTCTTCATCTAGATTTCTTATTGGGTTGTTTTTTGCATATATCCTAGATTGTATTGCTCCATCTAAGTATTGTATTACTTGTTCTAGTGATTGCTCGCCAGGATTTTGTATAAAATGAAGCAGAATTTCGTGTACTATCGCTTCCTTTGTAGTTTGTGGGAATTGTAAAGCGTAATTATAGCTCTTTTTACAATAATCCGAACAAACCGTAATATGCTACTGGCCTGCTATAGCCATAAACACATATCTTATCGCATTCGGACTATTATAAGAAAGGCTATAAATGTCTGTGTAGTAATAACTTCTTCTTTTCTTTTTTTTAAGAACAACCCTTAAATCTTCAATCGCCTTTTCACCATCTTTTATTCCAAGAATTATTGAATCCAAATTATTTATCATGCTATCCTCCTTGGTTTGATTGCATTACTCATTAATAGATAGTATAATAAATCCTGCTAAAAGTCAAGCAATTAATTAATAAGTTAATACAATCCTCCAAAAGGAGCTCCTTACTTTTTGTTCAGCATGTCCATTGGATCAGACTCTTTAAGCTTGCTGTTTGCTGAATTTATTCATCATAATAGCTACAATGTGCTATCGAAGTTCTCTGTAATCTTAGTTGGTTCTTCTAGAATATTCAAAATATCAGCTGCACAATAAACCCGATCTCTCTTTCCTTGAGAAGTTTGTGAAACGATGCCTAAATCTTCAAGCTTTACGATTGCTCCTTGGGCTGTTGTAAATACGACACCTAAGTTTTCAACCACTTTCCTTATAGTAAAGTAAGGGTTTAAAGACCATTAACTAAATCATTGTCCCATTCAAATTTTGGTGGCAAGGGGCTTGGTATAAATGCCTGATAACCAGCGAATACTTTGCCTGATGGTGATCCTTTAATATACATTCATTCAACCTAGCACACACTATTCTTATAGTATATATTATTTTCAAATAAAGTCAAAAATGAAAATAAGGCTTTATCTTATTTGCGTGCGTGAAAATAAGAAACTCTCTTATTATTGATTTTGCTCAAAAACGAAAATAGAAGAAGCTGCTGAACTTTATATATCCTGTTTTTCTGGAGAACTGCTATAAAACTTCTGAGTGAAGTCACTTAATTTTTACACATCTATTGTAGAGTAAGAAGAACCGAATTTGAAACAAAAATGCTAACTGATGCTTGGACTTTACTGACACTTACACTACTTGAAACTATACTTAGTGTAGACAATTTAATCTTTATTTCTCTAGCAATAGATAAGGTACCAAATGCGCTGAGAGAAAGAGTGCGCCTTATGGGCCTTGGATTAGCACTATTAATGCGTTTTGTAATACTATTTTTTACATCATCTATATTGTCAATGCAAAAACCTATATTTCACACTGCATCAGCAAGGGATTTACTTATGATCGCAGGAGGATTATTCCTTATTGTTAAGAGCTCTATGGAGTTACGGGATGACATCTTTGTATGTAAGAAAAATAAAAGGAAAGCAAACGTTAAATCAAAATTTTTTTTAGTTGTGCTACAAATTATATTAATAGATTTAGTTTTTTCGGTTGATTCGATATTAACTGCTATAGCACTAACTTATAACATGGTAATAATTGCTACAGCATTTACATTTTCCATGCTAGCAATGCTGTTTTTATCAAGTTATACCGCCCAGTTAATCAAATCTAACCCAGGGTTAAAAATAATCGCCATTTTATTTGTTTTACTTGTCGGTGTGTACCTCATACTTCATGGATTTCATATAGAATTACCAAAAGGATATTTGTATTCTTCATTTATGTTTGCACTGCTTGTGGAAATTATAAGCAAAATAAAGAAAATTAACCGTCATACCGCGATTCATTCGCGGTATCTCTAGATCCAGCTAACAAGCAGCGGGATCTTTTTGATTCACTCCCACTCAATAGTTGCGGGTGGTTTAGAAGTGATATCATAAACAACTCTATTTACTCCGGGAACATTATTAACAATTATACTGCCGACATTGCGTAAAAAATCCCAAAATACTAGCAAGTGTTGATCCTTATCTTCAAATGGAAATGCATCGGCTGTCATACCATCAGATGATGTTACAGCCCTTAAAGCACAAACATATCCATACGTACGACCATCTCCCATAACGCCTACAGTTTTTATTGGTAATAATACAGCAAAAGCTTGCCATATCTTATCATATAGATCGTAATTTTTCATCGTATTAATATATATTTCATCTACTTCTTGCAATATTTGCACCTTTTCTTCATCGACTTCACTTATAATCCTCACTGCAAGTCCGGGTCCAGGAAATGGATGTTGAAATATTATCTCATCTGAAAGCCCAATTTCTTTTCCAAGTAGCCTTACCTCATCTTTAAAGAGGTAACGTAAAGGCTCCACTAACTTCAGATTCATCTTTTCTGGCAACCCACCAACATTATGGTGAGACTTAATTGTACTAGTGTTGTCTGAGGCATGCCCTGACTCAACTACATCAGAGTAGATGGTACCTTGCATCAAAAAATCCACATCACCTATTTTTTTTGCTTCTTCTTCAAACACTTCAATAAAAGTGTTACCGATAATTTTTCGCTTTTCTTCTGGATCAGTTATTCCCTTCAACCTACTCAAAAATAAATTTGATTTATCAACGTAGTTTATCGGAATCTCTTTCAACATAGCAATAGTCTGGTTCTTGCGTAACAACCCAGTATCAATGAAAATACAGTTCAATTGTTTTCCTATAGCTTTATGTGTGAGAGCCGCTGCAACACTTGAATCAACCCCACCACTCACTGCAGCGATTACTTTTTTCTCTCCTACTACATTTTTGATTTTTTCCTTTTGCTCCTCAATAAACGACTTCATTGTCCAGTCCCTTTCGCAATTTGCAATATCCAAGAAGTTAGAGAGCAATTTACTGCCATTTGTTGTGGACTTAACCTCAGGATGGAACTGAGTACAGTAAATCTTCCGCTGTTCGTTGACAATCATTGCAATTGTTTGATTTATCACACCTGATGCAATAACAGTAAATCCGTGTGGTATAGTATCAACACTGTCCGCATGGTTCATTAATACATCCACTTCAGAATTAACATCCCAGGTATCCTTTACAATGGGGGATTCTTTTAGTATCTTGATTTTAGTTCTACCAAACTCCTGTTTGAAACTCTCTTTTACTTTTGCTCCAAAATAATGACAAATGAGTTGCTGTCCATAGCATATTCCAAGTATAGGAACGTTTGTTGCCTCATTAAGTTTTATAATTTCATGTACTACTCTACTTGTTTCAGAACAATCATCATTTACAGATTGTGGTCCTCCAGAGAGAATAAACCCATTGAATTTTGATATTGTTTCAAAACTGATGTTGCTTGGAAATATCTCACAATAAACGCCCATTCCTCTTACTTGTCTTGCGATAAGCTGTGTAAACTGTGAACCAAAATCAATAATGGCAATTGCTGACAATTTACTCCTCCATATTATTTAAAATGATATCTGATAATAAAGAAAATAATGGAGTAAGTAAACCAAGACCTCTTTAAAAGCTTTAACGTGTGGTGCAAGTTAGCTATATAGCTAATTTTCCTACACCATACCGCTGCGGCGCTAACTAGTAGCGGGATGACGGTTGTCAGGCTAGCTGTCATCCCAGTGCTTGACACTAGGATCCAGGAAAGTTTGCTTGTGAGCAAGCAAATTAGCATAGAAAAACGTTTTCGATGAGATTGCAGAAAGGCTGGATTCCAGCGTCACGCGCTGGAATGACACCTTCCGTGTAAATATTAAAAGATTTACCAAATGAAAAAAAAGGCAAAAGAAGCCCCATGGTGGTTGGCTATTTACTATGTACTAAAATATCGGCGTTTTTTTTATTCTAAAACGCTTGATTAAGAGCGATTTAGCTGCTTTTAACTTGCAACTAACCTACACCGCAAGTGTTTAAGAAATTTACCAAGCAGGAAAAAAGGCAAAGAAACCCTAGGGTAGCTAGTATTCAAATTCTCCCTTGTCAATTTGACGTTTTTTGCTGTCTTAAACGCTTTGTAAGCGCGTTTCAGCTTATATAGGTAAAAACCTAGAAATTTTTAAAGACATGCGATGCACGTAGTGCGAAAAATTAAACATGAGACGCCAAATACCCTAAGTTTTTTGTCATTAACCTGCACAGATTGCGAAGATAAATAAATAGCTTCAGTTTCATGATATGTATAACAATGTTACAAAAAATAATATCATAGAATTCAATAGGATAATTCCTAGAAAACCCCTACATACTAAAAAAAGCAAAATGCTGTTAAAATGAGCTTAAGAATAAATAGCAAACATCTAACATAACAATTCTATTTGTAAATCAGGTGCGACTTATCCTATAGAAAGCTTTCGAACTACGCAAGCGTATCTTTTGCCTTTAGTATTTCTTTAAACCTGCTGCAAAAGAGTAGGAATGGTTATAAAATAGGGAGGTATAGCAAGAGAATAGAGAGGGAAGATGAGCTTAAACTACCATAATCTAAAAGAACATCCGAGAAATTTTCGAGATGTAACAGGTTTGAAAATAGAAGAATTCGAAAAGGTTGTAGAAAAAGTGCGCCCAGAGTGGGAAAAAGTTCAAGAACAGAAGAAATGCCATGGAAGAACGTCAAGATTGCCTGTATTGGAAGATAAAATACTCTGTATAATTCTATAGACCTGCTGCAAAAGAGGAGATATTTAAAGAGAGATGTAGCAAGAGGGAATGAGCTTAAATTATCAAATCAACGTTATTCTACTTTACCTCACTAGCATTTTCCTTACCTTGAGCCTTACTATTACTCACAAATACAAACGTTCGTTACATAGCTCTTAATATGTCTACAGAGACGAAATTTCCCGAATTATTTATAATGGACCCTTACGATCACATTCTGGGGACGTACATCAGAAAACTTTTATATTATTAGTTTTGTAGTAAAATTATATGAGTACATCGTATCTATTAAATCAGAAGCTTTATGGATTACAGATTGAGAGCTTATTTGTTTGGGGTTATCTGGTTTATACTTAGCTTACTTAGTAGTGTAGCTAATGATACTATATCAAAATATCTAAGTTTACATCTTCAGAGTTTTGAAATAATTTTTTTCCGCTTTCTGTTTACCACTATTACCCTTGTACCTTTTATGTTTTACTATGGAATAGAAACTTTTAAAACAAGTCAAATATCTACTCAAATAACCAGGGGTGGGGTGTTGTTTTGTGGAATGACCTTATGGATTTACGGGTTGACTGTTTTCCCCATAGTATAGCCTTTCTTATAATAGTCCGAATGCGATAAGATATGTGTTTATGGCTATAGCAGGCCAGTAGCATATTACGGTCTGTTCGGATTATTGTAAAAAGAGCTATAACTGCAACGATTATAAGTTTTTCTATACCATTATTTGTTATACTTCTTGCAATTCCTTTTCTGGAAGAAAATATAATTTGGCAAAGATGGGTAGTAGCTGTCATTGGTTTTATTGGTATTGCTATTACTACTAAAGCTTATAGTGAGGATTTTAATCCTAAAATTCTTATTTTTATTGTATCTGCATTGATCTTTGCTATATTGGATATACTTAATAAGAAACTTGTAATAAAAGAGTCAGTAATAAGTATGTTATTTTATTCAGCTCTAACGACAACTATTTTTTCTATTCCACCTTTGTTATTTTATTGGCATATGCCTTTCTTGTTGGAGTTAGTATTACTGCTGATTTTAGGAATAAGTTCAAACCTAATTCTGTTCTTCATGTTAAAAGCTTTTGCTCTTACTGATGCTACTGCACTTGCACCGTATAGATACATAGAGCTAATAATTTCTGCAATAGTAACATACGTTATATTTAATGAATTACCTGATAAAAGTGCTTTATATGGTACTTTGATATTAATACCATCAACCTTATTTATAGCTTATTCGGAAGGTAAGGCAATTAAGAAAAATAATGTAACAACAAAAGTTTATAATTGTTAATGGTATTTATTTTAGATGCTAAGCTATATTTTTAAGGTGATAATAAAATGCACATAACTATTATAGGAGTAGGGTATGTAGGATTAGTATCTGGTACAATGTTATCTGAGCAGGGCCATAAAGTTGATTGCATTGACATAAATACTGAGAAGATTGAACTTTTGAAATCAGGGAAAATTCCTCTATATGAACCTGGATTAGCAGATTATTTAGAGAATAATATAAAGTCACAAAGGATAAGATTTTTCGATTCGTATTTTCAAATAAATCCCAATACAGAAGTAGTATTTATAACTGTAGATACTCCATCAGACTCCCTAGGAAATGCAAATTTACAGAATGTATATAATGCAGTAAGTGAAGTTTCTGAGAGAGTTAATCAAGATTGCTTAATAGTGATAAAGTCAACTGTTCCTCCTGGTACTGCAGAAAATATATATAATTATTTATCTAATAAGGGCTATAACTTTGATTTGGGGGTTAATCCAGAGTTTCTCAAGCAAGGCTCTGCAGTATCAGATTTTTTATACCCAGATAGGATAGTAATAGGAGTGAAAACTAAGCTAGCTAGAGCAAAACTAGAAGTTATATATAGATCATTTATAGATAAGAATATTCCGTTAATAGTCACTGATACAGTTACTGCTGAAATGATTAAATATGCTTCTAATGCTTTTCTAGCAACAAAGGTTGCTTTTATCAATGAGATGGCAGGTTTATGTGAGCTATTAGGAGCAGACATTGACCTTTTAGCTAACAGTATGGGAATGGACCATAGAATAGGTAAGGAATTTCTCAAAGCTGGTCCAGGATTTGGAGGATCATGTTTTCCTAAAGATTTGTCAGCTTTAATAAGGCTTGCTGAAGATCACAATGTCAAGCTACAAATTTTAAATTCAGTTAAGGAATCTAACTATGATCATATAACAAACATTGCTAAAAAGGTAGAATATGTATTAAATGGAGTCCAAAATAAAAAATAGCAATATGGGGGCTAACTTTTAAGTCTGGTACTGATGATGTAAGAAATAGCCCAGCTATAGATATTGCACAATTGTTAGTGAATAACAAGGCTAAAATTACTGCATATGACCCAATGGGGATGGATAATGCTAGGCAAGTTCTAAAGGATATAGAATACGCGGACAATGTTATAGGGGCTGCAAGGGACGCGGAAGCCTTGTTATTGTTAACGGAGTGGAAAGAATTTAAAAATCAAGATTTTGCAAGTTTAAAGAGTATTATGGCTGCACCTAATGTTTTTGATTTCCGTAATTTATTAGATAGCGAGCTGTTACTAAGATATGGTTACCATGTTTATTCCTTGGGTAAAAAATCTATCTACAAAGTTTAACTGTTGAGAAATTTTTTTTACACCGCTTTACTTAGTTTTTTTAGATCTTTGCTTGATAGTATGGAAAAGCAAACGAGTGCAACAACAGAGCAAATGGAAAAAAATGAAAACATAATACTGTTACCACAGTGCTTAACAAGTACTCCTAAGAGCACGCATGAAAATATTGAACTTGCAATATACCCAAATAATCCTGTTAAGCTTACAATTGCACATACATTATTTTGTGGAGCAATTTCTACAGCTATAACACCTGTCAGTACTTGCACTCCAAATATAAAGAATCCTGATAAGATTGCACAAAGGTTCATAAGAATTATGTTTTGACCAAAGTTCATTGCAATAAAAGTGAGTGCTATACCCAACATATATAGCTCTTTTTACAATAATCCGAACAGACCGTAATATGCTACTGGCCTGCTATAGCCATAAACACATATCTTATCGCATTCGGACTATTATAAGAAAGGCTATACATATCACTAATTCTTCCTGTTATTAAAGTTCCAAGGATTCCACCTAAATCATATACGCCTGTTATTAGTGAGGATTGTACAAGAGAAATTTGTAATTTATTCTTTAAAATTATAGGAAACCAAAAGAAGATTCCCATTTTTATAATATAAGCACAAAAAGTAGCACAACATAGAAACCATATGGAACTTGTTACCTTGATACCTATTTGAGATTTCTGCACCTTATAATAGGTAGTAAAGTTGGCACTTTCTTTGTAATATGCCTTTAATATTATATAAATTCCAAAAAGTAAGCATAAGAAACCAGAGTACAAAAATGCACTTTTTGCATTATATATTTTAATTATACTTGGTAATACAATTAAAGTAATACAAGAACCAAGTTGCTGAGATGCGCTCATAACTCCCCATGATGATGCAATTGAAGAGATGCTAGAGTTTGTAACCATAAACTTGGTAATAGCTGGCCAACCTAACCCTTGTGTCCAAGCTAATAATATTAATGTTAACAGTAATAAAGTTAGATTATTATATGATAAAGTTATACCAATGGTTAATAATCAAGTTGCAATATTGCATAGCCCAAACATAAATAATGGATTATTTTTGGAGTCCATGATTATTCCATTAACAAATTTTGATACTCCATAAAAAAAAGAAAAGCAGGCAAAAAAATAGCTTAATTTTACATGGTCAGTATCTATTAACAGTGGTAGAGCAATTGGTATACTTTGTCTTGATAAATAAAGCAGCATATATCCACAGAAGAATAGTATAGCTCTTTTTACAATAATCCGAACAGACCGTAATATGCTACTGGCCTGCTATAGCCATAAACACATATCTTATCGCATTCGGACTATTATAAGAAAGGCTATAAATATTGAAAGAAGACAAAGTTCACACCTATTTCCAAATAGCTCTATGCAGATGCTAGCATAATACTATATTGGTATAATATTGTTTGACAAGAAGTTTGCAAACAATTAGTGCAGAAAATTACTTAGTATCTTTCTTATAGCAGATACAGTAGTATTAATATCTTCATAGCTTATATCTCTATGTGTTATAGCTCTGATTTTACCTTTGATGTTAGCCATTCTAATTCCATAATTTGTCATTAGTACGTTTATTAATTCTTGAGTAGATATACAATTAGTACGTAATGAAAAATACGCTATATTAGTTTTATACAGGTCGATATCAATTATAACTTGATCTATGGAGTCTAGGCCTTCTATAAGGTGCTGCATTTTTTTATGATCTTCTTCTAAAGAATTTACATTATTATGTAGAGCATATAAACATGCAGCTGAAATAATGCCAGCTTGGTGCATACCTCCGCCAATTTGAAACTTATAGTACCAAGCTTTTTCAATAAAATCTTCACTTCCAAGCAATATTGCGCCCATTGGAGCACCTAATCCTTTACTAAAATCAATGAATACCGAATCAAAATAACTTGCATACTCCTTTGGAGATATTTTAGTATGAGCACAAGCGTTGAACAGTCTTGCTCCATCTAAATGAGTGAATACGTCATTCTCTTTGCAGAGACTTGAGATCTCTTGAATATATTCTAAAGGCCACACAGCTCCACCACCAAAATTTGTCGTTTGTTCGATAGAAACAAGCCCAACTCTCGGAATATTTCTTAAACTAGGACGAGTAATAAACTCAACAATTTGTTCTCCAGTAAATATTCCTCTTGTACCTTTGATGGGCAAAGGAGTAGCATGTGCCTGGGCTGCGATCAAGCCAGATTGTACTATGAGTGGATGTGAAGTTTCATCAAGCAGCAAGTAATCACCAGGTCTTTGAATGTGTACTTTATAAGCAATTACATTGGACATCGTTCCTGAAATCAAAAAGATTCCTGCAGGTTTACCTAATATTTTACATGCGGTTGCCACTAATTCGTTCACAGTTGGATCTTCACATGCAGCTTCGTTTCCAACTTTTGCTTTAGCCATCGCTTCCCTCATTTTAGCTGAAGGGTCAGTGTTTGAATTGCTAAAGAAATCTATTTTTACTCTCATATTAAATTTAACACAACCTCCTTTATAATTTCAGCAGCTTTCATGATGTCTGGTTCCTTTGTGCCAAGATGGGTAACTGCTCTTATATGAGACTCGAGCCAAGGAAAAAGCAATAAACCATAAGCTTGGCACTTACTCAAGAAAACCTCATTAGTTACATTTAGTGCTTTTATACTAAAGCTTACTATATTAGTTTCTGGATAAGGTAGTACCAGTTTTATGTGTGGAATTTCCTTAATCTTGTCTGCAAACAGTTTGGCGAGTTTATTGTCTTCTTTAAGCCTAGAAATATTGTTCTGTAGTACATACTTTGCTGCATTAGCACAATACCCTATCTGATGATAACCACTACCTAGCCAAACCTGTAGCTTTTTAGCCCTTTCAATTATCTCTCTTTTACCCATAAGCATTGAACCAAAAGGAGCTCCAAGTCCTTTGGTAAAAGAAAAGCTCATTGTATCCACATATTTAGCATAATCTGCTAAAGCAATATTTGTTTCGACATGAGCATTAAATATTCTTGCACCGTCTAAATGAAGATTTACATTGTGAGCTTTTAAAAAGTGATATAACTCGACTTGTTTTTCAAAAGGATAAATTTTACCATTAAACCCGTTTATACTATTTTCTATAGAAACAAGACTCACCTGAGCAAAATTTTGTACCTTGGCTTAGAATTAATAGCATATTCTACTTCAGCAACATCTAAGATTCCGCTATTATTTCTAATACAATTAAATACGATATTATTTACTTTTGCATTGCCTGCGCTATCGAAAAAATTAACGTGATAATTATAATGAGTTATTAGTTCATCACCAGGACTTGTTTGACTGGCAATGGCTAATCTATTTGCAAGCATACCGCTGGTTGCAAATAATGCTTCTTCTACTTTGAATAATTGTTTGCAATATTCTGATAAGTCATTACAGCTTTTGTCTTCACCATAAGCAAAATCTCCAACAGTTCCATTACTTATTGCATGTATAACGTTGGAGCTCTGCAGAGTTGTAGTGTCACTTCTCAGATCAATAATTTTCCATCTTATTTTTTGCCATTCAAACAACCAATTTGAGCATTCCAAAGTTCCTTGTAAAGACCTTGCTTAGAAACTATAGCCTTTCTTATAATAGTCCGAATGCGATAAGATATGTGTTTATGGCTATAGCAGGCCAGTAGCATATTACGGTCTGTTCGGATTATTGTAAAAAGAGCTATAATTCAGCGTGTTTACCATCTTGGACAATTTTTCCTTTGTTAAATACTAGAATTCGGTCCATGTGTAAAAGTGTAGAAATACGGTGTGCTATAGTAATCGTAGTTTTATTTTTCATCAATTTGAATAAACTCATTTGAATTGTTTTTTCTGTTATAGAGTCTAACTGACTAGTTGGTTCATCGAGAAATAATATTGGAGCGTTTTTTAAAAATGCCCTGGCTATTATTATTCTTTGTCTTTCTCCTCCAGATAGCTTGATGCCTTTTTCTCCGACTGTAGTTCCATATTGATCTGGTAGAGTCATAATGAAATCGTGAATACCAGCCAGCTTTGCAGCTCTCATTATTTCTTCGATAGTAGATTGAAGTCTACCATATATGATGTTTGCTAAAATAGTATCATGAAATAACAATGGGTCTTGAGGTATTACAGATATTTGTTGCCTCAAAGAACTCTGTGTAACTTCTGATACTATTTGATTATCAATCTGTATATTACCTTTTTTAACATCAAATAGCCTTAGGATTAAGTTTATAAAAGTAGATTTATAGCCTTTCTTATAATAGTCCGAATGCGATAAGATATGTGTTTATGGCTATAGCAGGCCAGTAGCATATTACGGTCTGTTCGGATTATTGTAAAAAGAGCTATACCACCTCTAGAACAACCAACTAGACCTACTTTTTCGCAAGGATTAATGGTAACTGAGAAATCTTGAAATAATGACTCCTGACCTTCATAAGAAAAAGAAACATTATTAAACGTTATTTTTCCACTTAATAAATTTAATTCTTTAGCATTTTTCTTATCTTGAATTTCTGGTACGGTAGTTAAGATTGGCAATGCATCTGAAACTTTGCCGAAATGAGTAGAAAATTGGGTAAGATTCCTAGTTAGATGGTTAAGAAACTCTATAATCGATATATTAATTCCAAGTACAAGAGCTATATCTCCTATTGCGATCTTGTTCAATTGATAGTCATAAATTAAAAAGTACAAGTTTACTGCTTGGAGTATATCAAATGAATAGCCATATATAAACCAAAGACAAAAGTATGCCCATTGTAATTTTCTCTCTGCAATAGTTCTTTTCTTGCATATTTGAAAAAATTTGTGTCTCTCATGTGCTTGCTGAGTAAATAGCCTTACTGATATAACATTTAAAATACTATCTGCTATACTAGCTATTACTTGTGAATTTTGTTTGGAGTAATTATCAGCTAGTTCAGTAAGTACACGAAAGCTGAAAATCGATACTAAAATAAAAATGCTTACCCAAGTGAATGTAGCGATTGCAAATTTTATGTTTACTAATGATAAGGTATAAATAGCTAAGACTAATGCTATGCTGTAACCGAAAAAACAATCTATAAGCAATCTTATTAACTCTATCACACTATCCATTAAGCTACTGACCTTATGTACTAAGCTTCCAGATATAGCCTTTCTTATAATAGTCCGAATGCGATAAGATATGTGTTTATGGCTATAGCAGGCCAGTAGCATATTACGGTCTGTTCGGATTATTGTAAAAAGAGCTATAAAACTGATTCAGAAATAAGATATTTGCATTTCTAATTTTGACTTGTACAATTAAGATACTTAGATTTATATGGAGGAATTATGATTGGTTTGAGAAGAAGCGATCAACCAGGCACTTCAAGGGAAAGTGCTGAAGTAGTTTTTGTTCGTCAACCACCCATGGAGGTAGAGAGAAAATTATTTTTTTTTGCAAAATCTTTTATGAGTAATGCTTACATCTTATTCGAATCAGCTAAATCTCACTGCATGTCAAAAGGGGGATTTGCTAAAAAAGTCGCAAAAGAATTTCCGGTTTCATTCGCTGGGGCGATGGCAGGTTGTGCAGTTACCGGTTCCTTTTTAGGAGCTGCACCTTCAGCGACATTATTTGCCAGAAACTTTACTAATGCGGTTATTAGTAGTCTGTCTAGGAGAAAAAGAAAAGCTGGGAAAATTGTTGAAATTTTTGAATCCAAAGCTAAGGTTGTTTCCGATCTAATCTTATTGGAAGCTGGAATTAAAATTTTCCAAAGTTTTGAAAAGCAATTTATAGAATTGACAGGTAGTCGACTTAATACTCCAGTCCTGTCAAAGCTATCATTATGTGCTGCCTTTAGAGCAGTATACTATGCTTGTGAAAAATTGGAGGATTTATCGGTTGATTCGATAATAGAAGGTGTTCTTTTAGGTGACATTGAAGGATTAGATGAGTCTTCAATTAGCTTTAAGCACAATGGACAATATGTGTCTTCTAATAAAGTATACAATCAAACGGGTATAATTATAAAGGAAGAATCAAACTCTGTGTATTTACAATTTTGCGGAACTTCTGGCGATCGATACGGCTACAGACATCCTTTAGCCTTTGAGGAAGAAGGGGTTGGCGCTATAATGAAAAAGCAAAAAACAGTCCACGTGAATCGCAATTCAACTGTCCAAGAAGATGAGTATCAATATACTTTAGGAGGAATAAATTTAAAAGAGAAAGCTCAGGAAATGCTAGAACAAATCAAAATCAAAGGAATAGCTCAGAAAGGTGATATTGCTTCTCTTAAAAGTGAAATAAATAGTATAAAGGATTTGATTATAAATCAAGGTCCAGGAGGTGGACAAGGTCCAGGAGGTGGACAAGGTCCAGGAGGTGGACAAGGTCCAGGAGGTGGACAAGGTCCAGGAGGTGGACAAGGTCCAGGAGGTGGACAAGGTCCAGGAGGTGGACAAGGTCCAGGAGGTGGACAAGGTCCAGGAGGTGGACAAGGTCCAGGAGGTGGACAAGGTCCAGGAGGTGGACAAGGTCCAGGAGGTGGGGAAAGTAGACAATCAGAAGGTTCTAGTAGTGATAATAGTCCAATAGCAATGCTACGTTGTTTGTCACTTCGTCGAGGTGACACCAGAGTTTCTTCAGATAACTCAAGTGGAACTGGTGGAACTCAATCAGCTTTAGAATATGCTGAATATGAGAAAGCCATTTTAAAGGCAGTGAAGAAAGAAAATTCAAAGCCGATTTGGTTTGAAGTAAAAGGTCCAGTGGCATTATTTACTGGAAGAGAAAAAGAATTAAGTGATTTACATAGTAGGATACAAAATTCAGAAAAAACGTCAGTGATATCACAAATGGTGTCTATTACTGGGTTGGGTGGCATAGGCAAAACTGAGTTAGCTAGGAAGTATGCGCAAAAATATTTCAGGGATTACGACGAAAATGTAATATGGATAAATGCTGGGGGCAAGGCAGAGCTTGTACAGTCTTTTCTTGGATTAGCTAGAGATAATAGGTTGGGGATTAATCTTGATTGCAGAGATGGAAAGAAAAAGACTGCAGGAGATATTGTGAAAGAAGTATATAGGTTTTTTGCAGATAGGAAAAGTCTCTTTATTTTTGATAATGCTTGGAATGTTAAGTGTCTAAAGGAGTTTTTACCATTGTACTCTCTAAAATCTAGTGATAACAAGCCTTATATTTTAATTACTTCTCGTGATCGAGAATTGGAAGGAATAGGATGTATAGAACTAAAAGGGTTGTTACCAGATGATGCGTTGCAATTTGTAAAAAAAGAACTGGAGATAAAGGATGATTCTCAAGACGAAGAAATAGAAAAATTGGTAAGTGTAGTGGAATCTTTTCCCTTAGCTCTACAACAAGCAGTGTCACATATTCTAGATCAAAGGTCAGGTAGGTTTGGTCTTAGTAATTATTTGAATCAATATAACAAAAAGAAAAAGGAACTGCTTGATTCTGATGTGTTTATGGGTGTTGATAATACCTATGCTAGTACAACTTTTACAACGTGGAAGGTTACACTTGATATGATATTAAGTAATAGAGAACATGGATGTCTGGCTTTAGAGATTTTGGAAATTGTGTCTTATCTTGAACCTCGGAATATCGATAGGAGAATGTTTTTAAATTTAGCGGGAGGTGATGAGAATAAGTTGGAGTTAGCTATTCGTTTGCTTACAAGATATTCTATGGTGAACGGTAAACAAGAACAAAGCACACTAAATGTTCAAAGATTGGTTCAAGAAGTAATCCGATTACAATTAGGTGATCAGAAAAGAACGAAAGAGGTTATCAAAAAGACTTATGAATTACTAAAAAGTCTTTTCCCTGTTGGTATTGAAGGTGTGGAAGACTATGATAGGAAGGAACAGTTGTCACCACACTTAGAGGAGTTTTTGTTTCATGTAGAGAGTTGGGCAGCAAAGGATCCTGAAAGTGCATCAGATGTAGAAAGATGTTATGTACAGCCTTTATTATGGTTATTGGCTGAAGCATATTCCGACCTGGAAATAGCAGAAAATGAAGTATCAGTGCTTACAAAGCTCTTGGGGATTGAATCCCGACTTGATGCAACTCAGGTGAAGGTGGCTAAAGTATTTATAAAACTTGGTAATGCTACTGGATTTTTACAAGACAATATTGGAAAGATCTTATATCTTGAAAAAGGTATAGAAATTTTAAAAAATTATCCTGGTTGTGCTTCTGAAACAGCTTATGCACTATTAAATCTTGCTGATGCTCAGCGAAATTTGGGAGAAAATGTTGCAGAAATCAATAGTCTTAAGAAGAGCATAGAGATTTTTAGAGAGCTTTATAGAAATCAGGGTTCTCCTTATGATCATGAAGTATCTGGAGCTTTTGTAAAACTGGTTGATGCTTGTCGTACTTTGGGCTCTTATGTGGAAGAAACTAGTTTCATTTTAAACGAGGATTTACTGTCTACAGTTTACGAATGTTATTATCATAAGGATGAATTGTCATTAGCCAAGGTTCTGTTAGCTGTTGCTAGGGTTGGGAGTAACCTAGATATAAAGAAGGTTCTAATTAAAAGAGCTATGTCCATTTTTTTAGACAAGCGCGATTCTTCTCTTTCAACACTTGGATATGTCATGGAATGTTGTGATCTTGAGAATGAACTGGAGTATTCTATAGCAGAAGGAGAGTTTTCTGGTAAAGTTGTTAGCTTTGTTTTTGAGCAAAATTCTTTTTTGAGTCAATACCAAGCAACTGATTTACTATTAGAAATAGCTCAACATTATAAAGAACAAAATAATATTTATTATGAGATGATTGCGCTTGAAAATGCCTTTACTACTTATCTTTCTTTTAATCCGAGTGGTGATTTTGCCTATCACAAATTGATTGACCTTTTGTGCAGAATTGCTAGTGCTCATAGGGATATTGACAATTATTATGAAGAAGTCGATTGTCTTGAGGAAGCCTTGAGTCATTATGAACAACTTTCTACTAGCGATCTTGATACAATGTTAAAAATAAGATTAAGACTCGGTATTGGTTATAGAAATTTAGAGAATTATAATATGCAATATTATAATCTTGATATGGTATTAAAGACTTTAAAAGGTTCAGTTAGTATCAATAATGCAAAATATCGTACAATAGTAGCTGAAGCGCTAGAAGGCTTTATTGATGCTTGCTTATATTTAAAAGAATATAAGCAAGTATTTAGCTACGTTAGTCAGAGCTCGGAAGTTATTAGTTTAGTTGATTATTCTGACGAATATCAGGCTTCTACTGTACACGGAGTGCTATTAATGCTTGAAAAAGTTTATAACATTTTAGGTGAGCATGCTGAAGGAAGATCCTGCAAGGAGAAAGCTTTGTTGGTTATGGAAAGATTAAATGAAGTGGATTTCAAAACATCAATTGGTATACTAGAGGAGTCTAGTGGTGTGCATGCGTATCCAAGAAAAAAACAGGGGGGTGGAGAGGTCTCATCATCTGGGTATTCGTTAAATAAGAAAGCAAGGGAAAGAGGAAGTGTAGAAATTGCTCACAAGGATTCATTGGATAAAGAAGAATTTACAGGGAAAAAAAGGAAGTTATTAAATGCTGATGATAGAATAAAAAGAGTAAAGAGTACTGGAAAATTTAGTAGTCAGGTTGCCGAATTTTCTAAGCAAGTGTCTGAGAACAAAACTATGGATGTTGAAGAAGCACTTATTGCAGAGATTAAAAATGTAGATCCAAATGCGGTAGGTTCAAGAATTATGAATGTTGCAAAGAAGTTTAAATCGTTACCCAATAATTATCTTGATGAGGTATCGGTTGTTAGTAACTCGACTGGATTTCAGAAATAATATGTAATATCTTCTTTAAAAGACAAGATTTTATCTGACACAGAAGAATTGATGTAGTAAAAATTAATATAAGACTCTTGTCTAATCCTACCAATGTTTTTCTGAAAAGCAAATATGTTTACTGTCAAAAAATGTTTGTATAGGTGTAGCAGTATTCGCTGAGTGAGGTCTTGTTTGATTATAAGAACGCAACCAAAGATCAACATCAACCTGTAGATCTTTCAAAGAACTAATGTTGTAACGCTCATCTTGTATAATTCTATGAAATCTTTCATATATGCTATTACAGCTTTTTCCTAATAGTCCGAACAGCTCATAAAAAAGCAGAATCGCCATCTTATATTTTCTTGGGTTTATGAAAGGTTGCATTATCCGAAATCACTGCTTGCTCAGACTGTAGTATTGGCACCTAAAATTGCTTAAATCAGCTATTATAGCCTTTCTTATAATAGTCCGAATGCGATAAGATATGTGTTTATGGCTATAGCAGGCCAGTAGCATATTACGGTCTGTTCGGATTATTGTAAAAAGAGCTATAAAAATGTCTGTATCGCAGTAGCCTTTGAAAGTCATAGTCGCCATAATTTTCGCCTTATTTAAAGCTGCAATTATACTAGGTTTTGTAAACAAAATTTTGTTAGAGAGAATAAGATAGGGAAAAGATATAAAGAAGGAGGGAAAAGTGGTAGTTCAACCACAATTAAATAGAAAAATGTAGAAACTGCCAAATGGGATATTATAGCTGACTCAAATAAGGGTTACCTAGATCAAATATTATGGTAAAGATGGTAAATTAAATAAAAAAAGTGGGAAAGTTAAGAATGTCAAAACCATAACAGGTCATAGGAGGAAGATTAAAGATATAAATAGTTTTAGCAAGTTTATAGAGGATAATCAGGATTTCACAGTTGATAAAATAATCGAGAAATTTGGTAAGATGTGCAAAAATACAGCGTACAATTATCTAAAAAAAGTTGGCTATACATATAAAAAAACTTTTCTTTATCAAGAGAGGAATGAAGAAAAGCGTAAAGAATTTATAGAAAAAATAGCGATGATAGAAGAGAAAAACCTAGTGTTCATAGACGAATCTGGCATTGATAATAACGAATTTTATGCATATGGCTGGGCGCCAAAAGGCAAGAGATTATTTGCTGAGAAGCCTGCGTTTAAGAATAAAAGAATCAGCATAATTGGAGCCTTAAATGAAGGAAAAACCATGCGTATTTGAGGGTTATTGCAATGGTGAATTTTTTGAAGCATACGTTAAAATATTCTAGTTCCAGTATTGAAACCTGGACGAACAGTAATCCTCGATAATGCACCTTTCCATAAATCTGTAAAAACGAGGAAATTAATCGAAGAAGCTTGATGTAAGGTAATATTTTTACCGCCATATTCGCCTGACTTAAGCCCTATTGAGCATTTCTGGTTTGCTATTAAACACGCTGTAAGAAAAGTACTACAGATCTTTTGGCCGAATATTCATGATGCTGTTGATTTTATTTTTTAAAAATCCGGTAAACCTTATTTGAGTTAGCTATATATGGCAAGTAACAAGTTATATCTTATTAGACATAGGGATCATGCTACTAAACGACATATCAAAGTATAGCCTTTCTTATAATAGTCCGAATGCGATAAGATATGTGTTTATGGCTATAGCAGGCCAGTAGCATATTACGGTCTGTTCGGATTATTGTAAAAAGAGCTATAAATTCATATGTAGAGAAGGCGTGTCCTGGTAGAGAGGCGGGATGTCCTGGCAAGTTAAGTCCGAAGAAGTTTGACAAGTTTATGATTCAATTTAATAGCAGGCTAAATATTGTATTAAATCAATCAATAGAGCAGATATTACACAACAGAGATGGTAGATTAGAAGTTGATGATGCAAAAAAACAGCAGATGAGTTTAGAGCCTCAAAGTTATTTAAGTATAGCTCTTTTTACAATAATCCGAACAGACCGTAATATGCTACTGGCCTGCTATAGCCATAAACACATATCTTATCGCATTCGGACTATTATAAGAAAGGCTATAATGCTTCAGTTCACAGCCATTCAAAGGAGAAAGTATCAACTTGTCTTTCTGAGATAGGAGTAACCAAGCTTAGAGGTAATCTCAATAGGTGAGTTATAATATAAGGGGTGGAGCTATAATATGCCAAGTAGTGGAAAATTTAAAGTGAGGGTGGCTTTGATATAGAAATTTGGGTAATGTTATGATAGTAATTTATATAATTCTATGTACAATCTTCATAGCTGTTTTAGACAGTTGACTAGATTCTTAATGAGGGGATATGTCTAACTTAGAGAAGGTTTTCATAAATGTTGAAGTGAATAAGTAGGGATATTATGTTTTTTCTTTGAGTTGTGAGATTTCAGAATGAGAGAGGCCAGTAGACTCAGCTATTAAGTCAATAGATACACCTGCTTTAAGCAAGTTTTTGGCAACTTCAATTTTACCTTTTTCATGGCCGATTTGGATGCCTTCTTGTCTACCTTCATGTTTAGCATCATCGAGTTTTTGTTCCAAGATAGCAGCTTCTTTCTGTAAATCCATTACCCTTTCTTCATAAGCTAATAGGTCCTTCTCATTCCAATGGAACTTATCTAATTCATCATATGCTAGCTTTATTATTGGTGACTTTTCTGCTATTTTTCTTAAATCTTCATCTGTTGTTTCTTCTGCATACTTAAAGAAAAAGGACCATCTCTCAACTGTAGTTTCCAACTGCTCTACTTTACTTTTTGTAAATTTAGGTAGTTCAATAAAGACAAATTGAAAATCTTTTAAATAGTGTCCGTTAGTCTTTATATCTCGTATATTATGAGTGGAAATATAAAAAACATCTGAAGGAAAAAGAGTACTATTGGAAATAGCAATAAAGAACACTGTCTTAAAATCAATGTAATTGCCAGACTGTCTTGAGTAGGCTTTAGCAGCATAAAGTTGGGCACGTTTCTCAAAGCCTTTATCACGAGCGAGCTGCATTTCCGCAATATACCTATTTCCGAGAGAATCCTTACAGAGGACATCAACGATGCTTTGTTTATCAGAAGCAATCTCAGGATTCATAATGGTGCTGAGGAACTCAACATCCTGAATAGCATTGACTCCAGTAAAGCCTAAGATATCATTCAAAAAATGGATAAGGATATTCTTATTTTTTTCAGTACCGAAGATTTTCCTAAATGTTAAATCTAATTTTGGATCGAGAAACTTCGAAAGAGCCATAGCAAGAGTAAGTAAAAAGCATTAATAATTGTACACAATTGTGAAGAAATATTCAACTAAAATGCAAACATTTTGTATATCTTTATTTGGTAGTATTAACTTGTATAATATTTATGGCAAATATCTCGATAAGGTACCAAATAGCACAAAAAGTAAGGAGCTGGAGGCTAAAGCGAGGATATACTCAAAAAGATTTAGCGGGAAAAATCGGTGTAACATATCAAATAGTACTACAATATGAAAAAGGAATACGTAAAATTTCGATTGAAAAGTTATATGCTATAGCAAAGGTGTTATCGGTTGATATTATAGACCTAATTCCTGTATCAAATGAGAAAGCCTGCTTTAAAAATGAGGAACTAAATCTAATAAGAGAATATAAAAAGATTAACGATCATGAGTTACGTAGGATGTTTTGTTTATTAACCAAATTTGTTCAAGTTAGTGAGAAAAGTAGTAAAAAAACAGAGAGAATAAAAATTGCAAAAGGTCTGGTTAAAGGAGGAGTTTCTGTTGATACTGTTTCAAAAACAATTGGTCTGTCTGCTGATGAATGTGTTGAAGAAAAAACGGGTTCTATCTACTACAAAATAGGAAAGAAGATAAAAGAATGGAGGCTAGTGAGAGAGTATACTCAAAAAGATTTAGGAGAGAAAATGAGTACAACACGTCACGAAATAAGCAACTATGAACAAGGAAGGACTGCTGTTCCACTTGATAAATTATATGAAATGGCAGAAGTGTTATCAATTAATATTACAGATCTACTAATAGAAGAAGATGAAGGTAGTAAAGTAGAAAATGAGCTGCCTGATTTGATTAAAGAATACAAAGAAATTGAAAGCCAAGAACTACGTCATGCACTAATAAAATCTTTGTTTGAAGGCATACGGATTTGTGAAGAAAAAGTGAGGAAAGCGGAAAGAATCAAAGTTGCAAAGGATCTAGTAAAAGGGGGAATTTCTATTGATATTATTTTGCAAATAGTTGGTTTATCTGCTGATCAAAAAGATTGTTTTTTGAATTGAGGTATACATGTTTGTTTCTGTAAGTGATGTTAGTCCTATAAGCTACAAAGTAGGGCAAAAAATAGAAAATTGTAGGTTAACGCAAGGGCATACTCAAATAGAATTAGCAAATAAAATAGGTTTAACATATCAAGAGGTGAACATCTATGAAAGTGGCTATAGCGCTATTCCAATTGAAGTATTATATACGATAGCAAAAGAACTATCGGTTAGTGCTATAGATCTGCTACCTGAACTAGTAGTAGTAAGAGAGTATAAAGATGAAGACGAAGAAATACTCTATCTGACGAAAATATACGAGGATCAAAAGTTAGGCAAAATAGTACCTTCATTAGTCAGGTTTGTTCATATTAGCGAGAAAATCAATCAAGAGGAGGCAAGGTTGGAAATAGCAAAAAATCTATTGAAAGAAGGGGGTTCAGTTGACATAATTTCCCAAGCAACCGGCTTATCTATTTACGAGTATGATAATACAGAGAGAGAAATCTGCACTGATTCTATATATTACAGAGTAGGGCAAAGAATAAGAGAATGGAGGTTGATAAGAAGATATACTCAAAAAGATTTGGCAGATAAAGTTGGTTTAACACTTAAGGAAATACACGAATATGAAAGAGGGTACACTGCTATAACATTTGATAAATTATATGAAATGGCAGGAGCATTATCAGTGAATATTAAAGTTTTGCTACCTGAAACAAATGAAGATAGTGAACTACTCAATTTACTCAGAAAAACTGAAGAGCAAGAATTAGTGAAGAAATTTTTATCTAGGGATATGAAGAATAGTAAGGAAAAAGTTAAAAAAATAGAAAAAATCAAAGTTGCGAAAAATCTAGCAGAGGCAGGTGTTGCTAGTGATGTTATTGTGCGAGCAAGTGGCCTAACTGCTGATGAGTGTGAAAATTGAATTGTGTTAAATAATATATTAAGATATAAGTAAAAATAGTTATATATTTAATATGTCTAAATCCTTGTTTAGCTCTGCAGAATTTGACGTATCAAGATAAAACATCACAGAATTTCTCTATCACTTTCTGATTTTCCTCTATCATTGCATTTGCCTCCTGTTGAAGAAATTTGATATTTTTTAATGTAATGTTATCCATGTCAGCCGACGCTAGCTTCAATTGCAATTGTATACGTATATATTTATCAGCTATAACTTGATCAAGTTGGTAGTTGACTGCATCTAAACTTGAAGCAAACATCACATTCAGTAGTGGCTTGATCCAGCCTATTTTTCCAAATCTCTTTGAATTGGCATACTCTATGCTTCTGTCTGTTCTTCCAGTACCTATCGATAACAGTAGAATATCATCATTTGGAAATAACCTCTTGCCACTTGCATATGCACAAGCAGCTGGATTATTGGCAAATACCCCTCCATCCACTAATATAGCTCTTTTTACAATAATCCGAACAGACCGTAATATGCTACTGGCCTGCTATAGCCATAAACACATATCTTATCGCATTCGGACTATTATAAGAAAGGCTATACCATTTCCTTTTGGTTGATTTTTAAATATTTAGGTGCAAAGTAAGTAGGTGCTGCAGTTGCTGCTCTTAATACATCCCTTAATTTAATAAAATTCCTATCCTCTTTCCAGCTTTTGAAGAAAAATGGGCAATTATTCTGAATGTCGTAACTGGTAAGCAGTACATTATTTAAAGTGTTTTGTAGAGTATCATCACCAAAATATTTTTCTAATATCGATTCGATGTTTTTATGTGGATATTGTGCACAGTTAAACCAAGATAATATTGATCGCCTAAAAAATGAAGATTTAAAAATATATGACCCGTACTTTTGGTAAAGTTCAACCAAATCATTGGCAGAGTATTGAGGATTTCCTTGTTGATCTTTTTTGCATAACCCTGCTACAATAATTCCACCAGTTGAAGTACCAGCCATAAGATCAAAAATCTGGGAAATAGGTTTTCTTGCTCTCTTTTCTATTTCTGCTAATATTATGGCTGGTATTATGCCCCTTATGCCTCCACCGTCAACTGAAAGGATATATTTAGTCATGTTTAGATATTTAATGATTTTATTAACTTGTTCTCTTTTATCAGGTTGTGTTTCTTGTCCAAGTACTACTGTATGTTTCACTCCTAGAGAAAATTGTACCAGTCTAATAATTGATTCTATGGATCATGCTAAAAAATCCGTGTTGGTTCAGGCATATCAATTTACTTCAAAGCCTATTGCACAATCTTTAATTAGAGCAAAAAAACGTGGTATTGATATTAGGGTTATCCTAGATGAATCACAGGTCAGCTCAAAATACAGCGTCATCAATGAATTATTTAGGCAAAAAATACCGATATACATAGACTATAAACCTGCAATTGCTCATAATAAAATAATTATTATTGATGATAGCAAAGTAATAACTGGATCTTTTAATTTTACATATGCAGCTGAATCAAGGAATACTGAAAACCTACTGATTATAATGGGAGATCCTCTGTTAGTTGAGCAATACGTGGAAAATTGGAAAAATCGTCAATCGCAATCCAAGCCTTATGAACCAGAATAACTACTTTGAGCTGGCTTTGAATTCGTCAAGTTCCTCAGAAAGATTTTTTACCCGCTCTTCCAGACGATATACCATAACGGTCAATCCGTTGTTCTGCTCTATAAATTTATCATGCATGTGAACCCGTAAATCAAGCTTAGCGAGCCACCAAATTGTTGCTATGGTTTGTATTACCATCGTTACTATTACTGTGATTGGGATTTTTTTGTTTAGCATATTTTTTACTGGTTATAAAATAATTGCAAATTACTGATAAAAGAAGAAATATGTTCAGTTTCTATATTTTGCTGTGGTAGTCACTATTTGAATTCGTATTGCTCTTCTGCAGATCCTTATGACTCCAATATATCTTTGATATTATAGCCTTTCTTATAATAGTCCGAATGCGATAAGATATGTGTTTATGGCTATAGCAGGCCAGTAGCATATTACGGTCTGTTCGGATTATTGTAAAAAGAGCTATAACTCACTACATCCAACAATGAAGCCAGTAGAATTAATGGAAAGAGCAATAGTTAATAGCAGTAGACCAGGAGATATAGTACTTGATCCATTTAGTGGCTCTGTAAGTACACTGATTGCATGTGAGAGAACAGGAAGAATTTGCAGAACAATAGAGCTAGATTCAAAATTTGTAGATGTAACCATAAAACGTTGGCAAATATACACAGGTAGGAAGGCAATTCTTTCTGGTACTGACAAAACTTTTGCACAAATTCAAGAAGAAAAACAGCAATAAAGGGGCAAAAAAAGTGGAAAAGATCACACAAACGGAATGGGCAAAAGAACTAGGAGTTTCAAAGCAATATGTCTGTTATTTAGTAAAAAAAGGAATAGTTGAGTTGGAGGATGGTTTGATCAATAGAGAGCAAGCAAATGAAGCGGTAGCAGCAATAAGAGATCCAAGTCAGCCACTGAGGAGGAAAAATCCAGAAAACGAAAATACAAGTAACCTTTCCACAATGTTGCTTAAAACTCGAATAAAAAATGAAATGGAACGAGGTAAACTACTTGAGGCGAAAGCTAAGGCTGAGATAGGAGAACTTGTAGCAGTAGAGGAAGTAAAGCGCGATGCATTTAATGTAGCAAGAGTTGTCCGTAATAATTTGCTTAATATTACAAATAGAGTTTCAGCACTGCTTGCATCACTGAGTGACACTGAAAAGATTCATATGGCGCTAACCGAAGAGATTACAGACTCATTACAAGAATTATCTAATATTAAGTTTTAAATAATGTCTGCTAACTTAAGTTTAGAATTAATAAAGTGTCTCATTAATCAACCAGGAGTGGATGTAAATGTTAGAGGATTAAATGGAAAGACACCGCTGCATTATGCAGTAGAAATTAACGAGTTTGGTATGGTTGCACTCTTACTGAACAGGAAAAATATTAATCCACTGATCACTGATGATGGTAAAAGTGCGCTCTCTTGTGCAAGAGAAGAAATATTACAGGCGCTAATTAATAACAAATACGGATCAGAGCAAGATAGCTTACTCCACTTAGCTGCGATGTTGAATGAAGCAAATGCTGTAAGGTTTTTACTCGACAAAGGGGTTAATGTTAATGAGCAGAATGCTCTACTACATACAGCATTACACTTAGCAGCAGGAGCTGGAAATGAAGAAATAGTAGAAATTTTAATTAGAGAAGGAAATGCGGATAAGGACATTCTTGATGCGAGAAATCACGCAGCAATTCATTATGCAGTAAACAACAAGAAAATAGGAGTAGTAAAAAAACTAGTAGACCTCGATGCATAGCCTTTCTTATAATAGTCCGAATGCGATAAGATATGTGTTTATGGCTATAGCAGGCCAGTAGCATATTACGGTCTGTTCGGATTATTGTAAAAAGAGCTATAAATAGGACCGGTAGTGGAGAAAATGCAACAAAGTTATCACCTCTTCACAATGCTGTAAGCGTTAGCAATTATGATGAACGAGATTTGTGTTTGGATATTGTAAGGTGTTTAACAAATGCTCCAAACTCCAAGGTCAATTTACAAGACTATGAAAATAAAACACCATTACATTATGCTGAAAGACTTAAAACAATAGAGGTTTTACTAACGCGAGAAGATATAGATCCTTTGATTAGAGATGATAAAGGCAAAGCACCATTTTGTTATGCAAGAGAAAGGAATAAACAAGATATAGTGGAAATTTTAATGAGTAGTAAATATGGAGAAGATAAAAACAGTTTACTTCATTTAGCTGCAAAAAAAGGATATGAGGAGTTCCTAGAAGAGATTTTAGAAGAGGGAGTTGAAGTAGATATTTTAAACAATAAAGGAGAATCAGCGATATATCTTGCAGCAATAAATAGACATTTTAATATAGTAAAATTACTGCTAAAGAAAAGAGCAGATGCTACAGATGTTTTTCAGTACGCAATAACAACAAATAACGTAAAACTGATAAAGTTATTAAGCAAAGAAAAAGATATAGTTTTATTTGGAAAAAATGACAACTTTCCAACGTTTCATTTATTGAGCAATAAATATTTTGAAGAAAGGAAAATAGCAGACAAAAAAATAAAGAAATATATCAATATCATCTGTGTTTCTATAACAGTATGTGCAATAGCGATAGTGGGAATTTACCCTAACATTATAGCTGCAGTAATGGTGGGAATAGTTGCACTCATAGCTGCAATAGTAATGAGTAATTTAATTCAGAAGTATATAGAAGAAGCGCTTGAAAAGAAAATGTTTATTGAACTCGAAAGTGAGAAAACAAGTGAGAGCGTAAGTCCTAATTTAAGTGATGTTGAAGTATCATCTAATGATGGTGAAGAGCTAGCAATATGATATACGCCACATCATTTTCTGAAGGTTTAAAACCAGATCCAGAGCTTAAAGTATCAGAGTGGGCGAATGAGTATCGAGTTCTAGCACCAACTGCAGCATCAGAGCCAGGAAAGTGGAGAACGGAAAGAACTCCTTATTTAAAAGAAATCATGGATTCACTTTCTCCGTCCTCACCAGCAGAAAAAGTAGTATTTATGAAGGGAGCGCAGATTGGAGGAACAGAAGCTGGCAACAATTGGATTGGCTATATCATCGATCAAACACCAGGACCAATGCTAGTAGTACAGCCAACAGTTGAAATGGGAAAGCGTTGGTCAAAAGGAAGATTTGCGCCACTGATTGAAAGTACACCATGTTTAAAAAGTAAAGTAAAAGACCCAAGATCAAGAGATTCAGGCAATACTGTACAAAGTAAGGAATTTCCAGGTGGAATAGTAGTAATAACCGGAGCAAACAGCAGTGTAGGACTTCGCTCTATGCCAGTAAAGTATCTCTTTCTTGATGAAATAGATGCCTATCCAGGAGATTCAGGAGGAGAAGGAGATCCAGTACTGCTCAGTATTGAACGAACTAATACATTTGCACGGCGAAAGATTTTTTTAGTATCAACACCAACGATTCATGGAATAAGCAGAATTGAGAAAGAATTTGAAGCAACAGATAAGCAGTACTTTTTTGTACCATGTCCGTATTGTAATTACTATCAAGTTCTAAAATGGTCACAAATTAAATGGGAAAACAACGACGCAAGAACAGCACATTATGTCTGCACTGAATGTAGCGGCAAAATAGAAAATCATCAAAAGACAGAGATGCTAGACCGTGGAGAATGGAGAGCTACAAATCAAGTACACAATAGCAAGGTAATAGGATTTCACCTTTCAAGTCTTTATAGCCCAGTTGGGTGGTATAGTTGGCAACAAGCAGTAGAGGATTTTCTGCATGCAAAGGAAAGTGAACAATTACTGAAAGTTTGGATCAACACAACGCTTGGAGAAACCTGGGTAGATAAGGGAGAAGTACCAGACTGGAAGCAATTATTCAACAGAAGAGAATTTTTTCCCGTAGGCACAGTACCTAAGAGAGAAGCGGTACTTACTGTAGGTGTTGATGTTCAAAAAGATCGGTTAGAAGTAGAAGTTGTAGCATGGGGAAAAAGCCGTGAAAGTTGGTCAATAGACTACCGAGTATTTGAAGGAGACACAGGAAGTGGATAAGTATGGAAAAAGCTTTCAGAGCTCCTCAATCATCATTTTATCGGTGAAAATGGGCTTGAATATATGATAAGTATGATGGCAGTTGATGCAGGATATGCAACACAGGAAGTTTATAGCTCTTTTTACAATAATCCGAACAGACCGTAATATGCTACTGGCCTGCTATAGCCATAAACACATATCTTATCGCATTCGGACTATTATAAGAAAGGCTATACAACTGGGTAAGAGGTCATCAAGGGTCGGGAAGAGTAATGGCAGTAAAAGGTGTAAATAAAGCGCTAGTACCACTTAGCAGCCCAAGTAGAGTAGATATAACAGTTGGTGGTCAAAAGCTAAAGAGAGGAATAAAGCTCTGGACAGTAGGAGTGTCGATATTAAAGTCAGAGCTTTTTCAATTACTTAATATTTTGAAAGAAGAAGAGAAAGTGCCAGCAGGATATTGTCATTTTCCTGAGTATGCACCTGAATATTTTAAGCAGCTAACGGCAGAGCAATTAGTCAGCAAGGTAGTAAAAGGATACGCCAAACAAGAGTGGCAAAAGGTAAGAGAAAGAAATGAAGTACTGGATTGCCGAATTTATGCGAGAGCAGCATCTATTGCGCTTGGAATCGATCGTTGGCCAGAGAGTAAATGGAATAGTTTATAGCCTTTCTTATAATAGTCCGAATGCGATAAGATATGTGTTTATGGCTATAGCAGGCCAGTAGCATATTACGGTCTGTTCGGATTATTGTAAAAAGAGCTATAACTCTATTGGAACAGGAATAAAACCACAATCAAAAGCAAGAGATGGAGAATTTCGAAAGAAGGTGCAAGAATTATGGCTAAAATGGACAGATGAAGCAGACAGTAACGGAGTAAGTGATTTTTATGGATTACAAGCTATAGTGTGCAGAAGTATGATAGAGGGAGGAGAATGTTTTGTACGTTTAAGAACGAGAAAGCTGGAAGATGGATTTTCTGTGCCATTACAACTGCAAGTACTAGAATCAGAGCATTTGGACAATAAGAGCAATAAAACACTAGCCAATGGTAATGTAATAAGAAACGGCATTGAGTTTAACAGGCTTGGACAAAGAGAGGCATATTACTTATTTAGAGAACACCCTGGTGAAGGTTCGTTTGGTGAATCAGTGAGAGTGCCAGCAAATGATGTTTTACATATTTATAGACCACTAAGACCTGGTCAGATTCGAGGAGAGCCATGGCTTTCGAGTATACTTCTGAAACTTTATGAGCTTGATCAATATGATGATGCAGAGCTGGTGAGAAAGAAAACTGCAGCAATGTTTGCTGGATTTATTACGAGACTCGATCCAGAAGCAAATATCATGGGAGAAGGTGAAAGTAATGAGCAAGGAGTAGCACTATCAGGTTTAGAGCCAGGAACAATGCAGCTTTTAGACCCAGGAGAGGACATAAAATTTTCAGAGCCATCTGATGTTGGAGGAAGTTATGAAGCATTCATGAGACAGCAACTGAGGGCAATAGCGATTGGTACAGGGATAACATATGAACAGCTAACAGGAGATTTAACAGGTGTTAATTACTCATCAATCAGAGCAGGATTAATAGAGTTTCGTCGTCGATGCGCTATGCTGCAACATAACATTATAGTATTCCAATTTTGCAGACCAGTATGGAGTAGATGGCTAGAACTTGCCACTTTATCTGGAGAGCTTTCTACAACAGATAATCAAATATTTAAAGATGTAAAATGGATACCACAGGGATTTGATTGGGTAGATCCACTTAAAGACCAGCAAGCACAGCAAATGGCAGTAAGAAATGGCTTCAAAAGTCGATCGGAGGTAGTATCAGAAATGGGTTACGATGTAGAAGAAATTGACCAAGAAATAGCAGAAGATCAAAAGCGAGCTAATTCTTTTGGACTTTGTTTCGATTCTGATGTTAATCATAAAAGGGAAGGAAGGTGATGTGGATAAATAAACCAGTAATGGTAGAGAGAAGAAGCTTTGAACTACTATCATTATATAACAGCAAACAACCTATCTTTAAGAACTTAAAGCATTTTCATATAAACCCAAAAGGAATAGCAATAATACGTATTTATGGAGTTTTGACAAAAAAAACAGAAGCTTTTGATCATACTTTAGATATGACTTCGTATGAAAATATTCATGAAGAGATAGAGAGTGCTTTAGAAGATAAAAGCATAGAGACGATTCTACTTGACATAGACAGTCCAGGAGGAGAAGTAAACGGTGTCTTTGACCTAGCTGATTTTATTTATGAATCAAGAGCAAAAAAGAGAATTATTGCAATAGCAAATGATGATGCATATTCTGCTGCGTACGCTATAGCCTCTAGCGCTGAAAAGGTATTTGTGAGTAGAACTTCAGGAGTAGGAAGTATTGGAGTAATAGCAAGTCACATAGATCAAAGTAGGTTTGATGAAAGGCAAGGTATTAAGTACACCACAATCTTTGCTGGTAGTCGAAAGAATGATTTAAACCCACATGAGCCAATGACGTCTGAAAGTTTAGAAAGCTTACAAAAAGAAGTAGGCCGACTATATGAAATGTTTTTGCAGCTAATAGCAAGGAACAGAGGTCTTTCAATTGAAAAGATTCGATCAACAGAAGCAGGTCTATATTTTGGCGAGAAAGCAGTAAAAATAGGTCTTGCAGATGGAGTTACAACATTTTTTGAATTTATCAATAATCATAAAAGTAGGAGTGTTAGTATGACAACTATTGAGGAAGGCTACGAGAACTGTCGTGGAGAAATTTTAGAGATAATAAGATTATGTAATATATCAAAGATGCCAGAAAAGATAGGAGAATTTATTGAGCAAAGCGTAAGTGTTGAGCAAGCCAGGGAAGTTTTAATGGAACTGCTAGCAGAGCGAACGAAGAAGACAGAAATACTGAGTGCAATACCACAGAATTCAGGAGAAGATTTAATGATACAGGTAGCGAAAAGTCGGTGCATTTGATGGTCTTAACCGTGGTATATAATCGCCGCGGTAAATAAGTGTTCAAAACGTGCCACAATTATAACCGCCGCGTATAACAACTACAAATATGGCGGTAAAAAAATAAAAAAAGGAGAGAAAAAGACATGACAAGTATAACTGAGGGAAATAATTTAGGCGATCTTTTAAAATATGAAGTGTCCAACCTATATTCAAGAGACCAAATAACAGTAGCTATAGCTCTTTTTACAATAATCCGAACAGACCGTAATATGCTACTGGCCTGCTATAGCCATAAACACATATCTTATCGCATTCGGACTATTATAAGAAAGGCTATAAAGGTCAAAATCTTAAGCTTGGTGCAGTAGTTGCCAAAAAGACGGAAGATGGTTTTATTAGAGTACTTAATCCTGCTGGAACAGATGGCACACAAACAGCAATAGGTGCAATAGTAAGTGATGTAAATGCGACAGAAAATGCCAAAGCAGTAATTATTACTCGTGGTGCAATACTAGCAGATCATGCAGTTGTGTGGCCAGCAAATATCACTGAAGAACAGAAAGCTGAAGCAATAAAGCAACTTGAAGCACGAGGAATCATTATCCGTAAAGCGGCCTAAAGCTATATTAAACAATAAAAAACACAAAGGGGGAAAAGAAAAAATGCAAAATCCATTTACAAATGCAGCATTTATAGCTCTTTTTACAATAATCCGAACAGACCGTAATATGCTACTGGCCTGCTATAGCCATAAACACATATCTTATCGCATTCGGACTATTATAAGAAAGGCTATAGTATGACGGCACTAACAAATGCGATGAATATATTGCCGATAAATTATGGACGTGTTGAAAATTTAAACTTGTTTCCAAGTAGGTCAGTAAGATTTAGACATATCACCATAGAAGAACATAATGGAGTTTTAAGCCTGTTGCCAACACAAGTTCCAGGAGCACCAGCAACAGTAGGAAAAAGAGGAAAAAGAAAGGTAAGAACGTTTACGATTCCACATATTCCACATGATGATGTAGTGTTACCAGAGGAAGTACAGGGAATAAGGGCATTTGGATCAGAGAGTGAACTTAAAGCGCTGGCAGATGTAGTAACGGATCATTTGCAGCTAATGAGAAACAAACATGCAATAACGTTAGAACATTTGCGGATGGGAGCATTGAAAGGAATAATTTTGGATGCTGATGGATCGGAGTTATTAAATCTGTACAATGAATTTGAAATTACGCCAAAGGTAGTAAATTTTGCACTGGGAACAGCAACAACTGATGTAAAGCGTAAGTGTCTGGAAGTATTGCGCCATGTTGAAGATAACTTAAGTGGTGAATATCTGACCGGAATTCATGCCTTAGTAAGCCCTGAGTTTTTTGATGCACTCACTTCACATACTAAAGTGAAAGAAGCATATGAAAGATGGCAAGAAGGAGCAGCACTTCGAAATGATATGAGATCAGGATTTACGTTCTGTGGAATAACATTTGAGGAGTACATAGCCTTTCTTATAATAGTCCGAATGCGATAAGATATGTGTTTATGGCTATAGCAGGACAGTAGCATATTACGGTCTGTTCGGATTATTGTAAAAAGAGCTATAAATTTGCAAAAGCGCAGATAGTATTATCGGATAGTTGGAATTTAGGAGAAATAAACGCATGCTTTCCAGTTAGTAGTGTAGAGGAAAGAGGGAATAAATTTGTATTGGGAAGCGATAAACTTTCAGGGCAACATTGGAGTTTATAGCCTTTCTTATAATAGTCCGAATGCGATAAGATATGTGTTTATGGCTATAGCAGGCCAGTAGCATATTACGGTCTGTTCGGATTATTGTAAAAAGAGCTATAAAACACAAGCTAATTTTAGAAAGATTCAGCATTATCCATCGTTACAAAGTAGAAAATTATACAGATCAGAAGGTCAGAAAATATGTTTTAGCAGAACACAACGTTTACTATAAAAATGACTTGGATTCAGAGCAAAAAGACTCAATACACGAATTAGAAAAGCACATTTTAGTATTTTACCCGGGAGTACTGAAGTGGCATGAACATCGACATTTGCACAGAAGTTGGAAAGATAGTCGAATAATATCTCTAATAAGTTAAGTGCTTATATTTAGATACTCATATATTATATTAATAATAGGTAAAAGTGTATGAAATAAAAAGACTTGCTTTCTCATGCTAAAAAGGACATGACTTGAATAGCAGCAGGTAAATATAAGAAATTTGTCTGGCGCTAGAAAAGCTAATTTTGTGAGGTATGAAATGAGTTTTAGCAAGAGTAAGTTTTTTAAAGAAGTATCAAGTAACGGGTTTAAAAACATTAATAAAAGAAATGAAGAAGGAGAGACGATCTTGCATCAAGCAGTAGAAATCTCTGATTACAAAACAGTGAGATTATTAATAAAAAAAGGAGCAGAGGTAAATGCAAGAGATAAAAATGGTTATACACCACTACACTGTGCAGTATTTGCGAAAAGCTTAGAAAATGTAAAAGTGCTGCTAAGAGAAGGAGCAGAAGTAAATGCTACTCAATATGTCACTGGATGTACGCCACTGCACTCTGCGTGCAAAATAGGAGGAGCAGGAGTTGAAATAATAAAAGAGCTAGTAAAAGCAGGAGCTGAGGTGAATCAACTGAATAAATATGGTGCAACACCAATGTATTACATATGGGAAAGTGAAAAGTATCGTCTATGTGATAGCAAAGAGAGTGAAAAGGCAAGTAAATTTTTAAGAGAAAAAGGAGGAGTAACAAAAAGTAGGGAACTGACGTGCTATGGAATAGAGGGGCTAGTGGGAGAAATAGCAGACATGTTGAATGGAAGCTACATGCCGGAGCTAAAAATAATAGAGATAGGAGAAATAAGGAAGAGAGACAAATCGCTAATAAAGGAAAGATGTCAAAATTTAGCAAGCAAAATAATGAGCCAAGTGAATGAAATGATAGATGAGGTAGAAAATGTAGTGAGAGGGAAGGCTTAAAAGAGGGATTTAAATTTAAAGAAAAAGTGGGGTAAGTTATGGTAAAGCTGGGTAAAAAAGAGGAGTCACTATTAGAGAACTCGTTTAAAAATATTTATGAAAGAGACGAAAAAGGAAGAATAGCTCTGCATTATGCAATAGACGCAAAAACAGTGAGATTATTAGTTGAAAAAGGAGCGAATGTGAATGCAGCAGATGTAGGAGGATATACAGCACTGCACCTAGCGGTAACAGAGAAACGTCTAGAAACCGTGAGAGAATTGATAAAATCAGGAGGGAATGTAAATGCTGAAGAGTATGGCAATAAATGCACTCCATTGCACCTTGCATGTATGGTGGGGAAAGTGGAAATAGTAAAAGAGTTAGTGGAAGCAGGAGCAGAAATAGAGCAAGCAGATAAGTTCGGAATGACAGCAATGGATTATGCGAAAAATAACAAAGAAATAGCCGAAGTATTAAAGAAAGAAACAGACAGAATTGAAAAGCTATTTATGAAGGGCTAAAAATATGGAGAAAGAAATAGAAAAGAAAGTAATGAATTTAGAGAGAAAACCTTTGGGTGAGCTGAGAAAAACGTGGAAGAAGGTATTTGGGGAAGAGGCGCCTAGATACTCAAAGAAATATCTGATACCAAGATTAGCTTATAGAATGCAGGAAAAAGCGTATGGAGAAATGTCAAGAAAAGGGTTAAAAAGACTAGAATATCTGGCAGATCGACTAGAGAAGGGAAAAAGAATAAGTAGCGATAAATTATCAGTAGAAGGGACAGAATTAATACTAGAGAGAGGTGAAGAGACGCATGCGGTAATGGTAACAGATAAGGGTTTAATCTACAGAGAAGAATTTTATACATCATTGTCAGCAGTGGCGGGGAAAATAATGGGAATGAGCTACAATGGGACGCTTCTATTTGGAATGAGAGATAAGGAGAAAGAATGCTGAAAGAGGTAAGATGTGCGATATATACTAGGAAGTCAAATGAAGATGGTCTGGAACAAAAGTTTAATAGTCTTGATGCGCAACGTGTAGCATGTGAAAAATATATAAAAAGCCGAGAAGGCTGGGTAGCATTGGCCAAAAGGTACGATGATGGAGGTTTCTCAGGAAAGAATTTAGAAAGACCAGCAATAAAGGAATTGTTTGAAGATGTAAAAAAAGGAGAGGTAGATTGTGTAGTAGTGTACACACTAGACAGACTATCAAGAGAAACAAAAGACAGCATCGAAGTAACGTCATTTTTTAGAAGGTACCGAGTAAATTTTATAGCAGTAACGCAGATATTTGACAATAATACGCCAATGGGAAAATTCGTACAGACAGTATTATTAGGAGCAGCACAACTAGAAAGAGAGATGATAGTAGAGAGAGTAAAAAATAAAATAGCAACATCAAAAGAACAAGGATTGTGGATGGGAGGAACTTTACCGCTTGGGTATAATGTAAAAGATAAGGAATTAATAATAAATGAAAAAGAAGCAAAAACAGTGAAGTATATATTTGAAAGATATTTGGAGCTGAGATCAATGGCAGAATTGGCAAGAGAGTTGAACAGAGAAGGATATCGAACAAAAGCAAAATCAGATATTTTTAAAAAAGCAACAGTGAGAAGGATAGTAACAAACCCAATATATGTGGGAAAGATAAGACATTATGATAAACAATATGAAGGAAAGCATGAGGCGATAATAGAAGAAGAAAAATGGCAAAGCACAAGAATTGATAAAGGATCAGCTATATAGAAAAGTAAAATATGAGGAAGCATTGCTAAAGGGAATAATAAAGTGCAAGAGCTGTGAAGTAAACATGACGCTGACGTACTCGAAAAAAGAGAATAAAAGGTATCGATATTATGTATGTAACAATCATCTAGGAGGGAAAAATTGTGAATCGGTAAATCGAACTATAGTTGCTGGAGAAATAGAAAAAGAAGTAATGAAAAAAGCAGAGCAATTATATGAAGAACGGGGAGAAAAAGGGGAAGAATGGAGTTTTGGAAAGCAGAAAGAAATAGTGAAAAAGTTAATAAAGAAAGTAATGGTAAAAGAGGATGGAATAGAAGTGTGTTTAGAGGATAAGGTGGAATTTATACCAATGAAGAAAAAAGGAAAGAAATGCACAGTAGTAGAACCAGAAGGTATAGCTCTTTTTACAATAATCCGAACAGACCGTAATATGCTACTGGCCTGCTATAGCCATAAACACATATCTTATCGCATTCGGACTATTATAAGAAAGGCTATAAAACAAATAATGCGCTACTGAAAGCAGTGGTAAGAGCCCATCTGTGGAAACGTCAACTAGAAGAGGGAAAATATGGAAGTGTGAAAGAGCTGAGTGCCAAAATTAATATAGGTACAAGACGTATACAACAAATTTAAAGATTAAATTATTTAGCTCCGAAGATTAAAGAAGATATAGTAAATGGAAGACAGCCAAGAGACTTGAAGCTAGCTGATTTGAGAGAAATACCGATGTTATGGAGTGAGTAAATGGAGAAGTTTTACGGCTCAGCGTTGTAACGTTTATAAAAATATAGCTCTTTTTACAATAATCCGAACAGACCGTAATATGCTACTGGCCTGCTATAGCCATAAACACATATCTTATCGCATTCGGACTATTATAAGAAAGGCTATAACAATATGAAAACATCGAAAAAAGTATGTGCCAGAAAATTAAAAAAGGTTATTGCAAAAGAAGCTGCTACAAAGAGCCATGCCAAAAGATATTGAGATTGATATAGAAAAGTAAGTCAATGTTACAGAATCAATTATGCGAAAAATATCAATATAAATGATGAATATTTTAACATATCGGATGCAACAGTGATAGAAAATGTATCCAATTTTAGCTGCATATTTTAATAGTAAACCTGGAGTGTAAAAGGCAGCTCAGCCAATTGTATGTTCCATATCCCCATTTTGTAGTCAGCTTAAAAACAATATAAAAGAGTATTCTTAGAAGACATTGGTACAACTTCCTTAATCTATAAATTATAGTAGTTTATATTTAAGTAATAATCTTCAACTTTTATGACAAATTAATCTACCTAAAAATTTCTCCCACAGAGTTATAAATCCTTCTTGAATCTTCACGTTCTAACCATGAATCTTTGTTCTTGTTAGACTCGCTTATTACTTCAGGATGCACTAATTTTCCAGACCTTTCAAAATATCCCCGTTTAATAGCACAGTAGACATCATAATCACCAAGTGCACAATCCTCGCCTAATTCTTCTTCATGACCTTTGAATTTTTCCAATACTTCCTCTTTATTACTCACTTTTACTATAATTTTGCTTTTATCTTGTACGTCAGGATACAGTCTAACGTCTATATTTCCCAAACTGGTATAGAAAGTTAATACTATATCGCTGCCTTCTGTAAGATCTGTGTAACTCCTCATGCCATCTTGGGTTATAATTTCCACCTCACTTTTGTCAATTTTTATTACACTCCTTCCATATCCTTTTTCTCCTTGAGGTATTCCTAAATTCCTTGTTCTATCTGTGATTTTTTCAACATCTATTATACTATCCTCTGAGTATTCTAAGTAAGATACACTGTTATCGATTTTTCCATCACACAGTTGACCACTGGTAGCATCCCTTGCAACTCTAAAAAATTCTTCAGCATAATTAATGTACTCTACATGAGCCTCGATTACATTAGCTTTATGATCTTTAAACTCTCGTTCTATTGTATCAATGACTTTTAAACTATCTGAATTTTTTAACTTTGCTCCTCTCGATATTAATGCACATACTATATCACTGGCAATTCCATAGCTTCCTCCTAGCTGAGCAATTTTTTCTAGTACGTGATCTGCAAAGTAATAATCTTTGTCTTTAGCAAAATTTAATCTCATTCCAGAAGCTATAATCTCATTTACAACTTCCTGTAGTTCAATCATGCTTCTAGCTTTTACTACCTTATTCAAAAACTTATTTAGCTTAGCAAGTTGATTTGTTTGATACATCTCTGATAAGAGACTATCACATTTTTCACAATTATCTTGCTTATTACCTACAAAGTCAGTTGCTCCTGCTTTTAAGAGTAAAGCTTTTACACCAGGAGATCGACAAAACGGCCAAATTGAACTATCACCCTTAACATTTAAAACTATCTTTAAATCTTGGTTATTTTTATGTTTACCTAAAAACTTTTTCAGATCTTCAACACCTGGACCATAAGGATTATCACAACCTTCATCAGAATCTGTAGCTTTAACCATTTTACGTAGTTGGTCTCTTAACTTTTTTTGGTTGTCAGTTAAAAAATACTCTATAACATTGTTGCTATCAATTGCAATTTGCAGTGGGGTTTTTCCATTGTTATTTTTTATGTTTAAATCAGCTCCTTTGCTTATGAGTAAATCCATAACCTTTTTGCTATAATCATTACAATTAGCAGCATAATAGTGTAAAGGTGTATTACCTTTTTTATCTTGTATATTTGGATCAGCTTTTGCATCTAAGAGATACTTTAGACCTTCATACTCACTGGAATAAATAGCAGTATCATGCAAAAGTGTTTTACCTTTATTATCCTGCATATTTAGATCAGCACCAGCTTTGAGAAGAGAATGAATGACTTCATCGTGTGCGACAAACACATTCAATACTGTTGTTCCTAGATGCCCTCTTTTTAGATTAAGAACGTACTTCAGGTCTTTATTTTTCTCGTTACTTTCTAAAAACTGCTTAAGATTTGAAAATGAGTTATAATTTCCCATATTAAAATCTTTTATAATACTATTGAGTAATTTTTGATTTAACTTTTTTTGACTCTCTTCCAGTTTTAAGTTAGGTGCATGAATAAGCCACTCATCTATTAAATCCTCTAAGTATTTTTTATCATCTATCAAACTTCTACCAGCCCGAAGCAAATCTCCCTTAATGAATTCATAATAACTATCTACTGGTAATTCAGTTGCTTCTGTTTTTGGACTACCTATTTCTGAACACTCTTGTCCAGCACTTGGGTCCCACTTCAGTTTTTGCTCATCAGTGTGTTTACTTTGTTTACTGATAGGTTCTGCAATATATTTTACTGACCCTGTACCCATATTACCTCCTAGCTCTAGATATAGATATAGATATAGATATAGAATATATACAATGTGTAGTATGTGTCAAGCTGATTTCAACACAATCTTTTTACTACTCATATTTTTGTTAAGTTTTTATGGTGAGTACTGCTAGGTTAAAAGTTGTTTATTACTGGAAGTTTTAGCCAATTTTACTATAGATCAACAAAATTGAGAACACCAGCTATATTTAATATATAGGAATATGATGGATTATGCTTTATAAGAAGTGCAAAAACTGCTGAAGTTTATACAGTAACCTGCGGAGCCACTTCAGCAGAATAAAAAACACATGCCAGTATCAGTAGAGAATTATTTATGAGTCAACTAACTTTTTCAAAAAATACTTTAGTAAAAGTACCATGCTAGTTAGTGTTATAAAGAATTCAATTGTTTACTCCTTCAAAAAAGATCGTATATTTTTGAGAACAAGTTGCGTAAAATAGGGTTGTAAAAATAGAAGTTTGAAATCTTTGCAATAAAGTTAGGCAAAATAGTTCGTATGTAGATGTGGGTGAAATGAACTAGTATGGCTAGTTTTAGCGTATAATAAAATTATCATATTAAAAAGTTCGTATGGTACACATGGTAGACCAACCGATTCCAAGAAAAATTGTTCTCACGCTTGCTGGTTTTGGGTGCTGGAAATGGTTATATTGTTTAGGTTTTTAACAGTATATATTACTAAATTAGTAGCAATATATTAAAGACTTTCATCAAAAATTATTCCATAAAAAATTTCTAAATAGGGGTTGATAAGTTTTAAAAATGGAGTATTGCACTGAGTAGGAAAATAGTTTTTTTTATATAGTTTATGAAAGATCAAACGAGCCTTACAATGGATTTTACGCATGCTATAGAAAATGACGACTTTAAACGGTTGGAGGAATATATTGATCAACATATTGATAAATATAATGTTAATCGTGAACTTTTAGATAAGTTGCCTTTGCTGTCCTGGGCTGCCTGTAAAAATAGTGTAAATGTAGCTCAACTTCTTCTTAGTATTGGTGCTGATATTGACATTAGATGTGACCAAAATTGGACACCTCTACACTATGCTGTTAGTGCAGGTCAATACGATATGGTTAGATTTCTTGTTGATCAAGGTGCCAGCATTTTAGCTAAGGATAATAATGTTAAGACACCTTTACGCATAGTAAATGAGCTTGGTAACACAGAAGTAGCAAACTTTTTGAGAGCAAAGCTAGATAAATATTTATTTTCTGCTATAGAAAGAAAAGATATTAGAAAGGTTAGTGATTTTCTTGATGGAGGTGCTGATATTGAGGCTAAAGGTATAAACAATCAAACGCCTTTGTGTGTAGCTTCTTGTAAGGGTAATTTGTATGTCCTTAAACTTCTTCTCAGTAGAAATGCTAAGGTTAACGTTCAAGATGATAGTAGAAAAACACCTTTACATTATGCTGCTAGGGAAGGTCATTCAGATGTAGCTGAACTTCTTCTTGGCCGTGGTACTATGATTGATGCTGAAGACTGTTTTGGTATGGCTCCTCTACACTATGCTGCTTACCACAATAGAAAAAATATGGTTAGCTTTCCTATAAAACAAGATGCCAAAATTGAGGCCGTGGATAAAGAAGCTAAAACACCTTTACATTATGCTGCTGGGAAAGGTCATTTAGATGTAGCTGAACTTCTTCTTGACCGTGGTGCTATAATTGATGCTGAAGACCGTTTTGGTATGACTCCTCTACACTATGCTGCTTGCTACAATAGAGAGGATGTGGTTAGCTTTCTTATAAGCCGAGATGCTAAAGTTGAGGCCATGGATGAAGAAGATAAAACACCTTTACATTATGCTGCTGGGGAAGGTCATTTAGATGCAGCTAAACTTCTTCTTGACCATGATTCTATAATTAATGCTAAAGACCGTTTGGGTATAGCTCCTCTACACTATGCTGCTTACTACAATAGAGAGGGTATGGTTAGCTTTCTTATAAGCCAAGGTGCTAAAGTTGAGGCCATGGATGAAAAAGCTAGAACACCTTTACATTATGCTGCTAGGGAAGGTCATTTAGATGTAGCTAAACTTCTTCTTGAATGTGATGCTATAATTGATGCTAAGGACTGTTATGATCGGGATCCTTTATATTATGCTGATTCGTATAATAAATTAGATGTAGTTAGACTGCTTGAAGGTAGGAATGGTGTAAACACTTGTAACCCTCTTACTAATTTTTTAAGTGCATGTATCCATTCCCCTATTGCTCGTTACTTCGGAAGTGTTTGCGTAGAAGGAGCGCCAATTTTATACAGAAGGCAACGTGCCTCTGCAATTGATCACAATGCTTTGGAAGGTAGTTTACGACTCTTCAGTATCTGTAAAGGAGGAAGAGAAGGTATAGATAAAACACGTTTCAATAAAGAGATTAGTTATCTACATGAAAATGCTTATTTGTATGATGGTTTACTGTTACAAGATGAGGAAAATCAAAACACACTTTTGCATGTGGTTATTAAAGAAAATCAGGTTGATCTTGTAAAAGAACTTTTGTGTATTCTTAAGGAGCCATATCGTTCGAATAAGGTGTATAAGTGCAAGTATTTTGAAGATAAGCAAGAAAATGAAAAGCCGCTTTCTAAAGTTATTAATTCTAAGGATAAAGACGGAAAAGATGCAATTACTCTGGCTATTGAAGGTAATGACCCAGAATGTATTTCGGCTCTTTTCAAGTATTTAACTTATGAAAATATTAACAGAAGGAAAGATGTTAAAAGCGATTACACACCTCTACATGAAGCTGTGCGTTCTAGAAGTAGTAACGCAATTAGTGCGCTTCTAAAATCAGAGCATGTAAACGTTGAGCTCATAGATGGAAGATCTTACAGAGCATGGAAATATGTTAATAATGAAGAAACAAAACAATTATTTATTAAGTATAATAGTGATAAAATTAATGATTTGCGTAAAGAATTAGCACATTGCAATGAAAAATTAGCGCAAGTCGAGTATTTCCTGTGCAGAACAAAACTTGCTTTTGTATGCTCTGCAGCTTTTGGCTCTTGTCTTAATATGTATAAAAATTTTCATGATGCAAGAAGTGGAGATATGCCAGGTGTTACCATTCATCCTCTCTTGTTGTTATTTTCTAGTGCTACAGGTCTAATAGTGTTGTGTAATCATTTTATCGATTTAACACTTTCAAAGTATAAAGAAGAAAGTGTTAGCTTGCAAAAAAAAATTGGACAGTTTTAGAGAAGCAAGAGATAAGTTGGAAAATAAATTACTTCATTTTCAAGAAGGTACATCTCAGGGTATTAGGACGAATTCAATTTCTACGCAACTATCTGATTATGATGACGTACCTGGAACATTATAGCTCTTTTTACAATAATCCGAACAGACCGTAATATGCTACTGGCCTGCTATAGCCATAAACACATATCTTATCGCATTCGGACTATTATAAGAAAGGCTATAAGTTAGGTAAGTTTTTATAAATGTGGAGGGACAAATGACTTTAAACAATGATGATTTATTAGTTAGTGCTGCAGGAGCAGGACGCCTTAGTGACGTTAGAGAACTTCTTGAGAAAGGGGCTAATATTGAAGCTAGAGATAGTGATGGTTACACATCTTTGCATAGGGTTGCTGAAGGAGGTCATTTAGAGATAATTAGATTTCTTATAGATAAGGGGGCTAACATTGGAGCTAAAAATAAGGATGGTGGAAAACCTTTAGATGTAGCAAATACCTCTCGTCAGTCAGAAGTAGTAAACTTTTTAGGACCAAAGCAAAGTGAGTATGATAGACTTTTATTTGCTGCTGTAGAAAGTGGGAATGTTAGTGAAGTTACAAATCTTCTCAATATTGGAGCTAGTATTGAAGTTAAAGGTGTAGAAAATGCGGAGTTTAGGTTGGCCCGTTATGTAAAAAGAATTATGGAGATGAGTAATTACCATAATGTTCATTCGGAAAAAAATCTGAGCTTGAAAGGATAAAAGGAGAATTACCAGAGTCAGTAAAGAATGCAGTATTTTCATCGGAGGTATGTATTAAAAGTGTTTACTATAGTAATGAGTATTTATATCCTGCTAGTGATTATCTTAGCCATGATAGGGATAGAAGGAGAGTATTTACTTGGAGGCCAGGGGCAAAGATAGTCCATGTCAATGGAAAATTGAGGATTGTGGATCTACTCGCAAGAAGCGTGATGTACAATATAGTATTACAAAAGAAGCTAAGTGTGATCTATCTTATGATAATGCATCAGACAATTCATCGCAAAGTGACGAAATAGGCTATAACAAAATAGGAGCTACAAGCGGAGCAAGTAAGCCGTCTTCATGGATAGATGCTGTTAAAGGTGTTTTTCAGTTTATCTCTTCCCCTTTAAGGGCTGCGTTGCCTTCATTTTCAGGAAATAGCTCTAGCCGTTCTGATACAGCAGGAAGTAGCTCCAATCATTCTGATACAGTAAGAAACCCAAATATCCAATATACTAGCTAATTTATAGCTCTTTTTACAATAATCCGAACAGACCGTAATATGCTACTGGCCTGCTATAGCCATAAACACATATCTTATCGCATTCGGACTATTATAAGAAAGGCTATACTTCCTTGAACGACTTTATAATATCCGATGTGTAAAAAAGAGCCTTTACAGGATTAACATCAGAAAACTTAGGAAGAGGACACTTTTTATCTAGAAAAGCTTGTAACAAGAAAAACATCAAGCTAGCATTATTACTCGCACAAACTTCACGACTATAGCCTTTCTTATAATAGTCCGAATGCGATAAGATATGTGTTTATGGCTATAGCAGGCCAGTAGCATATTACGGTCTGTTCGGATTATTGTAAAAAGAGCTATAACTATTGCATTCCAGAACAATTTGATGCATCATTCTTTTTGTAAAAAACATTCCACACTTTCTCTCCACTTTTTCTGGGTAAGGTCATCATAGCATTAGTTAGATGCATTAGAATTGATTATGATGATGTACATATAATGTTTAGGTTTCAAGAACTTGCTCTGGAAATGCAAAAAAAAATGTTCAACATTATGTCGCGAGTCAAACTTAGGGTATTTGGCGTCTCATGTTTAATTTTTCGCACTACGTGCATCGCATGTCTTTAAAAATTCTGGGTTTTTACCTATATAAGCCGAAACGCGCTTATAAAGCGTTACAAGACATCAAAAAATGCCAATACTCGACAGAGATAGTAAAAGACTAGCTAACTCGGGGATTCTTTGTCTTTTTTTCTGCTTAGTAAACTTCTTAAACATTTGCAGCGTAAGTTAGTTGCAATTAAAAGCAGCTTAATCTTGCTTGTCAAGCGTTTAAAACATAAAAAACGCCAATATTTTAAAGCGGATAATAACCCCGGGGCTTCTTTTGCCTTTTTTTTCATTTGGTAAATTTCTTAATGTTTATGGCTGAACGACAATCGTCATCCCGCTACGTGTTAGCGGGATCTATGCTTTGAGATACTGCGAATGAATCGCGGTATGATGGTTAAGTAAGGGATCTATGCTAAGAGATGCCAAAGACCTTCATGAAACTTTGCCCATTTGGCTTCTCTAAAGATTTCGTTTACAGAATCTAGTAACTCAGCTATGCAGAATAAAAAAAGTTTGTATGGTATACAAATAGTGTGTTTTTTTTATAATTATTTTCCATAATATATAAACCTTTGGTCCAAGCTGTAAATGCCACCATAGGAATTAAAAGTTAATTAACAAACTGCAATGTATAATGAAATAAAGAAACTTGTAAGACTTTGATCTTACAGATTATAAACTTGTCATAAATTAACAGTGTCTGTTACTGCTTTTAGGTGTGAGGCTAGAGGGTTATTAGCAGTAACAGACACTGTTAAACTTATTATAGAATTTACCTAAAGTAAATACTTAATTTAAAATATTATAATATTTTTACTTACAATAGATTTATGTAAATGCTTTTTTCCTCAATTAGTATTGTACTATTATACTTGTTGAATGCTAAAAAATTATCAACCATCACTAATCTCTATTTGCATAGTGAGTTTATATATACTATTATACAGTATATAACTTAGTTTTATAGCAAACAAGCAAAAGATATGGTGAAGTTATTTGCACTATTGATAATATTTTACTCAAATATATCTGTTGCCTCTGCTCCTACTTCCTGGCAATTTGGATTTCCTGCTCCTGCAACTGAAGTAATGGAGGCTGTAGTTAGGTCACATTCGTTTGTGATGCTTGTGGTGGTTACAATAATGCTTTTTGTGTGGGCGCTGCTTGCTTATGTAGCGTTTCGCTTTCGTAAAAGCAAAGTAACAAACATAAGTAAAACTACCCATAGTGTTCCTTTAGAAATTATTTGGTTTGTTATACCAACTATCATTGTTGGAATATTAGCCTTTGAAAACGCTAAATTACTGAAGCTACAGGAAGAAATACCGAAAGCTGATATAACACTGAAAGTTATTGGCCATCAATGGTATTGGAGTTACCAATATCCAGAATATCAAGGTGTGTCATTTGATAGTTATATTAAGGGAAAAGAAGACTTTATCGAAGGAGATTTAAAGCTATTCTCTGTTGATAACAACATCGTTTTACCCATTAATACTAATGTTCGTTTACAAGTTACAGCAGGAGATGTGATACACAGCTGGGGAGTACCGGCTTTTGGTGTAAAAATTGATGCGATACCAGGTAGGCTGAATGAGGCGTGGTTTAATATCAAAAAGTCTGGTGTTTATTACGGGCAGTGCTATGAATTGTGTGGTCAAGGCCATGGATTTATGCCAATTGTTGTTGAAGCAGTAAGCAAAGAGGATTTTAATAAGTGGATTGAAAATAGAAAATTAGTGAGTTAAATTTGGAGTATAGATATGAGTGACGTACCAAGGGGCATAAAGCGTTGGTTGTTTTCCACTAATCATAAAGACATAGGGACACTGTACATTATTTTTTCCATATTAGCTGGAATTATTGGTGGATTATTATCGGTGATTATTCGCACTCAGCTGATGCACATTAATATACTTAACAATAACTATCAATTATATAACGTAATGGTTACAGGGCATGCGTTGATAATGGTGTTTTTTATGATAATGCCAGCCCTCATGGGAGGATTTGGTAACTGGTTTGTACCTCTCATGATTGGCGCACCAGATATGGCATTTCCTCGTATGAATAATTTAAGTTTTTGGTTATTAGTGTCATCTTTTATTTTGCTCATTCTCTCAGTGTTTATTGGTGAAGGTCCAGGTACAGGTTGGACTTTATATCCACCTTTATCACAGGTAATGTCCCATCCAAGTGCAGGAGTTGACATTGCTATACTTGCACTTCATGTTGCTGGTATGTCGTCAATTGTTGGGGCGATCAACTTTATAGTTACTATATTTAACATGCGTGCGAAAGGCATGTCGTTGACTAAGATGCCACTATTTGTTTGGTCTGTCTTGCTAACAGCATTTATGTTGATTGTTGCCTTACCGGTGCTTGCCGGTGCTATAACTATGCTTCTTACTGATCGCAATATTGGTACTTCCTTTTTTGATCCTGCAGGTGGTGGTGACCCTGTGTTATTTCAACATTTATTTTGGTTTTTTGGTCATCCAGAAGTTTACGTAATTATTTTTCCTGCATTTGGCATCATAAGTCAGGTTGTATCAACTTTTTCTCACAGACCTGTATTTGGTTACATAGGGATGGTTTATGCAATGATAGGTATAGCAGTATTTGGCTTTATGGTTTGGGCTCATCATATGTTCACTGTTGGGCTTAGTGCTGACGCTGCTGCATTTTTTAGCACTACCACAATTTTTATCGGTGTTATAACTGGTGTAAAAGTCTTTAGCTGGATTGCAACTATGTGGGGCGGAGCAATTGAGTTTAAAACCCCTATGCTATTTGCACTAGGTTTTATTTTTATGTTTGTTGGCGGTGGCATAACGGGAATAATTCTTTCTCATGGTGGAATAGATAAGCTCCTGCACGACACCTATTATGTTGTTGCTCACTTCCATTATGTCATGTCACTTGCTGCATTATTTGGAGCTTTTGCTGGCTTTTATTATTGGATTGGTAAAATGTCGGGTAAACAATATAATGAGCGCTTAGGTCAAATCCACTTTTGGCTTACTTTTATTAGCACCAATATCACTTTTTTACCTCAACATTTCTTAGGATTAGCTGGTATGCCAAGGCGTATACCTGATTATCCTGATGCGTTTATCTCTTGGAATTATATATCCTCAATTGGTTCGTATATGTCCTTTGTTTCAGTTATGTTTTTTGTGTTTATAGTTATACATCTTTTTAAATGGGGCAAGAAAGCTGGAGATAATCCTTGGGGAGGTGACACCTTGGAATGGACGGTATCTTCACCACCGCCTTTTCATACTTTCGAAAAACCACCAGTGGTAAAATAGAATGTACACAAGTGTTTTGCTAAATGTTGAATCAACAATACTGGATTTTTGGCGTTTGCTGAAGCCAAGGATAATGTATCTTGTGGTATTTACTGCAGTTGCTGGTATGGTTACTGCACCAGGTAGTATGCACCCTTTTCTAGCACTAATATCTCTTATATGTGTTGCTCTTGGCTCAGGATCTGCAGGTGCTATAAATATGTGGTATGACAGAGACATAGATCTGCTCATGGAAAGGACAAAAAACCGCCCTATACCCTCAGGTAGAGTTTCTGCAGAAAGTGCGCTTGAATTTGGTATAACTCTTGGAATATTGTCAGTATTTATCATGGCAATAGCAGTAAACTATATTTCTGCTGCTTTGCTTGCTGTTAGCATATTATTTTACGTTTTCATATATACAATTTGGCTAAAAAGGCGTACTCCGCAGAATATCGTTATCGGTGGTGCAGCAGGTGCTTTCCCTCCAATGATTGGCTGGGCAGCTGTGACTAATTCTGTAAATTGGGAAAGTTTCATTTTATTTTTAGTAATTTTTATGTGGACTCCACCACACTTTTGGGCCCTATCTTTAAATAAGTCTGAAGACTATGCAAAGGCATCGATTCCAATGTTCAATATTGTTTATGGTCCGGAAAAAACAAGAAAATATATATTAATTTATAGTGTCTTGCTGGTGCTAACTAGCTTGCTTCCAGCTCTATTCTTGAAAAAGGCTTTACTTTATCTAAGCATGGCAATTTTTGCAGGTTGCATCTTTATTTGGTACGCTATATCAATTCTCAGATTCAAGAACCACAACTCACAGAAACAAATGTTTTCTTACTCAATTTCTTATCTATTTTCCCTATTCGCCAGTATTATTTTTTGTTCTATTGATTTATTTTAGTTATGAAAGAACGGCAGAAGCATAAAAACTATTTTTTACTTTTCCTTTTGGTAATGCTCGTTGTCACACTTTTTTTTGTTTCTATAATAAAATTTAAAGGTGCAGCTTAAACTACCTTTAGAAATTGTGCTTTCATAAAAGCAACTATATATAGCCTTTCTTATAATAGTCCGAATGCGATAAGATATGTGTTTATGGCTATAGCAGGCCAGTAGCATATTACGGTCTGTTCGGATTATTGTAAAAAGAGCTATACTTTGTTAACCGATATAAACAAAGATGAGTAAAAAAGAAGTGACAATATATACGGATGGGGCGTGTTCTGGTAATCCTGGAGCGGGAGGATGGGCAGCTATCATATTATTTCAAGATTACAGAAAAGACATTTATGGTAGAGAAGAAAATACCACAAACAATAAAATGGAGTTAACAGCGGTGATCAATGGGCTGAAAGTATTGAAATTTTCTTGTAATATTAATTTATATACGGATAGTCTTTATGTTAAGCATGGCATAACAGAATGGATAAATAAGTGGAAAATGAATGGCTGGAAAACAAGTAATAAAAAATCAGTAAAAAATATGGAATTGTGGAAAGAGCTAGACAACGTTGCTTCACAACACGAAATTGATTGGAAGTGGGTTAAAGCACACAGTGGCGATAAGTATAATGAGGAGGCTGATAGTTTAGCAAGAAAAGCAATAATCGATGCTTAAAAAAATTACTATATTATTTTCCGTAGCTTTATTATTCATATTGTGCTTCTTTATTTTTTTTAAGCCTTTAAAAATCAATATTAATTATATTGATTTTTATGTTAAACATAAAATATCAAAAATATTTGTTGGCTCAAGCGTTAATATGGAGAATACCTCAGTTGTTTGGCAGAAAGATGGCAAAGATCCGTATTTAGTCATTACGGATTTGGCAATAGCAAACCCTAATTTTACTATAAAAGTTCCTGAGCTTTTTGTACATTTTAAGTTAAGTTCCTTATTTAAAGATAGCACAAATCTCTCTCAGGTTTCAGCTGATAATGTGCATGTATGTATCAAGAGAGAAGAAACTAATGTTAATCCGCAAAACTCATTAGACCTTTTGGATAATCATTATTTAAGTAGTAACCGCCTTCCTTCGGTGTCATTCCAGCGCGTGACGCTGGAATCTAGAAAAAAAGAAACAAGTAGTCAAGCTACTTGGATGACAAGGACGACTGCTGGGATGACAGGAAAAAAAGATACTGGGGTGACAGGGAAGAATTTCAAGATGACAGAAAGTAGTGCAAAAAATCTATTAAAAACAATAAGGGAATTTTTTTTTGACTTAAATGCGGATTCAAAAATTGAATTTACTAACATCGCTATTGATAAAAGCACAGAAGATGAATTTTTTATTGATAAATTATATATAGGGAAGGGGGAAGATTTTAATGTTTTAGATATTCATGTGAATACAAAAGATGGAAAGGGATTTTTGGATGATTTATCAATTACGATAAAAAATCGCAACAATTTGCTAAATGTGTACGGGACATTTTATGATCTAAAATTGGGACTATTGAGCAAGTTTTCTACATTAGTTAAAAGCTACAATTTGGACAAAAATATAGGATTCAAAGGAAGCTTCTCAGTGAAAATTAATAAAAAGGATGAAATTGTAGATGGAAATATATACGTATTAAATACAGAAAATTATTTGAACAAAAATTTGGCCTTAACTAATGTAAATATAAATTTAACATATAATAATGGAATTATTAGTGTAAAAAACTTCCATTTTAAGTTAAATGACACGTATCTCTCTTTAATAGGCAAAATGAACTTTGGTACAAGTTATGCTTTGCTTAGAATTAATATTAGTAAGTTTGCTGCAAAGGATTTATGTACTTATATACCAGATAGTGTAGTAAATAGTAAATTTAAAAGCTGGTATTGTGATAATATTGATGGGGATGTTTTAAATACCATTGTAAGTTTCAATGGCAAAATTAACAATTTGGTTGATGACGATCTGTCAGACATTGTAATTGTTGCTGATATAGAAAACGGTAGCGTAAAATTTGATGAAGATTTTGAGCAAGTAAAGGAATTAAAGGGTGGTTTGATCATCAAGAATAACGATCTTGAAATTACTGTAAATAGCGCTAAGTTTCAGAATTTCACTGTTAATGGTGGTGATATTGAAATGAAATCTCTAAATAAGGAAGATTCAGTTCTAACCATTAATGGCAAAGCTGTAAGTGATGCGTATGGTTTATATGAGCCTATAAGATTTAAGCTGGATGATGTGGTGAAGGTTGAAAGGGATAAAGTAAGTGGAATGGCAAAATCCGTATTTAATTTTCGCATTTTTAATCTAAATGCTGATGACAAAAAAGTAGACTTCTCAGCAAATTTTCATTCTGAAATTGACAATTTGGCCGTCTATAATGCAAGTCTTGGTAAATATGATATTAAGCTTAGTTTTGGCAGTGACTTTATAGATTTAAATGGTAGTGGTATGGTGAATAACACACAGCTATTATTTGACCTGAAAAGTAGCAATAGGAATGAAAGTTTCGCCTGGAATTTGACCGGAGATTTACCCGCTCAAATATTTAATTTTGATAGTGGCTATGTCAGTGCAAATTTAGAGTCAGTGATAAATCAAGATAAGACGGGGTATGTTAATGGTGATATAGATTTATCAGAATTTGAATCACATTCAAGCTACTTAGGGTGGAAAAATCGCTTTGAAGATCACAATAAAATTTTGTTTTCTACAAGGTTAAAAGGAGCAGGTGAATTGTTAGTAGATAAATTAGACATTGTAGGAAATGACCTAGATATAAAATTCAGCGGAAGAGTAGAAAATGGAAATTTATATTTAAATTCTAGTAGCTTTAAATTGCCTGATAATGATTTTAGTATAGAAATTGAATCAGGTAAGGAGAAAAATGCCATAACTATTTATGGTGAGGAAATTAACTTAAGTGATATTTTAGGCTTGCTTGGCAAAAACAGTAATGGATTAAATAAAGATATAGAGATTAGTATGAATGTTGACAATGTAATTATGAAAGAAGGCATCGTTATCAAAAATGCTAAGCTGAATGTAACCTGTACTAAAGGTAATTGCAATGGAAGTCAATTTACAGGGCAGTTTCTGGAAGATAGCAGCAACATACTAGCAGAATACAGTGGAATAGGGCTCGAAATATATGCGGATAATTCAGGTATGCTTTTGCGTTCCCTAGGCATTAGTAAATCAATTAAAAACGGCAAATTGTCTTTTTATCTCTCTCCTCAGAGAGAAAGTGGAGAACATTATGGTACGTTATCCATTAGCAATTTCTACATCAAAGATGCTCCACTACTTACTACTTTATTGTCGATGTCTTCATTGCCTGGCATTGTAAATGCCATAAAAAATGAAGGTGTATACTTTTACAAATGTAATGCACCTTTTTCATACAAAGATGGCACTATTGAAATTGAAGAATCTTGGTTTGAAGGGGCGGAGTTAGGTATTAGCACTGGTGGTAAGCTCGATATTAGAAATTATAAATTCCAGGTTGCAGGACAAGCAATACCAGCATATTCAATTAATAAATCTTTGTTAAAAATTCCTATAATTGGAAAACTTCTTACTGGTGGGAAAAGTAGGGGAATCGTTTCAATAGACTATAAAGCAAGTGGTGATGACAAAAACAATAACGTATCTGTTGATCTTATCTCTTCGCTAACTCCAAACCTATTAAAGAGGTTATTGGGAGTGTTTGATCGCATTATGACAAAAACAACGAAAGTGGCTTAAAAGGTGGTGTGAAAAAGAAATTTGGTTCGATATGACCAAAAGGGAAGTTATTTAACAAAATTATGGACAAAAATGCAAGAATTTCAGAATGATCTACCTGGTTTTTTATTTAGTTATTTAAGTAATATAGCCTTTCTTATAATAGTCCGAATGCGATAAGATATGTGTTTATGGCTGTAGCAGGCCAGTAGCATATTACGGTCTGTTCGGATTATTGTAAAAAGAGCTATACCACTCCCTTTAACCTCTCTATATTTGCTGAACAACTAAAAAGGGTAGGGGGTGGTTGTAAATTGTATCTGTTCAGCAGAGTGGCAAAATAAGGTAGACGAGAAAAGACAACTATAGGAATAAATGGGTGTCATGCCAGTGCGTGACACTGGTTTCCATCCAAAAGGGTGTCATTCCAGTGTCAGCTACTTTCATGACATCGTTTACTATGTGCCATATTGTAATGTTCGTACAGTTGTGGAATGAATCGCGGTATGACGTGTTGCTTGGGTCAGCTATAGTATAAATATACTAGGGGTTATAGTTTTCTTATGCTGCCTTTTTGTTATTAGACAACCACAATATAAAGGAGTGAAACGGATGCAAACAGCAGTGCATTTCTGCACCAAACGTATTACCTTTAACGAATAGTAAAATGTGAGATTTTTTGGAACTACCGTGGAGCAATTGCTCCACGGTTTCATTCTACTTAGAATCCACCCATGCCACTCATTTCTCCTGCACCCATAGGAGATGAAGCATTCTCTTTGCTTGGTACATCAACTATCATAGATTCAGTAGTTATCAGCACACTCGCAACAGATACCGCTGTTTCAAAAGCAATACGCACCACTTTTGCCGGATCAATCACACCAGCTGTAAACGCATTAGCATAATTCATAGCCTCAACGTTGTATATAAGCTCTTTATCATTCTGCTTAATCAAATAGTCAATTATAACAGCAGATTCAAGACCAGCATTTTTGACTAACCTTCTAATTGGAGCACTGAGAACTTTCTTGATAATGTTTATGCCTATTTGTTCCTCGTCACTTGCACCTTTTAATTTGTCGAGAACAGATGAAGCATAAAGAAGCGCAACCCCACCACCTGGAACTATACCTTCTTCAATTGCAGCTCTTGTTGCATGCAGCGCATCTTCGACTCTATCTCTACGTTCTTTAACTTCCACTTCAGTTGCTCCACCAACTTTGAGCACAGCAACGCCACCTGATAATTTCGCTAAACGTTCTCTTAGCTTTTCTTTATCATAATCAGAAGTTGAAGTTTCAATTTGAGATTTAATCTGCTGAATTCTAGCTTTCACACTGTCAGAATCGCTATTTTCGCTGACAACTGTGGTATTATCTTTAGTAATTTTAACATTTTTAGCCGTACCAAGATCATCAAGCGTGAGATCTTCCATCTTGATTCCAAGTTCATCTTTTATGACGTACTTAGCACCAGTTAAAGTTGCTATGTCTTCGAGCATCTCCTTTCTTCTGTCACCAAAACCTGGAGCTTTTACTGCAGCAACTTTTAAACCACCACGCAATTTATTGATAACTAAAGTGCTTAATGCTTCACCTTCGATATCCTCTGCAATAATAACCAAAGGTTTACCAGATTTAACAATAGCTTCAAGAATAGGAAGTAAAGGTTGAATAATATTTAATTTTTTCTCTGTAATTAATAGATAAGGATTATCAAGCTCCACGATCATTTTTTCATTATTTGTAATAAAATACGGAGAGAGATAACCGCGATCAAATTGCATGCCAGTAGTCAGCTCAACTTCTAACTCTTTTGAACCTTTACTCTCTTCAACAGTTATTACACCCTCTTTTCCAACTTTTTTCACGGAATCAGCGATACTGTTACCTATATCCTTATCACCATTTGCAGAGATTATTGCAACTTGTGCCACTTCGTCTATTTTCTCTAGAGAAATTGTACGAGACATTGACGCAATTCCCTTTAATATTACATCTTTTGCCTTCTGTATTCCGTTTTTAATACCAACACGATCGTTTCCAGCAGCAATTGATTTTGAAGCTTCCATTATCATGTTGCTAGTTAGTATTGAGCACGTTGTTGTACCATCACCAACTTTATCGTTACATTGAGAACAACTTTGTGCAAAGATGCTTGCTATCGCAGCGTTTAATGGTTTTTCAGGCTTGATACCCTTCATCACCTTATAACCATCTTTTGTAATTTCTGGTGCTCCATAGGGCTTATTAATCCCTACTGTTTTTCCCCTAGGTCCCGCAGTTATTGCCACCGTTGAGTCTACCATTGCTGCGACTTCACGAAAGGCTTCTTGCAACTGCTCACCTGATACTACTACATTAGTCATTTTTATCACCTCTTGTTAATAAAAAATTTAGAAAACTATAATAAAATTACTTACAATGCACTATGTCGTGCTTTGTTTTAGTTTAGTAAAATAAAGACTGCTACTTAATGACAGCAAGTATATCGGACTCTTTCATCACGATAAGCTTCTCATTATTATGTTCTATTTCTGTACCAGCCCATTGGCGATAGAACACTTTATCACCAGCTTTCACAGTTAAAGTTACGCGTTCGCCACTTGAATTGCGTGAACCTTCACCAATTGCTATAACTTCACCTTTAGTAGGTTTCTTTTCATCACTTGATGGAAGCACAATTCCACCTTGCTTTTCTTCGCTAATAGGCTTGATCAGCACGCTATCATCTAATACATTTAAACTTATACTTGACATTTGTTTTTCCTCATCAACAAATTAACTTATAAGTTTATATATATATACTCGTAAGTTAGATTTCAAGGGCTGGAGCTTGTAAAATATGCACGCCAAAAGCAGTTTCTAAAAGAGCCTAATGTTATATAATAAAATTTAGATTTATTTATAGAGATTTCATGAGTTATATACCATTTTTAAGTCGTGGTGTGGTAGTGCTATATGGGCCTGACACTAGAGATTTTCTGCAGGGTATTATAACCAATGATATTAATAAGTTGGATAGCCAAAAAGCCATTTACTCTTTATTGCTTAGCCCTCAGGGAAAATATCTATATGATTTTTTTCTTATTGAATATGGTAAATACACCCTCTTAGAGTGCGAAAACATGCACTTGCAGCAAATAATCGAGAAACTGGATTTGCTTAAAACTTACTTGAGAGTGAAGATTAAAGACGTTAGCGCACTATATAAGGTTGGAGTTTTGTTTAATACTAAGTTGGCGGAGTGTAGTGGTAAGTCACAAGTTATTTTTCAAGATCCAAGGCACAAGCTGCTAGGAATGAGGATCATACATAAAGATGAAATAAAAGAGCCGGTTGGGGATTTTACTCAGTATGAAAAAGTCAGAATTCAAAATCTCGTTCCAGATGGAGCGAAAGATATGGTGCAGAATTCATCGTTTCCGCTGCAATTTTTAATCGATAAAGTAAACGGTATAAGCTTTAATAAGGGGTGTTATATAGGTCAGGAAGTTGTAAATCGAATGAGCAGACAAGAAATATTCAGAAGAAAACTTTACCTTGTTGAGGGGGATAACGCACTTCCAGATATTGGCACTAAAGTGACAAATGAAAACAATGAGGAAATAGGGGAACTGCGCTCTAGTGTAGACAACATTGGATTTGCATTGCTTAATACTGGAAAGAGCCATGCAAATTTATATGCAGATGGAGTTAGGTGCGTTAAGACGTTGAAGTCTTAAGGTAGCGCATATAGAAACGAAAAACTTGCTTGACACCCTTCACCAGCGCCCTTATCATAACAGTGAAGCTATTTCATTTAACTTCGCAATCTGTGCAGATTAAAACGACAAGGACTCCTGATATAATGTTGAACATTTTTTTCTGCATTTCCGGGAATGTTCAAAAAAGTGTGTCAAACCGAAAAAAAAGTAATAAATTGGTATAAAAAAATGGAGGTTTGACAATGAGTCAGAAAGTAGTAAACAGAACTACCGGTTTGGTAGATTACAAAGAACTGGAAGCAAATATACTGTCATCAATAAGGGAAGGCAGACCATTAACAGGAAGGGATGGAGCATTTACACCACTTATAAAAAAGCTGCTGGAGGCAAGTTTGGAAGGTGAAATAGAAAATCACTTATTAGCTGAAAGTGAAGAGAATAATCGAAGAAACGGGAGAAATGGAAAGACTTTACGGACAAGTGCACACTCACTTCTTCTTGATTTTTTGGTTTATCTTGTCTACCTATTTTGCCACTCTGCTGAACAGATACACTCAACTAATGGTCAATACATCTTCTATTAAAAATTGTACAAATTCATTGCCATTCCAGTAATTCATAGAGATTTTACCCAAAATAGCTTTAACATTACCCTGCATGATAGCAGAGCCAAGATGAGTATTTGCAGAACGAAATGCAATAGCTCTTACCATAACATTATCATCAGCAATAAAACATTTTATATGGTCAACTCCTATAACTTCAGGCTTTCTTATCTTTGCTCCTTGGATAATAAACCTTGGTTCAGGATTTCCAACTCCAAATGGTCCCAAGCGTTGCAATTGATTCCATAAAGACAAATTTATTGCTTTAGCAGTTACTATACTATCAGCTTTTAAAGTTTTCTCATTTATAGAGTTTGAAAATCTTTCAGTAAAAAAATCATGCAAATCATTTATTTTGTCTTCTTTAATTGAAAATCCTGCCGCCATACTATGGCCACCACCTTCAATAATCAAATTTATAAACTTTGCGGAAAGGACTGCAGCACCGATATCAACTCCCAAAATTGATCTACAGCTTGCTTTTCCTATTCCATTATTTAAAGATATCACTACTGTTGGCAAGTGAAACTGCTCCTTTAGCCTTGATGCAATTATACCAATTATTCCCTGGTGCCAATTGCCACTTATCATTATAAAATTCGCACCTGATTGGGCAGACTTTTCCGCTTGTGCTGTAGCTTCCAAGAGAGCCTCATTTTCTAACACTTTTCTTGCATTATTCAAATCTATTAATTTTAGCGCGATTGAATGTGCCTCTTCATCATCATCGGTGGAAAGCAACCTTGCACCAAGCGATGCTTCTCCAATTCTTCCTCCAGCATTTATGCATGGCCCAATACTAAACCCTAATCGAGAAACACTTGGTTTTTCAAGGATTCCCAAAGCATCAAATAAAACACGCAAGCCAACGTTTTTTCTTGTTGACATAACTTTTAATCCTTGTGAGACAAGTGCTCTATTGAGGCCTGTGATCTGCATAACATCACAGACAGTTCCCAGGGCAACCAAATCCAACAGATCAAATAAATCTGGTTCTTTTTTGTTGGTAAAAAATCCTTGCTCACGTAGGCTTTTATTAAGAGCAACAATTAGCAGAAATGACACTCCAACTGCTGCTAGGTTATTATAAGGAGAGCTCTCATCAAGGCGGTTTGGATTCACAACTGCTACGGCTCTTGGTAATTTTTCCGTACCAAGGTGATGGTCAACAACTATAATATCAAGACCAAAAGCCTTTGCATCTTCTATTAGTTGATATGCAAGCGTACCACAATCAACGGAAATACATAAATCAATTCCATTCTTTTTAAGTTGTAATAAAGCATCTGTGTTTAATCCATAACCCTCATCAACACGATCTGGAATGTAGATTATAGAGTGTGTATCGATTGCTCTCAGGTATCTGTTAATCAATGCTGACGACGTTGCACCATCAACATCATAGTCACCAAATATTGCAAGGTTTTCATCATTTTTTATTGCCCGTATTATACGAGAAACAGCTTTATCCATATCAAGAAGGTGAAAGGGATCTGGTAATAGCGATCTGATTAGTGGATATAAGAAGTCGCTTGCATTTTCTATGTTAACACCACGAGTAACCAATATTCTTGCTAATATTTCTGGTAACTCAAATCTCTGTGTAAGAGTTAAGATTTGCCTTTGATCTGCTTCTTGCAACTTCCACAATGCATTTGTTATGCTGCGCTTTTCAATTTCAAGTAGCATATTCTTTCTTTGTAAATAAAACTACTTTACCAGAATTTTTAAGCTTGTTCTATAATTGTATTAGACTTCTGCATAACCTAAACTAAGTAGAAAAAAGGTATCATCTAAGTAGCTGACACTGGTCTCCATCCAAGAGGGCAGTAGCCCCTTCGGTGTCATTCCAGCGCGTGACCAGGTCTTTTTAGCTATCATAGGATGACAGAAGCAGACACTCCACTTTGTCGTTCCAGTGCCTCCTTTTTTTGTCATTCCAGTGCCTTGACTATTTGGATCCAGGAAAAAGAATGGTGTCATCCCAGTGCCCCTATGATGTCATCCAAGTAGCCTCCCTCTCCTGTCATCCCAGTGCTCCTTTTTTTGTCATCCGAGTAGCTGACACTGGGATCCAGGAATTTTATTAAGTTGGTAAGCATAAAAGTGTTATGTATAGCTCTTTTTACAATAATCCGAACAGACCGTAATATGCTACTGGCCTGCTATAGCCATAAACACATATCTTATCGCATTCGGACTATTATAAGAAAGGCTATAAAATACAACGTTCTTGATGGGATTGCGTGAAATGCTGGATCCCAGTGTCTGGGCACTGGGATGACAAAGGAGGACAGTGTCAGCTACTCGGATGACAAAAAAAGGAGCACTGGAATGACAGCAGTCCTACGTCATACCGCCGCGGTATCTCATCAGCTATAGCCTTTCTTATAATAGTCCGAATGCGATAAGATATGTGTTTATGGCTATAGCAGGCCAGTAGCATATTACGGTCTGTTCGGATTATTGTAAAAAGAGCTATAACAAGCAGCGGGATGACGGTTGTCGTTTAGCTATAAACATTAAGAAATTTACTAAGCAGAAAAAAAGGCAAAAGAAACCCCGTGGTAATTAGTGTTCACTCTCTAATCCTGCAAATTGGCGCACTATACTGTCTTAAACGACTTATAAGCGCGTTTCAGCTTTTATAGGTAAAAACCTAAAAATGCTGTGAAGACATAAGGTGCACATAGTGCAAAAAATTAAAAATAAGACGCCAACTACGTTGTTTTCTTGCTGTTTAATCTGCACAGATGAAGATAATTGAATAGCTTCAGTATCATGATAAGGGCGCTGGCGGAGTTTGTCAAGGAAGTTTTTTCGTTTCTATGGGTCAGTTGGTACGCGCTTTGCCTTTTAACAGATGTAAAAGCACAATTATTACGAACAACATTCCACCAACAACTGATATAGCGCCACCTATAATGAAGCACGTGCGTGCTAACATTGACGAAATGCTTGGCAGATCTGCAACCTTCCTTAAAGCACCATATCCACCAAGCCACACAAGGCCAGTAATATGGAGAAAATGCCCTACACTGTAGGCATAAATCTGTAATCTTACCATGGAGTTTTTTACCTCTTTAAAGTTTAATTTGGGTAACAGCCAATAAATGAAATTCATAAAAGCTATAGTGATCCCAACTACAGAACCGTGATAATGAGCAGGAATCGTGACATTACCTTCAATAGTCAACACTCCGAGCACATCTCCATAAGTGAACAACAAAAATGAATGTAATAAATAGTTGCTTTTATCATTAATAAAAGTTCTGATGTTGTAGCACACTAATATTATCAAAAAGCACGGCAAAACTGCTCCAGCAATCCTCATATGCCAAGTAAAAAACTGTATTAACTTGGCACTATCAACTGGATAAACAAAATATACAAACGGTGCGCCTACAGCTAAAATCGTGTTTATAAATAGTGGTAAAATAGTAATTTTATTGTTTGAAGCTAAACTAATATCATTGGAACTTAGCATTATTAAATAGACTAAAAACATTCCTTGAGTAAAAGCAAACTGCAATAAATGTCCGCCTCCCCAAAAGAGATATTCGTAAAATAAATTATTATCTGAGTGATATAGACCTGGAGGCATATTATTATATGCTAAAACAAAGCAAAGAAATGACGATACAAGTATAATAACTAGTCCAATTTGCCCAACAGAGAGAAATGAAACCTCTTTTTTTGATGTGTATGCTAGCATTGTATTTACTAATATACTGGCAATAAATAAACTGAGTCCAAGTAAAAATAATTTGTTTTGTAATACGGGAATATAGTTACTTTTGATAACTTCAGTGTTTGGAACGAATGCGGATATAAACATGAGCAGCATCGAAAGGGTTGATAGAACCCATGAAAAGTTAAACCAACTATTGGTATTTTGTAGGTTTATGATAAAGAGCAGAGATATTATAGAGCACATCCACACTAAAATTGACAAGTTCACGTGTATTACCAGCGCATTATCAAAAATATATTGTGCAGAAGGAACAAGAGAGGAGATAAAAGGCAATCGTAGAAAAATAACAATTATTGACAGTAACCCAGAGCAAGCAAGAGCACATACTGCCAAGAACATCCATTTTCTACAGAGCGGAGCGTTGTCTTGTATATTAAGCACAATCTTTTTTCTCAATTTTGTTCAATACAATATATAACACTGCAATAATACCTAAAACATAGCAATAGTATACGTGTGGCACGACTGCCAAAGGTGAAACTCCAGCAATAGTGCTAGCCAAAAGCAATTGAGCGCCATACGGTATTAATCCTTGAAATACACAAGAAAATATGCCTAGCCATGCTGCACTATAGTGAGGCGGTATTTCATATTTCTTAGCAATATCTCTAGCAATTTCACCGCTAAAAATTATAGCGATGGTATTATTTGCAAGTAAAATATCAAATATACTGACTATTTTTGCAATAAATAACTGCGCTGTTTTTTGTCCACCACGTTGTATCATAACCCAAGATGAAAGTTTATCTGCAAACTCCTTAGAATTTTTACCTACCAGTCCTGAAAGCCCGCCAACCATGAATGACAGTAGCATAATTTCATGCATACTCATAAACCCCTTAGTGATGTTTTGGCTTAAAAACAATAAACCATGATTGCTGTTATTTATAAATCCAATGATTCCAGCAAAAGTTATGCTTAAAACCAATGCCGTAAATACATTTATTCCAAAGTTTGCAAGCAATATAAGTATTATGTAAGGAGTCACAAGCAATAAAGAATACTCCTTAACTGAAATAGCAGCACTATTGCTTGAGCTATAAAATAATATAATTATTGTGAATATAGAAGCAATTAGTGCCACTTTTGCATTCAGTTTTAATTTTTTCTTTATATCAGCCTTTTGAGACATCACAGATGCAATTGTAGTATCAGAGATAATAGATAAATTGTCGCCAAACATTGCTCCTCCTACAACGGTTGCAACTCCTAAGGAAGGAGAAATCCCAGCTTGTGTCAGTTCAACTGCAATAGGAGCAATTGTTGCAATGGTGCCCATTGATGTACCAATAGCAGTGGAGATGAAAGCTGCTACAAAAAATAATCCTATGAGTAAAAATTGTGTTGGTATAAATGAAAGAGCCAAATTAACTGTGGCATCAGCACTACCGATTGCTTTAGTTACTTCACTGAATGCACCTGCAAGTAAGAAAATGATACACATAGTGATAATATTACGATCTCTTACCCCATCTAGAAAGGCATACATTTTTTCTTCAGTATTGCCCTTGCATAAAACCCAACCCAGAGCTATGGCAGGAACAATGGCTACCAGTGGAGATATAGCTCTTTTTACAATAATCCGAACAGACCGTAATATGCTACTGGCCTGCTATAGCCATAAACACATATCTTATCGCATTCGGACTATTATAAGAAAGGCTATAACTGATAAAAAGCATTTGAAACGCCAAGAATAGTAAAATATATACCACTTCCTACAAAAAGAAATAGGAACAGTAAAATAGGCAAAAAATTTGTAAGATAAAACATACCTCTACTCCAGCTCTGATAAACGCAAATCAACTATGATATGATTTATATTATTATAAACCACAGTTAGCACCTTGACCAAGGTTTTTCTAGAAAGCAATCTACCAGAAAAGGTTTCCATGAAAAGGACTATTATAATATATCATCTACTTGAATTATAGCTCTTTTTACAATAATCCGAACAGACCGTAATATGCTACTGGCCTGCTATAGCCATAAACACATATCTTATCGCATTCGGACTATTATAAGAAAGGCTATAAACTGGGAGATAGAATAAGTAAAAAATATGAATGACATAACAACAAAGCAAGTCATATCCTTATGGGATGCACAAGTTGGTGGATTTTTGCCGGATAAAAGAGAAATGGAGATTGATAATATTTTTTTAATCTAATGCTTCAATGTTTCCGACATAGGAAAAGTATCATCTTTACTTTCTATAGAGGAAGGCACACTATTTTGATTATCATCACCATCAATTGGAGTAGTAGGGTGCATTAAAGCAACTTTCATAACTTCATCAATATTCTTAGCAAAAACTACGTTGATCCCCTCTTTGATGCTTGCCGGAATCTCTTGCATATCTTTCTCATTTTCACTTGGTATAATCACAGTTTTGATTGATCCTCTGAGCGCTGCAAGCAATTTTTCTCTTAAGCCCCCAATAGCTAAAACTCTACCACGCAATGTCACTTCGCCTGTCATAGCAACATTTTTGTTAACTGGTATATTCGTCATAAGAGAAACAATAGACGTACATACCGCGCCGCCAGCAGAAGGGCCATCTTTTGGTACTGCACCCTCAGGTACATGTAAATGTATATCATTATTTTGGAACTTTTCGGGCTTTATACCAAAAAACAAACAATTTGATCGAATATAACTATACGCAGCTTTTATAGATTCTTGCATAACCTCTCCAAGCTTTCCTGTGTATTTTATTTCTCCCTTGCCCGCAATTAGGACTGATTCTATCATCAAAATATCACCACCTGTTTCAGTATAGGCGAGCCCAGTTACTATTCCTACTAAACTCTCATTTTCCGCAATGCCAAAGGTATATTTACGTACCCCTAAATAATCTTGTAAATTGTCAACCCCTACGGATATTTTCTTATTTTTATCAGTCAATATTTCTTTAACTGCCTTTCTCATGAGCTTTGCAAGCTCCCTTTCCATACTCCGCACACCACTTTCACGTGTATATAAACGTATCAACTCGTATAACGCCTCATTAGTTATGTCCCATTCCTTCTGATACAAACCATGCTCCTCCTTTAACTTCGGAATAAGGTGGTGTGTAGCAATACTGATTTTTTCATCCTCAGTATACCCGGACAATTGTATAATTTCCATCCTATCACGCAAAGGATGTGGTAAATTTAAGCTGTTTGCCGTAGCTACAAACATTACACTTGAAAGATCAAACTCAACTTCCAAGTAATGATCCGTAAAGTGTTTATTGTGCTCAGTATCTAAAACCTCAAGTAATGCAGATGCAGGATCGCCACGCGAATCAGAACCCATCTTATCTATTTCATCAAGCAGAAAAAGCGGGTTGCATGAATTAGCTTTTTTCATGTGTTGAATGATTTTACCAGGCATCGAGCCAATATAAGTTTTCCTATGCCCTCGTATCTCAGACTCATCACGCACACCACCAAGAGCTATGCGAACAAAATCTTTTCCTACTGCTCTTGCCATAGACTTAGCTAAAGAAGTTTTACCAACACCTGGCGGTCCAACTAAGCAAAGTATAGGACCTTTTATCTCTTTTACTCTTTTTAATACCGCTAAAAATTCTATTATTCTATCTTTTACTTTCTCTATGCCATAATGATTTTCATCTAAGATTTTCTTAGCTGCATTTAAGTTAATTTTTGCACCTTTGTACTTTCCCCATGGCAACTCAAGCAACCAATGCAAGTAACTAGATATAACTGTAGCTTCAGGAGAAATGGGATTCATTTTCTTGTATCTCTTCAAATCAGTTATAGCTTTCTCTCTTGCTTCCTGAGAAAGCTTTGTTTCATTTATCTTTTTTTCAAATTCATTGAGTATATTCCCTTCATCACCATTCTCAAATTCGCCTAATTCTTTCTGTATAGCTTTCAATTGCTCGTTAAGGTAGTAAACTTTCTGAGTGCTTTCAACTTGCGATTTAATTGTCTTATATAAACGGTTTTGTGCGTTCAAAATACTCATTTCTCTCTCAATAAAAGCAAAAGCTTTTTTTAAACGCTCTTCTGGGTCATAAGCCTCAAGTATACTTTGTTTATCTGATACTTTTATATTTAAATGTGAAGCTACCGTGTCTACAAGTTGATCAACTTCTTTGATTTGATCAATGGAGTTAATGGCAACCTCGGGTTGATTTTTCTTGTTTAGCTTACACCAGCTATCGAACGCGTCTACAACAGACCGCCTTAAAGCTTCTAAATCAATATTGTCTTCATCTTCTTTATAATAATTGTCTAACTCTACCCTGGCTTGTAATAAAGTATGAGAGCTAATATATTCTACAACTCTTCCCCTTCTTATCCCCCGGATTATAACTTTTACTGCATTGTCAGGTAATTTTATTAACGGTTGTACAATGCTTGCTAGCACACCTACTTCATAAAGATCTTCAGGCTCTGGATTATCAACAGAGCCATCTTTCTGTGCTACAAGAAAAATCTCATTTTGGTGATTACTACTACTTATTGCATACTCTAGTGCATTAACAGATTTTTCTCTGCCTATGAATAAAGGCACCATTATATTTGGAAAAATTACTACATCTCTTAAAGGTAATACTGGCAATGCAGTAAAAGTAGAGCTTACAGCACGTTCAATGTTCATAATATATGCCTCAAATTAATCATTAACCGTTATAACATTGCCATTGTTATTATGATTAACCGTTGCTTTTCCTAATTCTACCATTTTCTTAGTGATCACTATAGTGCTACCTTCAAAGCCTCCGTTTCCAGATGTATACATAATGTCAAGCAAAAGTGACTCCAAGATAGCACGTAACATTCTTGCACCTGTTTTGTAGCTTATAGCCTTTTTAGCAATAGCTGATATTGCTTCATCTGAAAACTCAAGGTTTACTTTGCTAAACGCAAGCAATGCTTTGTACTGTTTTATTAGTGCATTCCTTGGCTCTGTCAACACATGTATTAAATCTTCATGATCCAGCTCATCTAAAACAGCAGTTATTGGAACCCGCCCTACAAATTCGGGTATTAAACCGAATTTGATTAAATCTTCAGGTTGAACATCATGTAAAGCATTCTTTTTCTTTTGCTCTTTAGACTGACTTATATCTGCTCCAAAGCCAACTGACGTTCCCTTTTTTCTCGCTTCAATAATTTTATCGAGGCCTTCAAAAGCTCCTCCACAAATAAACAGTATGTTACTAGTATCCACTTGTATAAACTCTTGTTGTGGGTGTTTTCGCCCTCCTTGTGGCGGAACATAAGCAACTGTACCCTCCATAATCTTAAGCAGAGCTTGCTGGACCCCTTCACCTGAAACGTCACGGGTTATTGAAGTGCTTTCAGATTTTCTTGTAATCTTGTCTATTTCATCTATAAACACTATACCACGCTGTGCTTTTACAACGTCATAATTTGCAGCTTGTAATAAACGCGACAACACGCTTTCTACATCATCACCCACATAACCTGCCTCAGTTAAAGTTGTCGCATCAGCCATAGCAAATGGCACATCTGAAACTTTAGCAAGTGTTTTGGCTAGCAAAGTCTTACCAGAACCAGTGGGACCAATAAGCATTATATTTGACTTCTCGATTTCAATATCACTTATAGCATGAAATTGTACCATGGATTGACAATGGTTATACATAGCTACAGATAAAACGTGTTGCGCGTGTTCTTGACCTACAACATGCTTGCTGAGAAAGTTTTTTATATCCTCAGGTTTCTTTAGTAATAGCTTCATACCAGATATACGATCTGAATTAAAAGATCTATCTTTCTTTTGACTTATTGCTTTATGGGATAATTCTATGCACTCATTACAAATAAACACCTTTAAACCATCCGAAGAGTTAGTAATCAATTTATCTACTTCATCTTGCGCCTTGTTGCAAAAAGAACAGTAGTGTAAATCATTATTGTTATCCATTAACCCACCTTTTGTTTAACTTTAATATTTTCAATTTCAATATCTGTACGCTCAGCTATCACCCTGTCAATTAAGCCAATTTTCCTTGCTTCTTCAGGATCCATGAATTTATCTCTTTCCATCATTCCTTCAATTTTCTTCAGTGAATTTCCAGTATGTTTTTCATAAATTTGATTTAGTTTTTTCTTAACCCGCAAAATTTCATTAGCATGTATTTCTATATCAGTTGCTTGACCATGATAACCACCAGATGGCTGATGTATCATAATTCTTGAATGAGGTAGAGAGTAGCGCTTACCTTTTGTACCAGCTGCAAGCAATAAAGAACCCATAGACGCAGCTTGACCTATACATAAAGTTGAAACGTCTGGGTTTATATACTGCATTGTATCGTAGATCGACAAACCAGCAGTTACAACACCACCTGGTGAGTTGATGTACATACAAATGTCTTTATCGGGATTTTCCGATTCTAAAAATAAAAGCTGTGCTACTATTACACTGGCCATATTGTCTTCAATAGGACCTGTTACAAAAATTATTCTTTCTTTCACTAGTCTTGAATATATGTCATAAGCGCGCTCACCGCGACTAGTTTGTTCAACTACAATTGGTATAAGAGTCATACCTTTTCCTATTAAATATTATCAAATAATTCCTTTAATTCTTTCACAGAAACAATCTGCTCTTCTTTACTAACTTTTTCTATTATATAATCTGTCACTTTATACTCAAGCGCTTGCCCTCTAACTAATTCTTGAAATTGTTTATTTGATTCAAAATGCTTAAGTACTCTGTCAAATTGCACATCTTTACTGACATATTGATTTACAATAACACTCAAAACATCATTTTGAGTTAATGATATTTTATGTTCTGCACTAAATTTCATAAATAACATAGCAAGCTTTACACGTTTTTCAGCTTCTTTACGAGAATCATTTTGAGCACCCAATTCTCCTTCCATTCTTTGTTGTTCCTGTTTTACTATGTCTGTGGGTAAATCAAAACTATAATTAGCATCCAAATAATCAAACAGCTCCTTTTTAATTAAGAGATTTCTCATTTCGGTGCACTGATCACCAATCATTTTTTTTGCATGATTTATTAGCAAAGAATAATCTTTAAACCCAATACTCTTAGCTATTTCATCATCATTTTCAAAATCTTTGGCAATTTGAATCTCATTAACTCGCACAGAAAAATCAGCTTCCTGTCCTGCAAGGGAAATGGCTTGGTAATTTTCAGGAAATTTCAACTTAAAGTTCTTTGTTTCTCTCTTTTTCATACCAATTAATTGATCTTCAAAACCATTAATAAATGTGCCAGACCCTAAATTAACGGCAAAATCTTTGCTACTTCCACCTTGAAAGAGCTTATTCCTAATCCGCCCTTCAAAATCAATTATCAATTTATCTCCATCTTTCGCTTGATAAGAAGCATCATCAACAGAGGCAAAATTGGGGAACTTTGTTTTGATAGAATCAATAAATTCTTTTATATCTTCCTCTTCAATCTTTGCTTCAATTTTCTTTAAGTTTATTTTGTCAAGATCTATCATCGGTACTTCAGGCATCGACTCAAAAGATAGCTTGTATACAAAATTGCCCTCCTCATTTTCTTTGCCCAGATCTGGTAATGATATAACATCAACCTTAGGATAAACGTGAGACTTGACTTCAATTTTTTTCATCAAATCACTTGAGCAATAATCAATTGTATTGTTTATCACATATTCCAAAGCCTCGTTTTTATAATTTGCAACAACAAGGTCATAGGGCATCTTTCCAGCCCTAAATCCAGGTGATTTTGCATTTTCTGCTATCTCTTGCAACCTGGAATTTACCTTTTGTTTTATATAATCACTACCAACTGTGATTTCATACTCATACTTTAGTTTATCTATACTAAGCTCTTTGTAGGTATATACGCTACTTACTTCGACTGTATTTTGAGGTATATTATTAGACATCATAACTCATTTATTAACATTTTAATTCATATCTTAATAGAGTCATTTTACCAGAATTTAAGTTAAACACAACCCTTAAGAACAGGTTTTTACACAAACAAAAGTGTATTTAGTGATTATAAATTTTCCCTTAAAACCTAAGTTACATGACTTTAAAGTGCGGATAGAGGGACTTGAACCCCCACGAGCAAGCTCACCAGGACCTAAACCTGGCACGTCTACCAATTCCGCCATATCCGCAAGAAATTTTCAGTACCCTATTGTAGGTATTCCATTAAAAATATTCAAGGTTTAAAGTCTTACTTAATTTATGGTATTTACACAATCAAAAAAGCTTATTAACATTTCTTAATGAAAGCTCTAAACCCTGAAAATCAATAATGAGATTAATAACAAGCTTCTTACTCGCAATTTTTTTGATTACACAAAGTGGTTGCACAACCCTTATAATAGGTGGTGTGGTGGCTACAGCGACAGCAACAGCAATAACAATGCAGGACAAATCCTTGGGAAATATCATTGATGATACGACTATGGTCATCAGAATTAATAAGGGGCTCTTAAAACATGGGCTATTTTCATCCATAAAGGTTAAAGTAAGTGAAGGAAGAGTATTGCTCATTGGAAGTGTTGACACTCCTGAAAAACAACTTACAGCAGAAAAAATAGCTTGGCAGCAAAAAGAAATTAAAGAAGTGATAAATGAAATAAGAGTAATACCAATTCAAATGGCTTCCATGCTAGACACCACTGTAGATGGCATGATAACAGCGGAAATAAGAACAAGACTCCTGGGAAAAAGAAATATTAAGTCAATTAATTATAGCGTTAATACGGTTGATAGAGTTGTTTATTTGATGGGTATAGCCCAAAATAAAGCGGAATTAAAAGCTGTAATAGCAATTGCAAGAAAAGTAAAGGGAGTAAAACAAGTTGTAAGTTATGTACGATATAGGTACAGTAAGTTACGCCATTAGGCAAAAATCGCTTTCAAATTATAACATTTGTACAATTGTGACAATAGGTAGAGAACATAAATGAAAGTTGCCTTTCAGATGGATGAAAATATAAATTTTGAAACTGACACTACATTCGTGCTAATAAAGGAAGCACAAAGGAGGAAGCACGAAGTTTTTGTCTATGCTCCTAACAATTTAGCACTAAAGCTAAACCATCCAATTGCTCTGGCTCAGAAAGTCAGCGTTGATGATTTTAGTTTTATCTCTAAAGAGGATGTAGCAATCAACTTGAATGAAATGGACATCATATTTATCAGACAGGATCCACCCTTTGATATGCGTTATATTACAACAACATATATCTTAGAAAAAACCAGCGCATTGGTAATTAACAATCCAACAGAAATAAGAAATTGTCCTGAAAAATTGATAACTTCATTATTTCCAGAGCTAATTCCGCCAACTTTGATTACTGAAAATATATCAATGATTAGAGATTTCTACTACAACTATCAAGATATTATTCTGAAGCCATTGTATAGTTATGGAGGAAACGATGTGATAAGAATACAAGATGAGAATAGTATTCAAGTAGTAGTGGATCTCATGATAGCAAAATACGAATGCCCTGTGATTGCACAATCATTTTGTAAAAACATAGATAAAGATAAAAGAATATTGCTACTTTATGGCCAACCAATTGGTGTAATGAAACGAATTCCCAAAATCAGTGGAGAGATCAGAACAAACATGCGACTTGGAGCAAGTTTTGAGCCCGCTCAAATGAACGATAGAAACAATGAAATATGTAACAAAATTGGTCCTGAATTAAAGAAAAGAGGGCTAATATTTGTTGGTATTGATATTATAGATGACTTCCTGCTCGAAATTAACACAACTTCACCCACGGGAGTAGTTTATATCAATAAATTGTATAATATATCGCTAGAAAAGGATCTTTGGGACGTGTTTGAAGAAAAAGCAAGCAGCCATCAACTAAACCTGTGAACAATCACCTTAACAAACTCAGTAGTCCCATTCTTTATCCCTGTTTTTTCTGTACTATTGGTCATATCACGCAATTTTTGAGAATTATTTAATAGATCAAATAGTACCTCTGTTAGATTTTTTTTTGCTTCACTATTCTGCTTAACTATTATAGCTGCTCTCGAGTCTTCAATATATTTTGCGTTATAAAATTGGTGATTATCTTTTGAGTAAGGGTAAGGAATATATATAGCAGAACGCCTAGCAAGAGTGATCTCTGCTATTGAAGTTGCTCCTGCTCTGCTAATTACCAAGTGAGCATTGGCCAGTCTATTCTCCATATCATCAAAAAATTCACTCAATTCACAATCGATCTTTTCACTTTTGTATAGACTTTTGACCTTGTTTACATTTTTCTTCGTACATTGCTGCGTCACTCTAATTTTCTTTTTCATTTTAATAGGTAAATCACAAATTACGCTGCTTACTACATCATCAAAGAAATTTGCACCTTGGCTGCCTGCTATGACCAATATATTTAGGATTTTCTCAGTGCTAGAATGGCTCTGTGCTTTTATATCAACAAAATTTCCTGTAAAAATACATTTATTGCCCTCTGCATATTTAGTCTCCGGAAAGCTGGTTGCAATTAATTTTGCACTCTTGAAAAAGAATCTATTTACTCTCCCTAAAACTGTGTTTTGTTCATGTAAAATTATAGGTATAGAAAGAACTCTTGCTGCAAGAAGAGTTGGAAAAGAAGCATAGCTACCAAAACCAATGACCGATTTTGGTTTTAATTTTCTTACTTGATACAGTGCTAACATAGAGCTGTATATCAAGAAAAGGAAAAACTTAAATTTGTTGCTGCTTGGTTTACGTAATGGTAAGGTGTAGCTTTCTATGTCGGTATTTTTATTTGTTTTTTTATCAGTGAATAATATGCAATTGTATCCTTGTGTCTTTAGTGCTTTTGCTAAAGCTATGGCCGGAAAGATATGCCCACCTGTGCCACCTGTTGCTAAAATAATATCCATCTGTAAATAATAAATCCTAGATTGTTAACTGTTATTTAACAATTTGCACGTAGAATTTTATTAAGCGTCATGATAGTTGAGTTAAAAATGCCTAAAAGTAATAGTAAAAAAGAACCTAATGAGAAAAATAAACCTCAAGAACAAAGAGAAGGCAGAAGCGGAGGTTTTTTAGAACTGCTAAAAAATATAATAAAGATTCTTTTCAATTCGGTCATTGACCTACCTGAGCACGAGCAGCATAATAAAATGAAAAGCACTAATCTACAACAAGGTTTGGATACTAAAGGAAAAGGCCCAGAAGATCTTCATCCAAAGGCAAAGCTTGAAGTTAAAGAAGCAGCTAAGGGATTGAAAGAAGAGTTACAGAATTCTGATGCTGGTGGTAATCAATCTATTGAAACTAAAGTGCCTAATCAAACTACTACTCAAGACATTGACAACTCTAAAACGATGGAACGTTAGTTCAACTATTTAACATCTGCAGCAAGCACTGATTCATGTATCATCTCTGAAATGGTTGGATGAGGAAAAATCGTAGATTTTATGTCGAAGTCTGTTCCTTCTAGTTGCTTTGCAAGAGCAAAATTGCTAATTAACTCCGTTACTTCTGCACCTATCATGTGGCTACCCAGAATTTCTCCGGTTTTTTTATCTATAATCGTTTTCACTAACCCTTCAGTTTCACTGAGTGCAACAGACTTACCATTAAAGTTAGAGTGAAATTTTCCTATTTTTATATCATACCCACCTTCTATTGCCTGTTCCTCAGTAAGGCCGATGCTCGCTATTTGTGGATGAGAATAAGTGCAATTTGGTATGCATTCTTTTTTTAACGCATGAGCATTTTTACCAGCAATCTTTTCAATGCAGATCACGGCTTCATGGCTCGCTTTATGTGCTAAACATGGTGGGCCAGCTACATCACCTATTGCATACACATTTGATTCACTAGTTTCATACCATTCATTCGTTTCAATAAAGCCAGAAGGGCTTAATTTAATTTTTGTATTTTCTAAACCTATATTTTCAATATTTGCTTGAATTCCAACCGCAACAATCACCCTCTCAAATTCTTTGCTCTCACCACTACTTAGTAGTACTTGAGCAGAGTCTTTACTTTTAGTAAGAGCTTTTACGTTACTGCTTGTATATATTTCTATCCCCTGTTTTGTGAATATTTCTTGTGCTAAATCTGAAATGTCCTTATCCTCCAGCGGCAAAATAGTGCTCTTTATCTCTATGATTGTTACATCAACACCCAAAGTACTATAAAAACTTGCAAATTCTATTCCAATTGCACCAGACCCTATAATTAGTAGCGATTTTGGTAATCTCTCTGGAGTCATAGCGTGCTGCGCATTCCATATTAAATCTCCATCTGCCTCTATTCCAGGCAGATTCCGTGCCCTCACGCCTGTTGCTAAAATGATATGCTTGGAAACAATTTCTTGTTCTTCCTTATCGCTAACGACTTTTATAGTACCATTGCCTGCAAGTTTACCAAAACCTTGATGAACTTTGATATTATTTTTTTTCATCAAATATGCAACACCGCTTGACAATTTATCAACAACGTTTCTTGAGTATTTCACTATTGATTGTATATCAAAATTCGCTCCCTTTACTTCTATACCAAACTCTTTTGATCTTTTTATTAGCTTATAAACCTCAGATGCTCTAAGCAGTGATTTTGTTGGTATACATCCCCAATTTAAGCATATACCGCCTAAATTTTTTTCTTTTTCCACAATTGCAGTTTTAAACCCAAGCTGTGCCGCCCTAATTGCCGCTATATAACCACCAGGACCGCTACCTATAACCGTAATATCATACTCATTCATCAGTTTTCTTCGTATTCAAAAAGATTATATATAACAGATGGAACCCATACAATCAATGGTCTGTCATCTACCGTCTTAAGAGTCAAGATAAAAGTTGTTATTTTTTATCATGGCATTTAAACAAACGATAATTTTTCTCATGACAGCAACTAATGCAACCTTAGCAGCTTTGCCAGAATCAACCAAACGCTGATAAAACGCTTTCATTTTTCTGTTGTGGCGCATAGCAACAAGAGCTGACATGTATAGTGCTTTCCTTGCATAAAACCTGCCTCCTTTGATTTGAGCTTTGCCAACTTTTCTTCCACTTTCACTAGTTTTAGGTGCAACTCCAACTAAGCATGCAATTTCTCTATTCTCTAATCTACCAAGCTCAGGCACCTCTGTCAGTAGAACGCTCGCCGTCTTTGATCCAATACCTTTATAGCTGATTAAAAGCTCATTTTTTCCTTTCAATTCAGCTATTGCATCTTCTATGTCTTGCCTAATTTCTTTCAATTGTTTTTCAGCAAACCCTATCTGTCTTTCTATGTATTCTCTAGCTTTTCCCGTCGCACTTTGCAGGCGACACTTGTTTGCATGAATTGCATCATTTAAATTACGCTCAACTGCCCCCAGCTCCTTTAATTCCTCTTGCTTTTGTGAAATTATACATCCTTTTACTTCACCGTCTTTACTGACAAATTCAGCGTATTTTTCCAGTAATTTAGCATCTAACTTGTCAGTTTTTGCAAAATGATTGCAAGCTTTGGCAAATGCATATACCCGATTCGGGTGAGCTTTATGGACAGTTATAGCTCTTTTTACAATAATCCGAACAGACCGTAATATGCTACTGGCCTGCTATAGCCATAAACACATATCTTATCGCATTCGGACTATTATAAGAAAGTCTATAAAAGCTGTAAATTGCACCATATAAACAGTTATTTCAAGCAAAAGTTATGCCATTAAGAGCTATGCAACAAACATTTATATTTGTGGGTATAGCCTTTCTTATAATAGTCCGAATGCGATAAGATATGTGTTTATGGCTATAGCAGGCCAGTAGCATATTACGGTCTGTTCGGATTATTGTAAAAAGAGCTATAATAGTAAGATCTAAATCCGATAGAGCATTGTTGGCACACCATCAAAAGTCGCCTCAGACCTCTAATGCATCAATGTACAAACTTACACCTTTTAGTTGGTAATACCATTTTAGACGTTTATCATTCGTTTTAGAAAATACTATAGTAGCGGAATGACGAATTTTTGTTTTTCAAATTGTCAGTAAATCTAAGTCAGTTTAGCTATATAAAACATAGTATAAAAAGAGCTATTTTAGCAAAATTTTAAACAAATAAAGTTAATTACTTCACAATTGATACCTTACGAGAAAAGCACATTTGATACAGATTTAAAATACAAGTTAACGAATTATTATGATTTTTACCAAGATAATAATATAGTAAGGTTTGGTATTGAGGTATCAAAATGGAAAAATACACCAACGTATGGTTTAATAAGAAAGATAATCATGATTGTGCAAATGATGGCACTTGCGGGCAATCTATAAAGGATTTTAGGATTGGTAATTCTGATATTTCTTTTTTTGATAGTAACAAAAACTTAATTGCCAAAGTACCTAAACTACCAAAGTATTCTAGGGATAAATATGGGCATCAATTGTATAAGGAAGCTGAGTCAAAGCAGTTCAATTATTTTTCCACAAATATACATGATGTTTTGTCTAACAGCTTTACCGTTAAATACGGGTATATAAATTGTACTATAAAATACGACAACTTATCTGAGCAGGAACAAAACAAAATAGAAACAGACATTAAAACTGCCTATGAAGCATTTAAAGAAAAGTTTTGCTTGAAAAATAGTAATGCAAGTTACAATATAACGGTTCACATTTTTAATAATAGAAGCGATTATACAAAGTATAACAATCTTCTCGGCTTAGATGAAGATGGTGGTTCAGGATATATTACACGAGGAGTAACAGATTGTCAGAATATTCTGACATATAAGCAAAGTGCCATGGATTTTGTTCTAGGTCATGAGCTAGGCCACATATTTCAATTGCGTTTTTCACCATCGGCAACAGTCCAAACTTTGAATATTCTGGATACTGAACTCATAGCGAATGTCATTGGACGAGAGGTAGAAGAAAAAAATTATAAAGCTATTTGCAAGCAGATGGGTGTAGATGAATATGAAGGCCATGGATGGATGTTTAAATTTAAATATAAAGGTACACTTTATAAATATCACAAGAACCTTTCAGAAGATGAAAAATTTCAAATTATACAACGTGTCAAGAATTCTGGACTAGATGAATATGAAGACCATGGATGGATATTTAGTTTTAAATACAAAGGCACCACTTATAACGTAAGATGCAAGTACTTTTCAGAAGAAGAAAAATTTCAATTTATCAAAGACATTAAGAACTCTCATGAATCGCTCGTTAGTGAATGTGATGGATTGGGGAATGAGAATACAGTTTTATCGATTCACGTTGATGAAAATAAGGAGATAAGTCGAATGTATTTTCGAAACTCCGACAAAAATATATTCAAACAGCTAGATAAGACACTTATAAGCAGAAGTAAGTCTGAAGAAGAGGTAAATGAAAACCGCACGAATCCAGAGCCAGAAGAAGAACAAAAAGGTGATGACTACACAGAGGTTACAGGAATGTTGCAATTTAAGTACAAAGGGACCAATTATGCTATACAACACAGAGGTTACCTTTTAGTAGAAGAAGAAAAACTTCGATTGATTCAAGATATAAAGAACTCTCATGAATCGCTCGTTAGTGAACGTTATAGATTAAATGAAGGGTCATTAAGTCAGAATGCAACTGTAGTAATTTTTGTTGATGAAAACAAGGACATAGAGAAAATGTATTTTCATAATCCAGACAAGAATATGTCCAAATGGTTAGATAAGACACTCATAAGCAGAAGTAAGCCTGAACAAGATGTGGATGACACAGCAGGAAAAGAGCCTGAACCAGAATCAGCCGAAGAGGATACTCAGCAACCAAGTAATTTCTTATCCAATATTTTTTCAGCAATTAAATCCATTATTGATTCTATCTCATCACTCTTTTCATGGTTATTTGGGTCGAAAGAGAAAGAGTCTAATCAACAATCTGATGATAATCCTTCTTTGTTTAAGCTCGATGCTAATGAGTTAGATCACGAAGTTAAGCCTGATGCCAATGAGTTAGGTCACGATGTTAGAGATCACTTATCAGACAATTATAACCATTACAACTCATCTGATGGGCTAATGTAATATAGCTAATTTACAGTATCTGTTCAGATGCATGGCTAATGCTGAAACAAAAATTCCAGTGCCCCTGTGATGTCATTCCAGTGCTTGACACTGGAATCCAGCTTTTAATCGAAAATGTTGTATAGTACACGATCAAATTTTCTGGATCCCAGTGGGCTTTGTTGCATCGCTCAAGTGAAAAGAACTGGCAGTTACTGACAAAATTCATTATAAATAGCCATTTAACTGTTGAAGAAAAAATATGCCACAAAAAATGAGAGTCAGTAACTGCCATGAATATAACAAATTTCTCCAAGAAAGAGGAAGCATTTTTTGTTATATCAATGACGCCATAGAAAATTGGTACGAGAATTGTCCAAAAATGCAGGGCGGCAACTATATTTATAGTGATAAAGTTGTGATTTTGGTGCATATAATCGTCAGTTTCTTTAGAATTGGTTTAAGACAAACAGTCGGGTTTATAAAAGGGTATTTGCAACAAATAGGAAGAGGTTTGGCAGTTATCAGCTATTCACAAGCATCAAAAAAAACTTAATATTAAGATCAATGATTGCAGAAAATAATATGGAAGATATCGAAATTGCTATAGACAGTACAGGAATTAGTATATACAACAACACACAGTAAGGAAAATAGCACTGACAGAAAATATCGTGGCTATGAGCAAACGAGAAAATTGCACGTAATGTTGAATATAAACAACAAAAAAGCCATAGCTGTAAAATACAGTAACGGCTGATCACTATGGAGCTTGTGATTTGCTAAAAGAAGTTGATTTTCAGCATGCCATAAAAGCACTATATGCAGATAGAGCATGTGATAGGCACAAGTTTTATAAGTTGTGTAACGAATATGATATAAAGACAAAAATTCCACCAATAAACAATGCGGCAGAACATCCAGAAATAGATTATATGTCTGACAGGAATGCTGCTATTAGGTTAATAAAATTATACGGTGAAGATGGCATGAAAGAATGGAAAAAAGAAGTAAATTATGGGAAAAGATCTTATATTGAAGGGTTTTTCTCAAGATTAAAGCAAATATTCGGATTTAGTTTTAGGAATAAATCTGAGATAAATCGAGAAAAAGAACTGCTAATCAAATGCTATTTGCTTAATAAATTCACTGATATTGGTATGGCTAAATTTGAGACAGTTACATGAATTTACCATAAATCACCATCTCATAAAGTGTGATGCAACAAAGCCATCCCAGTGTCAAGCACTGGGATGACACCCTCCTTATGGACCAAAATCACAATGTTCGTACAGTTGTGGATTCATTCGCGGTATCTCGGCATAGATTCCGCTAACAAGTAGCGGAATGACGAATTTGTCGTTTTTCAGATTGTCGTAAGTCAGTTTAGCTATAGCATAATGCTATATTAATAAATAATCTATATAATACTATTAAATATAATAATTAAAATCTAAATTACTTTCTCTATAAAAGGAGAAATTTACCTTAATGAAAATACATATATATTTAATATTGTTTTTATTTTTTTCTTGCACTCAACTATATGCTGACGAGGAAATTGCAAAATTTGATTTACTTATTGGCGAGATAAATGAAGCAAGCTTCACTCTTAAAGGTGCAATAAAGGTTACAGTAGAACCAGGCTGGCACATATATTATAAAGATCCTGGAGATTTTGGCCTTCCCACGTCTATTAGTTACAAAGGTAATGCATCAGATATAAATATTCACTGGCCTATTCCAAAGGAACATAAAGATAAAGTAGGGAGAGAGACGTTTGTAAGTAACGTATATGAGGATATGGTATTATTTCCCTTTAAGATGAATATATTTTTAAATCAAGGGTATATTGACCTTAACTTCCATATAAATTATGCGATATGTAAAGATAGGTGCATCCCTAAAAATGTTGAGATAAAAATCAGGCAACCATTAAAGGATTTTATAGATTCTGATATCAATAAACTTATAAATGAGTGGTATGAAAAATAGAGTTCTCATGGGGTAGGTGTCATTCCAGCGCGTGACACTGGAATCTCATTTACTTTTTTGTTCACTATGTGAGGAACTTGGGCCTACAAGTATATAAACATAATGGTTTCGCATAAAAAATTTAGATCCCAGTGTCACGCACTAACTGTACGAACATTGAGATATAAGAGTAATTTGTACCAAGAAAAAAGATGTCATCCCAGTGCCCAGACACTGGGATCCAGATTGGACACTAAGTTGGTGAGTATAAAAGTAGCTAACCTTATGTTAAAACACAATATTTTTGGTGAGGGGTTGCATTAAAAGCTGGATTCCAGTGTCAAGCACTGGAATGACATCGTCTTAACATTGTACCATATTACAATGTTCGTACAGTTATAGCCTTTCTTATAATAGTCCGAATGCGATAAGATATGTGTTTATGGCTATAGCAGGCCAGTAGCATATTACGGTCTGTTCGGATTATTGTAAAAAGAGCTATATGTGTACGCTACTTGGATGACAAGAAAAGGTTTCTAGAATGACGGAAACGAATTCATACATAGAAAATAGGTTAGGTATTTTCAATTTTTGTTGTATACTCAAGTAAAAATCTCACTTTTACAGATGGATACAGTAAAGTTTGTTTTATTACTGCCAACAATATTACTCATGCTAGTTGCTGGTGTTTACCTATCGATTAAACTAAAATGGCTACAGGTATTTAGATTACCATACGCCCTTTCACTCCTTGGAGCTAAAAAAGGAGAAAATAAATTTTCTTCTATAGCCGCTCTGTTTACAATTTTAGGGGGAAATTTGGGAGTAGGAAATATTTCAGGAACTGCTGTTGCTCTAAAAACCGGAGGACCGGGCTCTATTTTGTGGATGGCGATAATTATTGTTATCACTTCTGTGATAAAATATGTCACTTGTTATCTAAGTATAAAAACCAGAAAGGAAAAGAACGGACGGTTTATAGGTGGCCCTGTAGCCTACATGGCTGATGCATTTAACTCTAGAAAAGCTACAATTGTGTTTCTAGTTGTTATGATAATGGTTTCAATAACAGTTGGTAACCTTGTTCAGGTAAATTCTCTATCAATATCACTTAACATGATAGATGTGCCTGTAGTCATTGGTGGCATTGTAATGGCCATAATGTTTTTTGTTGTTGCAGCTCTCAGCTTAAAAAAAATTAAAATTTTTATATCGGCTATGATACCGATAATGACGGTAAGTTACCTCACACTTTGCGGTATCATATTATTTAAATTTAGTGAAAATATTCTTCCTTCTCTAAAACTAATAACAAGCAGTTTTTTTACAACCAGTAGCTTTAACTCTGGTTTATCTTTAGGTTTGATTTTAGAAATGTTGACTATTATTCAAGTTGGAACTTTGCGAGGTATTTTTGCAACAGATATAGGGCTTGGCCTTGAAGGAATCGTACATTCTTCAATTGTTCCTAAGAAAAATAACAATAAATTTATTATTGAGCAGAGTCTAATTACGATAATATCGCCTTTTATAGTTGCGTTTATAGTGTTTATTACAACAATGGTACTGCTTGTCACAGATTCTTGGATTACTGATTTAGAGAGCACTAACGTGTGCATATTTGCTTTTAGAAAGGCAATGAATTGGCCTTATATTGACTATTTAATTATGGCCATAATGTTTTGTTTTGCTTTTACTACTATTTTTACTTGGTTTTTTTGCTCAAAACAGACAATACGCTATGTGTCCATGGATAATAAATACACTAAAATCTGGGTTGTAATTTTTACCTTGATTATTCCGCTTGGTGCGATAGGTAAAGTTCAATTGCTATGGGATGTTGCTGATATTTCGATCGCCGCTTTGTTGTTTATCAACATACTCGCTATACTCAAGCTAACCTCTCAAGATCCAGAAGTGTTTACTATGAGTGACAGATACTTGAAATTAGGCGCCAACTAAAAGTTGCCATCTAACACAACCTTCCTTAATAAAAATTCAACCAATGCTCGTGATAATTATATTAGCTAGAACTAAAGGCAGAGGGTTATTAGTGAGGGGTATATGAACACTAACGATACACAACAAGAACACATTTATAATGAGCGCATTCAAGAAATTTTTCCTTTATTTGGTAAAATAAAAAAGGAAGACGACCCAATTTATAATGCTAGAGTTGATTTTAACACAGTAAAGTTTTTAACAAAACACGCCAACTGGAATTGGGACGAAGAAGAAAACAAAGATAAAGCATATGGAGTTATTCTTCAGAAATGCGACAAGACAAAGAAAGCTGGACAAGACCTTGAAAGTGAAGTTAAAGAAAGGTTGAAAGAGTACGTTGATGATGTTGCAGGAGTTTCAATATACGGTAATCACGCAAGTATTACGCTGGGAAATAACAAAAAAGAGTTTAAAATCAGCGAATTTTTAAATAGTGATTTTTGTGAGAAGAATGAAATCTCGGGATTTTCAACATTGCATAGTGATGGAAAGAGCGGAATGCATGGTTTTGTTGCCGAGAAAGAAGGGAAAAAAATAAGACATTATGTCGTAACTGATGGTTCATATGAAATGACTTTAAAGTGGTATGCGGAGGGGAAGGAATGTAAGATCAAAATTAAGATTGATGCTAACGGTGTAGACCTTGTTAAAGGTGATGATTTTTCTCTAGAACGGTTAGAAGTAAACAGAGATGTAAAAATAGGTGGTTTATTCTTGCATGAAATACAATTCAGGGAGAAAGGACAAGGAAAAGCGAATGAGATGCAACATAATAAAGACAGTAACGAGCTATCATCTGAAACTACAACAAGAATTGATGTTAATAGAGGTGTTAGCGTTCAAGCTACTGATATAACTCAAAAAAAAGAAGACCACCATTCACATTTTGGACTACAATCTAACAGCAGAAGGCAGTCTTACGATAGCGGAATTGGAAAAGATTTTGACGATAAAATTAATTCTCAGGAGGCTAAAGAAAAGCGTGAGCTTAGACAAGCAGCACGAGAAGCAAATTCGGGAGGTCAAGTTTATAACCTACAATCGCTTTTTGAGGAGAATCCTCAGAACAAAAAAACTCCTCCGCCACTTCCGCCTAGAACTAGTTCACTACCACCTAAAAAAGGTGTTTTCGATGAGCAAGGGGGAGCCAAATCTGGAAGCCAAAAACCAGATGACTTGGGCGAAAATGAGCAAATACCTAATAATCAGCAAAAAGGTGCAACTTCTGATTCTTCAGATAGTTCTACTTTCACCAAGTCTGTAAGCCACAATCAAGATAATAGGCAAGAAGATGAACGGTATGACAATCCTACATTTGGACATGCTGTACCTGGAAGCCAAAAACCAGATAGAAGTGAGCAAACACCTAATGATCAGCAACAACCTAAAACCCAGCAACAAGAAGGAAATAGCAAAGGCGATCTGTTACAAGACATCAGAAATTTCAAGAAAAACAACTTACGGCACATTGATGTTGATGATAGAAAAGCATCAATTGCAGGAAGTAGAAAAAATAACCCATCACCGTTAGAGACATTAAAGGACATAATTCCTTATTCATCTTCTCCAGATAACAGTGATAACCAAGATGCTAGTGATGCTAAGTGGAAAGAAAGTGAACAGCTGCTCTCTGCTACAGCACTCAATAATAAAAGTGACTCGGGCTATTCATCTCCAACTCATGACAATAATGAACAATCTCAAGTAAATCCTGAACAGTTAAAGAAGAGCTTAGAGAACATTGAACAAAGTGATCAAACTCCACCTGAAAATCTTCTTAAAGAAATCAGAGATAGATCACAGCAGGATAATAGAGGATTAAGGCAAGTTGATCCTACTGATAAACTGTCACAAGATAAAGAAGATGGATTGCAAAAAGACGATTTAGCAGATGTAAAAATAATGGAAGGTCCAACTATTAGTGTCTCTGCTTCAACACCAAATAGTATAAGTGATTCAGGCTATATATCTCCAACTAATAGTGATAGTAAATCTCAAACAGATTTAAAACAGGTAGGAAGGAAATTAGAAGAACATATTAGACAAAGTAATCTAACTCTATTTGAAGAACTTAAAAATACATTAGGTCAAGAAAATCTCGGGTTAAAACCAGCTGATCAGAGTCAGATTAGCGAAGAAACTAAAAAACGCTTGAGAGAAGTTGGGTTGCTAAAAGACAGCTCAACAGACATAAAAGCAAACGATTCGGGCTATTCATCTCCAACTCATGACAATAATGAACAATCTCAAGTAAATCCTGAACAGTTAAAGAAGAGCTTAGAAAACATTGAACCAAAAGAAATCGGAGATACGAGTGAGTTAAAAGGAGCATTGGGAAACCCGGATAAAGGGTTAAGAGAACCGGCACAACAGGCTACTAAAGAAAATATTCCTAAAGATTCATTCTCAGAAAACATTTTAGAAAAGATAGGAGAAGGTAAACAATATGACCCTATACGTAAGTGGTTAGAAAAAACAGTGGCAGAACGAGAAAATAATGACACTAATCCAACTGTAGATAAAAATAGCGAACTATATAAATTACTAGAGAAAGATGAAGCACAACTGAAAGCTGGAGTAATAGAAGAAGAAAGAGGAGATACTTTAACAGAACACACTGATGGTTATGATCGCAATAGAATTGCATTAGCTAACAGAAATAAAAGACCACTAGATTGGGCTAAACAGGTTGCTGAGTCACAACAAAAAAAAGATACTAATAAAGGTATTTCAATATAAATTGAAGTTAAAATAATTGCTTAGCAAACAATAGGTTTCATGTAATGGTAACCCTATAACGGAAGAGTAGGAGCCGCGTAAGAACAATACGAACACTCCAGCTAGGCCTTGTATATTGCATCCCCCCGCCCTATTTTTCCACTCTTCTGATGCTAAATAATACTTAATTTCTTGTTCACTGAGACGTTTAAATTTCACTATTGTAACCACACTCCTGATATGTTGTTTAGATTGATCGGGAGTTAATAGACATACACTGGTGTATACTCTATGACTTCTTCCTGATAACAAGCGGATACATTTTTCTGCTTGCTCAACGTTTTCAGCTTTGAGCAATATCCTTCTACCACAAGCAACAACTGTATCAACACCAAGCACAAAATAATTTGGATTTAAACTTTGTATTTTCTCAGCTTTACTTTTTGCCATACGGATTGAGTAATCCTTCGGAAGTTCCTTTTTTAAAGGGGCTTCATCTATATCTGCTGGCAAAATTAAACCTGGCTCAATGTTTATTTGTTTTAGTAAAGCTATACGCCTTTTCGATGATGAAGCAAGAATAAGATTATTTAGAGATCGTTCTGTCACTTGTACCTTTAAGCCTTCTAATGATCCTACCCTTTCTCGCATTCCTATCGTAAATGCTCATCTCAACTAACACCCTATCCCCTATAATGATGCGTATTTTACTTCTTCTCACTTTCCCTGATACATGACAGATAATCTCATGTTCATTGTCCAGTTTCACTCTAAATTCTGCTGCAGGTAGTAAAGCAGTTACTGCCCCTTCCACTTCAAAAATTGTTTTCGATTTCTCGTCCTTTATCATATGTTATATTATAATTTAATAATCTTTTTTAGTCTACTATAGATTTTAAATTATTATCAACACAAAAGACCTTTTGCGCCCCACTTAAGTTGCAACTTAACCCCAACCATCTTCACAATGATACCCTACCTACGTTTCTACTCTCTGCCACCTTCTCAATAGAACTTATAGGACTTATGTTGAAAGATAAATCATTATCACAATTTTCTTCATCGCTATCAAGTCCACTATCAACGCTTAAAGATCTGAGTAGTGTTGTCTTCTCTCTCAGTGGAACATAAGACTCATTATCAACGCTTGAAGATTTGGATAACCTTTTCTTCTGTCGTGGAGCATTACCAGACTCATTAGAAATTTCTCCCGTTAATTGATTGTTGGAGCTCCTTTGTTCATCAGCACGAATTTTTTCCTCCAGTCCATCAAGCATTCCTACCAATTCATCACCCCATTCATTTTCTTCTTCTAATAATTGTTTACACTTTTCTTTCTCACGCTCTAGCTCGTTTCTTAACTCTTCGACTTTATCTTCATCTTTAGTGAGTTCAAGTGTAAGCACCTTATCTCCTGGAAATTCCTCGTACTCGTTTTCTAGTTCTTCAATGTTGAGTTTTAGTCTCTCTTCTCCAAGTGTATCTTGTAAATCGCTATCTTGCCTATCTGATTCTTTAATCTTTTGCTCAATTTCTACTTGTACCTTATATTCCTGATCTAATTCTCTTAGCTGATCTTTCAAGCGCTCTTTCTGCTGGCGTCGTTCAACCATTATCTGTTCCGCATCTTCTCGTGCTTGATTTAGCTCTTTTTCCAAATTCTTCTTTCCTGCATTAACAATTTTCAGCTCTTCCTTTAGCTTTCTTTTTTCTTCATATACACCTTTAAGTTCTTGTGCTTTCCCTTGTAGCTCTTTTAACACACCTGCTAATTCTTCATTTTTTTGTGCCAGTTCAGTTTGCAATTCCGTGTTTTTTTGCTCCTCTTTTTCAAACCTGTCTTGTATAGCTCTTTTTACAATAATCCGAACAGACCGTAATATGCTACTGGCCTGCTATAGCCATAAACACATATCTTATCGCATTCGGACTATTATAAGAAAGGCTATAACTCTTTTAATGTATAGTAGATAAGCGTAGAGTAATAAACCTCCCTATTCAGTGAAGTTTGTCCAATACACTTTTCAAGTTGATCACCTGTTTTTCCTGCCTCTGCTGTTTTTTCTTCTTTAGCCAAACTTCCAATCATAATACACCTCCTTAACTATATTTATATTATACCAATTAAGATATATTAAAAGAAATCAAACTGTATAACCTCGCCCTACACTAACTTTTATGATTACTTAATTGTGTAAAAATAACTGCAAGTGTTAAACTTGAGCTTTTATTTTTCATTATACATTTCTTACTACATGTTTATACTGCTGTCTTGCATAATAGACTATTCGAAGTTACACAAGTATTTTTTTATTAGATAAGAGTTAGTAAGAGCCTGTTCATAATTTTTTCAGAAGTAAGGCAGTGAAAGCCAGAACTACCATTTGTAGGCTAGTATTGAGTTTTCGCTCACAATTTTTCCACAATCTTCTACATTTTTCTAACCAAGCAAAAGATCGCTCCACAACCCATCTTTTGGGCAATACAACAAAGGAACGTAATTCATTTCTTTTGATCACTTCAACGGTTGCACCAATAATCGTTTTTATTTGAGTTACAAAATTCTCTCCAGTATAGCCTGCATCAACCAGTACATTTTTAACTCCCGAGAGGTTTTCTTTTGCATTTTCGACCATTCTCACAGCACTGCTACGGTCAGTTATCTCTGCTGTTGTTGTATAAATTGCATGCTTGCGTATCTACTGCAATACGGCCCTGAAATCTTCTTGCCTGCATCATAGCTTCAGCAGTATCTGCATTTTTTATACTCTGTGCATCAATTATGCAGAAGCTTTTCCGACCATTGTTTTGTCGCAATTATTTTTTTTTAATACCAGCTCCAGAACACTTTCTTTATTTACATCTGGTTTTTCACTCCACTTCTTAAAATAGTCGTAACAATTGCGCCATTTTGGGAACTCTTTTGATACCATTCTCCACTGGCAACCACTTTTTAACACGTATAACACTCCACAAAATATATCATGTAAATCAAGTGTTCTTGGTTTTGTCTTCTTTCTGCAAGATTCCAGATCTGCTACAATAATCTCAAACTTTTCTCGACTTATGTCACTTGGTTATAAACTTCGCATATCCTACTTTATATACTTTATCCTCTCACTTTATCTCTTTTTTGAGATTACGTACAGGCTCTAAGATACAAAGACGTTTTCAGAAATCTTTAAGCTTAATAACATCCTCTCTCTTTGGACTGGTTGAGATTAGATGAATTGGTACACCTATTAATTTTTCTAACCCTTCTATATATTTTATTAAATTGATAGGCAATGTTTCAATCGACCTTTTACCTTGAGTGTTTTCTTTCCAGCCAGGAAACTCTTCATATATTGGCTCTAATTCCCCTTGTATTGAATGCGATGCGGGTAAATAATCATACATTTTTCCGCTATACTTGTAACCAGTGCATATTTTAATTGTATCAAAAGAATTAAGCACATCTAATTTGGTTAATACAATGCTTAAAACTCCAGAGAGTTGTACGGCCTGGCGCACTAAAACTGCATCGAACCATCCGCAACGCCTTCTTCTATTGCTCACTGTTCCAAGTTCCTTACCTATAGTAAACAAGCTATCTCCTACTTCATTTTTCTGCTCAGTAGGAAATGGGCCATTGCCCACTCTTGTTGTATAAGCTTTTACCACACCAATAATGTAAGCATTGGAGGATAACCCTGAGCCTGTTATTGCTTGCGATGCTACAGTATTACTTGAAGTAACAAAAGGGTAAGTTCCGTGGTCGATATCTAAAAATGCGCCTTGGGCACCTTCAAATATTATTTTCTTACCTTCTTTCATCAAGTCATTTAATATCTTCCACACAGGTTTTTTATATGAAAGAATTTTTTCTGAAATCTCTTGAATTTCCTTTAATATTTCTTCTTTTTTAACCACCTGGTAGTTAAGGCCTTTCCTGATAGCATTGTGGTAATTCAAAAGAGTATCCACTCTTTTATTGAGCTCATCTGCGTTTTCTAAGTCACAAAGGCGTATAGCTCTCCTTCCAACTTTATCTTCATAACATGGCCCTATCCCTTTGTTTGTTGTACCAATTTTGTGATTTCCATTTAAATCTTCAAATAGCTTTTCCTTGTCCTTATGTATGCTAAGTATTAATGGACAGCTCTCGGATACCATCAAGTTGTTATAGTTTACGTCTACTCCTTTAACTTTCAATGACTCTATTTCTGAGATTAGAGCGTGTGGATCAAGAGCAACGCCATTTCCTATGATAGATATTTTGCCTGGCCTCAAAACAGCAGAGGGCAGTAAATTTAATTTATAAACCTCATCATCTACTACTATAGTGTGCCCTGCATTATTTCCTCCCTGAAATCTCACAACTACATCTGCATTCTCAGAAAGATAATCTACTATTTTACCCTTGCCTTCGTCACCCCATTGCAGACCAACAATTACAATGTTATTCATCATTATTTTCTAGATTAATACATAAATATTAATGCAGTACGCTACAAATGGAAAGAGAAATCTACGCCTTTCCTACACCCCTTAAATAAAGAAATATACTGTCGATTTTCTTAATATATTACCAAATTATTCATCATTATATGATATAACTTACAGCATATTTACAGTAAGGTGTTATTTATGAAAGAGACAAAAGGAAAAAATAATAAGAGTCCAGTAGTTAGATTAAAGGCCACAGCTAAAGAGTTCAATTTTAGTAAATTAAGAGCAGATCAAGATAATAAATTAGCGAATTCCGGTGAAACAATGTTCTTAGATTTTCAAAGGATGAATTTTATTATTAACGGAAAAGAAATAGATAAAAATCTTATTATTGCATTTAAGGAAGGAGCTAAGCACCGCAAAAGCGAACTTTTTAATAGTGATGACATATATAATGACGAAATATTTAACAAAAAAGGAACAAGAGAAATAGATACGGATCATGGCAAAGCTTTTGTTGCTTCAGTACTCGAAGATATTGAGAAAGAGCTTGTAAGTAATGCATTGGGTGAGCTATGGAAAAATCACTGTGAAAATTCCAAAACTGCCAATCATCAAAAAACCGATTCATATAAGAAAGAATTTGAAGAATTTTACAATGCTGGCCAAAGGTATATCCATCTATTACCAACAGAGAAAGATGAAAACAAGGATTACCGTTCCTTTGCAAAAGAAGTTTTCAAAAAAATGTTCAGATACGCTGGGGCAGAAGTTCCAAGTGATGCTATTTTAGAAGAGCTAGTTACCAATTGTAATCAAGCAGGGTATGAGGCTGCTCCATTTATACAAACCCAACTTGCACTTGGACAGTCGTTCATAGTAGAAAATCCTAAAAAAGTAATAAATATTGATTGTGCTAACCAAAATAATGTGAGAATTAGATCTGATATGAGGCTACCAATACTCTCTGTTAAAAATCAAGTTATGCATGGCGATAAGATATGTAATCTGTCTAGTTCATTGGAATTTACAATTGAATCTCACAATGGTGAAGACTTTGTAACATACAGAGATGGTAAATTGTCACTTACTATTCCTAAAGAGTTAAAAAATTATAAAGATAATGGCAAGAGCTTGTTTGACATTATTAAAGAATATTTTCAGAAATTCTGTGCAAAATTAGGATTTAAACCTGAGACAAAAATACAAATAGAGCATGGCTTAGGTGCTCAAAGTAACTATTTAGATGGTACAATATCAACCACAGGATCAGATGCAAATGAAGAATTTATCAATCTTTTAAGCGAAAATCTCAGAGAGAGGTTATTGGGGTCAGGAGTTGCTCTAGAAGATGAAGATGTTGATGATGTTGTTGAAGTCAGAGTATCTACCGTTATAGATCTATTGAGTGATTATGCTAAATTGGAAGATAATAAAGAACACAGAGAGTTATTAATAAGTAAAGTAGCAGATAATTTAGGACTTTCCACTCAAGATAAAACAGCACCAGAAGTATTGATGGAATCAGGCTCTTTACCTTCTTTGACAAAAGGTCAGGTTAATCATAATCAAGTGCAGTCTGTTGTAAATACTTTTATTAAGTTAATTATTGAAGGGAAAAGCGAAGTATACAAAAAAGGAGGTGCGATTAATGCAATTGATGCAATTCATAAGGAGATAGATAAGGCAATTGTTGAGCAAGAAAAAAAAGCAACCAACAAACAAGATATAGAAAATGATAAATGGACAGATAGAATCAAAAAACAGAATTATTCTGCGGAATCACATGAACATTTACCTTAAAGATATTAGTAGGCTCTTTAAATATTTTAGAGTTCATGGTTACAACGGTTGCTATTTTACAGTTCATCTCACAACACTTTCTTCAAAAATATACATGTTAACATACCCTGGACGTACAAGATCACACTTATACCCAAGCTTTTCATAAAATACTTTCGCTTTTTGAAAATTCATGGTTGCAACGGTTGCTATTTTACAGTGCATCTCACGACCATAATCATGAACTTCTTCCATTAGCTGCTTTCCCATACCTTTTCTTCTATAATCAGAGTGCACCCAAAGCAAGTCAGTGTAAATTGAACCATAGATAACAAAACCGCTACAACCTACAATAATTTGTTCAGTATCATCGCGAATAAAAAAAGCAAATGGGTTACACGTACCTTTATCAACGGTTTCTTCATTAATCTTTTTGAGTAGGAATTCAATGTCTTTGCTACTTGGTGATGTGGTGTGTTCTATTTTCATCTCTCGGCCTAATACCGCATACTGATTTCTCTCTTTATCTTATATAAATTAATTAAGTAAAGTGAATACAGTATCCACACTACTAAAAAAAATGTGGCACAAAACATAAACATTGCAACCAGTGGCAACAGCAGGGAACTTTCTATTGCTATTCCACCTTTTCTCAAAATGCTTGCTGGCTGATGGAGAGTGGACCATAAATTCACGGAAAATTTTACTATAGGAATATTTATAGCACTAAAGATGGCAAATACTGCTGCTGATTTTTCTGCCCTCGCTTCATTATCAAAAGCGCTCCACAATGAAAGGTAGCCAACATATAGGAAAAATAAAATCAGCATTGAAGTAAGCCTTGCATCCCATACCCACCAAGTGCCCCAGGTTCCTTTTCCCCAGATGCTGCCTGTGATTAAGCATATTGCCGAAAAGACTGTCCCTGCAGGAGCAGCAGCATGTGCCAAGACACTAGCAATGCTATTGTTCCATACCAATGAAATGAAACCAAGTGATGCAATTAATCCATATATTCCAAGAGCAAGCCATGCAGAAGGCACATGAATGTACATGATTCGTACAATTTCTCCTTGTTTATAATCTTCTGGGGAGAAGAATAACGCCAAAGACATTCCAATTAAAAAACATGCGAAACAAATCACCCCAAGCCAAGGTAGAGCTTTCTTAGAAAAATAAGAGAAATTTGTAGGCTTTAATAAAAACATTCATTTTGAGAATAATTGTGTTAAGAATTTACCAATTAGTTTGAGTTTTATCAACAGGATAGTTTTTCTATATTTACGTAGGTCAACAAATTAGCATAATTTCAGTAGCAGATTGCTAGCTATTATTTTTAGTATATGACCCTTAAAAAGCTTAATCTACACTTAGTATCAGATTCAAGTGGTGAAACTGTTATATCAGTTGCAAAATCAGCTCTGAAACACTTTCGTTCTGTAGAAACGATCGAATATGTTTGGTCTTTTGTAAAAGGAGAAGAGCAGATTGACAAAATTCTGGAGGAAATTAATAGGAAAAGTGATGAGCATAATTTTGTTATATGCACTATTACTGATGATGAGCTAAGAAAATATCTAAAAGATAACTGTATAAAGTTGAAAATTCCCTATAGAGCAATATTATCACATATTATTAGAGAAATTTCGTCTTATCTTGAAATTGAAAAAGACGAAAAGCTTGACTTGCATACTGAGATAAATAACGAATATTTTCAGCGCATTGAGGCAATAAACTACACTATTAATCATGATGATGGACAAAATATTCAAGATATTGATAAAGCAGATATAATTTTGGTTGGAGTTTCACGTACATCAAAATCTCCCACCAGTACGTATTTAGCTTACCGAGGCTATAAAGTTGCAAATATTCCTTTTGTTAGTGGAGTACCCTTTTATGTTGACTTGGCAAAATTAAAAAATAAACTAACGATAGGGGTAACAATAGACGTAAGTAGGCTAATAGAAATACGCAAAAATAGACTTACTTCAATTAACAACGAAGATAATAATATATATGCTAACCATGAGAAAGTAGAAAAGGAAATTAAAGAAGCAGAGGAGCTCTTTAAACAGAATAACTGGCCAATTATCGATGTCACGCAAAAGTCGATCGAAGAAGTATCAGCAACAGTTATACAATATTTTAATAAAATGTTATCAATTGACTAACTCTTGATAAGTGATTATAATGTAAAGTAATTTAATTCTTACTATAGATATGAAAGTCAAAGGGTCGCTAAAATCTCATCGTAACAGAGATAAAAATTGTAAAGTTGTGAAAAGGGGTGGTAAGATTTACATTATAAATAAGGTAAAGCCAAGGTGTAAAGCGCGTCAAGGTTCTTAGCTTTTTGTTCACCTTTTCATGTTATATATTTTTTATATGTGAAAGTACGGTGCTTATATCTAAAAAGAAGCAAAAGTTACTGTGTTTAAGCGCAGCCTTACTCATTTCTTCCCTTACATTATATTTCAGCATTAGCACAATTACAGGTAAACGTGGCTTATTGACGTTAATCGATTTAAAAAAAGAAATCGAGTACAATAAACTTTTGCTAAAGGATGTCTCTTCTGAAAAGGAAAAGTTGGACAACAAAGTATTTGGCTTATATGAAAAAAGCTTAGATTTAGATCTGCTTGATGAGCAAGCAAAAAATGCTTTAGGTTATGTGAACCCTAATGAACTTATGGTTGTTCTTGACGTGGGATAGCAGTAGTGCCCTTACCCAGAAAAAGTGGAGAGAAAGAAAGGAGTTTTTTCGGGTAAAATAAAATTTTGGAGGATTAGAAATGGTAAGAGAATATACGGCAGAATTCAAATTGGAAGCTGTTAAGCTGGCAAATGAACAAAGAAAGGTAGGTCAACCAGTTGCAAAAGTAGCAAGAGATCTAGGAATAAGGGATAGTGTATTAGGAAAATGGATGAAGAAATATAACGAAAAAAAAGTCAGCGGCAAATGCATTTCCAGGTAGAGGTAACATGGCTCCTTATGACAAAGAGAGGTTTGATTTACAAAGCAAGAGTAACAAGGGAAAGAGACATTTAAAAAAAAGCCCTGGCCAGTCAAAAAGAGTAAAATATTTTTTTATATAGTATAGCTCTTTTTACAATAATCCGAACAGACCGTAATATGCTACTGGCCTGCTATAGCCATAAACACATATCTTATCGCATTCGGACTATTATAAGAAAGGCTATAAATGCTATAAAGTACAGGAATTATGTAGGATTTTCTGCTAGTGGCTACTATAAGTGGACCACAAGAAAAATAAGCAGTAGAGAATCAGCAAATAAAGAGCTACTCGAAGCTATTCAAAAAATATATCAAGTTTCTAAATGTAGATATGGAGCTCCTAAAATTCATGCTGAATTGAAGGCTTTGGGTAAAAGTTGCAATTTGAAAACGGTGCAAAGTATTATGCAGAAAAATGACATCAGGGCTATACTGAGAAGAAAGTTTAAAATTAAAAAACAACAAACAGATAATAGAGCTGTAGCTCCCAATATATTAGACCAAAACTTTATTGTTGATCAACCAAATAAAGTATGGGATTACTTACATCAAAACCAAGGAGGGATGGCTATATTTGGCAGCAATAATTCTCACGTATGGTAGTTAATGAGTAGTGCAATAAATAAACAATTGGTTATGAACTCTTTATTAATGGCCATTAATAGGCGTAAACCTGTTAAAAATCTACTGCTGCACAGTGACCAAGGTTCATAATATTAGCCTTTCTTATAATAGTCCGAATGCGATAAGATATGTGTTTATGGCTATAGCAGGCCAGTAGCATATTACGGTCTGTTCGGATTATTGTAAAAAGAGCTATACTAATTCCTGTACTGTCTATAGCAATTTCGATATCTTCCATATTATAGCTCTTTCCATAAAAGTCCGGATGTGATAGGATAAGGGTAGATGATGATAAGGAGGTTGAATGCCAGCAGCATATAGTTATGATTTAAGAAAAAAAGCAATGGAAGCGCTAGACGAAGGAGAAAGCAGAGAAACAGTGGCAGCAAGATTTAAGATTGGACGAACTACTTTATGGGAGTGGCGGCAAAGAAGAAAAGAAACAGGAGACTTTCAATCAAAAAAACTTGGAAATGGGGGTTACAATCACAAAATTACCGACTGGGATACGTTTGCCAAATTTGCCAGAGAACACGGAGGAAAGACTCTATCGGAAATGGCTAAACTTTGGAACAACGTTAGTATCCAAACGATCTATCGAGCCCTTAAAAAAATTGGATTTACGCGCAAAAAAAGACATATGGATACAAGGGAAGAAACGAAGAAAAACGTGCTGAATTTTTGAAAATTATAGCGACAAAAGAACCTAAAAACTTAGTGTATATAGATGAGTCTGGCATTGATAACACCGAAGACTACCCCTACGGATATTGCCAGAAAGGACAGCGGTTTTATGCCTTAAAATCTGGAAAGAAAACTCAACGAATCAGTATGGTTGCAGCCTTAAGTGGAAGAAAGATAGTTGTTCCGTTAACCTTTGAAGGCCACTGTAATATGGATGTTTTTAATGGATGGTTTGAGCAATTTTTGACACCGATCTTGGAACCTGGACAGACTGTCATTCTTGACAATGCTACTTTTCATAAGTCTGATAAGATTATCGAGCTTGCTAAAGGGGTTGGTGCAGAAATTTTGTATCTGCCGCCTTATTCTCCAGATTTCAACAAAATTGAGCATCATTGGTTTGCTATAAAAAACAGAGCCAGGAAAAACATTCCTCTATTCGAATCCTTTCGTCGTGCTGTTGATTCTGCCTTCCTATGACCTGTTCGGACTATTATGAGAAATGCTATAACTATTGCATTCCAGAACAATTTGATGCATCATTCTTTTTGTAAAAAACATTCCACACTTTCTCTCCACTTTCTCTGGGTAAGGTCAAAGGATCTTATGTCTTAAACCTTATCACCAGGCTTAACAAATAGGTGGCCCAATACTATTAACTTTATGGGTTTATCTTCGTTATTTGCTACTATCCAAACCCATCGCTCTCATGATCAACAATTTCTATTGGTGCAAATACTACATAATTATTGTCATCAACAATCTTTATTCCAAGAGCACCCTCGTCACTTAAGCTCAGGGCTGAAGAAGGAACTTTATATGCAAATCTTTCGCCTGAAGGTAGCCTTACGTTGGCAGTTAGTCCCTGCAAGGATATCATATTATTAGTTACCTTTACCTCTACCCTATAAGACCCAGTTTTAGGCTCAGCAATTTTACTAATAAAACTTACTTCACCTGCCAATTCTTTTCCGTCCAGCAAATTAATTTGAGCTGTGCTGCCTAGCTCTATTTTATTTACTTCATTTTCCGAAACGTATAACACTACAAGAATTTGATCGAAATTAACCACGTCAGCTATTTTTTGCCCAGCATTAACAAAATCCCCTTCGTTTGCATTGATTTTATCAATATAACCATCTATAGGAGATGTGACTGCAGTATTTTCTAAATCCAATTCTAGCCTTTTTAGGTCAGCTTTTGCACTTTGTAACGCAGTAAAAGCTGCTTCTACTTGTATTTGTGCCCCATAGCCTTTTTTATTCAGTTTGTGAGAGGAATCATACTCAATTTCACGCTGCTTTAATAAAGCTTTGGCTTTCTGAGCTTGCTCAATCCTGTCACAATCTTCTATCTTTAACACTACATCATCTCTTTTTACCTTTTCACCATCAGGTAAATAAATAGCAATAATCTTACCACTTATTTTTGAGACAAGGCTAGCTCTATGTAAGGGATTTACTGTACCAGAAAAATTTAAATATATAGTGCGGTTTTGCGGCGCACATTCTTGAGTTTTTACTGAAAAGCTACTAGTTGCATTATCGCTATGAACCGCCTGATCTTTTTTTAAAAATGCACTGCTGATAAAAAACAGTAGAATAAAAGCAATACTGGAAATGATGATTACTTTGTTTCTCACCTTTAAACAATAGAATTTGTTGACCAATCTTGTTAGAAACAACTGCATAAATTTTCGAATCAGAAATGTAAGTATAATACATGTACCATTGTCACTCCATAAATAGTTTTATATGAGAACAAAAACAAGATTTTCCTACAATAAGTAAGTTTTTTATTGCTAAAATGCAATTTTTAATCGAATAAAATTGCAAACAAAGTTGTGCATAAGACTGGATTTAAAAAAATCTTGAAAAACATACTAAAACTTTTAAATAATAACTTTATATCTAGTGGCTTTGCCTTCTCCAAGACGCTGTAAGTATTTCATCCCTAGCAGTTTCTTTGTAATTGCCTCTACTGTTCTTGGAGGAAATCCTAGAGCTTCTATAGCATCTTTTCTACTAAATTCTTTATCTGCAAGGCTAAGTGCCCATTCCCAGAAGAACAATTGTTTTCTTGATAATAAATATTCAGTATTCTCCCTCTCAAGAATATAATGCGCCTCATTTGCTTGCGTTTTGAGTACATTAAGAAAAAATATTAACCACGGGGAAATATCTTCTTTGCCACTTTTCCAGCTACTTTGTGTTTTATTAAGCGCTAAGTAGTAATCAAGTTTGTTAGTTTCAATTATCTTTTCATGTGATACAATAGATACAAAATCATAACCCTGCTGCAACAGCATTAAATTAGTTATCAATCTACTAGTTCTGCCATTTCCATCTTGAAAAGGGTGTATTGCCAAATACTCAAAAACAAAGTTAGCAACAATAATAAGAGGATGCTTAAATTTATTATTTAAGGACCAGTGATACCAATCAATAAGCTCTTGTACTTCCTTTCTAACAAGGTAAGGTGGTGTGGGATCAAAAATTATACCAACAACTTTTCCATTCTGATCTTTTGCCTCAACTCTATTAGAACTTGCTTTGTATTTTCCTCTATGATACAAATCTTTTTCACTATAAAGTAGCATCTGGTTGTTATAGCTCTTTTTACAATAATCCGAACAGACCGTAATATGCTACTGGCCTGCTATAGCCATAAACACATATCTTATCGCATTCGGACTATTATAAGAAAGGCTATAACTCGTACACTTGCTCAATTACAGGCCTTTCTAGGTTGAGACGTGTACTAAGACGAAAATTCTCCCAGTTCATATTCTTCTCACATGCATATTATGTGAGATAATGTGATAAAAGTCAATAGTAAGCTTTATATGCATAGCAGAGCTAACTACAAAAATTATACATTTTCAAGTGATCCTAACCATATCAAAAACTACAGGGCAAAGCTGTTGGAGGAAGGCTTAATTAGTTAAAAATTTCAATCTTATGTAAAATATTGTCTTATTTTGTAATTTTCTTGTTGACTAACGAGACGATATCTACTTTTCAATAAACTCCATTTGCATTTCTTGTATACTACTTTCTATTTGCTCTATTTGTTCTATTAACCTTTCTTCTAAGTCAAGATTACCGCTCAGCCTCGCTTCGGTTCTTTCTTTTCGTAATGCATTTAACTCTTTTAGTAACACTATATTATTCCACACAATTTCTGCAGATTTTCTCTCGTTCAGTTGGCTATTTAGTACACTAGTTTTTTCAAATACATACTTTATAACGTTAAACTGTTTCAATTCTTGTAACAAAGCCTCTTTATCGAGTTTGCTTTTGTTACTTATTACATCAATTATACGCTGTTGTAATCTTTTCATCTCATTAGTAAATTCAAAATGAGAAAATTGCTCAAAAAATATAGGACGGTTCAAGATTTCAGGAAATTCTACGGCTATACGCAAAATTACGGCCTGATTTTGCTCTGCTTCAATTAGCTCTGGAGATTTGTTATGAAGATACTCACCTTTTGTTGCTCCAGTTTTACTATTAAAAATCTGTTTTTTGAAGCTAATTCTTAGTTCACTAGCCTTATTGTAAAAATAATCTCTGTAATACCTTCTAATACTGCTGTTGCTAATAGTATTTACATATTCCATGAACTTGTGCTCAAGAATTGAATATTTTTCCGGAGCAAGTTTTTCATAATTTTGCAAATTGCTATCGATTATGTGATGCCATAAATATTCAGAATGCAGTTTTGTTGAATGGTCAAGAGCAGTCAACACGTCTTCTTTCTTGTATACCAGTTCGTTACATATATCGTATGGATCTTTATTACTTGGCAAAGTCACAAACTTTAACGTGTATCCAGGCTCTAATATTAGCAGAGCAAGTTCTGCAACTCGAGTAGCAGCATGACGTCCAGCACTATCGCCATCCATACAGATGGAGATTTCTTTAGCAAATCTCCATAGATTTTTTATCTGTTCTGCAGAAATTGCGGTACCAAGCGGAGCAACTGCATTACTAATTCCCGCTTGATGTAGCGCTATAGTGTCCATATATCCTTCAACAACAAATATGTGCTGTTTTTTACGTATTTCGCTTAAAGCAAAGTTTAATCCGTATAAATTCTCCCTCTTCTTGAAGAGCTGACTCTCTGGGCTATTTAAATATTTCGGCTGTTGCTCAGAACTTAGCGCACGTCCACCAAAACCAATAACTCTTCCTGCAATGTTGTATATAGGAAATATCAGCCGGTCATAAAAATAATCACGAAAATTTTTGTTTACTAATCCAATATCAATCAAAATTCTGTCTTCAATACCTGAAGAGTTTAAATACTCTTTCAAACCAGAGCTTGGTGCATAACCTATCTTAAATTTATCTATGATTTTAGGTGAAATCTTACGCTGCTTTAAATAATCTACAACACTTTGATTTTTTTGTGCAAACCAATTTGCAGCTAAATCAAGCGCTAAAAATAGTTTATTGTTCTCTTTTGTAATACTAAGATTTTTGGGCAGTTCAACACCTGTAACCGATGCTAATTTTTCCAATGCTTCTTTAAAGCTTAATCCTTCAGTTTGTGAAATAAATTCAAATGCATCACCACTAGCTAAGCAACCAAAACAGTAATATAACCCCTTAGTATTGCTCACCGAAAAAGATGGGGTTTTTTCGTTATGAAATGGACAGAGCCCAACAAAACTATCTCCTCTTTTTATTAATCTGACTTTTTTACCTACTATGTCGGATAATAATAATTTTGATTTTATAATATCTATATGATCCATCTTGTTAAATTAGTAGTAGGATAAAAATTATATAGAATTTATACACATCTGACTCGAAATTTATTTCTATAACTAAAGCAATTTAGATTTACCGACAATGTAGCTATACAAATTCAAGAGCAATCCTGTCATCCAGGTAGCCCACAGAAACAAAAAACTTCCTTGACAAACCTCGCCAGCGCCCTTATCATGAAACTGAAGCTATTTGGTTATCTTCTCTGTACAGATTAAATGACAAAAAAACTCAACGTATCTGGCGTCTCATGTTTAATTTTTTGCACTATGTGCACCTTATGTCTTTATCAAATTTCCGGGTTTTGACCTACACAAGCTGAAATACGCTTATAAAGCATTTAAAACATTAAAAAACGCCAACTTAAAAAATGGATAGTGAATAACTAGCTACCCTAGGGTTTCTTTTGCCTTTTTTTCTGTTTAGTAAATTTATTAACGTTTATAATTTAGATTAGTTGCGGCTTAAAAGCAGCTAAATCGCGGTTATTAAGTGTTTAGAATAAAAAAACGCCATACTTGAAAGTATAATGTAAGTAATTAGCCAACCACGGGGCTTCTTTTGCCTTTTTTTTCGTTTGGTAAATTTCTTGATATTTATACAGAAGGTGTCATTCCAGTGCTTGACACTGGAATCCAGTTCTTATTATAGCCTTTCTTATAATAGTCCGAATGCGATAAGATATGTGTTTATGGCTATAGCATGCCAGTAGCATATTACGGTCTGTTCGGATTATTGTAAAAAGAGCTATATACAGCTATCTGGTGTACTTATTTAAAATTAAGTTTTCTGGATCTCAGTGCCAAAGCACTGGGATGACACCCTTCCTGGCGGAGATTATTCTCAAATCACAATGTTCGTACAGTTGTGGAATGAATTGCGGTATGACGTAGGAAAACCTTAGCTATAGCTTTAGAACTCCCAAAAGGTCAGAAGCATTGAATGACTTGACAGAAAGTTCAAACCCATATAGAATGTCCTTATTTCTTATATGTTAGATGTGGTATCAATTGCCTCAGATCATGCTGGTTATGAATTAAAATCAGAAATAAAACCTTACCTGGAAACCCTAGGTTATAGAGTGGTAGATCAAGGCTGCACTGCTCAGCAAAAGTGCGTGGATTATCCAGACTATGCTGTTAAAGTTGTAGAAGATATAACAAGCAAAAAAACAAATTATGGGATATTAATTTGTGGTACAGGTTTGGGCATGAGTACTGTGGCAAATCGTTTTGAAGGAATCTACGCTGCTTTGTGTAATAGTGTTGAAATCGCAAAATTAGCTCGCGAGCATGGCAACGCAAATGTACTGTGTCTTGGTGCAGGATTTACTGCGAGTGGATTAGCAAAAGACATAGTCAAACAATTCCTCGAAACAGAATTTTCAAAAGAAAGCAGACATAAAAAACGCCTTGATAAACTCAGCAATATAACCTCTAAGAAAAAAAAAACAAAAACTTATAACGAAGATGAAATATCAAAATTCGCTAAAATGGCAGGCCAGTGGTGGGATGAGAACGGCAAATTCAAACCATTGCACATGATGAATCCTGTTAGAGTATCTTACATTATTGAGAAAATAAAAGAGTTAAAAAAATGCAATTTAAAAGAATTATCATTGCTTGATGTCGGGTGTGGTGGTGGCATTTTGTCAGAGTCAATGGCACGCGTTGGCATTAACGTTGTGGGAATAGATGTATGTGAAGAAAACATAAAAGTAGCGCATTCACATGCGAAAAAAGTAGGGTTAAATATAGAATATATACACACCAGCATTGAAGAGCTAAGCAATGACAAGAAGTACGACGTGGTTCTGCTGATGGAAGTAGTTGAACATGTGGATAATTTAGAGCTTTTCATGAAAAAAGCGATAGAACTGCTAAAACCGGAGGGGTTAATCTTTATATCCACAATAAATAGAACTATTAAATCCTTTTGTCTTGCAATAATTGGTGCAGAGTACATATTAAATTGGCTGCCAAAAGGTACACATAACTGGAATAAATTTCTCAAGCCGTCAGAAATTGCAAATCACTTAAGAGAAAATAATGTAACGCTGCAAAACATGGCTGGCATGGAGTACAACGTAATAAAGCGTGAGTGGAATCTAACTAAAGGCGTGGATGTTAATTATATACTCTGCGGTTTGTTAGATTTAACTCTATAAAAGCACCATTTTCACTTCCAATACTTTGAAGGATCTTGGCCAGCTTTTATACAGTAGCCTTTATTAGTTAGCGCCCAACCGGAACGACAAGCATAACCTGTACCTACACGTTCATATCCAGGAGCAGCAACACACTTTCCATTCTCCAAGGTTTGACCTTTAAAAAGACAACAAACTTCTTTTTCTGTTACCTTTGTTACAATTTGAGGAGCACCAAAAAACACAGCAACAAACATACCCAGTGCGAAAAGTACAGGCCAAGGCATTCTGCCAAATATTGCAAGTAAGCTTGAACCAATTATTACCACTGTATAGCCTTTCTTATAATAGTCCGAATGCGATAAGATATGTGTTTATGGCTATAGCAGGCCAGTAGCATATTACGGTCTGTTCGGATTATTGTAAAAAGAGCTATATAAATAGAATTACAAGAAAATTTCTCATTGTTCTTTCAATAATCATGCCTGATTGTTTCTTATTTTAATAAAATTTCAGTAAATAGCTTTTTTCAAAAATTATGCTTAACCCAATCAATATTTATTTATTACTGCCTTTTTAATACTATAATTAACTCAGTTGATTTTTATCAAAATGCTAAACCATGGAACAATTCGAGAACTTTTACATCACCACGCCAGTATATTACGTAAACGATAAGCCACATATTGGTCATGGATACACTTCTCTCTTGTGTGACGTGGTGGCAAGGTTCATGAAACTAGCTGGGAAAAATGTCAAATTTACCACAGGTACAGATGAACATGGACAAAAAATAGAAAAAGCAGCTAAAGCAAAGGAAATGCAGCCAAAAGAATTTACAGATGAAGTGAGCGTTTCATTTAAAGAATTGGCTAAGTTCATGAATTTTGAGTATGACGATTTTATTCGCACTACGGAGGAACGTCACAAAAAAGCAGTTATAGCTTTATGGAATAGACTTGAAGAGAGAGGGCAAATATATTTGGATTCCTATTCGGGTTGGTATTCAGTTCGTGATGAAGCATTTTATCAGGAATCAGAGCTGATAGATGGCAAAGCACCAACAGGTGCTGAGGTCCAGTGGATAAAAGAAGAGAGTTACTTTTTTCGCTTATCAAACTGGCAAGAAAAATTACTGGAACTCTATAAAAATCAGCCAAGTTTTATCTTTCCTGAGAGCAGAAGAAATGAAGTGATATCGTTTGTAAGATCAGGGCTCATTGACCTCTCAATCTCTCGCACTAGTTTTAACTGGGGAATAAAAGTACCAGGTAATGACAAACACGTAATCTATGTCTGGATAGATGCATTAACCAATTATCTTACATCAATAGGTTTCCCTAGTACTGAAGGTGAGGAATATAAGAGGTTTTGGGCAGAACCAGAAACACAGATTCCAGTGTCAAGCGCTGCAAACCTAGCTGACAACTCTTTCAACGTTCATGTAATCGGTAAAGACATATTGCGCTTTCATGCTGTATATTGGCCAGCGATTCTCCTTGCAGCAGACCTGCCACTGCCAAAACAAATTGCAGTTCATGGTTGGTGGTTGAACGAGGGAGAGAAAATATCCAAGTCCCTTGGTAATGTCATAGATCCAATTGGCCTCGCTCAAGAGTTTGGTGTTGATCAGCTACGCTATTTTCTCCTCAGGGAAGCAAGCTTCGGCCAAGATGGCAACTTTAGTAAGAAAAATATGATCAGCCGGATAAATTCAGAACTGGCAAACAACATAGGCAATTTAGTACAAAGAACAATTTCATTTTTACACAAGCAATGTTCTGGAATTGTACCAACAATCGATCAAAGCCTACTTAAAGGTGAAGAAAGTCTTCCAGGTTGCAAAGCTATACTCGATCAAGTGATGAATCACCTATCAAAGTATGAATTTAACCATATCATACTTCTAATCATCAACATCTCTTCTGAAGCAAATGCCTACATAGACAAAAGTGCACCCTGGACACTAAGCAAAACTGACAGAGAGCGCATGAATTTAGTAATTTACAAGTTACTGGAATATATCAGGATAATAGGCATTTTATTGCAGCCAATTGTCCCGAGTTCAGCGGAAATGATACTTGATCAACTGCAAATCCCGAAAGAGCAACAAGATTTAAAATCTCTGTGCAACGCATGCGTAAGCTTAGGCATTACGCTGCCTAAACCTACGCCGGTTTTTTTGAGGGTTGATGCTAAAGAGGAGAAATAGTGTAAAAACTATTTCTCCTGGATGGGATTATCTTTAGTTAACGACGGTGCACACCGCTGTCTACATATTCAAGTTAGGTGGCAAGTGCCTTAGTTATAGCTCTTTTTACAATAATCCGAACAGACCGTAATATGCTACTGGCCTGCTATAGCCATAAACACATATCTTATCGCATTCGGACTATTATAAGAAAGGCTATACTTTAGCAAAATATGGTTTAGTAACATCAGCATCTATCACTACTACTTCAGTCATTGCCGACTTAACCTTTCCTAGGCTCCATGTAAACCAGCCTTGACCATTTTCTTCTTTAGTTGGCTGACTTTCTGGGCTAGAAATCTCAGTACCTTTTTCATCACCAGATTCTGCATCATAAAATACATCCTGATCCTCAGAAAGACTCATTAAATCACTTTTAGCAGCATCAACATTTAAATGATCAGGTTGCTTAGGAACGTTATCAATATTTAAATAATCCAAACTATTAGCTCGTTGCTTTTGCTCACTGGAAAGAACCTCAAGATTTAAATAATCCAAACGAGTTAGTTCTTGCATGCTAGGTTTAGATCCATCTTCACGCTTAAACTGCTCTTCCGGACTAGAAACCTTAGTACCATAAATCCTACTGTACAAGCTGCTTCCAACGCTGTTAAGTGCTCCTCTTACAGATGCAATTGACGCATCATAAGTATTTTTCAAGCCACCTCCAATACCACTAAGTGTTCCTTTTGTAGACTCAGTTGATGGCACATAATTATCGTAAGCATATTTGCCAGAATACAAGACACCATTAACTGCTTCTTTTGCAAACCAAACAGCGCTATTATAGCCTTTCTTATAATAGTCCGAATGCGATAAGATATGTGTTTATGGCTATAGCAGGCCAGTAGCATATTACGGTCTGTTCGGATTATTGTAAAAAGAGCTATAACTGTTCCTTTTGCAAGCTGAACAGTGCCATCAGCAATTGCCACTTTTAATTTGTCTTCTTCTATCTTTTTATTTTTTTCAGCTAGTTGAGTTTTTTGCTCAGAACTTTTCTGCTTTTGAGTGCGTACTTGATCTTTTAACTTAGAATTTTCTTCCTCTTGAGCTTTTACTTCCGCTTCTTTTTTAGCTAGTTGAGTTTTTTGCCCAGAAATTGTTTGCTCTTGAGCTTTCATTTCATTTTTTAACTCAGAATTTGTTTTGTTCTTACTAATTGCTTTATACGAAAGTGCAATAGTTACAACAGAAAACACAGCATAACCAATAATATAGCCTTTCTTATAATAGTCCGAATGCGATAAGATATGTGTTTATGGCTATAGCAGGCCAGTAGCATATTACGGTCTGTTCGGATTATTGTAAAAAGAGCTATAAATGGCAAGCCAACACTTAATGCTGCAACTGGAGCTAAGAAACCAATATAAGGAGCTGCAGCAAACACTTCAGATGCTAATAAAGTGAAAGTAGCCAAAGTTCCAGCTATATAATAGGGTACATTGTCTTTACTTATCATGATTATTCCTCACGTATTATAAAATATAATACCATTATAAAAGGATTTTTAAGAAGTTGTCAAGCTATCTTTACATAAAAAAATAATTGATAAACTTGGGAACAAGAAGATTGCTGCCAAGCTATGAACTATGCCTTTCCGTGTAATCTTTAAATGCACCTCTGTTAGAGTCAAAATATAGCTTCACACTGCCAATTGGTCCATTTCTCTGCTTTGCAATAATGAGCTCTGCAATGTTTCTAATTTTTTCCATTTTCTCTTGCCATTCCCGATGTTTATTGTTTCCTTCATTTGGCTGTTTTCTTAGTTCATAATACTCTTCTCTATAGAGAAACATTACTATATCTGCGTCTTGCTCTATGCTCCCTGAATCACGTAAATCAGAAAGTTGTGGTTTTTTATCATCCCTCTGCTCAACAGAACGAGAGAGCTGAGATAGTGCAACAATGGGAATATTTAGCTCCTTTGCAATTGCTTTCAAACCCTGCGTCACTTCCGAGATTTCTTGCACTCTATTTTCATTACTCCTTTTTGTTGTTCCTCTGATTAGCTGCAAATAATCAATGAATACCACTTCTACATTATATAATTGATACAGCAAGCGTATTCTGGTGTGAAGGGCACTAATTGATAGCGCAGGGGTGTCATCTATGATGAAAGGCAGTTCAGATAATTCTGTACTAGTATTGATAAATTCATGCAATTCAAAATCACTAATTCTCCCGGTTAATGCCTTATAATAACTAATTCCTGAATCTATAGTGATCAGCCTTGCAGTTAATTGCTCTGCTGACATTTCAAGCGAGAAAAACGCTACATAGTGTTGCTTATCTGCTCTTTTTTGCAACATCTTACAAGCATTAAGTGCGATGTTTAGCGCCAATGCTGTTTTACCCATAGAAGGCCTTGCAGCTAAAATTAATAAATCAGATTTTTGTAGACCACCAAGAAGCTGATTTAGATCTTGAAGTCCGGTTGTAACGCCTAGCGCTTCTGGATTATTTTTCAGTGTGCTGATCTTCTCAACTACATCTTTAATTGAACTTGCAAGTTTTATATATGTTTTCTCACCTTGTTTTTTTACTGCCAAATTGAACAATTTTGTCATTGCTTGTTCAATTTGCGCCTGTGCAGGATTTTCAATATCGTAGTTGTAGCTATCACCAACTATTTCTTGCCCGAGCTTGATTAAACATCTCCTTAAGTAAGTATCACGGATTATTCTAGTCAAACTATAAATATCAAGTGCAATACTTGCCTTCGCTGCAAGCTTTGCTAAGTACTCTACCCCGCCACACTCGGTAAACGCTTGGTCGTTCTCAAAAAACATTTTGAGGCTCAGTTCATTGGCAACTATACCGTGTTTCCTGGTTTTAGATATTTGCGTAAAAATACTTTGATGCAGTGGATCATAGAAATTTTCTGCTGTAATTGTGTCTTCAACTGCATCACAGATTCTATTATCACGAATCATTGCACCAATAAGCATCTGTTCAGCTTCTAAATTATGCGGTAATTTACATATTTCCTTACCTACACTTCTTGAACTGAGGAGATTGGCTAATTCATTCATTTTAAGTTTTGAGAGTAACTGTTGATTATTGTAGAATATTTAGTCCTCATTTGAAAGATGTAAAGGCAAAAAAATTTGACTAATTCCGTGTTGCCTATAGCATTAAAACTTAATGCCCCTGTGGTGGAATGGTAGACACGGCAGACTCAAAATCTGTTGCTTGCAAAAGCATGCTGGTTCAAGTCCGGCCAGGGGCACGTTAAATGTTGGAAAGTATATATATGTTACATAAATTTTTTAATCGTTTATTTTCTATTTTTTCTTCTATAAATGTTATTCAAAAGGTAAAGAAAGATGAAAATGGGATATGTTATGTAACGGGCCTCAGGCGCTATATATCAGTATTGCTTGATTTGATTATTATCGTTTTGTTCTTGCAGTTTTGCAGCCAAGCCTTAAATCAGCTCTTTATGAACTCAGAGGATAGCAAAATATTAAGTCAAATTGCTGCAAAATCCCCAATGCAAGCACCACTGTCTGCGGAAGAAAAGACAACGCAGAGTAGACTTATAAAATTACTAATCCTAAATCAAATAGTCCAGTTTATTATGCTCTTTTGCTATGTAATATATATGTGGGTAAAGTTTGCTACTACACCTGGAAAACTATTATTTGGGCTTAGAGTTGTGGATGCACAAACTTTCGAAAAGATGACCCTAAAACAAGCAACAAAGAGATTTTTTTCCTTTATATTGTCAGTTGCACCATTGTTCTTGGGCTTTTTATGGTCAAATTTCAACAAACGCTGTCAAACTTGGCACGATAAGATCGCAGGCACAGTGGTTGTCACGAGTAAAAGCCTTAGAAGGCAGAGCTAAAAACTACTTGACACCCTTCGCCAGCCCCTTTATCATGATACTGAAGGTATTCATTTATCTTCAATCTGTGCAGATTAAACGACAACAGTGTTACGTATTGGCGTCTTATTTTTAATTTTTTGCACTATGTGCATGCACTGGGATGACACCTCTGGGCACTGCCGTCGTAAAGGAACCAGTGTCAGCTACTCGTATGACAAAGGAGGACAGTGTCTCAGCTACTTTCATGACACCATTTGCTGTCTTTAAAAATGAATGTTCTTACAATTGTGCGTCATGCGCTTTATTAAATATTTTACTTAAAAATCTAATTTCTTATTATACAAGAGATAAGCAATTCATTGATGATGAAAAATTACAAAAAGGGGCATAGAAAGCGCCTAAGAGAGAAAATTATTTTAGATAATGGACAATCATTACTTGATTATGAAGTTTTAGAGCACATTTTATATTCAGCATATAGTAGAATTGATGTAAAACCGGTGGCAAAGAGTTTGATAGAAAGTTTTGGCAGCTTAAATAAAGTTTTTAATGCTGACCTGGAAGCGCTGCAAAACGTTGATGATGTCAGCAATGCAGCGATATCTGCCATCTTTTGTGTAAAACAAGCCTTTGTTTGTTCTGCAAGAGAAGAAATAAAAAACCTGCCTGTAATCGATAACTGGGAAAAATTGCTTGATTATTTAAGAATAAGTATAGGAAGCCTCAATAAGGAAAATTTTCGTGTCATCTATATGAATAAAAAGTATCGTCTAATAGCGGAAGACCTGCAAAATATTGGTACAGTAGATCAAACTCCTCTTTATGTCAGAGAGATCATCAAGCGCGCACTTTTGATTGGTTCAACATCCATTGTAATATCTCACAATCATCCAAGCGGAGATACACAACCTTCAAATAGCGATATATCTCTCACTAGACAACTAGCAGAAGCTTGCCAAAGTATAGGAATAGAATTAATAGACCACATTATTATTACATTCAGTAGCTATTTTAGTTTCAAGGAAAATAGGTTGTTGTGAAAGCCTTTATAGCTACAGTAACTTAGATTTACCGACAATCGTCATTCCGCTACGTGTTAGCGGCTAAGAGATACCGTGACGGGATGACGTAGGGGTTGCCGAGAACTTGTCATTCCAGTGCTTGACACTGGAATCCAGTTTTCTTTACAAATTCACCAAAAGTGCTTCATTCTATAACGCAAAACCCATACTCACCAAACCCAATGCATTACTTGCAATTAAGTTTCCTGGATCCCAGTGTCTGGGCACTGCCGTCATAAAGGAACCAGTGTCAGCTATAGCCTTTCTTATAATAGTCCGAATGCGATAAGATATGTGTTTATGGCTATAGCAGGCCAGTAGCATATTACGGTCTGTTCGGATTATTGTAAAAAGAGCTATACTTTCATGACACCCTTCTGGTAGGCCCAAATCGCAATGTTCGTACAGTTGTGGAATGAATCGCGGGATGACGGTTCGCGGTGGTATGACGTAGTAGCTATTTCTTGCAATCAAGTTTCGTTAAAAGTCAGATTGAATGGTTAAATCTTCCACCCAAATAACCACGCACTCTACTTGCTTGTTTGGATATATTTCTTGTACTAAGGTTTTATAGATTAACATCTGTTTTTTTATTTCATTTAATAAGGAAACAGAAACGTTACGGTGTGATTTGTAGTCAATTATGATTGCTTTATCTTGCGTTATGCATAGCCTATCTAGTCGTACTAATACTGACTTGCCATCAATTGTTCCACTCAGTGTAATCTCTGATTTGCCTTCCAAGTCAAACAAATAGCCATATTTTTCATTAAAGGCTAATATTTTACTGTAAATTTCATCCTTATCTTCGCTGATGTTATCAAGGTATTTTCTGACCCAATTTTTTCTCCTTTCTTTTTCTATCTTGGGCATATACTGCAATATGCTGTGAATAATCAGGCCTCTTGCATAACCATCTGTCATCCAAGTAGCTGACACTTGGATCCATTCTGCTCCTTCTTTTTCACTGGATTCCAGCGTCACGCGCTGGGATGACACCGAAGAGTGGGCTAAAGCTGGTGGAAGGGAAATGACCGGAACGTCAAAGTAATCACGTTTTTTATAAATGTAAGGGTAGTTTTCATTCACGCATAATACTTCAACTATTTCTTTAAATATTGGCCGTAAACCCCTTTGTTTCTTTTTATATGGTTCTCCATACTTAGTGATTAGATCATACCAAGAGCCCTTTTGCACTGGCTCTTTACTTAAGATGTATAACTCATCTTCAGCACGCGTGAGTGCTACGTATAATAAACGCAAATATTCATTATAATCCTCTAGTTTTTTCTCTCTTTTTACTTGATCGCAATAAGCGTTGTTGTTTTTTCCACACCAAAATGGTGCTTCCGTTCCATCAAAGATAATGCTTTCACTGTTTCTTGGCACTGTGTTTGTATCAACCAAAAATACTATGGGAGCTTGCAGACCTTTTGATTTGTGAATTGTCATTATTCGCACAGCATTGCGTTCTGATTGCATATCATTCTTAATCTCCGGGTTATTCTCCTTGATCCACTGAACAAACGCTTGAAGAGATGGATTTTCAAATTGCAACACAAGGTTCATAAATTCGTCTAGGACCTCGAAGCACTCAAGACCTAGCCTTGCAGCAAATTTCTTCTTACCTGTACGTAATATATGCGTAAATAGTGCAAGAGGAGGCTCTGTGCGAGATAAGTTAATGAGATAGTTTAATTCACTATAGATAACCACAGAATAATCGTGAATTCTTTCCCATAGTGAATGCTCTTTACGGTCGTATGCAATGTTAAATAAATCATCCTCGGTGAAATTAAATAGCGGTGATTTTAAAGCATTTGCAAGAGCTAAATCATTTGCCTGGAGGAGTAAAAATTCGGCCAAAGCTATTAAGTCCTGCACGGCTATATAGTCCATAATTCTAAAATAATCCCGGCCTACAACTGGCACATTTGCTTTTTTAAGTTCGCTTATTATGTAATCAACTAACACGTTTCGTTGTCGCACCAAAATCATAATGTCTCTTGGCTCTATATGGCGATCTTTAGCGACTAAAATCCGCCCTTCGTTTAACCAATTGTGAATTCTGTTAGCTATTGTTTGAGCAAGTAATCGATCTGCTATTGTATAACCTTCCTTGCATGTCAGAGGAATTTGTAAAGCTCGCTGTTCTTTCTCTTTGCGCCTTGGTAAAGCTGGCCAAATTTCAATATATCCTTGGTCATTTTCTCTATGTGGAACATGTTTTATTTCATTATCATTAAAAGATATTTCTGCGCGGAAGTTATTAAATATTCTATCTACAAGCATCAAAACTTCTGGAGTTGAACGAAATGACTTTTCAAGTTGGCATGATATCCAACCAGTTTTCGTATGAAAGTATTGTTGCATATAGTTGAATAGATGGGGATTTGCTCCTTGAAATCTGTATATGGATTGTTTTACGTCACCAACTACAAATAAGGTTCGCTTTTCATCATTACCGGCAAAAAATTCATCGCAGAGATTTGTTATAATTTTCCACTGGCTGATGCTATTGTCTTGTGCCTCGTCAACAAGGATGTGATCTATTTTTTGATCCAAGTTAAACAATATCCAATCTTTATAGTTTGGATTGCTGAGAAGATTTGTTGCTAAGTCAATTATATCATTGTAGTCAAGCAGTGCATTTTTTGATTTTTCACTATTATACAAATCAATATATACTTTAAATACACCAAGTAAGCTACTGGTTCTCTTGAATATTTGATAAGAGTTCATGTCTCTTATATGGGTAAATACTACATTCTGAACGCTCTCTATTATTTGCTCTGCATCTTTGAATTTCTCCAAAATACTTTTTGTTGCAATGGATGATATGCTCTTTTTTTCGTGCGATTCTGATTTTAGAAATACCTTGGCTAGGTTTTCTATTTTGGTGTCATTCCACTTTATTCCGGTATCATCCGAGTAGCTGACACTGGTTCTTTTTTTCTGGATCCCAGCTGGGATGACAGTAGAATAAAGTATTTCACTATAACTCTGATCTCTTTTACTGCCTTCACTTAATATCTCGGCTAGTCTTCCCACGTGCTCAATTGTTTCACTCTGTAAGTCATGAATTTCATCTGGGGCGCTCAATTTATCTTTGATATATTTCGAATCATTTGCTGATATCGATCTTTTTATACATAAAGTATAAAGCAAATCGCGTAGTTTATTTTCATCAATTTCAGTTGCAATAAGGTTGATATCATACTGCACAGTTTCGTTATGAAGCACTTTATTGAATATGAGTGAATGTAATTCTTTACATTCACTCAGCGTGCAATTTGGAGCAATGCCAGCTTCTATAGGAAAGCTGGAGATTAATTTGTAACAGAAAGCGTGTATGGTTTGTATAGTTAGACCAAGATTTTCCAGTTCAGAGAAAAGCCTTCTTGCTCTTGTTAAGTGACGATCAAGTGCTTCATTTTTTCTGGATCCCTCCGTTATCCCAGCACTCTCCTTTGTCATCCCAGTGCTTGACACTGGAATCCATTCTTCCTTTTTTCTGGATTCCAGCGTCACGCGCTGGGATGACACCGATTCCTCACTTAAATGCAAGAGGTCTAATTGTTCCAGATCCATTATTAATTCACTCTCTGAGCATATTGCCCACTTACTGAGTATGCTGTGAATGCGATTCTCCATTTCGTTTGCTGCAGCATTGGTGAATGTTAAGCAAAGAATATTTCTTTTGTTTTCTAATAAAAGTCTCAATACTCTGTCTATTAAGATTTTTGTTTTGCCTGTACCAGCGGACGCATTTACCCACACAGAGAAATTAGGATTTATGGCATTTGATCTCATCAGAAGTGCGAGAACCTTATAAAAGTTGACTAGAATAGCATTATACATATAATGTAAAAATAGTGTTAGTGAAGATATATAATGAAAAGTTTTTGTGTAAAGGCGCCTGCAAAAATCAATCTTTTTTTGCATGTTGTAGACAAAAAAGAAACAGGGTATCACTTGATTGAAGGTTTATTTGTCTTTGCTAATCTCTCTAATTTTTTGGAAATAAAAGTAGGTGAGAAGGATTCTAGATACGATAACTCTACAGTTGAATTTATAAACTCCGAGTCTAAAATAAATAACCAATATAACACTGTAATGAAAGCGGTTAATCTGCTCCTTAGGCATGCTCCTGTACGCACTAAAGTCACTGTAAAGGTTGTAAAAAACATACCAATTGCTGCAGGACTTGGTAGCGGATCCTCAGATGCTGGAGCTGTGGTACGTACGCTAGGGAAGCTGTGGGAGATTGGTAGGACGATTTTAAATGAAATAGCCTTAAACGTTGGTGCTGATGTTCCCGCAAGCGTAGATAGCAAGCCAGTTTTTGTTAGAGGTATTGGCGAAGAATTATGCCACATTAAAAAATTCTCTTTACCTACAAATGTGGTGCTTGTGAAACCGAAAAAAAGGTTTTTGAGTACACCAGAGGTATTTTCCAAACATGAAGGAAAATTTTCTGAGCCAATTAAATGGAGCGATGACGCTGAAAAGGATTTGTTGAAGCTTCTTAAAGAGACGAGAAACGATCTTCAAGAAATAGCAATAAGCTTTGTACCTGAAATTAAGGATGTGATATCAACACTTGAGTCACAAGAAGGCTCTATACTTTCTCGCATGTCAGGCAGTGGTGTATCATGTTTTGGAATATTCGATAGTGAGGAAAATGCAAAAGCTGCTGCAGTTAATATCGGAAAAAAGCAACCAGAATGGTGGGTATGTGACACTCAATTAATAGTTTGACTTATGCCCTTAATTTCCGAGAATAAAAATCTTATAAATGGTTACAGGGAAGGAAAATTTTTGGTGAATAATAGAGAATATTGCGGCTCAATTATAATTTTTCCTGAAAAGGTGATTAAATTGAAAGAAAGTGATATAAATAGCAAGGGACATTTTAAATCTTTTTTAACAGAGGAAATAGAAATTTTGTTAATAGGTACTGGTAAAACACGCAATATACCAAGTTCTTCAGTGAAGTCCTATCTTATGGAACAAAAAGGTTTAAATTTTGAATTTATGACAACAGGTTCTGCATGCAGAACCCATAACGTTTTAATATCCGAAGATAGATTTGTTGTCAGTTATCTAATAGCCATATAGCATGCTTACCCAGGACTTTTTCATCAATAGTCTAGTTGCAGTAGTTGTAATTAGCCTAGTAACAGGCGCTTTAGGATCGTTTATGATATGGCAAAGGTTATCTTATCTTGGTGATAGTTTGTCCCATTCTTCGTTGCTTGGTGTTGCACTTGCTTTAATCTTTAAGATTAGCCCATCGCTTAGCATAATGCTCATTGCAATTACATTTGCTATACTACTTTCTCTTAATTTTAACAGATTATATTCTGCTGATACGATATTGAACATTGTTACCAATGTAGTTTTATCATCGAGTTTAATACTTATGTCTTTTCTTCCATCTGGCAATAATAGTATTATTAGCTCACTGTTTGGTGATATATTAACGCTCGATCAAAGTGATATAGTATTGATTTTTTTAACCTCTGCAGTAGTTACTTTGATATTAATATTTAGATGGCGTTATTGGTTAATGATTTCAATTAATCAAGATTTAGCAGTAGTTGAAAAAATTAATGTTACCTTTGTTAGACTAGAATTTTTAATCACTCTTGCTATATTTATAGCAATTGCTGCCCAACTAATAGGAATATTACTCATTGCTGCATTTTTGCTAATACCAGCAGCATCTGCAAGGCTCATTTCGAAAACTCCAATGCAGATGATTATTGTTGCAACAGTTTTTTCTGTGATCTCTGGGATATCAGGTCTCATGTTATCTGCAAGTTTTGATTTGTTAACTGGACCTGCAATTATACTTGTTGCAGCGGTATATTTAATTATCGCTTATTTTATAAGGCTAGTATTAAGCAGGTTGGCTTAATTTTGATCTCGAATGTTAATAATTTTGTAATATACTCATTATAAAACATCACTATCTTAGCACAAAATAGTTTTTGCTATACTATTATTTATATGCTAATGATAAGTTGTTAATTTTATGGAGTAAGCAATATGAGCGAAGAAGGATTTTTTTCCAAATATATATCTCAACCTGTGAAAAAATTTTATAATTATATTACAGGAAAAACAGAAGAGTCAGATGATGTAGCAGGTGATGTGCATAATATTGTACAAGGAGACTCAGAGTCTTTGGATACTCATGTACAGTCAAATGAGAATGATATCATATAGATAGCATGAGGGTCACACCATCCAAAGTTAAAAAATTCCTAGAGAAACCTGATGCTTTGCGTGGTGTGTTAATTCATGGAAGTGATAACAGTAGGGTTGATTTTTATGTACAAGAAATAATTGCTAATTTGGGTGAGTATTCAGTTCAGGTGATGGATTTTGCAATAGTGCATAAGTCACCCAGTTTACTGTTTTCTGAATTGGCAAACGTTTCGATGTTTACCAGCAAAAAATTAATTAAGCTGATAAATGTGAGTGGAGGTATATCCAAGGAGTTAAAAAATGTATTGGATTATAACGCAAGTGGTCATTATGTAATGATGGTAGCAAATGATCTTCCATATAATTCTGCGACTAAAAGTTATATGGAGAGTTCAAAAATTTTTGGTGTGATTGCTTGCTATAAGGACAGCAACAGCAATCTTTATGACATTATATCAAGTTACTTAAAACAAAATGATATAAAATGCACAAATGAGATAATCTACCATTTGCAATCTTACTTTAATCATAGCAAGCTGCCTATATGTTCAGAACTTGAGAAGTTAGTTTTATACTTAGGGGAGAGAAAAGACCTAAAACTTACTGATATAGAATTATGCTTTTCAACTTCCGGCAACGACTATGCTACACTTGATGATCTATGCTCTGCCATAGCAAGTAAAGATATGTCGCGTTTCATTAGAATTTCTGATGCATTGATATCGCAAGAAAATTTTTCACCGATAGCACTAATTCGCATTATATCAAATTATTTCCTACGCCTTGAAAACGTTTTGCTGTCAGTGCAAGGTGGAATGAGTGAGCAGGCTGCGATTGATCAGCTAAGCCCTCCATTGTTTTTTAAACAATTGCAGAGTTTTAAATCTCATTTGAAAAGTTTGCAACTTTCAGAACTTAAGAAGATCTTGGAAAAATTGATAAGCTTAGAAGTTACCTGTAAAAAAACTGATTTAGATCATAAAATGATTTTTCAACATGCACTGACGGGTAGCTGACTACTCGGATCCAGCCTTTCTTATAATTTCATCAAAATGTTGTATTTTAACATAAAATAGCTCCTTTTGTGCCTACCAAAATTCATTCTTTAGTGTGTGTCTCACAAGTATTCTTTGCTAATAGGATATTTTCGAATATAATTGAATATAACTAGATAAAAATACAGATATGTTTGACATTTCAAAAATTGTAATAACACCTGAAATGTTAAAATTAGTTGCTGAAATTGATGAATTTAAAGGAGCATGGCAATTGTTTGGTAATTTAGCTCCAGAACGTTTACAAATGCTCAAGAAAATTGCAACAATTGAAAGTATTGGTTCTTCTACTCGTATTGAAGGGGCAAGATTATCAGACCGTGAAGTTGAGCAATTATAGCTCTTTTTACAATAATCCGAACAGACCGTAATATGCTACTGGCCTGCTATAGCCATAAACACATATCTTATCGCATTCGGACTATTATAAGAAAGGCTATACTATCCAAACTTGATACACGCTCATTTCGTTCTCTAGATGAACGAGAAATAGCCGGATATGCGTATGTGTGTGAAGAAGTATTTCAAAACTTTAACAAGATGCCATTTACAGAAAACACTATAAAACAGTTTCACATCTGGCTTTTACAATTTTCATATAAAGATCAAAGGCACATGGGAGAATATAAAAAATTCCCCAATCATGTTGAAGCGTTTGATGAATCTGGAAAAAGCTTGGGCATAGTTTTTGAAACAGCCTCTCCATTTGAGACAGCAACACAAATGCAAGAACTTATTTATTGGACTAGCCAGCAATTAGAGGTGAAATCGTTACACCCTCTATTAATTATTGGCATTTTTATAGTTACTTTTTTAGCTATTCATCCCTTCCAGGATGGAAATGGCAGATTATCACGCATTCTCACAACTTTCTTGTTACTAAAGTTAGGGTATATCTATGTACCTTACAGTTCCCTTGAAAGTAATAAGGAGAGTTATAGCTCTTTTTACAATAATCCGAACAGACCGTAATATGCTACTGGCCTGCTATAGCCATAAACACATATCTTATCGCATTCGGACTATTATAAGAAAGGCTATACTACTTAGCTTTGCGTCGTACTCAACAATCCTTGAAGACGAGCAGCTATGATTTTAATCCATGGCTTATATTCTTTTTAAGGTCACTACAAAAGCAAAAATTTCATCTTGAACAAAAGGTGTCACATGAAAAAGTGTTAAATCTCTATTTACCACCACTTTCTGCTAAAGTATTAGCACTACTCAGCAAACATGGACGTCTTACAATTAAGGATTTGGAAAATATTACTAAAGCAAACTGCAATACCTTAAAGAAGCACGTATCTAATCTCGTAAAGAGTAATCACATCACTCAGCATGGAAAAGGCAAAGCAACCTGGTATGTATAGCCTTTCTTATAATAGTCCGAATGCGATAAGATATGTGTTTATGGCTATAGCAGGCCAGTAGCATATTACGGTCTGTTCGGATTATTGTAAAAAGAGCTATAATATAGAGCTCAATAGGATATGTATTCATTTTGAATTGTTAAATTATTCAGCTATAGAATATAGATCACAGCTGTACAAACATTGTAGTTTGAGCCCACTAGATCCCAGTGCCCTATTCTTGTCATCCCAGTGCCCAGACACTGGGATCCAGAAAAGTTTGCTTGTAAGCAAGCAAATTAGCATAGAAAGTGGTTACAACGTTTTCGATGAGATTGCAGAAAGGCTAGATTCCAGACTGGAATGACATCGTTCACTATGTACCATATTGCAATAGTTGTGGTCAAGGCACTGGGATCTGAAATTGCAGTGTTCGTACAGCTATAGAATATAGATCAGAAGTGACAGAGCTTAAAAAAAGGCCTAACATTCTTAATAAACGTAAAAAGCTTTATGAAAATCAGAGTTGGAGTAATAGGCTGCTTAGGCAGAATGGGCAAAAAAATACTCAATGAATTAATTACAAATACCAAAGTGGAAATAGCAGGTGCTGTTGCCCTTTCAGGCAGTAAGTACATAGATTCAGATATTGGACCAATTATAGCCAATCTAGGAATTAAAGTTACAAGTTCTATTAGTGGCATATTTGAGTCATCTGACGTTGTAATAGATTTTACAACTAAAGAATGTATGTTAGACTGCCTTAAAGCAGCTGTAAAATTTAAAACACCGCTGGTTAGTGGCACAACTGGAATAGAAGGTGTCGATTTGAAAGAATATGCTGCTGAAGTTCCAATATTATGGTCAGCAAATATGAGTGTTGGGGTTAATGTGTTGCTGAAATTGGTAAAAAAAGCTGCTGAGCTTTTAGGTAATGAATATGACGTTGAGATTTGGGAAATGCATCATAACTTAAAAAAGGATTCACCATCTGGAACAGCTATAGAACTTGGCAAAACAATTGCTAACGCTTCAAAAGTGGATTTTCAGTCCAATCAATATTTACATAGTGGTTCAAACATAAGGAAAAAGGGGGGAATAGGTTTTGCAGTATCTCGTGGAGGTGGAGTAATAGGAGATCACAGCGTGATGTTTGTTAATTCTGATGAACGGATAGAACTAAACCACAAAGCAATTGATCGCACAACATTTGCTAGAGGAGCTGTTCAAGCAGCAGTATGGCTATACGAAAATAAAAGAGAAATTCCGGGGCTCTATTCAATGCAGGATGTGATATGAGCAATACACGTGCCTCTGTTAAAGATTTAAATCTCTGGTACGGCTCTAAGCAAGTTTTATTCGATATAAATTTGAATATTTATAAAAGAAAAGTTACTACTTTTATCGGACCATCCGGGTGCGGTAAATCAACATTTTTGCGTTGTTTTAATCGTATGAATGACTATGTAACAGGTTGCAAAACTGTTGGTGAATTAGATATCGATGGGCTGGGTGATATATATTCACGCGATATGGATGTTGTACTACTTAGAGCAAAAGTTGGTATGGTATTTCAAAAGCCAAATCCTTTTCCAAAATCAATATATGATAATGTTGCTTATGGGCCAAAATTGCATGGTATGGCGAAGGATAAGCAAAAATTGAATGAGATGGTGGAAAATAGTTTAACCAAGGTTGGTTTATGGGAAGAATTGAAGGACAGATTGCAAGATAGCGCACTCAATTTATCCGGTGGCCAACAACAGAGGCTATGCATCGCTCGCGCAATTGCAGTGAAGCCAACTATTTTATTAATGGATGAACCGTGCTCTGCTCTTGATCCAATGGCAACCAATGCAATCGAAAATCTTATACAAGAGCTGAAATTAAGATTTACTATAATTATGGTGACTCATTCAATGAAGCAAGCTAAAAAGTTATCTGATAGTGTAATTTTCTTTCATAATGGCAGAATTGTTGAGTCTGGAAGCACTCAAGAAATATTCGAAAATGCTCAATCTCCCTTAACAAAGGAGTATATCCTGGATCATTAAATTTCTGACCTTATCCAGAAAAAGTGGAGAGAAAGAAAAGAGTTTTTTCGGGTAAAATAAAATTTTGGAGGATTAGAAATGGTAAGAGAATATACAGCAGAATTCAAATTGGAAGCTGTTAAACTGGCAAATGAACAAAGAAAGGCAGGTCAAACAATTACAAAAATAGCAAGAGATTTAGGAATAAAGGGTGGTTTATTAGGAAAATGGATAAAGAAACACAACGAAAAAAAGTCGGCAGCAGATGCATTTCCAGGTAGAGGTAACATGGCTCCTTACGACAAAGAGAGGTTTGATTTACAAAGCAAGAGTAACAAGGGAAAGAGACATTTAAAAAAAAGCCCTGGCCAGTCAAAAAGAGTAAAATATTTTTTTATATAGTAACTGCTATAAAGTACAGGAATTATGTAGGATTTTCTGCTAGTGGCTACTATAAGTGGACCACAAGAAAAATAAGCAGTAGAGAATCAGCAAATAAAGAGCTACTCGAAGCTATTCAAAAAATATATCAAGTTTCTAAATGTAGATATGGAGCTCCTAAAATTCATGCTGAATTGAAGGCTTTGGGTAAAAGTTGCAATTTGAAAACGGTGCAAAGTATTATGCAGAAAAATGACATCAGGGCTATACTGAGAAGAAAGTTTAAAATTAAAAAACAACAAACAGATAATAGAGCTGTAGCTCCCAATATATTAGACCAAAACTTTATTGTTGATCAACCAAATAAAGTATGGGATTACTTACATCAAAACCAAGGAGGGATGGCTATATTTGGCAGCAATAATTCTCACGTATGGTAGTTAATGAGTAGTGCAATAAATAAACAATTGGTTATGAACTCTTTATTAATGGCCATTAATAGGCGTAAACCTGTTAAAAATCTACTGCTGCACAGTGACCAAGGTTCATAATATTAGCCTTTCTTATAATAGTCCGAATGCGATAAGATATGTGTTTATGGCTATAGCAGGCCAGTAGCATATTACGGTCTGTTCGGATTATTGTAAAAAGAGCTATATACTGCGCAAGGGTATCAATATCTCTTAGCTGTAAAGAATATAGATGAGTAATAAAGGCTGTTGTTACGACAATTCTGTTGCAGAAAGCTTCTTTAGCTAATTGAAAAGAGAAATACTTATTGATACTTCACAACACTCTGCTCAACACACTAGAACTGCAATATTTGAATACATAGAAATTTTTTATAACAAACAACGTCACTATTATAGCCTTTCTTATAATAGTCCGAATGCGATAAGATATGTGTTTATGGCTATAGCAGGCCAGTAGCATATTACGGTCTGTTCGGATTATTGTAAAAAGAGCTATATACTGCGCAAGGGTATCAATATCTCTTAGCTGTAAAGAATATAGATGAGTAATAAAGGCTGTTGTTACGACAATTCTGTTGCAGAAAGCTTCTTTAGCTAATTGAAAAGAGAAATACTTATTGATACTTCACAACACTCTGCTCAACACACTAGAACTGCAATATTTGAATACATAGAAATTTTTTATAACAAACAACGTCACTATTATAGCCTTTCTTATAATAGTCCGAATGCGATAAGATATGTGTTTATGGCTATAGCAGGCCAGTAGCATATTACGGTCTGTTCGGATTATTGTAAAAAGAGCTATAACTATTGCATTCCAGAACAATTTGATGCATCATTCTTTTTGTAAAAAACATTCCACACTTTCTCTCCACTTTCTCCGGGTAAGGTCACTTTTCCACTGATCATATTTAATCGCCATAACTTTACTCCTACTTTAACAATATTTTAATTATCATATATTATGGCAAGAAAGTCAACCCTACCTAATTTTGCTTAGTGAGCACACTAACTATGAAACAATCTATATTACCATCAAAAACAGAATTTATATTGCCCACTTCATGTCCAGTTCTTAAATCCTTCACCATTTGATATGGATGCATAACGTACGATCTGATCTGATTGCCCCAGCCTATATCGCATTTTTTACCATACTCTTCAGCCATTTTCTGTTCTTTTTTTTCCAGTTCAATTTGGTATAAACGTCCTTTAAGTAATTTTAACGCCTCATCTTTATTTCTATGTTGAGAACGACCATTTTGGCATTGAACTACAACACCAGTTGGAATATGCGTAATGCGTACTGCACTTTCAGTCTTGTTCACATGCTGACCGCCTGCTCCGGAAGCACGATAGGTGTCGATCTTTAGATCCTTTTCATCCACAGCAATATCAATTGAATCTTCTATCACTGGAGTTACTCCTACACTTGCAAAACTGGTATGACGTTTACCATTTGCATCAAACGGCGATATTCTAACCAGCCTGTGAATTCCACTTTCACTTTTTGCCCACCCATAAGCTTTTTCTCCAACGATTTTTATCATTGCAGACTTTATACCAACTGACTCTCCTTCTAATTTTTCTACAACTTCAACTTTAAAGTTGTGATAAATTTCTGCCCACCTTATATACATGCGCATCAGCATTTCAGCCCAATCATTGCTCTCGGTTCCGCCAGCTCCTGAGTGGATTTCTAAAAAGCAGTTATTATTATCTGCTTCACCAGTAAATAAGGACTCTGTTTCTTTATACTTGATTAATTTCTCTAGCTTAGCTAATTCATTTTCAACTTCAGAGAAAAATTCTTCATCATTTTCATCAATAGCAGACTTCATTAAGCTGATGGCATTGTTGTAATCGCTTTCCAGCTTTAAAAACGACTCTACGTCATTCTTAATTTTAGAACGTTCTTTTAAAACTTCTTGTGCTTTTTGGTTATCTTGCCATAGGTCATCATTCGACGCTTGGGAGTCAAGCTCTTCAAGGCGCAACTTTAATTTTTCTATGTCAAAGACACCTCCTGATAAGAGAAATACTTTTATTTAAGCTTTGAAAGTGTTCAAGAATTTCTGGATAAGTTTTCATTATACTTTAGATTTTAATATATTTACTATCAATAACAATAACAATAAACAAAATAGAAATTTAACCATATGATAGTTAATTTAAATAATTTCATTATACTTTAATGTTTAAGGAAATCAAGCGCGTATATTTATTAAAAAACAAGGTAAAGTAATGAATATTGAAATAAGTTCCCATTATGGTTTAGACAAAAAGGCTATTGATGACTTAATAGAGTCACTTGATAACGAGGAGCTAGAGAATGTTCGTAATATTGTAAAAACGATAGACAGTGTTCAGTTAGCTTATTTTTTATCTACTTCGATCAGTGATCACAGGGAGAAATTAGTTAATATCCTCGATCAACATTTGTTAAGTGATGCCCTAGTGCATGTAGTGCCAGATTTACAAATAGAGATCATAGAAACATTGGGAATAGAAAATACAGCAAAGTTACTAATGCTCCTTGATGTAGAAGATATAGTAACCATAGTGAAAGATTTAGATAGAAAGTCTGTAGAAAATATACTTTACTATTTGCCCAGCAAAACTCAGAAATCGGTAGAGGAGTTGCTATCATATCCAGAAGAAAGTGCAGGAAGGTTAATACATAAAGATATGGTTATAGCTCCATATTATTGGACAATAAATCAACTGACAGAATTTGTGTGCAACTATAAAAAAATACCAGAAAAATTTCACCAGATATTCATTATCAACTCAAAATTAGAGCCTATAGGCAGTGTTAATTTAAATAAGGTAATATCTCACTCAGGAGACACAATAATAAAAGAGATAATGGATCATGACATAAAAATCATTAAAACTGGAATAGACCAAGAGGAAGTAGCAAGAATATTTAAAGATTACTCTCTATTATCGGCTCCGGTAGTAAATAAGAATGGTAAAATTATTGGTGTGATCTTAATTGAAGATGTGATAAAAGTTGTTCAACAAGAAACAGAAGAGGATGTACTCAAAATAAGCGGTGTATCTTCTAAAGCCGATATAAATGCCCCTATACATAAAACTATAATTAAAAGGCTACCTTGGTTACTGTTTAACCTCTTAGCTGCAACAATGTGTTCCATAGTAGTTGGCTTTTTTGATGATGTAATAAAAAGTTTTATAGTGCTGCCAATAATCATGCCGATAATTGCATCAATGAGCGGAAATGCAGGATCCCAAACAGTAACGCTAACCATCCGGGCAATCGCAACAAAATATCTAACTGAGCAAAATGCAAAAAGAATACTGATGAAAGAATTTTTAATAGGTCTTATAAACGGGGTGATCTTATCTACTATTTCATTAGTAGTGTTAGCAATAAGGTTTCACAACTTCAAAGTGGAGATGATTTTTGTGGTCTCCATGATTATGATGTCAATTATTGCAACGTTCATCGGAACTTTCATTCCTATAATGCTTCACCGTTTAAAGTCTGACCCTGCCGTTTCTTCTTCAATCCTAACATCGGCAACAACTGATATTCTCTCAGCTTTTATATTTCTTGGTTTAGCTACGATCTTTTTATTAAATAGCTAATACTATCTATAGCTATACCGCCGCGAACCGTCATGCCGCGATTCATTCGCGGTATCTCTTAGCATAGATCCCGCTAACAAGTAGCGGGATGACGAGAAAGGGGCTACTTGGATGACATTCTTCCTGGTGTGCCCAAATCACAATGTTCGTACATCTGTGGATTTATTCGCGGTATAGATTCCGCTAACGAGTAGCGGAATGACGGTTTTTCAAATTGTCGTAAGTCAGTTTAGCTATAATATCAAATTTCACAACTTCACCAACTATTTCTTTCTATTATAGCTCTTTTTACAATAATCCGAACAGACCGTAATATGCTACTGGCCTGCTATAGCCATAAACACATATCTTATCGCATTCGGACTATTATAAGAAAGTCTATAAATAAGAATAAATTGCCTATACAAAAATAGATTGGCAATATTTCAAGTCTGCCAAGCAGCATTAAAAACGATAGAAATAATTTTACTTCATTACTGAAAGAAGAATAGTTACCTGAAGGGCCTATTAAGTTGCTGAACCCTGGACCAGAGTTTGTAAGCGTTGCAGAGACTGAGCTGACGCTAGTTATAAAGTCCGCATTGCTTAAGTAAGACATCACTATTGATGAAATGGTAAACGTTAACATGAAAATCGCAAAAAATATAAAGACGGAGTGAACTTCATCATTCTCCAGGGTTTTTCCATTGAATTTTACTTTATTACCTGCGCCTGGGTTTAATAAAAGGCGAAAGTGATTTTCTATAGACCTTAGAAAAATGATCAAACGAAAGATTTTGATTCCACCACTTGAAGAACCACTACATCCACCAACAAAGGTTAGAAAAAAAGCTAAGACTGAAATGAAACTCCAATCTATATGATTACAGATTGCATAACCAGTTGACGTAATCAAGGAAGTGATGGTAAATGTGCTGCATCTAAATGATAATGACACTCCTAAATCAACATTTTTATACAACCAAAAACAAGCAAATAAAGATGAGATAGTAGCTATCTTAACAAAGTAAGAGACCTGTTCATCATAGCAAATGTCTAACCGTCTTATGATTTTTAAATAGCTAAGAAAAGGCAGAGAACCCAAAATCATAAAAACGATCGTTATGGCTTCTAGTATGGGATTATTATAGTGCCCTATAGAATCATTATAGTTAGCAAATCCACCAGTTGATACAGCAGACATTCCGTGACATATTGCATCAAATAGTGGCATACCAGCTAGATAATAGGAAAATATACATAACAAAATTAAGCCATAATATATTGCCGTAACATGAATTACTACGCTTCGTGTGTTCGGCAACTTCCTTTTGGTAGCATCTGAATATTCAGAATAAAGTAAATTATTTAGGCTGAGAACCTTAAACATAGGAAAAACTGCAATTCCTAAAGTGATTACACCAAAACCCCCCATGCCATGTAGCATTGCTCTCCATAGCAGTATTCCTGGAGATTGTTTTTCAATATCATTAAATATAGTTGCTCCTGTGGTTGTGATGCCAGATATCGTTTCAAACAATGCATCAACATAGCTCAGATTATCAAAATAGAAAGGAATAGCTGCAAACAGAGACAAGGCAATCCAGGTGCAACTAGTAATCGCAAAAATTGCTGGCATTCCATGCAATCTACTTAATTTACCGAGTAAAATAAAAATTGCGCCAGATGTGCAGGTAATTATGAATCCAGCGAGGAAATTTTTCCATTTGTAGCTGAGACATTTATTAGTAATAGCAGGAATAAGCATTGCTAAGCTAAACAGCAATAGGAATATTCCCACAATAAATACAATTGAACGCAAATTTTGTAAACGTTGATGATTTTTCATAGAATTACTTCCTCGCTATACAAAGCCATAAAAGCTACTCTAACGTCAAGCACTTTGTTGGCCTTTATTAACAGTTATTAACAGTATACTTGATTTATAGCCTTTCTTATAATAGTCCGAATGCGATAAGATATGTGTTTATGGCTATAGCAGGCCAGTAGCATATTACGGTCTGTTCGGATTATTGTAAAAAGAGCTATACTTGTAAATATGTGTGATAATTAAATTTTTATTAGAGGTAAGATATGGTTGAATTAACTAATGCACAAGAAGAAATTCTAGATTCATTAAGACAGGCAGTCTGGAATGGCAATTTTCAAGAAGTCCAGAACGTACTCGACAATAATAAACATAATGATATACAAGCAGTTTTGAGCCACGAGGGGACTTTGACTAGTGACAAAGGTACCATTTTAAAGGATCTTTATTCCAATGCTCCTATAGTAACTAACACTACTACACCAACTACTGGCAACAAAACCCCAGAAAAGAACGAAACAACCTTCTGGAGTGAACACAAAGGGAAAATTGCTCTAGGCGTTGTTGGACTATGCGTAGTTGGTGCTATTGCAGCCTATGTGCTGGCATATCCTGTAGTTGCATTAGTTTTAGAAGTTTCAGCATTGGCTGTACTAGCTTATATTGGAGGAGTTTGTGAGAAATCAGAAAGTCCAAATACGAAAAGTTTGAACCCGGTTGTTTCTGGGTGTTGCAACAACGCAGAACTGCTTAATCAGTAATCCATTGTCATCCCAGCTCGCCGCGCTGGGTCTGACTACGCTAGAACAAAGAATATAAAAGAAACGTTGCCGTCACGTTATATCATAAACTTTTACTGAAGCTTTCTTTATATCTTCACTTGAAAGTGGGATCAGACCAAGCCTAGATAGATATCCATCTTCAATGCCGATCGAATCTATAATTTCTTTTACGAATTCTCTTAATCCATCAACAGTATTCAAGTGTTCCCTCTTTATGTAAAGGTATAGAGGTCTTGCTAATATATATTTTCCCGATGATATATTTTCGTAAGTTGGCTCAATTCCTGCAATTGTGCTCCCTTGTATTTTATCTTGATTCCTCATTAAAAAGCTGAAACTAAATATCCCTAAGGCGTTTTTGTTGCTTTTCAATTTTTGTATTATTATATTTTCATTAATTCCAACTTCTATATACCTTCCGTCATCCCTTATATTACCACATGCTTGCTTTCTTTCTTCCTGATCTTTATAATTCTCTTTGAAAATTCTCGAGTTCATGCATGAATATTGATCAAGCATAATAGAATTAACCAAAGTTTCGTATGTGCCTGTATTTTGATGTGGACCATAAATTTCAATTTCTGTTTTTGGTAAGGCTTGATTTACATCAGACCAAAACTTCTTATTATTTTTTACTAATTTATCATTTTCTTGAGAATATGCAGATAAAGTTTCAAATAAGTCCTTCTTTGTGAAATCAAATCTATGGCTTTGATTTGAATTTGCAATGACAATTCCATCATAGCCAATGATGATCTCTATCACTTCATTAATTTTATTTCTTTTACATAGTTCTCTTTCTACTTCCTTCATAGGGCGAGATGAAGTGGTGATGTCTGGCGTGTCTTCCCCTATTCCTGAGCAAAACATTTTGAACCCTGATCCACTTCCTATTGATTCCACAACTGGAGTCTTAAAAGGGAATACACGATTGAACTCCTCGGCTATAAACGAGATAAAAGGAAAAACAGTTGAAGATCCAACAATTCTGATGTATTTCCTGGCATCAGCATTTGACAGCGGCGTGAATAATACGAATACAAAAATCAGGAGAAAGTTTCTAAGCATTATTTTTAGTTAAGAACATAAATCTAATTATTGTAACAAAACATCAAACTGAAAAGCTTTAATTGCATGACGAAAGCTACAGTTTACATTTAAATTTTATCTTATATTATTGTAACTATTACACAACTTTAAGGGGCAATTATGGCAGTTATGCCAGATAAATGGATAAGAGAAAAAGCTGAAAATTTTGGAATGATAGAACCTTTTGTGAACCACAAAAGCAGCAAAGGTGTTATATCTTTCGGACTATCATCTTATGGTTACGATGCAAGAGTGGATAATAAATTTAAAATTTTTACTAATGTTAATTCAGCTATCGTGGACCCTAAAAATTTCTCTGAGAATAGTTTTATAGATAAAGAAACAGATGTATGTATAATTCCACCAAATAGTTTCGTACTTGCAAGCACAGTGGAATATTTTCGTATACCAAGGAATGTACTGGTCATTTGTGTTGGTAAATCAACTTACGCAAGATGTGGAATTATAGTAAACGTTACTCCCTTAGAACCTGGATGGGAAGGTCATGTCACACTCGAATTCTCAAACACCACTCCGCTTCCTGCGAAAATTTACGCTAATGAAGGCGCATGCCAATTCGTATTTTTAAGCGGCGAAAGTGAATGCGAGAAATCATATGATGATATGAAAGGAAAATATATGAATCAGCATGGTATCACTTTGCCACTGGTGAAGTGATTACTACTTTCGTTGTGAGCTACCAAGCTGCTCTATAGACAATATTCCACTATCACCAGATAGCAAAGTTCGCGCTGATTCACTTTGCTTAAGATGTTTAATTGCTTGCTTTTTGTCAGTTCCAGTGTACATACTGGAGCCAAGTTGGAAATCTATTCCATTTTCAACAATGTTACATGAAAACCCCATAGCAGTAGCGAAACCTTCTTGTTTATTAGTAGCATTTCCGGTAACAACACCACAAGCAGTGAAGTTACGATCATTTCCAACTGTTCGCATCATCATTCCACCATCTCGTATACCATCATTATTTATATTCTTTACTATAACAGTCTGGTCTACAAATCGCGTATTACCCACTTCTCGAGATATTACTTCTACAGTCGGTTGATTATGTAGTTGACCATTACTTACTAACGCTTGATTATGTGCTGAATGGTGTTGTTCTGAATTACTTTGACTATTACTCCCTAGTTCATTTTGCTCGTGCTCTTCATTGTTTTGATGTTGGTCAGTTCCTAACATGCTAGCTTCTTCTTCAACACGCTTATTGTATTCTTCACTTTTATTTACTGGTTGACCTTGACTGTTTTCTATGTCTTTTTGACTAAACATGTCTTTATTAATGTAATAAAAAATAAGACCAGGTATCAGTGAAATTATTAGATTTAATACAATGCACGGAATTAAAACCACGGTAGCAGCTATATAGATTAGAGAGCTAACTATAAACTTTATTACTTTAGATAATTTAGAATCATCTTTTTGAACATTAACAGCATTCAAAAAAAGCATAGTTAAGCTAAGAGATAATGCTGTTATAGCAGTAGGCACGATGATTGGAACAAGTAAAAAAGCATTGATTAATTTTTTTCCAGAACTAGTTGGTTTAGTGCTATTATTCAGTGATGCAAGATAGTTTTGACCAACATTAGTAATCCATTTTGTACCAGACAAGACTCTTTTACTATTCTCTTCCGACATTTCAAATTTCATTTTTACCACCATTTTGATAATACTAAATTGTACTAAGAATTGATATTGTAAAGTCAACATAAATTTTTCACTTCCGCACTTTTTCATTGTTGCTTACAATAACTATAGCTACACCATGTGCTTTTCTTAATTAAAAACTTCAATTATTCATCGTAAGTTGTTGAATTTCTTGTCATAGTATCTGTCATCCCAGTGCCTTGACTACTTGGATCCAGCTTTCTATGTGACCTCATCAAAAATGTTTATTTTTCAGCCATTTTTATACTTATCAACTCAGTGTGCTTGCTTACAATTAAAATTCCTAGATCCCAGTGTCGGAGCACTGGGATGACAAGGTTATAGGTGTCATCCAAGTAGCGTGACACTTGGATCTTCTCTCAACAATTTCAAAAAAATCTATCAAAAGGAGGATTACTATGTCTACAATAATTTTATCATCAATTTTTGGTCAAGCAGGCAGCATTTTTGGGCCAATTGGCCGGATTATCGGCTCAGAACTTGGTGCTCTTCTTGGTGCACAGCTAGATGGGGCAATGTTCGGCCTTGAAGCCGAGCAAAAAGTAACGCATGGGGCAAGGCTAAAAAATCTGCAAGTTCAAACCTCAATCTACGGCAGAACGATCCCAATTATCTATGGCACTGCTCGTGTTGCAGGGAATATTATTTGGGCACAGCCAATAAAAGAAGAGGCGATAACCACCAAAAGTAAAATTGGAAGAGGTATGAACGTTACATATAATTACTATGCAACGCTTGCAATTGCGATCTGCAAGGGGAAAGTAGAAAAATTAAACAGAATCTGGGCAGATACAACATCACTTAGCTTTGATGAAATAGATTATACTTTTTACAGCGGCAGAGAAGACCAAAATCCTGATCCATTTATGTCATCAATTGAAGGAGAGGGGAATGTGCCGGCTTATAGGGGAATATCTTACATAGTCATCAAGAATTTTCCTTTAGCAGACTATAATAATCATGTTCCGGTATTTACGTTTGAAGTGCAAACTGCAGTAAAGTCAAATGAATTTTCAGTAGCAAAAAATATTCGGAATATCAATATCATACCAGGTTCAGGTGAGTTTGTATATGATACAAAAATACAGAAGAAAATCGCGCAAGAGAAAATAAGCAGCAACCAATATATCCCATATGGGCTGGCGCAAAGGGTAAATCACAACAACCACACTAAAAAGAGCGATGCAATGCTTTCTTTGGATCAATTAAAAGAAGATTTGCCAAATGTTGAGTTGGTGTCGGTGGTAGTCAATTGGTTTGTGAATAATCTGAACATTAAAGATTGTAAAATATACCCTGCAGTTGAATTTCAAGATGATTCCGCAATATTACCTGATGATTGGCAAGTAGGTGGTGTAACCAGAGATAATGCTCAGCTAATTTCAAAAGATGCGAGTGGAAACCCAAGATATGTTGGCACAGTTAGTGATTCAGCGCTAATAAGATATATAGAAGAGCTACACAGCAGAGGCTACAAGGTGATGCTCTATCCAATGCCCTTACTTGATACAAAGAACAAAGAGTGGCGAGGAAGATTGAGTGGGGCTCCTGAAGATATAAGTGATTTTTTTAAGAATCAGTACAACAAATTTATAGAGCATTGTGCAAGCATTGCCAAACAAACTAAAGTGGAAGGGTTTATCATCGGTTCTGAACTTGTGCGGCTTACCAAAATGAGAGATGAACAAGGTAATTACCCTGCCGTTATAGAGCTAGTTAAGCTTGCAAAGCGAATAAAACTTCAGCTTGGAAAAGAAGTAACGGTAACTTACGCTGCGGATTGGAGCGAATACCATTCATATGATGGTTGGTATAATATGGATGAGCTTTGGTCTTCAGAGTACGTCGACGTTATTGGCATAGATGCTTATTTTCCACTGACTGATGGTCCAGAGCCTCCTTTTGGCTATTCTGCGGAAGATGTAATGGGTGGTTGGAGCAGTGGAGTGGGGTATGATTATTTCTATGATTACTCAAAAAGTGAGCCTGAAAAAGTAAAGTATAACGACAGCAGGTATGCGTGGAAAAATATAGAGAAATGGTGGAGTGAAACTCACATAAATCCAGGTGGTAGCAAAACAAAATGGCAACCAAAAATGAAAAAATATGGTTTACTGAATATGGATTTCCCAGTATGAACGGCTGCACTAATGAACCAAATGTGTTTGTTGACAAAGGCAGCATAGAGAGCAAATATCCACGATATTCAAACGGAGAGGTGAGCTTTCTTTCGCAAAAAATTGCAATTGAAGGAACGTTAAAAAAGTGGCAAAGCTCGCAAATGGTAGAAAAAATGTTTCTCTGGGCGTGGGATGCAAGGCCATTTCCTTACTTTCCCAATTTATGTGATATGTGGACTGACTGCCATAATTGGCAGACAGGACATTGGATTCAGGGAAAGCTTTCACAGCTTAATATTTCCGATGTTTATCGGATCTATAGCTCTTTTTACAATAATCCGAACAGACCGTAATATGCTACTGGCCTGCTATATCCATAAACACATATCTTATCGCATTCGGACTATTATAAGAAAGGCTATAAAATGCTGCAAAGTTGCTATTTTTTTGATGTGGTTGAACAGGACTCTAAACTGAAATTTGTCCAAAAGGGCAGGGGAGTTACAACTGTAATGCCAATTGGTGAAACGGTTTTCAGTAACAATTCAAAACTTGCTAATATCAGTCAATTAGATTTAAACAATAAAGTTAACGTCGTTTATTTTAATCGCAATTTTGGCTATCCAATTGATGTTAAATATGCTGAGTTGCCAAAGCAAGGCGCTGCTATAACAGTTGAAATACCGCTCATTATGGAGGAGGGAGAGGCGCAAAATATAGCTGAGGTTTTACTTTATTCTTCGTGGCAAGAGAGAAATATATACAATTTCAAGCTGCCGATAAGATATGCGTGGCTTGCGCCAAGTGATGTAATGACGATTTTAGACGGTGAGAAAAAGCATACGGTGAGAATTATAAAAACGAAATTTGAAAGCATGTCCATTCAAGTAAGTGGTGTTGGTTATGACAGCTCCATATATAAGCTTTCTTTTCCTTCAACAAGGTCACTTATGCTGAAGGAATACCCTCCCTCTCACATTAGCAAAACCATCGTAGAAATGATAGATTTACCGGATGTTAAAGGTAATAGTGCAAGCTTTACTTTAGTTAGTGAGGAAAAGAATTGGAAGGGAGCAACACTCTTTATTTCGTACAACGATAAGGATTATAAGCCTATTGCAAGCACAAACAAGCAGTCTACTTACGGATATGTAATGGAATCTACCGACGAGGGGCTTATAGTAGTGTTACGTTTTGGAAACATAACTTCAATTGCGGACTCAAATTCAGCATTAATCGGAAAAGAGATAGTGAAATTCCATAGTGCTGAACTAATAGATAAAAATAAATATAAGCTTAGCAACCTAATCAGAGGACAAGAAGATACTAAAGAATATGATCATGCCACAGGTGAAAAATTTGTTCTACTTGATGATTCAATAATATCTTTCGAAGTGCAAAGGGGAAAAAAGTTTTACCTAAAAGCAGTGACTTACGGTGACTCGCTGGAAAATACGGAAGTGAAAGTGATAAATTCATTTAGTAATTGAAATTTAATAAAGTAAGTGCTAGAATTAATATACAGGTATTAATGGTAGAGATATAACATGTCAAAGGAAATGGTCAATGAGTTGAAAGCTGAAGTGAAGAAGCTCAAATATGCTGATTTCAAAGCTAACACTTGGGACGAAGTAATTTCTGGTGAGGGAACATGTAAGGATCTTAATAGAACACACGGCCTTGCTATTAACGGACAAAAAATAACTAACGAATTTATTAACAATCTGTATTCAAACCATAAAAATCTAATTCTACGGGATGAAAACGGAAAAGGGAATTATCGTCCATTTCTCAGACAAATTTTTACAGAAATGTTTAAACACGTTGGTGCAACAATTCCCAATAACTCTATTATTGAGGAGTTAATAAATAACTATTATCAGGGCGGATATACTCATTTTCTTCCTAATGATATGAATCAAGCTCTTGGATCTTTTCATTTGTCAACGCAAGGCAACTGTATGACAAGAGAGTATATTATGGATTGTCGTGAACCCAATTGTATAAAGCTTAGTTTTAGCATGAAATATACAAAAATGCTTAACTATGATGATTGTACATATATCGAAACACCAGGTTTTTGCAGTTCAGCGGAGTTTAAACTGAAATGTGAAGATAAAAATGTAACATATGAAGATGGTAAAGTACTTCTTACCATTCCTAAAGAGCTAAAAAACTACAAAGTAAGTGGTAAGAATTTGTTTGATGTTATTGTTGAATATTTTCAGAAGATTTGCGAAAAATTGGGCTTTAAATTTGAGACAAAAGTGGAACATAGCCTTGGTGAACCACTAAAGGTAGTAAGTGAGGCAAATGCATCTTCTGTTGAAGACTTAAAGCTTAAAGTGAATAATCAAAGATAAGGTATTGAAATTCAGGCTTTTCATGATTTTAGCTTAAGATTTCAGTGTCCGCTACTCGAATGACATCGTTTACTATGTAACATTGTACTTATACTAATGAAAAAAATACATTATAATTAAGTATATTTAATCCAGTAAATCATTAAGTGAAAACAGCTCTTTCGCAAAATATCATCTCTCTTATTATGATATTGTCTGTAGCAATTGTCGATATGGCAACTGACCTATACTCAGTTGCACTACCAAGCATTGCCAATTATTTTAAAGTAGAAGGCAGTGTAGTGCAGCTTACAATTAGCTTGAATCTAGTTGGATTTGCGGTATCTGGCTTAATTTATGGTCCATTATCGGACCATTATGGTAGGCGTCCAATGATGCTGATTGGTATGACAATTTTTACTTTGGCAAGTGTCATGTGTTATATAGCCGACAGTATTGCACTCTTGATACTAATTCGCTTCATACAAGGAACAGGGGCTGGTGTTGCAGGTGTTGTTGGGTATGCAGCAATAAGGGATATGTACTCGGGTAGTGAATACTCGAGAGTAATTTCAAAATTAAATATGGTTGTGGCACTCTCACCTGGAATAGCTCCAGTGGTGGGCAGTTATATAATTTCACATGGGTATAGTTGGAAATTTTTGTTTTTTATTATATCACTTGCAGCAATTGCTATACTTATTTTTATATACTTTAAGTTACAAGAAACACTCACTGTAAATAAAAATGAAACCAGTATAACTACTAATATCTTCAAGCAATATATATCAATATTTAGAAATTATCGTTTCCTTGGGTTTTCAGCCATTCATGGATTAACTTTCATGTGGCTTTGGGCATACATTGCTAACTACCCGTTCATATTTGAATCGATGGGCATTGAAGTACAGTATTTTGGCTACCTCATATCGATCATAGTCATATTTTACATAATTGGAACTTTAATTAATAGAAGGTATGTACCAAAAGTAGGGGTTAGCAAAATGCTAATAATAGGTTTGGTGTTACCGATAATATCCGATAGTTTATTGGTATATTTTTATTTCGCGGACAAGTTGAATATATTAATTCTTCAAGTCGCCTGGATTCCAGCCAATATCGGACTTGCATTAATAATAAGCAATAACGTAACTTCTGCTTTAGAAACGATCAAAGGTATAGGGCTTGGTAGTGCAGTTCTCTCATTCTGCAATATGATGTTTGGGGCTATTGGAATATATATAGTAGGAAAATTTTTTCGCTATGGTATTTTACCAAATTTACTATTAACAATAGCATGCTCTACAATTGCAATTCTTATGTACAGCCAGCTCAAATGTACTGAAAAACACAAGGAATAACCATTATTTGCGTGATCCAGAGCTCATGGATTATTAATGACTTTATCATGATAATATAATTTTACAGGGGGTGAGAGCTCATAGATTATTAACGACTTTATCATAACAATATAGTTTTACAGGAGGTATGGGATGAGTGATTTACAAAGTATAAATAATGATTGGTTTTCTGCTGTTATAAAAGGTATAGCTCTTTTTACAATAATCCGAACAGACCGTAATATGCTACTGGCCTGCTATAGCCATAAACACATATCTTATCGCATTCGGACTATTATAAGAAAGGCTATAACCTATTGAAAATCTTGTTTTTTTTTGCAATCAATCTGATCAAATTTAAGAATAGTAATTTATTATTTACATTAATAAATTTAATTCTATTGAAAATAGCTAAAGCATTGAAATTCTTGAATTTTAGCCGGATTAGTGAGTGGTAGTGAAATTTCTTTTACTCAAATTTAGGTATTCACTGACCGTTCTTGTTATAAATACCAGAATAATAAGCTACTGATATTCTCCATCTTTTTTATCTTTAATCCATCATAGCTAGCGATGCAACAAAGCCCACTGGGATCCAGAAAAATTGATTGTAAACAAGCATACTATACAACATTTTCGATCAAAAGCTGGATTCCAGTGTCAAGCACTGGAATGACATCATCTTGGATAACGTCACGCGCTGGAATGACAAAGAAGAGTGGGCTTTCATATGGTTATGCAAGAAGTCTACTGAATGTAAACCAGTTTCTCACACACACATTTTACCACATGATCGGCACTGATATTGAAATGCTCATAAAGTGTTTTATAAGGTGCTGATTCTCCAAAGCTTTTCATGCCAATAAATATACCGTTTGAACCTATGTATTTATGCCAACCCATTTCACTTCCAGCTTCAATTGCAACTTTGATGCTGTCATTATTTAATATCGCCGCTTTATATTCATCACTTTGCTCATCAAAAAGCCTCCAGCATGGCATAGAAACAACCCTTGTACCTATGCCTTTTTCCTGCAATTTCTCCCTTGCTTCAACTGCAATTTCAACCTCGGACCCCGTAGCAAATATTGTCACTTTTAATTCTTTTGAACATTCACACAAAATATATGCACCAAACTTCGATAGATTAGCAGATTGATCGATATCAGAATGCATGTAACTTACGTTTTGCCTTGAGAGCGCAAACAGTGCTGGAGATTCTTTCTTTTCGAGTGCAATGCTAACACACTCCAGAGTTTCAACTGCATCGGCTGGCCTAAAAACATATAGATTTGGTATAGCACGCAAAGAAGCTAAATGCTCTATTGGCTGATGAGTTGGGCCATCTTCTCCCACTCCAATTGAGTCGTGAGTCATGACATACATAACCTGCTGCTTCATCAGAGCTGAAAGACGTATAGCAGGACGACAATAGTCGGAAAATACCAAAAAAGTGCCGCCATAAGGAAGAATCGCGCCGTGAAGTGCCATACCATTCATACATGCTGCCATAGCGTGCTCTCTCACTCCATAGTGGACATAAGAGCCACTATAATTATTGCTATTTATTACCTGCATGTGCTTATATTTAGTGCAATTTGACCCAGTAAGATCAGCAGAACCGCCGATTAATTCCGGCATAGACTCAGTTAAAAGTTCCATTACTCTGCCGAAAGAAGATCGAGTAGCTTCGTTTGGCATTAGCTCACATATTTGTTTCTTCAGGTCAGCTAAAACACCAGCGATATTATCTGGTAGATGTTTATCTAACCGTCTTTGAAGTTCTGCATGATACCCTGTCATCCCAGTACTCTCTCTTGTCATCCCAGTGCTTGACACTGGGATCCATTCTTTTTCTTCTTTCCTGGTCACGCGCTGGAATGACATCGTGTAGTTTTGTTTTGCTCTCTCAACAGTTTTCTTCCAGGCATTTTTCACATCTTCTGGTACATGGAATGGTTCATAATTCCAGTTTAATTTCTCTCTCATCTGTTTTATGTCTTCCTCCGAAAAAGCACCACTGTGAGCAGAGGATGTGCCAGCACGGCTTGAAAATTTTCCGATAATAGTTTTGCAGCAGATCATTGTAGGTTTATCAGACTTTTTTGCTTGCTCTATTGCAAGGGATATGGCATCAAAATCATGGCCATCAATTTTGTCAACATTCCATCCATACGCTAAGAAGCGTTTCTCTACATCGTCAGAACAGGAAAGGCAAGTAGCGCCATCTATAGAAATATCATTATCATCAAAAAGAGCTATAAGCTTATTCAATTTAAGATGCCCAGCAAGTGATGCTGCTTCATGGCTTATTCCTTCCATAAGACAGCCATCCCCTAGCATCACGTAAGTGTAGTGATTGATTCTGAATTGCTTTTTAAGGATTGATTCAGCAAGTGCCATTCCAACAGCAGCGGCAAACCCCTGACCGAGCGGGCCTGTTGTTGCCTCTACCCCGGAAGTCAAGCCGAACTCTGGATGACCTGGGGTCTGGGATCCCATTTGTCTGAAGTTTTTTAGCTCATCTATGCTAATATAACCTGTCAAATATAATATTGAGTATAGTAACATTGACCCATGACCGTTTGATAAAACAAAGCGATCTCTATTGAACCATTTAGAATCATCAGGATTATGATTCAGATATTTAGCAAACAAAACAGTTGCAACATCTGCCATGCCAAGTGGCATACCTGGGTGTCCAGAGTTTGCTTTTTGTACTGCATCAATTGATAAAAAACGGATGGCGTTTGCCATAGATTTTAAATGTGAATGATTCATGTGTTAATAGAAAAACTTAAAAATGAAGTATAAAAGATTATATCAGCAAAAACAAGTTGACACTGAGTGCTAAAATCCTTAATAATCTAAAGTTAAATCGTGAGAGTTTTTATATGACAACTGTTATCACTAGAAAGTATAGTATTAGCCGTAGACTTGGTGTAAATTTATGGGGTAGAGCTAAAGACCCAGTAAACAAAAGGAAATACCCTCCAGGTCAACATGGTATTCTTGGATTCAAGAAGTTATCCGACTTTGGTAAGCAGTTTGCTGCGCATAAGAAATTTAAGTTTTACTATGCGATTTCAAGTAAGCAGCTCAGACGTACATTTTTAGATGCTTATAACAGAAAGGGTTATACGGCTGATAATTTTATCGGTATCTTAGAATCGAGATTAAGTTCTGTTTTATACCACTCTGGTCTTGTTCCAACAATTTACTCAGCAAAGCAGCTCATATCTCACAAGCACGTTACAGTTAATGATAAGGTGGTTAACATATCGAGTTATCGAGTGAAGCCAGGTGATATAATAAAAATAAGAGAAAGGGCAGCAAAAATCCCTGTAGTAGTAGAGGCTGAACAAAAACAGGAGCGCAAGGCTCCGGATTATTTAGAAGCAGATAGTAAAGAGCATTCAGTGAAATATTTGAGGTCGCCTCAATATTCTGAGGTTCCTTATTCAGCAGACATGGAAGTCAATTTAGTAGTAGAGTTTTACTCTAGATAGATAAAAAAAGCCCGTGTGGCGGAATCGGTAGACGCAGCGGACTTAAAATCCGTGGGTTTTGCGACCTTGGGAGTTCAAGTCTCCCCATGGGCACCAATTTAACTTAGCAGATAAATACAAAAAGGTATGAAATGGCTTGATATAGAAGATATTGTGGAAGCTCTGGAGGAAAAATTTCCAAATGAGAATATAATTAGTATCAGATTCACTGAGCTTAAAAAAAAGGTCTTGAGTTTAGAGGAATTTGATGATGATGAAAAACGCTGTAACGAAAAAATACTCGAAGCTATTCAAGCAGCTTGGATTGAGGAAAGATTAACCGCATAGCAATAAACCATACGCAAACGTGATTTCTATTACAATTTGCATATTGATTATGCTATTTTTTGGATCTAGCCTGGCAAGTTAATAATAATTTAACTAATTACAATTAAAACAGCTATAAGGTTAATTATGAGGCAAAGATGACAGCACAAAATTTGGTAAATGGAACGATCTTGGCAAGTGCTACGTTGAGATAAGTTTTACATAAAAATACTGCTTTTACGGTGTGAGGCTAGAGGTTTGTAAAGCAGTTAGAAGGTTGTCATCTAAGTAGCGTGACCAGGGCTAGATTCCGCGGCGGAATGACGACTATGCAATATGCGTTGCGGAGTGACGATTATGGTCATACCGTCACGGTATCTCACAAACATGTAGCAGTAATGACAAAATCTCAAGTTATATGTATACTTTTATATTATCTACCTACTAAAAAAACAGAAAAATGCTCAAACGTAGCGGTCCAAAAAAATTAAAGTCTATAATTGAAAACTATGCATTAAAATGCATGAAAAATAAAATTAGCAAAAATGAAATACGTCTTATTTTAAACTGGCGAAATATAGTAGGGAAAGAAATAGCAGAGTGTACAAAACCGAAAAAGATCTCATATGCACAGAATATAAATTCGGGTGTGTTGCATCTGGTAGTAACAAATGGCAGCAAAGCATTGGAAATTCAGCATATGATTTCTCTTATAATAGAAAAAATTACGATATTTTTTGGCTATAAAGCAGTATATGGTATAAAAATTAAGCAAGAGAGTATTGACTATTTGACCATATAAGGTAATCTAAGTACATAGAATAATTTGGTATATTGAAGTGAGTAGAGTTTGTGAATTAACAAATAGAAAGAAATCTTTTGGTAATAAGGTATCACATTCGAATCGTAAAACAAAGCGTACCTTTCTTTTAAACTTACATAAAGTTACGTTGACAAGTGATATATTGAATAAAAAGTTTAGATTTCGTGTGGCAACAAGAACTTTGAGAACTATAGATTACAAAGGTGATTTAGATGCTTTTTTGCTCAACACAAGAACGATTAAACTAAGTGAGAAAGCGCAGAAGATAAAAAGAAGGTTGAAAAAAGTTTTAGTAAAGCAAGAGGTAGAGTTAGCAGTTTCAGATGCATAGCAAACCTCAATGGCTCAGAGCAAAAGCTCCGACCGGTGAAGTATTCAATGAAACCTTAAACATCGTTAAACTGCATAACTTGCATACAGTGTGCGAAGAGGCTGCATGTCCAAATATTGGCGAATGTTGGAATAAACGTCATGCTACTGTGATGATTCTTGGTTCTGTTTGCACTCGTGCTTGTGCATTTTGCAACGTTGCAACTGGCATTCCTGATAAACTAGACCCTCATGAGCCAGAAAATTTAGCAAAAGCGATAAAAAAGTTAAACTTAAAACATGTTGTCATTACTTCTGTTGATCGTGATGATTTACCAGATGGTGGCGCAAATCAGTTTATACAGTGCATAGAAGAAATTAGAAAGATAACTTCAGAAACAACAATAGAGATTTTAACTCCTGATTTTTTAAATAAGAAAGGAGCATTTGAAGCAATCGCTGTTGCATCACCTGATGTCTATAACCACAATATTGAAACAGTGCCGAGATTGTATGCAAAAATAAGACCACGAGCTCGCTATTTTCATTCACTATATTTACTGAAGATGGTAAAGCAGATTAATCCTAAAGTTTTCACAAAGTCAGGGCTTATGGTTGGTCTTGGAGAAACAAAAGAGGAAATACTGCAGGTTATGGACGATTTGCGCAGTGCTGAGGTTGATTTTATTACAATTGGTCAATATCTACAACCAACTCCAAAACATGCAAAGCTTGATAGGTATGTTACCCCAGAGGAATTTGAGCATTATAAATATATCGCTTACTCCAAAGGGTTCCTAGTGGTTGCATCAAGCCCACTAACTCGGTCATCATACCACGCTGAAGAAGATTTTAACAGGCTCAAGGCTTGTCGTTGACATTTGCGTTAATTCAAATTAATTTTTACTAATTATAAAGGAGTTGAGCGACTTTACGTAATGTCTACTATAAAAATCAAGAAGAAATCGCAATTAGTTAAAGAGGTATTCGATTCCGTGGCAAGTCGCTACGACACCATGAATGATATAATGAGCCTCGGAATGCATAGATTATGGAAAGATAGGATGGTAAATAGTGTGCATTTTACAAAAAACTCTAAGGTTTTAGATGTTGCTGGAGGAACTGGAGATATAGCAATAAGAATAGTAAGAAAAGAGCCAAGTGCTAAGGTTACAGTATGCGATATAAATCAAAACATGCTAAGCAGAGGACGTGATAAAGCTATAAATTCAAACCAAATTAATTTTGATTGGGTATGTGCAAGTGCAGAAAGTTTACCATTTGAAGACTCCGAATTTGATTATTGCACAATAGCTTTTGGCATTCGAAATGTTTCTGACCGCAAGAAGGCTTTAAATGAGGCGCACAGGGTATTAAAACCACATGGGAAATTTATCTGCTTAGAATTTGCCCCTATGCACTATCAAAATGAGATATTTACCAAACTTTATGACTTATATTCATTTAAAGTAATTCCTAAAATTGGCAGCATAGTTGCTAAAGACAAGAGTTCTTATGAATATTTAGTGAAGAGCATCAGAGAATTTCCAACTCAGGCTGATTTTAAAATGGAAATTGAAGAGGTAGGCTTTAAGAATGTTGAGTTTCATAATATGAGCTATGGAATAGTGGCATTACACATTGGAACAAAATGAATATTAAACTTTGGTATAGAACGCTGGATTATTATCTCATCCTTCCAGTGGTTTTTTTGCTCACTATAAGCTTCATTCTTGTTTATTCAGCAAGCCCTGTAATTGCGCAGCGTCTTTCTTTACCACAAGATTATTTTATACGGCGTCACACAATTTATATAGTCCTTTCACTAATTACCTTGGTAACATTTTCTTTTCTCAACACAAGAACTATACTTAACCTCTCGTTCGCAGGTTTCATTTTATTTACTATTCTAGTAGCAATTGCGATAATACTTGGTATAGAGGTAAAAGGTGCGAAACGATGGTTACATATTGTCAAAATTTCTGTTCAACCATCTGAGTTCGTAAGGCCATTTTTTTCTGTTGTTATAGCTAGTATCTTGGCCAGCGAAATGAAGTTTAAAATACACATATCAATCATAATATTTCTGTTAGTTTTTGTGTTGTTACTTTTGCAACCTGATTTCAGTATGTCTATGCTTTTAACATATTCTTTTATCGGTCAAATGTTTATTGCATGTATACCATTTTTATACTTTTTATGCATAATAGGAATGGCCACAACTGGAACTACAATAGCTTACTTATGCCTCCCACATATAAAGCAAAGGATTTACAATTTTGTCTTTTTTACGCAGCGCGATAACTTTCAAGTCACAAAATCATTAGAAGCATTCAAAAGAGGTCAATTAACTGGAGTTGGACCTGGTGAAGGTAGCGTAAAAGCCTCTCTTCCTGATTGTCATACAGATTTTGTGTTTTCTGTTTTAGCAGAAGAATTTGGTTTGATTACGTGCTTAGCCACATTGATGTTATTTGGCATCATTTCCGCCCGCTTGCTTTACATTGCATATAGGGAAAATGAATTATTTAATCTGTTGGTGATTCTCGGTATCTCAATGCAATTCATCACACAATTCATAATAAACATAGGGGTAACATTGAGTGTTTTTCCTACCACCGGCATAACCCTGCCGTTACTTAGCTATGGTGGTTCTTCTCTTTTATCTTCGAGCATCGCACTTGGCATAATGCTGTCTTTCAGTAGAAACCAAGCTATCGCATTAAAGTTTCGTGAGCGTGTTATGCTTGGAAGGTATATGGACTAAACTTGTACCGCTCACAACTATTATTGGTATCCCTCCAAAATGGGTATCTGTTCAGATGAGTGGCAAAATAAGGTAGACGAGAAAAGCAACTATAGGAACAAATGGGTGTCATGCAAGTAGCTGATACTGGTATCCAGTCCTTTTGCACAGTTCCATCAAAAACGTTGTAAAGCGCTTTCGTGTTTGCCAACTTAGTGCCCAATCTGGATCCCAGACTGGGATGACAAAAAAAGGAGCACTGGAATTTTTGTTTCAGCATTAGCCATGCATCTGAACAGATATAGCTCTTTTTACAATAATCCGAACAGACCGTAATATGCTACTGGCCTGCTATAGCCATAAACACATATCTTATCGCATTCGGACTATTATAAGAAAGGCTATACCAGAAAATATTCCACTGACATGCTGAACAACAAATACATCACTATGTCGTTTATCGCAAAAACTTATATTTTTCGTAACCATTCACACTTAATTCTGCAATTCTTTGATCTCACTCATAGAAAGACCAGTAGTTTGAGCTATAATATTAAAAGAAACACCTGCTTTAAGTAGATTCTTTGCGACTTCAATTTCCCTCTCTTTTCTACCTTCCTCTTTAGCAAGATCAAGTCTGTATTCAAGAATGGCTTCTTCTTTGCGCAGATCCATTATTCTTTCTTCATAAGCTACTAGATCTTTTTCATTCCAGTGAAACTTATCTAATTCATCATATGCTAGCTTTATTATTGGTGATTTTTCCGCAATTTTTCTGAGATCTTCGTCCGTTGTTTCATCTGCATATTTGAAAAAAAATAGCCAACGGTCTACTACACTTTCTAGTTGTTCTTCTCTACTCTTAGGAAATTTTGGCAGCTCTATGAAGATAAATTGAAAATCTTTTAAGTCATGCTCATTGGTTTTTTCATCTCTTATGGTATGGCTAGATATATAGTCAAGCTTATCAGGGAATAAGGTACAATTTGAAATCGCGATAAAGAAAATCTTCTTTAAATCAACGTATTTACCAGATTTATCAGCTTGTCTTGAGTAAGCCTTAGCAGCATAAAGTTGTGCGCGTTTTTCAAAGCCTTTATCACGAGTGAGCTGCATCTCAATTATATACCTGTTCCCACTAGAATCCCTGCAAAGAACATCAACAATGCTTTGTTTATCAGAAGCAATTTCAGGGTCCATAATGGTGCTTAAGAATTCTACTTCTTGTATAGTGTTGACTTCAGTACATCCTAAAATATCGTTTAAAAAATGGATAAGAATATTCTTATTTTTTTCAGTGCCAAAGATTTTCTTAAATGTTAAATCTAACTTTGGATCGAGAAATTTAGAAAGAGCCATAGTAAAAATACTGAGAAAAGATTAACAATTATACACTATTATTAACAACTATTCAACCATATTTTTAAGTATAGCTATACCGCTGCGGCGCTAACACGTAGCGGGATGACGATTGTCGTTTAGCCATAAACATTAAGGAATTTACCAAATAAAAAAAAGGCAAAAGAAGCCCTAGTCATTGTCTATTTTCAGTATTGGCGTTTTTTAAGTCTTAAACACTGCAATTTAGCTGCTTTTAAATGCAACTCACCTTAGTTTGAATGTTTAAGAAATTTACTAAGTAGAAAAAAAAAGGCAAAGAAAACCCGTGTTAGCTAGTTGTCACTCTCTAATCCTGCAAATTGGCGTACTATACTGTCTTAAACGACTTATAAGCCCGTTTCAGCTTATATAGGTAAAAACCTAGAAATGTTGTGAAGACATAAGGTGCACATAGTGCAAAAAATTAAAAATAAGACGCCAACTACGTTGTTTTCTTGCTGTTTAATCTGCACAGATGAAGATAACTGAACACCTTCAATACCATGATAAGAGGACTGGCGGAGTTTGTCAAGCAAGTTTTTCGTTTCTGCGGGCTACTACCCTTTCTTGGTGGACTATAACAGCTGCAGAACCTAAATTGCTTCATACTACACCTTTCCCCTTTCCCCTGAAACTAGAATCTATATACTTAACTTTAGAAACTTTAAAATACGATGCGATCTAATATTAGGCAGTTATTTTACTATATAAAGCCTAATCTATCCTATTTTGTCATAGCTTTTATTGCAGTTTTATTTTCAGCCTTAACGATCCTCCTCTTTGGCAGAGGCTTAAACGATATAATTGATTCTGGCACAGAGCACGATTTTACTACCAAACTATTAGTTGCAATATTTATAGTTTTAGCCATTTCTCTCACTGCATTTACTCGGTTATATTTCATTGGCATTGGCAGCGGGAAAGTTATCGCAAGAATCAGATATGACTTATATAGCAGTATCACTAACTTGCAACCAAGTTTCTTTGAGAACACAGGCGTACAAGATGTTATCTCAGCGTTAATTACTGATACCTCTGTGCTGCAATCAATAATAAACAGCAGCTTACTAACCATATTACGAAATTTTGTGATTCTGATTGGCAGTGTTGCTATGTTATTATATACAAATATACAACTAACTTCGTATGCAGCCGCAATAATACCTATACTACTCATTATCATGACCTCACTTGGAAAAAAAGTGCGTAGCTATGCACGCTTTGCTCAGGATAAATTAAGTGAGCTTGCGTCATTTAGTGAGGAAAATTTTAGATCTATAGTGACTATCAAATCGTTTGTACTCGAAGAAAATGAAAAAACCCGTTTTAAGGAGTATTTAAACTCAGTATCAAAATCATACGTAAAATTAGTACTCTTGCGTGCTATTTTAGTAACTCTAGTTATCACGTGTGTGATAGGTTCACTAGTTGTTTTGCTCTTTTTTGGTATTAAAGAAGTCTTAAGCAATAATATAACTATTGGAGAACTCTCCTCATTTGTGTTTTATTCAGCGCTTGCGGCAGGAGCTATAAATAATTTGAGCGATAATATCAGTGATTTACAACGAGGTCTTGGAATAGTAGAGCGTTTATTTGAATTTAAAAATATGAAAAGCTCTATAGTAGATGCCGATGATCCTATAAAAATTTATAGTGTTCAAAAAGGAATTTCGTTTAATGGTGTAACATTTTTTTATGAATCTCAGCTTGATAAGCCAGCGTTAAACAATGTATCGTTTTCTATAGAGGCAGGTCAAGCAGTATCAATTGTTGGACCATCTGGCAGTGGTAAAAGCACCATTTTAAAGCTTCTGCTCCGTTTTCATGATCCAAACAAAGGTAGCATTACTATCGATGGGCACAATATTAAGTCAATTGCGCTAAATGACCTCAGATCGTTGTTTGGCTTAGTGCCACAAGATCACATGATATTCTCTTGCTCAATAATGGAAAATATACTATATGGCAAACCAGGTGCCGAATATGAGGAAGTGAAGCAAGCAGCCATCAGCGCTTATGCGATGGAATTTATTGATGAGCTGCCTGATAAATTTGATACATTTGTAGGAAAAAGAGGATTAAAACTTTCTGAAGGACAAAAACAGCGTATTATAATAGCAAGAGCCATACTCAAAAACCCTCAGGTTTTAATACTGGATGAAGCAACCTCTGCCCTTGATTACAAAAGTGAGAACCTCGTGCAAAAAGCCTTGAGCAAGTTAATGCAAAACAGAACAACAATCGTAATTACACACAGGCTATCAACCGCACTCAAGACTGACAAGATTATAGTAATTAATCATGGAAAAGTAGAAGAAGTAGGAACTCATGACTCTCTAATGAGTAAAGACGGGCTGTATGCAAAACTGGCGAAGATACAGTGGAATTGAAAGAAAATTTAAATCATACCGTTAGTTGATATGCTAGATTTATAATTAAAATTATTAAATTTTTAATTTTATTATCTTATAATGGTTCCATAGTTATCCGGAAATTTCGTGATCTGTAGTTTCTTTCATTCACGTTATATTCATAGCTTGTTCTATCTTAATGTAATTCCAATTTTGACTGTATAGGAGGTCTCTATGTTAAAACATAACTATAGTGATAAAATCAATAATCGCTATTCATATACTAACAAATTTTCTTATAGTGATGAGGGTGTAGATGAGACGATCAAGGATAAAATCACAACTGAAGATCAGGTAGTATAGCCTTTCTTATAATAGTCCGAATGCGATAAGATATGTGTTTATGGCTATAGCAGGCGAGTAGCATATTACGGTCTGTTCGGATTATTGTAAAAAGAGCTATAACTGATGATGTTGAAGAGCCTGATGCTGGTAATGATGGTTACAGTGAAGGTATGGCTTTCTCTTACCATGGTTACGGCAACGACTTAATATAAACTCTGATCCAGGAAGATAAAATAGTTAAGATAAACCTTCAACTAGCCCCACTTATTCGCTATATTGTTGGAGGTTTTCATAGTTTTTCTAGTTGATGAACATTTTCAAAAGGGCTTCTTCCTTAATTTTGAGTAAATTAAACGAGTTGAAGCAAAGGGGTATTATAAATACAGATACAACAAACTTTATCGTAGAACCCCCAAGTAACAGAGCACATGGAGACATTTACACAAACGTTGCTATGGTGCTCGCAAAGCATGAAAAGAAGAATCCCATTGAAATTGCAGAGGTTTTAGCCAAAGAATTTGAACTTTTTGATGAAGTTGCAAAAGTGGAAATAGCGGGCCCTGGTTTCATCAACATACACTTAAAAATAAAAGTATGGCATGGGATTTTAAAACAAATAAATGAGCTAAAAACAGAGTTTGGCACCCTAGATATAGGGAACAATCAGGCCATCAATGTTGAATTTGTATCTGCAAATCCAACTGGTCCACTGCATATTGGTCATGCAAGAGGGGCAGTATTTGGTGACGTTCTGGCAAATTTATTGAAAAAAGTTGGTTATAAAGTTACTAAGGAATACTATATTAACGATGCTGGAGCGCAGATAGATACACTAATAAAGTCAGTATATCTGCGGTACAAAGAAGCTCTGGGAGAAAAAATCAGTATAGAAAAAGGTTTATACCCAGGTGAATATTTAAAACCAATAGGGGAGGGGCTAGCTAAAAAATATGGCAAGGAATTTCTAAAAAAGCAAGATAATCAAATAATTAGGGAATATACTTTAAGTTTTATCTTAGAACTCATAAAGGAAGACATGAACTTGCTTGGAGTAAATCATGATGTTTTTACTTCAGAGTATGAGCTACAAAAAAGTGGCAAAATTGAAGAGAGTATAAAGATATTGTCTGACAAGGATCTAGTGTATGAAGGGTACCTGGAGAAACCAAAAGGCAAAGAAAGCGAAAATTGGACTTCCAGAAAAGAGATGCTATTTCGCTCTACAAAATTTGGTGATGACGTTGACCGTGCATTGAAGAAAGAGGACGGCAGTTGGACTTATTTTGCCTCGGATATCGCTTACCATTTTGATAAGATATCGCGTGGTTTTAACAATATGATCGTAGAGCTTGGTAGTGACCACGGCGGTTATGTCAAAAGACTCAAAGCAGTCGTCTCTGCGCTCAGTGATAATCAAGCAAAAATAGAGGTAAAACTGCATAATATTGTGAATTTTTTCGAGAACGGCAAACCTGTTAAGATGTCCAAAAGATCAGGAAACTTCCTAACAGCAAGAGATGTAGTGGAAGAAGTTGGCAGGGACATAACTCGTTTTATAATGCTAACACGCAAGAATGATATGGTCTTGGACTTTGATTTTGCTAAAGTTAAAGAACAGTCAAAAGACAACCCTATTTTTTACGTGCAATATGCGCATGCTCGTGCTCATTCGTTAATGCGTAATGCTCCAAAAGAGCTCCCAACAGCAGATCCTTCACTTTTAAGGACAGGTGGAGAGCTCTTCCTCATAAAAACCTTAGCAAAGTGGCCAGATGTGGTAGAAATTGCAGCAAGGCTTTGTGAGCCACACAGAATTACTTTCTACTTACTTGAAGTTGCAGAAGCGTTTCACGTTTTATGGGGGTATGGCAAGAGTGATTTAAACATGCGTTTCATACTGGAAGACAACTTAAACCTCACCGCTGCAAGAATGTTTCTCGTGCAGGCCTTAGCACACGTCATCGCTTCTGGACTTTCTATCTTCAATATAGAGCCTTTGGAAGAGATGAGTTGATTTTTTTATGCAAGATTGTTTTTTTCAACGAATAGAGAAGTTGACAAAATTAAGTAAAAATGTTATAGTTTATAGTAGTATTTTCTGGTTAATATATGGCTCACAGTCAAAAAAAGCTCAATGTTAATGTAAGTTTTGACAGTAAATTGGCTCAGTATCTTACAGAAATGGCAGAGACTCAAAATAAAACTATTCCTGAAGTTTTAGTAGATTTAGTGGAAGAAGAGTTCGAAGAAGATGTAGAGCTATCCAAAATAGCTGACGATCGCCTCTCTGAAGGTGAAGAAGAAGTAGAGGATGATGAAAACATCTGGAAATAAAACTTACACTATAAAATTCTTAAAAAATGTTATTGAAAAAGAAATTCCAGCTCTTCCGGCAAAGATTAAATTAATGGTTCAGGAGGCCATAAAGAAACGCCTTACAGTTGATCCTTTTAATCTAGGAAAGCCTTTATGTCATAGCTTTAGAGGGCAATATAGGATAAGGGTTAGCAACTACTGTATAATTTACAGCATAAATCATTCAGAGCGCAGAGTACTTATTACTGCAGTGGGGCATAGAAAAAACATTTACAAACACAGGAGATTACACAATTAAAAATATAAGAAAGATCTCACCGCTGCAACTTGTCCAAGCCTTAGCATACGTCATTGCTTCTGGACTTTCTATCTTTAATATAGAGCCGTTAGAAGAAATGAGTTGATTTTTTTTGTTACAATATGTAATGATCAAAATATTATTCAAAGTAGGGTAAAGTTATGACGATCAGTTTTAGGGAGTATTCAACTGTATTCACTGAAGTTGCGGAACAGACAGATTTAAATGGAAATAACATAATTGAAAGAATAAAAGGGCATTAGCATAGATCCCGCTAACAAGCAGCGGGATGACGGTTGTCAGGGTGTCAGGATAGTACCTTCTCTTGTCATCCCAGTGCCCAGACACTGGGATCCAGAAAAGTTTGCTTGTTCACAAGCAAACTAGCATGGAAAGTGGTTACAACATTTTCGATGAGATTATATGGAAAACTGTATTCCAGTGTCAAGCACTGGAATACATCACAGGGGCAATGGAATGACACCCTTTACGGGCTCTTAAATTGCAACTATAAATATTTAAGAAATTTACCAAATGAAAAAAAAGGCAAAAGAAGCCCCATGGTGGTTGGCTATTTATAGCTCTTTTTACAATAATCCGAACAGACCGTAATATGCTACTGGCCTGCTATAGCCATAAACACATATCTTATCGCATTCGGACTATTATAAGAAAGGCTATACTATGTACTAAAATATCGGCGTTTTTTTTATTCTAAAACGCTTGATTAAGAGCGATTTAGCTGCTTTTAACTTGCAACTAACCTACACCGCAAGTGTTTAAGAAATTTACCAAGCAGGAAAAAAGGCAAAGAAACCCTAGGGTAGCTAGTATTCAAATTCTCCCTTGTCAATTTGACGTTTTTTGCTGTCTTAAACGCTTTGTAAGCGCGTTTCAGCTTATATAGGTAAAAACCTAGAAATTTTTAAAGACATGCGATGCACGTAGTGCGAAAAATTAAACATGAGACGCCAAATACCCTAAGTTTTTTGTCATTAACCTGCACAGATTGCGAAGATAAATAAATAGCTTCAGTTTCATGATAAGGGGGTTGGCGAAGGGTGTCAAGTAATTCCGTTCCTTATGGGTAAAAAGAGAGAAACTCTAAGTTGCGGCCGCACAATGTTTCTCTTTTCTGCTGTTGATGATTATTTCGCCTATTGTAACTGCCGCTAGAATAAAGCAATAATATACCTGTGTTAATAAAGAAATAGGTGATACAGAGGCGATGCTACCTGCTAGCAATAGTTGGGAACCATAAGGTAAGATACCTTTTGTAGCACAAGCAAAAACATCTAATAAGTATGCGCTGCGATGTGGCGCAATACTGTGTTTTTGTGCAAGCCTTTTTGCAATGCCACCACTTAGTAAAATAGCAATGGTATTATTGGCAACTAAGGTAGTAAACATAGACGCAATTCCTGCTATCACAAATTCAGCTTTAGTTTTTGTGATATTGCTTTCATCGATGAGTTTATGCAACGCTTTTTGACCTTGCTTGTACATTATATGGCTCAATCCACCGATAAATAGAGCAAATATCACTATTTCGTTTACTTTTTTGAAACCGTCATACACGTCATGAGGAAATTGAATGATAGCATAGTCAAAAAAAGTTATTCCTAGCACACCAGCAATAATTATGTTTATAGTTGTTGTTACTAAAGTGGCGACTTCAAGCAGCCCCATGATTATTAAAGAAATGTAAGGAATAATTTTTATTATAGAATAATAATCTAAATTTGATATAGAAATAATTTTTGTACTATTTGAGGCAACTGCTAGGTAGATGAGTGTTATAATGCTGGCAATAAGTGCAACTTTAGAGTTCATTTTAAGTTTATCTTTTGCTGAAGCTTCCTGTGAAGAAACAGATGCAATGGTGGTATCAGATATCATCGAAAGGTTATCGCCAAACACGGCACCACCTACTACAGTTGCAGTTCCTATTTCGAGACCAAAAGCTCCACTTTTTGCCAGATTAACAGCTATAGGTACCATCAGCGCAACAACTCCCATAGATGTGCCAATTGCAGTTGAAATAAAAGCAGAAGCCAAAAATACTCCAGGCAGCAGTAATCTTGCTGGAAGGAAATTAAGAATTAAATTAGCAACAGTGTCTGCGCTACCAATTGATTGAGTAACTGCAGAAAATGCTCCAGAAAATAAAAAAATTAAACACATAGTAAGGGTGTTTTTGTCACCCATGCCCTTGATAACAGTATCGATGTTATGCTGAGTTTTATTTGTACCACGTGAGACAGCAAAAAATAGTGCTGGTAACAAGCATATTACTGGTGAAACCTGATGAAGTGGATTATCAGTTCCGATAAAAGAAAAATAAGCACCACTTCCAAGATACAAGATTAAAAAAATAATCAAGGGGACAAAAGCTGTCATTTTACTGTACCTAAACTTATAACTATAACTAATTAAGTGGTTTTAAGCAAGTTTGGTTTTCACTAGTTCTACAGGAAGTCAATAGCAGAGTTTTAAACTTCATATTTAATCTACTAAATAAATAGCACATGTAGCTTATTGCTTGACAATAGGATCTAATTGTTGTCTAGATTCCAGCATCACGCGCACAACTGTACGAACATTTGTTTGCGAAGAAATGTTATAGCTGGTTTTGCCTCAAACACAAAGATGTCATCCGAGTAGCTGACTACTTGGATCCAGAAAATTTTGCTGCGAGTAAGCAAATTTGTTTGGTGAGCATAGAAAGTGGAATGTGTAAGCGCAGCCTCAACAGGTTGTCATCCAAGTAGCTGACTACTTGGATCCAGCTGAGTTGGTGAGTATAAAAGTATAGCTAACGCGAGCTCTACGTCATACCGCCGCAGAATAATTAACCGTCATACCGCGATTCATTCGCAGTATCCCTTCGCGGTATCCCTTAGCCGCTGACAAGCAGCGGGATGACGGTTGTCGTTTAGCCATAAACATTAAGGAATTTACCAAATAAAAAAAAGGCAAAAGAAGCCCTAGTCATTGTCTATTTTCAGTATTGGCGTTTTTTAAGTCTTAAACACTGCAATTTATAGCTCTTTTTACAATAATCCGAACAGACCGTAATATGCTACTGGCCTGCTATAGCCATAAACACATATCTTATCGCATTCGGACTATTATAAGAAAGGCTATAGCTGCTTTTAAATGCAACTCACCTTAGTTTGAATGTTTAAGAAATTTACTAAGCAGAAAAAAAAGGCAAAGAAAACCCGTGTTAGCTAGTTGTCACTCTCTAATCCTGCAAATTGGCGTACTATACTGTCTTAAACGACTTATAAGCGCGTTTCAGCTTATATAGGTAAAAACCTAGAAATGTTGTGAAGACATAAGGTGCACATAGTGCAAAAAATTAAAAATAAGACGCCAACTACGTTGTTTTCTTGCTGTTTAATCTGCACAGATGAAGATAACTGAATACCTTCGGTTTCATGATACGGGGACTGGCGAAACTTGTCAAGGAAGTTTTTCGTTTCTAACGGTTGTTGCCAAAAACTATACAAGAAGTCTATTGAAATTACGTATATCAATCGTTGTAAAATCACACAATTGCTCTGTAGAGCTATGCCCTGTAATAATTACTATACCATTTTGCTCAGAGCGTATTGAGATTAGGTTCAGCACTAATTCACACGTTGCACTATCAAGATTACAAAATGGTTCATCTATCAGCCAAACGTTTGCATTAGAAATCAAGAGGCGAGCAAGCGCAACTCTCCTTTTCCAGCCTGCAGAAAGTTCGCCATATCTAATATTAAGTACAGGTTGCAACTGCAAGCAACAAATAGCTGCCACAATCAATTCTCTAGTATTTCGTATTCCTGCCCAGAATTCTACGTTTTGAGCAACAGTTAAGCTATCTTTACAGGCATTCTTATGGCCTATATAGACCATAGAAGGTATATAGGATTTTGGATCATCATATATATCTTTTCCGCAGTGCCTTATATTGCCTGATACCGGTGGTAAAAGTCCAGATAAACTTCTAATTAAGCTGGTTTTACCACTACCATTTGGACCAGTGATTAGAATCTTTGATTTTAGCTCAGCTTTAAAACTGAGATTCTTAAATAGTACCTTATTATTACGAGCGCAGGATAAATTTTCACATTCAAGCATGGATTATCTGCCCTTTCCCTTATGTTTACCTTGAGTTGAAGCCTGAGCTTTTACAAACAGCTCCCAAAATCCTTTCTGTCCGCCTTCTCTATGTATCAATTGTGCAAAACGCTGCATTAAACCATTACCCATCATAACCATCTTTGTCCATTTACCTACCGGTTTTGCTATGTCAACTATTTCTGGATCTTCTTTATAAACTTGCACATCTTTTTGTTTCTCGCGTAGCGTTTCTTGTTGTTTCATCAACTCTTTTTGCTTATTTTTTTGATATAATTCATTGAATTTTCTGTCTTCTTCCCACTCTTCTTTAAAAACTTTTCTAGGAAATATGATTTTTCTAATGCGATTTTTGTATATTTTTCTCAAAAAGAGAAATACTGCAGCTACAGCAAGTAATGTTACGCTATATAATATGATCTGTGTAAGTGGCATTTCCTGTATCTAATTCATTAAAAATACCCTCGCCATTATACCATAATTATAGAAATTGTGCAATTTTTTTTGCGGGTAAAGACAATATAAAAGCAGTACTGCTCTATTTCGAAAATTGCGCAAATATCTGACGAACGGGCTTGTATGTAATAAGGTTTATTTCTATACTTCTTAGAGAATTTAGAAGTAAAACAAATATGAACTGCTATAAAACTCATACGTGCAATGAACTGAGGAAGAACGACGTAGAAAAGGAAGTTACCCTTTCTGGATGGTTATATCGTAAGCGCGACCATGGTAACCTAATTTTTGTTGATTTAAGAGACTTCTACGGAATCACTCAGCTAGTATTTAATAATGACAAAGACTTTTTTGATGAGATATCAAATTTAAAATTGGAGAGTGTAATTACTGTTACAGGAATAGTTGAAGCTAGAACTGAAGATACGGTAAACAGCTCTATTTCTACCGGAGAAATCGAGGTGATAGTCAACAATTTGCGCGTTGAGTCGGAAGTTGAGTTCCACTTTGATGAAGAAATAGCAAAAGAAGAAAGAAGTATATTGGCAAGCATTACCGGCGAGCAAGAATACCCAGAAAACATGAGATTTAAATATCGATTTCTTGACTTAAGACGTGAAAAAGTCCGCAACAATATTATTTTGCGCTCACAAATTATTGCAGAGCTCCGCAAGCTCATGATGGAGCGAGGATTTTTAGAGATTCAAACTCCAATACTCACTGCTTCCTCTCCTGAAGGAGCACGCGACTACCTAGTGCCAAGCAGGCTAAATCCTGGCAAGTTCTATGCATTGCCACAAGCTCCGCAGATTTTCAAACAGTTGCTCATGGTTTCAGGGTTTGATAAATATTTCCAAATTGCACCGTGTTTTCGTGATGAAGACGCAAGGGCTGACCGTTCTCCGGGAGAGTTTTATCAGCTAGATCTTGAAATGTCTTTTGTAACTCAAGAAGACATCTTTCAGATTATTGAGTCTACCTTATATAGAGTGTTTGCTAAATTTTCTCGTAAGTCTGTTGATAAAGATTTTCCACGTGTTACATATAAAGAAGCAATGCTTAAATATGGTTCTGATAAGCCAGATCTGCGCAATCCACTATTAATCAGCGATGTTACAGAAATTTTTCGTGATTCAGGGTTCAATATTTTCAAAAGCAATGTTGAGCGTGGTATGGTAGTGAGAGCCATCCCTGCACCTAAAACAGCAGAGGAACCACGCAGCTTCTTTGATAAAAAGATAGAACATGCGCAAAAAGAATTCGGTGCTAAGGGTCTCGGATATATAACGTTTGATAAAGATGGAACTGCGAAAGGCCCAATTGCTAAATTTCTTGATGAAAATAGGCTAAACCACATAAGAGAAGCAACAAACATAGAGCCAGGAGATAGTGTATTTTTTGCTTCTGACAAAGAGAATGAGGCGGCAAACATTGCAGGAAAAGTACGCACTCTTTTAGGGTCAGAACTCAGTCTTATAGATGATAATATCTTCAAGTTTTGTTGGATCATTGATTTTCCATATTTTGTATATGACGATAAAAGTAAAAAAATCGATTTCTTTCATAACCCATTCTCCATGCCACACGGTGGTCTGAAAGATTTAGAGGACAAAAATCCACTGGATATCCTTGCTTACCAATATGATCTTGTTTGCAATGGAATAGAACTGTCAAGTGGGGCGATTCGTAATAACAAACTGGATATCATGTATAAAGCTTTTGCCATTGCAGGTTATAGCCGGGGAGAAGTTGATACAAGATTCGGTGCACTTGTACGTGCATTCAGATTTGGTGTTCCTCCTCATGGTGGAATAGCACCAGGAGTTGATAGAATAGTTATGCTGCTTGCTGATGAGCCAAATATTCGTGAAGTAATCTGTTTTCCTATGAACCAGCAAGGTGAAGATGTTCTAATGGGTGCTCCTTCCAAGGTGGAGGATAAGCATTTACGTGAATTATCCTTGAAGGTTATTGAATGAAAAATTTTATAGCAAGGAGCACCGGTTAATGATATATTAGGTTATGTTAGGTTGAAAGACCATGAATAATCTCCAAAAAGCAATACTATCAGGCATAATCTGCAACATGATTATATGGTATGAGTTAACTCTATTTGGAGTGTTAACTCATATAATAAGTGACGTTTTTTTTTCATCAGAAAGTGATTACATAAAAAAAATCAAATTTCTTGGCAGTTTTGCAATTGGATTTGGATTTAGACCACTTGGTGCATTTATTTTTGGTTACATTGGAGATAAATACGGCAGAAGGAAAATTTTGCTGACTTCCGTAATATTAGCCTCAATATCATCTACTGCAATTGCGGTTATACCAAGCTTTAAAGAAATAGGAATATTTTCTCCTATATTGCTTCTGCTTTGTAGAATAGCACAAGGAATGGCAGCAGGCGGAGAAACGAGTATCAACTCGGCTTTTTTAATAGAGCATTCGATCGATAAAAAAGATCTAGGTTTTTTAGGCAGCATGAAAGCTTTTAGTGGTGCTCTTGGTTCTATTACATGCTTTATAATGATAGCTATTTGCAAAAAGTTTACAGGTGAAAACTTTGAAATTTGGGGTTGGAGGTTGCTCTTCTATTTCTGCTCCGTTATGGGCATAATAGGCTTTTTAGCAAGATATATAATGGAAGAGAGCTTAGCATATAAAACACACGATAAAAATAAAAGCTTATCTCATTCTCCATTTTTAGAATTAATCAGGGACTATAAAAAAGCATTTATGATAGCAATTGGACTTGGTATTGCCCATAATGCAATTGTTTACTCAGCAATCATGTTTTACAACATATCTGTAAAAGAGCTCATTCTATCAGGTATTGATATTAAAAATGTAGTAAGGATTATAAGTGAAATTATATTTGGAGTGTCTGCAGTGCTGTTTGCAACGCTGTCTGATAAAGTTGGAAGGAAAAGCGTGATGGTTCCTTTATTAATAGTGCTGGCTTGCATTAGCTTACCGGCATTTTCGCTACTGTCCTATGATAACCACTATGTTATAACGCCCGTTTATTTGCTAGTGACTATACCGATAAGTGCATCTTTTGGAATATACAATTCTCTTGCCTGCGAGTTATTTCCAACGAAAGTTAGATGCACTGGCTTCAGTTTAGCAAATAACATATCTGCAGGAATATTTGGTGGCCTTTCTCCATCCATATGCATGTGGCTCATAGAAAAAACCGAAACAAAACTTGCAGCAGGTGTTTATCTTACCACCTGCGCATTAATTAGCCTAATATCTGTGCTTCAAATCAAAGCCAAAGACAGAAAAGTTGATTGGTGAAATCGTTTCAGTCGAAAAATAGCGCTTCAATAGACTTTTCAATGTGCTTAGGGATAGGAGCGGTAATAGTGATTTCTTTATTGTTTGGCAATTTTAAAAATAAAGAATGCGAATGAAGGTGAATTTTACTTGCCACTCCGTCAATAAAAGCTTTTTTACCGCCGTATTTACCGTCACCAAGAATAGGGCAATTTATATGAGCTAAATGTGCACGTAACTGATGGGTTCTGCCGGTAATTGGTTGTAATTTTAAATAAGCAACATTGTGTTTGGATTTTGCTATAATTGAAAAATGCGTAGTGGCATTTTGAGGTGAATTTTCATCAACGATCACTTTTTCTTGACCTGAAACATATTTTTTCGCCAATGGATAGTCTATTGTTCCACTATCCTTGCTCGGTATGCCAGAAGTCAATGCTAAATAAGTTTTTTTTACTCTTCGTCCTTTAAATTCCTCCATAAGGTATCTTGCAACATTAGCATTGCGTGCGAATATTATCACTCCACTCGTATCTCTATCTAGCCTATGGACAATTTTAAATGTTTCTCCCTCTCTTATTTGGTCAAGCAAATCACTAATACTAATCTTTACTTTTACGCCACCTTGAACGATGACCCCTGCGGGTTTGTTTATAGCTAATATATATTCGTCTTCATATAATATGTTCTCTCTTAGTAGATTCACTAACTTTTCGTTATATTTGCGATCAGAATTAGCGTTCTCAATGTAATTCAAGTGCTTCAGCGTTATAGTTTGCCCAGAATTTACTCTATCACTGGACTTTGCTTTGCAATCATCAACTTTGATTAATCCTTTCCTTAAAGATTTTTCAATTACAGATTGCTTTAGATCAGGAAAGATTCTTCTGATGTACCTATCCAGCCTAACGTTATCGTCTTCTATTAATATGGTTTTTATACTTTGTAGCATTCCATTATTTATAATGAATATCTAGTGAAATGTCAATTATTGGTGTCATTCCAGTGTCAAGCACTGGAATGACACCGAAGGGGCTACTGCCGTCATAAAGGAACCAGTGTCAGCTACTCGGATGACAAGAGAAGGTACTAGCCTGACACCCTGACAACCGTCATCCCGCTGCTTGTTAGCGGGATCTAGAGATACCGCGAATGAATCGCGGTATGACGGTTCGCGGCGGCATGACGTAGAGCTTGCGTTAGCTATACTTTTATACTCACCAACTCAGCTGGATCCAAGTAGTCAGAGCGCTGGGATGACAAAAAAAGGAGGGCACTTGGATGACGGGAGAAGGAGCTATTTGGATGACATCGTTTACTATACAATGTTTGTACAGTTCTGGATAAAAAAATTAGCTAACAAATTTATAAACATCAGTATACAGCTCATCAACGCTTGGTTCTTTACTATTTTTGGCAAAATCTTCCGACTTTTTTACTAAATCACGTATTTCCTTATCAATTACTTTGCACTCTTCTTCTGAAGCCATTTTATTATCTGTCATGTATTTCTTTAAAGTGCTTATAGAGTCATGATTTTGCTTCATATCTTCAACTTCTTCTTTTAAGCGATAAGTAGCAGGATCTGACATTGAGTGACCGCGATATCGATATGTCTTCATTTCAAGCAGGATAGGCCCTTTTCCGCTGCGTGTGTGTTCCTCTGCTTCGCTTGTAGCCTCATAAACAGAGAAAAAATCCATTCCATCAACTTGTTTTCCAGGAATACCAAAACTTTCTCCTCTTTTATATAACTCTGTTACTAAAGTTGACCTTTGCACGGAGGTTCCCATTGCGTATTCATTATTTTCTATGATGTAAACCACAGGCAACTCCCACAAAGATGCCATATTAAACGATTCATATACTTGTCCTTGATTTGCAGCACCGTCGCCAAAATATGTAAATACCACATTATCTTTTTTCTTATATTTATTAGCAAATGCTATTCCTGTGCCAATTGGAACTTGTGCTCCCACTATTCCATGCCCGCCGAAGAATTTTTTTTCAACGTCAAATACGTGCATCGAACCACCTTTACCTTTCGAGCATCCTGTTTCTTTGCCGGTAAGCTCTGCCATTACAACATTTGGATCAGAATCACATGCGAGCATTAAGCCATGGTCTCTATAACTTGTGATAAAAGCGTCACCTAATTTTGATGCAGCTTGAGTTCCAACTGCAACTGCTTCTTGTCCTATTGATAGGTGACAGAACCCGCCTATTAATCCCATCCCATATAATTGTCCTGCTTTTTCCTCAAATCTGCGTATGAGTAGCATTTTCCTGTAGAATCCAATTATCTGTTCTTTAGTGAAATTTTCTGCTTTCATATCGATTTCTTTTTCATTAAACTAACACAATACCAGGAATTTTAAATTTTTGCTAATGAACTATTACCACTGGCTTGAGGCTTTTCACGTTATCTCTGTTATCATGTGGATGGCAGGTATGCTTTATTTACCCAGGCTTTATGTCTACCATGCAACTGTAAAACCGGGATCGGAAAATGATAGCTTGCTTCAAACAATGGAAAAGAGGCTACTTAGATATATCATAAACCCTGCAATGCTTTTCTCACTTGGTCTTGGAATTACACTAATGGTTATTAGGGAAGCATATCGTGAAGGATGGTTTCATGTAAAAGCATTTGCAATACTTTTGATGTTAATTATTCATATGCTACTTGCAAAATATAGGAAAAATTTTGCAATGGGTTCGAATAAGAAGTCACATATTTATTTTCGCGTTTTAAATGAAGCAGTTACAGTATTGATAATAGTTATAGTTATTATGGTTGTTGTAAAACCTTTTTGACTGACCTTACCCAAAAAAAGCAGAAAGCTCGTATCTGTTCAGATGCATGGCTGATGTACAATACTGAAATAAAAATTCCAGTGCTCCCTTTCTTGTCATCCAAGTAGCTGACACTGGGATGGCTTTGTTGCATCACACTTTATGAGATGGTGATTTATGGTAAATTCATGTAACTGTCTCAAATTTAGCCATACCAATATCAGTGAATTTATTAAGCAAATAGCATTTGATTAGCAGTTCTTTTTCTCGATTTATCTCAGATTTATTCCTAAAACTAAATCCGAATATTTGCTTTAATCTTGAGAAAAACCCTTCAATATAAGATCTTTTCCCATAATTTACTTCTTTTTTCCATTCTTTCATGCCATCTTCACCGTATAATTTTATTAACCTAATAGCAGCATTCCTGTCAGACATATAATCTATTTCTGGATGTTCTGCCGCATTGTTTATTGGTGGAATTTTTGTCTTTATATCATATTCGTTACACAACTTATAAAACTTGTGCCTATCACATGCTCTATCTGCATATAGTGCTTTTATGGCATGCTGAAAATCAACTTCTTTTAGCAAATCACAAGCTCCATAGTGATCAGCCGTTACTGTATTTTACAGCTATGGCTTTTTTGTTGTTTATATTCAACATTACGTGCAATTTTCTCGTTTGCTCATAGCCACGATATTTTCTGTCAGTGCTATTTTCCTTACTGTGTGTTGTTGTATATACTAATTCCTGTACTGTCTATAGCAATTTCGATATCTTCCATATTATTTTCTGCAATCATTGATCTTAATATTAAGTTTTTTTTGATGCTTGTGAATAGCTGATAACTGCCAAACCTCTTCCTATTTGTTGCAAATACCCTTTTATAAACCCGACTGTTTGTCTTAAACCAATTCTAAAGAAACTGACGATTATATGCACCAAAATCACAACTTTATCACTATAAATATAGTTGCCGCCCTGCATTTTTGGACAATTCTCGTACCAATTTTCTATGGCGTCATTGATATAACAAAAAATGCTTCCTCTTTCTTGGAGAAATTTGTTATATTCATGGCAGTTACTGACTCTCATTTTTTGTGGCATATTTTTTCTTCAACAGTTAAATGGCTATTTATAATGAATTTTGTCAGTAACTGCCAGTTCTTTTCACTTGAGCGATGCAACAAAGCCCACTGGGATCCAGCTTTCTTTACAAATTCACCAAAAGTGCTTCATTCTATAACGCAAAACCCATACTCACCAAACTCAATGCATTACTTGCAATTAAGTTTCCTGGATGCCAGTGTCAAGCTACTCGGATGACACCATTCTTTTTCCTGGATCCCAGTGGGCTTTGTTGCATTGCTAGCTATGATGGATTAAAGATAAAAAGATAGGGAATATCAGTAGCTTATTATTCTGGTATTTATAACAAGAACGGTCAATGAATACCTAAATTTGAGTAAAAGAAATTTCACTACCATTTACCAATCCGGCTAAAATTCAAGAATTTCAATGCTTTAGCTATTTTCAATAGAATTAAATTTATTAATATAAATAACAAATTACTATTCTTAAATTTGATCAGATTGATTGCAAAAAAACAAGATTTTCAATAGGTTGCTTATAATCCTAACTATAGTTAGCCTTTCATAAGTAGCGATGCAACAAAGCCATCCCAGTGTCAAGCACTGGGATGACAAGAAGAGGGCACTGCCCTCTTGGATGGAAGCCAGTGTTAGCTACTTTCATGACACCCTGACAACCGTCATCCCGCTACTTGTTAGCGGGATCTAGAGATACCGTGATGGTATGACGTAGGGGTTGCCGAGAACTTGTCATCCCAGTGCTTGACACTGGGATCCAGTTTTTCGTATAATTTTGTCAAAATCTATTGTGCTAGCAAGTTCACTAGCGTCACGCGCTGGTCTGTTAGACATTTACGTGTAGGGTGAAGAAATTTTGAAAAAGACATACCAAATATGAAAGGCCTATATATTAAAACTTACGGCTGTCAGATGAACGTTTATGACTCCGTTTTAATGGAAAATGTAATTAAACCTTTGGGGTTCAACGTTGTTAGTGATGCAGGGAAAGCCGATTTAGTGATACTGAATACTTGTCACATTAGAGAGAAGGCAGCAGAAAAACTTTACTCAGAGCTTGGGAAGATTCATTCGTTACGAAAAGAAATGACTATAGTGGTGGCTGGGTGTGTAGCGCAAGCAGAGGGAGAAGAAGTGTTCAGAAGGGCTCCTTTTGTTGATATTGTTGTTGGTCCGCAGAGTATCGCTACCTTACCGGAGCTGATAGTCAAAGCAAGCAGAAGTAAAGGTCATGTAATAAACACTGATTTTCCTGAAGTTGCAAAGTTTGATAAATTGCCAGATGAATGCTATGGCAATAGCCAGGGGTCTTCTGCGTTTCTTGCCATACAATAGGGTTGTGATAAATTTTGTACGTTTTGTGTAGTGCCCTGTACTCGTGGAGCTGAGTATTCACGGCCAGTGAATGAAATATTTCGTGAAGCATTGAAATTAGTTGCAAATTGGGCAAATGAGATCAATTTGCTTGGTCAGAACGTCAATGCTTACCATGGGGAGTGCGAAGGGGAAGTGTGGGATTTAGGAAAATTAATTAGTCATATTGCTAAAATTGAAAAGCTAGAGAGGATTCGTTATACAACTTCTCATCCAAGAGATATGCATGAATCTCTCTACTTGGCACATGCGGAAGAGCCAAAGCTCATGCCGTTTGTTCACCTGCCTGTGCAGTCTGGTTCGAATAAAATATTGCACGCGATGAACAGGAAAAACACTGCAGAGGAGTATTTGGAAATAATAGACAGATTTCGCAAATTGAAACCTGAAATCGAATTTTCTTCTGATTTTATTGTTGGTTTTCCTGGAGAAACCGAAAAAGATTTTGAAGAAACTATGAAATTAGTAGAAAAAGTTAGATATGCTCAGGCTTATAGTTTTAAATACAGCCCAAGACCAGGCACACCGGGAGCGGAAAGAAAAGATCAAGTACCAGAAGAGGTTAAAATAGAGCGCCTTCTTCGTTTACAGAAATTAATTAGTAAGCAACAACTTGAGTTTATAGCTCTTTTTACAATAATCCGAACAGACCGTAATATGCTACTGGCCTGCTATAGCCATAAACACATATCTTATCGCATTCGGACTATTATAAGAAAGGCTATAACCAGAGTATGGTAGGTAAAACTATACCTGTTCTATTTAGCGATAAAAAAGGTAAACACCAAAACCAAATTATTGGTAAAAGCCCATATATGCAATCAGTGTGCATTGATGATTCTGAAGATAAATACAGGGACAAAATAGTAAATGTGAAAGTGTTGGAAGCTCGGCAGAGTAGTTTGCTGGGGTGTGCATTTCACTGATTTTAAGCAGCGTTAAATATAAATCTTAAGCAAAGAGTATTGAAAAAATGCAATCATAATCTTTTTCAAAAGTTACAAAGTTTAATTGCTACCTCTGCTGAACGGGTACCTTAAACCTACAAATTTGAGCTTACCTATATCAATTTTTTGTACAAGATGAGTTAGTAACAACTTTATGTATAAAATTGAAGAAGAATAAAAATACAATAACGAGCATTAAATTAAATATTCCCACCTTTAAAAAACCCTCTTTATATATTTCTAAAGATTCTAAATAATTTATTTTACCATTTACTGAAGGAACTGGCATAAATTTTGATATTGCAACTCCGGCTAGGTTAGAAAACGCTAATGACAGCATTACTATACCCATCACTACTCCTCTAAGGTTTTTGGGGGCTAGTGTAGTTGCTTGTTCTTGGACTAATGGAGCAATACATAATTCTCCCAGTCCCATAAAGGAGATAGCAATTATTAAATATAAGTATTCTACTTTACCTTCAATGTTAGAGTTTAAACATCCTATGTACAGTGTGAAAAAACACATAGCCATTGTCAGAAGGCCAAGGGTAAACATGGAAGTTGCATATTTTTGCTTAAACTTCATGTATGTTCCAAAAAGAAAGCCAAATATTATAATTGACAAAGGATTTATGGCTTGAGAAACTGAAGCTGGGATTGTTATACCTAATACATTGTTAATAACGTTTCTTTCGGTGAATAAGTTAACCAAAGAGCCAAGCTGCATTTCTAAAGCAAAAAAACACAAGAAAAATACCACAAGAATAGATAATGCCACTAATTTTCGTCTTTGTTCTGCTGATAATTTAGATATTATATAAATAAATATGCCCAGAGCTGTTATTCCAATAAATATGAGCATATTAGTAAAAAATTCACTATGTATAAGCATTTTAGCAATTATTGATGATGACAGAAAGCTTCCTATCAATACTATACCAAAAATTTTAATCCCTAATATGCGCTTATTCATAAGCTCTGGATAAGGAGAAAGGCCGCTATCTCCTAAAAGATTCTGAAATTTGAGAAAAAAGATTAGCCCTATAGACATCCCAATACCAGCTAAACCAAAGCCGTAGTGCCAGCCAAACAAGTGGGCTACATAACCACATGAAATAGAAGCCAATATTGCTCCAATATTCACACCTACGTAAAATAAAGTAAAGCCTCTGCTACGTTCAGGATCGTCTTTGCCATAGCATGAACTAAGTAAGTTAGTTACGTTCCCTTTAAACATGCCAGTACCTATGGCTATTAGAGATAAACCTAAATATAATAAACCTGGTTCAAACTTAACCAATGACATGCAAGCATGACCTGCTATCATCACTATCCCTCCAAGCAACACCATGTTGCGGAATCCCATCAACTTATCAGCTAAAAAACCTCCAAGTATTGGTATAGCATAACCTGTTGCAGCAAATAATGAGTAAATAGTAAAGGCCCTCTCATCAGTGAAACCTAAGTGAGAAGTCAAAAATAGGACCAAAAGTGCCCTCATTCCATAGTAAGAGAAACGTTCCCACATTTCAACAAAGCACAACATCTTTAAAAATTGTGGAAACTTATCTGTCTTCTGATCCATAAAATACCCCTAAAGCTTGGGTTAATGTTAAGTAAAACAATAAAAACTGCAAGTAAAACTTAAAAAAAGGTATTGGAAGCTTGGCAGAATAGTTTGTTGGGGTGTGAGCTACGGAAATATTTTTGAATTTGTAATTTTTCAGAAAGCCCTGTATTCTTTAGTTTTACATAGCGAACATGAAGTCAAAGCATTATCCTGATACAGTAAGTAGTCCTGATTTTTCATCGTTAGAAAAGGAAATCATAAAATTTTGGCAGGAAAACAAAGTTTTTGAGCGGTCAGTTGAAGAACGTTCCAAGGATAATTGTTTTGTCTTTTACGATGGGCCTCCGTTTGCAAATGGACTTCCGCATTATGGACATTTACTCACTGGTTTCATCAAAGACGCATTTGCAAGATATCAAACTATGCTTCAAAAAAGGGTTGAACGTAGATTTGGCTGGGATTGCCATGGATTGCCGGCTGAGATGGGTGCAGAAAAAGAACTTGGAATATCTGGTAGAACTGAGATAGAGAAGTTTGGTATAGATAAATTTAACGATCATTGCCGTACTTCTGTGATGAAATTTTCATCAGAGTGGGAGAAGTATGTAAATAGGCAAGCAAGGTGGGTAGACTTTCACAATGACTATAAGACTATGGATAAATCATTCATGGAGTCGGTCATGTGGGCATTCAAGCAGCTTTATGATAAGGGTCTGGTGTATGAATCAGTGCGCGTTGTACCATATAGCTGGGCATGCGAAACTCCATTATCTAATTTCGAAACAAGGCTTGATAACGCGTATAGAGAAAAAGTTAGCAAAGTTGTAACTGTTGCATTTGAGCTTTTAGAAAACCCACAGCAATTTAAAAGTGTTAAACGAAAGTGTAAATTACTTGCTTGGACTACAACTCCTTGGACGTTGCCGAGCAACTTGGCTTTAGCAATAGGAAAAGATATTAAGTATTGTGCAGTGTCAGTCCACCCTTTGATGTCATTCCAGCGCGTGACGCTGGAATCTATTTCTGGATCCCAGTGTCTGGGCACTGGGATGACAGGGAGTAGTGAAGGAAGTTCAATGAATGGTGAAATATACATTTTTGCTGAAAGCTACTTAGAGAAATTTATCAGCCACTCTGAACAAAACAATATTCCATATGAAAACTGCAATATAAAACTTAAAGCGAATGATCTTGCAGGTCTTTCTTACAAACCACTGTTTGACTATTTTAAAGACACAAAAAATGCATTTCGCGTTTTTATTGCTGATTATGTGACGGAAGAAGACGGTACTGGCGTTGTGCATACTGCTCCTGGATTTGGTGAGGAAGATTTTTACCTTTGCCAAAGCCATGATATTCCAGTTATTTGTCCAATTGATAACAGTGGAAAATTTACTGCTGAAATTTCAGATTTGGCAGGGGTTCATGTTTTTGATACCAATGATACAGTAATAAAAAAATTAAAAGAGCAAGGGAATTGGTTTAAAACTGAACAATATATTCACAATTATCCACACTGCTGGAGAACTGACACTCCTTTGATCTATCGCACTATGCCTTCTTGGTATGTTGCTGTTACAAAATTCAAAAGCAGAATGGTAGAGCTAAATAAGAGAGTTAATTGGATACCAAACCACATTAGAGATGGTCAATTTGGAAAATGGCTTGAAGGGGCACACGACTGGTCAATTTCACGCAATCGATTCTGGGGTACACCAATCCCTGTATGGAAATCAGACGATGCGAGATATCCAAGAGTAGATGTATATGGTTCAATAGAAGAACTGGAGAGAGATTTTAATGTTAAAATAGACGACTTGCACAGACCATTTATCGATACTTTAACAAGACCAAATCCTGATGACCCAATAGGAAAATCAGTTATGCGCCGTGTACCTGACGTGTTTGACTGCTGGTTTGAATCTGGCTCGATGCCATTTGCGCAAATCCACTATCCGTTTGAAAATAAGGAGTGGTTTGAATCTGCGGATTTTATTACCGAGTACATAGCACAAACCAGGGGGTGGTTTTATACGCTCTTTGTATTGTCTACTGCTTTGTTTGATAGGGAACCATTTAAGAACTGCATATGCCACGGTGTTGTTTTGGATGTAAGAAGGCAAAAATTGTCCAAACGTTTGAATAACTATGCAGATCCAATGGAGGTTTTTGATAGATACGGTTCTGATGCGCTGCGTTTTCTTATGCTTTCTGGATCTATTGTTTGTGGTGGTAATTTGCTACTTGATAAAGAAGGAAACTCAATACGAGATGTTCTGAAAAACGTAATAAAACCTATTTGGAACAGTTATCACTTTTTTACTATGTATGCAAATGCAGATGGAATTAAAGCTGAAGTTTGTAAGGATTATCAAAGTACTATTGATCGCTACATGATTTCCAAATGTTTTGAAACTGTAGAAAGTATCCAAGCTTCTATGAACAGCTATAACTCCCAAGAGGCTTGCAAAATTTTAATGAACTTTTTTGAAGTGCTAAATAATTGGTATATTCGTCGCAGTCGCGAGCGTTTTTGGAAAAGTGATTTGGATCAGGATAAAACTGGTGCTTATAATGTTCTATATACGGTTTTTTATTACATACTAAGAGCTGCAGCTCCTTTGTTGCCACTTATAACAGAGAATATATGGCAAGGGCTTAAGTATGAAGAAACATCTGTTCATTTGGCTAATTTTCCACAATTAGAGAAGTTTGATAGTCAGCTCATTGCCAAGATGGATCTAGTGAGAGAGGTGTGCAACTCTGCACTTTCGATCAGAAACACTTTTAATATACGTATCAGACAGCCGCTTGGCAGTATGATCATTTATCATCAGTCTTCCTGTAGTTTTCTTGAAGGTGAACCGCTTTCTGTCATCCCAGAGTTCTCTCCTGTTATCCAAGTAGCTGACACTGGGATCCAGTGTGCTGCAAATTCAAATGAGTACCAGGAGATGATAAAAGATGAGGTGAATGTAAAAAGCTTGGAATTAGTAAACAGACTTGAAGGTATTGCATCACTAGAGTTAAAGCTAAATTTCCCACTGCTTGGGAAAAGAGTTCCAGACAAAATCAAGAAGCTAGTTCAATATGTCAAGGAGGGAAAATGGAAGCAAGTTGAGGATGAGCAGATATTTCTAGGAGACGAATCAGAGAACTATATTATAGAAAAAGGCGAATATGAACTATTGTTAAAAGCAAACAGTGAATATTCCTCTGTATTTGATAACAATAAAGGGATTGTCATTCTAAATACTGAACTAAATGATGAATTAATTCTAGAAGGGCTTGCAAGAGATGTCGTGAGGCTCATTCAGGAAACCAGGAAACAAGCTGATTTTCATATGTCCGATAGAATCAGAGTAATAATCAAAACAGAAGATGAGAAAATTAAGGAAGCAATAAATACGTGGATTGAATATATAAAAGAGCAGACCCTTACCTTATCTTTGGACATTAATACAGAAATTGGAACTAACTTTTATTTTAAGGAGTACCAAAATTTGATAGTTGGTATTAGGTTAAATTATTAGTAGTTGAAAGTTGTCATTGTTTATGCTATACTTAGGTTGCTTGAGGTAAGGTTATGGTATGCATGCTGTTGTAGATTGTAAGAAAGTTGTTGACTTAAATAACAGTAGTGATGATTTAGGTAAAGTAGAATCTATTTCCAATGTTACTTTGGAAGAGGAAGAGTCTTTTGATGCTATGGAAGCTGTTTCTAATGTAGAAGAAGGGAATGATTTAGGTCTTGCTACTTCAGAAGAGGAAGAAGAATTTTTTGATGCTGTGGAAGAACAAGAGCCGTTAGCTAATTTTAACGTTCCACTCAGTATATTTCATTATAAAGATTATAACTCTGATTTTTTTACTTCTTGGTATAATATATCAAGTAGAATATTTAAAGAGGTAAATCGAGCTTTTCCGGAGAAGAAAGTATTAAATTTAGCTCTATCAGTTTTAATATTTCCTTATATAGTTTTCACTGCGTTAGGATTAGCCGTATATAATAAATTAAAAACAAATGATAAGACACAAATCAGTTCAGAGGAGAATAAAACAAAAAAAAGTGAAGTAAGTGAAAGTACAGCAAAAAGACTGGCATATGGTGTTCTTGCTGCAATAGTAATTCTTGTTAATATAGCTATGCTTGTAGCATTACTTATTCCTGCAACAATTGCTTTGGCTACTTTTTATCTTTTAAATAGAGATTTATCTCCCTCTTTAGTTACTGCTCTTAAAATAAGTATGGGGCGGTATTCTAATAAGCATCAAAATATTGAGGTGTCTTTTCATGAAAAGGAAGTTACTGGACCAAATATTGCGTGGGATATGGAAATAGAATTTCCACCGCAATTTAAACGATTGCTTAGAGATTTGTATGAAAATGAAAATAACAAGTGGTTTGATGTGACACGGGATTCAGAGCATAGCATCGTACTGAAATTGTCAACTAACATCAATTTAAAAAATGGTCTTAAGCCCTTACGCAATGAAATCAAGGATGTGCTTGCAACTTCTATTCAAGAATTTGCGAAGACTATGGAAGAACTGATAAAGCTAGAAAAGAAAGAGATTACATATGATAAATTGAAGGAATTGTTGGACGAATTCAGGTTAAAAGTGGTAAGTAGCATAGATTTTAAGTTGACAACTCACTTAATATACAACGCCTATCAAGTTGCCTTTATACAAGCAGTTAGGTTTCAGCTGGATAGACGGAAAGAAGGTTTTTCACTGGAAGATGAGATAAAAAATTCTTTAGTGAGACAGGAATTAGAGAGTCAAGGTAAGGAATTACCAGGTGAGAAAGAAGTGATAATAAGAGATCCGAAAAAAGCAGGAGCAAAAGTACCGGATGTTTTAGATGATAGTGAGCTTCCTATATTTAAAGCAGAATGGAAGCGGCTTAAAGAAGAAGGGAAGATAGCTAAGAGAACAATTATTGATGTTTATAAATATATACATAGTAGAGAAACAGAGACAGCTCTAGGTAATGCTAAAGAAGAGATTAATCTTTTAAAAAAAGAAGGACAAAAAAGATATATTAGGATACATGAAAAATTGAAAGAAATATATGGAGATGTAAAAAAGAATAATTTAGCAGGTGATGTTTTAAGAAGAAGGTTAGAAGGTCTTTTTAAGTTCGAGTATGATGATCAAGAAGTTGAGCAAAGGCTAGTAAAATCAGTAATGAAAAAAGCCAAGGGTGAGTTAGGCCTATTAGGCATGCTCAGCTTAATAGACCAGTTTCGGGATTTAGAAAAGGAGATAAAAGGTTCTTTGAGTGAGAATTTAAAAGAAGCTTCAGATAAAGTAAATGCTTTTGTAGCAAAGATATATTTAGAAATAACGAAATGCAAAAAACAAAATGTACTCAAAGGTCAAGCAAAGGGTATAGAGGATTCATGTAAGCTGTTAGAGGAAAAGGAGCCGGATTTAGTACAGAGGATTAATGCGCACCGAGCGGAAATTGCAGAATGCTTAGAGCAACCTATATCGTTAAGGAAAGTAATAGAAGAAAATGAGGATTTAAACAAATATTTAGAAGGTGAGCGAAATAGGAAAGGAGAACAGCATCCAAGTACAAAATTAATAGAGAAGCATTTGAAAAATAACCAAGAAATTCTCAAAGCATTAAAACAGTTAGAATTAGAAGAAAAAGGATTGTTGATAAATGAAGAAACAAAAAATGATTATATAGAAGAACTAGAATCTCGCGAAAAAATAAAGTTTGCAATAATAGAGGATGATTTACTGAAGGAGTTCGAGCGTGAAACTTTTAACGAAGAAGCAGTTAAGAAGTTGTTAGAGGAAGCGGAACTTGAATACTATTTGGCAGAAAAATGCATAAAAAGTCCTGTGATAAAAACAAAAAATAATATCAAGCACTTTTATCAAGGTTTACTGTCTCCTTTGATAGATAATTTGACAAAAGATATAATAAATAATATACCAGGAGATAGTGAAGGTTGTATACAGAAAGTTAAGAACTGGAGTAAAGTTATATTTGGTGCAATAAAGATTGGAGCATCAAATGCTTATAAAGAGACTACAGAGAGAAAAGCGTTAAATATGGCACATAATACTTATAAAGAAGGAGAGACATTTCTTCAATATTTTCAGTCAAATTATGAAGGTATTGGAGCCTTTTTAGGTAATTTATTTTCTGATGATGGGGTAACATTTAAAAATGATGTGTGGCCTAAAATAGAAGAGCATTTGCATGGAATGTGGGATAGATTTTTCAAGGATATTGAATTCAATATTGGAAATAAATTGGATGAAGTAAGTGTGACACAGCAACAGCAGGAAACTATGATTGTGACTCAACGACAAGTTCTCAAAGTTCCTCCGGTATTTTCACATACTAAATTAACTATAGCACTTGATTCTTTTTGGATCTCTTTTTCAGTTAAAGTGTGAGTTGGAGAGCAGAAAGTAACTGACAATGCTATAGACATCTTATTCGATTCTATATTATTTCCATGGTATACGTCAAATACTAAAACTTCTGTGATGAGCTCTGAGCTTTTTTTTACCACATTGATTATGTTACCTACTTTCACATCCTTATTTACAATAAATGCAAAATCACGTTTTACACTTTGGTATTTATAATCGATAAATTTCTTTCTACTTACAGGTAAATTTTCAATATTTTCTAATATCACCTCAAAACCTACAACTTTTTGCTTGATATCAAAAAGATCTAATATATTAGGATGCAACTCTCCAAAATAACCTGCTACTTTATTCTTAAAAGAGAGAGTGCCTGACTTTCCTGGGTGATAATGTTCTTTTTCTGCTCTCTCTATCGTTAAATTATCACAATTGACGTTAAAAAACTCCAAAGCTGCTATGCAATCAGCCTTTGCGTCAAAAACATCTACTTTTCTATCAGTATTATAATGGTTTCGCGGTAAATTATTTCCTGTTCTTATCCCACTTAAAACATGTTTAGACCGAGCTTCACCATCGTAAATCGGCCCAATTTCGAAGATTGCAAGATCAGATATTCCATGGGCAATATTATCAGCAGTAACTTGCAATAAATTTGGCATAATACTTGGTCTCATTATATTAAAGCTATTGTTAAACGGATTATCGATGATAAATAACTTATTCGAGTAACCAAATTTTTCAGCTGTTGATTCACTCATAAACGACCAGGTTAGCACTTCATGAAACCCTCTGTTTGTCATCAAAATACGCAAATTGTCGTATGTACTATCTACTTCTTCAACATTATTTGGTAGTGGTTCTTCTTTTATTTTGTCATAGCCGTATATCCTTGTTACTTCTTCGATTAGGTCAGCCGGTATTGTCACGTCCGGTCTCCAGCTTGGTACTTGTACATTCCAATTGCCTTCGGTTTTTTTATCAATACTAAACCCTAGTTTCGTTAAGATATCAAGCACCTCATCAGGCGATACAGACACACTTCCAAACTTGTTCACATCCTGATAATCAAAGCTCACCTTGGTGTCAGCACTATCTAAACTGCCAGCAGACACTACGCTTGAGGTTTCTCCACCACATAAGTCCAGAATCATTTTAGCTGCAAGGTTGAGTCCATCAAAAGTAAATCCAGGATCAACTGAACGTGCAAATCTGTAACTAGCGTCTGTGGAGATGCCGAGATGCCTTGAAGATTTAGTAATAGAGATGGGATCGAACCAAGCAGACTCTAAAAAGATATCAGTAGTTTCAAGAGTACATTCACTGCACTTACCACCTATAATTCCAGCAATTCCATGAATATTTTTATCACCTGCAATAACGCTTATGTCTTTGTTTAATAAGTATTCTTTACCGTTCAAACCAGCAAATTTTTCTCCGTCGTTTGTTTTGCGTACTGTGAGCTCTCCTTCTATTTTTTTTGCATCATACGCGTGCATTGGGCGGCTGAAAGATATCATAATATAGTTCGTGATATCAACTATTGCAGAAATGGAGCGCATTCCTATCGATTCCAGCCTATCTTTTAACCATTTTGGGCTTTCTTGATTTTTTACATTGGCGATGTATATTCCACTAATAAAACTTTCCCCGTCAGTAACTTCAACATCGATTGGTGAATTTATGGAGCTGGTAAGTTGTGGAATGCTTAAAGTCTTTAATGTCCCAATTCCAGTTGCAGCAAGGTCGCGAGCTATTCCATAAATGCCTAAGCAATCTCCACGGTTTGGAGTAACATTTATATCAATTACAGGGTCACAATTGAAAAATTTATCCCCTACTTTATAATCATCGGAAAGCTCGATTATTCCTTCACTTTCCTCTTGAACCAGCGCAAGTTCAGAAGCAGAGCAGAGCATCCCTTCACTTAGCATTCCTCGTATTTTTGTGGACTTAATTGTGAGATCACTTTCTGGCAACGTGCTACCAAGAGATGCAAGTACAGTTTTCATACCTTCTCTAACATTGTTTGCTCCACAGACTATTTGTAGAATTTTACTTCCATCATTTACTTTACATAATTTTAATTTATCAGCATTTGGATGAGGTACGACTTCTAATACCTCTGCAACAATAAACCCAGTCAATCTGGAATTATCGATCACATCTTCTACTTCTAACCCTATGTGAGTTAATTTATCGGTAATTTCTTCTAAACTAGCATTGGTTTCTAAGTGTTCTAATAACCAAGATAATGTGAATTTCATGGACCTAAAAAGAAGTGAAAAAGTTATTGTAATGTAAAATGTGGTGATTTTAAAGCTTATTGTAGTGGAATGAAAAGTGACTTCTGTATCACAAGCAATGATGCAGAAGTTTTTGTAACTTTATATCTTCTTGTAAAGAGAATTTATCTTCTTTATACCACCTTTTAAATCTATCTCCGTAAAGGATTTAAGATTCATATTGTGGGTATCTGCATGGAAGCTATGAATGTAGCCATCTATAGTTAAGTCTCCTATCATATTATGGCTTTCATCTAGTATTTCGCTTCCTATTTGATAATGGCCAGTATATTCGTTAAAGGAACCATCTGTCAATTTGATGTATCCGTTACCAAATTCCTGCTCTAAATTTAAAGGATGATTAGCGTTAATAAAATCTATTTCGTTCATTATATACCTCACTAAAAATTAAATTATAATTAAAATAAGATGTTAAGTTAAATAATTTAATAAGATTAGTAAATTTAAAAATACAGAGCTGACTGTAATTAACACTCTAATTACATATTTTGTTAATGTATCAATGTTATAATAACACAGAGCATTATCTTAACCCTTGACTTTGTCCTATAAAATTCATACTTTATTTACTGTTATAGTTCAAGTACGTAGGGTCAAAATGGCGTTAAATCCGCTAGAGCAATTTAAAGTATATACAATAATAGAGTTACCTAGGTTATTTGGGTATGACGTAAGCTTTACCAATTCATCTTTTTTCACGATGATTTCGGTGATATTGATGATACTCTTTTTGTTTTTTGGAATAAAGAAGGGGTCAGTAATACCAGGATATTTGCAAGCTGCAGTTGAGTATATATATGATTTTGTTATTTCAATAATAGAAAATAACACTGGAAGCAAAGGCTTGCAGCACATTCCATTGATATTCACAGTATTTATTTTCATTTTATCGTGTAATTTAGTTGGTGTTCTTCCTTATAGTTTCACGGTCACAAGTCATGTGATAGTCACCTTCGCTTTATCGATGGTGGTTTTTATTTATATAACGATTGTTGGATTTAAAGAAAGGGGAGTAGAATTTTTACGCATATTGCTACCAAAAGGAACTCCTTCGTGGCTTGCACCTATAATAATTATTATTAAGTTGTTTGCTTATTTAGTAAGGCCGGTTAGCCTATCAATAAGGCTTGCAGCAAATATGATTGCTGGTCATACAATCATCAAAGTGATAGCAGGGTTTATTGTAAATATGAACATATTTTTCACTCCTGCGCCGTTTTTGTTCATAATTGCATTGATAGGATTTGAAGTATTTGTTGCAATTTTACAAGCTTATATATTTACTATATTAACATGTGTATATTTGTCAGATGCAGTAAAGTAATTGACTTCCTTGTAGAATATTTTACAATTATATTATAAAGAAATAATTAAAGGTAATATATGGATTTAGTAGCTTTAAAATTTATAGCAATTGGTTTAGCTGTGTTTGGAATGCTCGGTGCTGGTTTAGGTATAGCTAATATCTTCTCTGCTATGTTAAATGGGATTGCGAGAAACCCTGAATCAGAAGGTAAAATGAAAAGTTATGTTTATATTGGTGCTGCCATGGTTGAAATCATGGGATTGCTTGCGTTTGTACTTGCAATGTTATTAATATTTGCTGCTTAACAGATGCCACAGCTTGATGTTTCAACCTTCTTTTCTCAGGTTTTTTGGTTTTTAATTTTTTTCTCTTCACTTTTTTTCGTAGTAAGTTGTTTATTTTTGCCAAAGTTAGATGAAATAATAAGCACTAGAAGTAAAGAAGTATTGGATTCTTTTAATAGTTCTGTTCATCTTTTAAGACTCACGGAAGATCAGGTTGCCAAGTATAATGCCGCTTTAAACCAAGCTAGAATACAGGCAAAAAAAATCATAGATGATGCACTTGCTCAGGTAGAAGAAATGAGAGCTAATGTTAAGAATATATTAGAAGAGGAAGATAAAAAAAAGAGCAAGCTTATTGAAAAAAAAGTGGCAGAATTTAAATCTGAATATACTGATCAGTTAAAACAAATGGCTACTAGTATTGCTTTAATTTATTATACTAAATTGACTAATTCTGAAATTGAAGAGGAATTTATTGCTGACTTGGTGTCCAAAGAATTTTAGGGGTTTTTATGTCTACATCACTGATTATCGGTCTTGCCTTCTTGGTAAGTTTTGTCCTTTCGTATAAATTGCTAAAGAAAGTGATAAAAAATGCGCTTAACAATAAGCGTAACAAAAGCAAATTTTCAAGTGAAGAAACTGAAAAATTCAGGAAAGATATGTTGGAGTATTACAAAAAATCTTCTAAAAAATACAAAGAATTAGATGCAGAAGTTAATAAAATGATGAGTGAAGCACTTGATAAAGCTAATAGTATCATTAAGCACAATAGACAGCAGCTAGATCAGACATTAGATGACAATGCCCATTCTAACTTGAAGAAAGTCACTGACCAAGTTGAAAAAGCTCTTGGAGATTTACAGGCTAACATAGCGAATATAGCTGCTGATGCTGTAAAAAAAATAATGCATGAACGTAAAGATGATAAGCGTAGTAGCGAGGTCATATCTTCATTTTCACGTGACTTAAATAAAAAATTGCATTAGGTTCAATGCAACAATTGCCTATACTTCAAGCTGATAATGTAGAAAAAATTAAGTTTGATTCTAGTTTGTGCAAAGAGCCAGAGAAGCTTTTTTACTATAAATTTAATATAATTCCTTGGCAAAAATTAAATAATACTACTTTTTTTATGGTTGAAGACACAAGCCGAGATATCAACCGTTGGGTCGAAGCTCATTACGGTATTGACTATGTATTAATAAAAGTGGATAGCGAACAGATTTTAAATCTTCTTAACTCGCACTTTGGTATTTCAGAATTTGCAAGCAACTACTTATATTACAAGAATCCTAATTTTTCAGCCAAAAGCATTAAACTAAGCTCAATATTTTTTGCTTCTTTCTTTATTGTAACTTCAATTTTAACACTAACAGAGAAATATACATATTTTGCTTTGATGTTGATATTTATAATCGGATGTTCTAGCTATTTATTCAAGTTTATAGCTACAATTTTTAACTTATGTGAAACCTCCAACCAAAAAGTGGATTATAGTAAGCTGAGTGAAGAAGATTTTCCTATATATACTATTTTATTGCCTGCTTTTAAAGAAAGTGCAGTGATAGAGCAATTGGTTGAAAGCATTGAAAGTTTGGATTATCCAAAATCAAAATTAGATGTGAAGCTTCAGGTAGAAAGTGATGACCAAGAAACGCTAGCAGCTATAGAAAAGTACACTTTACCGCAGTATTTTGAAGTAATAAAAGTGCCTTATTCTTTGCCTAGAACAAAAGCCAAGTCATGCAATTATGCTATGAGCTTTGCTAGAGGAAAGTATGCAGTAATATATGATGCGGACGATAAACCAGACCCATTGCAGTTAAAAAAAGCACTGATTGAATTTAATAAGGGCGACGATAAGTTAGCCTGTGTACAGGCGAAATTAAATTACTATAATTGTGATTGTAATTTTCTCACAAAATCCTTTTCTCTGGAGTATATGAACTGGTTTCAATACTTATTGCCTGGATTCCAAAAAATGAACATGCCAATGCCTTTGGGTGGTAGCAGTAATCATTTTTCAGTAAAAATTCTAAGAAAAATGTTTTTCTGGGATGCTTATAGTGTTACCGAAGATGCTGACCTCGGTTTGAGACTTGCGCAAATGGGATATAAAACCAGGGTGATTGACTCAGAAACATTGGAAGAGTCACCAATTGCTGTATTTGCTTGGATTAAGCAAAGAGCGCGCTGGATCAAAGGCTATATGCAAACTTATATTGTTCATTTAAAAAATATAAAGTCTCTTTATAAACACACTGGATTTAAGGGAATTTTGCTATTGAATCTTTTTGTTGGCTCTGCAGCTTTTATATTTTTTACTACTCCATTTTTACTGCTTTCATTGATATTAACTAAAGTTTTAAATGGATTATTTTTGTACTACTTTGTAGTGGTATACGTTACTAACCTGATTCTTTTGGTAATAGCTGTCAAACAGCAAAAGATGCCTTTTTATTTTTATATAGTATCGATATTTTTTCCGGTCTATAGTCTGCTATATAGTGTTGCAGCTTTTCTTGCCTTATGGGAATTTATTCTTTACCCTGAGCGATGGAACAAAACTCAGCATGGTTTATGGAAGCAAAACCTGTAGCTATTTGGCTTTTTCTCTGCTCGGTCATGGTAATTCTCATGGTAGGGATTGGTGGATTTACCAGACTTTCAAAAGCAGGATTGTCAATCACGGAGTGGAAACCAATTACTGGAACATTACCACCACTGAGTGAACAAGACTGGCTACAAGAAAAATTAAAATACGAAGCTACACCTGAATATAAAGCACTTAACTATGGTATTAGTATGGAGGAGTTTCGCGCTATATACTTAATAGAATATGTACACAGATTGGTTGCAAGACTAACAGGTTTAGTTTTTGTCCTGCCATTTATATATTTCATATTAAGAAGAAAAATATCTAAAAAGGTAGTAATAAAGCTATGTGTGGCATTATTATTTGGAGCTTTACAAGCTTTTGCTGGTTGGTATATGGTTAAAAGTGGTTTAGTAACTGAACCTCATGTTAGCCACTATAGGCTTGCACTTCACTTATTATTAGCATTAATTATCTTTGCATTATTGTCATATCAATTTTTTGATTACCAAATATGGATCCCAGTGTTACGTACACAACTATACGAACATTGCAGTATAAGAGTAATTTTCACCAAGAAAGATGTCATCCCAGTGCCCAGACACTGGGATCCAGAAAACTTAACTTTAAATAAGTGGCTGCATAGTAAAAGCTGGATTCCAGTGTCAGCTACTTTCATGACACCATTTGCTGTGCAATTTATTTTCAAAAGTAAGCGTTCGTACAGTTGTGTGTCAGCTACTCGGATGACAGGATTTCAATCTACTAACAGTAGTATATATTACACAATACTTATTCTGATTCTAATTGTAATACAAATAATTTTCGGCGCATTTGTTGCGGGATTAAATGCTGGTTTGATTTACAATACCTTTCCACTAATGGACGGACAAATCGTTCCAGAAGATTTATTTTTCTTACAGCCTATATGGCTGAATATCTTTGAGAACAGAGCGACAGTGCAATTTATACATCGAGCACTGGCATTGCTAATACTAACTTTGGTAGTAATACTCACAGTAAAAAATGCTAGCGTAAAACCGGTATATATTATGCTGCTCTCCATCATCATTCAGATAATTTTAGGAGTGGTTACTCTTTTGTTACACATACCAATAGCCATTGCCATAGCTCATCAAGTGTTTTCATTTATCTTGTTTGGGTCAAGTTTGTACTTCTTGTGTTATTTAAGAAAGCAGACTACATCACCGATCTGCACATTTTTTCCTTCTTGAACGGGAATATTTTTTATCACCATTGCTGCTTCAGCACATATGATATTTTCCATTTTCATTGCCTCCACCACAAATAAAGGTTGTCCTATTTCCACCTGATCTCCTACATTTACGTGTAATTTAACTAATAAACCAGATATTGGGGATTTTACAGCATCTGCTGAAATCCCTTCTGTTTCATTATTTAGCATTAACTTACTTAATTCAGCTACATGAGGTTTTAATATACAACACTCAGCTTTCATACCTGCATGTCTTATGAAGTACTTGCTGCCTTGTCTTTCTATTTTAAGTGCTATATTGGTATCGTCATTAATTGTGATATATAGCAATCTATAACTTGATTTCCACTTGCCTATAACGGAGTATTTATTGTGATTATATACCGTTATTAATATATTATCTTGGTATTTTGCATTTACGGAGTACTCATTGTCATTTATATTCACTATGAACAAACCTCTTGCATAACCACCTGTAATCTCATCGCTATGAGATATTGCCCCAATATCATGAGGTGTTATCCCAATACTACAAGATGTCATTCCAGTGCGTGACACTGGGATACACTCTTTTTCTTTTCTGGATTCCAGTGTCACGCACTGGAATGACACCTGAGATGTTTCATTCACTGCTTTATGATGGTACCTTTCTTCATTTTCCAAATAAACATATAACGCAGTGAAAATAAATATTTTAATATACTCCTCTGCAACAAAATCGCCGTGAAACCCACTAGGGTAATGATCTGGAATGAATCTCGTATGGAGCTTTGCTGCGATAAAATTTGGGTGATGGAAGATGGATTCTAGAAATTCTATATTATTTGTTACTCCTTCTATATAGCATTCAGACAATGCTTTTTGCATTCTGCTGATTGCTTCTACTCTATCTTTTCCATATGTTATCACTTTGGCAATCATCGAATCATAGAACATGCTAATTTCTGAACCTGCAGCAACTCCATCATCTATTCTTACATAATCATTTTTACCCGGTTTATCGTAATATTTTATTCTTCCGCTGGAAGGGAAAAATTTCTTCGATGGGTCTTCAGCGCAAATTCTACTTTCTATTGCAGAACCAGTAAGTTTAATACCATTCTGACTAAACCTTAATTTCTCTCCACAGGAAGTTCTAATCATTTCTTCTACTATGTCTATTCCAGTTATAAATTCTGTTACTGGATGCTCAACTTGCAATCTCGTATTTACCTCAAGAAAATAGAAGTTTTGGTCTTTATCTACAACAAACTCAACAGTGCCTGCTGAAAAGTAACCAACCTGCTTTGCTAGAGAAACACATTGGACATACATTTTTTGTCTTACTTCTTCACTAATGAATGGACTTGGCGTTTCTTCTATTATTTTCTGGTTATTCCTTTGTATCGAGCATTCTCTTTCTCCAAGACACACTATATTGCCATATTTATCTGCTATGATTTGTATTTCAATATGTCTTGGTAGTTCTATATATTTCTCTATAAAGATACTGCCATCCTTAAAACTTTTCTCTGCTTCATTTGTTGCTGATGTGAACGCTAGTTCAATTTCTTTTTTGGAATTTACAATTCGCATTCCTTTGCCACCACCGCCTGATGCAGCTTTAAGCATAACGGGAAAACCGATCTCTTCAGCAACTTGAGCTGCATGGGCAGCATCGCTGATCTTACCCATATATCCTGGCACTACATTCACTCCAGCTTTTTTTGCCGCTTCTTTTGCTGTTATTTTGTTGGCTGTAACTTCTATTGTTTCTGCACTGGGACCGATGAAGTCTATATTATGCTTCTGCAAAGCACGTGGAAAATCTGGATTTTCTGCTAAAAAACCATAGCCAGGATGAACCGCCTCAGCACCTGTTTCAACTGCTACTTCACATATTTTTTCAATGTTTAAATAACTGAGGCAAGAAGGCGAAGGGCCGATATATCTTAACTCATCTGCTTGCCTTACATGCACAGAATTTATATCCGCATCCGAATATACGCATACACAAGATATACCCATCCTACGAGCAGTCCTGATAATCCTGCAGGCAATTTCTCCTCTGTTTGCTATTAAAATCTTACTGTACTTCTTTTCCGTCATCGTATGAGTATACTTTCTTAAGTTAAGAAAGTAAATTTCTATATCATTGCCTGCAAGTAATTTCTAGCTTCGTTAAACAGGAACCTCTATTTCCTTGTTGCTGACGAGGCTATCAGTACTAACAACCTCCATTGGAGTGCTTACGTCATGTAAATCGCGTATCTCACTAAATGCTTTAACTGACAGACATGTGACTCCGCCAGAAGCTATTGCAACCATCGAGCTTAGTGCAAGAGATTGAGAAACTAAAAATAAAAAGTATAAAGACAAACATAAAGCAGCGATACATGCTATCGCTCCTATTATATATAAGCACAGGTGAAACTTCTGGTTACATATAAAGCTGTCTTTTATGCCTGCGATTTGCTTAATTTCTTTCTGTTGTGCAGCATTTAAGTAATAAAGAGGAGTTTCCCTCTTCTTATTAAAAGCATAGCCTTTACTGCAGAGCGCATCTTTAATATATTTTTTATTACATTTGAGTTCCTCTTTCAATCTGCTTACTTCTTTCCGATCTCCAGCTTCTTCTGCTTTCGTAATTTTGTTATCAGCTTCCGTCTCTAAGTCATTCACAATCTCTTGTACTGCAGGCAGCAAAATTCCACTTCTTGCTGCTTCATGAAATGGATTATCTCCATATTCATTATGCGCATTTACAGAAGCAATGTTCTTCTTACAAATGTCTACAAATTTACCTTTGTTTTGTATTCTTGCAGCTAAATGCAGGAGATTATCTGCCTGTACTCTTTGTTTTGTTTTATCAAAAGGGCCGGTGTAACGCCAATTGATATTAGCTTCATTACCTGAAAGCAATTTTGCTATATCTACAAGTCCACCCATAACTCACCTCGCTATATTCAACCAATACTAAATTATACAACACAATTTATGAAAAATAAATAAAATTTTATCTCTCAGAACAAATAAATTCTAAATTGTTACAAACATAAATTTTAGCTATCATCATTTACATTACTGTAACAGACAAATATGCCAGGTATAGTCACGAGATTTGCTCCATCACCAACAGGATTTTTGCACATTGGAGGAGCTCGTACTGCTTTATTCAATTGGCTCTATGCAAAGCATCATGGTGGCAGGTTTTTGCTAAGAATTGAGGACACCGACAGAAAACGTTCAACGAAAGAAGCAATTGATGCAATTATAGAAGGGCTAAGATGGCTCGGTATGAGCTATGATGGGGAAATAGTATATCAGTCAAAAAGAATAGAGCGGCATAAAGAAGTAGCAAACCTTTTAGTTGAGAAGGGTAGGGCGTATCACTGTTATTGCCCTGAGGATGAAGTTGCAGAAAAGAAAATAAAAGCAAGAGAAGAGGGCAAGATATACAAGCATAAATGTACTACAAAACCTCCTTCTTGTCATCCAAGTAGCCGACACTGGAAAAATATGTGGTCACGCGCTGGAATGACATCGGGTGTGAGGTCAGTTGTCCGCTTTAAAGTGCCAGATTCGCAAGAGATCGTTATTGATGATAAAATATACGGCCAAATCAAAGTAAATAGCAACCAGCTTGATGATATAGTGATCTTACGCTCTGACAACACTCCAACATATATTTTTGCTGTCGTAATTGACGATCATGATGCTGGAATAACTGATATAATACGCGGTTCTGACCATCTCACTAATACCTTTAAACATCTGCTAATATACCAGGCTCTTGATTTTGACATTCCACGCTTTGCACATGTGCCGCTTATCCATGGGGAAGATGGGAATAAGCTATCCAAAAGGCATGGTGCCACAAGCGTTTGCGATTATGAAAAGATGGGAATATTGCCAAAAGCGATGCGTAATTACTTGCTGAGACTTGGCTGGAGTCACGGCAACGATGAGATTATTAGCGATGAGCAAGCAATAGAGTGGTTTAATTTAGAAAGTATTGGTCGTTCACCTGCACGGCTCGATTTCAAAAAACTGGAGCATTTGAATAACCACTATATTAGTAATATGAGCAATGAAGATATTCTGACTCTAATGCTTAGAGAAAATACTCTAATTGACAAAAAAAAGGGCTATTTACTGCAGGGACTGACAGAGCTAAAAAAAAGAGCAAACTACCTGACCGAATTATTGGATTTAGCAAAATTTTATATTCAAGATCCGCCACTTGATTTAAGTGAAGAAGCTTGTCAAATTGTCAAATCTAACCTCAATATAATTAAGTTACTCGCATCATTTCTGTCAAAGATCGGTGATGAAAATTGGAATAAGGGTTTTTTATCTTCTCAGATCAAGGAATGTGCAAAATTGCACGATATGAAAATAAGCGATGTATACCACTCATTACGCGCCCCTATAACTGGAGTAATTGATGCACCTGGAATCATTGATATCATGGTGATTCTTGGTAAAGATGAGTGTATAAGAAGGTTACAAGCAATTTAAATGAAATAAGAAAATTTCTTGACAAGCTTTGCCAGCCCCTTTATCACGGCAGTGAAGCTATTGTATTTGCTTTCGCCAATCTGCAGATTAAAAGGTAAGGATTACTTAATGTATCGGCGTCTTATGTTTAATTTTTTGCAGTATATAGATACTGTATGTCTTTACAAAACTTCATCTACATCTAGATTTTTATCTAAATAAGCTGAACGCGCTTATAAAGCGTTACAAGACATCAAAAAATGCCAATACTCGACAGAGATAGTAAAAGACTAGCTAACTCGGGGATTCTTTGTCTTTTTTTCTGCTTAGTAAATTTCTTAAACATTTGCAGCGTAGGTTAGTTGCAATTAAAAGCAGCTGAATTTCCCTTGTCAAGCGTTTAAAACATAAAAAACGCCAATATTTTAAAGCAGATAATAACCCCAGGGCTTCTTTTGCCTTTTTTTTATTTAGTAAATTTCTTAATGTTTATAGCTAAAAGAGCCCAAGAGAGGTCAGTGCCTCTGTGATGTCATTCCAGTGCTTGACACTGGAATCCAGTTTTCCATATAATCTCATCGAAAACGTCGTATTTTAACATAAAACAGCTACTTTTATACTCACCAACTTAATAAAATTCCTGGATGCCAGTGTCAAGCACTGGCATGACACCCTACTAGTAGCACAATGTTCGTACAGCTGTACGTGTGACCAGAAAAAACATAGACCCCAAGTGTCAGCTACTTTCATGACACCCCGACAACCGTCATCCCGCTACTTGTTAGCGCCGCGGCGGCATGACGTCTTAACTATAGAAAACTTGTATAGATTTTTTCTACTTCTGTGATATCATAAGCCTGTAATGATAAAATAAGTAAATATGGATAAGTCAGCGTATGAGATCATAGAGCATGAGTATGACGTGGTAGTAGTAGGTGCAGGTGGAGCAGGGCTCAGAGCAACGCTTGGGATGGCTGCAACTAATTTTTCAGTTGCCTGCATTTCTAAAATTTTCCCTACACGAAGTCATACAGTTGCAGCACAAGGCGGAATTAGTGCAGCTTTAGGTAATATCGGTGAAGACGATTGGCGCTGGCATGCATATGACACAATAAAAGGTTCAGACTGGCTTGGTGATCAAGATGCAATAGAATATATGTGTAAAAACGCTGCTAAAGCTGTTATTGAACTTGAAAATTTTGGCGTACCTTTTTCTCGTACAGAAGATGGCAAAATATACCAGCGTTCCTTTGGTGGAATGACAACTCACTTTGGTAAAGGAAAATCAGCGCAGCGCACTTGTGCGGCAGCAGATAAGACTGGGCACGCAATCCTTCACACTCTATATCAGCAGTGTCTTAAGTTCAACGCTGAATTTTTTGTTGAATACTTTGTGATTGATTTAATTATGGATAGCGAAACATGCTGCGGAGTTCTTGCTTGGTCGCTATGCGACGGCACATTACATAGATTTCGTGCGCATAGAGTGGTGTTAGCAACAGGTGGATATGGACGTGTTTATTTCTCTGCAACAAGTGCGCATACCTGCACAGGTGATGGTAATGGCATGGTAGTAAGGGCTGGATTACCACTTGAAGATATGGAATTTGTACAATTTCATCCAACAGGAATATATGGCTCAGGGTGCCTGATGACAGAAGGATGCCGTGGTGAAGGGGGGTACCTCGTTAATTCTCAGGGCGAGAAGTTTATGGAACGTTACGCACCAAAAGCAAAAGATTTAGCTTCCCGTGATGTGGTAAGTCGCGCAATAACAATTGAAATTAGAGAGGGAAGGGGAGTTGGACCGAAAAAAGATTACATGTATTTAACTATAGCGCATCTTGATCCGGAAGTAATAAAACTCAGATTGCCGGGCATTAGCGAAACCGCAAGAACTTTTGCTGGAGTTGATGTCACTAAAGATCCAATACCGGTCATTCCGACTGTTCACTATAACATGGGTGGCATTCCAACCAATTATTATGGAGAAGTGATCACGCTGAAGCAAGGTAAGGAAGAGGTGGTAGATGGACTATTTGCAATTGGAGAAGCTGCGTGTGTCTCTGTGCACGGTGCAAATCGACTTGGCTCTAACTCGCTTCTTGATCTTGTGGTTTTTGGTAGAGCTGCAGCGCTCAGAGCAAAAGAGAAGCTAAAGTCCGGTACACCACATAAAAAATTGCATTCAGACTGCACAGACTGGATAGTAGATAGATTTAATAAAATGCGATTTGCCTCCGGTGGGCTAAAAGTAGCAAAAATACGCAGCGAAATGCAGAACACTATGCAAAAGTACGCATCAGTGTTCCGTGTTGCTGAAGTTTTAGAAGAAGGCAAAAAAGCTATAAAAAAGGTAGCAAAAATGATGCCTGATATTTCACTTGAGGATCGCAGTATGATGTGGAATAGTGATTTAGTTGAAGCACTGGAGCTTGCTAACATGATCCCACAAGCGGTTATTACCATGGAATGCGCAGCTAATCGCGAGGAAAGCAGAGGTGCCCATGCTCGTGAAGACTTTCCTGAACGTGATGACAAAAACTGGATGAAGCACACTATAGCGTGGCTTGAAGAAAAGAAAGGGCAAATTAATGTAAAAATTGATTATAAAAAAGTGGCTGAAAAAACTCTGAGCGGTGAGATTGATTTCATAGCGCCAGAGAAGAGGGTTTACTAGTTACACTATCCCTACACAATTTTTCAACGAGTTCATTATTGATATGGCACTCATTTTAGTGTCTGGAGGACTCTCAGTATGCTCTGATTGATTTGGTGACTCTTGTACTGCTTGATTTTTAGTCTCATTCCTTAAATTCTGTTGATCATTATTAACAAGGTTCTTCGAAGCTTGATTCTGCTCTGTTGTTGAATTAGAGCGGTTTTTGTCGTTAAATGTGTCCTGTGCTTTGTTGGTTGATTTTTCAAAAAGTTTCTTAATACCACTAAATCCTAAAGTTAAAGTAAGGCATATAACTCCAGCAGTAGCTATGATAGGAATGGCTGCTCCAATTGCCATTTGACCCTGAAAGAAAGCAAATGTTACCATTGCAATAACAGTAATCGTTATCGTGATTGCTAACAGTTCGCGGGTCCTTTTTGCTGGATCTATGAATCCTGCTACAGCAGATACTCCTTTTTTTATACCAGAACCTGCTTCTTTAATGCCAGACTTGCATTTTTTTGAAGCAGTTTTACAGTGGTATTTTTCTTCAAGCTTCTCTTTTAGTTCTTTAGCTTTCTCCTGTGCTTTCTGTGGAGTCCCTGAATAATCTTTTAGATCTCGTAAAGTTAAATAGTACTTTTTAGTATGGAATTTTGGATCTTTCAGCTCCAGAGAACAGGGATCAGCGCCTATTTCTAGCAGCATTGTACAAAATTTTGTTGTATTGTCATAAGCAGTTGCTGTATCAAAAATTGTTCCTTGCAATAGGTGTTCGATACTTCCTTTTTTTGCTTTTTTCTTTAATGCCAATTCTAGGGGTGTGCTCCCTTCTCCATTCTTAGCATTTATAGCTTTACCTAATTTATCTTTAGATATTGTTCCATTTTTTACTAAACCTAAAATCAATTCCAAACATGCAACTTTTTGTTCTCCTTTGAATGAAGCAATATAGTGCAGAGCATTTTTTTCATCTTTATCTTGCACAGTAATATCTGCACCGTTTTTTAGCAATAGTTCTAGGGTTTCATACCTTTTAGTTTTTTCAAATTTCTTAAGTGATCGGTTCTCACTCTTCTCTTGTATGCGCTGGAGTATCTGATGGAGCGGTGTTTGCCCTTCTTTTTTATCATTTACAGCTTTTATAAATTGTTCTTTTTGGCCTGTTTCTAGCAATATATTGAGAAGTTTAAGTTTTTGTTTTGTTTCAGGTTTAACAATCAAGTGTAAAGCATTGTTACCATCTGTGTCTTTAAGGCTAATATCCACACCTTTTTCCAATAGTTCTTTAAAAAGTTTTTTATCACTATTTTTAATTACTGGATGTAATAGATAATTATCATTACTATCTGGAGTATTTATGGTATGTGGTATAATTTCTTTAATTTTTGCTTCTGTATTGATTCTTATTTCTGGCTTTAATTTAGATTTCTTTCCTTGCTCTGCTAATTTTTCTAAGAAATTACGGTAGTATGTCTTTTGCTCCTCTTTTAAGTTTTGTAATTCTTCTGTAGATAATTCTAAATTATCAGAGCTGGCTCCATGCTCTAACAATTTTGTAAGAAACTTAAGTGTGTTATCGTTACTTCGAATTGTATTAGACTCATGTTTTTCTTTTGTTACCTTGTTAATTAGTGCTACCTGAAAAGGGGTCTGATTTTCACTATTAATGAGTTGTGCTAGATCTTCCTTGGTGACCGTTTTTATTAGGGTACCCAGAAACTTGCATTTCTGTTTCTTTTCCAACGACGCAATGAGGTGTAAAATATTTTTCCCTTCTTCAGCTTTTATGCTGCTAATATCCGTACAATCTTTTAGATATTTTCTAAATTTCCTGTTATTTCCATTTTTGATCGCTTTTAGTAGTAGAGCATTGTTATTTGTTATTTCGTTGCTTATTTCTACTTCATGATTATCTTCAACATCACTGCCGTAGCCACTCTCTGTTTCGCTGTCCCTACGGTTGTGGGTAAAACAATATCTGCTATTATAAGTAATTTCTGAAATTGCTTGCTTTACTCGCTCTTTTGTTTCATTTGATATTTTTTTCGATCGTTCTATTGCTTTATCTAGCACTGGAAGGAAGCATTGGACATAATACCTATAATATTTTTCTTGTTCTCTAAGTGATTCTTCTAATTGAGTTAATACTTCAGGACTAGCATCTTTCTCAAATAACCTTTTACACTTCTTGAGGGTTCCATCTTGACCTCTTGGTTTTTCACGCTTGTGTTCTTCTTTTTTTACCTTTCTCTCTATAATGCCATACAATTGCTCGTCTTTTCTATCCTGCTCTTGCTTTTTATTTTTATCTATGCATTCACCTAATTTATCTGCATTAGTAGTTAGTGCAGTTATATCTATACCCATACTAAAACCTCAATATTAAAAGCTATTTAAGTTGTCAGCACTAAACTAACAACCAAGAAGTTTGACTTTTAAATTGAGCTAAACGTTGTATATGTATAGGTGGAAAGGCAGAAAACTAGTTTCTATTAGAAAATCTGTTATCACAGTCAAATCCTCACTTGAACAGTTGCTACTATTTTAACCATTTAATCTTAAAAAATAATAAATATAGCTAAACTGTGAAATGTGCTATTGGCTAAAATAGGATAAGAAACTATAGCTGCAAATATCCAAATTGATTTTTTATAAATCTTCCAGACTTGGTTTTTCTTTTAGTTTTTTAAGTCTTTCTTTATTTAGTATGGAGCTTATCTCTTCTACACTTTTATCAATATCATCATTGATTATTACATAATCATATTTATCACGTTTGCTTATCTCTTTTTGAGCTTCGGCTAATCTGCGCTCTATTTCGCTTGCATCATCACTATTACGCTTTTGCAAACGCAACCTAAGCTCTTCCATTGAAGGGGGAAGTATAAAAACACTTACAACTTTTTTTCTCATGAGCTTGAATAAGTGAAATGCTCCTTGCCAGTCTATGCTGAGTAAAACGCTTATTCCATTGCTTAAGTTTTGCTCTATAAAATTTCTTGGTATACCATAAAAATTCTCAAAAACTTTGGCGTATTCAAGCATTTGGCCAGCTTTGCATAACTCGTGAAATTTTTCTTCGGTAACGAAAAAATAGTCTTTTCCATTTATTTCGCCGGGGCGAGGCTTGCGCGTAGTCATAGAAACAGACCTAACTAAATTAGTTGATCGCTCAAGTAATTTTGCTGATATAGTAGTTTTTCCAGCTCCAGAAGGGGAGGATAGAACCAATAATACGCCCTCACTTTTTACGGTCATTTTTCTTTGCATTTTTTAACATGGTGCTTTTTGGATCAGAGTTTAAAAAGCTAGAACCTTCTAAATTAGAATTTGATAAGTTGGTGCCAATGAGAGAAGAGTTATCAAAGACAGTATAGCGCAAATCGGTCTTTTCAAAATTTGCCTTATTCAAATTAACGTTTACAAACTTTGCTCTACTCAATGTTGAATTAGAAAAATCGGCATTTTCTAAATTCATATTCTTAAATTCAAAGTAAGAATAATTTACATTAAATTTTTCACCCTGTGATATTTTCTCTTGCAAATCTTTAATCGAAGTTATAGCATTTTCTGAACCTGCAAGTTTTTTCTGTCCTTTATTGTCAATCAAAATTGAATTATCAAATTTGCAACCTGTTAAGTGAGCATCAACAACTGAACTTTTATATATGCTTGAAGAGAGAAAAGACATATCACTAATTGTTGAATTACTCAAATTGCTAAGAAAAAAGCTAGTTTTCCTAAAGGCATTAGCGTGAAGCAAAGAAGATCTGAAATCGCTTTCAATAAAATTTGAATTAGTTACTTTTAAATTGGACCAGCTCGAATTATCAGCTAATAAATTAAAGAATGTTGAATTTTCTATTTCACTGGAATCAATATTATGGCGAGAAAGTGTACTGTTATAAACTTGAGAGTCTTGGATTTTTATCTTATACATTGAAGTTGTAGAAAGGTCTGAATCTTCTATCTTCGCAGAGGTGAATAGTGAATGGTCAAAAAATGAGCCATTCATGTTAGAATTTGCAACTTTAGTATTATGAAACTTTCCGTGACGAATGTCAGCATTAGAGACATTAACTTGATGCAGTTCACTAAAACTAAAATCAATATTGGATAAATCAGCATCATGAAGATTTGCTTCAGAAACATATGCATGTTTTATCTTGGAACCATTTAGTATAGATTGAACAAAACTTGAATTATCGTCATTCACATAGGAAATTTGTGTGTTGCTTAAATCAGTTTCGTCGAAGTTACTGTTAATTATGATAGAAGAATTAAGGCAAGCATCGGAAAGATTGCTACCTGTAAAGTCTGATTCTTTTAACTCTGCACCATATATGTTAGCATTTTTTAATGAAGAAAATTGTATCTTTAATTTATATGCATCCACTCCAAAGAAACTTGCATTATCAAGGTTGTTTTTCTGCATAACAGTATCGTTTATTTCACTATCACTAAAATTTACGTGGCTAACATTCGAGTTTGATAAGTTGGAGAAATTCATTTTCACATTCGAGAAATTAGTATGCAAACCAATTACGTTGTGCATACTTACTTTTTTGAGATCGGAACTGATAAAATCAGCATAACTAACATTAGACTGATCAAATACGATATCTGTTAAGTTTGCAGAAACAAATTTTGTAAAACTCAAATTTGTACCTTTTATTTTGATGCCATGTAAATTAGCATTGGAAAAATTAGCACCACGTAAATCAACATCAATGAAAGACACATCGGATAAATCGGTGTTAGAAAAATCGGCACCAATCAGACTTACTCCATCAAAAACAGATTTACTTAGGTACAGTTGGTTAAAATTAGCTCCATTTAAGTTAGAACCAAAACCTTTCTTAAAATCTTCTGGCACGCCCTCTTTGTGGCACTGCACCAAAAATTCAGCAAAGTCTTTTTTACTGTAAGATACGTATTTTGCATCACGCAAAGCGTTTAAAAAATCACTAATCTGATTTTTTTTATCATTTGTTTCGTTTCCATAACATAAATGACCAACTAAAATTAATATCAAAAATCTAATCATCTTGCTTATCGCACTGTATTTCTTTCGTTTTCACAGCCCAATCGTACATTGCTGAGCTTTCTTTATTGTCTATTTTTCTATCCTCCAAAAGATGTGGCATCATTTCGGCAATCGCATTTATTATATTGATCTGCTTTTTTTCGATTGCTATATCAATTGGGGATTGAAAATTATTGTTAACTACTCTAAGATCAGCACCTTGTAATAAGAGAAAGCGCACTATGTCTACCTCACCTTGTTTAACTGAATAAATGAGAGGAGTATCACCCAATTTATTTCTAAACCTTAGTATCTCTTGAATTGTTAATCCAATTTTTTCTAGCTTACTTATTACTCCTCTTAAGCAAGTTAAGTTGTTCTTCTTAATGCAGTAAAAAAATTGCTTACTGTAATCATCAATAAACACAGTTGTAGGAAGATGCTCATTAAGGCTATCATATTGTCGTTTATATATTGACTTGCTTTGTATGTCTTTATGACCCCATTCTTTTATTGGTTCTCTGTTTAGCTTTGTCCATTTTTGTAAACTTTTCTTTTCACTTTGCTCTTCTTCATCTTTTTTAGTTATAGGTTTTACTCTATTGCGGTCCTTGGAATTACTGTTTGTTTCTTTCACTTTTTTTTCTTCAGACTGATTCTCTACTTTTTCTTTTTTTCCCTCTAATAATTGACTCGCATCACTTTTTGAAAGTTCATTATCTTTTATATCAATCTTCTGATCAGCTTGTAGATTTTTTTGCGGGTTAGCTGTATTCTCATTTAAATCAGCACTTAAAGGCAAAGGCTCTGGTTTGAAATCTTTATTCACTTCTTTATTGGCCACATTTGGTAAATTTTGAGCAAATTTGTCTGTGCTTCCTTCTAGCTGGTCATTTGGCAAATCTTTATCAATCCTTTCACCTTCACTTATAGTTTTTTCAACCACGAAAGCTTTGTTCTCGTTGTGTTGCAGTTTCTCTTTATCGGTAGTGCCGTCTAATCTTTTGCTCTCAGCCTCTTGTGTTTGTTTAGCATCGACGTTGCTTTTCAACTCATCTTTTTGATTTGTGCTATCTTGCTTCCTTACACCTACATTTTCGTTTTTATGAACTGATTCAATTTTCTTTTCTTCAAGCTGCTCTACGGCAAACAGGATGGGTGATCCGAATACGACAGCTAATAATATAAAATATAAAATATTCTTCATAAATATCCCAAGCATAAGCTTAATTAAAATGATACTATAATCAAATGATTAATCTACAGTAAAAAATGCCTTAGATAAAAAACCAATAGAAAGGATAAATTACTACACATTAAACCTAAAGTGCATTATATCACCATCTTGCACGATGTAATCTCTGCCTTCAAAGCGAATTTTTCCTGCGTCTTTACAAGCCGGTTCACTTCCATACTTTATGTAGTCTGCAAAGCTTATTGTCTCTGCTTTTATAAAGCCTTTCTCAAAATCAGTGTGGATTACACCTGCTGCCTTATCGGCTGTTGACCCTATTTTTACTGGCCATGCCCGTGCTTCTTTGGGGCCCACAGTAAAGAAAGTTATCATACTCAGCACTTCATACATAATACGCGCTACTCCATCAAGGCCTGATTCTTGTAAGCCAAATTCTGATAAAAAACTCTGTTTTTCCTCTTCACTATCAAGATTTGCAATATCTGCTTCGAGTTTTGCTGAAATGCAATAAAATTTGCTTTTATTTTCCTCTGCCATTCTCTCTACCTTTTTAGATAATTCATTGCCAGTTATAACATTTGTATCTTCAACATTGCAAACGTACATAACGGGCTTTGTTGTCAGCAATTGAAGCAACTTCATCTCATCTCCATCGATATTCTCCAAACTTCTTGCAGGTCTACCTGATTTTAAAGTAGCCAGTACCTCTTGCATTAATTCAAGTTGTCTCTTTAGCTCTTTATCACCTTGCTTTGCTTTCTTTTCCAATTGAGGAAGCCTTTTTTCTATGCTATCAATATCAGCTAGGATTAATTCCATTTCTACCACTTCAGCATCTGATATTGGATCTATTTTACTGTGTACATGGCTGATATCGTCATCCGTAAAGCACCTGAGCAGATGAACGATGGCATCAACTTCTCTGATATGGCTTAAAAATTTATTGCCGAGCCCTTCACCTCTACTCGCACCCTTTACCAGACCTGCAATATCTACAACTTCTAATTGGTTGTAGATTAGCTTCTCTGAGCCTGCAATTGCTGCGATTTGTTTCAAACGTTGATCTTGTATCGAAATCTTGCCTATATTTGGCTCGATTGTGCAAAAAGGATAATTTGCAGCTTCGGCTGCACTTGACTCTGTAAGCGCATTAAATAAGGTTGATTTTCCTATGTTTGGTAACCCAACTATACCGCAGTTAAAACTCATATTTGCTATGTAAAATTATAACTATTGCATAATTTAAAAATTTCTGCTATACTTAATTAATCGCTTATTGACAATTTTGTTGGTATAGTAATATATAGCTTAAATTAAGGTAAAACTATGACTACAGCTAAGAAACGGAAACTACCAAGTGACTTTCATGATGTTGAGGTTGGAATAAAAGGGCCCAAGATCTCAGGGCAAGAAATAACTCTTTTAAATAGTAACCCTTACTCTGACAATTTCTATGTAGGACAAGCAATTGGTAATGGAAGCTGTTTTTTTGACTCGTTCAGGCAAAGTCTAGAACAACAGACAGGAGAGCAAGTTACTGCCGAAAAATTAAGAAATGATTGTAGGGAATTTGCGCAAAAGAATCCACCAAAGTGGTTTACAAATGCAATTGTCAATAGTCATGATAACAATGGCCAGCGCCGTAGTGAAACTGTAGATGATTATACAGCAGACATTATGCGTAACAGTAGGTGGGGTGATCCTGACGTTGAAGGCAGAATACTTTGTGAAAAGTATAAGGTAAAGCTACATGTTATAGAGAACCAGACTGTTGATAACCAAGATCTGTCTTTGCATGAATTAATAGGCAATTCAGGTTCAAAAAGTGCAGGTGAATACAATAAAGTTGATTATGATGATAGTAGTATTGTGCATATAATAAACAAAGGCGGATTGCATTTCGAACCATTGCTTGATAGAAATAAAAGTTTAGCAAAACAACTGCAAGAGGAAACCAAACTTAAACAAGAGCAAGAACAAGAAGATTTCCTATTAGCAAAAAAACTGCAGCTAGACGAGATCTTAGAATATTGTAACCTTTCAAAGGATATCTCTGAGAGAGCAGAGGTTGAAAAGGGATTTGATAAGTTATTGGCAGAAAATGCTGATGGAAAAATTGGTGATGTTGTATGGCAGTGCGTTAGTGATATAAAGCAGCGCATAGAGCAGCAAAACCCTTCAAGTTTACTAAGATATGGTACGGAATCGATGGCAGAACCATTTCATCAACAACGAGCACCACAACTTGTAAAATCTTAATAGCCCTGTATATTTTTATATAGGGCTTTTGCAAGCATTTCATATAATATGAACTTGCAGTACGTACTAACCTAAATGCAAGTTGACCATGAGACTAGTTTAATTATTGATGCCATAGAGGAATTTGGTGGTGAGGCTAGGCTTGTCGGCGGGTGTGTGAGAGACTCAATTTTACAGCGTGATGTCCACGACATCGATTTAGCTACTAATTTGCTTCCCAATCAAACGATTAAAGCGCTAAAACTCCGTAATATTAAAACTATTCCAACTGGCTTAAAACATGGAACTATCACTGCGGTTCTAAATCAAAGATCTTTTGAGATCACAACACTAAGGCATGATGTGAAATGTGATGGTAGGCATGCAAAAGTAGAATTTACCAATAATTGGCAAGCGGATGCTTCAAGGCGCGACTTTACATTTAATGCTCTGTATGCAGATAAGCATGGCCATATATATGACTACTTTGGTGGTATAGAGGACTTAAAAGCGCGAAGGTTAAACTTTATAGGCAACGCTGAAGATAGAATTAAAGAAGACTATCTACGTATTTTAAGAGCATTTCGTTTTCATGCAAAAATATGTGTCGGAGATTTGAGTGATGAAATACTAAACGTATGCAAAAAGCATTCGCATATGATTCAAAACCTCTCTGGAGAGAGAATAAGAGATGAAATACTTAAATTGCTAGAGTGCAATGATCCTTTTCCAACACTTAAGAGCATGCAAGAATCTGATGTTTTGCAAAAGATTATCCCAAAAGAAGTAAAATGCGAAATTCTGTCTTCGTCACTTCTTTTCGGCACTGATGCACTAGTAAAATTAGCGTTACTCCTTAGGACCACCAAAAATGACAGGCTAAGTCTTGGAGAATATGTAAGTAAGTTTCTACGTCTTTCAAACAAGCAAAAGAAAAAGCTGTTATTTTTATTATCCAACGATATCAAAACAGAACTCTCAGAAAAAGAGCAAAAAAAATACATATCTTTATTTGGTAGAGAATTATATTGTGATTTAGTGAAAATTTGTGGTGTTGAGTCTGGAGAAAATGTTGATGAATACATTTCATTTGCTAACACATTCAATATTCCAAAATTTCCTTTATCTGGCGATGATTTAATAAGTATAGGTCACCAGCCAGGAAAAAGTTTAGGTAGAAACTTGGAATTGCTAAAACAACATTGGGAAGATAGCTCCTACACTTTAACAAAAGAGGAGCTGGTGCTTTATGCTAAGAGCCTATTCTAACTGCTTTCTGACTGTTCAATGAATGTATGCTTGCAATATTAGGGGAACTCATAGAGGAATTAGGTATATGTTCTTTTTTAGCTTTTTCTGTTAATTGATATTCGTTTACCCCTCCTTGAGTTTGATTACACATTCCCTGATCTGGAGATAAAATTTATCTCTTATGCTTAATGCCAGTTGTATAGCCTTTCTTATAATAGTCCGAATGCGATAAGATATGTGTTTATGGCTATAGCAGGCCAGTAGCATATTACGGTCTGTTCGGATTATTGTAAAAAGAGCTATAACTCTTGAATCTTATTTGAAAAACATTTCATTTTAGCCTCTGTTAATTTTCCTGTAACGATTTCTTTAAGCAATTCTCCTGAGTCGTTATTATTATTCTTGCTATTAAAGCTGTGCAAGATAGAGTCTACAATCTTATTTACCCCTTCTTGTTTGTTAAATTCTAATTTTTTTACGCATTTTCTAACAGAAGGTGACAACTTGGCTTTTAACGTGTCATCTCGTAGTTCTTTACCCATATTTTTTCCAATGTTACAATGTTCGTTGACAACTTCTTTAACCTTAGCTTCTATGATCTCCCTTGCGGATTGTTTCAAATTACTTTCTAATAATTCAAGCAGCTTACTGCTTTCAAATTTGCCATCATCTTGATTTGATAGAGACTTTATAGTTTCATTAAGCACGTTATGGCAAAAGTGTTTCTCTTTAAATTCAGGAAAACCTTTTTTTAACTCCTCGTTTTTCCCAGATAAAAAGTTATTGAGACCCTTATCCCTAGAAAGCTTATTGGGCAAGTTTCGTAATTTTGAAAGAGTTGATTTTGCAGTAGATACTGTACTCACTGCACCTGCCTTTTTAGCCAATTGACCTTCTTTTGCTTCCTGTAGTTTCTTAGTGTCAGCTTTCAATTGACCTTCTAAATCAATCTCCAATTGTTGTTTAGATTCTTGAACACTTTGTAATTGCTTCCCCAAGTTCTCCATTTCACCCAATTGAGCAGTCAATGTATTCACACTTAATCGTAGAGCTTTGTTTTCATGACCTAAGTCACTGACTTTATTTTCTAATTCAGTATTTTTGTCTTTAGCCTGACACAATTTATCAGTCTGTGATTTAAGTAAAGCCACTAATTTGCTAGCTTGCCATTGTTGATTCAATTCAATTAATTTATCCTCCTTGTCCTTTAACCTACTCTTAAGTTCTATTATTTGTGCTTGCAGACTTTCATTATCTTTCCTAGTAGCTTCAATTTCTTCTCCTTGCTCTCTTATTATCATGTATTGATCAAATATAGTTTTCTGTTGTTCATCAACTTTATCCTGCATTGCTTTTTTATCTTGTTTGTATTTGGTTAGTTCCTCTTCTCGTTCGCCTGCATCTTCTGTAAGTCCCTTATAACTCTTTTCAAGTCCTTCAATTGCAGATCGTAATTCTCTATTTTCTTCTTTTAAGGAAGCATTTTGTAAACGTTCAAGTTCTAATTCCTGATTATGCCCTCCAGCTGTTCTTCTAATGCTTCATCATCTTCCTCTGTTATCAATGCTACTCCATCAGTCTGAACCCCTCCATCTTTGTTTATCACTACACTTTGGCTCTCTTTCTCTACAACTTCAGGTTTTAAGTCAACTTGAACACTTCCATCTATTGTCTTAAAAGCATCAGTTTGAACTTCATTGTTTGCAGTAGTTTTATCGTAGTACAAAATATTTTCTGCCCATCTATTCCATCTCTTGGGCAATGTTCGTCCAATCGTTTTTAGATATAACCAAGCAAATACAGTAGACCAGCTGTATTTTTTTTCCTTTCGCTTAATATTAATTTCATAATTAACCTTATTATTAATATTTAGCATAAAATTACCTTATTTTTTAACTTTAATTTACAGAAAATTTTAATAGTAATAAAGTTATATATATTAGTATAAATGTTAAACAAATACTAACACAGGTGTCAAATTATGGTAAAGTCTTTGCCCGCCTAATACACTTTAAGCAGAAATGTACATGTCTGCAAGTACAGCATTTGCTTTTTCTATCGCTCTTGCTAACACTTCCTGTTCATTGTTCTGATTTTTCACATTGATTACCTGAGCAGCCAAGTTTGCAGGAAAAGTGACCAAACTGACTTCCCATAATTCCACTTGTTTTAACACTCTAGCTCCACTTTTATGATCAACATCATACTCTATAGGTATATAGCCGATGGAAAGTCCGTTAATTGCCCCAGTTTTGAGCATCAAATACACTTCTTCTGCTTTCTGAATACCCAAAAGTAAATGTGCAATTATATATAGACCAACATCATTTTCGTAAATATCTATGATACTACCTATAGGTTCGTCAGGATTATGCTGCCAAAGGAGTTTTATTTTATTTCTGTTTAAATTTTCCTTAAATGCTCCAGGCAATATCAGATCATTTTGTTTATCAACTATATTAAAAACGCTAGCATAACCAGAAAATACACCGTTTTCTCCTATGCTTTTTATTGACAATGGTGAATAGAGAAATGTCTTATTCATAAAGCCTCCTGTAGTATTGGGAATTTTGTTTCGCAATGCACTGCGATATAATTCTATTATATGCAGTGCTCTAAAAGGGGGAAGCACTTTTCTTAGTTACTAAAAACGCTAAATTGTAATATGGTACAATGTTACAACGATGTCATGAAAGTAGCTGAAACTGGTTCCTTTATGACGGCAGCGCCCCTATGATGTCATTCCAGTGCTCCTTTCTCGTCATCCCAGTGCTTGACACTGGGATGGCTTTGTTGCATCGCTAGCTATGATGGATTAAAGATAAAAAAGATAGGGAATATCAGTAGCTTATTATTCTGGTATTTATAACAAGAACGGTCAATGAATACCTAAATTTGAGTAAAAGAAATTTCACTACCATTTACCAATCCGGCTAAAATTCAAGAATTTCAATGCTTTAGCTATTTTCAATAGAATTAAATTTATTAATATAAATAACAAATTACTATTCTTAAATTTGATCAGATTGATTGCAAAAAAACAAGATTTTCAATAGGTTGCTTATAATCCTAACTATAGTTAGCCTTTCATAAGTAGCGATGCAACAAAGCCCACTGGGATCCAGAAGACTTAATTTCAACCAAGTGGCTGCATAATAAAGGCTGGATTCCAGTGTCAAGCACTGGAATGACATCACAGAGGCACTGACCTCTCTTGGGCTCTTTTAGCTATAAACATTAAGAAATTTACTAAATAAAAAAAAGGCAAAAGAAGCCCTGGGGTTATTATCTGCTTTAAAATATTGGCGTTTTTTATGTTTTAAACGCTTGACAAGGGAAATTCAGCTGCTTTTAATTGCAACTAACCTACGCTGCAAATGTTTAAGAAATTTACTAAGCAGAAAAAAAGACAAAGAATCCCCGAGTTAGCTAGTCTTTTACTATCTCTGTCGAGTATTGGCATTTTTTGATGTCTTGTAACGCTTTATAAGCGCGTTCAGCTTATTTAGATAAAAATCTAGATGTAGATGAAGTTTTGTAAAGACATACAGTATCTATATACTGCAAAAAATTAAACATAAGACGCCGATACATTAAGTAATCCTTACCTTTTAATCTGCAGATTGGCGAAAGCAAATACAATAGCTTCACTGCCGTGATAAAGGGGCTGGCGGAGTTTGTCAAGCAAGTTTTTAGCCCTGTCTCCTTGCTATAATGTTCATATCGATAGAAAAGCAAAAGAATAGAATGAAATATCAAGTGATATCCTCTATAATTAAATTTTTTGAATGAAGAGATGACGGTTCGCGTAGGAATTAATGGTCTGGGTAGAATAGGCAGAAGTGTATTGCGTGCTATTTATGAAATAGAAAAGTATAGTGAGCAAATAGAAGTTGTAGCTATCAATGGATCGCTCGGTGCTGAGCAGCATGCACATTTGATTAAATATGATTCTGTTCATGGCAAATTCAGTGGTGATATTGATTTTAATGAGTCTCAAAATTGGATTTCTATAAATGGCAAAAAGTTTTCTTTGTATAGAGAACGGAGCCCTGAAAATATTCCTTGGAATGTTGATGTAATACTTGAATGTACTGGTGCATTCAATAAACGTGAAGAAGCAATAAGGCACAATGCAGAGAAAGTAATTGTCTCTGCTCCAGTTCCGGATGCTGATGTCACTATAGTTTATAGTGTGAATAACGATATGCTCGAAAAAGAGCATAAAGTGATATCAGCAGGTTCTTGCACTACAAATTGCCTTGCTCTGATTGTGAAAGTCCTACATTCTAGTTTAGGTATAAAAAGCGGTTTTATGACTACTATACATGCCTACACGAATGATCAAAATGTTCTTGATGGTAATCATAAAGATTTGCGTAGAGCAAGGGCTTGCGGATTATCTATGGTGCCAACTACAACCGGGGCAGCAAAAACAATCGGTTCTGTAATTCCTGAATTAAAGGGAAAGCTAGATGGCACTGCCGTCAGAGTTCCGGTTAGCAATGTTTCTATGGTTGATTTTACATTTACGACTGATAAGAAAGCGACCGTTAAAGAAATCAATGAAATGTTTAAGGATGCAGCTCTCTCCTCTACGTCATTCCAGCGCGTGACGCTGGAATCTAATTTCTGGATCCCAGTGTCAGCTACTCGGATGACATCAGAGGGTACTAGGATGACAGAGGGTTATCCAATGTCAAATGTACTTTCTATATGCGAGGAACCTTTAGTCTCAATAGATTTTGTGCATAACCCTTATAGTGCAATTGTGGATTTAACTGGTACATATGTTACAGGTGATATATGCAGGGTTGCAGCGTGGTATGACAATGAGTGGGCTTTTTCGCTGAGAATGTTAGACATAGCATTATTGAGCTATAGTAAAGTGTGAACTGGAACTCAAGCAAATACGCCTCATTTTATGAGCACTTTGCGGAACTCAGAAAAAGAGTTATCTTTTGCTTTTTATTTTTTTGCGTTGCTTTTGGTTTTTGTTATTACTTTAAGGAAAATATATACCGTTTTTTACTCGCACCTTTAATAGAAGCAACAAAAGGTAGCGAAGGTTTTTCTTTAATTTACACAGACTTAACAGAGGCATTTTTTGTGTATCTCCAAGTTGCAATAATGAGCGCACTTTTGTTTTCTTTTCCTGTGTTTGCATGGCAATTTTATATGTTCTTAGCACCTGGGTTATATAAAAGTGAAAGGGCAGTGTTGTTGCCATACTTGATTGCAACACCGGTTTTATTTGTAACGGGAGCTACTGTAGTCTATTACTATATATTTCCTTTAGCCTGGAAGTTTTTCATCACTTTTGAACATAGTGGGAAATCTTTCGGTATACCAATAGAGTTTATGCCATCAGTTAGGGAATATTTAGACCTCGTTCTCCAATTTATGTTTGCTTTTGGCACTGCATTTCAAATTCCAGTAATACTCACATTAATGGTGAGAGTAGGGTTACTCACTACACAAAGTTTGTCAAATAAACGCAGAATTGCGATAGTGGTAATTTTTATTATCGCTGCAATCTTAACTCCACCTGATGTATTAAGCCAAGTAGGGCTTGCAATACCTATGCTGATTCTATATGAATTGTCCATTCTGATATGTAGGTATATTGAAAAAAAGAAGACAAAGATTTAAACAAAGAAATCCCTCTTATCTCCTTTATATCACATTTTTAACTTACAACATTCTTATTCAGGACTTAAATATGGAAATGTTTTATAAATTGATTGTAATACTTTGTTAAGTTCAGCCTTACTTTTGATGATCAATAATACTGTATCATCACCTGCTATAGTTCCTATAATTCCTATGTTTTTGCTATTATTTAATGAATAAATAACATACTTCTGATCTAGAAAGTAAGCTAGGCTGCTAGCTTGTCCTGGTTGAGTGTGTAGTACTATTAAACCAAAATCCGAAATTTGCATATTAAGTATTAATGGTAATCGATATTGGTTGATGTCAATTACTTTATACATACCAGCAACTTTGGCAATTTTAAGTTTTTTTAATTTTCTTGATAAAGTAGCCTGAGGAATGTTGTGCCCTCTTTCTTTAAGCAAGGTCTGTAAATCGCTCTGCTCTAAAATTTCGTGATTTTGAATAATATTTAAAATATGTTCACCTAGTGTGTTGTCATGCATTATGCATTTTCCTCATATTGAATATGTAATAAGTATATTTGAAATTATATTCATTATTTCTTGACTATTCAATTTTTAACGTCTATATTCATAAGATGAATAAAATATGAATATAAATTAGTAATATGAAAAAATATATTTTAAATGCTATTATAGTGATAAGTATTCTATTAACAGGATGCAAGGAAAATAAACACGATAATATCATTAGATTTGCAATTTCTGCAGATTATCCACCTTTTGAATATTATGAAAATGGTAAATTTACTGGCTTTGACATTGAGCTTGCTCAATTAGTAGCAAAAGAGTTAGGTAAAGAAGCAATGTTTAAAGATATGCAGTTTAGTGCTATATTTGCAGCATTACAAAGTAATTCTGTAGATGCTGCTATATCTACTATTGGTAGCACAGAAGAGCGTGAAAAAAATTTTGATTTTTCAAATAGTTATTATACAGGGGAATTTGGTATTCTATATCACAAAAATAAACCCATAGCCGGTATAAACAACTTAACTCACAAGAAGATAGCCGTTCAACTAGGAACTGTCATGGAAATTTGGCTAAAAGAGCATGTTCCTACAACAGCTCAAATTATTGCTATGGACAATAATAATCAAGCTGTAGAAACATTAAAGTCTGGTCATGTTGATGGCGTCCTAATCGATGGATTCCAAGGTAAAGTATTTAGCAAAAAAAATCCTGGTCTATCATGGTCAGCCATCGCTAAGTCAGATAATGGTTATTCTATTGCTGTGAATAAAGGATCTAATTTAAAGGATAAAATAAACGAGGCGTTAAAAAGTTTAGAAAGTAAAGGTGTAATACAAAAGATAGCAGAAAAATGGCTAGGAGATAACTGATGCAAGAATTAATTTCTAATTTCTTGTTTGTTGGAACAGGCCTTGCCTTTACTTTAAAATTATTGATTGGAGGACTGCTTTTAGGTGTGAGTCTAGGGGGATTATTGTCAGTACTCAGATATAATAAGATCTGTATTCCATTAATTAATGGAATTATATCTGTAATACGTGGCACCCCCCTTATATTACAGTTAAGTGTTGTTTATTTTATGACCCCAACCATTGCAGGAATTAAATTAAACATATTTAGTGCTGGCATTATAGCATTTGGTCTAAATAGCTGTGCTTATATTGCTGAGATTTTACGAGCTGGTATTGAAACTATATCAAAAAACCAGTTTGAAGCAGCTAAAACTTTACAAATACCTAGTTTCTATATGTGGAGAGATATTATATTACCACAAGTTATTAAAAATATTCTTCCTGCAATGATAAATGAGATCATTGCACTTCTTAAAGAAACGGCATTAATCTCTACTATTGGTGGTGTTGATATTATGCGCTCTGCGCAAATGCTTGCAGCAGAACAATTTACTTATTTTATACCACTTTGTCTTGCTGGGGCTTATTATTACGCTCTTGTATTACTAATTGAATATATAGGCAAAAAGATTGAACGGAAAGGTATATATGATAAAAATGCATAATGTTTGTAAATTATTTAATAATATTCCAGTACTTAATAATATTAACCTGATTATAGAGCAATCTATAGTTGGTCTTGCTGGTCCTTCTGGTAGTGGTAAATCAACATTGTTACGTTGTATACAAAAACTCGAAGTTTTAGATTCTGGTAGCATTGAATGCAATGATAGTACTGGTTTTGTATTTCAGGATTTTCAACTTTTCTCACATATGACTGTCTGGGAAAATCTTACATATGCTCCCAAACTTAAAAACAAAACTCAGGATCAAAGTGATTCACTACTTGAGTCTTTGGGTATTGCCTCTAAAAAAAATGATTACCCTAGTAATCTATCCGGTGGGCAAAAACAGCGGGTTGCGCTTGCCAGAAGCTTAATGATGAATCCAAGGATTCTATTATGCGATGAGCCAACGTCTGGTTTAGATGTAGCAACAATAGTCGACGTTGTGGAACTATTAAAATCAGTTAGAGATATGGGTATTACTATGATTATTGCTTCTCACAATTTGGATTTTTTAACAAAAATATCAGATCGGATTATTCTGTTAAAAAACGGAAAAATAATTGTAGATATCAATCCTAAAGAAATTGATGAACCAACAAACTATTTAAAAAATAATTATTAAAAGAGAATCACTCATATCATACTGAGAGCTATAACAGATTTTAGCATCGAAAATTACATAATGTATATTATGTAAAACAAAATTACATAATGTAAGAAGCAATGCTAAAAATAAAATCACATAATATAGCAAACTATAGCTAACCCAAGAAAGGTTTTCCTACGTCATACCGCCGCGATATCTCAGCATAGATTCCGCTAACAAGTAGCGGAATGACGAATTTTTGTTTTTCAAACTGTCGGTAAATCTAAGTCAGTTTAGCTATATGTGTCAAGCACTGGGATGACACCCTCCTGATGGGCCAAAATCACAATGTTCGTACAGTTATGGAATGAATCGCGGTATGACGTGTTGCTTTGATCAGCTATAAAGATGATGCTGCGGAAGTTTTTAGTACTTGCTCGCAACTTTCAACAATTTAATAGCACTGGTGTTTACAACCTCTCCGCCGACACGCTTAGTGACAAAAAACCTCACATAAGGTTTATTCGTATAAGGGTCTCTTAATATTCTCATTCCTCTGTTATCTACAATCTTATAAGCTTGTTTGAAATCTGCCATCGCAATTACTGGTAGCTGATTGTTTGGCGCTGGTGGCATATCGGCAGATTGATATACTGGTATTCCCATTAAAGTATCTGGAGCTTCAAGCGACAGACTTGGTTGCCAGAGATACTGACCTGTTTGAGATTTTAGCAGCCTGATATCCTTCAACGTACTCCTGTTCATCAAAAATGACGCATTTTTGGAATAATATTCGTCCAGAGAGTAATACAACATCATTATTGAATCACTATCTAATTTTTCAGTTTTAACTTGCTCTATTTTATTATATAGCTCTTTTTACAATAATCCGAACAGACCGTAATATGCTACTGGCCTGCTATAGCCATAAACACATATCTTATCGCATTCGGACTATTATAAGAAAGGCTATACCTTTAGCTCATCAGCTCAGTGATAAGCAAAATTTCTGGATTCCAGTGTCAAGCACTGGAATGACATCATCTGTTGTGCAATTTACCTTTAAAAATGAATATCCGTACAGTTATATGCTTGGCACTGAAATGGCATCATTTTTTATCTGTTGAAAATGTAAACCGAAAAATAGCGTGGCACTTTGTGCCACGCTTAGTACTGTAAGCTTAATCCAGTAATTAAATTAAGCGAGGTAGAATAAAAGATAATGACACTATATAATGTTCGTTCTTTTATGTCAAGCACTTTTTTGAATTTTTTTGGTGATAATTTTTATCCAGTTATTTTATTATTGTAGTATAATTTCAATGCCAGATACTATCATTATGATCACTATCTAAATTTAAATCGTAATTATCATCTTATATATCCCCTCCATCTCTTCTCTATGCAATTCATGTGAATCACCTAAAGCTTTTTGATTAGAAACGTCAACACAATACTGTAACAGTGCTCTTAATGCTCCAGCACTATCTTGATCTAAATTAAAATTGCTAAAATCAAATTTCTGCATATTCTCCACATGTCCTTCTCTACATAACCTACATATCTTAGCAAAAGCCCTTTCACTTTCTCGACTCCAAGCATTAAGAAAGTAAGGATCTACTACTTTGCTAAATTGTTTCTCTATCTCTTCAAGAGAGCTCTCTGGATTAAGTTCTAATATTACTTTGAAAATCCCACTGCCATGGAATCTATAAAATTTACTAGATAAGCTATCTTTTACAAAATTATAGCCTTTCTTATAATAGTCCGAATGCGATAAGATATGTGTTTATGGCTATAGCAGGCCAGTAGCATATTACGGTCTGTTCGGATTATTGTAAAAAGAGCTATAACTGCATCATCTATTGTAACACCAGAGCGAGATTCAAATATCATCTCAAATGCTCCATAACAACTATCAATACCAAAATTAATTATTTTTCCATAAAATCAATTACCTCTTCTAAGGAAATTTGTGGCTTATTCCTCAAGATAACTTCTAAACTCTTGACAAAATTATGCCCATGCTGACCCATAGCATGGGTTTTCCCATTTATTGTATAATGATATAGCTTCTTATTTTCTATTATATGCTTATTGCACTGGTAGATATGTAGCTTATTCAATTTGCCAGAATATTTCTCTATTTCCTTATCTGGTAATTTTGAGCGGAATTCCTTGATTACTTCGCGTATTATTCTATTGATATTACTCATGCTTATTCCTAATTAATATGTTAGTATTTTTATAAATTAAGTTATTATATTAAAATTCTTTCATGGATTTCAATATTAGCTCCGCACTACTTGTAGTTTTTGTAATGGGTCTGCCAATGACGATATAATCAGCTCCTGAATTTATTGCTTCTTTTGGTGTTGCTGTTCTTTTTTGGTCGTCATGACCTGGATCTATACGAATTCCTGGAGTAATAATTTTAAAGTCTTCACCGCATTCTCGGCGCACTTCTTGAGCTTCTAGTGCAGAACAGACTATTCCATGGAGTCCAATCTTTTTTGCAAGCTTTGCAAGCAAAATTACCTGTGATTTTGCCTCTCTTGCTACTCCAAGCTCGTTTAAATCCTCATTGTTCATACTAGTTAGCACTGTCACTCCAATCAGCTTTATTTTTGTGCCTTGCACTACACTTAGCGCTTCTTCAAGCATTTTTGTTCCACCGCTGATGTGCAGAGTTAACATTTCAATGTTCAGAACTTTTATTACTTCAACTGTTTTGGCTACAGTGTTTGGAATGTCATGCAATTTCAGATCTAAAAAAATTGGTACATTGCATTTTGCAACTTCTTGCACTCCAGAAAGACCTTGAGCAGCAAAAAATTCTAATCCCAGCTTTACCATGCCAACTTTACCACGCAGAGCATTAGCTAGAGAAATAGCCTTATTTAAGTCTTGTGTATCCAGTGCGCATATTATTGGGTTCATTATCTTGCATGATTTATCTTATAATAAGACTCATTGTTGTGTTTTGCAAATACTTTCACTCTGATTGAACTGACTGCGTTCATAAGATTCTGTCAATAGTGAATTTGGCAACTTGGTCGGGGTGGATGAGCGACTGACAAATAATGATTCATATCCAAGATCTTCCAGCGAAGAAGAAGGCGTTTCGTCTGGCAAAAGCCGTGCAATTTCTCCTTGTAACGCAGACTTTAATATTTGAATCGTATCTAATATTGCTTTTCCATCATTATTTCTTATTGGTTCTTCTATATTGTCTGTTACGCATCTTATCAACAGTTGCGCAAAATTCACTTGTTTTTCTTTCTCTTTCAAAAAATCTTCTATTTGACTGTCTCGTTCTAAAAGTAAATTTCTTAAACTTTTTACTTCATTATTACAATCTTTTCTTATCCCATCTAACTCAAAAGATTGATTTTTAATTAAACCATTTGCTTCATCTAACTCTTCAAATTTCTCTTTTAATTCTTTAGATAAATTTTTCTTTTCTTTGTTGACCTCTTTAATTTTACATTGTAGCTTACCTAAGTTTGCATGCAGCCTTTCTTGTTCTTCACGTAATTCCTCTACTTCTTTAGAAAGTTTATTTTTTTCCTTATTCAATGCCTCTACTTTTTCACTAAGTTCATGTTTTTCCTCACGTAGTGCCTTTTGTACTTCACGTAACGTTTCTATTCTATCATTTAACCCCTTATTCTCTAGCTCTAAATGTTTATTATCATCCACTTCCATCTTCAGCTTTGCAATAAATCTACTTCTTTCTTCCAACTGTTTCTTCAAACATGAGATTTCAAGTTTTAATTTCTCTTCCTGCTCATTAAGCTTACCTATTTCCTTTCTTGTTTTGTCCAATTCATTGTCTATTTCAAACGTACGATTCTTTGCTGTTTCTAATTTTTTCTCTAAAGATTCTTTTTCTTTAAGAAAAGATTTTCTCTCAGCTTCTGACTCATTTACTTTCTGATTCAATTTTTTTGCTCTCTTGTCTAAATTTTGCTTCTCTCTAGTTAATTCATGTAATTGATCTTCACTTCTTTGTTTGCAGCTTCTTCAGCTTCCTTTCCTAGAGTTATTTTATTTTCCAACTCTTGCTCTTTCTGAGCGAATTTATTTCTCTCAACCTCTATTTTTTTATTATTACTAATTATTTTATACGAAAGTGCAAGCACCAAAACAGATAATGTAGCTAAAGCAAGAATTAGAGGAAGAGGCACATTAGAAGTTACAATAAGCGCTAAAGATGTAAGTAACGTAAGAGTAGCTAAGGAACTAGCTATAAAATAAAATGTGTTAGCCTCACTAAGCAAATTGCTCATTACTCCCCTCCTCCCCCCACGTTCAGCAGTCTTGTATATATTTATTAAAATTCTCTTATCTGTGGAGGAATTATAGTGCTGCACCTACAACAAACTTCCCATCTTCAGTCTGCTAGCTAAAAATGGCTAAGGTTTTATGTATCCAGTGTACAACTGTACTCAAAATGTGTGGCAGCTGTTGGTCGGGGTAGAACATACACTGGTATATCCAGGATCTTCCACAAATGAAGGAACAGACGTTTCGCCTGGCAAATATTTTGCAGCTTCTTCTACTAACATAGAATTTGTTGCTTGAATCACTTGTAATATTACTTTTTTATCATCATCTCTGATCACTTCACTTTCCCTTACTAATTTTTCTACCCCATCTGTTACATATTCTATCATCCGTTGCAAAAAAAGCACTTCTTCTTTTTTCTTTTCCAATAAAACTTTTTGAAGTTGTTCTATTTGAGAGGATTGCTTCAAAAGTGAACTGTTTAATTCTTTCACCTTATTATCGCGATCATCATTCACTGTTGTTAATGTGTTATCAGATTCTTTCTCTTCTTTTTGTAAAGATAATGACTCCTTTTCCAGCTCCTTAATTTTAGATAAGTACTCTTTCTCCTTTGTACACAATTTATCAACTTTACTTTCAAGATCAGTGCGCTTTTGACGTTCATCACTAACTTTACCTTCTAATTCTTTCTTTTCCTTTTCCGACTGGCATAACTTCTTCTCTAATTCTTTTATGTCGCTTTCTGAGCTCTCATGTTGTTCTTCCGATTCTAAAGTTTTTAATTGTTTTACTTCTTCTACTTCTACTTTTTTTCTTAACATAGTTAATTGAGTATGCAGAGAAGAAGCTTCCCTACTTTTATGTTCTAATTCCAATTCTAATTCATCTTCATATTCCAATCTTAAGCGTAACTCATCTTCATATTCTGACTTTAAACATAACTTATTCTTTTCACTTTCTAATTTGCATTGATACAATTCCTCCACTAAAGAATCTACTCTTTCATTCAATCTTGTATTTTCATCACGTAACTCTTGGTGTTCAAGAGAAAGCATCTCCTCCTTATGTTCTAACTGACCTTTTACTTTTGCTTCCAATTCTACATTTTTATCACGTAAATCTTTGTTCTTATTATTACGAATTATTTTATATAAAAGTGCAAGCACCAAAACAGATAATGTAGCTAAAGCAAGAATTAGAGGAAGAGGCACATTAGAAGTTACAATAAGCGCTAAAGATGTAAGTAACGTAAGAGTAGCTAAGGAACTAGCTATAAAATAAAATGTGTTAGCCTCACTAAGCAAATTGCTCATTACTCCCCTCCTCCCCCACGTTCAGCAGTCTTGTATATATTTATTAAAATTCTCTTATCTGTGGAGGAATTATAGTGCTGCACCTACAACAAACTTCCCATCTTCAGTCTGCTAGCTAAAAATGGCTAAGGTTTTATGTATCCAGTGTACAACTGTACTCAAAATGTGTGGCAGCTGTTGGTCGGGGTGGAACATACTGGTATATCCAGAATCACATAAAGCGTCATTCAGCTTATGTGATGGTCTGGATATGTATTGCTGTGATTCTCCTATAGAATTTTCAATTTTCCCGTTAGTCTGCTTATTCGACACCTTTTTAATATTATGAGTCTTCTTAAAACTTCGACAAATAACCGCAATCTTAGTATTGTTAAGTACTTTACTTCCACAATCTTCTATTTCCTTTAATAAACTAATCAGATTTGCTGGTGAAAAATACTCATTTATTATTTTTTTACGTGTGTCTGTGTCTAATGTAGGAATCTTAATGTGTATGGACAAACTACCTCCCCTAATAAGTGCCCTATCTAAAACACCTAAGTGATTAGTTGCAGCAATCACCGTCACACCTTTTCTAGATTCAAATCCATCCAATTCAGCTAATAAATTATTTAAAGATTCTACATTATTATCACTGCGTATTTTGCCAATGCTATCAATTTCATCTATAAAAACTATACAAGGAGTGTTTTTTTTTGCTTTCTCAAAAACCTTATTTATATTTGACACATTAAGCAAATCAGATCCAGAAACACTTATAAATGCAGATTTGAATCTAGTTTCACTTGCAATCGCCTTAGCAGTCATAGTCTTACCAGTTCCTGGTGGACCATACAAAATGTATCCTTCTCCATTTTCTAGAGCATCTGGTTCATAAATCATCATCAACTTTTGTTTTATATTGTTTGGAAGTATAACATCATCAAATGTTATCTTTCCTCTTTCTTCATCTTTTTCATAAAACTTCATCCGCAGCTCTTCTTTTACTTCAACTTTCTTTATGAGACTACTAAGCCTTTCTTCTAATTCCTCTTTTGTTATGAGACTACCAATTAGCTTTTCCATTTCATTGCTAAGCCTCTTATTTAGCTCTTCCATTTCACCTTTTGTTGTAGCATTATTAGCTTGCTTTGAAATTTCATCTAATCTTGCCGTGAAACTACTAATTAGCTCTTCCACTTCATCTTTTTTTGCAGCACTACCAATTAGCTTTACAATTTCATTGTATTGACTACTAAGCCTCTTATTTAGCTCTTTTAGCTTTTTGATTTGAGGCTCTAAGCTTTGTATTATATTTTCTTGCTCTTTAGCTAATCCATTTTTTTCATTAGGTTCTGCTTTTTGTGCATCAAGCTTTTTATTCTGGCTGATCATTTTACATGAAAGTGCAAGCACCAAAATAGAAAGTATAGATAAACTCAAAGCAACAGGAAGAGCTACATTAAAGGCTGCAATTGGAGATAAGAATGCAACATAAGGAGCAACAGCGAGTGTCCCAGATGCAAGCAATGCCAAAGTAGCAAAAGCACCAGCTATAAGATATGGTGCATTATTTTTATTATATAGATTTCCTACTATCGTTCCCTCATAAGTAAAGCTATCGTTATGGTAATACTCAAATTAAAGGAAGTCAAACTAATTTCACATAAAAATCAATATAAATCTATATTCACTATGTATTTCTCGTCTTCAGTTTCAAGCTCAGACTGCATCCACTCTATCGTTTCCGCATTGCAAACTGCCTGCAAATCATCCTGTGCGGATTGATTCAATTTGTCCTCTCGTAGATCTGCTTTTATCATCAACTTTTTTATCAGATGCTTAACTGATACATTATTATCTGCCTTTATCTTTCTGATAATGTTTAATATCTGAATAACATTATCTCCCATTTCCTCTGAATATTTATCGTAGATAAGTTCTTCTTTGCTCGGCCAATTACTTTGATTGTGTACAGAATTATAACTATACAATTGGTGGTATATCTCTTCTGTAATGTAAGGCAAGAAAGGTGCAAATAACCGCAAAATAATATTCAGTACATACGCCAAGCTTTGTTTTGCACTTAAACTGCTTCCGTACGCACGTTTTTTTACTAACTCCAAGTAACTATCACAAAAATCCTTCCAAAAAAATTCCTCTATTACGCCCAAAGCTTCGCAGTATTCAAATTGTAATAGGTTGTTCGTTGCTCTTTCTATAACTTTGTATAACTTAGACAATATCCACTTATCCATTGTCTCGTGAGCAGAATTTATGCTCATCACTTGATGCTTTTCCATGAACATGGAAACGAACTTGCTAGCGTTCCAAAGTTTTGTAACGAGGCGCTTGCCAATTTTGAATGTATTTTCAGAGTAGACTGTATCAACTCCAAGCCTTGAGTTCGCTGCCCAATAGCGCACTACATCAGCTCCATAAGTTTTAAGTATTACATGAGGAGTAATGATGTTACCCTTTGATTTACTCATCTTTTTCTTATCATCTGCTAAACACCAACCGCTGATCATAATGTTTTTCCAAGGTAAAGAATTTGCATGATAATGTGCCTTTAAAATAGTATAAAAAGCCCAAGTTCTTATTATCTCATGGCTCTGGCTGCGCAGATCTGCAGGAAATATCGTATCATAGCGATGATTTGGTAAGCTAAACTCACTGTTTACTGCTAGTGCACTTAGTTGAGGAGTAATTGAACTTGTGGCCCAGGTATCCATTACATCTTGATCTGGGATAATCTCTTCTTTGCTATACCCTTTTGGCAAATCTTTGAGTGGATCAATAGGTAGGGCCTTTATTTCAGCTAGAATAATTTTACCTTCTTCTCCCTTACGTTTAGAATACCACGCTGGAAATGGCACACCAAAATAGCGCTGCCTTGAGATGCACCAGTCCCAATTTAGCCCTTCTATCCACACTTCCATACGTTTACGCATATTGCTTGGGTGCCAATTGCATTCTTTTACTTTATCTAATACTTGAGCTTTTTGCTCTAAGATCTTGATAAACCATTGATAAGTAGGTAATATCTCAAGTGGTGCACCAGATCTTTCTGCGCACTTAACAGAATGAGAAATGCTAGTGCTTTCTATCAAAAGTCCTTTTTTAGTTAGGATTTCGATCATCCTCTTTCTTGCTGCTGTAACTTTCAATCCATTTATTTCATTTAGTATATCGTCTGTCATCCGAGTAGCTGACACTGGGATCCATTCTTCTTTTTTCTGACCATACGCTGACATGATATCTTCCTCTGTCATCGCTGGCATTGGCTCTTTTTCCTGGATTCCAGTGTCAAGCACTGGAATGACATCATCTAGGTCCATCCTTCCATCCTGATCGATGATAATTTTCATCGGTAGATTATGCTTTTGCTGCCAATATATGTCGAGTTCATCACCGAATGTACAACACATAACAAGCCCGGTGCCTTTATCTATTTTAACCTTATCATCTGCTATTATTGGAACTTTCTCCTCTGTTATTGGCACTACCGCTGTTTTTCCGATCAGATGAGTGTAGCGCGTATCCTCTGGATGACAAAAAACTGCAACGCATGCTGGAAGTAGTTCAGGTCGCGTAGTTGCAATATTGATCTGCTCATTTTCTTGAGTAGAGAAAACTATCGTGTTTAAGGATGACTCAAAAACTTTATCTTCTATTTCTGCTTGCGCAATTGCTGTTTTATCAACCGGGTCCCAAAGGATGGGCTGCATTTTTCTATATGCATACCCTTTATTATATAGATCAATAAACGACATCTGTGAAAGCGTCACAGTTTCCTTGCTGATCGTGTGATATTCCAAATCCCAGTCATAACTAATGCCGACCGATTTAAATAGTTCCTTGAATTCTTGCTTTGATTTTTCAATAACCTCATGGCACATCTCTATAAATTTTTCTCTGCCAACTTCTTTTGCACGGGTTTTATAGGTTTGTTCAACCAATCTTTCGGTGGGAAGCCCGTTATCATCAAACCCAATCGGATAGAAAACATCTTTTCCCAGCATGCGTTGAAACCTTGCAATAAAGTCCGTGTGGCAATAGCTAAATATATGGCCAATATGGAGTTTTCCTGATATTGTTGGTGGAGGTGTGTCTATAGTGAAAGTGTTATCCTTTTCACCATTCCATTTATAAACTTTACTACCTTCCCATAATATGTTGCATTTGTCTTCAACTTCTTTAAAGCCGTATTTTTCTTTTAACATAAATATTTCTCAATTTTAAACCTTAAGCTAGCAACGTTATACCTCCGCGGTATCTCTAGATCCCGCTAACAAGCAGCGGAATGACGATGGTCGGTAAACCTAAATTACTTTAGCTATAGCACAATTAAGTAAATACGGCAATTTTACGCCAAAATTTTTTGTTTGCGAACATAAATTTTCTATGCTATGATAAAAATATTACTTGACCTTGGGTTCTAAGGGTATTGTGTAATGTTAATTTAATTATATATATTGAGGTTTAATATGTTGGACTCGAATAAAAATCAAAATTCTTCACCTGAAGTACTTGCTGAACAAACTGAAGGTACGGCAACTGAGGCAACCAAAGCAGTGTTGGATGGTAGAGCAGCAGAAGAAACATCAGAAAATGAAGATGATCGAAGACTTGATTTTAATAGTAGCACGTCATCAAGTAAAGGTCTTATTAGTGAGCAAGAAGGTGTTACTACGTCAAAAAAAGGAAAACAAAAAAAATCAGCAGGTGAAAAACTACAACTGAGTAAGCAGAAGTTAAAAGAGAAAGACGAGGAAACAAAAGCATTAAAAGCTCAACAAAATACACAAGAAGTTACAGACTTAGATCAACAATTAGCAGATCGAGAGAAAGAAATAGCACAACTAAAACAACAACAGCCAAATGCTGAAGTTGACAAGCTGAGGGCAGACTTAACAGCTAAAGAGAAAGAAGTTCACAAGCCAAAGAAGGAAAATAAAGAATTAGAAGCTGAAAACAAAAAAATTCAACAACTAAAACAAGGCAATGCAGCACGGTACACCACTGCTGTTGGTATGGGTCTTGCTGTTGGATTGGTAGCATTTACTGCACTTGAACGTACAGTTAAGTTAGAGATGTTAGTAATGATTGGTATAGCAGTAGCATCTGCACTCGTAGCCGGTGGTATTACATATGCAGTATTACCTAGTACTCAAGTAGATGGGGCAAAAGCACAAGAAGTAAATGAGATGGGAAAAAGAAGTAACAAGGGTTAAGCCGAAATGTACGTGTCAAGTGTTTTACTTGACACGAACTTCAGTTTTTATATTCCTTCATTAGCATAATATAGTTTTGTGCTGATTGTGTAATATGTTTAATTTCTTCATTCGACATCTTTTTGAAGAACTTTGCTGGCCTGCCAGCCCATATTTCCCCACTTTTTATTACTTTTCCATGTGTCACTAGCGAGCCAGCAGCTACCATAGCTTCAGACTCCACAACTGCATGGTCCATCACGGTAGAGCCCATACCAATAAACGCTTTATCATGCACCGTGCATGCGTGCAACACACAAAAATGTCCCTCTGTTACCATGCTGCCAATAATTGTGTCACCACCTGGGTTTCTATCCACATGAATTACCGTTCCATCTTGAATATTTGTTCCATTACCTATTTTTATTGATCCAACGTCCCCTCTGATTACACAATTAAACCAGATGCTTGCATCTCTTCCTATTTCAACCTTGCCTATGATATGCGAACCACCTGCGATGAAAGCACTTTCGTCTATTTTTGGTTCATAATCTTTGTATTTTAAAATGTGATACATATTAAACCCAAAGTCTTATGCATATGTTAATCAAAATAAGGTAAGCAGTAAATACATACTTAGATTTCAAACTACTTGGGTGACAGATGTTCTTGACTTACGTGCTTTGTACTGCTAAGATTTTTATTTTCAGCCCTATCTATAATGTCAGTAGCGGTATTAAGTATATTGCAAATAATATTGGTTGTTGTGTTAGTAATTTTAGTGCTCTTGCAGCCGCCTGGAAGTAGTTCGTTAAGTGGTTTTAGTAATACACAACAGGGGGTCAATTCGATGATTCCGGTGAAATCTTCTGAAAACCCGCTCAGCAGAATAACGGCTATTGTTGCTGGATTGTTTATTATAAACACATTGCTATTGTCAGGATTATATTCAAAAGACGTACATAAAAAATCGATTGCAGAGAAAATTATATTAGAAAAAAAGCAAGAAAGTGAACCTACTTCTGTTCCATTTGAAAATTAATGAAGGAAGCTAAATTTATCTTTGTTACAGGTGGAGTTGTATCGTCGCTTGGTAAAGGCTTAGTCGCTTCAAGCGTTGGTGCTCTTCTTCAAGCTCATGGTTTTAAGATCCGTATCAGAAAACTTGACCCGTATCTCAACATTGATCCTGGGACAATGAACCCAACTCAGCACGGAGAAGTATTTGTTACCGAAGATGGTGCTGAAACTGATTTGGATCTTGGGCATTATGAGCGTTTTACTGGAATTAAAGCAACAAAAGATGACAATATAACAACTGGTAAGATATATCATGAGTTATTGAAGAAAGAGAGGCGTGGTGATTATCTGGGCAAAACTGTGCAAGTCATTCCTCATGTAACAGATTTGATCAAATCGTTCATTTTTAATGGTACGGAAGGTTTAGATTTTGTAATATGTGAAATAGGTGGAACTGTAGGTGACATTGAAAGCCAACCATTTTTGGAGGCTATACGCCAAGTTAACTACACATTAGGAAAACAAAGAGTTATCCTTATTCACTTAACTTTAATACCATATCTTACCGCAGCGCAAGAATTAAAGACAAAGCCAACTCAGCATTCAGTTCGAGAGTTAAATTCCGCGGGGTTACAACCAGATATTATATTATGCCGCAGTGAGAAAGAAATTTTCGATAATCAAAGAGAGAAAATAGCTAAGCTTTGCAATGTTTCTTTATCCAATGTGATACCTGCCCCTGATGTGAGTCATATATATGAGTTACCGGTGTTGTATAGCCAATGTGGGCTTGATACGCAAATTTTGGAGCACTTTCATTTAAGTAAGCCAAAACCAAGCTTGACTGAATGGGATCAAATAGTGCATTCCATAAGGCACCCAACACAGGAAGTTACTGTATCTATAGTGGGAAAATACACCGAATTCCCTGATGCGTATAAATCACTAGTTGAAGCATTAAATCATGGTGCGATTAGTAATAAAGTCAAAGTAAGGATAAATTGGGTTAACTCAAGAGAGAAGGAAGAAAAACCTATAAATGAAAAACTTATAGGAGAGAAATTACAGAATTCTCATGCAATCCTTGTTCCAGGGGGGTTTGGTGATGACGGAGTAGAGGGTAAAATATTAGCAATAAATTATGCCCGTACAAATAATATCCCATTTTTCGGAATTTGCCTTGGTATGCAGCTTGCAATTATTGAATTTGCTCGTAATGTTGTTAAGCTTGAAGATGTACACTCTGAAGAATTTCGTAACTGTAAACATCCAATCGTTAAGTTAGCTGGCGATCAAGATGACGATCTTGGTGGAACCATGAGACTTGGGGCATACAAATGTAATATAAATGCAAACTCTAAAATGATGGATGCATATAGTAACACTACTATTTCAGAAAGACACAGACATAGATACATAATCAATTCAGATTATAAAGATGATTTGGAAAAAAATTGGCTGCTATGCAGTGGCATATCAGAAGATGGAACGTGCATAGAGGCAGTGGAGTTAGAGAGTCATTCGTGGTTTATTGGTGTGCAGTTTCATCCAGAGTTTCAATCAAAGCCGTTTTCTCCTCATCCTCTTTTCGTGTCGTTCGTTAAAGCAGCAATTGATAAGAAATAAGTGCCTAGTGTTTAAGTATCAATATATGGAGCTTGCCATAGAGCAAGCCAAACTCGCTCAAAAAAATGATGAGGTGCCCATAGGTGCTGTAATAGTGAGTGGAGACAATATCATTTCTTCTGCACACAATATATCCAGCGATCCAACTGCACATGCAGAGATGTTAGCGATCAGACAAGCATTTTCAACTCCCACGCTTTGTGATGCTGATATGTACGTAACATTAGAACCATGTCCGATGTGTGCTCAAGCCATTTCCTTTGCCAGAATTAAACGATTGTACTTTGGAGCTTATAATCCAAAAGGTGGAGGAATTGAAAATGGTGCTAAGATATTTCAATTTTGCAGCCATATACCTGAAGTTTATGGTGGGATATTAGAAACAGAATGCTCTTTTTTGTTAAAGGATTTTTTTGAGAAATTGAGAACATAGTTTAAGTCTATCAATTGTCATTTGCTTGCTTATCTCTGAAACTATCTTCACTTTTTTCCATATAGCCACTCTAGTCTAACTGTGCAGATCGATTTGCTGCCACGTGCGTAATAAGTACAACATTAGAGTTGCTAGATAAATTATTATTAGTACCAGCTTCAGCGGCCAAATAACGACCATCTTCAGTACATGTGAGTATATAATTTATAGCCTTTCTTATAATAGTCCGAATGCGATAAGATATGTGTTTATGGCTATAGCAGGCCAGTAGCATATTACGGTCTGTTCGGATTATTGTAAAAAGAGCTATAATAGTGTTGCGGCTGCTTCCCTATCATTCAGTTTTGGGTCCAAACAATAATCTATCAATTTACTAATTGACTGTTTATTTGTAACTCGACCCTCAAACTCCCTGAGAGATCCTACTCTCTCTTCTCCTAAGTTTATAACGAATTGCTGCGTTTCTTCAGGTGTAAGTTTACCTACTCTGTAATCTAACTCATTTGCGGTTCTTGCACGTTCTACTTCTTCGTGTCCATAGCAGCCTAATAGGTTACTTATTGCCTGTACCATACCATTTAGACTATTTGCAAGTTCTACTCCTAATATCCTATACAATGACTCTTATACCGATGTCGTATAAACTTCATCAATCACTTCTTTCAGGCAGACCAGAGTATAGATTATAAATTTTCTTTCTTCTCTTGATTCTGATAGGCTCTTTAAAATATCAGTAAGAGTTGGTACTATAACATTCCGCACAACTTCTTGATTTCTTATTAAGTTTGGTACTGTATTTTTTAATACCTTAGCCCACTGCTTATCTTCAGGCAATTTTCTTTCACTTATGGCAGTTAAAATTGTACTTCTAAGAGTTGGATCAGTTATTGCCTGAAAAATAGCATATGATACTTCCAATGATAAATGGTAAACAAGCGATAATAGATGTAAATTGGAAATAGGAATGCTGGAGCGTATCTTTAGAACATCTTTAACAGCAGCATAGAATTTCTTTAAAGTACTAGAATCTCTAGCACCTTGAAGTTCTTCAAAATTACTTGACTTATTAATGAAATTTTCTTGTATATTTTGAAATCTTGCTTCAATTAATTCCTTTTTGGATGTCATTTTTTTAGCTACACTTTCAGTCTTTTCCTTTACTTCCAGGTATAGTGCACCTGCTTCTGCTCCTCTTTCTGCTATAGTTGATAACCCGCTAAACAAATCATTAGCTGCTTCTTCTAGACTTATATTAAATACAGCATTATTAACAATTACCTCGTGTTTGCGTTCCCCTTTTACTTTTTTATATAATACAAACAGAGACATAGATGCTATTGCAGTCAAAAAGAAGGTCACAGCTACTATTACTAACACTAGCGGAGACATTTTATAGCCTTTCTTATAATAGTCCGAATGCGATAAGATATGTGTTTATGGCTATAGCAGGCCAGTAGCATATTACGGTCTGTTCGGATTATTGTAAAAAGAGCTATAATTAGAGTAAACGTGGCTGCAGCTCCCATACCAAGCAAAAACATCGCTACACATCCAACCGCTACTTGGAAATACAACTTACAGTTTTTCTTATTATTTGAAATGTTTGCGTTATTTGGAATGTCTGCTCTGTTTCGTAAAAGAAACCCGATACCTTCTATATCTCGATTCTGAAGAGCTTGTATCAGTAAAGATGACCCATTATGCGAAACATTTGCTCCTAGATCTATACAAGATTGAGCACTATCAAATAATTTATTGTTGAAAAAATACTCCAATAGTGTTTCACCAGAAGGCAATTTGAAATTTTTTACTAACTGCATGTTTTCACTCTGATCACCTCTTTCTATATATAGCTTGAATAAATAAACAGCTTCCCTAGGAGCTATTCTTGCGTGAAAAGCATATTCAAATGCTGTAAGGTTATCATGATTTTTGATATAGAGATCTGCACCATTCTTAAGAAAATCATAAAAAGTAGCGTTATCTGTATAGGTTTCATCACATTCAATTAAGCGCTGCTTAATAAAATTGACAACAGCGTAGTGTAGTGAGCTATTTCCATTATTATCTGGTATATTAACGTTAACTCTTTGTTTTATGAGATATTTTGCATGGCCCAACTTATCTTGAATAATTGCATTTAGTAATAACGTTCTTCCTTCAGCATCTTGAGAATTTACTCCTTCATGTGCTCCCCTTTCAAGCAATAGCACAGCATTTTCAACATCACCTTTTTCAGCTGCAACACTCAGTAGGGCTTGATCACCTTTATTAACATTAATGTTAGCACCATTTTTTAGCAACCAATCTATAACCTCTTCTTTTCGCATCTGTCCTCAATCTCTAATGCTTTTGTAAGCACATCAAAGCAGTAGTTATGGTCAGAAACAAGTTTATTTAAATCTAATTCCCCTATATTAAGGTTGCGTGAGTATAAAAACCTTTCACTATGTTGTGCTCCATATTTTTGCAGCAAGCTATACATTTCACTGCCATATTGAGCATAATCCAAAGCAGTACAACCATCATTATCCTTAGCATTTACTTCTATTTTTTGATATAACATAGACAATGGCAAAAACCTTGCTACCAGGTACTGAGACACTTCTTTTTCATTAGCTTCTAAAAACAACTCAACAACTTTTCCATTTTCATTCCTAACAGATCTATGCAGTACAGTACGATCGCTAGCATCTATAGTATCAATCCTACTGCCATTGCTTATTAATGAACTTATAACTTTTGATGAGCATTTTTTTTCTATAGCAACGTCTAGAATAGTTTTGCCATTTTTTGTAGCATTTATATCTAAATCTTCCTTGATAAGCTGCTTAATTCTGTTTTCCCTATCGGTGCTGTTTTTTATTCTCAACACATCTTCAAAGTACTCAAAATCAGACCACGCATCACACAATGCTTCATTTTCTACTGATTTTTGTATTCTTTCTGAGTAAGCAATATCTGAATGAACAGCATTTCCTGCTTGTTCACATACTATATTAATTCTATTATTATTTTCTGTATTTGTTGCCATATACCCTCCATAAAGCCTAACTTACGTCATACTATATTTGTGACGCTTGTAAAGACTTAAATTTACAGTTGGAAATACTGTTTTTTTAGACGAATAGAATAAGAAATTAGTGTTACGCATAAAAAAGTTTATCATGGCATGTGTTTTTGATCGTTCTAATTTTTCCGCAATAAAATTTTCTCATTTAGCGAGATTAGCGCATTTTTCACACCTTTTTTCAACTTAGGAGAATACACACTTAAGAGAAAACTAAGACCAATCAAATTTCTTATCTTGCGGTTTTATTTGCAATATTGCTACCACACTGATCAACAAGCAGAAGACTATATAAAGCCCAGCAGCAAGGTTTGTTTGAGGAAATGTTACAGTCAACCAAATACAAACCATAGGAGTAAATCCTCCATGTAACGCATAAGAGATATTGCGTGATAAGCTCACACCACTAAATCTAACATTGGTAGGAAAGAGTTCAGATGCAACTATTCCTATGGGAACTATACCCCTTTCTATTATAGAGAGAACCATTACGCTCAACGCAATCACAAGATAATTTTTATAGTAATATGCAATAGATAACGCAGGACAACAAAGTGCCATTGTAATTGCTATAAATAAGATTGCAGTGCGCTCTTTTCCAACTTTATCAGCCAACATTCCAAACGCTATTGAAGATATCGGCATTAATACACTGGTTATAATCAATACAATTTCGTTGATATATGTTGTTACATAAACATCTACTGATGCTATTTCCTTTGCGAGAGTTCGAAGAAATATGGTAAATCCAACAGCAACATTAACAGGTACAGATATTAAAATAGCAAGTATAAGAGCTCTCTTGTGGCGTTTTATAAGCTCTATTATTGGCAAATCAGGTAAATTTCTTTGTTTTCGATTTTTTTCATATGCTGGAGTTTCTCCCAATGTGTATATGCTATACGCGCTAATTAATCCTAAAATAGCTGAGAAAATAAATGGCAATCTCCAACCCCAGGTACAAAAATCAGTAGTTTTTTTGCAGATAATTACTATCACCGCAGAAAGCAAGACGCCAATGGAGCGACCAAAACCCATCATTCCAAAATACATCCCTAAGTTCTCTTTCCTACTGGATAAATGCTCTATAAGATAAACAGAACTTCCTTGTTCACCACCAAGTGCAATTCCTTGTGTTATATGGATTGCAAGAAGCAATATAGTAGAAATTATACCTACTTGATTGTGACTTGGAATAAATGCAATGAGACTTGATGGTATCGATATTAGCAAGATAGTAATTATTAATGCTATCTTCCTTCCATACCTGTCACCAACGTGACCAAATATGAATGCACCAAGTGGCCTTACAATTGCACCTAGCCCTACAATTCCAAATAATTGCAGTATGTTACTGTAGACATCTTTTGCAAAACAAAACTCTCTGCTGATTATGTTAATCAAATCAATAAAAAGCATGTAGTCATACCATATTGCGATTCTGCAGAGTATGGTTGATATCAACACCCTTGTTTGCACTAAATTCAATTCGTAAATGTTTGCTTATTCTATTCTGGCTGCTTTTTGGGATTTTACAACCTAAACATATGGAGTTGACTTTTTTATTATGGTGTGTGATAATTGCAATGAATATAGCTTATTTAGCAGCACTTATAGCAGCAGCTATAATAAAAATAGCAGCAGTAATACTTTGTGCTATAATGTGTATAAGCATTTTCTTTATATTATTTAAGGGAAAAAGAACACTTAGATTCAAAAGGATTTCTATCTCTTCTGAAAACAGTAGGTGTAATTTCTATAATACTATCAATTATATCTCTCCCACTTATTATATTAAGCCTTACTACTCCGTCACCTCTGGTAGTAGGTATAGTAGGTGGTATCGTTGGTGCTATTTCCATAATACCATTAATAGTAGCTTACATTTTGCTTGTGGCTATATCGAATATCTTTATTACCAAGTCTTTATAAATTTGAGCTAATGTTACTGTCTTCATTTCTTCTTGGTTGTAATATTGCTGAAAGTTATCTATTTCCATAGGTATAACATATAATCTGATTTTATAAGATATTCTACCGGGATTAAAATATCGTAAATCTTAGGCGTTATAAACAGAATTTACAGGAAAAATAAGATGATACTACTCAAAAAGGCAAACAAGACGGTATCTTTCTGGCATAAGTTAGCATTCAGCTTTACCTTTCCTTGCAAGACATTTTAGAGCTATTATGTCTTACTTCTTGAAGATACAAGTTAGCGTTTTTAACCCGAATTCTGGATTGGAGATTAAAAAAAGAAGAATATCAATAGCTTATTGTTTTAGCATTTACGATAAAGTAGTAAGTATTTTAAGATTAGTTATTAATTTAGTAAAATTCAAGACTTTCAATAATTTACCTAAAATCTAATCCAGAATTCGGGTTAATAATAAAATCTTGTTTTTTGAAAATGAATTTGGTAAACTTTAAAGATGTATGTGACAATATGGGGATATATTGTTTTTAGTATTTAATAAGTTAAAGTACGTACTTGATAATTTTTCTGGACGCTTTAATCAAGCTAAAATAGGTAAGCTAGATAAAGTTATTCTTAGTTTGAAGTTGGTATAGGGTATTAAGATGAAAAAAATTGAAATTTCAGAATTACTAAAAAGAATTGCAATCTGTTTACTATGCGTGGCAACTATTGTCTCTATCGCTTTTTTGTTTGCCTATATGCATACAATGTTGCTCAGTCAAGGGTATGAGTTAGCTGCACATTATGTTAGTGAAGCTATGCCTTGTGTGTTACTTGTCGTTTTCTTTTTTATTGCTTGGTTTATATATGATCAAATATTCAGCAAACTAAAGGAAGTAGAGCTGCCTATATCAATAGAATTAGCTAATTCAGATGATAAAAGAACAACATTTGCTGATGCTATAATTCATGACCCCTTAAAACAAAGGTTGCAGATGATTTGCCGTGACCAAATGACGGAAGAAATGCACAAGATGTTTGGAAATAAAAGTATTAATTCACTAAGAGGTTACATATTACATGGCTCTCCTGGAAATGGTAAAACACTTATCGCTCGTGCAATTGCAGGTGAATCAAATATGAATTTCATAAGCATCTCAGGCCCTGATCTTATTGGAGTATATGTTGGTCATGGTGCATATGCTGTACGCGAGCTTTTTAAAGTAGCAAAAAAACATGCTCCTTGTATAGTCTTTATAGATGAAATAGATGTAGTTGCTCAAAAAAGAAGTACCGCTAATACCTCAGCTGACCATTTTCGAGAGAGTTTAACACAGTTATTAACTGAAATAGATGGATTTAAGAGCAGAAGAGATATAATAGTAATTGGTGCAACTAACCGTATCGATGATATAGATCCAGCACTTATTAGATCTGGACGTTTAGGTCAGAAGGTTCTTATCCCTAATCCAAGCATGGAAGCGAGACAAAAGATATTGGAACTTTATATGCGAGGTACAAAAGCCGATAAAGAGTTAAACCTTAGAAACATTGCAGAAAAGACTGAAGACTATTCTGGGGCTAAGTTAGAGCAATTAGTAAATGAGGCAAAAATGTGTGCTGTTGAGGAAAGACGGTCTAAGATTAGTGAGAAAGATTTTGATCACGCGCTTCGCGGGTTAAGTTCAGAACAAGAAAGAGAGAGAATAAGGTTGGTTTCAAACAGGGAGACACAGACAGAAGAAACTTCTTTTATACGGTAAACATAAAAATTGAAATTATAGAAGTGTAGCTGAGCCAACCTTCGTTATTCTTATTATTACCCACAAATAAAGACATGGTATTGCATTTACTCAAATAATTTAATTTTATTAACCTGAAAGCTTATTGGATTAAAATTATTAAATTAAGAGTTATAATTTTAGCAACTAAAAGCTGTAAATTGCACCATATAAACAGTTATTTCAAGCAAAAGTTATACTGACCTTAGCCAGAAAAAGTGGTGGAAAAGTTAGGAATGTTTTTTACAAAAAAAGACAGTATCAATAAAAAGGATTTTATTCTATTTGAAATATCAAATTATCATGTATTTTTCTGTTATTCCCAAGTGAATTATTATTAACTTAGCAGTATATATTATTAAAAACACAAGCAATACAATCATTTTTAGCAACCAAAACCAGCAAGCGTGAGAAGATTTTTTTTTGGAATGAGTTGGTCATGATGTTTGTAAAACTTAATTTGTACACTTTACTTACCCCCAGTAATTCTGATATAGTTACTTTAGTTAAAGTCTATAAAAGTTTATAAATGGCAACCTTAAGTGTAAGAGAAGCTTTATGCACAGCAATTAGAGAAGAAATGCAAAACGACTCTGATGTGCTTATCATGGGTGAAGAAGTTGCAGAGTATGATGGTGCTTATAAAGTAACGAAAGGATTACTGAAAGAGTTTGGAGAAAACAGAGTAGTTGATACGCCTATTAGCGAACATGGATTTGCTGGCCTTGCTGTTGGAGCGGCATTTGCTGGATTAAAGCCAATAGTCGAGTTTATGACTTTTAATTTTTCTATGCAAGCTATTGACCAAATTGTGAATTCCGCAGCAAAAACAAATTATATGTCAGGCGGACAACTTGGATGCCCTATAGTATTTCGTGGACCAAATGGCGCTGCAGCAAGAGTTGCTGCACAACATTCTCAATGCTTTGCAGCTTGGTATTCGCATATACCGGGGTTAAAAGTAATAGCACCCTATTTTGCCTCCGATTGCAGAGGTCTGCTTAAAGCTGCAATTCGTGGCCCTAATCCGGTAATATTTCTAGAAAACGAAATAGCTTATGGACATGAGCATGAAGTTTCTGACTCTGAGCTATCAAACAAAGATTATCTACTTGAGATAGGCAAAGCTGCTGTTATACGGGAAGGAAAGGATGTAACTATCACTGCTTTTTCATTAAAATTAATGGATGCCTTAAATGCAGCAGATTTACTTTCGAGTAAAGGTATAGAAGCTGAAGTTATTGACCTCAGAACCTTAAGACCACTTGACACTCAAACTGTTATTAACTCTATTCAGAAGACTAATAGGTTAGTTAGTGTAGAAGAAGGATGGCCATTTGCAGGAATAGGAGCAGAGCTGTCAGCCGTTGTTATGGAACAAGGATTTGACTACCTTGATGCTCCAGTTGTACGTGTAACTGGCAAGGACATCCCCTTACCTTACGCTGCAAATCTAGAAAAAAAAGCATTACCGCAAGTGGAAGATATAGTTGAAGCCGTGCATCAGGTCTGTTTTAGAAAAAAATAGTTCTTTTTTGTGTCTCCTGTTCCGCATTGGTCCATCAAAGAAGTATTTCCAGTGCCGCCTATACCACCCATTACTTTTATGACGATAGTTTTAGCACCGAAAAATACAGCACAAAATATACCGAGTGCAAAAAGAGCTGGCCATGGCATTCTACCAAATATCGCAAGCAAAGCTGCACCTATTATCACTACGGTCATAAGCGGTCCGCCTATTCCCCAAACGTAGCCAATAATGTTACATATTATAGCTCTTTTTACAATAATCCGAACAGACCGTAATATGCTACTGGCCTGCTATAGCCATAAACACATATCTTATCGCATTCGGACTATTATAAGAAAGGCTATACTTGAGCAGTTGTATCAGTATTAGTGTCAGCGGCAGCACTCCCAACATGAGAAAAAGAAATAAATAATACTATAAAAAGAATATTAAAAACTTTCCTAGGGTTCATCTCTATACCTTAAATTTAGATATTGCAACTATACCTAAAATACTATAATTTTTAGTAAAACTAGCATAAAGATTGAATAACAAACGGTGCCACAAAAGTAGTTGACACACAACTGCACAAATATTGTAATATAGACATAGTAAACGATATTATTCCAGTGCTTGACGCTGGAATCCAGACTTTATAGCCCTTCTTATAATAGTCCGAATGCGATAAGATATGTGTTTATGGCTATAGCAGGCCAGTAGCATATTACGGTCTGTTCGGATTATTGTAAAAAGAGCTATAATTGTTATATTTATAAATAAGTCTGGAACGTTCATCTCAAATGCAGTATTTTTGTTGAAATAGCTCAACTGGATCCCAGTGTCAAGCACTGGGATGACAGCAGTTCTACGCGTCATACCGCCGCGGTATCTCAGCCGCTAACAAGTAGCGGGATGACGGTTGTCGTTTAGCCATAAACATTAAGAAATTTACCAAATGAAAAAAAAGGCAAAAGAAACCCTAGGGTAGCTAGTTATTCACTATCCATTTTTTAAGTTGGCGTTTTTTTATGTTTTAAACGCTTTATAAGCGCGTTTCAGCTTATGTAGGTAGAAGTTTGATAAAGACATAAGGTGGACATAGTGCAAAAAATTAAACATGAGACGCCAGACACGTGAGTTTTTTTGTCATTTAATCTGTACAGAGAAGATAAATAAATAGCTTCACTTTCATGATAAGGGGGCTGGCAGAGTTTGTCAAGTAAGTTTTTTCGTTTCTAACGGTTGTTGCCAAAAACTATACAAGAAGTCTTTTAAGATCAATCACTTATCTTCAAGGCTTGAATAAAAGCATTCTGTGGAATATTTACGTTCCCTATAGAATGTAACCTTTTTTTACCCTTCTTTTGCTTTTCAAGTAGTTTCATTCTTCGCGTTACATCTCCGCCATAGAGTTTAGCTGTTACATCTTTTCTGTATGGGTTAATCGTTTCTCTGGCAATAATTTTTCCGCCCACTGCCGCTTGAATCGCGATTTTATATTGCTGACGTGGTATTAAATCCTTCAAGCGTGCACATATTTCACGCCCCCTTTTTTCTGCCCTACTTTTGTGAACGATACAAGCCAGTGCATCTACGGGCTCTCCATTAATTAAAAAGCTTAATTTATCTATTTGGCTTACCAGATAGCTGGAAATTTCCCAATCCAAACTTGCATATCCTTTGGAAATTGATTTTAATCGATCATAAAAGTCAAAAACAACTTCAGACAGTGGTAATTTATATCTTAACAATGCTGTTGTTGTGTTACCAATGTAAGATAAATCCTCCTGTTCTCCCCTCCTTTCTTCACATAGAGATAGAATCTCTCCCAAGTATTGGTCAGGGACCATTATGGTTGCGGTAATCCATGGTTCTTCCACAATTTCAATTTTCGTTGGATCTGGCATATCACTTGGGTTATGAATATTCAAAACTTCACCACTTCGTGTTGTAACCCTATATATAACACTCGGTGCAGTTGCTGTTAGGTCTAAATCAAATTCTCTCTCGAGCCTTTCTTGAATAACTTCAAGATGCAACATTCCCAAAAAACCACAACGAAATCCATAGCCTAGTGCATTTGAAGTTTCAGCTTCGAAGGTAAAACTTGCATCATTTAAATGTAACTTTTCTAGAGCTTCTCTTAGATATTTAAAATCATCCGTTTTATGAGGAAAAATGCTACAAAATACCACAGGATGCACTTCTTTAAATCCAGGAAGTGCTTCACTACAAGGTCTCTTTTCCTCAGTGATAGTGTCTCCTACCTTGCAGTCTGCTACTTCCTTCATTGAAGCAGTTATAAAACCAACTTCACCCGCTGAAAGCTCACTCGTCATAACTTTTTTAGGGGTGAAAATACCAATATTGTCCACTTGATATGTAGCATTATTAGACATCATAACAATTCTCATGCCTTTTTTTAGCACTCCATTTTTAACTCGCACTAAAATTACTACTCCTAAGTAAGTGTCATACCAACTATCAACCAAAATTGCTTGCAATGGAGCATTTACATCACCTTGAGGAGCTGGAAGTTTTGCTACTATTGCTTCCAGTACATCTTTTATTCCAAGTCCAGTTTTTGCTGATATTAAAAATGACTCACTTGCATCAATACCGATTATTTCCTCAACCTGGAGTTTTACCCCTTCTGGATCTGCAGCAGGAAGATCAACTTTATTGAGCACAACTATTATTTCATGGTTGTTGTCAATAGCTTTATATACATTTGCAAGGGTTTGTGCTTCAACGCCCTGGCTACTATCTACCACTAAAAGTGAACCTTCACATGCGGCTAAGCTTCGACTTACCTCGTAAGAAAAGTCAACGTGACCTGGGGTGTCCATGAGATTTAGGCAATATTGATTACCGTCGTTTGCCGTATAATTGAGTTTTACCGTCTGTGCCTTAATTGTAATCCCACGTTCGCGTTCTATATCCATTGAATCGAGTATTTGATTGGTCATTTCTCTTGCTTCAAGGCCGTTACATTCCTCTATTAAACGGTCAGCAAGCGTTGACTTACCGTGGTCTATATGCGCTATTATTGCAAAATTTCTTATGTTGTTCATTTATGGCTATTTTACTTAAGTAGAACCATTTTACATTTTAAGTGTTGTGAGGGCAATCCTTTATTAAGAGACTATTTACTCCTTCAACATAGACGACACTTTTTTCGAGCAGGAAATCACTTTATTAACCATATAGTTTTCATGATTATTATCTATTTTAGGCAACTCATATAGATAATTTACCATCATCCCGGCTGACTGACTAATACCCTTTTCAGAAGTATCCGCCATCCAGTTTAATTGTTTTATTGATGCGCCATTGCTTAAATGAAAATGCGCCACCGGGTCATAAGTATTTCCATTACTATTATTCACTTTTAGTAAATAATATGCACATAGTTTAAGCATGTATTGTTTAGTTTCATTTGTACATTCAACATTAGTTTTTAATTGCTCTGCACTTTCTAAAATTTCTGCACTAGATTGTTTTATATTTAGTTTGCCCAATAAAGTGACATCTTGGTTTAGATTGTTTTTTAGCCATTTCGTAAAGCCAGGTATTGGAGAAAGAGTTGCATATGTTTTTATACTTTTAAACTCCTGTGATAGCTTTTCTACAACCCTTTTGATCAAAAAATTACCAAGGCTGATTCCAGATAACCCTGCTTGAGTGTTTGATATTGAATAGAATATAGCAGTGCTTGCATTACTCGGATCATTTGAAGGTACTGACTCATCTAAAAGGTGTTGAATGCTATCTGCAATCTTATCCACCAATGCAACCTCTACAAAAATTAGAGGTTCGTTTGGTATCTTGTAATGAAAAAAAGCAAAACAGAGACGATCAGAATCTAGTCTGTTTTTTAGGTCGCCCCAAGAGGAAATTTTATGCACAGCTTCATATTTTATAAGTTTTTCTAGCAATGATGCAGGTGAATCCCAAGTGATTTGACGAAGATCGAGTAGATCAACATCAACCCAAGTATAGAGTATATTTTTTAATTCGTTCTCTAGTGGATTCAAGCTTCTATGTTGGTTTTTTAGCTTAAGCACATCAGAACGCATATCAACAATAAACTTAAGGCCTTCTGGTAAAGAAATAAATTGCTTCAATATTTTAGAACGTGGTGATTCAAGAATTTTTATTAAATCCTGCTCAAATTTATAGTTTAACTCGGGATCTTGGTTTTTCTTATACTCTTTAATTTTCTCATCTATTTCCGCTTTATTCGGATTAAATTTTTCTGCCAGGGTTTGTAGAAATTTTATTTTACCTTTCTCTGATAAGCTTAAGTACAAGTTACCAAGAGATACAGCGTTTTTACGTGCTGAAACCTCCCCTCCCTTTGGATTTAAGCACTCGTTCATCTTCAAGACTAAACTATCGATATCGCGACTGTTGCTTAAATCAGGACTGATGTTACCAATCCACGATCTTACAGCATCTGCCACTCCACCTAGTATTTTAAAAAAGCTTCTTACCGCCTTTTTGTCTTCAACTTTCACTATATCAGTTTTTACCAATGATTCTTTTGTCATAGATTCCCTTTATTATACATAGCTAATGCAAGTCAGGGTCATACCGCTGCGATATCTCTAGATCCCGCTAACAAGTAGCGGGATGACGAATTTGTCGTTTGTCAAATCGTCGGTAAACCCAAGTTATTTTAGCTACATATAGCTTAAGTTAAAGGAAAATTTTAGCTACATAGCAGGCACTATTACTGAATTATTAATAATTCAGTAATACAATAGACTTCTTGCACTACCTCCCAAGCCACAACTGTCATTCAGTAGAAACAAAAACTTTCTTGACAAACTCCGCCAGCCCCCTTATCATGAAACTGAGGCTGTTGTATTTGCTTTCGCCAATCTGCAGATTAAAAGGTAAGGATTACTTAATGTATCGGCGTCTTATGTTCAATTTTTTGCAGTATATAGATACTGTATGTCTTTACAAAACTTCATCTACATCTAGATTTTTATCTAAATAAGCTGAACGCGCTTATAAAGCGTTACAAGACATCAAAAAATGCCAATACTCGACAGAGATAGTAAAAGACTAGCTAACTCGGGGATTCTTTGTCTTTTTTTCTGCTTAGTATAGCCTTTCTTATAATAGTCCGAATGCGATAAGATATGTGTTTATGGCTATAGCAGGCCAGTAGCATATTACGGTCTGTTCGGATTATTGTAAAAAGAGCTATAACAGAATCTGTACTGAGAGAATGCTTGTCATTGTTTGGCTACCAGGAAAGTGTAAAAGCAAAAAACATGGAAGAACTTATCAAGAGCTGGTTAGCCTTTATTACAGACACAACTACAAATATTTCTGAGATCGACACTACTGAGGCTAAGCGAGATTTATATAAGCTACTTATTCTGAATCGAGCATCAGCACTACATGATGCTGGAGACATCTCAGGAAAAATATACAAAAATTTATGGTTTTCACTACTTGTATTTCTCAATAAAAAAGTCAACGTAGTGGAGCTAGCATTATATAGCCCTTTTTACAATAATCCGAACAGACCGTAATATGCTACTGGCCTGCTATAGCCATAAACACATATCTTATCGCATTCGGACTATTATAAGAAAGGCTATAAATTCAAACTTAATGTACTTATAATGTCTTTAGTTGCCCTGGTGGTAGCTGTTGATTTGTCTTTTAGAAAGTATTTAGTAAAAAATATTCTAGATACAGCTGTAAAATATCAGGAAGGTAATGTAATTGAGAATCTTTTATTACCTGTAAGCGCTTATCTTGGTATGGCATTACTTATCACTACTGCTTTTAGATTCTATGGCTATTTTGTTGACATTCGAATGTTTACCTTAATGCGTCAAAAGATAGCTGATATATCTTTTTGTAGACTACTCCAACAAGACCATTCCTATTATCAGAACAATTTATAGCTCTTTTTACAATAATCCGAACAGACCGTAATATGCTACTGGCCTGCTATAGCCATAAACACATATCTTATCGCATTCGGACTATTATAAGAAAGGCTATATATGCCTCATTGCTCAGGCTTCGATTAAAGCAAGAATTCTTTCCTGGAAAGGCAAGGTTGCTAAGATGCAGTTCCCATTTTAATCCTTTAGTTGATATTTGAGCTTTGGGTATACCAAGCAAAGATATTTTAGTATTTTTTGGCAAAGAAAAAAAATGGGTAATACCTTTTTGTAAAGTGTAACCTACCATGGGAGGTGAAGGTGTGTAAAAGATACTATCTGTACTTAGAAAAACGTTAATATTTTGTAGTATATGATCAATTGCTCCTCCAGTAATACCTGTTATTATCGATGGCAGTAACTTCATTGTCTTTAAATGGGCTATGGCTTTAGAAAAGTCACAATAATCTTGATCAGGTAGATATATCGTATTCAAATTAGCACATAAATCCAGATTTACGCTATCCAAATCTCCTACTACAAGATCAGGTTTTACGCCAATTGATAGAAGCTTGTTTGCTCCTCCATCTACAGCAATAATAGGTATATCTCGTTTAAAAAACGATGAGCTCGGTATTTTTCCATTTAGCACTACAATAGAACGATATTGTTGTTGTGTACTGCAGTGCAGCACATGATCATGGTGCAGGTTTTGCATCGTAGTAACATTTTTGAATAATTGATATTATGCTAATCACTAATCCAGCAATATTGCTAAGCACCACAAAAATTGAGCTCTGGTAAAGACCATAGCCAATCCAAGACAATGAACAAATAAGATAGTTTACTAACATTAACATCAATACATCACGAGTAACTTTAGTGATATATGCTTTATATACTTGAGGTGATAATCCAATTAGAGATGCAATTAACGCAATGAAGCCGAAGCATTCTTCAATATTTATATACATACATTTTCCTACGCTTGCTTTAACAATATCAGGTTCAAAGGGTTGTACTTTATGTACTCTCAGCTTTTCTAGAGCACCCCTAATGCGTGTAATTTATAACATCATTTAGTCTATTAATCAAGAAATTAATAGTGACTTGCATTTATGAAACCCAATCGGCTTCTATGCTAATTATTATCTAAACTAATCGTCGGTTGTGCATCTTGCTCAGAGATTAGGGCAACCAACAAATTATTTATCAATTGAACCTTTTGCTTGCCATCTAATTGTAAGCTTTTGTTTTTTTCAAAATGAGCTATTACTTCCTCGACAATTCCTATTGCATTTTGCACTATATGCCTTCTTGCCGAAGTGATAGCATGTGCTTGTTGACGCCTTAACATTGCTTGTGCAATCTCGGACGAATACGCCAAATGCGATATTCTTGCTTCTGTAATCTCAATTCCTGCAATATCTAATCTTTGTTGTAACATTGACCGCAATTCATCTGAAATTTTATCAGAATTTTTACGTAAAGATTCCTCATCGCTTTCGCTATCATACGGATAATTGCTTGCTAATTCTCTTATTACTGAGTCACTTTGTACAAAAACAAATTCGTGATAGTTGTTAACATTATAATACGCCTTTGCAGGACTGCTCACTCTCCAAACAATTACTGCAGAAATCTCTATTGGACTTCCATTTGCATCATTAACTTTTATTTTTTCTGTGTTAATATTCTGAAATTTTAGGGAAACTATATATTTGCTTGAAAAGGGAAGCGTTACACATATTCCAGACTTAAAATAAGTTCCAATATAATGACCAAAAAATTCTATCACTCTTGCTTCATTAGGGTCATTAATAAAAAATCCTTGAAGAAAAGTCAAAATTGAAACGGCAGCAACTCCAAGTGCAATTGTGCTGTCATATGCCAAAAAAAGCAGCGATAAAATTAATCCTAGCGCTATTAGTACAGGAAAAGCCCGAATTTGACTCAAATTCTATCGTTTATCGTATTCTTATCCATATTGTCTTTAAACTTCTTTTTCACTTGAACCCTCTCTGTTGATCGTTTTATTTATCTTATTTACAAATAGTTTAAACTCTCTTAATTCATGATCAGGCAATTTTACTTCAGTTTTATGCGCTATCGTAAGCGGATCGATGTGTTTGCCGTTATATATAACTTCGTAATGTAAATGAGGTCCTGTTGCAACACCAGTGCTACCAACGTAGGCGATGACCTGCCCCTGCTTTACTTTAGAGCCTAACTTTATATCGCCACTAAATCTACTTATATGCGCGTAACAGGTTGAATACTCATTTTTGTGTTTTATTTTGATGTAATTTCCATAGCCACCATTCTTTCCTATATATTCTATCACACCCTCTGCAGCAGCGTATATGGGAGTGCCAAGTTTAGCTGCATAATCCACTCCTTTGTGAAAAGCAATTTTACCGCGAACAGGATGCTTTCTATTGCCAAATTTTGAGGATATGCGATAATCTCCATTTAAAGGATTTGCAAAAATTTCGCCATTTTTTAAGCTTATTCCTTCTTTATTAAAATACCTTTCTTTGCCGTCTTGCGATTTATAATGATATAAACTAATAGCTTTCTTGTTTATTGTCAGTGAAGCATATAAAATTTTTTCTTCAGTCTTCTGATTATTAGGCAATCTCTCAAAAAGAACCTCCAATTTACTCTTCGGCACAATGTCTTTTTTAAAATCAACACCGAAATCTTTATATATGTTGATCAATTTCACCACTGTATTTGGCGCCAACCCTTCCGTGGCAAAAAAGGAAGATTTTATGGTACTGGATATGAATAACAACTTTCTATCACTTTCTGTCGTCAAAGTAGCTTTTTTTTTTCTGATTCCATGCTGGAATGGCTGTGCAAGACCTGTTGATGTTTCAGTAGCATATGCTGGTAAAATACAAAGCAATACAAATATTACCAGCCTCATAGCTTATCAACAAAAGTAAAATTACCTTCCACATACTGTACATCGTCGTTATCTTCTAGCTCTTCAACCAATGCAGATAATTTATCAATCAACTCTTTATCGCTAATTTCAATCAGATCTTTTGGCTGCCATGAAAGACGAGCAAGTTCTGGTTCTCCGAATTTTGCATAAAAGGCATCGCGTACTTTACCAAAATCTTTTATTTCACAAGTTATAACGTGTAATCCTTCTTTGTCATTTTCCTCAACATTCAATACTTCTAATTCGATTCCATGACTGAATAAATCATCAAAATTCACACCCTCTGCTTTATAGACGATTAAGCCTACATGATCGAAAAGGTAACTAACACTTCCTGTTTCTCCTAAATTTCCACCTTTACGAGAAAAGATGTAACGTACCTCAGAAGCAGTACGGTTGCGGTTATTAGTCAAGGCATGGACAATGAGTGCAGTGCCAGAAGGCCCATGACCTTCATATTGTATTTCCTCGTAATTTTCTCCAGCAACGTTACCAGTTGCATTTTTTATTGCTGTTTCTATTTTATCTTTTGGTAGATTTTCCTTGCGTGCAGCAAATATAGCAGAGCGAAGGCGCGGGTTGAGTTCGGGTAGCCCTTGCTTTGCAGCAACTGCTATTTCTCTAATCAGCTTCGTAAATTTTTGAGAGCGCTTTGCATCCTGAGCACCTTTCCGGTGTTTTATATTTGAAAATTGTGAATGACCAGCCATATTCAAATAGTTAAAAATCTAAATTATATATAAAAGCATAGAAAAAGCTAAAGCAAATTTTCAAGCCTCCAGCTTGGCATCTTGCAGGTTTTCTGCTAATAACATACTTTCATACTGCTCAGCTTCTAAGTCAAGGCCAAGAGCTGAATGGGCTGCTACTAAATAGTTAATAGACTTAGAAAAATATTTAGAATCCTTATAGCTTGCCATATTCTGGAAACGCTTAATTGCTGCTAAATATTCACCACGCCTCAGGTAAAATTTACCGATAGAATACTCTTTTGTTGATATATGTTCTGTGATTAATTTTGCTCTTTCCTTTATCTCGTCTACATATTCGCTGCCTGGAAAGAGATTAATGTACTCAGTGGCTAGCTCTAAAGTTTTATATGCAGTTTGCTGTCCAAGTTGCACTTTATTAATTTGCATGTAATAAGATAATACTCTTAAGTAGTATACATATGGTAAATCTTTACCATTTGAATAAACATATATATAATCATCCATATCACTTGCAGCACTGCTATAGTTACCCATATTATAGTGAGAAACTCCAGATAATAATTTCGCTTTCATTGCCCAATAAGACAAAGGATACAAATCCTCTATCTTATGAAATGGCCTAATAGCTTGTTTATATTTTTTCTGGTCAAAAAGTTCAACTGCTTCTTCATATAGTTCAGTTTCAGTTTTTTCAAGATCATCCGCATACGATTGTGTAAAGGAGCAAATTAGAAAAATAAAGCACGTGATTAAAGTCTTATACATAAGATTTTTTTCGATCAAAATAAAGTATAGACCTAAATATTACTTAAATAAATAAATTTCTTAGTCAATAGCCGGCCCTTCTTCTTTATAACTACGGTCAGAACTACCTGCATTTCTTGATTCACCTCGTCCTTCCACTTTTGGATCTTTCAGCGTCTTACTGTAGGAATGTATAGTTAAGACCTGTACAGCCATAAAAATTGCAATACCTATCATGCCTAAAGTAGGTCCAACAGCAGGATTTAAGGACGATGCTAATGCTATTAACATTATCCTTCTTATTAAAAATACAGAAGAACCAGCAAGCGCCAATCCGGCTACAGATATATTGCTAGTTTTCTTGCTAGATTTCTCATCAAGATCAGACTTTTCTGTTTCCTTTTTCTTATTTTTTTCATGCTTATCAATATAAGAAACAAGAGTTACAAGAAAAGCAATTGCATTGGCAAGAAATAAAATTGCATCCTCTGCTGCTTCAAGTGAAGATGTTTCACCCATTATCATACCTACAATAACCAGTGCAGTTGTTATAGCCTCAATATAGATCAAACACTGACCTATATCAGAAATATTGTGCTCTTTTTCCTTTACTTCCTTTCCATTTTCAATATTCTCCAACTCTCGTTCTTTTTGTGCTATCTTCCTATTATTGTAAATTAAATATAGCGTACAAATAAGAGATAAGACTGTAAAAGGTAATATAGTGTGGCTTAGCGCGCCACTTATCACGCCAAGTAATACCTGATCGCTATATGTTTTTTCCAGTTCAATCGCCATCAGCAATGTAAATGGGACCATTGTTGCCAATGATGCACATTTTCTATATAGCTCTCTTTTTTTTAGTGCTAATAGTTCTTGTTCTAGCCTTTCTCTTTTGACTTCTTTATCAACTGTTGGCCAAAAATCCCAAAAAAACTCTTCTAATGGTTCAAAATCTCTTTTTTCTTATTCTTTCCTGGAACCTTTTTAGTAGAAGAAAATTTGCCACTAGGTATTTTCATAATATTAACCTAATTAGTTGTAAGTTATAGCCTTTCTTATAATAGTCCGAATGCGATAAGATATGTGTTTATGGCTATAGCAGGCCAGTAGCATATTACGGTCTGTTCGGATTATTGTAAAAAGAGCTATAATACAATTATACACCTTTTTGCTTTCTGAGTCAATATCACTAAGATATTAACTACTCTTGTCTATTAACTATTTCCTAGGAGATTTAACCAATCTGTTTGATGCCGGCTAGGATATAATTATAGCCTGACCACACAGTTACAATAGCTGCAACCCATAAACAAATCGCACCTGTATATTGAATCATATAATAATCGTTCATTATTAGCGCTACTACAGCAACCATCTGCAAAAATGTTTTAATTTTGCCAGCTTTGCTTACAGGTAGACTAACATTTGTAGCTATCAAAAACTCCCGCAAACCCGAGACTAATATCTCCCTACAGATGATGATAATCGATGGTACTATTGTAAAATCATTTATCTTCTGCTTATAAACTAGCATAATTATCGTTGAAACCACTATTAATTTATCAGCAATTGGATCAAATAGCTTGCCAAATTTTGATTGGACTTTCCACGCACGCGCCAAGTAACCATCAAAAAAATCCGTAATGCACGCAAACACAAAGATTGATATTGTTATCAGGCCTGCATATTTATTTTCTATATAAAAACTTAATATTATTGCTGGTACTGCAAGCGCACGAGAAATTGTAAGCAAATTAGGCACGTTTTTCTTAAGCATGTAATACCATTCTACGTAGTAGGTAAACTTATACAGAAGTACACCAGAGTTCACAAGCTAATAGTTTACAATTGAACATTTATAAAAACTCCATATACTTAAAAAATACAATCTTAAAATATAAGGATGTAATGATGAACGATGATTTAGATAGTACCACAAAACAAGAGGCACTTAATTATCACAGTAGAGGTGGTAAACCTGGTAAAATTTCAATCATGCCAACAAAACCTTTATCTACCCAGTATGATTTGTCACTTGCTTATTCCCCTGGCGTTGCAGCTCCGTGCCTTGAAATAGCTAAAAATCCTGAGGTTGTTTATGATTATACGGCAAAAAGCAACTGTGTTGCTGTCATTTCAAATGGCACTGCAGTGCTTGGACTTGGTAATATCGGTCCTCTTGCTGCAAAACCTGTCATGGAAGGCAAAGCTGTTTTATTTAAGCGTTTTGCTGATATTGATGCAGTTGATATAGAAGTTGGTACAGAAAATATAGAAGATTTTATCAATGCAGTAAGGTACCTTGGGCCAAGTTGGGGGGGGATAAATTTAGAGGATATAAGATCTCCCGATTGTTTTATAATAGAGAAACGTCTGAATGAACTGATGGATATTCCAGTGTTCCATGATGACCAGCATGGAACTGCAGTGGTTGTTGCAGCTAGTATAGAAAATGCTCTTGATATTGTCGGAAAGAAATTAGAGGACGTTAAGATCATTATGAATGGTGCTGGAGCAGCCGGTATTGCATGTTTAGAAATACTAAAGTCCATGGGCGCTAAAAATATAGTGCTGTGTGATAAGCAAGGAGTAATATACAAAGGTAGAAACGAGGACATGAATGAGTGGAAGGAAAAATATGCAATTGATACTTCCGAACGTTCTCTACTTGATACAATAAAAGGCGCTGATGTATTCATCGGACTATCTGCAAAAGATGTGTTAAATGAAGAGATGTTAAAGAGTATGGGCAAAGACCCGATTATTTTTGCTCTTGCCAATCCCGATCCAGAAGTAAGGCCTGAGTTTGCAAAATCTGTGAGGCCAGATGCAATAATTGCAACTGGTAGGTCAGATTACAACAACCAAGTCAACAACGTAATGGGTTTTCCTTATATATTTAGAGGGGCACTTGATGTACATGCAACAACAATAAATGATGAAATGAAAATTGCAGCTGCAGATGCAATAGCAAAGCTTGCCCGTGAGCCAGTACCAGGTGAGATATCTGCAGTCTATGGCGGTCATAAAATGGGCTATGGACGTGAATATATAATACCTACTCCATTTGACCCAAGATTAATTTCTATAGTAGCTCCTGCTGTTGCAAAAGCCGCAGTTGATTCAGGTGTTGCAAGAAAGGCAATACAAGATTGGAGTAAATATGAAAATCAATTAAAATCTCGTCTTTCTAATGTTCTCAGTACGCTGAATTTACTATCTTCACATATGTAATTTATTGGATAAAGTTATAGCCTTTCTTATAATAGTCCGAATGCGATAAGATATGTGTTTATGGCTATAGCAGGCCAGTAGCATATTACGGTCTGTTCGGATTATTGTAAAAAGAGCTATAAAAGTGATAAACCAACCCAAACTCTAAGCCATATATGCCAAACCTATTGGTAATGGTTGCAGTTGTTGATTCAACACGTGCAGTTTCATCAACTTTACTTCCTCCACCGGCAGGAATATATCCTTCACCAGCTAGTATCTTTATTCCTGGTACAATATCTTTAAATTGGTTATCAAGGATACCAAAATAGCGTAAACCAGCAAATGCTTGAGTTTGTGCTGTAAGTTGGTGATTGATACCAAGTTTTGCTTGGTAAGCCAAGGCATATCTGGTTTTTCCTAGAAATTTAACCCTAGTTACACCTGCACCAATACCAACATATGGGGTGAATGGTATTTTTACTATATTAAAATCACGATATACATTGACCATTCCAGCTAAGTTATTAAAACCTTCATTTTTCATCTTAAATGCAGCTCTGAACTCTGCTTCAACACTACAATTTTCTTGAATGTGAATATCAACCTTTCCACTTCTCCAAGGTGAATTGCATTCCGCTCCAGTAGACGCATCATTGTGACGACGAAGTTCAATATATCTTGCTTTTTTCTTATCTGAATAATCTTCATCATATAAGTTAGTCTGAGAATATAAGCCTTCAAACTCAACTCTCATATTTTTGAATAAATACCCTATTGCAGCACTACCGGCAAACCCTGGAACATATTTAGGACTGTATCCAGCTTCAATTCGCTCCTTCTTATTAAAACTAAAAACCCCCTCTGTTATATTGTCACCTGCATCTTCTTTTCCTTCTAGAGAACCTATTGCATTGAAGAATGCTCCAAAATAGTTAGCTTTGATGTAAACATTCTCTAAGTTATTTATTTTATCATCGTAAGATAAGCACCTAAATGAAAAAGTTAGCAAAACCAAAGATATGTGAATTTAAATCTTTCGCCCACCACAAAGCCTCCCTGCATAACTTGTCATTCCATTATTATAGTATGCTTCTATTTTTTATGATAGCAACTTTTTATTGCGCTCAATCGTTTTAGATTTATAATGAAAGTATTGTAATTTAAAGCAAATCAATGACTATTGCAATTCACGAATTAGAGAGGATCATCAAACAATCGTTCCCCGACGCTGATATAAAGATTCATGATCTTGCTGGAGATGATGACCATTATCATTTAAAAATAAACTCCAAGTGTTTTCTTGGAAAGACAAAAATAGAACAGCATAAAATGGTATATAAAGCTCTGGAAGGTCAGTCTATACACGCCTTGCAACTGGAAACTAATACTTAAAAATAAGGTGAATTTATGAGCAATTTTGAACAAATAAAAAAAGATATAACAGAAAATGATGTGGTATTGTATATGAAAGGCACTTCTGATTTTCCTCAATGCGGATTCTCTGGACTCGTCGTGTCAATCCTAAAAAAATTGAACGTGAAGTTTAAGTATATTAACGTGTTGGAGAATGATGAAATACGTGAATCTATAAAAAAGTTTTCTGATTGGCCAACAATTCCACAATTATATATAAAGGAAGAGTTTATTGGTGGTTGCGACATCACTCGCGAGATGTACGAAAAAGGCGAACTGCAAAGTTTATTGAAGGAAAAAAAATTATTGCGGAATAAGTACCAAGAAACCAGTGCCCAGACGCTGGATAACGTAGTATAGCTATGAAAAAGGATCTTATGTCTTAAATCGTATCCGTTCAGGGGAGCGGCAAAATAAGGTAGACAAAGCAAGATATAGCCTTTCTTATAATAGTCCGAATGCGATAAGATATGTGTTTATGGCTATAGCAGGCCAGTAGCATATTACGGTCTGTTCGGATTATTGTAAAAAGAGCTATAATAATGTTGATGTTAACACTATTGTCAAGTTTACTGGCCTTTCTATTAGTGAGATTGAAGAATTAAGTGTGAGCGGTTACAAATAATTTACCATTTCTTCTGGTTTCACTATCCTTTCAAACTCTTCCTCAGTGAGCAGTTGAAGTTTTGCTGCTGCTTCTTTTAGAGTGATATTTTCTTTATAAGCAAGCTTCGCTATTTTTGCTGCATTGTCGTACCCTATATGCGTATTTAATATAGTGACCAACATCAACGACTGATTCAGTAAATCTTTTATCCTCTCTTCATTTGCTTTAATACCAACTACACATTTTTCTGTAAAATTTAAACTTGCGTCAGCTAAAAGTCTTATAGACTGCAAAACATTGTAAATTATCACTGGCTTAAACACATTCAATTCAAAATGACCGTTTGAACCACTAATGGTTACAGCAACATGATTTCCCATAACTTGAGTGCATACCATAGTCACCGCTTCACACTGAGTTGGATTCACTTTACCTGGCATAATTGAAGAACCAGGCTCATTTTCCGGTAACATTATTTCCCCAATTCCGCATCTTGGACCAGAACCAAGCAACCTTATATCATTTGCAATTTTCATTAAACTGACTGCTACTGTATTGAGTGTTCCACTGAGCTCAACTAAAGCATCATTTGCTGCTAGCGCTTCAAATTTATTGCCTGCTGAAGTAAATGGAAGGTTAGTAATTTCTGCAACTTGGCTTGAAAAATCTTCAGCAAAACCCTTTTTAGTATTGAGTCCCGTGCCAACTGCAGTGCCACCTTGTGCAAGCTCATATATATCACTTAAAGTTGATTTTACTCTCTCTATCCCCTTTTTAATCTGGACTGCATAGCCAGAGAACTCCTGTCCTAGTGTTAGGGGCGTTGCATCTTGCAGATGAGTACGTCCTACTTTTATTATATCTTTAAATTCCTGAACCTTATTATCCAGCACCTTATGCAATTTTTCAAGATTTGGAATAAGCAAGCAGTTTATTTGCTCTGCTGCTGCTATATGCATTGCTGTTGGAAAGGTGTCATTTGACGACTGACCATAATTCACATGATCATTTGGATGTATTGGAGATTTACTACCCAAATTACCACCTAAAATCTCTATTGCACGATTGCTGATCACTTCATTCATATTCATATTAGTCTGCGTTCCGGATCCGGTTTGCCAAACAACAAGCGGAAATTCATTATTAAATTTGCCATCTATTACTTCCCTCGCGGCTGTGCAAATTGCGTCCCCTACCCTATCATCTATAACACCATGTTTCATATTAACACGCGCTGCTGCAAGTTTTACTATTGCTAATGCTTTAATCAGAGGCTCTGGCATTTTTTCTGTGCCAATCTTAAAATTTTCTAAAGAACGCTGAGTCTGCGCTCCCCAGTAATGTTCACTTGGTACTTTTACTTCCCCTAAGCTGTCTGATTCTATTCTCGTCTTTCTATCCATATTTTCCTCCTGGTGTTATGCAAACTGGTTTACTACATAATTTTTTCATGCCTACTTCTTGGTTAATTAAATCATACTAGATCCAAGTAGTCAAGTGTACGAACATTGCAATTTTCAGGTATAGCCTTTCTTATAATAGTCCGAATGCGATAAGATATGTGTTTATGGCTATAGCAGGCCAGTAGCATATTACGGTCTGTTCGGATTATTGTAAAAAGAGCTATAACTTGCATGGTAGATGCAAGTAGCTGACACTGATTCACTTTATGATGGTGTCATTCCAGTCTGGAATCCAGCCTTTTCATAATCATCAAAACGTTGTATTTTAACATAAAACGGCTACTTTTATGCTTACCAACTTAATAAAATTCCTGGATCCCAGACTGGGATGACACCCTTCTGGTGGACTCAAATCACGATGTTTGCACAGCTGTACGATTAGTTCTGGTTGCACGCTACCATTCTTGTACATCCATAAATAGAAAATTTACGCTTTAAAAGGATCATATACATCGATTTCCTTAGAATTACTCTTTTTCAATTTTTCACTTAATAATCTTAAAATAGGCTGTAAATCACCATTAATTGATAAGCACAGCACTTCTTTATTGAGATAATTAGCTAGGTGATTCTTCTTTTCCAGAATTTCTGCTTCCCTCAATAAGTCGCATTTGTTCAGTACTACAATCTCTTCTTTTTCAACAAGATCACTATTGTAAAGTTCCAATTCATTATGGATACAACTATAAGCCGAAACAACGTCACCATGAGTTACATCGATTAAATGAAGTAAAATTTTACACCTTTCTATGTGCTTTAAAAATTTATGCCCGAGCCCAACTCCAAGGTGAGCATCAGTAATTATTCCAGGAATATCTGCTATTACAACTTCGCTATCATCCACTTTTGTCACACCTAAGTGGGGTCTTACGGTGGTAAATGGATAATCGCCTACTTTTGTATCGGAATTTGAGCAGCGAGTCAAAAATTTTGATTTACCTGCGTTTGGCATGCCAATAATTCCAACATCTGATAAAACTTTTAGTTTTAATAATACATGTTTTTCTTCGCCAGGCTGACCGTAAGTAAAATGTCTTGGTGCCTTATTAGTAGAAGATTTAAAATTAGTATTTCCAAGTCCACCTTTTCCACCCTGTGCTACTTGAAATTCCATACCAGGCTTGTCAAGGTCTACTATTATCTCTTCACTTTCTTCATCAATTATTTGTGCACCGACTGGAACTTTAAGTATAACGTCTTTCCCTGCTGTGCCAGATCTATCCCTGCCTGCACCATTTTTTCCACTATCTGCTTTAATGTGTCTTCTATAACGAAAATGAAGCAAAGTGTTGAGATTAGCGTCGCTGATGAAAACTATGTTTCCACCCTTTCCTCCATTACCACCATTTGGACCACCAAATTCAACGAACTTTTCTCGACGAAAACTTGCACAGCCATCACCACCGTCACCGGCTTTTAAACACAATTTTACTTCGTCTATAAAACCCATGCTAACCCACGATAATATTTAGCATCCTTTCCTAATGTGCTTTCTATTCTGATTAGCTCGTTATACTTCGCAAGCCTATCAGAACGCGATAGCGATCCGGTTTTTATTTGCCCGCAATTTGATGCAACTGCTATATGAGATATTGTTGTGTCTTCTGTTTCACCTGAGCGGTGAGAAATCACAGCTTTGTAGCCATTTGATTTTGCCATTTCAATTGCAGCAAAAGTTTCTGTTAACGTCCCTATTTGATTTGGCTTGATCAGTACAGCATTTGCCATTTTTTCTTCTATTCCTTTGCCTATTAGTTCACAATTTGTAACAAATAAATCATCCCCAACCAATTGAATTTTACTCCCCAATTTTGCAGTAAGTAATTTCCAACCTTCATAGTCGTCTTCACTCATTGCATCTTCTATAGAAATTATTGGATATTTTTCCACAAGGTCACAATAGTATTCAGTCAATTCTTTTGAAGTAAGTCCCTTACTTTCAAATTCGTAAATTCCATCTTCATAAAAAGTAGATGAAGCAACATCAAGGCCTAGTGCAAAATCACTTTGCGCTGAATAACCTGCTGATTCTATAGCGTATATGATCAAATCAAGTGCTTCTTCAGTGCTTTCAATATTTGGTGCAAAACCACCTTCATCTCCTACGTTTGTGCTATAACCTTTTTTCTTAAGAATGCTACGTAAGTTGTGGAACACCTCCGCAGATATTCTAATCGCTTCGCTGAAAGTCTCAGCACCGACCGGAAGAATCATGAATTCTTGGAAATCGAGCTTATTGTCTGCATGTACTCCACCATTAATTATGTTAATGAGTGGAACCGGCATAACACTCGTCTGCTTTCCTCCCAAATATCTATATAGCGGCATTTTGAAACTGTTTGCTGCTGCTTTTGCAACTGCAAGAGACACACCCAAAGTTGCATTTGCTCCAAGTTTTGATTTGTTTTTTGTTCCATCCAGTTCAATTAATGCTTTATCAATTGCATTTTGGTCCGCTGCATTCATTCCAATGATTTTATCTGTTATCACTCCATTTACAGCTTGAACAGCTTTCAGCACTCCCTTACCACAATACCTTTTCTCATATTGGTCTCTGAGTTCCAAGGCTTCCAGTTTACCGGTTGAAGCTCCAGAAGGTACAGATGCCCTGCCTATTGCTCCATCACAGAGTTCAATTTCCACCTCAACAGTGGGATAACCTCTGCTATCTAAAATTTCTCTTGCAAATACGTTGTTGATTATCTTATTCATCGCATTAAACCTTAACTTCTGCAATAAGTGCTGCAGTTTCTTTTGCCAATTTAGCTATATTACTACCAGCACCAATAAATAATACTATATCACCTGGACTTGTCGAATCACTAATAAAATGTGAAATGAGCAAAGCATCATTCATAATTTTTGTGTTATTACTGACTAGAGCTTTCTGTATATCATCAATTCCACAACCAGGAATGGGCTTATCTTCTGGAGGATGAACAGGAGTGAGGATGACATAATCAAACATCATGAAAATTCGTATGAATTCATCAAAAAAATTACGAATGCGAGCAAAACGAAGTGGTTCGATAATTCCTATTACTTTTCCTTTAGTAATCGAACGTGCAGCCGTTAAAGTTGCATATATTTCATTTGGATGATGGGCATAATCCTCAATTAACTTAACGCCTTTAATATTGGCAATCAAAGAGAATCTTCTTGCTACTCCTTGGAATTCCAAAAGGCCTTTTTTAATCTCTGCATTGCTAATCCCGAGCTTTATCGCAACTGATATTGCAGCCAAGGCGTTGCTGACCTTATGCATTCCTATTGCTTTTGATAGTACTATGTTTTTTATTCTGTGGTTATTGTCAATCAACACATCAAATTCCATGCTGTTATTATGTTGTTCGATGTTGCTGGCTCTAATGTTACCACTCTCAAACCCAAACATCATAGAGTTACTTGCATCATAATTAATGCCTACAGAATCAGGCAAAACTGCAAAATCTGCTTTGCTTATAAACTGAGAAAACGCATTTTTAATATCGTCGAATGTACCATAATGATCCATATGATCGTCGTTAATACTCGTTATGACAGCAATATTTGCAGGAATTTTTAGCATGGTTCCATCAGACTCATCAGCTTCGATTAAAAAAATGTCACTCTTTCCAAGTCTTGAATTACTCTGATACGAATTTAGTATTCCTCCCACAATTACAGTTGCATCGATATTAGAATGATCAAAAATGGAAGCAATCATTGCTGTTGTCGTTGTCTTACCGCTCGAACCTGAAACCGCTATCACATATTTATCTCTTAAAAGTTCAGCAAGTATGTCTGATCTATGCAAAATGGTTTTATTGTTATTTTTTGCCGCAATTAACTCCACATTATCAGATTCTATCGCAGAAGAATGTACAACTATTTGAGCTTGGCTTATATTATCAGCATTGTGACCAATATAAACCTCTATACCCAGCTTTTGTAACCTATTTATATTGTCGTTTGATTGTGCATCACTACCTTGAACTTTGTAATTGGAATTGTGAAGAATTTCAGCAATGGCACTCATTCCGATTCCACCTATACCAATAATATGTATTATTCCTTTTTGAGTTTTGTTAATATTTAGCAGTAGATGTTTACTCATTACTAAATTTATTATAGTATAATTTAAAATCCTCATAGTATCGAACCCTCTTACCGAATACAATGATAAAAAACCTAACCTTTCTATGTCTAATATTTGTTTTGATAAGTAGCTGCAGTTTTAGCAACAGGTTTAACTGTACTGCAGGTCATTATAAAATTGGCAGCAGCTACACAATAAATGGTATAACTTATTATCCAAAAAACTGTAAACACTATGAAGAGATAGGGATAGCATCGTGGTATGGAATAGAAGATCATGGCACACTTACAGCAAATGGTGAAGCGTTTAACCGTCACTTGATCTCTGCAGCGCATAAGACTTTGCCCTTACCCTGCTTTGTTCTTGTCACTAATTTAGAAAATGGAAGAAAGCTTGTTACAAGGGTTAACGATAGAGGGCCTTTTATTGAAGGCAGAATAATAGACTTATCAGAAAAAGCAGCTCAAGTCTTAGGATTTCATAAATCTGGGCTTGCAAAAGTAAAAGTTCAATACCTAAGAAAGATGTCAGAACAATTGATACAAAATACTCCTCATTACAGAAAGCAATATGAAAAAGAAATGCAGAAACGTCATCCGAAACAAGACAGTGCAGAAAGTAAGGGATATGTTGCATTTTTTAAAAGTGCTCAGGCTGCTAAATCAGCTGCATCAAAGCTTCGCAATCAAGGAATAAAAAATGTTAGATTGCTTTTTAAGAACGATCAATATTGCGTGAAAGTGAGTTATAGGTAGTGGTGAGTGCAGAATTTGAAAGATTTGGTTAATGTAAGGAACGCTGGCTAACTATTGTAAGTTAAAAATGTGATATAAAAAAGATATCAACAATTTATAGCTATACCACCGCGATATCTCTTAGCCGCTAACACGTAGCGGAATGACGAGCTTATCGTCACGCCACCGCTAACCGTCATACCGCGATTTATTCGCGGTATCTCAGCCGCTAACAAGTAGCGGGATACTTGACCTTTACAGGAATGACAGTTGTCGTTTAGCTATAAATATTAAGAAATTTACCAAATAAAAAAAAAGCAAAGAAACCCTAGGGTAGCTAGTATTCAAATTCTCCCTTGTCTATTTGACGTCTTTTACTGTCTTAAACACTTTATAAGCGCGTTTCGGCTTGTATAGGTAGAAACCTAAAAGTTTTATAAAGACATGAGGTGCACATAGCGCAAAAAATTAAGCATGATTTACGCCAAATACATTAAGTTTTTTGTCATTAATCCACTGCAGAGATTGCGAAGATAAATAAATAGCTTCAGTTTCATGATAAGAGGGCTGGCGGAGTTTGTCAAGTAAGTTTTTCGTTTCATCCAATGCGCTGCCAAAAGTTTGTTATGCAAGAATGCACTAGCCATTTCTCACAGATTCATTTAAACTTAATCAAGTAGGAGTATTATTAACGCGAAAAGAGTTTAATTAGAGATTTAAGTGATATGGCGCGTGAGGAAGATATAAACCAATTAGTAGAAAATGGATTTGATATTAACTCAAAAGATGCAAGTGGAATCACTCTCTTGCATAAGTTCACAAAAGAAGGCGATTTAGTTGGAGTAAAGTCATTACTAGAGCACGAAGCTGATTTCAATGTCGTAGACAACGAAAATAGAAACCCTCTGCATTACGCCATTATGCATGGACACAAGAAAGTTGCTAAACTTTTTGTTAACCAACTGACAATTAATTCCAAGGATAAAAATGGATTCACTCCACTGCACCTTGCTGCACTACAAGATGACACGGAATTAATAGATTTTTTGATAACAAAAGGCGCAAAAATTAATGAAAAAGATGTCAAAGAGGGCTATACTCCTCTTCATATAGCTTCACTATACGGTTCTAAAAAAAGTGTTCAAATTTTAATTGATAGCGGAGCAAATCTCGAATGTGAAGATAACAATTTTCGTACTCCTTTGTTTTTAACCATTTATCAATGCACCGCACATTATGACAGCAGAGCAGAAATTATAGAATATCTGATAAAGAAAGGTGCAAATATAGAAGCCAAAGATGCAGAAAATAACACTACGCTTTTCCTAGCAGCGTATAACAACAAAATGCAAATAGTAAAACTTATTGCAAAAAAACAGCAAGCAAGTAACAATAAAATTAAACTTAAAGAGTTTTTTTGCACAAAAAACAACCATGGTTTTGATGCGTTAGATTGCGCTATTGAGCATAATAATAGAAAAATGGTAACATTTCTTGTTTCAAAGGGAATAGAAGCAAACGATCAAGATTTTAATGGTAACGCTAGGCTGCATAAAGCTAGCCATAATGGTAACACTAAAACAGTTAAGCTCTTATTGAAGCTTAAGGTAAACGTTAATGCTGTTACTAAATGTAACAGAACTCCCTTGCTACTCGCAGTTAAAAAAGGCCATACACAAATTGTGAAAATGTTATTGGAAGTTAGAGCCAATATGAACATTTGTGAGCAACAAGGTTTTGCACCTCTACATCTTGCTGTTCAAAAGGATTATTTTGATATAGCTCAGTTGTTAACAGAAAAAGGTGCAGACCTTAACATTAAGTGCAATAACGGTCATACCGCAATAGATATGTTCATTAGCAAGGCTCATAGCAAAAAAAACATCGAAGAAAATTACAAAAAATTTTGTAGATTTTTGATGCTTTACCTGAAAGAGCTACATAGTAAACACAAAGCCTGTTGTATACTTTCAACCCTAGCTCTAAGCTTAACAATTATAGGCTTACCATTTATTTTCAAGCCTATTATTAAATACAGAGAAAGAAGTAAAATATATAAAAAAATTAGGGCTATGCTGGTCTACATTTAAGTACAAGAAGAGTATACAAAAAATACATAGCCAAAGCTAATACACGACAATTATCTGCTCGATGAAAATGAGATTAAATACATTTTTAATATTTTTATAGAAATCTATTAGTATAGATTTTGTATGCTGTTCTAATGGCTATTTTTAAATGCTTAATACTCCTCTTCATTATTTCTTGCACACATCTACCTACCAAGCAATATCCTATTAACATAGACAATTATAAGCACGATTATCCGTTGCAACAATATAACACCTCTTTGGAGATTAATGAACCGGCAATACCAGAAATTATGCCTTTACCAATAGAGTTTCCCGATCCCACAATCAGTAATCAGCTTATTTCTATTAATGTTAGTGAAGAAGTATCAGTAAAGGATTTGCTGATTGAGATAGGAAAACTTTCTGACGTTAACTTGGATATGGACCCAAAAATATCAGGTAATATTATTTTAAAGCTAAAAGATAAGGATATAAACGAAGTAATTCAGAGTATAGCAAATAGCGCCAAACTGCGTTACTCAACAAGTAATGGTGTAATTAGAATTGAGCAGGACTTGCCATACGCACAAAATTATTACGTAGACTTCATCAATATTCAACATTCTGCTCAAAGCAGTTTCGTCATTAATAACAATATTACTAACAGTGATGGAAGTAACGTTGATAGGGACTATAACAATGTTATGAAGTCTCAATACAGTAGTGACTTATGGAATTCATTAGAAAAAGGCTTGAATGCAATAATGGATGTTAACGGGGTGGATGATGGCGAATTCCTTTCATCCAACAGAGAAGCTGGTGTTATTATTTTGAATGCTAGAAAAGATATCCACAAAGCTGTTGAAGAATATATTAATAAGGTTAAGAAGTTAGCGTCTTCTCAAGTAATGATAGAGGCAAAAATAGTTGAAGTTGTGCTAGATGACAAATACCTTTCTGGTATGAACTTAAATGACTTACAAGATGGAACTAAGTCTATAATAAATCAAGATAACTCCATTATTAACCTAGCAATGAACTTTGGTGCAAATGATCTAGGAGATTTAGTAAAAAATTTAGACAAATTTGGCACTTCAACTGTAATTTCAAGCCCCAGAGTACATGCTATAAATAATCAGCAAGCGATGATTTCATTTACTAAAAACCATATTTATTTTACCTCCGATATACAAAAAGATACTAGAAACTCTAATCAGACCTTAATTACCAAGATGAATAGCGTCCCAATAGGTGTTGTGCTAATAATCCACCCAAGCATTAACATTGATACTAGTGAAATATTCATGGATATACATCCAACTTTATCAAGAATTAACGGCTACACTAAAGATCCAGATATAGAGTACGTCGCACAGCAGAGTAAAATGAAATTAAATAGCGACATTCCAATTGTTGAAATCAGAGAAATGAACTCTATGTTAAAAATTAAGAGCGGTGAAATTATGGTAATCGGCGGGCTTATAGAACATAGAGAAGATAAGCAAAGCTTATTGCATCAGAAATCAAAAAGGCTAGCGAATAATATTAGAACAGTAGAAACTGTCATTTTTTTAAAAGCAACAATCGTACCAACATTTGGTTTGTTAGATAGAAAAGATAAGAATTTATATATATATTAAATTATCACTAAAAATTAAATATCAAACCAACTTCAATATTGTGAGTAGATATGTCATCTGCAACAGGTATCGGAACGCTAAAGTAACGATAGCCGAGAAAGGTTTTGATTTCTGGGATTATTGAATAATCAACACCAAGTTTTATTTGATAAGCAAACCAAGGAACATTCAGTGGCATTGAATTTTGGGGTGACCCATTAATCCTTTTTAATCTAAAAACTGTTGGTCCTATACCAAGACCGATGTACGGAGCAAATTGTGTATCCTGAACGCTGGGATTATAATAGAAGTTTAACAAAAACGCAAATATACTTGCTGATTTATCAAATACCGGAGGAGAATTACTATCTTCAATATTGGCTATAGAATACGCGGCTTCAAAATCAATTTTACCATTTTCTCCAGCGTAGTAACCTAAAGACATGCTGCTAAACCACTGGAAATCAATTTTACCATCAAATTGCTGTATACTTTTAATTTCATCTGCCAATATATTTTTTATTATAAAACCATAATGACTTTCAACTAAAGTTAGGACTCTTTTTCCTATTTCTTGTATACCCTTTACAAATATTTCTGAATTATCATGGTATACCTTACCACCGTTAGCGCTAACATAAAAATCAAGTTTTTTTGATTTTTCTTTTGTAGGCTCAGCTTGATCTGCAATACGTGACCACATATTTTTCTGATCAGCTACTTGGAAAACAGAAGGTGGACTACTTTCAAGTTCTTGATATTTCATTGGTATTTCTTTTGCAGTAACCTCCTCAGAACGTATCACACTTTTATTATTGTCTGTTTCTAATTTTAAGGGTTGTACTTGCTCAATGTGTGTATTATTACTAATATAAGTAATAAAAAAATAGACACATGAAATGAAAATCAAAAATAAAGTAATAGATATTCTAGTTATCATAAACGAATTCACAATTATCATTTACAGTATAATTACTGTATCGTATATTTCTTCAATGTACAAAAATTAAGAAAAAATATTTCCAATTAGATAATTATTTTCCACTCCTTTAACATTAACTTTCACAATACTCTTGGCTTGAGCTTTTGATTCAAGCTTTATTAATGCAAAATTTTCTGCTCTACCGACATTATTTTGCTCAACCAGAACACTTTGCTTAGTGTTGATCAAGGATTGACAAAAACTGCTCATAATTTCTTTATTTACTTCTCTTAAATTTTTTACTCGTTCTTTACGCACATTCTCTGGTACTTGTGGCATTCGTGCAGCAGGTGTATTTTTCCGCTCTGAATATGGAAAAGCATGTAGGTAAACTATATTTGTTTTTTTCAGTAAATCAACTGTATCCTGAAACATTTCATCAGTTTCTGTTGGAAATCCAGCAATAATATCAGCGCCAAATGCTATATTAGGCCTCAAGCTCTTCATTTTATGACAAAATTCTATCACTTGTTCTCTGTTGTGACGACGCTTCATTCTCTTTAGTATTAAATTATTACCAGATTGTAGACTCAAATGTAAATGAGGCATAAGTCTTGACTCATTAGCTATTAAATCCATTAATTCGTCGTCAACTTCAGCAACATCGATAGAGGAAAGTCTTAGCCTCTTCAACTCTGGTATATCCTTTAAAACTCTCCTAATCATTGAACCAAGTGATGGCTTACCCAACAAATCTGTACCAAAGTCAGTAATATCAACCCCTGTAAACACTACTTCTTGATATCCATTTTCTACAAAGATCCTGATTTGCTCTATAATACTGTTTATTGGCACAGATCGATTATTCCCTCTTGCCTCAGTAATTGAACAAAATGTGCAGCTATGATTACAACCATTTTGAATTTCAATAAATGCCCTTGACTTATCTTCAAATCCATTAATTAGAACAGGTTCTACTTGGTTATCACTGACCAAGATTTTATCGTCATTTAGTAAGTAATTTTCAGCTTTTAGCTTATCTTGATTACCGAGCACTTTACTTACACCAGGAATGCTACTGTAAACTTCTGGATCCAACTGAACAGCACAACCAACTACGATAATTTCTTTATTTGGATCATTTTTGTAAATCTTACGTATCTTTTGCTTTACCTGACGTTCTGCTTCGTTTGTTACTGCACAGCTATGCACCACAACAACATTTTCTCTCTTTGCTTTTTTTAATGCTTCTTTGATTAACTCGCTCTCGTAAAAATTTAGACGACAACCAAATGTTATCACTTCATTCATGTTAGTATTTTTTGCTTTAATAGACCTAAATTATATCAAATATCCAAGCAAAGTCTCTTGCATGACTATTTTTTTGTAAATAAATGCTATGCAAGCAGCAGACACTGGGATCTCAACGATTTTCACTCAGACACAGTATCACTCCTTTGCTTATTATAGTCTTTTGACCTTTTTAAGATACAATCCGGATTGGATACTGAGTTGGTGAGTATAAAAGTATAGCTTCTACGTCATACCGCTGCGGTATCTCTTAGCCGCTAACAAGTAGCGGGATGACGATTGTCGGTGAATCTAAGTTACCTTAGCTACATTTCTAGCTGTAACTATAAATGTATGGATTTTTTATCGTGCCATGTTATAATTAATGTCTTGCTAAAAATTAAATATTGATGAATGAACTAAGAAAGTTAAGTATTACACAAATGCATGACGGGCTCAAAAAAAAGAGTTTTTCTGCCGTTGAACTCGTAGAGGCGCACATCAGTGCGGTTGAAAATGAGAAATTAAATGCATTTATAACAAAAACCCCAGAGATAGCAATGAAAGCTGCTAAAGCTGCAGATGAACATTTCTCTAGGCAAAAGGATGATTTAATCTCGCCGCTCATGGGTGTACCAGTTGGCATCAAAGATCTATTCTGTACAAAAGGAATAAAAACAACAGCATGCTCAAAAATGCTGGAAAATTTCGTTCCGACTTACGAATCTACGGTGTCTGACTTGCTTTTAAAAAGTGGAGCAGCCATGCTCGGTAAGCTTAATATGGATGAATTTGCTATGGGTTCTGCGAACACAAACAGCTATTTTGGCCCTGTCGAAAATGTGTGGATTAGAAAAAGTGATGGGGAAAAAGTTGTTCCTGGTGGATCATCTGGTGGATCTGCAGCATCGGTGGCTGGATTTTTATGCGCTGGAGCACTAGGGAGTGACACCGGTGGATCTGTGCGCCAACCAGCAGCTTATTGTGGAGTGGTTGGAATAAAGCCAACTTATGGAAGATGCTCGCGTTTTGGTATGATTGCATTTGCGAGTTCTCTAGATCAAGCAGGAGTCATTACTCGTTCTGTCTCTGATTCAGCATTAATGCTGGAAGCAATCTGTGGCTATGATACAAAAGATTCAATATCAAGCGAAAAGCCAGTGCCTAAATTTTCTAGCTTTATAAATGGTGATGTCAAGGGTAAGCGTATTGGTATACCAAAAGAATATAGGATGGATGGAATTTCAGAGGAAATAGTCCATAATTGGGAGAAAGTTGCTTCCTATTTAAAAGAAAATGGCGCTGAAGTTGTTGACGTTACTCTGCCACATACTAAATATGCAATACCAGTCTATTATTTAATTTGTTCTGCTGAAACTTCATCCAATCTTGCTCGTTATGACGGTGTGCGTTATGGGTTCAGGGTTGATGCTGATACCGTTGAAGAAATGTATTCACTAACAAGAGCAGAAGGTTTCGGTAAAGAGGTGAAAAGAAGAATTTTAATTGGCGCTTATGCGCTTTCCTCAGGTCATTACAATGAATATTACGGAAAAGCACAGTGTATCAGGGCATTAATCAGAAATGATTTTATAAAAGCGTTTGAAAAAATAGATTACATACTTGTGCCATCTGCTCCAACAGAAGCTTTTGGCTTAAGTGAAAAGCCAGATCCGCTAATTATGTGCATCAATGATGTGTTTACTGTGCCGGCAAGTCTGGCAGGATTGCCTGCTATTTCTGTTCCTGTTGGGCTCTCCAATGAGGGTTTACCACTTGCCTTGCAAGTGATTGGAAATTATTATGATGAAGCTGGAATATTAAATGTGGCAAGTGTGATAGAGCAAAATTGCGGCAGAATAATTAGACCTCTTGCATAATCTATTTTTTGATAGTAATTTTTGCATTAAAATTTGCTTACGCTCCTCAACGTACTCTATGGTTCCATTTTTAGATGAATAGCAAAAACAGGGTATATTAATCTGTTTACAAAATTTTCGTGTAACAGTTCACACTTAATTAAACAGACTGAATTCTGTAATTTTGGGATGTTGAAAAATTTACCTCACGTTGTCATTCCAGCGCATAACGCTGAAATCCAGATTTATAGAAACGAAAAAACTTGCTTGACACATTTTGCCAACCCCCTTATTATGATGTGTAGTACAATGATGCAAATTAAGAATTCCCCCATCCTGTGCTGGTTCTTCGATCTGAAATCCTACTTCTACCTGATCACAACCAATGTTAATTTGTCCTATTAATGCTTTAATAATGCCGCGCTTAGTTTGCCAATCTAGCTGTTCCAGGTTCGATTTTACACTAGAATAAAAATTCTTTATGCTATTTATAATAAGACTTATTCCTTTTTCTACTGCCTTCTGATCAACTACCTTTTTTTTCTCTTCTTCTATCCCTTGTAAGCGTTCTTTCATTTTTCTCATTGTCTGTTTAAATTCTTCCTCGCTTATATATCCTTTCTCTCCTGCATTTTCTTGACTATAATAATCTTCCATTAATTTTTCGATACCTTCTTTTATTTGATTTTCTCTTCTTGCAAACTTTTTCTCTGATGATTCATCATTTTTATTTTCTAGTACTCTACGTTGGTATTCCTTTTTTATCATCTCTGGGTTTTTAGTACATCTTTCACCTTTTCCCATACTGACCTTACCCAGAAAAAGTGGAGAGAAAGAAAAGAGTTTTTTTTGGTAAAATAAAATTTTGGAGGATTAGAAATGGCAAGAGAATATACGGCAGAATTCAAATTGGAAGCTGTTAAACTGGCAAATGAACAAAGAAAGGTAGGTCAACCAGTTGCAAAAGTAGCAAGAGATCTAGGAATAAGGGATAGTGTATTAGGAAAATGGATGAAGAAATATAACGAAAAAAAGTCAGCGGCAAATGCATTTCCAGATGTAGCACCTTATGACAAAGAGAGATTTGATTTACAGAAAGAGTTAGCAAAAGTAACAAGAGAAAGAGACATTTTAAAAAAAGCCCTGGCCAGTCAAAAAGAGTAAAATATTTTTTTTTAAAAGAGCATAGTATAGCTCTTTTTACAATAATCCGAACAGACCGTAATATGCTACTGGCCTGCTATAGCCATAAACACATATCTTATCGCATTCGGACTATTATAAGAAAGGCTATAACAAGCGTAAAACTGCCAAAAATCTACTATTACATAGTGATCAAGGTTCACAATATACTTCGCAAGGTTATCAATATCTCTTATCCATAAAAAACATAGATGAGTCATAAAGGTTGTTGTTACGACAATTCTGTTGTGGAAAGCTTCTTTAGCTCATTGAAAAGAGAAATACTTATTGATACTTCACAACACTCTGCTCAACAAACTAGAACTGCAATATTTGAATACATAGAAATTTTTTATAACAAACAACGTCACTATTAACTATTGCATTCCTGAGCATTTTGATTGATCATTCTCTTTGTGAAAAACATTCCAAACTTTCTCTCCACTTTTTCTGGGTAAGGTCAGTTTCCATTTGGTTCAAACTCGGATACAATTTCCCCAGAGCTGGGTAATCTCATACCAGAACCATCTGCTGCAATAAGTCTATAGCCTCTCCAACTCAGGTTCATCCTGATAGGCTGTTTGGATGCTTAAATTCTTGAAAGCCTGTATGGCAAATCTTATACCTTGCTTTAGAAAAAGCTTGCTTTGAGGGTACATGTCAATGGCTCCATAAGTTCACATTCTATTCCCAAACTTTTTTTAACTAACTTAAAATCATAGAAAATACTGTCGAAAAAGCTTGTTCGTGTAAAACTCAACACAATGGATTTTCTGAAAAGTTTTCGAGTATATTGCATTTTTAATTTGTAAGATAAGATCTTTTCCTTTTTGCATGCCTCACCTAAAAAAGACACATTTTAAACTTTTTTGTTGCAATAAAATAGAAACAAAAGTGCTGTCCCTTGCACTCTTTGGATAATTTAATGATAAAAAATTTAGAGAGAAATTTTATACACTATCGCTGATATTTTTCCTTAAGTTGACGCCATTGCCTGAACGGATACATGACAAATCTATCGTTTATCAAATCGTCGGTAAGCCTAAAGCTATAGCCATTAAGCACGATAAAGAAAATCATTCATAATCGCTATAGCAACTAGTGTAGACACTTGACGTTCCTTGTGATTTGATAAATAGAGGTTTTTATCTGACTTCACAACAAGGGCTTCTGGATGACTTTGAAAGTGAACATTACCATGCTTATCTTCAATAGCCTCTATTACCCCCTCACTGGAAAATGCTGCAACTTTATATCCAAGTGACTCCAATTTTCTTCTATTTTCTGGTGTATTACTTACTGCTCCTGAATGAGCATCTGGAAAATATGTTGAAAACCAGCCATTTTCATTAGGTATTAGGAATTTGGCTACTACTTCTGCTAAACGACTATTTGGAACGATCTTTATCTGCTGGAGAGGTACATCCTCTTTCTGTGGATTAGGTGCTGATTTTAAATGAGATCTCCGTTTCTCTTCATCACTCACAACACTCACTACTTCAATTCCCTTTGCATTCATTATGCCTTCACATATGCCAAGCAAATGAATTACAGGGTTATCATCCACTATTTTTACAATTGCTTCAGTAACAAGCTGGCGACAAGGAGTGGGTGCTGAGTGTAAATTATCCGGAATAAATATTCTATTTATTTTGTGCTCTTTAACAAACTTTGCAACTTCAACTTTTATTCGGTCTAATGTTAGCTTCTTTGCCAATGTTTCATCTTGTTTTGCAAAGATAAGCGACTTTTCTTGGATTTCTTTTAAGTTAATTATTTTATTGTAGTCAATGAGTACGGTTTTAACTCCAAAGTTATTAAACATCTCGTAGATATTTTGAGATAGCCCAAGCTCATGTGCTTCTTCCGTTTTCAACAAACCAACAACTATGTCATTATTTACTGTATTTTCTGCCTTCAAGACAGTTGACGCTGGTTCTTCTTTTCTGGTTACATGTTGAGATGCCGGTTTTTCACTAACGCCAGCATAAGTAATATTGCTTAATAATAGAACTATAATTAATAAGATATTAAATAGTTTATTATAATATTTATATACTATGACTTGCCTCCCTAATATTTATATTACGATATAGAGTATTTTATAACAAAAAGGCAAGTTTGCCAAGAAAGAGAAGGTGGCCTGAGCAGGAATCGAACCAGCGACACAAGGATTTTCAGTCCTTTGCTCTACCAACTGAGCTATCAGGCCAACTGTATACTTTTATTTTTAGATAAAAAATGTTATTATGTCTATCAAAAGTTTTTAAAGTAGTTTATAAAAATAAAGGATGAACATTAATGACAAAATAGGAATCTACCCTGGCACATTTGACCCTATAACTTTTGGGCATCTTGACATAATCAAAAGAGCGTGTAAACTAGTCGATAAATTAATAATAGGAGTTGCAGAAAACGTTAATAAGCATACTGCCTTTGACACAAAGCTACGCACAAGCATGGCTGAAAATGAAATCAAAGGGCTAGGAATTGATGCAGATGTTATATCTTTTAATGGGTTGCTAGTGAAGTTTGCCAAAGAGCAGAATGCTTCTGTTATTATTAGGGGATTAAGAGCAGTATCGGATTTTGATTACGAGTTTCAAATGAGCTGGGTAAATTATAAACTTCTTCCTGAAATCGAAACCATATTTCTTCCTGCTTCTGAAGATACTCAATTTATCTCATCAAGCTTTGTAAAGGAAATAGCAAGATTAGGAGAAGATGTTAGCAAATTTGTATCAAAAGGTGTTCAAAACGAATTGATTAACCTGAATAGGATAAAAAATGGAGAATAGTGCTTGTTGTTTTTTATTTCTGAATGGGTATATTCAATATATAAAATGTTATAAGCTAAAGGAGCAGCATGTCAAAAGTGAGGGTTAATAATAGAAAAGTTTGTTGTCATGGTGACGAGAATGATGAGGGTTCCGGCCATCCATTAATATATTTAGATATGGGAGAAGAAGAGGAAATAGCCTGCCCTTATTGTGAAAAGACGTTTGTCCATGACTGCACTGTAGAAGCGGTTGGGGAGCTGACTAGGGATGAGCTCTAATGGCACTTCTGCAGACTTAGCTTATGTAAATAGCAATAAGAGGGGCAGTAAAAATGAAACTGTCCATACGGTCGAGCACTCCCCCATGGCCAGGTATCATATTTCCACTATCTTTAACACCGTAAGCTCTTTTAACAAGCGACTCAGTGAAATCGCCAAGTTGCGCTAGAATAGCAATTGCAAGGCCAATGATTGGAGAATAAAAAATTGAAAATAGACCAAAAAATATTGATCCAAAAATTGTGCACACTACTCCAGCTAAAATCGCACCAAGAAGTCCTGCCCAAGTTTTTCCAGGGCTAATAATTGGGCAAATTTTAGCTCCACCAAAATTCTTGCCAAACAGGTAGGCAGTAACGTCAATTCCCCAAATGGTTAAGACGAACCATACTAATGCGTATTTTCCCTGTGGTAGATTATATAAATATATTAATGAGGCGCTTGGTAGTGCAATCAATAATAATGCAAAAACGTATAAAATTTTGTTTCCCTGGGTTAGATTATACCATTCAAAAGAAGATAAAACTGCTATCGAAAAAATCAATAGGTAAAACGATAAATCACTGAAATATGTAGCAAAAGAAAATATGAATAATATTACTATTGAGGACAATATTCTAACTATAAAATTATTATCTACCATATTTCTTCTCTCTTTTTGTATAATCTTCTAATGCTTTGCTCAAATCTTGACAAGAAAAATCAGGCCACAAAGTATCACAAAAATACAATTCAGCATAAGCTGCTTGCCATAATAAAAAGTTGCTTAACCTTTTTTCGCCACCAGTGCGAATTAATAAATCCAATTTTGGCAAATCTTTAGTATATAGAAACTTTTCAAATTCCTCTTCTGATACATAAGCAATATTTTCTTTTATAATATTGCTTATAGCTTGTGTAATTTCTTGCTTTGCTCCGTAACTGACTGCCACAGTGAGTAATAAACCATCGTTCTTATGTGTCATTTCTTCTGCTTTTTTAATTTGATCCAATATTTTACTGGATAACAGACTTAAATTGCCAATAAAATTCAACTTAATGTTACAGTTGCAAATGAAATTGACTTTATCTTCATTAGTTAAAACGGAGTAAAATAAATCAAATAGACAGTCAGTTTCGTTTTTGGGTCTAAGCCAATTCTCCATAGAGAATGCATACAAAGTTAAGTAGGGTATGGTTAGGTCCGTACAATACTTGGCAATATCGTATGCAACTTCACTGCCCTTTTTATAACCATCAATTTTTACTCTTCCTTGATTGTTTGCCCATCTACCATTACCATCCATAATAATTGCTAAATGTTTCGGTAAAGATTCTTGATTCAACATTTAAATTTAACCTAATTTTGACTTGAGTGAAATTTTTTGGATTTCAATGGACACCTGGAAGGTGTCAGCTACTTGCATGACAGGAAGAGAGTTACTGTAGTGACACCAATAGTTGATACTTGAATGCAAAATTGGTGTCATCCCAGTGCTCCGACACTGGGATCCAGGAAATTTGATTTCAAACAAGTGCATCAGATAGTTGTATAGTAAAGACTGGATTCCAGTGTCAAGCACTGGAATGACATCATTTGCTATGTAAGCTTTCTCCATATCATTTAGTGATTCAGTATATCCTTTTCTTTGATGGACAATTCACCATCAATTTTTTTTATATTATTATCAGTAATATTTTGTATTTCCTTTTTAGCACCATGAAAATCATCTTCTGAGATTTCTTTATTTTCCTTCATTTTTTCTGTTTCTTCCATAATATCTCTACGTATATTTCTAATGGCAATCCGTGCATTTTCAGCAAACTGATGCAATAATTTCACTAATTTTTCACGGGTTTCTTGTGTCAAGTCCGGAAGAGCTATACGTATGGTGCTACCCTCGACAACAGGATTTAAATTCAGGTTAGCATTTAATATAGCGTTTTTCACTTCACCTACAACACTAATGTCCCAAACTTTAATTGATAGGGTTTTGTTATCTATAACCGAAACGCCTGCAACTTGATTTAACTTTTGATGCCCACCATAGATGTTTACAACTATACCATCAAGCAAAGATGCACTAGCTCTACCAGTGCGTACGCCTTTAATATCATCATGAAAGGACTGAATAGTTTTTAGCATTCTTTCTTTTGTTTTAGCTTTTATTTTATTTAACATAAATTACCTACTGTTTACAATCTGAAACTATAGTATAAGTACCTTGACCCTTAATAACATTGACTATTTTTTCTCCCTTCAAAGAAAAAACTATAATTGGAATAGAATTATCACGAGCGAGTGAAATTGCTGATGCATCCATAACTTTTAAATCACGAGTCAATAAATCCGTGTAAGAAAGCCTATCATACATTACAGCATCCTCATTTTTTTTCGGATCAGCGGAGTATACACCATTTACTTGCGTACCCTTTAGAATAACATCACAATTCATTTCAACAGCACGTAAGGCTGCAGCTGTATCTGTAGTAAAAAATGGGTTGCCTGTGCCTGCTGCAAAAATTACCACTCTACCTTTTTCTAAATGACGAATAGCTTTCCTTCTGATGTAAGGTTCGCATACAGTGGCCATGGGTATTGCAGATAATACCCTAGAAGCTACTAAATTTTTTTCTAAAAAGTTTTGTAAAATTAAAGCATTGATTATAGTTGCAAGCATTCCAATATAATCACTGCTTGCTCTTTCACAACCACTTAAAGACGCAGATGTGCCACGAAAGATATTACCACCACCAACAACAATACATACCTGAACTCCAAGATTACAAACTTCAACTATGCCTTTAGATAACTCACCTATAGTCTCCATATCGTGACCAAATTGCTTTGATCCCATCAAAGCCTCACCAGAGATTTTAAATAACACCCTGGAATATTTTATTTCGCTTTTTTCATTTGTTGAAATAAACATTTTTTGCTATTTAATCTGCATCACCCAAAACAAGTAACTTGTAATTAGAGAGTTTAACAGCACTCAACTCGCTTGATTTTATAAAATCAGAAATCTTCATCTTATCATCCTTTATAAATTTTTGCTCCAGTAAAACAACTTCTTCATAGTACTTAGCCATTCGTCCATCTACTATTTTTTTTGCTACTTCTTCAGGTTTATTTAAGCTCCTCACTTGCTCTTCAATTATAGAACGTTCGTTGTTCAACTTCATTTGATCTAAATCATCTATAGACAAAGCTTCAGGCTTCATAGCAACTACATGCATAGCTATTTGTTTCCCAATCTCTTGTAGCTTCGCCTTATCACCAGATGATTGCAATGCAATTAAAGCACCAATCTTACCTAAGCCACACACATCACCATGTACGTAGCCAGCAATAACTCCATCCTTAGCTTCTAAGTAACAAAGCTTGCTTAACTCTAGCTTCTCACCAAGAACTGACGTACCATTCATAATAGCTTCCTGCACTGTGCCAATGCTTTCATACTTGGCATTTTTTAACTCATCAACGCTAGTACAGCGTTCTTGATGAGCAATTGATGCTAAATTTAAAACTAACTCTATAAATTTCTCATTCCTTGCGACAAAATCGGTTTCGCAATTGAGTTCAATCAATACACCACAATTTTCAGTCAAACACATAGCAACGAGCCCATCTGAAGCTACTCTATCAGATTTTTTGTCAGCTTTAGCAAGACCTATTGTACGTAACTTATCAACGGCTTTCTTAATGTCACCATCACATTCTTCTAATGCTTTTTTACAGTCACTTAAGCCAAGCCCTGTTCTATCACGTAATTCTCTTATATCATCTGGATTCATCTTCATTTGTTACTACCTCCCTTTCTTCTTCTTTGTAAATTTTACTACGTCTCCTTTTAGTTTGCACAATACCATCTTCTTTTTCTTGAATAAACTCATCACCCCTTATATCATCAATCTTAACTCCAGATTTTGCTAGACTAGACTCTATTCCAGCTAATATAGAGTCGGTAGCTAATTTACAATAGAGCTCTATTGATTTTCTTGAGTCATCATTTCCAGGTATTAGATAAGTAATACCATCTGGATCAGAATTAGTATCAAGTATTGCAACTATTGGAATTCCTAACTTCTTAGCCTCCTTAACCGCTATATGCTCTTTATTAGTATCAATGATGAATAAGATATCAGGAATTGCTCCCATTTCTCTAATACCGCCAAGCGCCTTATCAAGCTTTTGCTTTTTCTTTTCAATGTTTCCCAATTCTTTCTTTGTTAAAATGCTATCCTCGTCATTTAATATTTTCTCATATTGCATCAAGGTTTTTATCGAAGAAGAAACAGTGCCCCAATTAGTAAGCATACCACCAAGCCAACGATGATTCACATAATATTGACCACAACGAATCGCTTCACTTGCAATAATATCAAAAGCTTGAAACTTTGTACCAACAAATAGAATGCGACCACCTTGAAATGCAACGTCATATAAAGCCTTCATGGCCACCTGTAGCAATGGTAGTGTTTTTCGCAAATCAATTATATGTATACGATTTTCTTGATGCACTCCATATATGTATGGAGCCATTTTTGCGTTCCAGCGACTAATTTTGTGACCAAAATGTACACCAGATTCAGCTAAATCACGCACAGTGACTTTAGGCAAATTTGTCATATATCATTCCTCCAAATAGTTTATCCCCCATGGCATAACCCTAATGGGACTACTTGTACAAGCCATGTGTGAAGTTAAATTATTTACATAGTAATAGAAAAGACAGCAAAGCGCAAACAAAAAATATTGACAAAGGGCAACATGTTTATTAGCTTTAAAGTTGAAGCTCGAAAACGCTAAAAAGAAATTAGGGGGGTGTAGCTCAGTTGGTTAGAGCGCATGCCTGTCACGCATGAGGTCGTGAGTTCAAGTCTCATCACTCCCGCCATATTAGTTTTAGCATAACTTAGAATTCGCAGTATTATTGCCGGTATTGAGAAACGCCTTCACCAAACTTGACATGGCATGGTATTGTAATTAATACTTAAATAGGTTTGTTTTTATCATTAACAATTAGGATTAAATATGATCATTTCTGAAGTTTTTGCAGCAGATGCAACTAGCAATACATCAAGTATCGGCGCATCTTTTGCTAGTTTTACTCCATTGATTTTAATATTTGTGGTATTTTATTTTCTCATTATTCGCCCGCAACAAAAAAAACTAAAAGAACATAGAGAGATGATAGATCAAATAAAACGTGGTGATACAGTCATTACTTCTGGTGGAATAATAGGTGAAGTTAATAAAGTTGATGAGGCAAATGCACAATTTATAATAGAAATAGCACCAAAAGTTGAGATAAAAGTTCTAAAGTCCGCTATATCTGAGGTTTTAAGCAGAGAAACTCAAAAAGTAGCAGCTAAACCAATTAAAAAGGTAAAATCGAAAGAATGATAAAAAGAATATAAATCAACCAGTAATAAAGGCAAAAATGCTTAACATGTTTAGAAAAAAGTTTGTTTGGTGATCCATTTGTGTGCGGAATATTTGGTGTAGTAAGTAGCGGTGATTCAGTAATACCAACCTTACTAACTGGGTTACAAAAATTGGAATATAGGGGATATGATTCCTCAGGTATAGCAATCATAAATAACGAAGGTAAGATAGAAGTCAAAAAATCAGAAGGTAAAGTCGAAAGGTTATGTGAAGTTGTTGATGACAGCAAGATGTCTCACAGTACAGTTGGTATAGCACATACTCGCTGGGCTACACATGGAGTCCCAGGCCTTAAAAATGCTCACCCCATTCGTACAAATAATGTTGTTGTTGCTCATAACGGCATAATTGAGAATTACAATCTGCTAAAAAAGGGTCTAGAAGAAAGGGGCATGTCATTCCATACTGACACTGACACAGAGATCATACCAAACATGCTAACCTTATATCTTGATGAAGGATTGTCGCCAATTGATTCTCTATTTAAGTGTTTAAACAACTTACATGGCTCATTTGCCTTGGTCTTATTATTTGCAGAATATCCAGACGCCTTATTTGTTGCGAAGAGAAATTTGCCTTTAGCAATAGGCTATAACTGTAACACAGTGTTTGCTGCATCTGACTCTAATGCTTTAAGTGCATTTGTGGAAAGAATATCGCATTTGGAAGATGATGACATTGCAGTGATAAAATCTAGTGGAGTTAGTATATACAACAATGGTACACAAGTTAAACGCAGTATAGAAAATAGTAGTCCAAGTGATTTTCTAATTAGCAAAAATGGTTACCCTAGCTTCATGTTAAAAGAGATTTTTGAGCAACCTTGTGCATTAAACAAAACAATAAACCAATTTTACAAGCAATATAAAGAGGTCAACAAAAAATTATTCTCTGAACTGAATCACATTACTATAGTTGGATGCGGGTCATCTTATTTTGCTGGACTAATAGCAAAGTATTGGCTGGAAAGTATTGCTCAAGTTCGAGTATATCTAGAAATCTCATCAGAATTTAGGTATAGCAACGTCAAGCTGGAAGAAGACAGTATTGGGTTATTCATCTCTCAATCTGGTGAAACTGCAGATACCATAGAAGCGCTGCGTTATGCAAAATCACAGAAGCAAACAATCATTAGTATAACTAATACATTTAGCAGCAGCATTGAAAAGATCTCAGATATTGTGTTACATACTCTTGCTGGGCCAGAAATTGGTATTGCTTCAACAAAAACCTTTTCTGCGCAACTTGCAACTTTAGCATGCTTTGCCGTGGAGCTTGGAAAAATAAAAGGTGTACTGGGTGGAGAGGGAATAAAACAGCTAAGCAACGCTATTAACTCTATTCCCGAGTATGTTGAGCACGTTTTGAATGTGATGAAAATACAACATATATCGGGCAGTATATTAGAACACAATAACGTTATTTTAATCGGCAGAGGAAGTTCATACGGAGTTGCAATGGAAGGCGCATTGAAAATAAAAGAGCTTTCATATATCAATACAACTGGTATTGCAGCGGGAGAAATGAAGCATGGTTCTATTGCTTTAATAGACTCTACTGTGCTTGTTATAGCAATTATCCCTTATGATGATTTATTCTTTAAAACGCTATCTAATATACAAGAGATTATTGCAAGAAAAGGCAAAGTAATTGCCTTCAGTGATAAACAAGGAGCGCCATTCCTAAGGGGAGTTTGCGCAGATGTGGTGCAACTTCCAGACACTGATAATTTTATCTCTCCAATCATCTACAGTGTTGCTATGCAATTCCTTGCTTACTTTACTGCAGCAAAAAAAGGGTTAGATGCAGATTGTCCAAGAAATTTAGCTAAGTCTGTCACGGTTGAGTAGTCCATTTAAAGTTAAAGCTAAATTTCTAATTAAGGTAACCAGACTGCATTCTGTGATTTTTTTTTAGCAAAGCACGATACACAATCGTCATTCCGCTACTTGTTAGCGGAATCTATGCCGAGATACCGCGGCGGTATGACGGTTCGCGGCGGCATAGCTATCTTCAAAAATATGGTTGAATAATTGTTAATAATAGTGTATAATTATTAATATTTTTAAGCACTTTGGCTATGGCTTTATCTAAGTTTCTCGACCCTAAGCTGGATTTAACCTTTAAAAGAATCTTTGGCACTGAAAAAAATAAGAATATTCTCATACATTTTTTGAATGATATTTTAGGGTTTACCGAGATAAATACTATACAAGAAGTGGAATTCCTCAGTACTATAATGGATCCTGAAATTGCCTCTGATAAGCAAAGTATAGTTGATGTTCTTTGCAGGGATTCCAGTGGGGCCAGGTATGTGATTGAAATGCAGCTCACTCGCGATAAAGGCTTCGAAAAACGAGCTCAACTATATGCTGCTAAGGCTTACTCAAGGCAAGCTGATAAATCTGGTAAGTACATTGATTTAAAGAAGGTTTTCTTTATTGCTATCTCTAATTGTAATTTATTTCCTGATAAGCTTGATTATATATCCAGCCACACTATAAGAGATGAGAAAACCAATGAGCATGACTTAAAAGATTTTCAATTTGTATTTATTGAACTACCTAAATTTCCTAAGAATAAGGAAGAACAGCTAGAAAGTATAGTGGATCGTTGGTTATTTTTCTTCAAATATGCAGATGAAACTACGGAAGAAGAATTAAGGAAAATAGCAGAAAAAGCACCAATAATAAAGTTAGCCTACGATGAATTAGACAGGTTTAGCTGGAATGAAAAAGATTTAGTAGCTTACGAAGAAAGAATAATGGATCTACGGAAAGAAGAAGCCATTCTTGAATACAGACTTGATCTTGCTACTGAAAAAGGCATCCAAATTGGCGAAGAAAGAGGCATCAAAATCGGTAAAGAGGAAGGGAAAATTGAAGGGAAAATTGAAGGGAAAATTGAAGTCGCAAAAGCAATGCTGGCTAACAATGTTGATGTCAACACTATTGTCAAATTTACTGGCCTTTCTATTAGTGAGATTGAAGAATTAAGTGTGAACGGTTACTAATTAAGAACTTTATAGCTCTACAATATCGCTTATTTGATTCACTAATAATGAGAATTGGTATAACTTTGCTATTTTTCTCTCTAGATTCTTGCAAAGTTCTACAAGATTAACCACATTACCTCACGGTTTCTCTATGATTATTTTTTTAGATTACTTGTTTACCTTATTTGCCGTTCTCCTGAACGAATATACATAAGCTATAAAAACTATCTAATAGCTACCCAAAACCCTTATTTCCCACTCAAGTTCAACATTAAATTTATCCTTTACTGCATCTTTTACTTTGTTGCCAAGGTTTTCCAAGTCAGATGCAGTTGCATTATCGTAATTGAGCAAGAAGTTACAATGTTTCTTAGAGATTCTAGCTCCACCAATATTTAACCCTAGGCAGCCAGATTTATCAATTAACTCCCATGCTCGGTAGTTTTTTGGATTTTTGAATATGCACCCAGCAGTTTTTCCTCTTATTGGCTGGCTTTTATTTTTCCTCTCAATAACTTCCTTTAACCTTTGCAGTATAAGCTCATACTCTGAGTTTACTCCTTTAAACTCAGCTTCAACAAAAATCCAATTTCCTTTTAGGCTATGTCCACGGTAAAAATACCCCATTTCTTCGCTGGAGAACTCATATAGGTTTCCATCCTCTAGATTCACTGCTTTTATGGATTGTACAACACTTGCGATATCACTACCATATGCACCTGCATTCATTTCTATTCCGCCACCAACTGTTCCTGGAATTCCAACTAGAAACTCAAGTCCACTAATTTGTTGCTCTCCTGCAAAGTAAGCAAGGTTACTAAGCAGCGCAGCACCGCCTGCAACAATAGAGTTGTTACCCTTACTTTTAATATATGCAAACTCCTTACCTAATTTTACTGTTATTCCTCGAATGCCGCTATCTCGCACTATTATGTTGGATGTTGCACCAATAACACTAACTGGCAACTCAGTGTTTTTAATCAAGCATGTTAAATCTTCAATATCACGTGGTTTAAATAATATATCAGCTCGTCCACCGACATTTAACCACGTTGCTTTAGACATTAAGATGTCATAACGATAGATTCCACGTACTTTAGGTAAGCTTATAAGCATTTTGATTTCAACTCTAATCCTGCATCCATACCCATTTTCTCCGCATCTTCTATAAATGAAGTGCGCTCAGTGAAGTATATATTTTTTCCACTTGCTAACATACAACGAAGGTGTAGCATATTTTCGCTCACATATTCAGCCAAAGCTGCAAGTGGTGTAAAACATGAACCATTCACTGTCTTCATAAAACTGCGCTCTGATTTCACTCCTACAAAAGACATATTATTATTAATTTTCTCTAAAAGATCGATAATTTTTACATCATTCCTTCTACATTGAATACAAACCGCCCCCTGCCCCACTGCACTTAACATAACTTTTGGTAGCAATACCTCTGTAATCAAGTGATGTTTTTCTAATCTTATGAGTCCTGCTTCAGCTAGAATTATTCCATCAAAACTTTGATTTTGCAATCTGGTTGTTACATTTCCACGTAGCGATATTATATTTAGATCTGGTCTAACATTTAACAACTGAACTTTTCTTCTTATTGAAGAAGTGGCAATAGTAGCCTGCTGTGGCAAAGACTCAAGGCTATTGTGTTTATGAGAAATAAACGCATCGCATGAACTTAGCCTTTCTAAAACACAAGGAATTGTTAAACCCCCTGAGAAAAACGCAGGCATATCTTTTAGCGAATGAACTGCCATGTCTATATTATTTTCGAGCAATTCAGTCTCAATTTCTTTAATGAATAATCCTTTGCCTCCTATTTCAGCAAGATTTGCGTTTGCATACTTATCTCCAGAAGTTTTTATTTTAACAACTTCAATAGATAAGTTAGGAAAAGAGTCCAGCAACTTTTGTTTTGCTTCCAAAGCCTGGGCAACTGCAAGCTTGCTTCCTCTGGTACCTATTTTGACTAGCATGTGTACAACTGTTTGAATACCAAACCTTAACCTAATTAATTATTTAAACACTTTGGTAGCGTGTATCGCATGAACCTCGGTTACCCTCTCTCTGATGTCATTCAAGTACTTGGATCCAGTTTATATGAGCCTTTGCATTTATTGTACTTTAACTTAAAACCAAAAGCAACTTTGACTTTACAAAATAATAACCTTTTATATGCATAAATAAGCTTACTGGATTCTAGTACTTGCATGACAAGGTATAAACCTTATCGTCATACCACCGCGAACCGTCATACCGTCACGGTATCTCTAGATCCCGCTAACAAGCAGCGGGATGACGGTTGTCGTTTAGCTATAAATATTAAAAGATTTACCAAATGAAAAAAAAGGCAAAAGAAGCCCCATGGTGGTTGGCTATTTACTATGTACTAAAATATCGGCGTTTTTTTTATTCTAAAACGCTTGATTAAGAGCGATTTAGCTGCTTTTAACTTGCAACTAACCTACACCGCAAGTGTTTAAGAAATTTACCAAGCAGGAAAAAAGGCAAAGAAACCCTAGGGTAGCTAGTATTCAAATTCTCCCTTGTCAATTTGACGTTTTTTGCTGTCTTAAACGCTTTGTAAGCGCGTTTCAGCTTATATAGGTAAAAACCTAGAAATTTTTAAAGACATGCGATGCACGTAGTGCGAAAAATTAAACATGAGACGCCAAATACCCTAAGTTTTTTGTCATTAACCTGCACAGATTGCGAAGATAAATAAATAGCTTCGGCACCATGATAGGGGGGATGACAAAGCTTGTCAAGGAATTTTTATGGCCTAGCGTCACGTGCTGGAATGACATTTGGGAATATGTTATCCGTTTGTCACTTCTAAATGATAAGAGCCTCAATGAATTTATTAGTTTATTACATGTCTCTTTTCATGTATAAATCTATAGAAAGTTTTATACGGAAGTTGTTTTATGAGCAAAATTATAGAAATCAGAGCACCAAAAACTCTTGGTGGTGAATCAGTTACAGAAGGTATAGTAAAAATAAAGAAGGGTATTGGAGAAGCAGTAAAAGTAGATGACTTGATCTTTGAAATTGAAACTGACAAAACAGCACTCGAATTAACTGCAGAAGCTTCAGGGCAAATAACTGAATTTCTTATAAAAGAAGATGATGTAATAAGTCCTGATCAATTGTTAGCGAAGCTTTCCATGGGAGAAGTAAAAGAGGAAGCGAGAAAAGAAGATAAAAGCGAAAGTGCTGCTAAAAAAGATGCTCCATCAGCTCGTAAAATTATGGAAGAAAATGCAATCAGTGCAGAAAGCGTCAAAGGAACTGGCATGGGAGGCAGAATAACAAAAGCAGATGTGATAGGTCATATGAACAAAGCTGAACAACCTGCAATAAAACAATATGAATTGCCAAAAAGTGTAGTAAATGGAGAGCAAAGAGAGGAACGAGTAAAAATGAGCAAAATAAGGCAAGTAATTGCCGCTCGTTTGAAAGCATCGCAAAATACTGCTGCAATACTGACCACGTTCAATGAAATTGACATGAAGAATGTCATGGATCTAAGAGCAAAATATAAGGACGCCTTTGAAAAAAAATATGGAATAAAACTTGGTTTTATGTCGTTTTTTATAAAGGCAGCGGTGCAAGCATTGAAAGAAATTGCTGAAATTAACGCTGAAATCTCAGGCGATGAAATCATATATAAACATTACTATGACGTAGGTGTTGCTGTTGGCACCGATAAAGGTCTTGTTGTACCAGTTATTCGGGGTGCCGATCAGATGTCATCTGCAGAAATTGAGTTGACTTTAGTTGCTCTTGGCAAAAAAGCTCGTGAGGGTAAATTACAAGTATCAGAAATGGAAGGTGCAACATTTACCATCTCAAACGGTGGAGTATACGGTTCACTTCTTTCCACTCCGATAATAAACCCTCCGCAATCTGGAATACTTGGAATGCATTCAATACAAAACAGGCCAGTTGCTGTTGGTAATGCAGTAGAAATCAGACCTATGATGTACATTGCCCTCTCTTACGACCACAGAATAGTTGATGGCAAAGGAGCAGTAACTTTCCTCATTAAAATAAAAAATTATATAGAAGATCCAAACAGGTTAGTTTTGGAAGTGTAGCTCAAATGAGTTGTTGTTAGTCTAGTATTGCTAAAAACCTAAATATCATCTAGTTCTGCCAATAGTTTCACAACTTCCGGATGATCAGGGCCATAATGTTTCTTAAAGATGGATGAAGCCCGTTCAAACAATTCCTTTTGTTTCTTGTGGTCACCTAGAGCACCATAAACGTCACATAAGTCTGCCAGTAGTTTGGCAACTTCAGGGTGATCAGGGCCGTAATGTTTCTCAAAAATAGGTAAAGCCCGCTCAAGCAACTCCTTTTGTCTTCTGGGATTACCCAAGTCATGGTATCCATCATCCATACATATTAACAAATCTTCAAGATAATACTTCTCTATTGTTTGCTTTTCTAAAGGATTTTTTTCTAGCCAATCATCTATATGTGATAAGAACGTTTCTAAATGTGGTAACAACTGTCGTTTCTTAGCATAATCTTCTAATTTGTCACTACCATAAGGGAAGCTTTCTTCCAGTAACTCAAAAGTCTTTTTCACAACTTTGTCTTTGCCTTGTTTTTCTAACTCTATTCTTGTTACTTGCTGCACTAACCTGTGAACGTTGACTGAACTTTGCTCTTCTCCTGAGTTGATCATTGAATATTGCTTAAGTAGTTGGATAGCATCACCTAACTTTTCTCTATTGCGTTCTAATCCTAAAAACATTTCTACAGGAATATTGTCAGAGGCAATATAGGCGATAATATCTAAAATTTCTTTGGCTTGCTGGCCATACTCTGCGTTGTCTTTGATTTTATTAATAGTAATTTTCCAGGTTATAAAAGTTGTCTTGGTGTAGCTATTGTCGCTGTCTTTAGGAAACTTAAAATCAAGTAATTTTTCTGCTTCCTTTTTATATCTCTTTAAATAATCACTAATTTCAAACTTCAAGCCTACATTCTTTAATGCTATATCCCTTTCTTTTATGTATACAACTGCCTGCTGCAGAGCTAAAGGAAAATGCTGTAATGTTTCTGCTAAATTCTTTATTTCATTTTCTTGTGATTCATCTTTTATACCTAGTGCTTTTCTAATGAAGTCCATTGATTCTGGTTCAGTAAATGCACCCAATGTTAATGATTTTATATCTCCCCATTTCTGATTACGAGAGGTAATCAAAACACTAGGTTTATTATCATCAGATGATAAAAAGTGGGACGGTAAGAATTGACTAATACCAGCATCTTGACCTTCACTTCTATATTCTTCTGCATTATCGAAAACAAAGAGACTTTTTCTCTTGGCAAAAAAAGCGTATATATCTCTTACAATAGATTCAATATCCCTATCTTCTGTAGGAATGCCTAAAAGTTCATTAGCCAACTTCAGAAAAGACCGCACCATGGTTTCATAGGTTGCAGCATTTACCCATATAATGTTGTGATCGTAATCTTTATTGTGTTCTTCAATATATTTTCTGACTAACTCAGTCTTACCTATTCCTCCCAACCCACTGATAGAAACCAGTTGCGATATTACTGTGGCTACACCTTGACTCTCTTGTATTGACTCATGCAGTTTTTCTAGCTCTGTTTTTCTTCCAGTAAACGATCCTACTGGATTTCTCACCTCAAATCGAAAGCCTCCTAAGATTTCTTCTTTCATCTTGCGAAAGAATTCTCTTCCATCTTCATGTGTAAGAAAACGTCTCCCTTTTTCTTTCAGCCAATCTAGCATTTTTTCTTGGAAGCGAGCGTAAACATTTTTTCTGTCAATATCATTAAATTGCTCGCCCAGCTCATTCTTAATGATTTCCGCTAGTTTCATCTCATTCGGCTGATTTACTGCAAATACTAATTTATCAAAAAATTCTTTTATACTCTCTTCTAACCTGCTCTTTATTATTTGTTTAAATTCGTTTTGCCACTTTTGATTTCTTCCCAATTTCCTTTTTGAATCCTGATCTGATTTACTTTGAAGTTTTTCTATCTCCTTTTCTAATTCTGCTATCGTCTCTTCCACAGCACTCTCAAATGCCGGTTGCACTACCGAAATCATATTATTATGAATACAAGAGAACTTATATCTAGTGCCGCCGTCTTTAAAAAAGACATCACTAGTGTCGATTACTTCAACTAAAATTTCTATTTCATTGTTTGGTCCTGAAGTTTTTACCTTCAACTTCTTCACTGTGTTTTGTGCTGTGCTTTGATCCAGATCAAAATCGATATTAGTGCAGATAATAAAATCTTTCAGGTTACCATCTGCAAAATCTTGATTATTTTTAATCTTTAGATAAGAGATGAAATACTTTGCTAACCTAAATTCGCCATTTTTATTTTGTGTAAGTAAGTCCCCTACTTCAATTTTTCTACTATCTTCAGCTTGTGTGTGTTTAGCCTGCAAAAAGTGGTATGCTTTCTTACTACCCTGGGTATATGCAAACACTAAATCATCAAACTTTTGGGCTTCTTCTATTTCTGTACCTAAGCGAAAAGAATGCTGATAAAGTACTCCGCGATGCAAAAACAGCATCAATACCTTTAACTGATAGATATTACCGTGCATAACTAGTTACCCCATACAGGCTGCAATAAATTTATTTAGTCTAGAATTAAAGATTACCAAATACCTAAAATAATACAACGGTATCTTCAATATTTTGATAGAAGGCCTTCGAGGGTAGGAATTGCCTGGCAAACTCTTAATTCTTGATTTAAAAAAGACTTTCCAAAGATTCCCTAAATCTAATATATCATTGCCGCAGGCTGCATTTAGTAATATAATCTCATATTAAATAAGACTTTACTTAAGTTTATGCTAGATTCTCCGCTAATTTTGACAGCCATTCTTATATTTTTCATTTTTACGTTGTCATTCTTTTTTATAAGAAAGATATTTGGTTCCACAAACAAGAAGATAATAAAATCCTTTAGGAAAATTGTTCAGCAAATAAATGCATTAGAAACAGAAATGCAGAGCTTATCTGATGAGGAGCTTGCTGGTAAAACTGAAGAATTCAAACGAGAATTGAAAAATGGGAAAACGTTAAATGATCTTCTCGTACCTGCATTTGCAGTTGTGCGTGAAGCCTCTCGACGATTCCTTAATATGAAACATTTTGATGTCCAGCTAATTGGTGGAATGGTGCTTCATAATGGCATGATATCAGAAATGAAAACAGGAGAGGGAAAGACACTCGTTGCAACTTTAGCTGCATACCTTAATTCTTTAGAAGGAAAAGGCGTGCACGTCGTAACTGTTAACGACTATCTTGCAAAACGAGACACAGAGTGGATGAGCAAATTATATAATTCTCTTGGGGTTTCTGTTGCGTTTATTACGAATAACTTGACAGACGAAGAGAGGAAAGAGGCTTACAGTGCAGATATCTTGTATTCCACAAATAACGAGCTTGCCTTTGATTACCTGCGAGACAATATGAAATTTTCTCAAGAAGACATGGTTCAGAGAGGCTTTCACTACGGAATAGTTGATGAAGTGGACTCAATACTCATTGATGAAGCTCGCACTCCGCTTATTATTTCTGGCCCGGTTGAGGAAAACAATCAGATATATAAGCATATCAATAAAATAGTAACCAAATTAGTTGACTCTGATTATGAAGTAGATGAAAAAGGTAGAACGGTATTCTTGACTGAAGATGGTATTTCACGAGTGGAGGAACTACTAAGATCATACAATCTCATTCCTGAAAATTCCTCGCTCTATGATACTGACAGCATGATAATGACTCATTATATGGACCAAGCATTACGTGCACATAAGCTGTTCACTGCTGATAAAGATTATATAGTAAAGGATGGCAAGGTAGTGATTATTGATGAATTTACTGGGCGTATGATGGAGGGCAGGAGATATTCCGATGGTCTTCATCAGGCACTTGAAGCGAAGGAGAATCTTGAAATTCAGCATGAAAACCAAACTTTAGCATCGGTCACATTTCAGAATTACTTTCGTATGTACAATAAACTTTCCGGAATGACGGGAACAGCAGCAACAGAGGCAGAAGAGTTTCGTGATATATACAGATTAAATGTAGTAAAAATTCCAACCAATGTACCTGTAAAAAGAGTTGATATTGATGATGAAATTTATGGCACAGGAAAAGAAAAATTTAATGCTGTGTTGAAGTTTATAGAAGAATGCTACAAACGCCTTCAACCGGTCCTTGTTGGCACGGTAAGCATCGAAAACTCTGAGAAGCTTTCTGCGCTTTTGCAAAGCCATTCTCTTAAGCATTCAGTGTTGAATGCTCGTTATCATGAACAAGAGGCGTACATAATAGCGCAAGCTGGAGTGCCAGGTAGTATCACTATAGCAACTAACATGGCAGGACGTGGAACTGATATTCAGCTTGGTGGAAATGCTGAAATGATTGCAAAGGTGGAGCTAAAGAAGATAAAAAATGCTGATGAAAGAGAAAAAAAATACCAAGAAATAGTTGAAAGAGTAAAAAAAGATAAGGAAATTGCTATAAAAGCTGGTGGTTTATGTGTGGTTGGAACCGAAAGACATGAAAGCAGGAGAATAGATGATCAATTACGCGGCCGTTCTGGTCGTCAGGGGGATCCTGGACTTTCTAAGTTCTTTTTATCGCTCGAAGATGACCTAATGAGAATATTTGGCTCTGATAGAATGAGAAGCTTTTTACAAAAAGTAGGGTTAAAGAATAACGAAGCTATTCATCATCCATGGATCAATAAGGCACTCGAGAAAGCGCAAAAGAAAGTTGAAGCTAGAAACTATGACGTGCGGAAATCTCTACTTAAGTTTGATGACGTAATCAATAACCAACGTAAAGTTATTTTTAAGCAGAGAAACAATATCTTAGGCAACGAAATTAATGATATATTTGAAGTGTATAGCGAAGTAAATGAGAGCGTAGTAGAAGGTATAATCCAAAGTGGCTATTACGAAGATTATGTTGAAGATATAGCCAAAGAATTCCATACAAGGTATGGAATAACGCTTGATAAAGAAGACTTGGCAAAGTTTTTGAATAAACAAGAAGCTTTGAATTATATAAATGATAAGATACAAGAATTTTTTACTGAGAAAGAAAAATATTTCAACAGTCAGCACACTACAGATTTGTGGAATACGATCGTGAAGCAAATGATGATAATGACACTTGATCATTTATGGAGGGAACACCTTTCAGTTCTAGAGAGCCTAAGACAAAGCATAAGCTTACGTGCTATGGGGCAGAAAGATCCACTGAATGAATTTAAACGCGAAGCTTTCTTGATGTTTGAGTCAATGCTTGAAAAATGGAAGGAACTCACCATTCACCGCTTAGCACACTTTAAGTTGCCAGACAACCAAGAGATAGGCAATAGGTTACATTCTGCTAGAAATAGCAGACTTCCCAAAGTCTCAAGAAATGACAAATGTCCTTGCAACTCCGGAAAGAAATACAAACACTGCCATGGTGCGGTTACTGTGGTGAACTAATAATTATGGTTATACAGTTTGTTTATTTCCATCAACATTACTGCAGCTAACCTCACTTAGCTTACTGTTTAATGAATGCTCTGATGACTTATATGCAACTCCATAGGTAATACCACCAACTATCAGTACAGATGCTACAGTAATTCCAATTATTGCTAGTGCAGGTAATGCAGTGGCATAGGCAGGTATAGCCTTTCTTATAATAGTCCGAATGCGATAAGATATGTGTTTATGGCTATAGCAGGCCAGTAGCATATTACGGTCTGTTCGGATTATTGTAAAAAGAGCTATACTAGTGGAACTACAACAGCAGATATAACACCCACAGTAATTCCTGCTGTTATAGCTTTAGGTCTATGGATGCATGATGGATTTGCACCATAATTTAGCAGGAGTTTTGCCATCCTTGGACTAGGTTTGTAAGGTTCATAAAAATTACCTAGTAAAGTTGTGTCACAATCTAGTAGCAGTTTTCCTCCTAACCTTATATTACGGTAACTATAACTAAGAGTAGCATAGTATAAAGGTGCCCTTCCATCCTTGTCTTTTATATTAGCATCTGCACCTTTTTTAAATAGCATTTCTATTGTTTGTATAAGTTCATAACCAAATAGCATAATGCAAAGGAGTTTTTCCATCCTCGTCTTTTATATTAACATCTACTCCTCTTTGTAATAAAAGTCCCGCTATCTTTGCTGCACTATCATCCTTCATAGGAGTACATATGTTAGCATTACATGTAGCATAGTGCAAAGCAGTTCCTCCAGATTTATCCTGTAGATTAACATTTGCCACTTTCTCCAATAACATTTGCACTATTTCTATATCTCTTTTGCCAGCAGCTACATGTAAAGGAATCTCTTTATCTTCATCTTGTGCATTAACGTCTGCTCCCTCTTCTAGCAAAACTTCTACTACTTGCGTATACCCATACTGAGCAGAATAATGTAAAGAGGTTTTTTTCCATACATCTTGTACATTAACATTAGCCCCGCTTTTTATTAGGTGTTTTACTACTTTTCCACAACCATTTTTAGCTGCTATAAGTAATAAACCACAATTAAGTACTTCAAATGTGTGATTTATATCAAACTGGTTACTTTCCCACTCACTGTAGATATCTGGAAGCTTCTGCTGTAGTTCATCTTTGATTTTCTCAACTACATTTTCTGCACTCAGGTCTGGACTACTGTTGACTTCTTGTAGTATTAACCTTAATGTCATTTCCTTCTCCAAGATATAAAATTTTATTATGGCATATGGAGTGGATTATGTCAATGAAGAACTAAGAAACTGGTTCTTCTTTTTTTCTATAGCTTTAGGTTTACCTACAATTTGAAAAACAACAAATTCGTCATTCCGCTACTCGTTAGCGCCGCGGCGGTATGATGTAGGGAAACCTTTCTTGGGTTAGCTATAAAGTTAAAATTCGACCAGGGCAGCCGCAATAAGGTAGAAAACGCCATCATGTCTTTAGGAGAGTTTGCTAATGAAGGCTCTTAAGTTGACGCCATTGCCTGAACGGATACGCCAATTTTTATGTTCATTTGTAACCGTCCATTATTTTACACCCCAGTCTTTTTCAAATATTGCTAGCCCTTGGTCAGTAAGTGGGTGATTAATTAATTGTCTAAGTACTTTTGCTGGCACAGTAATTGAATCAGCACCAAGCCTTGCAGCTTCTATTACATGCGCTGGGCTTCTCACTGATGCAACAAGAACTTTAGTATCAAAACCGTAATTAGAATATATAGTACATATATCTTCTATTAGCGATAAGCCATCATAGCTTATATCATCAAGGCGACCAACAAAGGGGGAAATAAAACAAGCACCGACCTTAGCGGCAAGCAGTGCTTGTCCAGGAGAAAAACATAATGTGATGTTAACAGGTATTTTATGCTCTGTCCATAACTTTTTACAAGAAATTAATCCTTCATGTATAAGAGGTAATTTGATCACAACATTATCAGCAATTTTTGCTAAATTCAGACCCTCTGTGATCATCTCTTCATGTCTATCTGCAACAACTTCAACACTAACAGGCCCTTTTATAATAGAGCATATTTCACGCACTAAATCCTCGTATTTATCTTTACGCCCGGACTTTGCTATTAAAGAAGGATTAGTTGTTATGCCGTCAATGAACTCCTTTAGTTCTTTAATTTCATTTAAATCAACGCTATCAAGAAAAATTTCCATATTAATCTCCTATAAAAAAAATACCCTTGCAAAATCTTGTCATCCTACCGCTTGACTTACAACCGTATGAACTTCCTGCGTTGTAAACATCAAACGGCCGATAACACAACTGTACAAATATTGAGACATAAGAGTAATTTGCACCAAGAAAAAAGATGTCATCCCAGTGCCCAGACCCCTTAGACAATGTACCATCTTTTGATTTTGTCCATTCTGGGCGGGGTTTTCAAGTTCTTTGATCTTAAATACTACATCTACTTTATCAAGATCAATGTTGACTTCTTTTACTAATGTCCTAACAAGACTACGTTTGGCTTGCCAATCTAGGTCCGATTTAACACTAGAATAAAAGCCCTTGATGCTATTTGTAATAAGATTCATTTTCTGCCGTATTCCCTTTTACCTTTTTCTTCTCTCCTTTAATCTCTTTTAAACGTTCCTTCATTTTTTTTATTGCCTGCTTAAAGTCTTCCTTACTTATAGTTAGTGCATACTTTGTTGCCGTAAAAACTTCTGGTACCCAAACAGTTGTAATAAGTATACACAATCTTTGTCAACTATTTTCGGCACTGGTATATTGACCTTACCCAGAAAAAGTGGAGAGAAAGAAAAGAGTTTTTTTTGGTAAAATAAAATTTTGGAGGATTAGAAATGGCAAGAGAATATACGGCAGAATTCAAATTGGAAGCTGTTAAACTGGCAAATGAACAAAGAAAGGTAGGTCAACCAGTTGCAAAAGTAGCAAGAGATCTAGGAATAAGGGATAGTGTATTAGGAAAATGGATGAAGAAATATAACGAAAAAAAGTCAGCGGCAAATGCATTTCCAGATGTAGCACCTTATGACAAAGAGAGATTTGATTTACAGAAAGAGTTAGCAAAAGTAACAAGAGAAAGAGACATTTTAAAAAAAGCCCTGGCCAGTCAAAAAGAGTAAAATATTTTTTTTTAAAAGAGCTATAACTATTGCATTCCAGAACAATTTGATGCATCATTCTTTTTGTAAAAAACATTCCACACTTTCTCTCCACTTTTTCTGGGTAAGGTCAGATACTATAAACTATAAAAAAATTTCTCCGATAGTTCATATAGCAAGTAAATTCACAAAATGAAGACTATTATTTTTATTACAGGTGTATCTACGGTTGGAAAATCAAGTTTGGCTCATATATTAGGTTCAAAGCTTTTTATGCCTAGAAACTTTGCAATTCCACTAACTATAGCTAACCCAAGAAAGGTTTCCCTACGTCATACCGCCGCGGTATCTCAGCATAGATTCCGCTAACGAGTAGCGGAATGACGAATTTGTTGTTTTTCAAATTGTAGGTAAACCTAAGCCACTTTAGCTGTACTTGTAGAGAAAAAAGAATAGATGATGATCCTAAATATTTAATAAATTTGACTACTGAGGAATTTCAAAAATCTCAATTTTTTATTAATTGTGATATGGTACATTCTATCTTCATATAGCTTTCCTCTTCATACCTCAACTAATGAAATCAGAAGCATCAACTCCCTTTTGCAAGCAAGCAGCAATAACAGTGTTCATCATTAGAAATGCAATGGTCATTGGGCCAACACCCCCGGGTACTGGGGTCATAGCTTTGGCTTTCCCTTTTATTCCTTCAAAGTCAACATCACCTACAAGCTTTCCTACGTTAACGCTATTTATGCCAACATCGATCACTATTGCACCTTTCTTTATCCAGTCTGCTTGAACAAAATTTGGCTTTCCGACTGCTGCAACTACTATATCCGCTTTAGAGCAATATTCAGCTAAATCCTTGCTTTGTGAATGCAAGATGGTGACAGTGCAGTTTTCTTGCAATAGCAGGTAAAACGTTGGCTTGCCCACGATATTTGACCTACCAATTACCACTGCGTTTTTACCGGAAAGGTTCTCTTCAATTGACTTAATTAAATGCAAAGAACCTTTAGGAGTGCAAGGTATAAGACAGTTTTTTTCACCTTTAACTAATTTGCCAACGTTTTCATCATGAAAGCCATCTACATCTTTTTCAACACTTACTGTGTTAATTACTCTGCTTGCACTAATATGATTTGGTAAAGGCAACTGTACTAAAATGCCATGCACAGATGGATCTTCATTTAACTCATTGATTTTCTCAATCAATTCATCTTCTAAAATATTATTAGGCAAAACAATGGTCTCAGAACTTATGCCTATTGATTCTGCTTTTTTCTGTTTGTTGCGAACATAAACCTGACTTGCTGGATTGCTACCCATGAGAATTACTTTCAGGCAAGGAAAAATGTTATACTCTCTCTTTAAAATATCAATTTTTTGTGATAGCCTCTCACATAGGTCGTTTGCTATTTTTTTACCATCAATAATAATTGTCACTTCCTTGCCACTCCTTAAAGTCGGGTAATTTGATATCAAATAAATCCAATACTTTGCCAACAGAATGATTAATAATATCATCCAACGATTTCGGTTTAATATAAAAAGCAGGCACTGGTGGAGCAATTATTGCTCCCATCTCCGTTAATTTTAACATATTTTGTAAATGCCCAAGATGCAGTGGTGACTCTCGCACCATAAGAACTAACTTTCTTCTTTCTTTTAGCGTTACATCTGCAGCCCTTGTCAATAGATTGGAAGTAACACCTGATGCGATTTCAGACATTGTCTTCATAGAGCATGGTGCTACAATCATCCCTGAGGTTTTAAATGAGCCGCTTGCTATTTTTTCTCCAATCTTTTCTTCAGAATAGTAAAAATCTGCAAGTGATGTAATATCTTCAAGTTTTTCTTTAATCTCGTGAGCTAAAGTTACTTTCCCAGCACGACTTATCACTAAATGAGTTTCATAATCGACGTCTTTCAACGCTTCTAAAATACGCACACCGTAAATAGAACCAGATGCTCCACTTATTCCAATTACAATTCTGCTATTCACTTAACTCTTCTTCGTAGCTCATTCCCAATGCACGTTTATAGGTATCAAGCAATATTTCTTGTTCCTCTCTGTCATCATCATCCATCTTCCTCAGCCTAATAATTTGTTTCATCACTTTTATATCCCAACCTTCATCTGCGGCTTTTGCATATACATCACGAATGTGATCTTGCACATCCCTCTTTTCTTGTTCAAGTTTTTCGATTCTCTCTATGTAACCCTTCAACTCTTCAGCCGTTATTTTTACTGTATCTTCCATGAAACTCCACTAATTAATTGCTGCCACTAATATTACCAATTTTTACTTGCACTTCAACAACAGTAGTAATATTTTTATCTTTTTTTAAAATCTTAAAGCGAAAACCATACATGGAAAACTCCTCGCCTTCGTCAGGAATGCGCTCTATTTCATTCACAATCATACCTGCTAGAGTTGTAGCTTCTTCATCAGGGAGATTCCAGTATAACTGCCTGTTAATGTCCCTAATAGTAGATTTTCCTTCTATGTGATACATATTATCAGATATTTTCTTTATAAAATTCTCCGTAATCAAATCATGTTCATCCGAAATTTCTCCAACTATTTCTTCCAGTATATCCTCAAGAGTTACAATTCCCTGCAGTGCTCCATACTCATCAATAACAAATGCAAGGTGTTTCCTGTTCTTACGGAAGTTGTGAAGTTGCACGCTGAGCGGTGTACTTTCTGGTATGAACCAAGGCCTTGACATAACTTGGGTAATGTCAACTTCTTCCGCTTTATTATTCTTTTCACGCAAAGCATTTATTAGAGCTTTCACGTGAATTACACCTACAATGTTATCTGGTTCCTTCTGCCATAAAGGTACTCTACTGTGACTGCTGGTTAAAATCTCTCTTATTAACTCTTCTTTATTCCGATCTATATCAAGAGAAAATAGGTTTCTTCTATGGGTCATAATTTGTGATATCTCTGTCTCAGCCAAATCAAGTATGCTGCTTAGCATATCTAAATCCTGTTGCAACATAGTTCCTTCACTGCGGTGAAGAGTAATCATATTACGCATTGCATCCGCTGCAGATATCACTTCCTTATCTTTATGCAGCCCACATAATTTTAGGATGAGGTTAACAATAAATTGAATACCTAGTGTCAATGGAGAAAAAATCTTTACAAAAAACAATACAAAATAAGCAGAAAATGATGCAAATTTTTCAGGATTTTGAATAGCATAAGTTTTTGGTAGAACTTCGCAGAACAATAAAATACAAAATGTCATTATAATTGTTGATAGGAGAATGCCCTCATTTCCAAAAAGATTGATAAATATTGCTGTAAATAAAGCAGAGCAAGTAATATTAATAATTGTATTGCCGAGCAATACCGTTCCTATTGTCAATTCTTTCCTATTTAATAAGCGATCTATTACCCTGGCTTTTTTGTTACCGTCTAGCTTTAGCTTATTAACTCGAGAACGGCTAATTGAGGTTAAGCCTATTTCTGCTCCTGAGAACAAAAACGATAAAACTAACAAAACAAAAATTGCTGATGATACTAAGACCAATAACCAATCCATTAAAGTACGATGTTATTGTGATAAAAAATAAAATTAATTTTACATGTTATGAGAGGCATTTGCAATGCCTAAACTTATATTGCCGAATTTTATATACCTTTAATCTTAAAAAACAAATCATAAAGCATATTACACGCTGCGTTCACATGCTCATCCTCAATGATAAGTGGTGGGGTTACCCTTACTACTTTGTTGTTTAAAACCCTAGTTATTATTAAACCTTTATCAAGAGATCGACTAATAATTTTATCAGCTACAAGAGTTGCTAGTTCTATTCCCATTAGTAACCCTTCTCCACGAACTTCTAAAATCATCTCAGGAAATTCTTTAGCTAAAAGCAACAGCTTTTCTTTTAAATATTTACTAATTCTTTTAACATGATCAAAAAAGCCTTCTTTTAGCATTATATCGAGCACTGCATTACCAACAGTCATGGCAAGTGGATTGCCACCATAGGTTGATCCATGAGTTCCTGGAGTAATTGCTTCTGCTATATAATCTTTCACTAAACATGCAGCTACAGGAAAACCGTTACCCATAGCCTTCGCACAGGTTAGCATATCAGGTTCAATGCCGACATTTTGATAATGAAATAAAGAACCGATGCGTCCATATCCGCACTGCACTTCATCAAAGCACAAAATTATTCCTTGAGCTTTTGTTATTTCCCTTACTTTTTGAAGATATTCTACGTCTAGTGGATATACTCCACCTTCGCTTTGTATGGGCTCTAAAAATACAGCAGCTATTTCATTGTTGATTTTTTCTTCTAATGCTTTAATGTCATTTCTTGGCACTTTATCAAAACCAGAAAGGAGCGGAGCAAAACCTTCGCGTGATTTTTCATTGCCTCCAGCAGAAATTGCAGCAATACTGCGGCCATGAAAGCCTCCTTCAATTGTAATAATACGATTACGTTTTGCTTGCCCTTTTGAATAAAAGTAACGACGAATAAACTTAATTGCAGCTTCTGTTGCTTCAAGCCCACTTGAGCAGAAAAAAACTTTATCTGCAAAAGTAAGGGTTGTTAAACGCTCGGCAAGCCTTTCTTGCTCGGGAATAGTGAAAATGTTAGAGCAGTGCCATAATGAGCTCGATTGCTCTTTCAGCTTATCTGTAATGTATGGATGACAATGCCCTAAAGAAGTTGTAGAAATACCTGCAGCAAAATCTAAATATTTTTTACCATCTTTATCAAAAAGATATGCCCCTTCTCCCCTGACTATAGGAGTGTCAAGTCTATTATACGCATTAACAACATGATCCATTTTATAAGTATTGTGGTATTATCTATACTATACCTGAAATGAATCCATTAACACAAAGCTTTTCCTTTAACCTCTTATGCTACTTCAACTAAAAATTTGGCTAATGCAAACCTTTTTTGTCATTCTATAGCTAAAGTGACTTGGTTTTACCAACACTTATTAGCCATTGTAAAAGTTTTTGTTTCTATTTAATGATAGTTGTAGCCTATGCAAGAAGTTTATTGACTTTGAGCGCACTTTAGCCTATACAATTTTAATATCTTAAACTACTGGACATGCCCGATCTAAAGACAATGATGTTAAATTTTGGACCTCAGCACCCAGCTGCACATGGAGTGTTGCGTCTTGTTTTAGAGATGGATGGTGAAGTGATCGAGAGGGCAGATCCCCATATTGGGCTTTTGCACCGCGGTACTGAAAAATTAATAGAACATAAAACGTATCTTCAAGCTTTGCCTTATTTTGATCGCCTTGATTACGTATCACCAATGTTACAAGAGCATGCATATTCACTTTGTGTGGAGAAATTGTTGCAATGTGAAGTGCCAATTAGGGCAAAGTATTTACGTGTCTTGTTTTGTGAACTGACGAGAATACTAAATCATTTACTGAACGTTTCTTCTCAAGCACTTGATGTTGGAGCAATGACCCCTCTTTTATGGCTCTTTGAAGAAAGAGAAAAAATACTGGAATTTTATGAAAGAGCTTCAGGTGCAAGGTTTCACGCAGCTTACATCAGGCCAGGTGGAATTGCAGCAGATGTTCCAGAAGATTTGATTGAGGATATTGCAAAGTTTATAGAGCAATTTCCAAAATATATAGACGATGTTGATGAACTTTTAACAGAAAATAGGATATGGAAGCAACGCACTGTAGGAATTAGTGAAATATCAATTAAACAGGCACTTGATTGGGGCTTTAGTGGCCCAATGTTGCGCGCTGCTGGGCTTGCTTGGGATTTGCGAAAAAGCCAGCCATATGAGATATATGATCAACTAGATTTTGATATACCGATCGGCCAAAATGGCGACTGTTATGACCGTTATCTAGTTAGAATGGCAGAGATTAGGCAATCTATCAGTTTGGTGAAGCAGTGCATAGAGAAAATGCCTGAAGGGCAAATAAAAACTGAAGATAGAAAAATTTCTCCACCGTCAAGAGCAGAGATGAAAAAATCTATGGAAGCTCTGATTCACCATTTTAAGCTCTATTCAGAAGGATATCACGTACCAGAAGGTGAGGCTTACGCAGTTGTTGAGGCACCAAAAGGTGAGTTTGGAGTGTATATAGTTTCAGATGGTACCAATAGACCTTATAGGTGCCGAATAAGAGCACCTGGCTTTGCGCATTTACAAGCCTTAGACTTTATGGCAAAAGGACACATGCTTGCTGACGTTGCAGCAATTATTGGCTCACTCGATATAGTTTTTGGTGAGATTGATAGGTAATCATTGGTACCCGTTCAGGCAATGGCGTCATGCAAGTAGCTGACACATAACTGTACGAACATTTGTTTGCAAAGGCAGTATGTTAAGTGTTATAGCCGATTTTGCCTCAAACACAAAGGCAGTGCCTTGACTACTTGGATCCAGAAAAATTGATTGTGTACTATACAACATTTTTGATCAAAAGCGTAACCGTTCACTGTTAGACTGCATTCTGTGATTTTTAGCAAAACATGATCTTTCATTTGAGCTTCCTTCAATTTAAAATAAATACAGAAAATTGCTGCCTATAGCTAAACTGACTTAGATTTACCAACAATCGTCATCCCGCTACTTGTTAGCGGCTAAGAGATACCGCGGCGGCATAGCTATCTTCAAAAATATGGTTGAATAATTGTGTGTATAATTATTAATATTTTTAAACACTTTGGCTATGGCTTTATCTAAGTTTCTCGACCCTAAGCTGGATTTAACCTTCAAAAAAATATGTAGGGTCAAGAACTGGCGCGCCTACTTTAGGGTTTGGTGGCTGATCCATTGTTTTCACAATAGGCCTCAATCCAAATTCCCATGTTAACGTTTCCAGCTCCAGCCTCGTCAAACGCAGCATCCGCACTACGCTTTCCTAGCAGATTCTTTACCAAAGTTTATAACATATTGTGCTGGTGATGCTTTCGGTTTGTAATACCTTATTCTGTAGTCTGAATATAGACCCAGCGTTTTGTATATCCATTCGCTACTCCACTTCTTCCAACCAAAACCTCTCTTCACTTTCAGCTAATAAGTGATTTTCTATTTCACCTTCCAAACTTGCCTCCAGCAGCTTTTTTATAAGTGGTGTAAATGCTCCATCCCTTCCTGTTAATGGTCTGCCTTCCCTTATTGATGACAGTATATTTGCTTCCAGTTCTTTGTAATCTACCAAACCGGTAGTTCTGTTTACTATAGCTCTTTTTACAATAATCCGAACAGACCGTAATATGCTACTGGCCTGCTATAGCCATAAACACATATCTTATCGCATTCGGACTATTACAAGAAAGGCTATACTTTCTGACTCATTGTCAAACCTCCATTTTTTTTATATCAATTTATTACTTTTTTTTTGGTTTGACACACTTTTTTGAACCATACGCGTCAAGTTAAGAGATTGTGAGCAAATTTAGAGAGGTTATAGCCTTTCTTGTAATAGTCCGAATGCGATAAGATATGTGTTTATGGCTATAGCAGGCCAGTAGCATATTACGGTCTGTTCGGATTATTGTAAAAAGAGCTATAAAGTGGATACTCTAGCCCTTCTACGTTTGTCTTTTAATGAAAATCGCGACCAAGTTATAGTGAGTTTTTTAAGAAATTCTTTTAAACTATTAATTTTGGTTAATACTAAAAATAACTTTCTAACCCGCCTTTTTAGCTCAATAAATGCCTTTGTTAAGCTAAGTTCTGTATTCTTTTTCACTTCTGTGCAACCAACTATGCCGTGAAATATAAGAATTGCGCACAATTTAGCATATAGTTCACATAATACTCTGCATGGCTTTCCTTTTAGCTTATCAAGCCTGATATGGCTTTTATACAATTTAAATAATAACTCAATTTGCCACCTTACTCTGTAAATCGTTAATACTTGCTCAGCACTAATTTTATTTTCTGGAACATTAGTTATAAATATTGACCAGTTCAACAATTTTTGATTTCTTTTAGAGGATGTATATCCCTGCGATCTTGCTAATCTATTAGCTTTCCTTCTTCTGGCCATAGACTGTTCTTCAGTTATAGCCTTTCTTATAATAGTCCGAATGCGATAAGATATGTGTTTATGGCTATAGCAGGCCAGTAGCATATTACGGTCTGTTCGGATTATTGTAAAAAGAGCTATAGTTTCTGACATATAATTCTTACTCTAATTTTTGCTTCTTTTCCTAACAATACCTCGTTTTCTAAAAATAACTTATCCTCTAAACATTCTAATAACTCCATTTTTTGATTTGTTTCTACATCATATATGTTGGTATCGACGACTTATGAAATAAGCTCCTATTTCATTGATTTGTTTAAAAGAACTTGGCACAAAATAACCGAGATCAGATATTAGCAAATCATTGCTTAATATATTACTTAAATGTTTCCTATATCCCTGGTCTGATCTTACCCCCTCCGTTAAATTAAGTTGGTCTATTATCTGATTCATGTAGTCGAAAACTAATTGTAACTTTATTCCAGACTTAGTATTGCTTTCATAGCCACTGTAGCTAGTACCATAACCTTTATACATCTCTTCCATACTGTTAGGTAGAGTAATATAGCTACTGTCCAATAATTTAACACTATTAAATTGCTGTAAGATTTTGCAATCAACTTGCAAGATATTTTTAAAGAGAATCACAGATTCATTATACATCCTTTTCATAAATTCCACTGCTTCTTCAGTAAATCTAAAATCCAAACCTTGTTTTGTTATATCTATCGAGTCCTCGTTTAGTAATTGACACATTGTTTCTACGCTACAATTATCAACTCCTATATTACCCAAGACCATGGCTTTTACGAATGATGAACCTTTTAGCTTTCTCTTTCTTTTTATAAACCTTGTTGTAATTGAGATTTTCTCTGCTTTTTCATTAAAAAATTCTTTGAGCTTTTTTGATAAGCAAGTTATTTTATTCATTGGTTCTCTCACTAAAAGTATATCTGGGAGAACTTATACCTTATTATTCTATCTCTTTCATACCTTTATTTCCTTAACTTGACGCGTATGCTTTTTTGAACATTCCCTGTTAAGATGCCTAATCTACTTTCAGCTCCTCAGTATGTAAACTGCGTGGTAAAGACTCTAATTCCTTTGCAGCACTTAAACTTTTATTTTTTGCATGTATACCAAGCTTATTGAATTCTCGAGCAGCAGGAAACACCCTTGCTTCAAGAGAGCCAGCAGTTTTATTATAATGATCAACAGCACTTTTTAAGCTCCTGCGCAAATTATCAAAGTTTTCACCCATTGTGCAAATGCGCTCATATAAAATATGACCTAGTTCACTGATTTTCTTTGCGTTTTCAGCTATCATCTCTTGCTTCCATCCATACGCTATTGCTCTCAGCAACGCAATTAGAGTGATCGGTGTTGCAATGATCACTTTTTTTTCCACTCCAATCTCTATCAAAGCAGGCTCATATTCCAGTGCTGCGCTAAAAACCCCCTCCCCTGTTAAGAAAAGCACCACAAGTTCTGGCGTATTTTCAAATTGATTCCAATACTCTTTTTTACCCAAATCATCTATGTGTTTTTTTATTGCCAGGGAATGGTTCTTTAATTTCTCCTTTTGTATTTGCAAATCATTTTGTGATATAGCATCCATGTAAGAATCAAGCGGCACTTTAGCATCTATTATTATTTGCTTTCCAGATGGCATTTTGATTATTAAATCAGGACGCAATAAATTATCCTCGTTTTTATCAATCACTGACGGCTGAGTAAAAAAATCGCAATACTCAATCATTCCTGCCATTTCTACCACTCTTTTGAGTTGCATTTCACCCCATTTGCCCCTAATGTGAGGTTTCCTCAGGGCATTAGCAAGGTTGGAAGTTTGGTTCATCAGCGCTCCAATTTGCTCCTTTAAACCTTCATAGGCCCCTACCCTCTCCTTTTCTAGCTCACGTATTTCATTATCGAATTTTTCTAATTTTTCTTTTATTGGAGTTACAACTTCGTTGATCGTTGCTTGTCTTTTTTTGAAATCGCTTTCCGTTTCTTTTAATTTACTATCGATTACTTCCTTTGCTAAGTTCAGAAAATTATTGTTATTTGTTTGCAAAGCATCAAGAGAGAGCGCTTTAAAAGTGTTTGTTAATCTCTCCTCTGCTTTTGTTAGTAATTCTATTTCCTTTTTCTTTTCCTCACGTTCTTTTTGCAGAGTTACTTCAAGTTCTGCTTTTTTGACCCTTAAATCAACTATTTCTTCATTCTTCGTAAGCAAAGTTTGCTTTGTTTCTTGAAGTTCTTGCTCTAATTTACATAAATTACCCTCAAGGTTTGCTTTCTTTTCGCTCAGTTTTTTTACGATAATGTAGAAAAATAGTAATAGAGAGACAACCAGAGCTATAGAATTGAAAAGCATCAGAATAAAAAAGCTGTATTTACAATTCTATATGATTTTTGTGTGTATAAGAAAGAAAAAAGGAGCACCTAAAGAGGTGACCTTACCCAGAAAAAGTAGAGAGAAAGTTAAGACGTTTTTACCATGAGAATAAATTGTGCAGGAATGCAATAGTTAATAGTAGAATGTCTACGTTATTTGTTATAAAAGATTTCTATGTATTCAAATATGGCAGTTCTGGTTTGTTGAGCGAGAAGTATCAATAAGCAGCTCCCTTTTAAGTGAACTTTTCTGCAACAGAGTTATCGTAACAACAGCCCTTATGGCTCATGCTGGAAATGATGTTTTTTGTATTCAATAGAAATTGGTGATTTTGATAGGTATACTGTGACCCTTGATCGCTATGTAACAGCAGATTTTTATCGGGCTTGCGTTTATCAACGGCCATCAATAAAGAATCTATAACTAATTATCATGTTACTCATTAACCACCATGCGTGAATATAGGTCAATTATTGCCGCCAACAACCTTCTTTAGTTTTTATGTAGGTAATCCCAAACTTTATAGCTCTTTTTACAATAATCCGAACAGACCGTAATATGCTACTGGCCTGCTATAGCCATAAACACATATCTTATCGCATTCGGACTATTATAAGAAAGGCTATATTTGGCTGATCAGTAGTAAAATTTTGATCCAATGTGTTCGGAGCCACAACTCGGTTGCTTATTTGCTGTTTTTTATTTTTGAACCTTCGTCTAAGCTTGGTTTTAATGCCATTTTCTTGCATAACACTTTGTACTGTTTTAATTTTTGCCTAAAGCTTTTAATTCAGCGTGAATTTTAGGGGCTCCATATCTGCATTTAGAAGCTTGATGTATTTTTTGAATATCTGCTAGAAGCCCTTCTTTTGCTAATTCTTTACTGCTTTTTTCCTTAGCAACCAATACCACCAGTACAAAACCCTACATAGTTCCTGTATTTTATAGCAATTTCTATATAAAAGAATACTTTACTCTTTTTCTTTGCCCAGGGCTTTTTTTAAAATGTCTCTTTCTCTTGTTAGTTCTTTTTTTAGATCAAATCTTTCTTTGTCATAAGGAGCCTTTGCCTGGAAATGCGTATGCTCCAGACATTTTTCCATCATATTTTCTTACTTAACATACTGCCATCTATACCTAGATCTTTTGCTATTTTTGTACTTGCTTGACCTGTTTCTTTAACCAGCTTAACAGCTTCTAATTTGAATTCTGCTGTATATTCTCTTCTATTTGTCATATTTTGAAAAAACGTTTTATTTTACTCCAAAAACGTCTTAACTTTCTCTCTACTTTTTCTGGGTAAGGTCAATTTACCGCCACGGCGCTAACTAGTAGCGGGATGACGGGTTACCAAATTGTAGAAGTTGCTTTAGCTATAAATTCAAGTTTTATCAATGTCTTGTGTTGTTACCCAAATAATGGTTGTGCAAGCGCTTAATTTTTTGATCAAAAAGGAACAAGTTTAGTAAAAAATAATGATATTATTAGTGGAACATAAAACAGTCCCACTGCAGTACTGATTAGAAGCAACAGAGTAGCTTTATCTGGTTGATAATTCAAAATATTAGCAAGTATTATACTGGACCCAGAAACTGGAATAATAGCCAGCAACATCAGTGCTTTATATATGCTCTCATCGTATATACCTATAACATGCTTGTCTAAAAGGACAATTCCTAAAACAAACAGTGGCCAGAATATGTACTTTGCTGTAATAGTGATCAAAGCAAGCTTCCAATCTATTTTAAAGCTTGCAATATTCGCAATGCTCACTCCAAGTAGCACCATTCCTAATGTGACAAATGTACTTCTAATGTTCATCATAACATCTGTTAAAAAAGTAGGTATTTGTATATCGTATATACTTAAAAAGAAGCCCAGAACCATCGCATAAAGCGAAGGAAGTTTGAACAACTTTAATATGCATTCTTTTGCGGTATAAATACCATTTGCAGCTATGTAAAATCCTAAGCTGTTTTCAAATAGCGCCATTCCTATATAACAAACAACATATACAGATACTGAATCTTCATCAAATAAAGCCATGGCAATCGGCAGGCCAAAATAACCCATACTTGTGCTACCCGAGCTAAATGCTAATATGTTTCTCGTGTTATCCTTAAATAAAAAAGAAGAAAGATAATACACTGATAAGGACATAGTGCTACCTATAAACCATATCAAAATCGGCAGAGAAATTACTTTTAAATTAACTTCTGTATGAGAAACTCCATATAAAATCACTATTGGATTAGCTATATAAAAGAGTATTTGAGATATAGTGTTTCTATCAATTTTAAGACATTTTCCTGCTAAATAACCAATAAATATCGTAATATAAATAGGTAGTATTTTTAGGAAAAGAGTAAAGAACATACTAGCCTATTGTGATACTTTTGACTGATAAAGTAATATTAGATCTTAAGGTATTGTAAAAGTAAACAAAATTTATTTTCCAATTTATCCAGCTCATAGTTAATTAAATTAGTGTCAAAATTTGTTTTTACATAGGACTTAAGAATGACATTTTTATGATAAAATTATGTTAAGTTTCTATAAAGCTTCTTGCATATTTTTAAATAATGACATATTTACTAAAAATTAAACTGCTTGTAGTAATTTAGACGAACTGTTGAAAAAGTAAGAGGAAATAAGTAAAGTTAGGACAGAGAGTAAGAGCTTTAACATAGTTGTCAGATTTTTCTCAATTAACTCTGGTGTCCAATTTATCCACCACCTCTTTACGTGAGGTGTTTCTAACCATTTTAATAACAGTAAAAAATGTTCTTCTTTCAACGCTTTAAATGCGATATTTTTATTCATTAATTGAAAATCTCAAATGTTACTACCATTTCTATTAATCCTGTCTCTAATTGCCAAGTTCATTGAAATTGACATTTCCGTACCTAGTTTTCCTGATATGGTGCGCTATTTTAACGTATCAGAAGGAACAATTCAATTAACTATTGCTTATAATTTTTTAGGCTTTTGCATAGGAGGGTTGTTTTTCGGTCCATTGTCTGAATGCTACGGCAGAAGGAGAATTATGATCATAGGTAACACTTTGTTATTAATCGGCGCTGTTGGTTGTGTTTTTGCACCGTCGATTTTTTGGCTTTTAATCTCTCGCTTTGTTCAGGGCATTGGTGTCAGCACATCTGTAGTTGTGTTTGCAATCGTTGCAGACAGCTATAAAGGTGACGAAGCGGTGAAATTTATTGGAATCATGAATTCTGTTCTTACAGTTGTCATGGCAATTGCGCCAGTGTTAGGCAGTTTCATCAATGAAATTGTAGGATGGCGTGGTAATTATGCAACTGTTGCAATACTTTGTTTGATCTCTTGGGTTTTGCTGCTTTTAGCGTTACCAGAAACAAAAAAGGACCGCGATATTTTCAGTTTGAAAAAAACGATGAAAGATTACAGAAAACTACTATCTAATCCGAGGTTTGTTACGTTGTCTTTGATTTCAAGCCTCTTTTCTGCTGCTTATATGTTATTCATCACTTGTGGACCTTTTCTGTATATGAAGACTTTTAGTTTATCTAGCACTATTTATGCACTACATCAAGGTGCAATAGTTGGGTGCTTCTCACTCATCAGTCTATTTGCTGGCAAAATCTTGCAGAAACTTGGAGCAATAAAGTGTGTAATTTCTGGTACGAGCGTGGTTGCTATTGGGTCTCTATTGCTTGTAATATTCAGTATAATTGTACCCCACTCTTTCTACTTAGTAACACTGTCTATGATTATTTTTTCTATCGGTTGTGCAATTTTCCAGCCAGTGATTTTTAATGCATCAATAAATGTTTTCCCTGAAATTAAAGGCACAGCTTCTTCTGCAGTCTCGTTCATTAGAGCTTTTATCATGGCTATTTTTATCGGCTTAACAAGCTACATTTACAATGGTCAAACAATTAGTGTAGCTGTTCTTGTTTTATCCGTGATAGTACTAGAACTTGTTTTTACTGTCTATCTATTGCGTTTAAAAGATCCTATGTAATTAATAAAGATATTCCATTGTAGGCTGCTAACTTTCCCCTGCCAATCTTTCTGCTTCATTACGTGAGATTAATGCCTCAATAAATTCATCTAGTTCGCCTTCTTTTATAATCTGCTCTAGCCGATGTGAAGTTAGATTAATTCTGTGGTCTGTTATTCTTGATTGTGGGAAATTATATGTTCTTATGCGCTCGGAACGATCACCAGAGCCAATCTGACTTTTCCTCATTGTTGACCTTTCCATTTCTTTTTTTTGTCTTTCAATTTCGTATAGCCTTGCCCTCAATACTTTGAGCGCTTTAGCTTTATTTTTATGCTGCGATTTTTCATCTTGCTGTATCACAACTATCCCTGTTGGCAAGTGGGTGACCCTTACTGCGCTGTCAGTTGTATTCACTGATTGCCCTCCAGGACCACTGGATCTATAAACATCTATTCGTAAGTCTTTTTCTTCTATTTTAAAGTCAACTTCTTCTACTTCAGGTAATATCGCAACAGTAGCGGCAGAGGTATGCAACCTTCCTGAAGATTCAGTTTCTGGCACTCTCTGTACTCTGTGCACTCCTGATTCAAATTTCAACCTTGCAAAAACTTCTGTTCCATTAATGAGTGCAGAAGCTTCCTTATATCCACCTATACCTGTATTAGAAATGCTTATTGGCTCGAACTTCCAATTTCTTCTTTCTGCATATTTTTGATACATACGAAATAACATTGCTGCAAATAATGCTGCTTCTTCTCCGCCTGTACCTGCTCTAATTTCTAATATTGCATTTCTTGAGTCATCTTCATCTTTGGGCAATAATGCTAACTTTAATTTTGCTTTTATTTTTGGTAATAATACCTTGTGCTTTTCGAAAAATTCTTCTTTTGCTAACTCTTTTATATCACCTTCGCTGTTTTCATCTTTCATTATTTCTTCTAAGTCTGAAATTTCCTCTTTCAGCGTGTTATATTCATCAATTATCTTGATTATTGGCCTGAGCTCAGAGTATTCCTTTGAAAGGGTAATGAATTCTTTTTGACTTAAATTGGCAGGATTTTCCAAATTCCTCTCTATATCATTAAATTTTTTCTTTAAGTCTTGTAAATTATTTTCCATATCCATATAGCACAGATCTAGCTAAGTAATATATACTGAAATAAAAAATTTCTTATATCAAGCAATAACACTATAATATACCTACTACCTTCTAGTTGAATATAATGGCAAAACAGATAACATCAAACTGCAATTTCATATTTGGAGCTTCGGACATAAAATCATTACCAAATGAGTCGGTTCCAGAGATTGCGTTTGCTGGTAGATCAAATGTAGGAAAATCCAGTCTGATTAACTTACTGATAAACAGCAAAAAAGCTGCCAGAGTTTCCTCTAAACCTGGATGCACTAGACAAATAAATTTTTACTCTATGTACAATGATAAGTTCAGGCTTGTTGACCTACCAGGGTATGGTTATTCTCATGCAGGTAAGGAGGAAATTATACAATATTTAAACTTAATTGAGTATTATCTAATTCAAAGAAGAAATCTAAGAAGAGTGTTTGTGTTGATAGATAGCAAGGTAGGATTAAAAGAAATAGACAAAGACTTCATTTATTGGTTAATATATAATAACATTAACTTTAACGTTGTGCTAACAAAAATAGATAAAGTAAGTCAAAAAAGCTTAGGTGCTGTTATAGAAGATATTCAAAGATGGATTAATAATGAGAATGTGTCAATTCATCAAATGAGCATCCGTGTTAAGCATAAAATAACCAAGGTAAGAGATGAGTTTTTCAAGTTTACAAGATAAAAAAATGAAGAGTAGTGAATTCTTAAAGGGTGAGGTATCATTTGAACAAAAAGCAGAAATATTATTTGAAGTGCTATCTAATATACCTAGCTTTGTAGGCGAGACTTTTGTCATTAAATGCGGTGGTACAATAATCTTAGATGAAACACTATTTAACACTTTTGTGCATAATGTTGTCTTGTTGAAGCAGCTTGGTATAAATCCGGTAATAATTCATGACGGAGAATATGAAATTAACTCGGTGTTAAAAGTGCTGGGTATGGACAGTAAATTTGTGAATGGTATCAGACTTACAGACAGAGACACTATGAAAATCATTGAAATGGCACTGTGTGGCTCAGTTAATAAAAAAATTGTTCAGCATATAAATTCTGCTGGTGGTTCAGCTATTGGATTATGTGGAAAAGATGGTAACTTAATTAAAGCCGAAAAAATAACCGCTACGCTTAGAGAAGATAGATCAAATAATATCGAAAAGATATTAGACATGGGGTTCATCGCTAGACCCACTGAAATCAATCCTGATATATTATTTTTTATTGAAGAATCAGATTTTATACCAGTTATTGCACCAATTGGTCATGGAAAAGATGGGGAAACATATCATATTGATGCCGATAGCACTGCAAGCGCAATCGCAATCGCAGTTTCTGCATCTAAAATGATAATCTTGAGTGACACAGATGAAGAAATAGATAAAATTGGTGGCAGGAAGATATCTGTTAAAAATTTAAATGCATCGATTGATTGTGGGAAAATTAAAGGGGAAAAATTTATTGAAAGGCTTATGGCATACGTTAAAATGGCGGAGGAATGTGCTGGAATTGTTCACATAGTTGATGGTAGAATACCTAACATTATGCTTGATTTATTTACTGAGAGTAATTCAAGCATATCGATTGTGAGTGATTTATAGCTATACTGCTTGCAACTACACGAATACCAAGAGGGTGTCATTCAAGTAGCTGGCACTGGAATGACAGCAATCTACGTCATACCGCGATTCATTCGCGGTATCTCTAGATCCCGCTAACAAGTAGCGGGATGACGGTTGTCAGGGTGTCATCCCAGTGTCTGGGCACTGGGATCCAGAAGACTTAATTTCAACCAAGTGGCTGCATAATAAGGACTAGATTCCAGACTGGAATGACATCATAGAGGCACTGGGATGACAAAAAAAGGAGCACTGAACTTGTCAAGGAATTTTATGGCCTAGCGTCACGCGCTGGAATGACATCATTTAAATTTATCACTTTTGCAGATACAATTTATAGCCTTTCTTATAATAGTCCGAATGCGATAAGATATGTGTTTATGGCTATAGCAGGCCAGTAGCATATTACGGTCTGTTCGGATTATTGTAAAAAGAGCTATACATGCTATAATTGAGTCTTCATAGATGGTAAATTGGAGTGCAAAGAAGTAAAATTAAAGTAGAAATAAAAAGATTATCACACGGAGAAGACTTGTCTCTTCCATGTTATGCAACTACGCAGAGTGCTGGCATGGATCTTTATGCTGCATTGAATGATTCTGCTGTTTTAAATCCACTTGAAAGATTACTTCTTCCAACTGGAATTGTGATTGCAATACCAAACGGTTTTGAGGGGCAAATCCGCCCACGTTCTGGTCTTGCTGCAAAACATGGAATCACTGTCTTAAATTCTCCTGGTACTATAGACTCTGATTATCGAGGTGAAGTTAAAATTTGTCTAATTAATCTAAGTAATCAGCCATACGAAATAAAAAGAGGAGATAGAATCGCACAAATCCTTATTTCTCCTGTATCTCAGGTAATTTGGGATGACAGAGAAGAATTCTGCGCAGAAGAAACCGGTCGCAATGCAGGGGGCTTTGGCTCAAGCGGCAGGTAGCTTACGAAAAAGCTTGACTATGACAGTTCTTTTATACACAATTTAAGCATATTAATATTTTATTAAATGAAGTCGTTTATGCTAACTTTCAAAAATCATTGTGGCCAGCTCCACAAAGCAAACACTGTATTTGTTGCATTTACTGCTATATACGTTATAGGTGGATTAGCAATACTTTCAACACCGCTTTGGAGGCCTTCAACTTGCAAGCTAGCAGCTTTTGCAGCTACACCACTTGGAATGGGCGTTTTAGCATTTGTTGCTGCTGCGCTGACTTATTTAGCAATATATGCTATCAGCAAAAATAACGAAATATCTGAGTTGAAAGCTCTGAAGGTTATTAAGGATGGGTTACTAGTAACAAAAGACGCATTTAGGGAAATTGCAAGGAATAACCAAGTTAAAGATGAAGAAGGTCAGGTAGAAAAGGATAAACATTATATAGACTTCAGCTTAGAAGGCAAGAACTACCGTATTATTGTTGATATTAATCAGTTTACCAATAAGCTAGGCAATACTTCACTCTTCGAGATAGATTCACTAGAAGTGAAAAACAAAGAAGGTAAGTTCGAGACAGTAGATAAAACAGAATGGAATAAAACATTAGGTTTAGAAAAAGAGGGTGCTAAAGAGGTTAACACTTATTTAGGCTCGCTTATTGTTGAACAAGTTGCTTCTCAACAACAGACAGTATAGCCAAGTGAAATAAAAGAGGTAGATTAAGTCTGCCTCTTTGTTTTTTTTGATTTTTAGTGTTACGCGCATAACTGCATGGATGTTGCGATTCTCAAGGCAACGTATCTGTTTAGATGCATGGCTAATGCTGAAACAAAAATTCCAGTGTTCCCTTTCTTGTCATCCAAGTAGCTGACACTGGGATGGCTTTGTTGCATCACACTTTATGAGATGGTGATTTATGGTAAATTCATGTAACTGTCTCAAATTTAGCCATACCAATATCAGTGAATTTATTAAGCAAATAGCATTTGATTAGCAGTTCTTTTTCTCGATTTATCTCAGATTTATTCCTAAAACTAAATCCGAATATTTGCTTTAATCTTGAGAAAAACCCTTCAATATAAGATCTTTTCCCATAATTTACTTCTTTTTTCCATTCTTTCATGCCATCTTCACCGTATAATTTTATTAACCTAATAGCAGCATTCCTGTCAGACATATAATCTATTTCTGGATGTTCTGCCGCATTGTTTATTGGTGGAATTTTTGTCTTTATATCATATTCGTTACACAACTTATAAAACTTGTGCCTATCACATGCTCTATCTGCATATAGTGCTTTTATGGCATGCTGAAAATCAACTTCTTTTAGCAAATCACAAGCTCCATAGTGATCAGCCGTTACTGTATTTTACAGCTATGGCTTTTTTGTTGTTTATATTCAACATTACGTGCAATTTTCTCGTTTGCTCATAGCCACGATATTTTCTGTCAGTGCTATTTTCCTTACTGTGTGTTGTTGTATATACTAATTCCTGTACTGTCTATAGCAATTTCGATATCTTCCATATTATTTTCTGCAATCATTGATCTTAATATTAAGTTTTTTTTGATGCTTGTGAATAGCTGATAACTGCCAAACCTCTTCCTATTTGTTGCAAATACCCTTTTATAAACCCGACTGTTTGTCTTAAACCAATTCTAAAGAAACTGACGATTATATGCACCAAAATCACAACTTTATCACTATAAATATAGTTGCCGCCCTGCATTTTTGGACAATTCTCGTACCAATTTTCTATGGCGTCATTGATATAACAAAAAATGCTTCCTCTTTCTTGGAGAAATTTGTTATATTCATGGCAGTTACTGACTCTCATTTTTTGTGGCATATTTTTTCTTCAACAGTTAAATGGCTATTTATAATGAATTTTGTCAGTAACTGCCAGTTCTTTTCACTTGAGCGATGCAACAAAGCCCACTGGGATCCAGAAAATTTGATCGTGTACTATACAACATTTTCGATTAAAAGCTGGATTCCAGTGTCAAGCACTGGGATCTGGTAGACAATGTTCATACAGCAGCTACTCGGATGACACCTTGTGCTTGCTGGCTATAATTGCTAAGGATTTTTATTTAATTTAACTGCATCTTTTGCCTTATCCAATAACCCATTAATAAAACCAATTTCGCTTGGTTTATCAAGTAAATCAGATGCAATGTTAGTATATTCATTAATGACAACTGGAACTGGCGTATCACAATTAGCTAACTCACATATTGCAACACGCAAAATAGATAAGCTTATAAGATTTAACCGTGAAAGGGACCAACTTGGGTGTAAATAAGACTCTATTATTTTATCATATTCTTCACTGCTTTTTATAACCTTATATAACAAGTTTTCTAAGAACTGATGTTCAAATTCTTCACATTCAAATATATCTTTCAACTTATTTATGTAGTCCTTAAGCTCACAATTTTCCAGTTTAAAAGTGCTTTTGTTGTAACCTACGAAAATATTTGAATAAGCAATTTGTACAGCAAGAAATCTTGCCGTGCTTCTTTTTATGCGCCACTTTTTATCTACTGGTTTTTCCTCCATTATTTTAATTTATTGTGTAAATCTATCATACGCAAAACAGTTGAGGCTGCATGGCCACCAACGTTCTTTTTGTTTTTATCAGCTCTAACTAGTGCTTTATCTTTGCTGTCAGCGGTAATTACACCCATACCAAGGGGTATTGCATAATGCATAACAACCTCATTTAAGCCTTCAATTACTCCTTTACAAACATATTGATAATGATCGGTTTCACCGCGAATTACGCACCCAAGAGCTAAATAACCATCATAATTAGTATGCCCACTCTTGACTGCAAAAAGAATTGTAGCTGGTATCTCAAATGTACCAGGAACCTCAACTACATCGTAACTGGCATTACTGCCTTTTAATTTATCAATTGCACCTTCAAGCAAAAGGTTCGCTATTTCAGTATAATAAATCGAATTAACTATTAGTATTCTCGACATTTACTACCACTTTTTTTGTTAAAAAAAACTTTATTAATGACTGTTGAATTAGAGTTATAATATTACTAAATATCCAATATATTAACAGGCCGGCAGGAAAAGAAGAAAAAATAAAGACAGAAATGTAAGGTAAAAACTTCATAACATTTACTTGAATATCATCTTTACTGGTTTGATCTTTCTCACTTAGCTTCTGCTGAATTATCATGGTGGCACCGAAAATTATAGGTAAAATGCCTATAGAAATAGGAAAGTTATAATTAAACAACCCAAATAATGTAAAGATGTTCGTTGGGTCAGGAGCTGAAAGATCCTTAATCCATAAAAAAAAAGGAGCATGCCTCATCTCTATAGTAACAAATAATACTTTATATAGAGCAAAAAATACCGGTATTTGTATTAGCATGGGAAAAATGCTCGACATTGGATTTACGTTGTTTCTCTTAAACAATGCAATTGTCTCTTTATGCTGCTTTAAGCTGTCATTTTTATACAACTCTTTTATACGAGTTAATTCAGGCTGCAGGCTTTTTACCTTAAACATCGAAATATATGATCTATTAGATAAGGAAAGCATCAAAAGTTTGATTACTAAAGTCAGCAATAATATTGCTAAGCCAAAATTTTTTAAAACGAAGTTAAAATATTCAAGCAGTAAAAACACTGGTTTAGTTATAAAGTAAAGAACACCAAAATCTACAGCTTTATCAAACAGGGGTATATTGAGAGTGTCCTTATAAGAATCCAGTAAATTCAACTTTTTTGCTCCAGCAAAAAAATAATTCACATTAGAAACGCTTGCACCAGGCAGTATGCTCTTGTAAGGTTTGACAAAATCTACTTGGAATTTATCAGTATTATTAACGTTTGTGTGTTTAATGCTTACATTTATTTTATCAGATTTTTCAGGTATGATGGCTGTGAGCCAGTATTTATCAGCAAAACCAAACCAATTTTTTTCACTCGTGCTTGCTTTTATTAAATGTTTTTTGGAAATATCCTTATATGTCCACTCCTCTAGTTTATTATCAAATGCACCCAGTACTCCTTCATGGGATATCCAATAAGATTCGTTGATATTGTCACGTTTACGGTTAATTTTACCATAAGGAACCAAAACTACATTATCCTTTGTATTATTTTCAACAACTTGCTCAACTTTAAACATGTAATTATCGTCGAGGTTAATTTTCATTCTAAATAAAATGCCATTCTCATTGTCCCAAGATAAATTGACCTCTTTTTGATTAAGTTTATCTGCTCGCCAGACTGCTTTAGAATCTGGAACTTTAATCTTGTTACTCGGATCGAGCCACCCAAATTCTGCAAAATATACATCTTTTGATTCTGCAGGTGACAGTAACACCACTTGTGGAGAAGAAGAACTCGGTTCTAAGTGGTAATTAGTTAAAATTAAGTCATCAAACCTTGCACCTTTCAGAGAAATTGATCCTTTAATCATGTTATTGGTTAAACTAACCCTCTGTTCTCGAGTAGAATTAATAATTTCAGAACGATTTTGGTATATTATAGGAGCAAGGTCGTTAAAAGATTCGATATGTTCAATATTTTCAATCAATGGCTGGTTTTGGTTTGTACTAAAAAAATTATCATAAATAATACGCCAAGACACCATGATTAACATGGAAAGGATAGCTGCCAAAATTAAACTTTTTGCTTCTGACATGAAATTAAATCAAACATATCTTCTTAAAGTGTATACTAAATATTGTACTAAAACAATGAAATTTACTTATTTTTAATAATAACTTTTAACGCTGATCTTTAAAATTTATTTTAATAGCTTCAAATTTTAACAATATGAACGCGGTGAAAAATCTAGTTATTTGGTTGCTAATAATAGCCACTACTGCAATGCTTATTGATTCACAAAGGGACAAACTAAGCGACAGATTTCTCAGTACTTTTTTACCATATAAAGGAAGAATTCAAAATAGCGGTCAGAATAGTGGAAGTATTGAATTTACGAAGTCATATGATGGACACTTTTATATTCAGGCTCAAGTCAATGATCGCAATATAACGTTTTTGCTTGATACTGGAGCAACCGATATTGTTCTATCACAAAAAGACGCATTACATGTTGGTATTAACTTACAAAATGTTCAGGATTTTAAAATATATGAAACTGCGAAAGGTCAAATAAAAGCTGGAATGGTTCAAATACCTCAAGTTAAAATAGGAAATTTTTTGATTAATGATGTACAGGCAAGCGTTAACACTCATTATATGTCTCATTCACTACTTGGAATGAGCTTTTTAAGGTATTTTCATTTCACTATAAGAGATAATAAGTTGATATTATACCGCGACTAAACACTTCTACAATCTACTTATCAAAGCTCTGTAGGTCAATATAGGAGCAGAAATAAATATTGCAGAACAAGTGCCAATCAAAATACCAAAAAAAATGATCAAGCTGAAGTCTCTCACTGCATCTGTGCAGATTAATACCAAAGGAAGAGCAGCAAGAAGGGTTGTACCAGAAGTTAATATAGTGCGAAATAATGTAGCGTTGATACTTGCATCTACTACCTCACTCATCCGCCCACTTTTACCACTCCTGCGATACTCTCGAATCCGATCATATATAATTACTGAGTTATTGATTGAATAACCAATGACAGTAAGGAGAGCTGCAACTGATGAAATATTAAACTCAATGCCAGTTAGGCTAATAAAACCAACAGTTAAAATCACGTCATGAATCAGTGCTGTTATTCCACTGAATCCACATTGCCAATTAAATCTAAACCAAACGTAAAAAAATATTCCAACAATCGCGATCAACATGGATAACATTCCTTCAAATATTTGTGTTGAGCTTATTTGTGGGCCAACATAGTCTATTTTACGATAGCTTATTGAGCTCCCCAGCTTTTCTTCTAGTATGCTTTTTATCTTTTTGATTTTATCTTCATCTCCTTCATCTTTAAAACGCATGACTAAATTATCACCCGCTTTTGAACTCTGCACTGTAAAACCATTTTCTTTTAATGCATCGAGAATAGAGTGATTCTCATCTGAAGATTTTATCTCTATCAAAATTCCGCCTGCAAAGTCTATGCCTAAGTTCACTCCACGCAGCACAACAGTGAATATTGAAAAGATGATAAGAATAATGCTAATTAATGCAGTCAAATCCCTATATTTACTAAACTTGATATCGAGGTTGTCTGGAATGAGTCTAAGTGCCATTCTATTTACTTAAACTTGAATTTTATATACTTTTCAAAAAATTCACTAGTTTATTCTGTGATTGTTTGATTATGTCAATTTTTCCATCAGTTAATTCTTGTCTGTCAATTAAGTTCTATCTAGTGCAAACTTTGCAATTTTGAAGTACATTACAAGAGCAAAATACCGCCAATTTGGCCCATCATTTTATCTCTGCAAGCTTATCCCCCCCTTGCTATGTTAGCAACGGAACCTAAGCTAGGTTCCTTCATAGCAGTGTTAGATACACTGCCATATCTTTCAAAACTTTCATGCTCTATAGCTTCCTCAACACTTTTTCCTCCTAAAAGACAGTTTTCCCCTAAACTTTTTCCCCTATTTTTTAACTCATTAAACCTTGCTCTGTTTTCCCCATCAATCTCCACTTTTATTTTATTGCTGCCTTTCTCACTAGGACTTAGATAAATACTTATCTCTCCTACCTCAGTAGTAAAAGACATTTCAATACCACCTTTTGAGACATCCATGTAATTTCTTTTTCCCCCTATTTCTTCTACATTTTCAACTCTTACTATACTTTCTCCAATTTTGAGTATGCCAACTCTTAAATTTAAGTCTTTGGCTTTTTCATTGTTTAGGATTTCTGCAACTTCAACAATACTATCTTGCGAGTATTCTATACAAAAATACCCATTATCCTTGTCTACTCCCAATACATTTTGAGTCTGCTTGCTTTTGTTTACAATACTTTCATATGCTAAATTATTAAGTCCTAAAATATTTTTATTCCTTTGACTTAAAATCTCTTTTTCTCTGTAAATACAATCTACATAATCATCGTACCTCTCTTTAGTAAATTTATTTAAAGTTGCACCCTCCGATATTACTTGTAATATCTTTTTCTCCTCTAGAAGTCTAGAATTCTCAGTAGAATCGACCCAATATAGTTCTTGTGTTGTATTAATTATACGGTCTACAAAGGACTCGCCGTCTTTATATGGAAAAGTGAACATAATTCCTTGTTCCAGTGCTTGGCTTATAACTTCATCAAGTCTCCCTTTCAACTTCCCAATATCATCTTCTTCACATTCACCAGCTTCATCTGAATTACTAAGGATTTTATCCATTTCTTGCCAAATACTTTCATACTTTTCCTTTTCTGCTTTATTCAGTTCTATTTGGGCTAAAGAAAAAGAATCTTTTTTTATTATGTTTGTGTTTTCATCATGAAAACTCAGATGACTGTAGCGTTTACCACAATCTGTATCATAATGACCAACATCATTATCACCACAGTCCGAACTATCTTCTGAGTTCCCATCACTATCTGACCAATTGTCAACTTTCGGAGATTCTGAGCTTTTCTGTTCACCTTCAAAAGTCTGATTACTACCGCCAGCGCCCTTTGTCAAATTTTCTTTACTTTCACAAGAATCACCTAAAGAATAGCCTTGACCCTCTTCTTGATCTGAAGCACTTAATTTGCTACAAGTCGCTTGACTATAATCATTGAAGTTATAACCTAAACCATTACTACCATGCTGTAAAGGATCGCTTTTAAAAATTTGTGGATTATTACTTCCGTTTGGCAAATTACCTGATAAACCAGTCTGATGATTATTTTCACCTACCCAACCATCAGTTGTTGTTGGAGTACATACATTTCCTGTATATTTTTGGTTATTTTGTGCTTCTATTTTCCTCTTCCTGTACAACGGTTCAAACTGATCAATTTCAATCGATCGTACTCGTTTCCTTGAAGGAAAGTCCTCTGGAATCTGATCCTCATCGTCAGAATTGTGACCTGAATCACAAATTACATGATCATTGCAGGTAGAATTATGCTCTTGACTAATCAAGGAAAGCTGAATTAGATTGCTAAAAACAATATTATCTAGCCATACTGGATCAATACTTTCAAAAATTTGTGGATTATTACTTCCGTTTGGCAAATTACCTGATAAACCAGTCTGATGATTATTTTCACCTACCCAACCATCAGTTGGTGTGGGAATGCATATTCCTGTATATCTTTGGCTATCAAGAGAATCATTAGTTAATTGTACTGCTGTATAAGTTGTCCGGTCATCCTCATCATCGGAACTAATACCTGAACCATGGCCATCACCTTCTTCTGAATCTGAATCACCTGACCTATGATTATTACTGTTATCACTTGTACAAGAATCATCGGAGTGCTGTAGAGGAGTTTGTGCATTACTTTCAAGATTTTGATGCCAATCGCTGTAAGGCTCCTTAAAATCGAAAGCAGTGCGTATAGCTTTTTCCTTGCCTGATACCCCATCATTCATATTGTATAACCATTATTCACTAACCCCTTAGTGAATATCGCAATATATAGGTCTGTCAATAAAAAAATATAACTTTCTTTGGTTCTAACCTTTGCAAATCAGTATCTATAGCCCGGTAATTTCTCATATATTGCACTCTGGACCTAGGAGCGTTGTTAATAAATCCACGACAGCTAGACAACCTTCGCCCGTTTACTAAAAGGAAAAGCAGCAAAGAGCGAACCAAAAGCGATAAGAAAGGATCCAAGCCAGATTATAGACATTCCAGGTTTATAGTGCACTTTAGCTGCGATTTTGCTCTTACTCTTATCAATTTCTCCAATTACAACATAAATATCAGAAAATAAATTGTGGTAGATACTGCTTTCAACATTTTTCTGACCTTCCGCAAGGTAAAATCTATATTCAGGAGTTACTTCACCCAATATCTTGTTATTCAGCAAATTCCTGATATCCATTGTACCCCTCACTGCATGGAAATTTTTTTCTTTTATTAGCTCAATATTTCGTAAAGTAACTTTAAATTTATTGACTGTTATGCTATCCCCTATTTTTAAGTAATTTTCTTTTTTCTCCTGCCAACCAACTGAATAAGCTATACCAAGCACTAGAATTGCCACTCCAGCATGAGCTGCAATCATTGCATAGTAGGATTTAGAAACTTTTCTTGCTAATAAAATTGATTCACCAAATGCTACCTTAAATAAACAAATTCTTTTACTGTATGCTTCTAAAACAAAGACTAATAATGCTATGGAGATAGTAATTGATAGCACAATTATTAGCTCCATGTGAAAAATAAACGGCAAAATAGCTGCAGCACTACAAAATGAAAATCTATATTCACGGAATATTGGCAATAGACTATTTCCCTGCCAACTGCAGTATTGCCCAATTATCGTGAGGGCTAGAATAGCCAGTGCAATAGGATTAAATAAAGAATTGTAATATGGTTCTCCAACTAAAATTAATTCACCGGTTAAATATTCGAGCACTGTAGGGTATAAAGTGCCAACGAACACAATGAAAAAGGCAGTGATGAATAATAAATTGTTCATCAGCATCATTGTAAGGCGTGAAAAGAATCTTCTATCCTCTGTCACTTGAGTAGCAGGTTTCTTTTCAGATTCCAGTGTCAAGCATTGGAATGACATCGCAGACGTGTGATTTTTTCTCGTAAATACTACAAATATTACTAAGCTACTGACTGTAATTACACCAAGTAGAGCTAATATATACAGTCCATACCTTGGATCATCTGCAAACGTGTGCACTGAGGTGAGTATTCCTGAGCGGACTAGAAATGTTCCAGTCACACTCAATATAAAAGTTGTAAGCGTAAGTAAAATAGCAAAGTTCTTTAAAACATTGAAATTCCGTACCACGAGCAACAAATGTGTCAGCGCTACTGCAATTAGCCACGGCATCAAAGAAACGTTTTCCACTGGATCCCAAAACCAAAATCCACCCCACCCAAGTTCGCGATATGCCCACCAGCTACCCAAACTGATGCCCAAAGTGAGCAGCGACCAAGAAATAAGTACCCAAGGCCTGACAATTTTAGCCCAAACATTTCCTTCAACTTTTGCAATTAATCCAGCTATAGAGAGCGAAAAAGGAACGCTAAACCCAAGGTACCCCAAATATAATATCGGTGGATGAATAGCAAGGCCTATATCTTGCAATATCGGATTAAAACCCAGTCCATCTGTTTCAATGCCTGGCATTTTAGTGAAGGGGCTGGATTCAAGTAAAGTGAACAGTAAAAAACAAAAGCAAATCAAGCCTTGGGTGATAAGAGATATTTTTTTTAATTTACTACCATTAGTTCGTTCTGGTGTCATTCCAGTGCTTGACACTGGAACCCAGTTTTTATTATACTGCCATTTGATGTACTCATTTGCAATTAAATTGTCTGGATCCAAGTAGTCAAGCACTGGGATGACAGAAGGTATATAAATATCCATTAGTAATAAATACATGGTGAGCACTAAGGTCCAAAGCAACATAGATCCTTCTTTATTTCCCCAAACACCACAAATCTTGTAGATCAAAGGTTTTGTTGTGTGTGAGTGGTAGTATACGTTTTCAAGTGAAAAATCATTTGTAATGTGGCAGTAGATCAAAATAGCCATTGATGTTGATACACAAAAAAATATGGCAGTGGTAATAAACCGACAAGAACTAAGCGGTAAAAACAAATATGTCAAAGACAATAAGCAGGCTAGCAATAGCAATATATTCCCAAGTTCAGGCATAAAAAATTATAGTTTTTATATAAACAATATTACTGATGATAAGTTAGAAGTTAAAGTGTTAATTGATGCTAGCATAATGCTCCCGTAGTTAGCTGTGCTAGTATTAATTAAAAATTAAATATTAAATCTTTATACTTTTATAGATAGCGTTAATATTGAGGTAACATTGTGGGTACAACTAAGATTAGTAAATTTCCATTCAATATAAAAGGTAAAGTGGCAAAACAACATGCCGAACCAATAATCGAAAAAAATCTCTATACTATTTTAGGATTCAAAGATATAGAAGATTTTGAAAATAAGACAAGTAAACTTGTTAATAAAAAAGTTTGGCAATCATTTGTTGACTGCTTTGCAAAAGAAATAGATTATGCAGCAACCGAAGAAGTTGTAAAAAACATCGTTTGTAACATTGCAAAGAGTGATCAAGGTAATGCTTTTACCAAAACTGAACATCTCATATTAAATGAAAAGCAAGATAATAAAAAGAGAGAAAAAGCGATTAGAAAAGCTATTAGTATTTTGAGAAAAATCAATCCAGAAAAAGCCTTTAATGAACTTTCAGTAATAAAAAAACAAGCTGAAGATTTTTTACAAACCGATTTTTGTAAAGCACAGAGTAAATCACTTCAAGGATTTGCTCCCTCTGGTGGACAGCTCTTTGCGGAAACTCTGAAATATATAGAAACACTAGAAAGATTATCCGAAGTAAAAAAAGAAGGGCTAGTTAGAGATTTCTTGTTAAATCATGTTAGTTTATTGAATAAAAAGTATCCTAAATCACAAGGTAAAAGGGAAGATGCTATAACAATACTATCAAATGATGAGTTGAAGAATTTTTACAATAAAGGTGTAAAAGAAGGAATGTTACAACCAATGGCATCTTACAAAGGATGCAGAAACCTGTATGACAAAATGAACCAGATAAAAAATGAATCCAAAAGTATAATTAAAAGAGAAGAACGGGAAGAAAATTTAAAGAAAATAGATAAGTCGATAATCAGCGCAATTAATGACATAAAAAAACATAGAGAAGCAATCCTTAACTGTAAAGACTTTCAAAATTCTTACATAAAAGAGAAAAAAGAACATCCATTTAGAGGCAACGCATGTCAAAAAATGATTGATATATATCAAGAGAGAATTGTTGGATATCAGGAGAAAATTCGTCAAAACTTAAACCAAATAAAAGCGATATTAAAAAGTGCGCCGCAAGAAATGGATGATGTGGAAGAATTCGAGGAAATAATTGATGATATACATGAAGCAAAGCAGTGTGATGAAATTTTTGATTCAGCTTTAATTTGTTTATCGAACATACAGAATGAGCTAGATATTCAGCTGGAAAATCCTTCAACAGAACTCAGAGCTTCACACATTAACGTTAAAACTGAGCTAACTAGGTTATAAGAACCAAATCTTTAGGATAATGAAAGCACTTTAATTCAAGACAGCTCTTAGTCTGTGTTTTAATTTGGTTGTGTTTTATTAAAAAAACTTTAGATTTATTTTATAATCGATACTCAAATATAATGACTCAAACTTGGGATTTGTTGCAAACAGGGCAAAAGGAAGGCTATAAAATTGCGTATACTAATGCTCGTATTATCGACCCGGAAACTAAACTTGATATAAAAGGTTCATTATTGACTGAAGGGGATAAAATTGTTGACTTTGGTGAATCATTATTTTCAACAAGTGGAGTTGATGAAACAATAGACTGTAAAGGGCTTGTTCTAATGCCAGGCCTTATTGACATTCACGTACATTTTCGTGAACCAGGCCAGGAACATAAAGAAACTATATATACAGGCAGCAAATCTGCAGCTGCGGGGGGAGTTACAACTGTAGTTTGTCAGCCAAACACTGTTCCAGCAATTGATAGCGTTATTTTGGCTAAATATTTGAAATATAGAGCACTTGAAACTTCACATGTAAACGTTGAATTTTACGCTAAAATCACCACTTCGGAAGAACACCTGACTGAAATGGCACTTTTAAAGGAAGCAGGTGCGGTTGGGTTCACCGATGATGGCATGCCAGTTATGAACCCAATGATTATGAGACAGGCGCTGCTTTATTCAAGTATGCTGAATGTTCCTATTGCTCAACATGCAGAAGATTTAAATTTATCAGCAGGTGGTGCAATCAACGAAGGTAAAATTTCTGAAGAATTGGGAGTAAAGGGGATCTTAAGTGCGTCAGAATCGGTTATGGTAAGTCGCGATATACTGCTCATGAAAGATATGGAGAATGTGCACTACCATATTTTACATGTCTCTTCAAAAGATTCACTTGATGCTATTAAACGTGCAAAAGATTTGGGATTAAATGTTACGTGCGAAGTAACCCCTCATCACTTCACTTTGACTGAAGATATAGTAAAACAACATGGGGCAATTGCAAAAATGAACCCGCCACTTCGCACTGAAGAAGATCGTTTAGCTATGATTGAAGGTTTAAAGACAGGTGTGATTGACTGCATTGCAACCGATCACGCTCCGCATGATCGTAGTTCTAAAGATCTACCACTTGAAAATGCTGCATTTGGTATTGTTGGTCTTGAAACAATGCTACCCCTTTCACTTGAACTCTATCACAGTGGGCAAATGGGTCTACTTGATGTGCTTGCAAAATTGACATATAAGCCTGCAGATATAATACACATACCACGTGGTCGTATACAAAAAAACCTTGCTGCAGACTTAATTTTAGTTGACCTCAATTATGAATGGGAAATTAAAACTGACAACTTTGCTAGTAAATCAAAGAATTCTCCTTTCGATGGTCGCAAAGTAAAAGGACACGTAGTACGTACTGTTGTGTCCGGCAAAACTATATACTCGCAGAAGAGTTAGTTATCATATCTTATCTATTCCAATTTGTTATCACCAGAATGGGCTAAGTGCACCTAAATTTAAATTAAGAAATCTTACACTGTCTCCGAATAAACACATCCTCTTATCTTTCCCTAATCTGTAAAGTTATTTTGTCTATCAATCTGATTCCAAAACAGCAAAATTATTGTATAATGTTACTTTGAAGTTTTATTTTCAATGCACAAGTTTGCAATACTTTTTTCTATACTGCTTGCAATAGTTGCTTACTACCTAAACAATGAAATCATATTTGAAATAGCAAAGCTATTTAGTGATATCTTTATCAGCTTGCTCAAATTAATAAGCTTACCTCTGGTTTTTTTATCCATAGTTTCCACAATTTGCGGGCTCAAAGACTCAATTGAAATCAAAGTCTTAGTTAAGAAAACACTATTTTATACTCTGCTTACAACTATTATAGCTGCGTTTGTTGCATTATCGTTTTATTTGTTAATAGATCCAGCAAGAAAAAATTTCATAAGTAATACAATAGGGAGTATTAACAGCAATAACCACAGTTATTTTTCATATTTAAAATCACTCATTCCTTCTAATTTTGTGCAAGTTTTTCTTGAAAATAATATGATTGGTAGCATATTAATCGCTTTTTTGATGGGTGGAGCTATTGTTTCACTTTCAAAAGAAAAGCAGGATATATTATATCAAGTATTCTCTGCACTTTTTGATACGCTACTTAAAATTGCTCAAGGGTTATTAAAATTTATTCCGCTTGCTGTTTGGTCTTTTATTACATGTTTTTTGCATGAATTAAAAGGCGGTAGTGAGTTCTACAATCTTTTATGGTATTTTGTTTGCATAATGTCTGCAAATTTTGTGCAGGCATTTCTGATTTTACCGCTATTTATGTGGTATAAAGGCATATCACCAATTCAAACGCTGAAAGGGGTTATGCCAGCACTCACACTTGCGTTTTTTTCTAAATCATCCAGTGCAACATTGCCAACAACTATAGAATGTGTGCAGAACAAGCTAAAGGTGCCAAAGAAATTATCGTCTTTTATTTTACCAATATGCACAACAATTAACATGAATGCATGTGCTGCATTTATACTAATCACTGTAATGTTTGTTGCAGAAATGAACGGATACGTATTTTCCTTAAGCGAAATGTTGATATGGATTTTTTTAGCTACAGGGGCTGCAATTGGTAACGCTGGAGTGCCGATGGGGTGCTATTTTATGGCAACCAGTTATCTCATGTCGATGAATGTTCCTCTGCATATTATGGGACTGATTTTGCCTATTTATACAATCATCGATATGTTTGAAACTGCAATAAATGTGTGGTCTGATGTTTGTATCACTCAGATAATTAATAAAGAATGTAATAGTGAAACTTAAAAAATGATATTAGACGAAAATAACCTAATAATAAAAGAATTTAAAGAAGCAGAAGCAATTTTGCATGGGCATTTTGTTTTATCATCCGGGCTGCATAGTGACACATACATACAGTGTGCGAAGATTTTTAAAAATCCAAGCAGAGCCATGAAAGTTTGCGCATTATTAGCAGATAAAATAAAAAAAGAATTAAATAGCTCCATAGATTTAATATTATCTCCTGCAATTGGTGGAATAATTGTGGGTTATGAGATTGGCAGGCAGCTTGGAATAAAGACAATGTTTTGCGAGCGCGTTAATGGTAAGTTTGAATTACGCCGTGGATTTAAGATCAAAAAGGGTGAGAAAATATTGCTCATTGAAGATGTAATAACCACAGGTAAATCTTCACTTGAAGCAGTGGAATGTGCAGAAGGGGAAGGAGGTAAAGTTGTTGCTGAAGCTTCTTTGATAAAGAGAAATAGTGAAACGAAACTGCCTTTTCCTGTCATATCTTTGATTGAACTGAACATCAAAAACTACAGCGAGGAAGAACTTCCAAGTGAATTAAAACAACTACCCATAACAAAACCTGGAAGTAGGGAATATTTAACAAAATAATCCTATAACATCTTGGAAACACAGCACAGCTTTAGTTATTTACTCTAAGTGTATTTTATGTATACTTATTACTAAATTAATTTTGAAATGATAGAAAATGAACGAATTTAAATCGATCCGAAATATAGCAATAATCGCACACGTTGACCACGGTAAAACTACTTTGCTTGATAACATGTTAAAACAAAGTGGCACGTTCCGCGAGAATCAAGAAGTTCAAGAGCGAGTTATGGATAGTGGCGACCAAGAACGTGAGCGCGGGATTACAATACTTGCAAAATGCACATCAATAATGTGGGGTGATGAAAAAATCAATATTATTGATACGCCAGGGCACGCAGACTTTGGTGGAGAAGTAGAAAGGGTATTGTGCATGGCAGATGGTGTGTTGCTGCTGGTTGATGCTGCAGAAGGTCCCATGCCACAAACTAAATTTGTGTTGTCAAAAGCACTAAAAGCAAATCTGAAGCCAATTGTAATAATCAATAAGGTCGACCGACCAGACAGCAGAATTGATGAAGTATTAAATGAAATATATGAGTTATTTTTTAACCTTGATGCAACCAACGAGCAGCTAGATTTTCCAGTGTTGTATGCTTCAGGTAGAAATGGCTGGTGTGCTAAGGAGCTTTCTGATGAAAGAAAAGATTTAAGCCCATTATTTTCAACGGTTATAGATTATATAAAACCTTCTGTTTATAATCAAAATGCACCTTTTGCTATGTTGGTCACTCTACTTGAGTCTGATAAGTTTCTTGGCAGAATATTGACAGGAAAGGTTTATCAGGGCATTGCAAAAGTCAACTCAGATCTTAAGGTGCTTGACCTCGATGGTAAAGTAATTGAACGAGGAAGATTAACTAAGTTGCTCTCATTTTCTGGCTTGAAACGCATTCCAGTAGAACAAGCTGTGGCGGGAGACATAATTGCAATTGCAGGACTTGAGGAAGCTTCAGTTTCAGACACTATAGCAGCACCAGAGGTTACAACTGCAGTAAGCTCAACTCCAGTTGATCCGCCGACAATGGCGATTACTCTAAGCGTTAATGATTCGCCTTTTGCTGGACAAGAAGGTACAAAGCTTACCTCAACTGCTATAAAGGATCGCTTATACGCGGAGGCAGAAACAAATGTTGCAATTACTTTGACTTTGGCACCAAGCGGTGAAGCGTTTGAAGTAGGTGGACGTGGTGAGCTACAGCTTGGGGTGTTAATTGAAAATATGAGGAGAGAAGGTTTTGAGCTTTCGGTATCACGCCCTCGAGTGCTATTTAAGGAAGAAGATGGCAAAAAACTTGAACCTATAGAGGAAGTAGTAATTGATGTAGATGATGAATATAGTGGAATCATCATGGAAAAACTCAGCTTCCGAAAAGGTGAAGTGACTGACATGAGACCTTCTGGTAATGGCAGGACAAGATTAACGTTTTTAGTGCCATCAAGAGGATTAATTGGTTATCAAGGAGAGTTTTTAACTGATTCTCGGGGTACGGGCATAATCAACCGTTTATTTCACAGTTATGCTCCACATAGAGGTCCAATTTCTGGAAGGCGCAATGGAGTTTTAATTTCCACTGATAAGGGTGAAGCAGTAGCATACGCAATTTTCAATTTGCAAGATAGGGGAATTATGTTTATTAAGCCACAGGATAAGGTATATTGTGGCATGGTTGTCGGCCAGCATAGCCGTGACAATGATTTGGAGATAAATGTGTTAAAGGGTAAGCAATTAACAAACGTAAGAGCTTCAGGTAGTGATGAAGCTATAAAGCTCACTCCACCAAAGATAATGACACTGGAGGATATGATAGCGTATATAGATGATGATGAATTGGTGGAAGTAACTCCAAAATCTATACGTTTACGCAAGAAATTCCTTGATCCAAATGAACGTAAGCGTGCAGGAAGGGCAAAGAATAAGGAGTAATCAGAGGTTGAACATTTGCGAAAAATAGTGTATAATTATTCGTCTTCTAATTGTATTTAATTATGGCCTTTTCGAAATTTCTCGATCCAAAAAACAATTTCGCGTTCAAGAGAATATTTGGCACTGAGAAAAATAAAGATATTCTCATTCGCTTTCTCAATGATATATTGGGCTTCGCTGGCAAAGATGAAATAGAAGAAATAGAATTTCTCAGCACTATCATGGATGCTGAGATTGCCTCTAAAAAACAAAGTATTGTTGATGTTTTCTGTACTGATTCTGCTGGAACCCAGCTAATTATTGAAATGGTGCGACCTGAAGGTCTTCGGTCATATTGTTTAAAAGGAGAGGAATTCCTTCAGAAAGAAACTAAAAGAGTTCTAAAACTTATTAAACCAGATGTTTTGCCATCTGAGTCTACGCATCAGTGCGAATCGGGTAACCGGTTGGTGCCAAGCGATGCGGACAATGAACCTCCTCTTGAAAAAGAAGATGCTCAATCGTGAAAGGAGCATAAACTACAAGCATCATGTGGTTGGAGAGCTAGGCTTAGTGGTATGGTGAACGTAAGTGAAGCTTCATAAGTATCGTAACGATTAAAGAGCTAAAGATGCTGATAAGCTCCGACCAAAAGGTAATGTGACATTTTTCATTTCTGGATGTACGCAAATCACCGGTATAGAGAAGTCACCTAACCCACTGTTGTATGACAGAAGGAACAGGGTAAGCCTGTATTTCCGCCTATATGGCAAGCAAACCGCAAGGAACGCTGATGAAAATGCAGGTAAAGGATAATGGAGAAAGCGAATGCCATTTTGTAACGAAATATATAGAATTTGTAACATTAATTCGCGTGAAAACGAGCAGATTTCCATTTGGCCCCTCGTGACAAGAAACTTTGTTAACCACTTGAGGTAGAGAAGCAGATGACCTTACCCACAGAAATGATGAAGAAATTAGGAATATTTTTTACAAAAAGGACAATACTAACAAAAGAACTTTATTCTATTTAAAATATAAGGTTACAATAAATTTTCCTGTCATCTCCAAATAAATTACATTAACTTAGTATTGTATATTGTTAATAACTTAAATAATACAACCATTTTCAGCAACAAAAACCAAAGGTCTTGAGATACAAGATATAGCTCTTTTTACAATAATCCGAACAGACCGTAATATGCTACTGGCCTGCTATAGCCATAAACACATATCTTATCGCATTCGGACTATTATAAGAAAGGCTATAGGTTTAAATTTATGAAATCAGTTGTTATATATATCAGCAAATACGAATTTAACTGGTGTTATGGACTTAAATAAATTTACCGAAAAAGCAAAAAGTCTAATTCAAAGTGCTCAAATGAAAGCGTTGGGAGCTGGGCATCAGATTTTTATGCCTGAGCATTTACTAAAAGTGATGCTTGAAGATGAATCAGGTTTAGTTCAGGATTTGATAAACGCTTGTGGTGGAAATGTGCAGAGTATTTCCGATGCTGTGGATAGTGCAATAAGAAAGTTGCCAGTAATTGAAGGTCCAGGAAGTGGTGGCCTTCAACTTTCAAGAGAAATAGCAAAAGTTTTTGAAGATTCAATTGGTATTGCAAAGAGAAATAAAGATTCATTTGTTGCTGTCGAGCGTTTACTGCAGGGCCTCACTGCACAAAAAGATGATACTGTAGGCAAAATTCTGGCAGAGAATGGTGTGACTCCACAAAAACTGAACTCAGTTGTTGCAGAAATGAGAAAGGGCAGCAGTGCGGACTCGCCAAACAGTGAGGAAAAATTAAACGCAGCAAAGAAATATACAAAAGATGTTACAGAGCTTGCTATGCAAGGAAAGCTTGATCCTGTCATTGGTCGTGATGAAGAGATCAGAAGAACTATGCAGGTATCACTGAGGCGGACAAAAAATAATCCAGTGCTGATCGGTGAACCTGGTGTTGGAAAAACTGCAATAGTTGAGGGGCTTGCAAATAGAATTGTTGCAAACGATGTACCACTTGGTTTGCATGATGCAAAGGTCTTAGCTTTGGATCTTGGAGCACTAATTGCTGGCACTAAGTTTAGAGGAGAGTTTGAGGAAAGGTTAAAAGCAGTGATTAATGAGATTTCGAGAGCGGAGGGAAAAATTATATTATTCATCGATGAATTGCACACTTTAGTTGGAGCAGGAGCAACAAGTGGTGCAATGGATGCCTCGAATCTGCTGAAGCCTGCTCTTGCGCGTGGAGAAATTCGCTGTATAGGAGCCACAACTTTAGATGAATATCGTCAGCATATAGAAAAAGATCCTGCACTTGCAAGGCGTTTTCAGCCTGTGTTTATCTCTCAACCAACTGAAACTGATACCATTTCAATACTCAGGGGTTTGAAGGAAAGATATGAGGTGCATCATGGTATAAGAATTACAGATGGTGCAATAATTGCTGCTGCGACGTTGTCCAATAGATATATAACAGATAGGTTTTTACCTGATAAAGCAATTGATTTGATTGATGAAGCAGCAAGCAGGGTGAGAATTGAAATGGATAGCAAGCCTGAAGTTATTGATGAACTTGAGAGAAAGGTTATACAGCTAAAGATTGAAGCAGAGGCTTTAAAAAAAGAAAGTGATGAAAATTCTAAACAGCGTTTAAAAAAGATAAATGAAGAGATCGAAAATCTAAACAGTAAATTTGCTGACTTGAACAGCAAATGGCAGATGGAAAAGAATAAAATAGCTAGAATACAAGAAACAGCCGAAAAATTAGATAACGCTAGAAAAGAGTTGGAATTAGTTCAGCGTAGTTGGAATTTGGGAAGAGCAGGAGAGCTGATGTATGGTGTGATTCCTCAGCTTGAGAATGAATTAAAAAATCAGGAAAAGGTTACTGATAGTTTCTTAAAGAAAGAAGTGACTGGAGATGATATTGCAAACATTGTTTCAAAGTGGACAGGAATTCCAGTTGATAACATGATGCACAGCGAAAAGGAAAAACTTCTTAACATGGAGAATGAAATAGGAAAAAGAGTAATAGGGCAAAAAGGCTCGATAGAAGCAATAAGTAATGCAGTTAGGCGCTCTCGCTCTGGTGTGCAAGATACTAATCGACCTTTCGGTTCATTTTTATTCTTAGGCCCAACCGGGGTTGGTAAAACGGAACTGGCAAAAGCCCTTGCTGAATTTCTGTTTGACGATCAATCAGCGCTTTTGCGTTTTGATATGTCAGAATATATGGAAAAACATTCTGTTTCAAAGCTAATTGGCGCGCCTCCAGGGTATGTTGGCTATGAACAAGGTGGCAGATTAACTGAAGCGGTAAGAAGAAGGCCATATCAGGTTATTCTGTTTGATGAAATCGAGAAAGCAAATCCAGATATATTTAATCTATTGCTGCAAATCTTGGATGAGGGTAGACTCACTGATAGTCATGGCAAATTAATTGATTTTCGCAATACCATACTGATTTTAACTTCTAACCTTGGCGCTGAGATAATGCTTAAAGGAGCAAAAGAAAATAGCTCTCTTGAAAAGCCCTCTGTCATCCCAGTGCTTGACACTGGGATCCAGGAAAAAAAGTGGATTCCAGCGTCACGCACTGGAATGACACCAGAGAGATCAAATGAAGTAATGCAAATAGTTAAATCAACATTTCGTCCAGAATTTTTAAACAGGCTGGATGAAATTATTATATTTCACAGTTTAACCAGAGATGACATTTATAAAATTATAGATGTTCAATTTTCTTATTTACAAAAAACACTTGCTAAGCGTAAACTGAGTATAAGTTTGTTACAGGAAGCTAAAGAACTAATAGCACAAGCTGGCTATGACCCTGAATATGGAGCAAGGCCCCTAAAAAGGGTTATACAAGAGTATATTCAAAATAATTTAGCTAAATTAGTTTTATCAGGGGAAGTAGTAGAAAATGATGAGCTAATAGTGTACGCTCTTAATAATGAAATCTTAGTTAAAAAGGTTTAAGTTCACTGTGTATTTTTGTTAAAAAAAATGTGTATAGATCATAATGTTGACACTGAGTCTTTATTTAAGTTAGCTGATCAAGAAAATCAGCAAGATAAAGAAAAAATTAAAAAATTTATTAAGTATTTTTATAGTTTTGTTTATAAAAGCGACCTAAAAGCCAACGATAAGTTTTTGCTATATATTGTAAACGATGCTTACAATTTTGTTTCTCAAAAAGAGAAAGATGAAAATAAGTTAGTAGTAAGTAATATAGATGATATACCAGGAATAGAAGGCGATTTTACCACGATTAAGATAACAAACGATGATATGCCATTTTTGGTTGACTCCGTTATTGCAACTATTAAGTCGCACGATTTAACCATATGCTATTACAGCAACAGCATAATTAACATTAAAAGAAAAGATGGCCTAATAGACGAGATTTACCCTTTGGAAGAAAGCAATGGAATCAAAGAGTCAGTTATATATCTAATTATCAAAGGTATAAGTGACAGTTTTGTTGATACATTAAAAGAATCTCTACAAAAAACGCTGAAAGCAGTTAATTGCGTTGTGAAAGATTGGCACTTAATGCTTAAGAAACTTGATGAGGCAAGTCTTTCTGTAATCCCAGTACTTGATACTGGGATCCAGGAAAAGGACACGTGGATTCCAGTGTCACGCACTGGAATGACAACAGACCGAAATCAAGAGCAAAAAGATTTTCTAGTTTGGTTAAAGAATAATAATTTTGTATTTCTAGGTTATCAAGAATATATTGCTGGTAAAGATGAAAAACTCGTCTGTGATGGCAAAAAGGACCTTGGCCTGATGAGAGTAGGTCAAAGTACGTTGATTCCTTCTGCAAACCTTGATTCCCTATACATATTGAGATCAGATCTAATCTCAATAGTCCATCGGCGTACATACATGAATTGTATAGGAGTAAAAGAATTTGATGACCAGGGTAATGTAGTAAAGGAACGGCGTTTTTTCGGGCTATTTACTTCTGTAGCGGAGGTCCAAGATATTCGAACTATTCCAATAATAAAAGATAAAGTTAAAGTTATAGAAAAAAATGCAGGATTTGTAACCGGGGGCCACAACAATAAAGCTTTGATTTCTATTTTGCAAGTGTTCTCTTGTGATGAATTATTCCAATCAAATGAAGACGAATTATTTAAAATTTGCATTTCGATCATGTCTCTTGCGATTAGGCCAAGGGTCAGATTATTTTTAAGAAGAGTCGGGGATTTTATTAGTTGCATAGTGCTGATACCGATGCGTTATGCTAGCGCTAGGCTAATGTTCAAGATACGTGACATATTGAAGGATGAGACAAGTGCAGAAAGTTCAGATATTTATAACAATCACATTATCAATGAATATGATTTGATGAAATTGCATGTAGTGCTAAAGACCAAAAATGCTAGCGTTCTTGATGATGAAGTTTTGCATATCGAAAACAAATTAAGAAACATTACAGAAAAGTGGGAAGATCGGTTTATAGACAATTTATACAATACTTTTAGCACTGTTGAGGATATATTCATCCGTTATTGCAAGGCATTTCCAATAAGCTATCAAGAGAGTTTCGAACCTCATGATGCATATTACGATATGAAAAAATTGGAGATAGTGAGGAAGAAAGGAGTTAGCGAGGTCGATTTAAGACTTACTCGTGATAATCTTAATTATCAATTAAAGGTTTATACTCCAAACAATGGAGGCCTTGAATTATCGAAGATATTAAGGATCACTAAGAATTTGGGAGCTAAAATTCTATCTCATAATGGCTATTACATAGAAATTAACGGTGGAATATGGATACACCATTTTGTGTTGTCAAGAGTCGATGAATTAATAGACAACATTACTCTAAAAGAGCAATTTGAAATAACACTTGCGAAAGTGTTTAGCAAGGAAATTAAAAATGACTATTTCAATAGTTTGATCATTATTGCTGGGCTCAAGTGGAAGGAAGTGCTTCTGATTAGAGCGCTAAGTGCCTATCTAAAGCAGACGTCATTTAACTACAACCCAGAATATATCCAAAAGGTAGTCTCAGAGTATCCAAAAGTAGTAAAGTATTTGATACAACTATTTCATGCAAGATTTGATCCTAACATAGACATTGATAGAGCAGAAACTACAGACATTGTCAGAGAAAAAATTGAGGAACTTCTAAAAGAGATCAGCAATGTTTCACATGATTACGTTTTGCGCTCGATATTTAACTTGATAATGGCTATTTCAAGTACCAGTTATTATCAAGATAATAAACCCTACTTATCCATAAAATTTGACTCAAGTAAAGTGAATGGTTTGCCTGATCCTCGTCCGTATCGTGAATTATATATTTATTCAAACCTTTTTGAGGGAATACATCTAAGAGGAGGGAAATTAGCCCGTGGTGGCTTAAGGTGGTCGGATAGGACGGAAGATTTTCGCACTGAAGTTTTGGGGCTCATGAAAGCTCAGATGACAAAAAATGCGGTTATTGTCCCTGTTGGCGCAAAGGGTGGGTTTGTAATTAAGCAAGTTTATAAAGACAAAGATACTTTAAGAGAGAAAAGTGTTGAGTGCTATAAGAGTTTTATTAGAGGAATGCTTGATATTACTGATAACGTGGTTGATGGTGAAATAATTCCACCAGAGAATGTGATTAGGTATGATGAAGACGATCCATACTTGGTAGTTGCAGCAGATAAAGGCACTGCTTCATTTTCTGATTATGCCAACCAGATAGCCTCTGAATACAATTTTTGGCTTGGCGATGCATTTGCATCTGGTGGATCAGCAGGTTATGATCACAAAAAAATGGGTATTACAGCCAGAGGTGCATGGATTGCAGCACAGAGGCATTTTTGGAAAATGAATAAGGATATTTACCAGGATACAACTGTTATTGGAATTGGAGATATGGCTGGCGATCTATTTGGAAACGGTATGCTGCTTTCAAAAAATATACATTTAATCGGCGCATTTAACCATATGCATATTTTTGTTGACCCAAACCCTGATGCAGAAAAGAGTTTCACAGAGCGTAAACGTCTCTTTGAGTTACCATTTTCAACTTGGATGGATTATAATAAAGATTTGATTTCTAAGGGTGGAGGAGTATTTGAGCGTAGCAGTAAGCAAGTAAACATTTCTCAAGAAATAAAAAAGTGCTTTGATATAACAGAAGATATGCTACCTCCAAGTGATTTGATTAGATATCTGTTGAAAGCAAAAGTGGACTTCATATGGAATGGAGGAATCGGCACGTTTGTTAAGGCAAAGAGTGAAAATCATAGCATGGTCGGTGACAAAGCAAACGATGAGTTAAGAGTGAATGGTAAAGATATTAGAGCTTCTATGTTTATAGAGGGTGGAAATCTTGGTTGTACACAGTTTGGAAGAATAGAATATGCTGAAAAAGGTGGATATATCAATGCAGACTTTGTTGATAATTCAGCCGGAGTGATATGTTCGGACCTTGAAGTTAACATTAAGATTGCATTTGTTTCAGCTATGAAAGCAGGGGGTATTTCTTTAGAAAAAAGGAATGAAATACTGGCAAGTATGGTGGATGAAGTTGCATCCAAAGTGCTTGAGAACCACAACAAAATTGAAACAAAAGCATTACTTCTTGAGTGTTTGCAAGCTAAAGAGAGATTGGAGCAGCACCACAGGTTACTACTCAGTTTAGAAAAATCTGGGCTGTTAAACCGAAGCGTAGAATTTCTTCCAACTGAAGAAGAGATAGCAAGGATGTTAACTGGTGCAAAAGGTTTCAGTTCTCCTCAGCTCTCTGTTCTAATATCTTATGCTAGAACAGCAATAAAAAATGAAATTATACATTCCGATCTGTCTGAAAAAGATCTTATATCTCATGACTACTTGCTAGGTTATTTTCCTAAAAAGATGGTAACAAAGTTTAAGGATTTCATATTAAAACACCAACTTCGTAGAGAAATTATCTCTACTTGCATTGCAAATGATGTAGTGAATAGAATGGGCTGTATATTCATCAATAATTTGGCTGAGAACACTGGAATTAAGATACAAGAAGCGGTTAACATATATATTGTTGTTAACCACCTGTATGATTTAAACAGCCTGTGGCAGAAAATTGATGAATTGGATGGAAAAATTGATGTTAACTCATACTTACAAATAGTGAGGAACGTGCAGAAATTTATTGGCAGAGTATCATTTTGGCTAGTGAAAAATCTTGGCAAGCTTAGCTTTGTAGAATTGGATGATGTTACAAAATTTAAAGATGCAATTGAAACTTTAGGCCAGAACTTAACTGATGTTTTAGATGAACACCTATTAAAGATCTATAGCCATGGATCAACTTCTTTAGTAGAACTTAATATAAATAAAGATCTAGCAAAAAAAGTTGCTGATCTATGCGTTCTTGCTTATGCACTGGACATTATATCTGTTGCTGAACAGACATCTTTGTCCATTCTTGATGCTGGTAAAATATACTTTGAGTTAAAGTCGCTGTTAAGATTCGATCTGATTAGAACAATTGCCATCAAGATGAAAAGCCGCTCTTCTTATTGGGATCGCAGCTTAGTTAATGATTTATTGGACGATTTAAGCAATTACCATCACAAGCTAGCTGTTAAAGTCATAAAAGCTACTAATAACCCCGAAGATAAGGTTCAAACCTGGGCTTGTGATGATAAGGACTACATAGAACGTTATAATAGTTTTTTAGATGAGATGGTTGCTTCTAAACTTGATTTAAGCAAATTAATATTTATAATCAGAAGGATTAAAGTACTTGCTTCATAGGAAAATGTTCAATATAGGTCTTTCGGAAATTTTAGTTGTAGCTTTAGTGAGCATAATTGTTCTTGATAAAAATAAGGTACCTGTATTTATTGATTTTATTAAGACTATATATAGGTATTTTACAATTGTAAGGTTAAAAGCCAGAAGGTTATTGAAGGATGGCGGAATTGAAGACTCATATAAAGAGTGTAATACTGAGAAAGTAAATTACATAGTTGGTAAAAATGGTAAGCTTTATCCTACTTACGATATAGATAATACATCTAAAGATAATGACAGCGAAGATTCTGGTAGTAGATGATGTACTATCTAATGTCAAGCTTTTAGAAGCTCTACTAAAAGCAGAGTACTATACGGTTATCGTAGCTCATGATGGTGAAGAAGCTATAGATTTAGTAGCAAAGCAGCAGCCTGATATTATATTACTTGATATCATGATGCCAAAGATGAATGGCTTTGAAGTTTGTAAGGAGCTAAAGAGTGATCCCTTGACAACCCATATTCCAATAATTATGGTAACTGCGCTGCATGATACTCATGATAGAGTGCAAGGTATTAATGCTGGCGCGGATGATTTTCTGACTAAACCAATAAACGAAACTGCTTTATCTGCACGAATTAAGTCTCTCACACGCTTAAAGATGATTATCGATGAATTGCGTTTGAGAGGAGAAACTAACGCTGAGATTGGTGGAGTCGCAGGAAACAGTATTATGGATTATTCCAATCAGATTTTTGATGCTAACATACTTGTTATAGATGAGGATGTTCATCAAGCAGAGCAGATATATAATATATTAAAGCAACGCTTTAGGTCAATTAAAATACTGAGTGATCCAATGGAAGCATTGAAGGTTGGTATTGAGAATGGTTACGACCTGATTATTTCTGATATGCAATTTTCAAAAGCTGACGGCTTGCGTTTGTGTTCTGAGTTTCGTAGTAAGGTGGAAACACGTTATACACCAATTCTGATTCTTTCTGAGGATTATGATAAAAACAATTTAGTAAAAGCACTTGATGTAGGTGCTAATGATTATTTAACAGTACCTTTGGATGAGGGTGAGCTAATAGCAAGGGTTAATTCGCAAGTAAAACGCAAAAGATATCAAGATGCCTTGAGAATGAATTTATTTAATAATGCGGAAATGTCTATAAAGGACCCATTAACTAACTGTTATAATAGAAGATATTTTGATGCACACTTAAGAAACATTGTTAAGGACTATGTGGAAAAGGATAGAAGGTTGTCTCTTATGATACTTGATATAGACTATTTTAAGATAGTGAATGACAGTTTTGGGCATAGTGCTGGAGATGAACTTTTAAAGCAAATACAGAAAAGAATTTCTGAAAATATCAGAGTGACAGATTTACTAGCTAGGTTTGGTGGTGAGGAGTTTGTTGTTGTAATGCCAGATACCAATGTATCAGATGCGTATACTATTGCGGAGAGAATACGAAAAATTATTGCTAAAGAACCTTTTGTACTTGCGGATAAAAATACAACCCATAATGTAACTGTGAGCATTGGAATTGCAGAAATGCAAGGATCTGACTTTGATGATATTAAAAAATTTATAGTACGTGCCGACAAATATTTATATAAAGCAAAAAACAGTGGTAGAAATAGAGTGGTTACTGGCTATAGCTAAAGTGGCTTAAGTTTACCGACAACCGTCATTCCGCTACTCGTTAGCGGAATCTATGCTGAGATACCGCGCACAACTGTACGAACGTTGTAGTTTGGGAGCAATTCCCACCAGTGGGATGTCATCCCAGTGCCCAGACACTGCGATCCAGCTTCTATGCAACTTAATTAAAAACGTTTGTTTTAGCGTAAGACAACTACCTTTAGCTCATCAGCTCAGTTATAAGCAAAATTTCTGGATTCCAGTGTCAAGCACTGGAATGACACCATTTGCTGTGCAATTTATAGCCCTTCTTATAATAGTCCGAATGCGATAAGATATGTGTTTATGGCTATAGCAGGCCAGTAGCATATTACGGTCTGTTCGGATTATTGTAAAAAGAGCTATACCTTCAAAAATGAATGTTTGTACAGCTATGGAATGAATCGCGGTATGACGTGTTGCTTGGGTTAGCTATAGATTTCTGAAATGATTTCAAAAAAATGATAACTAAGATTAAAGCGACAACATGAGGTTTCTCAGCTCTGGAAATTTCACGTTTAACTGCAAAAATAGATACTTATTTAAAAAATATCCTGTGACTTTCAGTCCTAACTGAAATTCTTGGAATGAGTAGCTGTTTTGTAGGGTATTATTGTATACATCATGCAACATTTGTGGAAAAGGTAGGAGTTTATCTGCATAATAATCTCCTACTTTTTTTGACACTGCTCTACCAGTTTTTGGAGAAATAAATTGCAGATTTTCCTTAACACCTGTTACAGCGCATTTGGATAAGTCTAACTTGAATCCCAATTGCGTAAGAAGCAGAAGCTCTAAGTTAAGATAATGGCTTTGCCAAGACTGATTGTTGTGTTTAATTACATCGATGAAATATCGAAAATTGTCATACAGCATGGCACAGGGTTCACTTTCTGGAAGCACTTTTTCTAAAATAGAGGAGAAAGAAACAATAGTAATGCTTTTTAACCTATCTTGAAAGAAATGATGGAATGGAGATTCGATTAATTCGCACTTTAAAAAACCTAGATTTTCAGGTAACTTAGCACTCCATTCTGCATGTAATAGATTACTTATCTGAAACTTATAATTGCTATTGTTTGTTAGCTTAGTTAATCCCCTGCGCTTTCCATGATTTTTTGTAAACAGAGAAAGAATTAAGTTTTTATCGCCGTATTTTTTAGCAGCTATAATGATGCCTTCATCTTTCCATCTCATTTAGAGTGTATTGACCGTATGATATATAGGATAGTGCACCTAGAGCGTGTAATCCATAAAAATCACTTACTCCGTTACTGTTTGCTTCCAAAGTTTCAAGGCTATGAGAGAGTAAGTTATTGGCTGCCACTCTTCTTCCTGAGCCTGATGCATTTCATACTGAGCTTTTGGTTTGCTAAATAATTGTTTGAATGATTTTAGTAACATTACTTTTCCTCGTCTGAAATTTTGGATAATTCAGCTTCTAATTCTTCTATCGTCGGTAAAGCTGTTTTTATGTTCTCTGGTAGATTTTCAGTTATTCGATATTCTGCTAGCCCTATTGGCTTGTTCATGTCTCGGAGTGTATATTTAGCAAGTACATCGTCTTTAGATTTACATAAGATTAACCCTATAGAAGGTTGATCTGTCGAGTGCTTCAGTAAATCATCAACTGCAGAAAGATAAAAATTCATTTTACCAGCATATTCCGGCTTAAAATCCTTATCTTTTAGTTCAATCACTACGAAGCAACGTAACTTTAAATGATAGAATAATAAATCAATATAAAAGTCTTTATTACCAACATCTAAATGAAATTGTCTACCAACAAATGCAAATCCTTCACCGAGTTCTAACAGAAATTTTTCCATATGCCCTACGAGTCCTTTTTCTACTTCTCTTTCATGAGCATCCTTACCTATACTTAAAAAATCAAAAATATACGGATCTTTTAATGTGTAATGTGCTAGATCGGATTGTGGAGATGGTAATTTTTCTTTAAAATTAGTTATTGCTTTTCCTTGACGTTTATGTAGTCCAAGTTCTATCTGCATCATCATAATGTTACGTATGTTCAATAGCTTTTTTTACATAAAATAATCTTATTTCATGACTTTCTATTTTTTCCAAAAGAGTGATATTGTGATACCAAGTTAATTGTGCAAGAGGCTCCTGCACAAATTCAACATCAGAATATTCTTCGGCAAACTTACGCATATACTTCAGATTTCTCGTGCTAAAGCCTTTCATTTCTGGAAATGTACTTCTCAAATCCTTACTTAATTGATCAATTACCTTAGCTCCCCAGATTTTGGCGTTTTAGGATCTCTGTACCAATATGGTGGTAAAGCAAAATAAGCTTACTATTTACTGCAAGTGCTGCTTTATAACGGTTTGTTGCAATATGATCCTTCAATTGCTCTAAAAATTCTGTATATTCTTTTGCTATAATTTTTGTCATACGGTTCCTTTTAATCCATTATACAATTCCTTTGTCTGTCGAGAAGACAATCTTTCGCTTGCCTTCAGCTTTGAAGGGATTCCTTATTGACTTCAAACTCGTCCATCAACTAAAATATATTGACTTTACGTGCAATATTAGCTTTAAACCAGTAAAACAAGCTGCTTAACATATGCGTTTTTTCTATTCGAATTATATTCTTTTTTTGTCTTTATGTTGTTTTTTGCTTTTTTCGTTATCTTCAACAAAAGCCCAAACGAATGATACGTTAGCTGTTCCTATACCACAAAGGAAAAAAGAAATAGTTGAGCACACTGTTGTAGCACAACCGAGGCAAATTATCGAAATGCAAGAAGAAGTCATTATTAACGAGGGTAAAGAATTCATTCCAATTCCAAAAAGAAAAAAAAGTGTAGAGAAAAAACTAAGAAGGGATGTTAGAGGGGCAAAAAATGAAATAGGAAACGAAAAAAGCGTTGAGAGCAAAAAGGATGAATTAGTTGTAACAGAAATTATTAACTCTATAAGAGACAAGCTCACAAAATGCTGGAGCATTCCTGAAAGCATAGCTTACAAAGAAAATTTTAATATAAAAATTAACTTATTGTTATCCAGTCAAGGCGAGATAATTATGGCGGATGTAGCAGACAGTGATTCCTATCGAAATAATCCACTTTTCAGGTCGATAGCAGATAATGCAATGCGTGCAGTATATAAATGTAGCCCATTGACCGGCTTGCCTAATCAGCACCACCACATTTGGCGTGAAGTAACACTAGATTTTATTCTATAGCTAAAGTAATTCTATAATTTAATAAGCCCACTGTATCCGTTCAGGATAGCAGCAAGGTAGTATAACCATAGAGTAAAAGTGAGTTTACAACAAATGGTGTCATCCCAGTGCTTGACACTGGGATGGCTTTGTTGCATAGCAACTGAAAAAATCTGGTGGCTACTGACAAAATTCATTATAAAATAGCCGTTTAACCTTGAAAGAAAAAATATGCCACAAAAAATGAGGGTCAGTAACCATAGCGAATATAACAAATTTCTAGAAAAAAGAGGAAATATTTTTCATTATATCAACGAAGCCATAGAAAAGTGGTACGAGAATGGTCCAAAAATACCAGGTGGCAACAATATTTATAGCGATAAAGTTGTAATTTTGGTGCACATAATAACTTGTTTATTTAGAATAGGCCTGAGGCAAACAGTTGGGTTTATAGCAGGATACCTTGAGCAAATTGGGAAAAATTTGCAAGTTATCAGCTATTCACAATCATCAAGAAGGTTTAAGAAACTCAATATTAAGATCAATGATTGCAGAAAATAATATGGAAGATATCGAAATTGCTATAGACAGTACAGGAATTAGTATATACAACAACACTCCTGGTCATAGCAAAGGAAATAGCGAAGATAGAAAGTATCGCAGCTATGAACAGACAAGAAAATTGTATGTAATGTTGAATACAAACAGGAAAAAAGCCATAGCTGTAAAATACAGTAACGGCTGATCACTATGGAGCTTGTGATTTGCTAAAAGAAGTCGATTTTCAGTATGTCATAAAAGTACTATATGCAGATAGGGCATATGACAGAGAAAAGCTCTATAAGCTGTGTAATCAATATGGTATAAAAACGAAAATTCCTCCGAAAAACAACGCAGCAGAGCATCCAAAGTTAGACTATATGGCTGAGAGAAATTCTGCAGTCAAGCTCATAAAGTCATATGATGAAGATGGTATAAAGAAGTGGAAAAAAGAGATGAGTTATGGAAAAAGATCTTATATAGAAAGTTTTTTCTCGCGACTGAAACAAACATTCGGGTTTAGTTTTAGGAATAAATCTGAGACAAATAGAGAGAAGGAACTACTTGTTATAGCTCTTTTTACAATAATCCGAACAGACCGTAATATGCTACTGGCCTGCTATAGCCATAAACACATATCTTATCGCATTCGGACTATTATAAGAAAGGCTATAAATGCTATTTGCTCAATAAGTTCACTGATATTGGTATGGCTAAATTTGAGATAGCTTCATAAATTTATTGTGCGTTACCTACTATCCGAAGAGCGATGCAACAAAGCCCACTGGGATCCAGTTTTCTTTACAAATTCACCAAAAGTGCTTCATTCTATAACGCAAAACCCATACTTACCAAACCCAATGCATTACTTGCAATTAAGTTTCCTGGATCCAAGTAGTCTGGGCACTGCCGTCATAAAGGAACTAGTGTCAGCTACTTTCATGACACCCTTCTGGTAGGCCCAAATCGCAATGTTCGTACAGTTATGGAATGAACCGCGGTATGACGTAGGAAGATCTGAGCAAACTTTCAATCAGAAACAGCCAAAGATCTCTCTAAGATGTCAGTTTCTTTTGTATCTTCAACTTTACCGTCCTGGTCGAATGAAATTCGCAGAGACTTACTACTATACTTCCTTTTTCCTAAAAAATTGGCTTGTTTAATTTTATATGAGACATAGTACCAAACATTGTCATCGAACTTTGATACTAATGTTGGTGATCCTAAAGTGTGAACCACTTTTTCTTTATCGTCACCTACTTTTATCTTGCTCCACAATTCAACACTAATGCCAGGAGCTCCGTGATTGTGAATAGTGTGAGTGCAGCTCACTGTAAATAATAAAATAAAAGATATTAATACTCGCATTTCTGTTGATAAATTACTTGAAGCTATAATACACAATAAATTATCTGCCGTCAAATTTCAAAAAAGTTAAATTGACTGATTCTCAATATCACTTAATATAATATTTACTTTAGAAAATAATAGGTGTCTTATGTCATTGTTAGAAGCAGATCCAATATACAAACCTTTTAATTACCCTTGGGCGTATGATGCGTGGCTGCAGCAACAAAGAATCCATTGGATACCTGAAGAAGTTCCGCTCGCTGATGACGTGAAGGATTGGAAAACTAAACTTTCAAGTGTAGAAAAAAATCTACTAACCCAGATCTTTAGATTTTTTACTCAGGCAGACATTGAAGTAAATAACTGCTACATGAGGCATTATTCAAATATATTTAAGCCAACAGAAATATGCATGATGCTTGCAAGCTTTTCCAATATGGAAACCATACACATTGCAGCTTATTCTTATCTTTTAGACACAATTGGCATGCCAGAAAGTGAGTATCAAGCATTTTTAAAGTATGATGCTATGAGAAAGAAATATGAATATATGTTGGAATTCGAGGAAAGCAAAAAACACGATAAAAAACATGTAGCTAAAACTCTAGCAGTGTTTGGTGCATTCACTGAAGGGTTGCAGTTATTTGCATCATTTGCAATTTTGCTCAATTTCCAACGTTTTGGAAAAATGAAAGGAATGGGGCAGATAATCGCCTGGTCAGCCCGTGATGAAACTTTGCACACCAATTCAATTATCATGTTATTTAATACATTTATTAAAGAGAATAATGAAATTTGGGACAACGAGTTTAAAGAGGAATTATATTCTGCATGTCGCACCATCGTTGAACTTGAGGACGAATTCATAAAGCTTGCCTTTGATTTAGGAGATGTTGAAGGACTATCCGCAGAAGAAGTGCGCAATTACATACGCTACGTAGCAAACAGACGGTTAATGCAATTAGGTCTTGAGTCCATATATGATGTCAATGATAATCCTATTCCGTGGCTTGATGAAATACTAAATGGCGTTGAACATACGAATTTCTTTGAAAATAGAGTAACAGAGTATAGCCGCGCAGCAACTCAAGGCATGTGGGAAGAAGCTTTTACTGAAAATGACACGAATAATAAGTGAATGCTAATTTCACTCTTTTTTGTCATTCCACTTTCATTACACCATTTGCTGTGCAGTTTAGACAGTTTTGCTTTACTTAACAACTAACTTACCATATATATGTCCATAGGACATTGGTATATAAGAACGTGCTACAACTATTAATCTTACTCACGGTCATCACTTCAGCTGCATTCTTTGGTCATTTAGTTCCAATGGAAATAAAAACCTTCTTGTACTCAGTGAGCCTGAGTATAAAAGAGGTTTTGCTATTTATAATGCCTTTTGTTATTTTTGCGTTAATCTTTAGCAGTGTTAACAATCTTAAGCAGTCAGCTATAAAGTTCATATTGTTACTTATTATAATGATCTTCTTGTCAAATCTGGCTTCAAGTTTAATAGCTTATTCTGTTGGGCATTTTATCATACAAAACACTCATTCAATACAAGATATAACGTATGAAGAAACAATTGTTCCCTTATGGTCGTTTAGGCTGCCTGCATTGCTTTCTAATTTTTATGCCCTTGCCTGTGGATTTGTGTCCAGCATAGTAGTGTCCACACTGCTACCCAAGAAAAGCAAAGAGCTTTCGAACAAAATGTTAGATTTAACTCTCTTTATTTTGAAGACGTTTTTGACGCCGATTATTCCAATATTTGTACTTGGGCTTGCTTTAAAAATGCAGCATGATCAAGTTTTATCTATAATATTTAAGGATTACTCAATAATTTTCATTATTATAGCATCTGCAACCTACCTTTATGTTTTCCTCTTATATGGAGCAGCAAATTCATTAAAGATCACAAGCTGGATAGCTAGTATAGGCAATATGATACCGGCATTTATTACTGCAATGAGCACAATGTCTAGTAATGCAACTATGCCACTTACTCTTGAAGGAAGCAAAAAAAATGTAAAGCAACCTGACATAGCATCGTCTGTTGTACCAATAACTGCTAGCTTTCATTTAGTAGGTGATTGCTTTTTTATTATAATATTATCAATGATAATTGCCTCCGGTTATTCATTCTGCACAACAGACTATGTAACTTTCCTTCTCTATTTTTTGTTATTTAAGTTTGCTATCGTGGCAGTTCCGGCAGGAGGAATTATGGTAATGCTACCTATTCTTGAGAAATACCTCAAATTTTCTCCAGAAATGCTTTCGTTAATCACAGCACTGTATATAGTGTTTGATCCAATAATCACTTCAGCAAACGTTATGGGTAATGGTGCCTTTGCTATAATGTTTACAAAACTCTATGATAAGCTTAAGTAATGTCTATTTTAGCGATTGATACTGTAGGTATTGGTAGTTCAATAGCAATAGTTGATTATGATGGTAACTGTTTTGTAGAGCACAATTCCGCCAGCAACAATCATGCAGAATCATTTTTTCAAATTCTGAATACTTTGTTTGATAAGCACAACTATAATTATGATAAAATAGATCATTTAGTGGTAGTAGTTGGACCAGGAAGTTTCACTGGAATTAGAGTTGGTATGTCAGCTACACAAGGTATAAATCTTGCTACAAATAAGCCATTATACGGAGTTAGTGCGCTGGAAGTTCAAGCCTACGCAATATCTTTGCTTTGTACGAATAACAAAAAAAATATCAGAGCTATAGTCAAAAATGCTCAAGGGTTTTATACGCAGTTATTTGATTTCAATTTATTGCCACTATCTGCACCTGGATCCCAGTGTCACGCTACAAGCAGTACACATATGGATTGCAATTTAAATGCTAGCCATGCAGGGCTATTAGTCCGTTATAGATTAGAGAACAAGCAAAAATTAAATGAAGTTGAAGCTCTATATTTAAATGAGCCTCAGTATATGAAATCATTATAGACTATTCTTTCGCGTACATGCAATGTTACTAAGCTTGTGCATCTGGTTTACTATCTCTTGAGCTACTTATTTTATACTCATATCTGAATTTTCTATCTCTATGGCACTTGGTGGTATAAATAAATCGTCAGTCCTAAATTTCTCTACAATGCTATTTAGATTAATCACCTTCCTATTTTTTCTTTGCCTTTTTAATGCAATACGCTTTTGTAATGTTGGTAGATCACACCTAAGTACCACAGGAAGGATTTCTGTGTTCATTTTTTTACTAAGCCTTACTATTGAATCATACATCCTCATGTTCTGGTCATTATTTTCCATCAACTCATCAATAAATATGTAATTTTTTGAGTGAATCGGATAATTTTCTATTACCTGAAGCATAATTTGCATAATGCCATATATTCTATCTTGAACTTCTTTAGGTATTTGATCACGTTCAAAGACACCATCGTATATAGAGCAAGCTTGAACATTGTTATAGAACTTACTATTTACAATTAATGCGTTTATTATATTAGATAATTCTATTGCTGTGGAAAGTTTACCACTTCCCGGAATACCAGAGAGAGATATGAAAAATCCTGCTGGCTGTTTTTTTGTGTTAATATTTACCATATTATTTTCAATCTTGAAACTTACATTCATAATAACATAAAAATGAAGCTTTAAAACATATGAAACATTATATAGAAAATTATTTTTGTAGTTAAGATATTATGTAATTTAAAAACATAAATTCTGTATATAAACTCTATAATAACGATAACTATTTTTAAGCAAGCTACAACACAAAAGTGTTTGGTATTCAGAAAGCAAGACAGAGTGGCATAGACTTATTAGTTTACTAGAAGTCTCTTTTCGCGTATAAACCTTCAGAAGATTCTAACAGAGGATTGTGTTGTTAACAAAGAGCAGAGTAAAAAGGGATCTAGTCTATGCCTATCATATTTTGTCCTACCTTAAGTTCGATGATCATACATATACTCACCTTTCAGTGCGTTCTGAAGATCAAAAGTCGTTTTATATTTATCCGTTTGGTATGCGTTTTGATGAAGTAGATGAACGTTCGTTAATGAAAGTATCATTTGATGGAGATGTAATTGAAGGCAAAGAATATCAATATAATAGAACTGGCTATATAATTCATGGTTTTGTTTATCAAGCAAGGAAAGATATTCAAGCAATTTTTCACTTGCATACACCTTCTATTGTAGCGGTTTCTTCTCTCAAAGATGGGCTGCTTCCTATAAGTCAATGGGCACTGCACTTTTACAATAAAATCTCTTACCATAATTATAATTCCCTAGCACTTAGCGATACAGAAGGAAAGAGGTTAATAGCTGATCTGAAAGAAAATTTTGTCATGTTAATGCGTAATCATGGATCTATAACGTGTGGTCGGACTATACAAGAAGCAATGTTTTACTCGTATCATTTAGAACAAGCGTGCAAAACTCAATGTTTAACGTTAGCAATGAATAAGGAGTTATCAATTCCAAGTGAAGAAATTTGCTCAAAAGCTGTAAAGGATCTCCTATCTTTTGAAAGCAATCTTGGTGAGAGGGATTGGCACGCATGGGTTAGACTAATTAAAAGTAAGTTGTAAGAGACTTTCGCACTACTATCTGTCATCCAAGTAGTGACCTTACCCAGAAAAAGTAGAGAGAAAGTTAAGACGTTTTTGGAGTAAAATAAAACGTTTTTTCAAAATATGACAAATAGAAGAGAATATACAGCAGAATTCAAATTAGAAGCTGTTAAGCTGGTTAAAGAAACAGGTCAAGCAAGTACAAAAATAGCAAAAGATCTAGGTATAGATGGCAGTATGTTAAGTAAGAAAATATGATGGAAAAATGTCTGGAGCATACGCATTTCCAGGCAAAGGCTCCTTATGACAAAGAAAGATTTGATCTAAAAAAAGAACTAACAAGAGAAAGAGACATTTTAAAAAAAGCCCTGGGCAAAGAAAAAGAGTAAAGTATTCTTTTATATAGAAATTGCTATAAAATACAGGAACTATGTAGGGTTTTGTACTGGTGGTATTGGTTGCTAAGGAAAAAAGCAGTAAAGAATTAGCAAAAGAAGGGCTTCTAGCAGATATTCAAAAAATACATCAAGCTTCTATAGCTCTTTTTACAATAATCCGAACAGACCGTAATATGCTACTGGCCTGCTATAGCCATAAACACATATCTTATCACATTCGGACTATTATAAGAAAGGCTATAAATGCAGATATGGAGCCCCTAAAATTCACGCTGAATTAAAAGCTTTAGGCAAAAATTAAAACAGTACAAAGTGTTATGCAAGAAAATGGCATTAAAACCAAGCTTAGACGAAGGTTCAAAAATAAAAAACAGCAAATAAGCAACCGAGTTGTGGCTCCGAACACATTGGATCAAAATTTTACTACTGATCAGCCAAATATAGCCTTTCTTATAATAGTCCGAATGTGATAAGATATGTGTTTATGGCTATAGCAGGCCAGTAGCATATTACGGTCTGTTCGGATTATTGTAAAAAGAGCTATAAAGTTTGGGATTACCTACATAAAAACTAAAGAAGGTTGTTGGCGGCAATAATTGACCTATATTCACGCATGGTGGTTAATGAGTAACATGATATAGCCTTTCTTATAATAGTCCGAATGCGATAAGATATGTGTTTATGGCTATAGCAGGCCAGTAGCATATTACGGTCTGTTCGGATTATTGTAAAAAGAGCTATATCATCTATAAAATTAAAAAATCCATGAAAGGGGATGAAAATATGTAAAAAAGTATTATTGATTAATTAAAAACAGATTTTGATTTGATAATACTAATAAAATCGATTTATCTTAAATTTACGTTGATTTTTACCTGTTATTTTTTGTAGTTTATCCAACGTAAATTCCAGGTAAAACAAAGTCGTTATCTCCAACCGTTACAACCAACTCTCCTTCTTTAATTTTTATTTGATTAGGTGTATGGTCCCATACCATCACACTCTGAGATCATACACCTAAAGTACTCCGACACTGGGATGACACCCCGGGGTTTCTGGGATGACAAAAAAGAGCCCCCTGAGCAAAAATCTTATAGCCACTTGAATGATAATTGACTTTTTGCCTAAAATAACCTAAGAAAGAAACTTCTCATCAAGATAACTTAAATATATACTAATTCTCTTATTTTTAAACGATTTCTCATCATGAATTGCACGATCAAAAACCTGAATTTGACTTGTTATAATGCTACAATTATTATTTGCAACTTCTAATACGCCACTATCAATTACAACCTTCTTTTCTGTTTGGTTACTCATTTTAACAGTAATCATACCAGGCAATAAATAAATTAAGTAAGGAGCATGGTGAGCTAAAATCATAAGCTCCCCTTCGAGCCCAGTTACTGAAAGAGAAACCACTCCACTGAATGAAATTTGATCATCAGGAGAGAAAAATTGCACTTTAAAAGTATTCATAATCTTTAACTTTTATTTAGCTTCAGCTTGTATTAATTCAGCCTTTTTTATTGCTTCATCTATATTCCCCACCATATAAAAAGCAGCCTCTGGTAAGTGATCATATTTGCCTTCAACAATCCCTTTAAAACTGGAAACAGTATCAGAAAGTGAAACAAATTTACCAGGCATGCCAGTAAATATTTCTGCAACGTGAAAAGGTTGAGAAAGAAATTTCTGAATCTTACGAGCCCTATCAACAATAATTTTATCTTCATCAGATAGCTCATCCATACCAAGTATTGCGATAATATCTTGCAGTGATTTATAAGTTTGCAATATACGTTTCACCTCAGAAGCTACATTATAATGTTCTTCACCAATGATTTCAGCAGATAAAGACTGAGAAGTTGAATCAAGTGGATCAACAGCAGGGTATATTCCCATTTCAGCTATTTGCCTTGACAACACTGTGGTTGCATCAAGGTGAGAGAATGTAGTTGCTGGGGCTGGATCAGTCAAATCGTCCGCAGGAACATATATAGCTTGCACAGAAGTAATAGAGCCAGAAGTTGTTGAAGCTATTCTTTCTTGCATTGCACCCATATCAGTTGCAAGGGTTGGCTGATAACCAACAGCTGACGGTATTCTTCCAAGTAAAGCAGAAATTTCAGAACCAGCTTGTGTAAATCTAAAGATATTATCCACAAAAAATAGAACATCTTGGTTTTCACGGTCACGAAAATACTCTGCCATAGTAAGTGCTGTTAAAGCAACTCTAGCCCTTGCTCCAGGAGGCTCATTCATCTGACCATAAACCAAAACAGCTTGAGATTTTTCATGCTCATTTATATTTATTACATTTGAAGTGATCATCTCGTGATAAAGATCGTTACCTTCACGCGTTCTCTCCCCTACCCCGGCAAACACAGAAAATCCTTTATGAGCTTTTGCTATATTATTAATTAATTCCATTATTAGGACTGTTTTACCAACACCGGCTCCACCAAATAAGCCAATTTTTCCTCCTTTAAGATAAGGTGCAAGAAGATCTATAACTTTTATTCCCGTAACTAAAACTTCTTCCTGTATTCTCTGTTCAGTAAAACTTGGAGGTGCTCTGTGTATAGGCTCTAAGTTATACTTTCCCTTCAGTGGACCACACTCATCTATAAGCTCTCCAACAACATTAAAAATCCTTCCTAAAGTTGAACGCCCAATTGGCACCGATATTGGTGCACCTGTATCAACAAATTCATCCCCCCTTGACATGCCATCTGTGCTATCCATAGCAATACAACGAACTATATTGTCACCTATATGCTGCGAAACTTCTAAAACCAGCTCCTTATCCTTATATTTTAGTTTGCTTTTTAAAGCATTAAATATTTTAGGCAATTCACCTTCAAATTTTATATCAACAACTGCTTGAGTTACCTTAATCGCTCTACCTATATCCATCTCTTTATTTTTATCACCTAACACTATAATTCCATAAAAGAACTTCTAAAGAAAATAAATTTTATATTATTAATAGAAATTTTGCAACATTAAAACGCTTACTAGTTACGCTTCATTACAAACAATGCAAATGCATTTAATAGCCAAGTAATAATAAACAATACTAAACTAAGCGCATAAGCAGCAAGAGTCTGTACACTATTGAAATCCTGATCTCCGGTAAGTAATGTAGCGATCTGGACGGTAATGGTAGTAACTGAATTAAGAGGGTTAAAAGTCAAATTTGCGTTGATTCCCACAGCCATTAGCACAATCATTGTTTCACCTATCACTCTTGAAATTGACAATAAAATTGCACTTAAAATTGTAGGCATTGCATAAGGTATTGTTATATGCCATATAGTTTCCGCTGGAGTTGCACCAAGTGCCATGAAGCCATAACGCAAGCTTTTTGGAACAGATCTTATGGCATCTTCGAGTAAAGAAATAATAAAAGGAAGAATCATTATCCCAATCGATAAACCGGCAACTAAGGCACTTTCTGAGTGTATACTTAAACCAAAAAAATTTGCTACCTGCTTTATAAAGAAAGACAAAAACACAACCGCGAAATATCCATATACAACCGTAGGAATAGCAGACAAAACTTGCAAAGTTGTATTAACAATATAACGCACTTTCTCACTCGCATATTCACTAATATATATTGCAGAAAATAAACCAAGCGGAACAACAACTAACATTGCTATAATAGTTATAAGTAATGTACCAACTAAAAGCGGCGCTATACCAAAACATCCTATCTTCTCTTCATTGATAGTAACTACATTGTGGCCCCATTTCAAGCAAAACAAGAATTCTGAAATAGCTACTTTATTAAAAAAACTAATGGATTGAATAAAAATAGACAGCATTATAAATAAAGTGATAAAAAATGATATGGCCAAAGCCACAAATAACGAAAGTTTTATTATCTTATTTCTTTTATTTTTAAAGATAAAAGCAAGCATGAAAAAAAGTAACGCTATAGAAATAAAAGTTACAAAACAATTATTATAGAATACTAACAACCAAGTTAGCATCCATACACAACTAAGATATAGATAAGATTTACCCTTATTTACTTCTTGAAACCTACTAAAACAAAATAAAAGGATTAGTAAGACAGGTATGACTATCACCGAATTCATTCTTCCATGCATCAAATTTTATTCTACGAAAATGTCATACAAGTTCACCATTATTTGACAATAAAGTAAAACAATTTAAAATAAATAATTATATTAATATAAAAACAATGAAGAGAACATTTCAACCAAAAAATTTGATAAGAAAGCGCAGACACGGATTTCGTTCACGTATGGCAACAAGAGCTGGAAGAAAAATCCTTAATAGGCGCCGTTCATTAGGGTGTAACAAATTATGCGCATAGTAAGTATAAAAAAAAAGATTTTTCTTCTGCTTTCAAAAATAAGTTAGCACTCAACAGTCTTTTTTATCGTGGGCTTTATATATCACTGTACGCTATAAAAGAAAGAGAACCTGAAAAGTACATTCATACTATTAGAGTAGGTCTGGCTATCAGTAAAAAAACCGGAAAAGCAGCAAAAAGAAATAAAATAAAAAGACAACTACGAATGCTTGCTAAAATTAGCATTTTAAATATAAGTAATATAGGGCACTACTACATAATACTAACTCATAGAAACATTATGCAAGCAAGTTATAAAAACTTACAAAAAGATCTAACTATTTGCTTAAAAAAGATAAAATAAAAAAAATCTCAATTAAGGTATTTACAACTATATTTTTTATGATAGTATAGGTAAAATTTTTAAAAATAGTTAATGGGTATGGTGAATGGTAGAGCATATAAAAGAGGTAAATAACACAGGCTTTGGTCAGATGTATCAATTCTTATTTCTTCCTAAAGGAACAGGAACAGATTGGAGGTCAGCATTTCGCCAACAAGAAGAATTATTTAAAAAAGTGGGAGGTAATGTAATATTACCAGAAATCAGTAATTCTCCTTCAAAAGGGAATCAATTAGGGGAAGTAGGAACAATGCTAAATAATGTAGAAAATGACCAAGAACACATAAGAAAAAAAAGATATCGTAGTTAAAGTAAAAACTTAAAGAATAGTAACAAAACAAGAAAGTTAAAATATAAGTATACCTACTGTCCAATTAACAAAGAAATTTTTACAAACTTGGCGGCGACCTACTCTCCCTTTTCAAGTACCATCAGCGCTAAAAAGTTTCACTTCCGAGTTCGAGATGAGATCGGGTGGTTCATTTTTGCTATAGCCACCAAGTCAATAAAAATTTCTAACTTAACAACTTTAACTTAATATTTAACACTGCATACACACATATAGAAAGCAAATAAATCAATCAGGCTATTAGTACTAGTTAGCTTCACGTGTTACCATGCTTCCACACCTAGCCTATCAACGTGGTAGTCTTCCACGGCCTTAATTGGGAAATCTTTTTGAAGAGGGTTTCTTGCTTATATGCTTTCAGCAATTATCCCATCTATACATAGCCACCCAGCGATGCTATTGGCATAACAGCTGGTACACCAGAGGTATATCCATCTCGGTCCTCTCGTACTAGAGTCAGACCTTCTCAAATTTCCTTCACCCACGGCAGATAGAAACCGAACTGTCTCACGACGTTCTAAACCCAACTCACGTATCACTTTAATCGGCGAACAGCCGAACCCTTGGGACCTTCTTCAGCCCCAGGATGTGATGAGTCGACATCGAGGTGCCAAACGGTGTCGTCGCTATGAACGCTCGAACACCATCAGCCTGTTATCCCCGGCGTACCTTTTATCCGTTGAGCGATGACCCTTCCATACAGAATCACCGGATCACTATGACCGACTTTCGTCTCTGCTTGGCTTGTCAGCCTCGCAGTCAGGCAAGCTTATGCCATTATACTATCAAGCTGATTTCCGACCAGCTCTAGCTTACCTTCGCACGCCTCCGTTACTTTTTAGGAGGCGACCGCCCCAGTCAAACTACCCACTATACAATGTCCTAGTTCCAGATAATGAAACATAGTTAGATATCAAAAGTGTAAAGGGTGGTATCTCAAGGTTGACTCCATTATAGCTAGCGCCATAACTTCAAAGTCTCCCACCTATCCTGCACATCACACTTTCAATAGCAATGTAAAGATATAGTAAAGGTGCACGGGGTCTCTTCGTCTAACCGCGGGTACCCCGCATCTGCACGGGGAATTCAATTTCGCTGAAGTGATGTTGGAGACAGTGGAGAAATCGTTACGCCATTCGTGCGGGTCGGAACTTACCCGACAAGGAATTTCGCTACCTTAGGACCGTCAGTGTTACGGCCGCCGTTTACTGGGGCTTCAATTCGGAGCTTGCACCCTTCCTATTAACCTTCCAGCACCGGGCAGGCGTCAGACCCTATACTTCCACTTACGTGTTTGCAGAGTCCTGTGTTTTTAGTAAACAGTCGCTACTCCCTATTTTGTGCCACCTACTCATAGTTGCCTAAAAGCAGGTTACCCTTCTTCCGAAGTTACAGGTATAATTTGCCGAGTTCCTTCAACATCATTCTTTCAACACCTTAGTATACTCTACTCATCCACCAGTGTCGGTTTGCGGTACGGCCTCATAAATATAAGTGCTATTTCCTGGAGCTTCTTTTAAGCATAGATCAATCCAATAAGATCTATACAAATACGAAACCCGTCACACTTAAGAGGTTTAGGAATATTAACCTAATTGCCATCGACTACTCCTTTACGGACTCGCCTTAGGAACCGACTAACCCTACGCAGATTAACTTAACGTAGGAACCCTTAGATTTTTGGTGAGAGTGTTTTTCACACTCTTTTACGCTACTTATGTCAGCATTCTCACTTCCGATATCTCCAGCAGTTTTCACAAACCACCTTCACAGACTTACGGAACGCTCCGCTACCGCGCCTATTGATCGAAATCAATAAGCACTCACATCTTCGGTATACAGCTTTAGCCCCGGTACATTTTCGGCGCAGAAAAACTTATTTAGACAAGTGAGCTGTTACGCTTTCTTTAAAGGATGGCTGCTTCCAAGCCAACCTCCTAGCTGTAATGGTTTTTCTACTTCCTTCCCCACTTAGCTGTAATTTTGGGACCTTAGATAGTGATCTGGGTTGTTTCCCTCTTCACCACGGACTTAGCACCCGTAGTGTGCCTGCTGTATAATTAATTGTTGGTATTCGGAGTTTAGTTAGATTTGGTAAGACGGTGAATCCCCCTAGTCTATCCAGTGCTCTACCCCCAACAACATACATACAACGCTCTACCTAAATAGATTTCGCGGAGAACCAGCTATTTCCAAGTTTGATTGGCCTTTCACCCCTAATCACAACTCATCCAATAATGTTGCAACATTAACTGGTTCGATCCTCGAGTGTGTTTTACCACACCTTCAATCTGGTCATGACTAGATCACTTGGTTTCGGGTCTAATCCATAAAACTAAAACGCCCTATTCAGACTTGCTTTCGCTACGCCTACACCTAACGGCTTAAGCTTGCTTCATAGATTAACTCGCTGACCCATTATGCAAAAGGTACGCTGTCACTCTAAATATCAATAAACTGATATTTAGCTCCAACTGTTTGTAAGCACTTGATTTCAGATTCTATTTCACTCCCCTCCCGGGGTTCTTTTCACCTTTCCCTCACGGTACTTGTTCACTATCGGTCGTCAAGGAGTATTTAGGCTTGGAGGATGGTCCCCCCATATTCAAACAGGATTTCACGTGCCCCGCTCTACTCAAGGATTTAAAAACTTTCTACTTATACAGGACTATCACCTTCTATGGTTACTATTTCCAGAGTATTCTAATTCTTATTCTTAAATCACTAGCCTTTTCCGCTTTCGCTCGTCACTACTAACAGAATCTCGGTTGATTTCTTTTCCTTTGGCTACTTAGATATTTCAGTTCACCAAGTTTGCTTTACATACTTAGTACGTAATAACTAGCTAAACTAGTTGGGTTTCCCCATTCGGAAATCTGCGGATCAAAATTTGTTGACAATTCCCCACAGCTTATCGCAGCCTGCCACGTCCTTCATCGCCTCTTAACGCCAAGGCATCCATCAAGTGCTCTTAATAATTTATTTATCCGACTATATGCAGAATATGCAGAGTTAAATATTATTAAAATTGAATTGAGATTAAATTAATCTCTACCATAAAACTTGTCAAACATCTAAAAAACTAAATTAATCTTTTATATACTACAACCTAATAAATAATATGTCAACGCCTTTTTGCACAAAACATTTACTTATATTATCAACAACAATATACTAGCAATCCTAAACAGTATAATCTGAGAAATATGTGGTAAACTTATATATACAGTAAAAATTAATGAAAAAGATATTTTGTAAGATAAAATGTGTTAAAATCAATTGCCTAAAAATGATAATAAACATTCGGAGTATTTCTAACGTATGAAAAGTAATCTCTCTTTTATAAAAAACGTTGCTTTAAATTGTATGTCTAAGCTCATTGGCGTATTAAATATTAAGAAAGTAAAACACTTCGTTGTGAATAAATATAATACTCTTCATAAAGAAATGACAGTGCTTCTTAAAAAATCTAAGAACCTGTTAAACACCAACATTGAAATCGGTTTATATCACTTTTATAAAGGTAGCATATCAGATGCAAAGTTACGATTTTGGTTAATTAGCATATTTTACCCCCATTTACCTATAGTCTGGTATAACATCGGAAGGTGTCATTTTGCGGTAGGGAATACTAACAAAGCTTGTAATTATTTAACAAGGGCACTAAAATTAGATAATGACCACGAGGAGGCGTCTTACTATATAAAAAAAATGACAAACTCAGCGCCTATTACAGAATTGCCAAAAAACCTCATAAGACAATATTTTGATTACACAGGTGAATATTTTGTTGAGCATTGGTTGATTGCCAAACAATATAGAGGGCATGAACTTGTACACATGATAATTACAAAAATCTTCAACAACTCCACTTCTGAGCTCAATATACTCGACCTTGGTTGTGGAACTGGAATATGTGGTCATTTCTTGAAAATAAATAGTATTGGAAACCATATAACAGGAATTGACATTTCAAGTAGAATGCTAAATATCGCAAGAGGATGCTTTATAAAAGGTAAGCCTGTTTACAATGAATTAATACATATGGAAATGAAAGAGTTTCTTAAACAAGAGAAAAACCAGCAGTATGATGTAATTATCTTTGCTGAAGTACTACATTATCTACATGACTTTCAAGAAGAGTTGGAATTAGCAAAAAGATCTACGAGCAAAAAAGGAGTTATTGTATGTTTAATAAGAAGAAAGGAAGGTGAAGGTATTGACTTTGTAAACAAAGGAGACTATTTTCGTCACTCAGAAAGTTATGTTCAACATGTTGCAAAAGAAATAAATATGCAAATAAGTTATATGAGTTACTGTAAAATATATGGCAGTCAGGTTGACAGTATCTTGTTTGCATTACAGCATCAACAAAAAAATCCGAAAAACCTAACTTAAAAATCGCTCAAAATGACTTTTAAGTACCTATATATAATAAAAGAATAAAAGGAACTTTATGAATAACATTACCATTAATTACGCAAAGGACAGCAAATTAACCGACTTTGGAAAAGCAGTTCTATCAGACAGGTATTTAATAGAAAATGAAAGTTATCAAGACCTCTTTGCACGTATTGCTAATTACTATTCTGATAATAAAGAACATGCGCAGCGTCTTTATGACTACATGAGCAACTTGTGGTTCATGCCTTCAACACCAATACTCAGCAATGGTGGCACTAAGAGAGGGTTACCTATCTCTTGCTTTCTTAATGAAACCGAAGACAGCTTGCAGGGAATAGTTGATCTATGGAACGAAAATGTTTGGCTTGCTGCACGTGGAGGAGGCATAGGTAGTTATTGGGGAAATTTACGCTCAATAGGCGAAAGCGTAAAGGGTAGCGGCAAAACATCAGGAATTGTTCCATTTATTGTAGTGCAAAATGCTCTAACGCTTGCAATTAGTCAGGGATCCCTAAGGCGAGGAAGTTCAGCAGTCTACCTTCCTGTATCTCATCCGGAGATAGAAGAGTTTCTAGATTTACGCAAGCCAACAGGCGGTGACCCAAATCGCAAAGCGTTAAATATACATCATGCTGTAATAGTAACAGATAAATTTATGCAGGCTGTTGAGAATGATCAAGAATGGAATTTAATAAGCCCTCACAACAATAAGGTTATTTCAACTGTAAAAGCGCGGGATATATGGATCAAAATATTAACAGCAAGAGTTGAAACTGGAGAACCTTACATTATTTTCCTTGATACAACAAATAACAATAAGCCAGAATCTTACAAAAAGCTCAACTTAGACATCAAGATGTCAAATCTATGCAGTGAAATAACTTTAACCACAGGTTATGATCACCTGAATAAGTCACGCACTGCTGTGTGTTGTCTATCATCCGTAAACCTTGAGTACTACGAAGAATGGAAAGACAATAAACTCTTCATAGAAGATATAATGCGCTTTCTTGATAATGTATTGGAAGATTTCATAAATAAAGCACCGAATGAAATGCAGCGAGCAAAATATTCTGCAGCCAGAGAACGCAGTATTGGTCTTGGTGTGATGGGCTTTCACTCATTTTTACAAAGCAAAATGGTTCCTTTTGAATCAGTAACAGCACAACAATGGAATAAAAAAATATTTAAGTATTTACGCGAGCAAGCAGATATAGTTTCTAAAAAATTAGCAGAAGAAAAGGGAGCATGTTCTGATGCCAAAGAAGTTGATCTAATGGAAAGGTTTACACACAAACTCGCTATTGCTCCTACTGCCTCGATCTCCATTATTGCAGGTAATACCTCCCCTGGAATAGAACCATACGCAGCAAACGTATTCATACAAAAGACACTTACAGGTTCATTTGTAGTGCGAAATAAATTCTTGCAAAAACTATTAGCAGAAAAAAATCAAGACAATGATAAAATATGGTCTTCAATTTCAACAAACGAGGGTTCCGTTCAGCATTTAGATTTTCTTAGTGAGCATGAAAAATTGACATTTAAAACAGCGTACGAGCTTGACCAAAGATGGATTATAGAACATGCAAGTGATAGAACTTCGTATATTTGTCAATCTCAATCAGTAAATCTGTTCTTACCTGCCAACGTACATAAACGTTACTTGCACAAAATACACATGCTTGCTTGGAAAAAAGGATTGAAGAGCTTATATTACTGCAGATCACAATCAATGCAGAGAGCCGATAAGGTCTCGCATGACATATTCAAAAAAAGTGAAATATTGCAACAAAAAACAGATATTGACTACGATGAATGTCTGTCATGCCAATAGCGGCCTTACTCAAAAAAAGTAGAGAGAAAGTTAAGCAAATGGGTAAATAGACTTCTTGCATAACCATATAACGCACTTTTATTGGGAATAGAAACGAAAAAACTTTCTTGACAAACTCCGCCAGCCCCCTTATCATGACGTCCAGTACAATGTTGCAAATTAAAAATCTCTCCATCCTTTGCTGGTTCTTCGATTCTAAACGCCACTTCTACCTGGTCATAACCAATCTGAATTCGTTCTACTAATGCTTTAATGATGCCACGCTTAGTTTGCCAATCTAGCTGTTCCAAATTAGATTTTACACTGGAATAAAGACTCTTTATAGTGTTGATGATAAGGTTCATTCCCTTCTCTATTGCTTTTTGATCAACTACCTTTTTCTTCTCTTCTTCTATCCCTCTTAAGCGTTCCCTCATTCCTTTCATCGTCTGTTTAAATTCTTCCTCACTTATATATCCTTTATCTCCTACATTTTCTTGACTATAATAGTCTTCCATTAACTTTTCGATGCCTTGTTTTATTTGATTTTCCCTTCTTGCAAACTTCTTATCTGATGATTCATCATTTTTATTTTCTGCAATTCTACGGTGATACTCATTTTTTATTATCTCTGGGTTTTTTAGTAAATTTTTCACCTTTTCCCATATAGCTGTTTCTAACATATCTGTACGGACCAATTTATTAGTACACTTCTCCCTACCATCAGTAATACGTATAGTATAGCTCTTTTTACAATAATCCGAACAGACCGTAATATGCTACTGGCCTGCTATAGCCATAAACACATATCTTATCGCATTCGGACTATTATAAGAAAGGCTATATCATTTGATGTGCAGATTTTCTTGATAGTCGGTCAGGTGAATGAATATAAATTTTATCAATTTGATCTTCTCCTACTTTATCACGTAATGCATCTAAACCTTCACGTTCTAAACTCCACCCACTAAGCCCATCATCCTTAAATTCATACTCATTCAATAACTCATGCTTATCTGCAGCAATTCTATGCTTGAGCTCGGCAATTTGACTCTCTATTGTATTGTTCTGCGCTTGACTCTTCGATGAAACTCTTGCATATAAGGCCACTGTTATCATTTTTCTTTATCTCCTTTTCATTGTTTCTTTTTACCGCATACCTTAGTAACAGCTCATAGGCGTCTGCTAGATGTTGTTCCGCTAATTCATCTGGCTCGTATCGGCAAGTTATAGCTCTTTTTACAATAATCCGAACAGACCGTAATATGCTACTGGCCTGCTATAGCCATAAACACATATCTTATCGCATTCGGACTATTATAAGAAAGGCTATACATTGGTGTTGCACCGTACTTATTCAGTTGATTAACTTCAGCTCCAGCCTTTACCAGCTCTTTTATTATTTCAACTCCTGCTCCTCCTATTTTGCACGCAGAGTGCAGTGGCGTACATCCAGTGACATATTGAGTGGCATTTACTTCTGCTCCCGAACTTAGCAGCACTTTTACATTTTCTAAGCTTTTCGCAAATACTGCACAGTGTAGTGGTGTATAACCATTTTTATCTCTTGCATTTACCTCTGCCCCTTTTTTTATTAATAATCTCACTGTTTTGTAATCAGAGATTTCTACTGCTTGATGCAAGATCGTCTCTCCTTCTTCATTTCTTTTATTAATGTTTTTAAACCCGTTACTTGATACTTCTTTAAAAAACTTACTCTTGCTAAAACTCATTTCATACCTCACAAAATTAGCTTTTCTAGCGCTAGATAAATTTCTTATGTTTACCTGCTGCTATTCAAGTCATGTCCTTTTTAGCATGAGAAAGCAAGTCTTTTTCTTTTTATTTCATACACTTTTACCTATTATTAATATAATATATGAGTGTCTAAATATAAGCACTTAACTTATTAGAGATATTATTCGACTATCTTTCCAACTTCTGTGCAAATGTCGATGTTCATGCCACTTCAGTACTCCCGGGTAAAATACTAAAATGTGCTTTTCTAATTCGTGTATTGAGTCTTTTTGCTCTGAATCCAAATCATTTTTATAGTAAACGTTGTGTTCTGCTAAAACATATTTTCTGACCTTCTGATCTGTATAATTTTCTACTTTATAGTTGTGAGTAACGCTAAACCTTTCTAAAATTGGTTTGTGTTTTAAATTCCAACGTTGCCATGAAAGTTTATCGTTTCCCAATACAAATTTATTTCCTTCTTCTATGCTACCAACCGGAAAGCACGCATTTATTTCTTCTAAGTTCCAACTGTCCGATAATATAACTTGCGCCTTCGCAAACTTAATTTCTGGTAATAAACTCTGTGGTAATGGATATAGTGCTTTTAAGTTATACCACTGATGACTTCTTTCATAGACGCCTTTGTAATCTTTTGTATAAGGCTCTGTTTCTCCAAGTACTGCTACATCTAATCGATATATGTCATTACTAAATGTTTGTTCATAATGGTTGCGTAGATATGGCCTTTCTTATAATAGTCCGAATGCGATAAGATATGTGTTTATGGCTATAGCAGGCCAGTAGCATATTACGGTCTGTTCGGATTATTGTAAAAAGAGCTATACTACCTGTTCATTTATGCTTGGTGGTAGCCAGCTTCTTTCCTCTCCTGCTCTAGAAGTTATCCATGGAAGAAAATCTGTTAAAAGTTCTCCTATCTTCACTCTTACTTTTGCTTTCTCATAATCTACTTCTTTTACAACTCCTATTCGTACAATGTTTGCTAACTTTCTTTGCAGCTCTGAAATAGCAAAATTACTCTCTAACATTTTCTTCTATTATAATCGTATGTGGCTTAATCTTATTTTCTGTCCATATCGATTTACCTAAATGAAGCTGATGACTCCAATCAACCATCCACACCAAATATGCATCTAATTCGGGTCTAAATACGTCAATTTCTGCAGAGATAAATTCTCCTGGTGAAACATTTTTTATATTCCATGTATTTTTGTTTACAACTTTTGCCACCTCAGCAGCTAATGTTCTGACAATAATAGCTGCATTTTCTATTGTGCTATCAATCACAATTCGTGCTTCAAATCTTGCTTTCAGTGCTAATTCTTCTGTTACTGGATCTTTTCCCGATTCTAAACTCACAAGCTCTACAAATAACGCTGGCGCTAATAATTCTTTCCTTATCGATGGATAAATTTCACAAGTTTGAATTGCTGGTATTTCTTTCTTCAGCGTAGTGCAGATTGCGTTATGCAAATCTTTAAAATTCATATATTTCTTGTAATATCACGTTCAAAGAACTTTTCAAACACTTCCTCAACCTCATAATTAACAAGATTCCCTATTATCCTTGAAGCCTCAGGTTCGAGTGACAATTTATAGCTCTTTTTACAATAATCCGAACAGACCGTAATATGCTACTGGCCTGCTATAGCCATAAACACATATCTTATCGCATTCGGACTATTATAAGAAAGGCTATAACTTCCTTTATTGGCAATGCTGCTCTTCCTTCACGTTTAAACATACCGCTATTTCCTTTTGTCATAACTGCTGCAAATCCTCCTATAAACTCATGCTTCCCTACTTTCGATCCTCTTCTTGTTTTTTGTATTTTGCCAATTGTCGATGCTCTAATGTCGTAGAGATTTGCTCTAATTAACACTTCTAATCTGCTTGTTTTTGCTTTAAAAATTCTTAATCTCTTTCTTATCAAACTTAATTTTATCTTCTTTTCCTCACTGATTTCCTTAGCTGCTTGCGCTTTTAACCATAGTGCTGTTCTATTTAGTGCTTTTATAGCTGCCAGTTTTACTTTCTGCTCTTTTTCGTCAATATTGTAGACTATTTCATTAATATTGTTACTAATTTTAATATCAAACATTTTCTATTGCCTCAATTTTCCATATTTCACTCGAAGAATCTTTTAACGGTGGTTCAAAAATCTTGTAGAACCTTTTTTCAATCTTGATATAATCACCTATGCTAAAGGAAGTAACGTCCTGATCACGTATTTCTATAGAAGCAATTTGCTGAGTTAATGCTCCATCTGCACCTAGAGAGTACGTAGTCTCAGGACGTTTAATTAGCACTTTTATTCTACGAATGCCCTCCTTATTTTTATTACAATATGTGGCTTCCACTCCTAAATGCTCAAAACAATCTTCCAATAATTTTCCTATATTCATCAACTAGAACTAATTTTTACCAAAACTCCCGGACGATGGCACATTGGCAATGGATTCGACTGCGTATGTATAGCCTTTCTTATAATAGTCCGAATGCGATAAGATATGTGTTTATGGCTATAGCAGGCCAGTAGCATATTACGGTCTGTTCGGATTATTGTAAAAAGAGCTATACATTGATGTTGCTTGGAAAATGTAAGCTTGAACCAATAAGCCTAATATACAGTAAAGAAAAAAGGTGGTATACAATTGAATGTATTGAAAAAACGTCGCTACAAAACATTGGCTCAGGAATTGAATGTATTGATTTAACAGGAGTAATTTATCCACGTTATCAGAGTAACGGCTTAGAACGGCTAAAAAATATACGTGATACTAAAGAACCACACGTTCTAGTTGATAATTCAGGAAATATACTTGGAAATTTTGTCATTACTAATGTAGAAGAAAAACAGATATTATTTTTTCCTGATGGAAAACCGAGAAAAGTTGAGTTTATTTTGAAGTTAAAAGGTTACAGTAAGTGATTTATTATTACACGAAAGAAAACGAAATGTTAGATGAAATTTGCTGGAAACATTATGGATACAGTAGTGGAGCAGTGGAGGAAGTATTGCTTGAAAATTCAGGCCTTGTAGAACATGGAAGTTTTTTGCCCGCTGGATTAAGAATTAAGCTTCCTAAAATTCAAAAAATACCGAAAGAATCTGTTATAAACATTTTAGATGAATGACACCAGATTTTGATATAGTAGCAAAAAATAACCCAGTAACAGAGGTTTTAAAAAAGAGTTTAATATTACTACATGTCACTGATGGATCAGGTACTACAAGTGACGAAGCTGAGATATGTATTAATTATAGCTCTAGCGCTTTAGAACTTAAGGGTAATTTACAGGTTTTTCTAGGATATAAAGAAACAGGTTTATTACCTATGGGGGTATATAAGGCAAATCAAATTACAATACAAAGTCCACCACAAACTTTAAGAATAAAATGTGACGCTGCAAGTTTAAGAGGATCATTAAAGGAAAGAAAATCAAAGGAATGGAAAGACATTACCTTGGGAGATTTGATTAAAGAAATAGCACAAGAACATGGGCATGAAGGTAAAGTCGCTGAAAGATTTGAAAATATATTTATACCACATACCATTCAAGCAGATGAAAGCGACATGAGTTTTTTGGAAGGATTAGGCAAAAAATATGATGCACTAGTAAAACCAGCAGGAGGATATATAATTTTTATTCCGAAGGGAGAAGCAAGATCAGCGACTGGAAAGATGTTAGGTACAACAGTATTAACACCTAAAGATATTATAAATTGGGAAGTAAATTTTAATGTACGTAACAAATATGGATCTGTTATTGCAAAATGGCACAGTTATGAGAAGGGAGAAACTATAGAAGAGAAAGTGGGAAATGAGGGTCCAAGTTATACCCTGCAAACGCTTTACTCTACCGCAGAATCAGCAATTAGTGCAGCAGCAGCCAAGTTAAAACAACTAAAACGTAGTACATCAAATTTAAATGTAACTGTTCCTGGTAATCCAGAATTATTTGCAGAAGCTAAGATCAGCCTTTCAGGATTTTGTCAGGAAATTGAAGGTGAATGGGTAATTAGCAAGGCAGAACATATTCTGAATAATAGAGGATATCAAACTATAGTAGAGGCAGCAGCGAGCAAAGCTGTTTAAGTGAAACTTAAGCAAATGATTATTTAATTCTAAAAAAATGTTAGACATGAACAAAATAAGTAAGAACATAAAGAATAAGATAAATTTTCTATGGCTGATGATAACAATTATATGTGTTGTTATTACATGCTGCTATACAAAGAGTAAAGCTGTGGGTAATTATAAAGCAATACTACAAATTGCCTCTAAGAACTGCAGTTTGGCAGTTACAGAATTTTCAGTAAAAAACCTATTAGATATTAACACACAAATTCCTATGATGAGAGCTTTGCATTATTCATCTAGTTCAGGGTGTCTGCAAGTTGTAAAGTTTCTTGTAGAGGAAGGAGCTGATATAAGTGCCACAGGTGGATATATGGGATGGACAGCCTTGCATCATGCTGCAGATAAAGGCCATTTAGAGGTTGTTAAGCTTTTATTAGACAAAGGTGCAGATCCCACTGCTACAGCTAAAGATGGAAGAAGACCTAGAAATATGGCTGTAGTGGAATCAAGACACAATAAAGATAAACCTTACAGGGAAATCATTAAGCTACTTGCAGAAGCAGAGGACCGATACGAATCAACAAAAAGTAATCACTAAAGCTGTAAGTTTTCTATAATCTGTATATAAACTTCTAAAACTATCCATAATAGATTAATACCTTCACATGCAAAATCAAAAAATCCCAATAGCGGTAATAATAACAATAGTTCTACAAACTGTAGGATTCATATGGTGGTTGGCAAAACTTGACTTACGTGTACACATCCATGATAAATTTATAGAAAAAAACCAAGGACTAATCGAAATAGTCTATCGACTTGAAGAGAGAGTGAAAAACCTCACTGAAGAAGTCAACGAACTTGAAGCTATTCACAAACACAAATAAATTTTACAGTGACAAAGTACATTTTATCTGTAGATGGAGGTGGCATTAGAGGGATAATATAGCCTTTCTTATAATAGTCCGAATGCGATAAGATATGTGTTTATGGCTATAGCAGGCCAGTAGCATATTACGGTCTGTTCGGATTATTGTAAAAAGAGCTATACATTAAGCAAGGTACTGATAACAAGTTATGATATTAACAACAACTATCCTTTCTTTTTTAAGAGCTGGAGAGAAGACAGAAATTTTATCAGGCTAAAAGATGCACTCAGAGCTGCAACGGCTGCATCTACTTACTTTACACCTAAATATCTTAAAATCAACCACAAGGAAATGGTGTTAGTGGATGGCGGGGTGTTTGCCAATAATCCAGCGGCTTGTGCTTATGCTAGTGGTAAAAGGTTATTTCCAAATGACAATATTGTGCTGTTATCGATAGGTACTGGAAGAACAGATAGAAGCATAGCTAATTCAAGAAGATTAGGAAAAATAGGCTGGATAAAACCACTATTATAGCCTTTCTTATAATAGTCCGAATGCGATAAGATATGTGTTTATGGCTATAGCAGGCCAGTAGCATATTACGGTCTGTTCGGATTATTGTAAAAAGAGCTATACATGTGATGTTTGCTTCAAGTTTAGATGCAGTAAACTACCAACTTGATCAAGTTATAGCTGATAAATATATACGCATACAATCGCAATTAAAAATAGCATCATCTGACATGGATAATATTACATCAAAAAATATCAAATCTCTTCAGCAAGAGGCAAATGAAATGATAGAGGATAATCAGAAAGTGATAGAGAAATTCTGTATAGAAATATTAAATATATAACTATTTTTACTTATATCTTAATATATTGTTTAACACAATTCAATTTTCACACTCATCAGCAGTTAGGCCACTTGCTCGCACAATAATATCAATAGCAACACCTTCCTTAACTAGATCTTTTGCAATCTTGATTTTCTCTGCTTTTTTAACCTTCTCTTTACCAGTTTGCATTCCTTCAGATAAAGATCTAGCTACCATATCCAGTAATTCTTGATCCTCAATTTTTTCACATTTACCTACAAACCTCAAAAATGGCTCATTTTCATATTCTGTTAGTCCAAGAGCTTTAATGTTAACTGATAATGTCTTTGCTATCTTATATAATATTTCAATTGGAATGTCTGTATATCCTCGTTCATAGTCGTGTATTTCTTTAGGTGTTGAACCGATTTTATTTGCCAAGTCCTCCTGAGTGTATTCCCGTATTAATCTCTGCTCTTTTATCCTTTTCCCCACTTTGTAGAGTATAGAATCAGTACAAATTTCTTTCTCTATATCATCATACTCATAAGTAGATAAGCGAGTCACTTGGGAAATAATATCAACTGAAACTCCTTCTTTCACTAGATTCTTTGCTACTTCTATTTTCGCTTCTTCTTGGCTAATTTTCTCGCTAATATATACAAACCTTACTAATGGATACAGCTTCTTGCGTAATTCCTGATCCTTAATTTCTCTATGTATTTTTGTTAGATAGACTATTTCTTTATCCTCATCTTCGTACCAACCGTTTTCTCTTAGTACTGTTGGTCCTGGAAGTAGATCTACAACACTAACTGACAATGCTCCTGCTATTATATACGATTCTTTGATTGTAATAGCCTTGCACCCTAGTTCAAAGTTATGTATTTCCTTATGTGTTAAACCAATTTTGCTTGCTAGTTTTGCCCGAGTATACCCTTGTACTATGCTACAACCTTCTATTTTTTTCCCTAGCTCGTAGCTTACTGAGCCAATATGCTCTGAATTATCATAGATAAATCCTCTAAAAGCTGTTTTTCCTACAGAAGCAAACATATATTCTATCACAAAAAAATCCACTATTGGCTAAGTTTCTATGAAATCACAAAAATTTCTCAATCATATAATTTGATAAGCCTGTCGTTTGCAAGATAATATCAACAGAAATTCCTTCTTTCACTAAATTCCTTGCAACTTCAATCTTCTTTTCCTCTCTGACCTTTTCTCTACAAACATGTATACCTTCAAATAAAGACTTGATTAGCATATCGCGTAATTCCCGACTCTCAATCTTTTTGTATTCTTCTATCAAGTTTGATAGCTTTTCTTCCGCTTCACTATCCTCATCTGATTCGGGAAGTAGATCTATGATACTGATTGATAATACCTTTGCTATTTCATCTAACATTTCAAGTGAGACAGCAGCTCTCCCTTGTTCATACTCGTATACTCCTTGATTTGTTATGCCAACTTTATTCGCTAAATCTTTTTGTGTATATCCTCGTATCAATCTCCACTCTTTTATCCTTTGCCCTACTTTATATGGAACCGGAATTTTGTTCTCCTCATACTCACCAATAGATAAGTTATAGCTCTTTTTACAATAATCCGAACAGACCGTAATATGCTACTGGCCTGCTATAGCCATAAACACATATCTTATCGCATTCGGACTATTATAAGAAAGGCTATACATTACTAATTCCAAGAAAAAGGAGCATTTGGATCATCTGGAATTTCATAAAAAGGCAGCCTATCAATTAACAGACTTTCTTCATCTCTACTAAGATCTCTTGTTACAATATTGCAAAAATCTCTATTGCTCCCAAAATTAGCTGTTACTGCAGTCCTTAAATCTTGATTTCCTGCCACAGCTTCCTGAAAGCTGCTGTTATTGGCAAGATGAGTTTCCAGCACAGGTTTTGCGTCATTACCAAATTTGTTTTTCACATTCAGAATAGCTTGTCCCAATTTATTTGTGTTGCTACTAATTAATTTTTCTGCCACTCCTTCCTGCAAAATACGACTACCTGCTAAGATCTCTCTATTTTCATTATCCTTCACAACCGCTTTCCCTATTTCATCTACCTTGGTATTCAAAAGGTGCTGAGTTACGTTATTGACTAACGTCTTCGACTCATCTATATTGTCGCCTAAGCCACTTGCATTAAACAAATATTCAGCTAATTTTTCAGGGCTAACCTTCCCTTCAGTAATTCTTTTTGCTTCACCTTTCTCTATACTGCCAGCATTAAATAACAACTCAGCTAACCTAGAAGTGCCGACATTTTTTATTATATCTTCAATAAAGCTCTTTTGATCCCACTGATAATTCTCTACTAGTGCATTCTTAGCATCGTTAAATACTAGTTCAGAAATCTTATACGAGCTAACTTTATCTTCGGCAATCTTTTTGTCTGCAAGTTGATCTAAGTTACTTTTATTAAAAAGCAACTCAGCGAGTTTTATTGGATCAGCTTTATTTATAAAATCCTGCGAATTAAGATTTATTTTATTAGCAACATGAGTAGCAAGATTTTGACCAGTGCTATCAGTTATATCAAGTACTGTTTTTCCCAATATATCTTTATTTTCATCAGTAAGTAGCTGTACAGCGACTTCCTCAATTGATGGGCTTTTTCCATCTCTACCTGCCGGACCTTGAGGACCATCTGCACCTTTTGATCCCTGCACCCCCTTGTCTCCTGAAAAAGCTTTTGCTATCTTACCATCATAAGCATTTTCGTTATCAGCAGTTTGATCAAGAAATCTGCCTAATTTCTCCACTAAAATTGATTTCTTTTTCCCATCTCCTATATCCTCTGTTGCATCAAGTATTTTTTTCGTGAATTCTAAAATTTTTATATTAGAGCCATCAGCTTTAGCAAAATTACCCTTTTCTGCCAAAAAATCTTTTGCTGTTTTATTATCACCATATATTTCATATTTTTCATCAAGAAGCTTCCCTAATGTATTAACTAAAATTGAAGTTGCATTGGGATCATGTTTATAAAATAATTCCCTTGCTAATCTATTGATTCCGTCACTGTCACGAGAAATAAATCCTCTATCTGTATCTTCCTTAGTATATACATTTTCAACATCAACCTTTTTATTTAATCCTTCATCTACTTCTTCCTTAGTATATACATTTTCAACATCAGCCTTTTTATTTAATCCTTCATCTACTTCTTCCTTAGTATATACATTTTCAACATCAACCTTTTTATTTAATCCTTCATCTACTTCTTCCTTAGTATATACATTTTCAACATCAGCCTTTTTATTTAGGTAAGCAGGCAGAACATCTCGCCTAGGAAATGTACTCTCTAGTATCAAGTTAGAGATTCTATCACCCTTATCAAAATCTTTTGCATAAAATATCGCCTCCACTATGGACTTTTCTGCTAACTTCTCTTCAAGTACTGTATGTTCATCATTGTTAGTACTTTTCATATCAAGTAGACTTTTAAAAGCTGCCGCTAAACCTCCTACTTTATAGCTTATTTCACCTTGACCATCTTGTTTATATTTTAATTCCAGACTACCATTGCTTGCATCTAAAGTATACTTATTACCTTTCTCATCGCTCAAGGTTATAATTTTAACATTTTCCAAATTTGATATTGATGTACCGTGATTATCTTTAAACTCTACATTAGGTGTCATATCACTTCCTATTAATTAAAACGAAAGGATACGCAAAAAAATATATTTTTTTATTAATACATGATGCAAAAAGAGCTTTATTCTATTTTAAATATAGAATTGCAATGAATTTTCCTTTTATTTCCAAATAAACTAATTTTCACTCTTTAACATTAATTACCACTAACTCAAATAACACAACCATTTCCAGCATTCAAAACCAAGGGTCGTGAGAAGAGTTTGTTTTGGGATGGATTGGACCTACCAAATGACACGTGTGAACTTTTCTATATAATAATTCTACTATACCATAAAAGCAGCTATATTAGCCTACTTTTACTACATTTACATACGAACTAACTTACCTAACTTTGTTGCAAAGATTGCAAGTTCCTATTTTCATAACCCTACTTTTACGTAGCTTGTTCTCACAAAGATACGATCTTTTTGGGATCTTTGAAGAAGTAAATAATTGAAATCTTTGTAATACTTGGTTGCAATGTTTTTTAGAGACAAAAGGTATTTTCCTATATCTGAATACAATAAATTTGTAATTCTGAAAAAAAATATAAAACTATTGCTAATTATAATAATTGTACAATAATTAAAACATAAGTTTTTAAGTTAAGGTAGTGTCGTGGGTAATCAATTGGAAGAAGTATCTAGTACAATAAATATTCAAGCAGATTTAGAAGAGAACAGTATGGTTGATGGAATAGAAAAGCGGTCAAAAGAACAAGGTTTTTATGCAACACAGACCATACCAATTTATCAAGTTAATCAAAATATTACGTATTCATATTTAGCTACGCTCGATAGTCACTTAAAAACAGATGAGCATTGTGTACACGAAAGTAATATACATACTGACTTACTTAATTTTGCTTTTCATGGTTCCTTAGAGAAAGTTCAAGATCTATTAAACGAAGGAGCTAGTGTTGAGATAAAAGACAACAATGGTAACACGCCTTTGCATCTTGCTGCTTGCAGGGGCCACTTCGTAATCGTTGGAACCCTGTTAAAAAAAGGAGCTACTGTTGAGGTAATAAACAATGAAGAAGCTACTCCGCTGCATATCGCTGTTCAGATGGGTCACTTAAACGTAATTCAAGTTCTACTAGATAATGGTGCTGATGTTGATGTGCAAAAAGATAATGGTGACACTGCCTTACATATTGCTGCTAAAGCAGGCCACTTAGAAGTAGTTCAAGTTCTATTAGAAAAAGGGGCTAGTGTTGAGGCACGAAACAAAGAAGGATGCACTGCTCCTCATTCTGCTACTGAAATGGGTAAATTAAAAGTGGTTGAGTACTTTATAAGTGAAGAAAAAATCAATATTAACCAAGCAACCGATGATAATGACACTCCCTTGCATATTGCCGCTGAAATGTGTCACTTAGATGTAGTTCAATTTCTGTTAGAAAAAGGAGCCAGTGTTGAGGCACGAAACAACGAAGACTGTACTGCTTTGCATGTTGCTGCTCGAGAGGGCCACTTAGAAATAGTTAAAGCTCTATTGGGCCAAATCAATAATGCTGACATACGAAAGAATAGTTTCAAATGTGTATTGCATATTGCTGCTCGAGAGGGTCACTTAAAAATCGTTAAAGCTCTATTAGACAAAGGTGCTGATATTAATGCAACAAACTATGAAGGCGATACTGCTTTAAATGAAGCTGCTGGATGTAGTCATTTGGAAGTAGTTCAATTTCTGTTAGAAAAAGGAGCTAGTTTTGAAGCACGAAACAAAGAAGGATGCACTGTTTTGCATATTGCTTGTGAGGTGGGCTGTTTAGGCATAGTTAAAGCTCTGTTAGAAAAGGGATCTGATGTTAATGTAGTAAGCGAAAAAAATGGCGATACTCCATTACATGAATCTGCTAGAATGAATTGCTACGATATAGTTAAATATCTTGTAGAGGAAGAAAAGGCTACTATTGATGTAAAAAACTTGAGAGGTGAGACTCCTTCCGATTTGGCAGATTCTAATGGTTACAAAGATATAGTTAAGTATCTTAGTCTTCGAGTAAGGGAGTGTCCCAAAACCTCGGGAAGTCTGGCTGATGATAAAAATGTGATACAGTATCAAAAAGTGACAGAAAATAAACACCTAACTATACCTAATAGAGCAATAAAGACCATTTTCTGTGTAGCGATAATGACCATGTTGACAAGTGTGGCTATTGGATGTACTGATATTCATCTTAGTTTATCAATATCAGCTACTGCTGCATTGATTGTTGGGGCCATTGCTGGTGGCATTACATATGCAGTATTAAAGCCTAATAGTAGGCTAAATGAATGTGAAGTGAATAGGCAAAGCTTACCTCAAATGCCTAAGGACGAATGTTGCATGTCATATTAGTTCTTGCATTTTATGTCATGCGTGTGAAAATGGTGTGTAGTATTTTTAACCGAGGTGGAGTTATGGAATTGAATAAATTGCAGGAAGTATTAAATTCTGCTAACGCTGATGTTGGTTTCAGTAAGAGTAATGTAGTTAGTAAAATAGAAGAGAGATTAAAGCAAGTAGATCCAGGTACATTGTGCCAATTAAGTTTTGCTGTTTTAAAAAACAACAAACAAATGGTAGAAACCCTTATAAAAGGAGGAGCTGATGTTAACACAATTGATGCGTACAATCGTGATCCATTATATTATGCTATCTCACAAGGGAACACAAGAATGGTAGAGATCCTAATAAAAAATGGAGCAAGTGTTAATAAGAAGTATAATGACGGAAGCACTCCTCTACATCATGCTGTCTTGAGCCAAAAAATAAAAATAGTAGAGTATCTTATAAACAATGGAGCTGATGTTAATGCGTTAGATGAAAAACGGCGCACTCCATTATACTTAGCTGGACGAAGTACAAAAATGGTCTCGATTCTCATGAAGAAGGGGGCATTACCTTTACTGGAAAACAGAGATATTGAATTTTTAAAGGATCTAGCTAAACGCATTAAAGATGATGATACAGAGTATTTAAAGGAGGTAAAGGTAGAACAGAAGGAGGGGCGGGTAGATGATAAGTATAAGTCAATTAAATACTCGTTGCTGCTTAGTGATAACAGCTCTTTGACCTCTATTATTAAAAGGGAAAAATTCAAAAATTTAATATCTGATTGGTCTTTCAACGTACCTGATTTAAAAGATAACCAAAAAAATTTGAATAAGGCACTGTTAAATCTTCTTACAGACTTTCCATTTTGTGACATTACAAGGTTTAAGGACTTTTTACACGATAACAAAGGTGATGATCTAAAAGCTGTTCTCAATCTTCAAAGGGGAGAATCCAAATTGACAATACTACATGTAATACAAGGTATGGAGTATTTAGCAGTGGAAAAAGACATAGGTTGTGCAGTTAGTGCATTTATGACTTTACTTTTAAAATCTGGTGCTGATCCTAACATAGTTAACAGTGAAGGGCAAACACCTTTGCACTATGCTGCTTATTATAATACTTTAAATATACCTTTGCTTCTGAAAAAAGGAGCACGTGGTCAAACTGACAGACAAGGAAAAACTCCTCTAGACATTGTAATTATTAACAAAAAACCTTTTGAAGTGAATCTTTTAGAACAGATCTTTTTAACTCAGGAGCAATTGGAAGCAAAAAATGATTTAGAAGGTATTTGCGGTCATAGCTTTAACACTAATCGACTAAGAAAGTTTTTCAATCAGCACAAAGGAAATGAAGGTCTTAAAGAGATTCTCAATCTTCGTGATTGCGAAGGAAAGTCTCGAGTTTTTCAAAAGATTAGGGAGGCTTGTTATGGTAATGAAACTCATTTCAAAGAAGCAAAAAAGTTGCTGCTAGAAGCAGGAGCGATTGATTACGAAGAGTGGAAGGACAAAAAACGTTTGCCTAAGCTTAGAACTCTATGGGATGATTTAATATTAGATCAGTCGGAAAAGTTGGAAATATTTTTGGGTAGGGTAAATAAATCCAAAGATATAGATGAGTTAAAACGCGTTGTAAACGAAGCTATAGAACTTGGGGTAAGGCTGAACTTTCCTAACCAGGGTAGTATATACGGAAAGGTATATGAAAAGGAATATAGTTTTACAGATTTTGTGATAAGAAAGATTAGTGAATTAAGAAAGAGTTCCGAAGGTTCAAGGAATATAGAGGTTGCTAGTGGTATAGTATGTCAATTGATATCAAAAGGGGCAATTTTGTACAACATAAGCAGTATATATGTAATTGACGAACTGGAAGAGTTTGAAAGCCACAAAGCTAATATGAAAAACGCTTATGCAGATTATGAGAATCGCGCTTTAGATTTCATAACAATCGTTCAAAGCGCAACAAGTGGTAAGGTAAGAGACGTAAAAATCGACAACTCTACTCTCTGTCTTGAATATTCACAGGATAGTAAAGTAGATGTTGCAAAGATTACAAATGGAGCAAGGGGTTTAGGTATCACTCAGGAAGGTGTACAATACGGAAGAAATATAATAAAGATAGGTAAGAGTGAGGTAGAAATTATAACGGAAAACGCTATAAGGAATTATGTAGCCCTAGCAGATGGTAGTAATATAGTATTGACTTTCGATACTGGCTTGGGAGAGTTGGAAGTGAGATTATACCCTGATAAGCAAAATCTAATAAAGGTAGAAGTAGAAGATCAAGAAAAGTGGAAAAAATTACAGAATTGTGAGGAACGAATAGGGGAAAAATGTTTGCTTGGTGGGTGTTCAGTACGTGATGCTATTGAACGAGGTTTTTTTACTAGATCTGGAGGGTTGATTCGTTCTGAAACAATTAATCAATCTGATGCAACAAAAGTGGACTCTTGGACAAAGCGCGAAAAAATGAGAAAAGCTTCAAGTCTTGAAGAAACAGTAGGCCGTTTTCTATAATGAAGTGGGGGAGTGTTAAATAAACCATACGCGTCAAGTTAAGGAAAAGTGTAAGTAAAGTCGATAGAGTGGAGGAAAATAATAAGGTATAAATTCTCTTGGATATATGAATGAGAGAACTTACAATGGACAGAATAGCTTGCTTATCAAAAGACCTCAATGAATTCTTTAATGAAAAAGCAGACGAAATATCAATTGCAGTAGGTTTTATAAAAAGAAAGAGAAAACTTAATGGCTCATCATTCATAAAAGCTATGGTTTTTGGTAACATAGGAGTTGATGATTGCAGCATAGAAACAATGTGCCAATTGCTAAATGAAGACTCGATAGAAATTACAAAACAGGGTTTAGATTTTAGGTTTAGTGAAGAAGCAGTTGAGTTCATGAAAAAAATGTATAACGAAGCTTTGTGTTTATTAAAAAAAAGTCTACAGATTGATTGCAAAATTTTACAGCAATTTGGAAGCGTTAAATTATTGGATAGCAGCTACATTAGCCTGCCCAGTAGCATGGAAGATATGTACAAAGGATATGGCAGTAGCTATAGAGATTGTGAGAATAATACCAAATCAGGAATAAAGCTACAGTTAGTCTTTGATTACCTGAATCAAGCGCTAGATAAGTTAAATTTTATGGAAGGAATAAGGTCGGATCAAGGTTATAGGGATTATCTGAACGGTTTATCAGCCAATGATTTGCTAATATTTGACTTGGGCTACTTTGTGCCTAGTTCTTTTAAACAGATTGATGAAGCAGGTGCATATTTTGTTAGTCGTTATAAGTCTGATACCAATATATATGATATAGAAACAAATCAAAAAATAGAGCTATTGGAGTATTTAGAAGGTCAATTATCTTCAGAAAAAGAAGTATTATTAGGAAAGGAAGTAAAAATTAAGGTAAGAATTATATGTCAAAAGCTAACTGAAGAACAGTCTATGGCTAGAAGAAGAAAGGCTAATAAATTAGCAAAGTCACATGGATATACATCTTCTCAAAAGAATCAAAAGTTATTAGATTGGTCAATATTTATAACTAATGTTCCAGAGAGTAAAATTAATGCTGAACAAATATTGACGGTTTATAGAGTAAGATGGCAAATCGAATTACTATTTAAACTATATAAAAGTCATATCAATCTTAATAAACTAAAAGGAAAGACAAATCCATTTAGAGTATTGTGCGAGCTATACGCAAAATTATGTGCTATTCTCGTATTTCACGAAATGATTGGCTGTGTAAAACTAAAAAAGAACACGGAGCTCAGTTTAACAAAGGCATTTATTGAATTGAAAAGGCGGGTTAGAGAGCTCTTTTTGATATTAAACAATATTGTCAATAATTTAAAAATTTTTCTAAAAAAGCTTACTATAATCTGGTCAAAGTTTTCTTTGAAAGACAGATATAGGAAGACCAGGGTATCTACTTTAAGCTCTCTACATTCCTTAACTTGACGCGTATGGTTTATTTAACACTCCCCCACTGGACATTAGGTTTGGGACAAAAGGCTGAATAATGGGAGCTGTGTGAGTCGAGAGGGTGCGCCGTGGTACGCATTAAGAAATACTTAGCGGAGCTAAGCGGGGTTCAGAATAAATGGCCTCGAGGTGAACAACTAACTTTAACCCGAAAGGGAAGGAGGACAAGAGCATGTATGTAAAGCGAGAGTTATCTGAAGATGTGTAAGGTAACGGCTTGCAACACCTGATCAATATGGTTAAAGCTAAACTGCTTGAATTCTAATCTTCAGGGGTGGGATTTCACATCCATGGGTATCACATTTATAGCCTTTCTTATAATAGTCCGAATGCGATAAGATATGTGTTTATGGCTATAGCAGGCCAGTAGCATATTACGGTCTGTTCGGATTATTGTAAAAAGGGCTATAAAACCCCATGTCTACAGTAAGCACAAATTAAACTTTCGTTTGTGTGACATTCTGGCTGTAGAACGATAAGTAGTGAACTTATTTAAGAGCGTCGAACAAGAAAAAAATCTTGTTAAACCGGAAAGAAACTATTTCTTCACTTCCATAGCAATTTTTATATATAATTTATCAAGAAGTACTTCTGCAGTTATAACCGACTGATCAATGGTGCTTAAGTGCCCGTTTAGGAGCGTGGTTTTGGAGGAACGGTTAAACCACTGATGGAGTCTATTATGACTACCTCGATTAGAAGATTGTATAATCTAACCGTCCCAAGCTTAAGTGCTTCTCCATTATAAGTTATAGTAGGATAATTACCATGATAAAGGCAAAAAGTAAACCAGAAATAGTGAATCCTGATACAGCAGGAATTGATATCGGCTCAGCTGTACATTATGTATGTGTACCTGAAGGAAGAGGTGAACAACGTGTCAAAAAATTTGGATGCTTTACAGTTGATCTTCATAACTTAGCAGGGTGGTTAAAGAAATGTAAAGTTAGAACAGTAGATATGGAATCAACAGGAGTATATTGGATTCCTTTGTTTCAAATACTTGAGTCATATAGATTTGAGGTAAAATTGGTAAATGCACGATATATTCAGAACGTGCCTGGTAGAAAATCCGAAGTTCAAGACTGTCAATGGTTACAACAATTACACAGCTATGGATTACTCCATGGGTCGTTTAGACCTGATGATCAAATGTGTGTGTTGCGTAATTACGTTAGGCAACGTAGCAACCTGATTGAAAGTGCATCCACACATATTCTACGTATGCAAAAAGCGTTAATTCAAATGAACGTTCAATTACACAAAGTCATAAGTGATATTACTGGAGTGACCGGTATGCAAATTATCAAAGCAATAATTGAAGGTGAAAGGAATCCTGAAACATTATCAGAATTGAGAGATGTACGGATAAGAAATGATAGATCTACCATGGCAAAAGCGCTAAAAGGCGACTACAGAAAGGAACTCTTATTTGTGTTAAAGCAAGAATTTGAATTGTATAATATTTATCAGGAAAAAATAGCAGAATGCGACAAAAGCATCGAACAATATTACAAAACATTTGAAACAAAATCTGACGAGAATAAGCGATGCAGCAAAATAAAGAATAGGTTTTCAAAAAACAGACCAGACTTTCCTTTACACGAAGAACTGTATAGAGTAACCGGTATTGATTTTACTAAAGTTCCTGGGCTTGATGTGCTAACTATACAAACAATTATCTCAGAAGTTGGTTTGAACCACGATAAATGGCCATCAGAGAAGCACTTTACTTCTTGGTTGGGGCTAAGTCCTGCTAATAAAGTTACAGGGGAAAAAGTATTTGGGACGAGAACTCGCAAAGTTATTGCTCGTGCTGCAAATGCTTTTAGGATGGCTGCCCAGTGTGTGTCAAGAAGCAACAGTGGGATTGGTGCATATTGCAGAAGGTTAAAAAAACGACTAGGAGCACCGAAAGCGATTACCGCTACGGCTAGGAAATTGGCGTGCATTTTTTATAGTATGCTAAAGTATGGACAGGAATATGTAGAGAAGGGCATTGATTACTATGAAAAGTTATATAAGGAAAAAATAGTGAAGACTCTAAGCAAGAAAGCTAGTGAATTTGGTTATGTCTTGATTAAAAAAGAGCTACTAGCAGAAAGAGTTTCTTAGAAGATTAGCCTCTCACACCCAAAATAGGTATTTTTGAAGTTTTTTATAGCTACTAAATTCATGAATTCATTTGCCGGGGTTTTTAGGCGCTTTATGATGGGGATATAAAAAGATGTACAAAAGGACGTCTAAGGTGCGTAGTAGCATTCTAGGATCATCTATGAAGGTAGTTTTTTGCCAACTCTTGAAATTCAGCTAAATTTACCACTTTAATAGACCTCAGCATAAAAGAGTTGAATATTTCTTCAGAATTGTGTATAATTATTAATGCTTTTTAGGTATTCTTGCTATGGCTCTTTCTAAGTTTCTCAATCCAAAATTAGACTTAACCTTCAAAAAGGTCTTTGGTACCGAAAGAAATAAAAACATTCTTATTCACTTCCTCAATGATATCTTAGGATTTACCGGGATAGATACTATACAAGAAGTTGAGTTTCTTAGCACCTATATGGATCCTGAAGTCGCCTCTGATAAACAAAGCATTGTTGACGTCCTTTGCAAGGATTCTAGTGGGTTCAGATACGTGATTGAGATGCGGCTCGCTCGTGATAGAGGCTTTGAGAAACGCGCTCAGCTATATGCTGCTAAAGCTTATTCAAGGCAGGTTGGAAAAGGTGGCGAGTACATCGATTTAAAAACAGTATTCTTTATTGCTATTTCCGATAATACGCTATTTCCTGAGGAGGTTGAGTATATTTCCACTCATAATATACGAGATATAAAAACCAACGGACATTACTTAAAAGATTTTCAGTTTGTCTTTATTGAGTTGCCTAAATTCGCAAAAAACAAAGTAGAGCAGCTAGAAAGTACAATAGAGCGCTGGTGCTTTTTTTTCAAGTATGCAGAAGATACTACAGATGAAGACCTAAAAGATATTGCAGAAAAATCGCCAATAATAAAGCTAGCATACGATGAGTTAGACAAGTTTCGCTGGAATGAGAAAGATCTGATAGCGTACAAAGAAAGGATAATGGATCTGCGGAAAGAAGAAGGCATCCTCGCTCAAAAACTTGATGATGCTAGAGAAGAAGGTAGAGAAGAAGGCATCCAAATCGGGCATGAAAAGGGCAGGGAGAAAGGGAAAGAGGAAGGCAGAAAAGAAGAAAAAATTGAAGTCGCAAAAAACCTACTTAAGGCTGGTGTTTCCATTGATATCACCTCCCAAATAACCGGCCTTCCTCAATATACTCTTTTATGAAAAAATATTTTACTCTTTTTGACTGGCCAGGGCTTTTTTTAAAATGTCTCTTTCTCTTGTTACTCTTGCTTTGTAAATCAAATCTCTCTTTGTCATAAGGTGCTACATCTGGAAATGCATTTGCCGCTGACTTTTTTTCGTTATATTTCTTCATCCATTTTCCTAATACACTATCCCTTATTCCTAGATCTCTTGCTACTTTTGCAACTGGTTGACCTACCTTTCTTTGTTCATTTGTCAGCTTAACAGCTTCCAATTTGAATTCTGCCGTATATTCTCTTGCCATTTCTAATCCTCCAAAATTTTATTTTACCCGAAAAAACTCCTTTCTTTCTCTCCACTTTTTCTGGGTAAGGTCAAGAAGCCTATTGTCTAATTATGTACCTAAATTTTATTACGGCACTTTCACTACTACTTTAACGAGTGAGCTACCTTTCTATAAAAGACCTATCGACTGTTGCAATTATAGGCGTAAACAAGAATGACAAAAGAGTACGAGATTGAGTAACTATGTACACTTCTGCTGGCATACCAGGGTATAAGTATACGTTTTTAAACTGAGCAAGCTCTGGTTTTGGTATCACTACACGTACTGAATAATAACGCCCTAGCCTTGGATCATCAAGGGCATCGGGAGAAATATTGCTTACTATACCATTAATTAAACTTAAACGACGTGCACTGTAAGCACTTAAACGAACTTTAACCTTTAGCCCTTCTAGCCCATCAATAGAGACTATGTTGCTATCTTTCTTTTGTGCTGACAGTATCTCTTCTATGTTTCTGGTCTGAATTTTAGCATCTATTATTAGGTCATCATCCGATGGCACTACGCTCATGATCGGAACTCCAGATTGTATAACACCACCTTCAGTATGGTATCTTATATCTGTGACTATCCCATCTTGAGGCGATTTAATTATTGTACGTGCTAATGAATCTTCAGCAACCATCAGTCTCTCTTTCAAGTCTGCAATAGACGTACTAACTTCCTTAAGTTCAGCGTTTGCTCTTTCTTGAGAATCATTTCTCACGTTTATAATTTCTAATTCGTTCTCTCCAATTTTTTGCTGCACTTGAGATATTGCAGAACGGTAATGTCCAACTCTGCCTTCAATTTCAGCAAACTGCTTTTCTAAAGCTAAAATGTGTGGTTTGCTTATATGGCCACTATCAAGTAATTGTCTTTTTGTTTCCAACTCCTCAGTTATCAAGTCATATTGCTTATGAGCTGCATTTAGTTGAAAGTTTAGCCCCGCTAATTCATCATTTAACTGCTTTATACGTTGTTGCAGTATGTCTGTTTTTCCCAACATGCTCTTTCTCTGAGAGTTGAACAACTTTACTTGATTCTTTATCACTTTATTTACAAGTTCATCGTGAGATAATTTTTTAACCTCATCAGGAAACTCGAGCGTGTCCAAATCTACTCTGATTGCAAGAAGCCTTGCTTCTGTTGCTAAAAATGATAAGAGCTTCTCTTTGATGATACTTAAATTCGCCTTCTCGTTAACATCACTCAACAAAACTAGAGGCTCATCTTTTTTAACTGCTTGACCCTCTTTTACTAAAATTTTGCTTATTATTCCTCCGCCCAAGTGTTGAACTATTTTTCTATTTGAAGATACAATAACTTCTCCACTTGCATGCACCGCACCGTCAATTGGAGCTATAGCCGACCAAATACCACCTATCCCAAAAAAGATGAGTATTACTACCAGACCAAAAAATAGTGGTCCCCATGTTACTTTCAGGACTTCATTTACGTTATTACTTTCGCGTTTTAAAATAAAATTTATCACTGCATCAATCAATGCAAACGTCTTATCCAAAAATTTTGGGTACTTCTTCTTTTTATTTTTTGCTCCTTGCATATTTATATTATCACCATGGCCAATCAAGCCTGTCAAAGAAAATCCAGCGCTAAGCTTTTTTAACTTACTTATCATAATACTACTGTGAATTTGTGTTAACTCAAGATAACACACAAAAACAAAGAATCTATAATTTAAGCATTCCATTTAGACTGTAGAGCACCAGAATAAACTATTTAGTAACAATTCCTGCATCAACTATGTTTTTAAAATTTTTTGACGTTTAACTTTATTATAACTTTTTCTTTACTTTGTGAATATCTGAGTTACTTATATTATGTAAGAAATCTATTGCCAACTAGTCAATATTCTGTTAGGAATTAAGATAATATAAAGTTATTATGCTTAAATTGGAAAGCAGAAAGTTCCTGATTACTGGAGCATCAGGCGGAATAGGGCAAGCAATTGTAAAAATTATGCACAAAGCCGGAGCAACTTTATGTATTTCTGGCACAAAAAAAGAAGTGCTCGAAGAAGTTGCTAAACAATATGAAAAAAACATGCATGTACTCCCTTGTGATTTATCAGATGCTGAGGAAGTAAATCAACTAATAAATAGAGCAAGTGAGCTGATGGAAGGCTTTGACGGGCTCGTATGCAATGCGGGTATTACGCGAGACAGTTTATTATTGAGAATGACAGATGAAGCATGGCAAAAAGTAATTGATATTAACTTGAGCTCTACATTTAAGCTGAGTAGAGAAGCATGCAGAAAACTAATTAAGAATAATTGGGGAAGAATTATAAATATTTCCTCAATAATAGGGCTGACAGGAAACGCCGGGCAAGCAAATTATGCGGCGTCTAAAGCTGGAATAATAGCTATGAGCAAATCCGTAGCAAAAGAAGTTGCAAGTCGTAATATAACAGTAAATTGTATTGCTCCTGGGTTTATAGATACTAAAATGACTGAAGTTTTAAATGAAGGACAAAAGGGAAAAATATTAGATAATATTCCAATGAAAAGAATGGGAACAGGGGAAGAAATAGCAGCAGGGGTCTTGTTTTTAGCAAGTGATGAAGCAAAATATATAACAGGGCATGTGCTCAATATTAATGGTGGGTTATTTATGTAGCAACACTTATGTATGGACAAATTATAATTTTTACTTTAAAATAAAAAATGTGTAGGTTTAGGTTAATTTATTACTTAGAGGCAAAAAAATGAGCTCTATAATGGAATTTTTTAGTGTTTTTTGCGTAGTATTGCTTTTCTCTTTCTCAGGTTATGCAGCTGACCCTGATATGGATGACACAACTAAAGTAATATGCAATATTATTGGTTATGTTTGGGGGATAGGCGGTCCACTTATGACGGTAGTAATAATTGGTGCAGCTTTGCTTGCAATATTTGGCAGGATGCCGTGGCCAGCCCTCTTTGCTCTTGGCATGTTCTGTGGTGTATTTTTTGGCGCTAAAACTATCATAACGAAAATTATGCCCAACGTAAGCGATGAAGCAAAAACTATGTTGGAAAAGTGTGGACAAAAATAATCCAAAAAGTGCAGAAATGCTTTTTTGTTACCCATTAAATTGCTTCATATCTTCAATTTGCAACAAGTAAGGGCTATTCTTTGGTAGAGTTTTAACAGCTAACTCAGCGTATTTCATAAATTGCTTTGAATTACCTTCAATACAAGCCTTTTTTGTCAAAGCAAAATAATGCATTGCCGTATCAGCGTCACATTTATATGCAATGCTTAAATATTTCCAGACAAAAGCGTTATTTGGTTCTACATTCAAAATCTGCTCCAGGTAAAAAATCGCCTTTTTTGCATCACCGTGTAATAATAAAGTATGAGATAATGCAAGTTTCACTAAATAACTGTTTTTCTCAGATAAATACCTAAGCGATTCTTCATACATTTTTATTGCTTCACTTAAGTTTCCAGCTTTGTATAGCATTTCTGCTTTTAATTCATATAGGTATGGGTCATTGCGTGACTCTTGAATCAATGAATTCATTTTAGCAATAGCCTCTTCTATCTTTCCTTGCCTATAGCAAACTATAGCATTTACATACTCAGAATTATTTTCATATTTATTAGATAACACATGAATAGGAGCAAAGAAAGAGTCTAGCTTTGCAACCACACGCTCAAACTTTAGTAACTTATCAGCAAAAATTGGTTTTACGTTGTTTTTGACCTTATAATTTTGTACAGCAAATATGCGTTTCTCACTAAGTGGGTGAGTGCGGAAATATTCCTCGGTGTTCTCATGCTCAATACTTTTAAAATAATCAAAAATCTCTTTCATACCTGAATTATCATAGCTAGATTCATCAAGGTACCTTAAAGCATAGCTATCTGCTACACTTTCTTGCTCTTGAGAATAGTTATAGCCTTTCTTATAATAGTCCGAATGCGATAAGATATGTGTTTATGGCTATAGCAGGCCAGTAGCATATTACGGTCTGTTCGGATTATTGTAAAAAGAGCTATAAAAAATAGCCTTGAACTGAATGCTACACCACTAAGCAAAATTGCACCAGCAACCTGAGGGTTAATGATAATACTAGAAACTAATCCTACCATATAACTAATCATTGCTATCGATTGAAAATAACCCATAGCACTACTCATCTGCAATATATGACCAGCAGATATGTGAGCAATCTCGTGTGCTAATATACCAAGCAAGACATAAGGTTTAGCCGAATATCGTAAAAGCCCTAAATGAATGAAGATACTATTATTGTTAATTACAAAAGCATTAATCGAATTGTCATTAATTATAAAAACTTTTATTTGCTCATGATCAACATCCGCAGCAGAAAATAAAGGTTGCGCTAGCTCTTTCACTATTGCTTCCACTTCACTATCTCTAATAATGTTAATAGAGTAGGCATTATTATAATATGCAAAAAAGAACAATAAGGTCAAAAACTTAGCAATTCTAAACATGAAAATTCTGTGCTTGTATAATTTATAGGAATTCTATATTTTAACACTTAAATTATACAAATTTATAAACGCTAGTTTAATTTTTTAACGTAACTGATAAGTTTGTCGATGGTAGTTAACTTAATTTTATGTTGTTCAGCAAATTTAAGCAACTGAGGTAAGCGCATCATAGAGCCATCATCATTCACTAATTCACACCCTACAGCTGCATGATTAAGACCAACCAACTTTGCTATTTCAACACTTGCTTCAGTGTGACCATTGCGTGCTAAAACCCCGCCTTTATTTGCAATAATAGGGAAAACATGCCCTGGAGTAATAATATCGTCCTTAGTACTCTTTTCATCAATGGCAGTAAGTATCGTATGCGTTCTATCATGAGCAGAAACACCTGTTGTAATGCCATAACGCGCATCAATTGACGTAGTAAATGCAGTATGAGGAGTAAGCTTTTCATCTACATTGCTCTTCCTCATAAACTCAAGATTTAGTTTACTCATATGAAGCTTTGTCATAGCTAAAAATACAATACCAGTACCGTATCTAACCATAAAAGCCATATGTTCTGGTTTTACTTTTTCAGCTAAGACAACCAAATCACCTTCATTCTCTCTACTTTCATCATCAACTAAAATGAATAATTTACCGGAACGAGCATCCTCTAATACATCTTCCACAGAAGAAATACCTGGTAGACTCATTGAAGCATAAGTTGCCTGTACCATAATAATTTACTTAAATTCAATCTTAACTATTTTATACAATTTCTCTCCATTTGGCACTGTCACTTCCACATATTCACCGACTTTTTTGCCGATTAAGGCACTCCCAAGTGGTGAACTAGTAGATATTAACTGCTTTGAAACATCAGCTTCATATTCGCCTACAACCTTATAAACATATTCCACTTCACCGTTATTATCACTTAACATGCTTAATGTCACAGTTGCACCAAACATTACTGAATCACCAGACAAATTTTTTACTTCTATTACTTCCGCATGTGAGAGCTTACTTTCTATCTCCATTATACGGCCTTCAATAAAACCTAACCTTTCCCGTGCTGCATGATACTCTGCGTTTTCAGACAAATCACCTTGATCACGAGCATCAGAAATAGCCTGTATCACAGAAGGTTTTTCTTCCTTTAATTTTTCAAGTTCGGCTTGCATATTCTCAAAACCTTCCCTCGTCATAGGAAATTTATTAATAATGGATGAAGCCATAATCACCACCTAAACGCAATTAAATTGAGTAACGAAATTACTCACAATGTTAAAAATATCACCTTTTATATCATCACTCATGTCATTTGACAACTTTTTTAAAACCCCAGGGTGTACAGTATGAAAATAATTAATAAGATCATGTTCAAATTTATTAATGTAACTTATTTGTATTTTACTTAACTGATTATATAGGTTAGAAAAAATATACATCAGCACTACTTGCTCTTCTATTGACATAGGTAAATGTTGTTTTTGCTTTAATAACTCGACAAGATATTTACCCTTATTCAAGGATAATTGAACACTAGCATCAAGATCAGAACCAAATTTTGCAAAATCTTCTAATTCTCTATACTGAGCTAAGCTTAGCTTTATAGAACCAGCAACTTTCTTCACAGACTTTAGTTGTGCAGCAGAACCAACCCGTGAAACTGACAAACCTATATTTACTGCAGGTCGAAATCCTTTATAAAATAATTCAGACTCAAGAAAGATCTGCCCATCGGTAATTGAAATAACATTTGTTGGCACATATGCAGATACATCACCAGCTTGAGTTTCGACAATTGGCAAAGCAGTTAAAGAACCCTGCCCTTTTTTATCAGACATTTTAGCAGCTCTTTCAAGCAAGCGAGAATGTACATAGAATATATCTCCAGGGTAAGCTTCACGACCAGGAGGACGTCTGAGCAATAAAGACATCTGCCTATATGCCACAGCATGCTTAGATAAATCATCATATATAATCAAACAATGCATTCCATTGTCACGGAAAAATTCCCCAATAGTGCAACCAGCATAAGGTGCTAAAAATTGCATAGGCGCGCAGTCAGATGCACTAGCCACAACTACAGTTGTATACTCTAATGCTCCGCTTTCTTTCAGCTTATTTACCACTTTTGCTACTGTTGAAATTTTTTGCCCAATAGCAACATAAACACAGTAAACCTTTTGATTTTCGTTTACCTCATCGTTAATCTTCTTCTGATTGATAATAGTATCAAGCGCAATAGTAGTTTTACCAATTTGTCTATCACCAATAATTAATTCACGCTGCCCTCTACCTATTGGAATTAGCAAATCTATAATTTTAATTCCTGTTTGCAGCGGCTCATGCACAGACTTACGATCAATAATGCCTGGCGCTTTAGATTCTATATCCATTCTGTTTTTGGCTCTAATTTCCCCACCGTCGTCCATAGGATGGCCCAACGCATTTACAACTCTCCCTAACAATTCATGCCCTACAGGCACCTGCACAACATCACCACTACATTTTACAACGTCCCCTTCTTTCACATCACGGTCATTACCAAGCACAACTATTCCAGCCGTATCATGATCTAAATCGAGAACTATTCCTTCTACACCACTTGCAAAAAATACCTTTTCACCGAATTTTGCTTTTTCCAGCCCATAAACCAATGCGATACCATCTGTTACTGAAATTACTTCACCTATATTTTCCCGCTTTATAGGATTATCAAACGTCTCAACCTTTTCTCTTATTATACTTGCTATCTCAGAAACATTCATACTGTTCTTCATACAAAATTCCTTACTTTTAATATTTCCATTTTACTTAAGTCAACTAACCTATCCAAGTAACTTTTTAGCGAAGCATCGATCAAATTAAAACCATACCTAACTACGAAGCCACCTAGTATAGAAGGGTCAACCACATTGCTTACTTTTATTATTTTACCAAGAAAGCTCAAAGATTCAGTAATTATTTTTATATCAGATTCCTTTAAAGTTTCTGCTGACTTTATAGTAATTTCGAATTCATTTTCATTTTCTCTTGCAAGACTTAAGAATTTTTCTAATATAAGGATCAATAAACTAGAGCGTTTATTTGCAAATATAACCATAATAAATTTTACTAAATTCTCACTCAAGTGCTCATTTATAGAAAGCATCACTTCTTTTTTGTGTGCAAAAGAAATCATAGGATGAGATAGGTACACAAAAACATCACGTTGATCCTTAAAAAAAGCCAACAAAAATTCTACTTCTTTCCTTATAATGCCTAACCTGCTTCCTGAGACATGAAATAGCACTCTAGCGTAAGATGAAACTAAATTATTGTATTGGGTCTTTTTCATATTAAATCCAGTAAATCTAAATTAATTCAGCTACAAATCTTTCATTCTTCAATCCAAGCATTTTTTATATAAACAGGTCTTCTCTTTAAGGAAAGAAAATATAAATCATATCTGACTGAATAATCTAAAAAACTAAGGTTTTTACTTAAGAAATACTTAGAAGAATTTATAATAGACTGACATTGAAGATGAGATATCGGTATTTCTTTTCCAAGTAAACTTGTTTTAACTTCTATAAAAATCAGCTCCTTTTTTTTAGATACAATTAAGTCAATTTCACCGAACTTACAACGGTGACGGCGTTTTATAACATTATACCATTTCAGTTTTAAATATACTAAAACTAATAACTCGCCAAAGTAACCTACAAAGTAGCGTAACCTACTTACCACAAGAAGAACAATTATGATAACAATTAACTTTGTGTAACTACTTTGCCTCCTTCTTTATTTTTACTATAAACCTTACCTCTTGCTGCAATATCCCTATCAACCAGTTCTATCACTGCCATTGAAGCGCAATCACCCTTTCGAGTGCTAAATTTTATTATTCTAGAATACCCACCTTTACGATCTTGATAACGGCTGGCTAAGACGTTTAATAACTTATCAACTGCTAACTTACTATTATGAAGGCGTGAAAGCAAAAGTCTTCTACCATGTAAAGTATTCTTATTCTTAGCAATTGTAATAAACTTTTCGACATATGGACGAAGTTCCTTAGCTTTTGGTAAAGTAGTTACAATCTGCTCATGGTTAATTAATGAGATAGATAGATTCTTTAACGTCGATAATCTATGTTCAGTACAACGAGATAGTTTACGTTTTTTTATTCCATGTTTCATATATCACCTAATCTTCATCAGTATGTTGTTTAGCCAACTCATCTATATCCTTAGGTGGCCAGTTTAGCACATTCATACCCAAAGACAAGCCAAAATTAGTCAAAACTGCCTTAATCTCATTCAAAGACTTTCTGCCAAAATTAGCAGTTCTTAACATTTCACCTTCTGTCTTTTGCACAAGATCACCTATATAAGTGATGTTTTCGTTTTTCAGACAGTTATGAGACCTGACAGATAATTCCATTTCATCTACCTTACGCAATAAGACAGGGTCATAACCCAAATCTTTAGCACCACTAGACGAAGAAACCTGCGATTTTTTATAACTTACATCAGAACTAATAAAGGGCTGAAGTTGCTCCTGTAATATTCTTGCAGCAGAGTCAACAGCTTGACTCGGAGAAATTGTACCATCAGTTTCAATTGACAATATCAGCTTATCCTTATCAGTCACTTGGCCAACACGACTGTTCTCTACCCTGTACGAAACCCTGTTGACAGGGCTATACAAAGCATTAACTGGAATAAAACCAATTAAATCCTGTTCACTCATAAGCTTCAAAAGTTCATTTTCTTTATATTTAGTTACAGGAAGATAACCTTTTCCGCTAGCCACATATATGGTCATGTTAAGCTCCACATTTTGCCCCAGCGTACATATTAACAAATCTTTATTAACAATAGAGCATTGATCATCAGTTTCTATCATCCCAGCTAATACCTGGCAAGGCCCTTTAGCGCTTAAATTTAAGCATTTATTAGAAGCACCATTTAATTTACACCTCAACATACCCATATTTAATACTATATCAGTTACGTCTTCTCTCACCCCTTGAATTGAAGTGAACTCATGAGTTACACCTTCAATTTTTATTCCATAAACAGCACTACCTTTAAGAGAAGATAACATTACACGTCTTAATGCATTACCTAATGTTAAAGCAAAACCACTTTCCAACGGTTCTAGCACTATATCACTTTTTTCACTTGAATCATCTGATACTACCTTAACTGAACTAGGTTTAATCAATTTATCTAAATTGCTACAGAGAGAAACATCATTATTATAATACATAAAACAACCTTTTCAAATATCCTATACTCTTCTTTTTTTTCTTAACCTGCACCCATTATGAGGAATTGCGGTTTTATCTGCAATTGAAGTCACAGTCAACCCACAGCTCTGAAGTGCTTTAACCGCAGCTTCGGTACCAAAGCCAGGACCGCGAATTATTACAGAGACAACCTTCATACCAAATCTCTCCATTGCGTTCTTCGCAGCAGACTCCGCAGCCTTACCTGCAGCATAAGGTGTGGATTTTCTCGAACCTGAAAAACCACATGCACCCACAGAAGTTTGACATAGCGTATTACCATGAACATCAGTTACATTTACAAAAGTATTATTAAAAGTTGCACGAATATGGACAACACCAGTAATAAACTCCTCCTTACTCTTACTAACCGTTTTGACTTTTTTCATTAAAACTCACAATAATAATAAATTTTATTTTTTCCCAGCAATAGGCAACCGAGATCTACCTTTACGAGTCTTAGCATTAGTATGAGTCCTTTGCCCTCTCACAGGTAAACCTTTTCTATGTCTCACCCCTCTATAGCATCCCATTTCCACTAAAGATTTTATGTTCATAGCCACTTCTTTTCTGAGCTCACCTTCTATAACATAATTTTGTCTAATGAAACCGCTGATCTTTTCTATATCTTCATCTCGTAATTCTGAAACACGTTTGCGCTTATCAACTTCGCAAGCGCGACAAATTACATTCGCAGTAGCAATACCTATACCATATATATAAGTTAATGCAAAAGGAACACATTTCCTCACTGGAATATTTACGCCTGCAATACGTGCCACTGGTACCTCGATACTTTATTAATAACAACTCCTAATTTATACCATAAAACAACTCAGAGTCAAACCAAATTACAAGAAATTTTACTTTCAATCTCTTGCGTTACCTCATCAACACTCAAATTAGCGTCAATTGTTAATAATTTGCCTTTATAATACTCGCGTAAACCTTTCATTTGAAGGTGATATTCACTTATTCTCTTATTAATTGCAGACATATCAGCATCATCAATTCTTTTCTCTAACCTCGTACTTTTACATTTAGCACAAGTAGTACTCTTAAAAGAAGATACACTATATATGCTTTTACAGTCCAAACACACGAGACGATTTTTTAACCTATCGATTGCAATATTATCGTCAAGCTGCAGCTCAACTACAATGTCAACATCCCTATTATATTTTTCTTGCAAAACTTGAGTCAAAAAATGAGCCTGGTTTAAATTTCTCGGAAAACCATCTAATAAGCAATTATCATCCACTAATGCAAGCTGGTCACGTAATAATCCACATATAATTTCATCTTGAATTAAATTACCAGATTCCACGGTACCCTTTATTTTTTTACCTAACTCACTACTGCTAGATATAATATTCCTTAATAAATCCCCTACTGAAATTAATTTTAAATTATATTTTGCTATTAACAAGCTTGACTGAGTACCTTTACCAGAACCTGGAGGACCAAAAATCGTAATGATCATCTTACTTTCCTCGTTTTAGACTCATATTTCTTTATCCAGTTGTCGTACCTATTTGAAAAAATATAAGATTGTATTTGCATAATAGTATCAGTAATAACGTTCACTATAATCAGTAAGCTCGTCCCACCAAAAATAAATGGTATATCATAATAATATCTCATAACTTCAGGTACAGTACATATGACTACCAAATACGCAGAGCCAATGAATGTCAACTTAAAAACTATATCTTGAAGGTAATCAGAAGTATGTTTCCCAGGCCTTCTACCAGGTATAAAACCACCATTTTTTTTAAGAAAATCTGCGTTTTCCTCTGGATTAAATATAAAATTGGTATAGAAAAAATTAAAAAATACTATCAGCACCAAATAGGCTACAATATATACTACTTTATTTGCCATAAAGTAATTCAAAATAAAATCAGAAAAAGCGTGCCCCTTATAGAAATTTGCAATTGAAATAGGTGTCAATAAAATTGCATTAGCAAAAATGGTTGGTACTACACCAGATAAATTAATCTTCAATGGAATATAAGTAAAATCGTCATTATGTAATCTTTTAAATTGCTTTTTAGGATGTTGAACAATAACCTTTCTATAAGAAGACTCTACAAAAATGACTAAGGGTAGCAGCAAAAAAAACAATACCAAAACAAAAAGGATAATAAATAACGATACGCTACCGTTTTTATTTAACGTTAACAAAGATGACAAAGCGCTGTGTAACTCTGATATTATACCCGTGAAAATGATTAATGAGATACCATTGCCTATACCGCTAGCGCTGATTCGTTCACCAAGCCATATTAAAAGCATATTTCCACCTAAAAGGCTGAAAACACCTATTGTACGAAACATAACACCAGGTTCGATTACAACCAATACCCCTTCCCTATTCATCCCTTCCAATCCAACCAAAATTGGAATTGATTGAAATACACAAATTACTATGGTCAGATAGCGTATATAAGAATTCATCTTTCTACGGCCTGACTCTCCATCATTCTTAACTTCCTTCATTCCTTTAATCGCAGAAGAAAGTAACTGAATAATGATAGAAGCCATTATATATGGCATAACGTTCAATGCTAGAATTGTCATTCTAGCCAATGCACCACCAGAAAATAAATTAAATACTCCAAAAACACCTGAGCCATCTTTGGGAAATATATCATTAATTACATCAAGATTAATTCCAGGAATAGGCACATAAGTACCCAAGCGATAGCAAATTAAAGCTATTAGCGTAAAAAATATACGCTTTAATAAATCGCCTTTATATAACAACGTAGGATCCAAGCTATTAAATGCTGATTTATTGCCCATGACTTACGATAGTATTTCCACACTACCACCAACTGAAGCTACAGATTTTTTTGCAGCTTCTGACGCAAAATCAACATGAAACACAAATTTTTCGCTCAACTTACCTTTATTAAGAAGTTTAATTTTATCCTTAATAGACTTTATAAAACCTAATTTATACAGCCTCTCCTTATCTATAACAGAGTCTTTCACTATTTTTTTAGCTTCCATTAAGCGCTGTATATCGCCAACATTAATTATAGAGTATATGCTCCTACGTATAGGCTTAAAACCTCTTTTAGGCAAACGAGTATATATAGACTGTTGTCCACCCTCAAAACCATTTATAGAAACTCCACTTCTAGCCTTCTGCCCTTTATGCCCTCTACCGGATGTTTTACCTTTACCACAACCGATACCTCTACCCAGCAACTTAGGCTTCTTTTTCTTAGATAATTTAGTAAATATAGAGTTTAATTTTACAGCATTATTCATACTTTACCTGTTTCCAACTATCTCGCTAATCTTTTTGCCTCTTTTGCTTGCTACCTGACGAGGAGATAACATACTATCAAAAGCCTTAAACACCGCACATATAACGTTATGAGGATTATTTGATCTAGTGGATTTAGCTACCACATCCTTTATACCTAACACCTCAAAAACTGATCTAATCGCTCCACCAGCAATAATACCTGTTCCGGCTCTTGCGGTTCTTAAAACTATCTCACCAGAACAAAATTTAGCTTTAATATCATGATGCAAAGTTCTACCTTCACGCAAGTACACTCTAATCATTGATTTCTTTGCAGCATTTACAGCTTTGACTCTTGCTTCAGCAACTTCTGCGTGCTTACCTATTCCACACCCTACCCTACCCTTCTCATCGCCAACAACAACCAAAATTGAAAATGAAAATCTTCTACCACCTTTGGTAACCGTTGTCACTCTTCGTACCGAAACTAAAAGCTCTGATAAATCATTATTATTTTGTAAATTCTTTATAGCCATATTCAAAACCTTCTAAAATTCAAATCCAGAACTTCTTAAAGCCTCAGCAAATTGAGAAACTAATCCTGTGTATTTATACGCTCCACGATCAAACGTAAGCTGCTGCTCTAATTTCATGCCAGACAGACGCTCAACCATTAAAGAAGAAACCTGTTTTATAGTTTCAGCGTTGACTTTCCCTTTACATACATCCTTAATTTTAGCATCCAAAGTAGAAGCTGAAGTGAGAGTTATTCCTTTTACATCATTAATTAACTGGACATAAAAATGCCTATTAGATTTAAATATGGATATACGTAAACGTTCAGCGCTCTTGTCAAGCTTCGCTCTATTACGTAACTTCCTTTTTTCAGAATTACTTAAAAAATTATACGATCTTTTCATTTTTATTACTTCTTTTTACTTACAACCTTACGCAGCATAAATTTGCCTTTTATTACAACACCCTTACCTTTATAAGGATCATATTTTCTAATTTTGCATATATCAGACGCCACCATATAGACCTTCTGCTTATCCATACCACTAACTACTAAGTGAGTTGGCTTTATGCACTTAATCTCAACATCTTTAGGCACTTTATATTTAACATTATGGCTATAACCAAGATATAAAGTCAAATACTTACCATCACACTCTGCCTTATATCCCACACCGTTAATCTCAAGATTAACAGAAAAACCATCAACCATGCCGTTAATGATATTATTAATATTACTCCTATAAGTGCCCCACATAGGCTTTATTTTATCATAATTATCTTTATCTTGATCAACAGAAAGCAATAGCTGATTATCAATAATCTGACACACAACATCCCTGATCAAGCTAACTTCCTTTTCAGCCTTAGCACTCTTTATTAACATACTACCATTATTATATTCAACTGAAACACCAGCAGGAATATTGATAGGAGCAGCACCTATACGAGACATGAATTTCTCCTATTATTTAAAACACACGACACAAAACTTCTCCACCAACCTTTAACTTATGTGCATTATAATCAGTCATCACTCCTTTGGGTGTCGATATAATAAAAATACCAAGACCATTATATGCTTTAGAAATGTCCTTATACTTAGAATAACGACGACAACCAGGCTTTGACACCCTAACTATGTCACTAATTACAGGTGACTTCTCATAATACTTCAATTTTACAATGAAAGAAGGTAAATTATCTACAACTTGCTTTTCATAATCAAGGATATACCCTTCCTCTTTTAAAATCTCCAATATAGAAGAATTCATCTTAGAAAATAGTACCCTTGTTGCCCTATGCATTGCCAATTGAGCATTACGTATCCTTGTTAAAAAATCACCAATACTATCAGATAACGCCACAATATACTCCTTATATTATATTTACCAACTAGACTTTGTAACTCCTGGAATTTGCCCAAAAGAACATAAATCACGCAAAACAATTCTACATAAACCAAATTTTCTATATACTCCTCTTGGTCTCCCAGTTAAAGCACACCTATTTCTAATTTTGGTTTTAGAAGAATTTCTAGGCAATTTTTTAATTAATTTATTCTGAGCTGTAAACCTTTCTACAATAGACAAATTCTTATTATTTATTATAGATTTCAATTTTTCTCTTTTTTCTTTATATTGATCGCACAACTTTATTCTGCGAAGATTTCTTTCTATCATAGATTTTTTTGCCATATATTTCTCCTCTCAATTAATCAAAAAAAGGAAATTTAAGAGCCAGTAATAATTCCTTTGCTTCCTTATCACTAACTGCACTTGTTATAATATTAATATCCATACCTCTAATTTTACTTATTTTATCATAGTCTATTTCTAAAAACGAGATATGTTCCTTTATACCAAAGGAAAAATTACCATTACCGTCAAATTGCTTCACACTAAATCCTCTAAAATCTTTTTCCCTTGGCAAAGCAATATATATCAATCTTTCTAAAAACTCATACATTTTATCTCTACGCAAAGTTACTTTGCAACCTACTGTAGCACCTTTTCTGATCTTGAAGCCAGAAATAGATTTTTTTGCAAAAGTTGATAAAGGCTTCTGCCCAGCAATCAAATATAGGCTATCAAGTGGTTCATTTATTGCTTTACTATCTGTAGCAGCATCTCCAACGCCCATATTGATACACACCTTGACAAGTTTAGGCACTTGCATTATATTGCCGTAATTAAACTTATCTTTCAAGGACTTTACTATGCTATCTTTATACAATTCTTTAAACATATCAACCTAATCTATCACTTCTCCAGAAACTTTTGCAAAACGCACTTTTCTACCGTCTATAACCTTAAACCCCACTCTAGTTGGAGTTTTATATTTAGGGTCCAATGTTGCAACGTTGGATATATCAATAGCTAACTCTTTATTTAATATACCACCACTACTACCAGCTTTTGGTTTAGTATGTCTCTTATGCACATTCACTCCAGAAACAATTACTTTCTTTTTAGCATCACGTGCTATAACTTTGATTACCTTACCGATTTTTCCCTTATCTTTACCAGTTAAAACTATAACGTCGTCACCACTTTTTATTTTAGCACTCATTATAAAACCTCAACAGCTAATGACATTATCTTCATAAAAGAACCAGATGATAACTTTTTTACCGGACCAAACACCCGAGTGCCAAGTGGTTCACCTTGATCGTTAATCAAAACTACAGCATTGCTAGAAAAACGAATTACAGAACCATCAGATTTTCTAATAGGGCTTTTCACCCTCACCACAACTGCTCTATATACTTTTCCCTTCTCAACTTTCCCTCTTGGAGTAATAGATTTAGTAGATACAATAACTGTGTCACCTATAGATGCAGACTTTCTACCACCCAATAAACCAATACAAAGCACTGCACGGGCGCCAGAATTATCAGCTACTTCCAACAATGTATTTTTTTGAATCATATAAATATCCTATTCAATGTGAGCTATTAACAATAACCCATTTTTTAGTAGTAGAAATAGGCTTGTGTTCTTGTATTAAAACCTTGTCCCCTTCTTTACAACTATTATTCTCATCATGTGCTGTATACTTCTTGTATTTTTTTATAACCTTTTTATACAGCTCATCCTTATACACTTGTAATACCGAAACCTTTACAGTCTTATCACACTTAGCCTTAGTTACAGTACCACAAAAAACCTTTTTAGGCATTCTTTTCCTCTCTTCTTCTTTTATTTAATGTAGTTAAAATACGAGCTATGCTCTTTCTTATTAAGCTAAAACGCGAAAGATTGTTGCACTGGCCCAGCTTCTTTTGAAAAACCAAATTAACAAACTCTTTTCTCAAATTCACAAGAATTTCATGCAATTCTTGCGAGGACCTCGATTCAATGTCAGCTATATCCATTGCAACTCCATTTAATTATGATTAGATACAAATTTACACTTCATAGGAAGCTTAGCAGTTGCCTTTTCAAGCGCCAATCTTGCTAAATGCATGGGAACATCACTGCTAATTTCAAACAACATTCTACCGGGCTTAGCTTTAAATACCCAAAACTCAACACTACCTTTCCCTTTACCCATACGCACATCCGCCGGCTTTTTACTAACAGGGGTATCAGGAAAAATTCTTATCCACACTTTACCAGAGCGTTTTAATGTTCTAGATATTACACGCCTTGCAGTTTCAATATGCTTAGATTGAATCCTACCTGCTTCCATAGCCTTTAGACCATAATCTCCAAAAGATAATGTGCTACCACCTTTCGTGTTACCCTTAATTCGTCCTTTAAATACTTTTTTATATTTACTTTTTTTAGGAATAAACATTTCAATATACCTAATTAGTTACCAATATAAACCCAGACCTTAACTCCTATGATGCCATATATAGTTTTTGCTTCAGCAAAAGCATAATCTATATTAGCACGTAAAGTATGCAAAGGCAAACGGCCTTCTTTATACCACTCAGTACGAGCTATCTCAGCTCCGCCAAGGCGCCCAGAACAACTTACTTTAATACCTCTAGCACCCATCCTCAAACAACTTTGAATAGCTTTTTTCATCGCTCTTCTAAATGAAACCCTTTTTTCTAACTGCTGTGCAATGCTGTTTGATATTAAAACTGCATCTATTTCAGACCTTTTAACCCCTACTACATTCACTTCCACATTATTTTTTACTTTTTCAGCTATCTTTTGCTTTATCTTCTCAATATCCGAGCCTTTCTTACCTATTATCACTCCAGGTCTAGAAGAATGTATTATTACAGATACCAAATCGATCGTACGCTCTATAATTACTTTAGAAACACCAGCATGCTTAAAAGATTCATTTATATAACTGCGAATAGATAAATCTTGATGCAACCCTTGTTTATAACCCTTCTCAGCATACCAAATAGATGACCAAGTATTAATTATTTTTAACCTAAATCCTTTAGGATTAACGTTTCCCATATTTTTGCACTTTCCTTATTAATTTTCTATTTTTATGAATCATATAATTTCCCCCAATTTTACAGTTATATTACTATAACGTTTACTAACTCTATTAGCTCTACCCATAGCTTTTGGACACACCCTACGCAAAGTAAGAGACTTACCTATTAAAATTTCTTTTATATATAAATTATCGATATCCAATCCATAATTTTGAGCATTAGCAATCGCAGAATTTAATACCTTACTTATAAGACCTGCAGCTTTCTTTTCACAAAATCTTAATTGCACAGTGGCAAAAGAAACTTTTTTATTACGTACTAAACCAGCAACCAAATTCAATTTACGAGGAGTTGATTTTAAAACCCTAGAACCAGCTTTAACTATTACATCTCTGTTTTTCATATCAATTACCTTCTTGTCGCCTTTTTATCACCACTATGCCCAGTAAATTTACGAGTGGGTGAAAACTCACCAAACTTATGACCTATCATATTCTGATCATTAACATTCACAGGAATGTAATCCTTACCATTATAAACAGCAAACTTTAAACCTAAACAATTAGGAAGAATTACAGAAGCCCTGGAATGAACTTTTATAGCCATGTTAACAAACCCCTTGTTTAAAGCATTATTCACCGACTTTAATATAGAAGGATGACAAAAAGGAGGCTTCCATGCAGATCTACTCATAAACTAACCTTTCAATTGTTTTATATACTTATCACTAGATTTATTTCTCCTTCGAGTTTTCTTTCCTTTTGTTGCAACACCCCAAGGAGTAACAGGATGACGACCACCAGAGGTTTTTCCTTCCCCGCCTCCATGAGGATGGTCAACCGGATTCATTGCAACTCCACGTACAGTAGGTCTAATCCCAAGCCACCTACTCCTCCCAGCTTTACCCAACTTTCTATTCTTATGGTCAGGGTTAGATACTACACCAATAGTAGCCTTGCAAGAAGATAAAATCAACCTAATTTGACCAGACCTGAGTCGTAATAAAACATATTGGCCATCACGACCAACGATTTGTGCATAACAACCAGCAGCTCTAGCAATCGCAGCACCATTACCTGGCTTCAGCTCAACATTATGAACGAAAGAACCAACAGGTATATGCTTGAGTAGTAAACAATTCCCTGGCAAAATATCAGCATCATTCCCAGCTGTAACAACATCACCTGGCTTCATACCTTGAGGAGCTAATATATAAGACTTAATATCATCTTCCTTATATGATATTAACGCCAAAAACCCACTTCTATTTGGGTCATACTCTATTTTTTCAACTATACCTTGACCACTTCTATTACGCTTAAAATCTATCACTCTATACTTCTTTTTGTGACCACCACCCCTATGACGAGTTGTAATTCTACCATGATTATTTCTTCCACCACTGGACTTTTTACCGGATGTAAGAGACTTTTCTGGCTCATCTTTTGATAAACCAACTTTACTTACTAACACAGTCCCACGAGAAGACGGAGTAACAGGATTAAAAAATTTCATACCCATACTAAACGCTCATTATATCTAATTTTTGACCATCCATCAAAGAAAAATAAACTTTCTTTTTCTGTTTTTCACAACCAATCACACCCCTAAAACGCCTATATTTAGGCTTAATTCTAACAACATTCATAGAAGAAATTTTAACATCAAATAGAGACTCTATTGCCAACTTTATTTGAAGCTTATTTACATTTACAAAAACATACAAAGAATATTTATTAAACTTCTCCCTCAAAAAAGAGGCCTTTTCTGTAATTATAGGAGATTTTATTATATTATTATATTTGATCATAACAATCTACCTTCAAGATGCTTTAAAGTATCCTTTGTCAACATCACGCATTCGTGATTCAATATATCAAAAACATTTAACCCAATAGGTTTAATTAAGTCTACATAGTGCAAGTTTTTAGCCGCACGCAACAAATCATCTCCATAATCACCAACTATCAAAAAGGAAGAAAATTTAAAATTTTTAATATATTTACACATTTCAGACGTTTTCTTCACATCAATATTTAAATTATCCAGAATAATTACTTGATTATTTAAATACTTTAGAGATAAAGCAATTTTTAAACCAAATTTGCGTACCTTCTTATTAAGAGAATAAGTATGACTCCTCACAACAGGGCCAAAAATAATCCCACCACCTCTAAATTGAGGAGATCGCAAGCTCCCTTGTCTTGCCCTACCGGTACGTTTTTGACCATAAGGTTTAGCTGTTGTACCAGAGACATCACTAATACCTTTTGTTTTATGAGTACCAGCTCTTCTCTTCGCTAATTGCCATCTCACTATATCATGCAAAATACTCAATTTTTGCTTAGCAGAAAATATCAAAGGATTGAGCTGAGCAGTACCTACATTATCATTAGATAGATTAACTAAATTACATTCCATAACTAACTTACCAAACTACTAGCATCATCATTTACATCTAACAGTAAACCTACCGGAAAAGGAACATCTTTATGTAAAGATTTTTTAACTGCATCTCTTACAAAAACATAGGAATTTTTAAACCCAGGAACATTATTACCCTTCACAGCAATTATACTATTTTCATGATCGATGGATAATATCTTCATATTTTGTGCAGTTATCCTGCTGTTACCTAAATGACCAGCCATTTTCTTTCCTTTGAATACTCTACCAGGATCCTGACATTGGCCAGTGGAACCTTGTGATCTGTGAGCAATAGAAACACCATGAGATGCCCTAAGCCCACTGAAATTATGCCGCTTCATCACACCAGCAAATCCTTTACCTATAGAATAACCCGTAATATCAAGATATTGACCAACCACAAAATGATTGATTCCCACTTTTTTACCACATTCTATTCCCGACAGGTCATTTAATCTACTTTCGTATAACTTACATTTATTATTTATACCCTTTTTCTTTAAATATTCCAACTGAGGTTTTGCTATATTTTTAAAATCCCCTGTGCCTAAAATGACTGAATTATAGCCACATTTATCTTGTCCTTTTATATCAATAATATAAGTTTCGCTGAGATGCAATAAAGTTACAGCCATGCGACTATTGTCAGAATACATAGCAGTATGACCAATATTCATCATTAGTAAACCAATTCTCCTCAGCGAATTTATTCTCTTCATTTCCTTCTCCTAAACCTTAACTTCCTTGACTTTTAAATCCACTTCTACGCCAGCAGAAAAAGATAAACCTGTAAGCATCTGCATCATAGTAGGAGTAAGATCATGTAAAACAATCAAACGCCTAGAAGTTCTCATTTCAAACTGTTCACGAGATTTTTTATCAACGTGAGGAGATCTATTAACAATAAATTTAGAATCTTTCCTTGGCAACGCAATCGGACCAGATAATTTTGCACTGGACCGCTTTAATTCATCAACAAATTTTCGAACACACTCCTCCAATAAAGAACAATCGAAAGCCTTAATGTTAATATATATATCTTGCTTCATCTTAGTTACTACACTCACTCCAAAATTTCAGAAACAACACCAGAACCAACAGTTCTACCGCCTTCTCTTATCGCAAAACGCAATCCCTTATCCATTGCTATCGGTACTTGCAATCCTACTTCTACACTCACATTATCTCCTGGCATTACCATCTCCTTCCCATCTAGCAATTTTATGCTCCCAGTTACATCCGTTGTCCTTAAATAAAACTGTGGCTGGTAATTCGCAAAAAATGGTGTATGCCTTCCTCCTTCCTCTTTCTTTAATATATAAACCTCCGCCTTAAATTTTCTATGCGGTGTTATCGTCCCCGGTTTTGCTAATACTTGCCCCCTCTCCACTTCTTCTCTTTTTGTTCCTCTCAGCAATATTCCTACATTGAGCCCTGCACTCCCCTTCTCTAGCAACTTCTTAAACATCTCAACACCTGTACATATTGTCTTTTGTGTTGCTTTTAAACCTATTATCTCTATCTCTTCTCCCGTCTTTATCTCTCCCTTCTCTATTCTTCCTGTTACCACTGTTCCTCGCCCCGATATCGAAAATACATCTTCGATTGGCAGTAAAAATGGTAAATCCACAGGCCTTGGTGGAACCGCCACATATTCATCTAACTTTTCCATCAATTTGTCTATTGATTTCTTTCCATATTCGCTGCTGTCATCCTCCAGCGCCTTGAGTGCTGAACCAACCACCACAGGCACTTCATCCCCTGGAAATCCGTATTTACTCAGTAATTCCCTCACTTCCATTTCTACTAAATCTATCATATCAGCATCAGCAACATCAGCTTTATTTATATACACCACGATATATCCAACACCTACCTGCTTCGCCAGCAATATATGCTCTCTCGTTTGTGGCATTGGCCCATCAACCCCCGACACTACCAATATCGCCGCATCCATCTGTGCTGCACCTACTATCATGTTCTTTACATAGTCAGCGTGTCCAGGACAATCAACGTGTGCATAATGCCTTTTTTCCGTCTGATACTCAACATGCGCTGTTGCTATCGTTATCCCCCTCTTCCTTTCTTCTGGCGCCTTATCTATCTGATCGTACGCTACAAAATTTCCATAATGCTTCGTTATCGCCGCTGTTAACGTCGTCTTCCCATGATCCACATGTCCTATTGTTCCCACATTTACATGTGGTTTTCCAAATGCTTCCACTACTGCTGTCATAATTTAAACTTTTCTACCCAAAATACAAATACATCAATAAATAATATGTTGATTTTATAAAAATACAACAAAAAAAGAGCGGATAGTGGGAATCGAACCCACGTCACTAGCTTGGAAGGCTAGAGCTCTACCATTGAGCTATACCCGCACAATGGAGGAGGTAGGATTCGAACCTACGTACGCTCACGCGGACAGATTTACAGTCTGTTACCTTTAACCACTCGGTCACTCCTCCGCAAAAATTTGTTAAGAGAATACTATTTTAGCATCTTAACTTAAGCTCTTATTGTATTTAATACTAAACGCCTAAAATTAAAAAATCAAGCAATAAAACCTACCCTGATTAAAATCATGCAGATTTCATTTTATATAACACAATATTGCCAATAAAACGCCTAAACAAATAATGCGAATCATGCGTACCTGGAGCTTCTTCTGGATGATATTGCACAGAAAAGACTAGGTAATCCTTCATCATTATTCCCTCTACACTATTATCAAATAGAGAAATGTGAGTAATTTCAACATTACTTGGAAGAGAAGCTGAATCAACAACAAAACCATGATTTTGGCTAGTGATCTCAACTTTTCCACTAATTACATCATAAACTGGATGGTTACTCCCTCGGTGACCTATATCCATCTTGATGGTCTTTGCCCCCAAAGTAATCGCAAGTAATTGATGACCCATGCATATGCCAAAAATTGGTATTTTAGATTTTATAATAATGTCTATTTCTGAAACTACACTTTCTCCTATTTCTTGCGGATCACCAGGACCATTTGAAAGCACTATACCATCTGGATTCATACTCAACACTTTTTGAGCAAAACCTGTGCTTGGTCTGATTAATTCAACTGTACAACCAAGTTCTATTAAGCGTGAAACTATACTGATTTTTACGCCAAAATCAACGATTACAATCCTATATTTTGCATTAAGGTCAATAGCTCTATCTGATGTCATTCCAGTGCGTGACACTGGAATCCATATATTTTTTGCTGGATCCGAGTAGTCAGCTACTTGGATGACAAAGTGCTCCGCTAGTCTATTATTTTCAAAACTGTTATTTAAACTAACCTTATTAGTTATTTCTATCCCATTTACAGGTTTGTATTCCTTCAATTTGTCTAATGCATGCGCCTTACTCGATGAGCATATCATTCCATTTTGAGATCCATGTTCTCTCAAATGTCTTGTTAAAGCTCTAGTATCAACTCCTGATATCCCAATCACGTTATTTTTCTCTAACCAATCATTTAAACTGATATATGAAGAAGGGTGGGACATAGAAGAAAGTTCACGCATAACCACACCACTTGCAAAAATTTTCTTTCCTTCATTATCTTTATGGTTTATTCCAATGTTACCAATATGAGGAAAAGTGAACGTTATAATTTGATCGGCAAAAGAAGGATCAGTTATAGTATGCTGATAACCGGTCATACCAGTGGTAAAACAAACCTCGCCTATGCACTTGCCTTTTTTACCTACTGATTTTCCCCAAAAGCACTTGCCATCTTGTAAAATTAAAACTGCGTCCTGCACTTCATTATCTATTTAACTGATTCAAAACAGTATACAAGAATTTCAAATAATACGTAACTCTTTCTAAAATTCCAAATTTAACCACGAAGCAGCAAAAAATAACATGAAAAACTTTTAATACAATCTTTCATATAAAATATATAGTTGACTACCTTCATATTTCGTATTAGATATAGGTAAATCATAAGTAAAGTGGAGGGTAATAATGAACACTGGTACAAATCAATCAAAAAAAAAAAATAAATGAGAAGTGGTTAGCTGGAGGAATTGGCGCGCTATTATTTGTAATGATGCTACCGTCGATTCTTCTTTTAGCAAAAATAGCTATAGGGCTAATTATGGTTTCAGTTGCAGCAATAGCGATAAAAGTTGCCTTAAAAACAATATCGAATGCTTTAGAGGATAAACAGGCAGATCAAAGCCAAGCGAAGCAACAAACAACACAAAGTAAAATTATAAACCCGGCTATTGGATTAACATCTATATTCGTAGGAGGATTATCACTATTCATTATAGCACAAACTGGCTTAATTGTAGCATGTGCAGCTATAACTGCTTTAGCTCTACGCGAATATGTTAAAAATCAAGAAATAGGAAAAGAGATAAATGATAAGTTCGATAAGGTAGCTGACGATACAATCAATTTTATTGTTAGCAGTGTTGAAAAACTTATTCCAACAAAGCCGCCAGGCATAACAGCCTAAACTGTCTCCGTTCAGGGCATAAGTGTTACAAGTAGCATTATATAAAGCGATTAATGGCATCCTCCTGATAATAGAATAATTGTATCTGTTCAGGGGCATCGCAAATATTGAAGCAAAAGTGGTCAGTGCTTACTATACGAATATTGTGATTTGAATCCACTAGGGAGGATGTCATCCCAGTGCCCAGACACTGGGATCCAGGATTTTGATTAGAGATTAAATTGGTGAGTATAAAAGTAGCTAATCCTACGTTAAAATACAACGTTTTTAATGGGACTGCGTAAAAGGGCCGGATTCCAGTGTCAAGCACTGGAATGACACCTTTGTGTTTGAGGGAAAACCTGCTATAACATTTCTTCGAAAACAAACGTTCGTACAGTTATGTATCAGCTACTTTCATGGCACCATTTGTTGTAAACTCACATTTCTCTATGATTATCTTTATTTGCCGCTTTCCCGAACGGATGCTCTACAGTTATTTCCTCATTAATAGAGCGAGGTGCACCGGAACCAGGTACAACGATATTCTCGTGCGATTGCATATCCTTCTTTTCCTCACATGGTGTTTGCTTAATGAAATGTGCTGCTAAAACTTCATGTAAAGCTTTACCTTTTATAAGCACAGCCTCGTTTTGCTTAGCTAACTCTAAAATTTTCTTTGGTTCAACATCTTTACCGTCAATAGTTGATTTTTTAATACTAACTTGACCTAAATTTATATTTAGAACAACAGTACAGTTAAGGTCTTTTCCAGATTCATCTTTTGCACCCCAACTAATTTCGATGTCACATATTGCAAATTTTGTAAAGGAGTAGTTCCTCTGTTGTTTCTCATTCTTCTCAATTGTTACTATTCTTTCACCATTGCTGTATATTTTTGCTCTTTTTACCTCGCTTTTCTCTTCTTCCATTCTTTTAGTTTTTTCAGTGAAAAGACGACTGGTTTCTAAACTTTGTTCAGGTTTAGTAATGTTGATATTAAGATGGTCATAATGATTAAGAAGACGGTTTGCATATGGACATGGCACATAACACACATCAAAGAAAGCAATTGCACTACCAGTTTTTAGAAATTCTTGTCCATCGCTCATTCCTTCACCAATTCGAATAAGATATCTACCCAACCTCTTTTTAAAATTTTCTTTTAACTCCTCCTGATCTTTAGAAGTAAGCTTCTTATCCAATATACCCATTATTTCTTTTCGCTTACTCAATACTACATAATTGAAAAGGAAAATATCATCCTCTCGATAATAATTTGCTATCTTGTCAAATGGATCTGCCGGCCAACCGTTATTATAATTTACGGAATCAGAAGAATCTTCACACTTATTATCCTTAAAATCAAAATTCAATCTTTCAAAATCTGATAATACTTTTTCTGCCCTATCTTCAAAAGACCGAAGTCCATCTTGAAGTTCTTTTCCATAACTCATTCCTTTGTCAATTTGAAGAACATATTGACCATATTTCTTTCTAAACTCCTCCTGTTCTTCGAGGAGAGGAAGATTCCTATCTAATATATCGATTATTTCTTTCCGCTTATTCAATATCACGTAATTAAAGAGGGAACTCTCCCCCTTCTTTTCATAATCGTCTGCTATTTTGTCAAAACACTTATTATCCTTAAACTCCAATTCCTAAAAATCTGAGAGCACACTTTGTACCTAAGTCTCATCGAATTGAAGATTTGCTTGAGGAGATAGAAGAGTCAACTTTTCTTCACTTTCCTTGGTACTCGAATTTTTGTACAAACCATTAAATAGATTTATAATACTAGAAAACATTTCACACCTCTATTGTTATAAGTAAACTTGATTATATCTTAATGCTAAATGTTGTAAAGCTAAAATTAGAAACTAAAAAAGCTAACATAAGTTCTGCATTGTTTGCAGCTTTATCAGCTTATTAGGTAGAATTATTAAAGAACTAGTTGAACAGACGTTATCAACTCCATCCACAAGTTCTCCGCTTGTTACTCCAGTTGCAATGAACACTGATTCACCTCTTGCCATATCTTTTACGGCGTAGACTTTTTCTGGGTCATCAATATTTAAATTTTTTGCTCTTTCTTTTAACTGATCTGTGTCAAATATCAATCTTCCTTCCATCTGCCCACCGATTGAACTCAGCGCTGCAGCCGCAAGCACCCCTTCTGGTGCCCCTCCTATTCCGATATACATATCATGATTGCCATTTACTAGTGAAACTACGGCCGCAATATCACCATCATCTATTAGTTTAATTTTTGCTCCTAACTTCCTGATTTTTACTATTAATTCATCGTGCCTTTCACGATTAAGTATAGTTACTGTAAGATCATTTACTTTACATCCTTTTGCCTTGGCTAAATTGTCTAGATTCTTTTCAATGCTATTTTTTAGTGAGACTACACCCTCCGGAAGATTTTTTCCTACTGCTATCTTTTCCATATAAACATCAGGTGCGTGTAAAAAATCACCTTTTTTCGTTGCAGCAAGAACAGACATTGCACCTTGTTTATGGTGAACGCAGATTGTAGTGCCTTCAAGTGGGTCAACAGCAATGTCGATCTCAGGACCATTTCCAGTGCCAATCTTCTCGCCAATATATAGCATCGGTGCTTCATCTCTCTCACCTTCACCAATTACGATAGTACCATTTATTTCCATAGAATTTAACACTGTTCGCATTGCATCAACTGCAACCTGATCAGCCTTTTTTTCATCGCCGAAGCCTGCTAGTCTATATGCAGCAAGTGCTGCAGCTTCGGTCACTTTAACTAATTTATAGGCTAAATCTTCCATCATTTGCTTCAAGAACTATAAATAAAGCATTGAATATATATCATGCTGCTTGAAACTGCAATATGCCTTGACTGGTTTTGGGAAAGTTGCTATAATAAATTAGATAGTAATAGTGGTAAAATTTGACATGACTTATGAAAAGATAAAGGAAATTGTAACTAACAATCCTAATATAACTGCTGAGGAGTTTGGTGAGAAGCTCAAAGAAAATAGGATAAACATAAAAAAACAAATAAATATCATTATACTTTACTTGGGCATATTGTTAATTCAAAGGGACCTAATATTACAGACAACACCAATGATCGTGCTATATTTCTACACATTATTAAATTACTCACAGAGTTGAAAACTGAAGGCAGTACTGGTCAATTCAAACATGTAAAAGCTGGATTGAGCGAAGCTATAACGACTAAGCAAGCTGATGTTGTAAGAATACTCCTGGATAGTGGTAAGTTTAATGAAGAAGAAAAATTTAACGCTTTGCTCTGTGCTGTTACTCAAAAGTATGTCCAGGGAGTTAAATTATTGTTAGGTCATGTAAATGATGAAAACATGCAAAAGGCTTTAAAGGTGGCCATGGATAAAGAACAAACTACACAAGTTGAAGAAATTACTCAGATACTATTAAATTTTATTACACCAGAAACATCCAATGTAGAAGAAAATATAGTACCAGCACCTCCTATAGTAACAGAAGCAAATGCTAACCAACCTGTGTCAAGTAGTGTTAATGATCAGCCAGGTCATAGTAACGAAAATGAAATGCCTGTATTAACAATAGAAACAAATACCGGCAAAACTACTATATCAGATTGTGATAATAATAAAAATGTCTTCACAAATTCTCAATTTTCTATGCCAAATGAACAAGAAACTATAGCTCTTTTTACAATAATCCGAACAGACCGTAATATGCTACTGGCCTGCTATAGCCATAAACACATATCTTATCGCATTCGGACTATTATAAGAAAGGCTATAAATATAAAGAGAGCAAAAAGGATTTTTACACCTCATTGACAAAAGATGTTGTTGGAGTTGTTATTACAGGATTATTCATTACTGCTACTGTGATGGTTCCATTTGTAGCTGGTGCAGTAGTTTGCAGTGTCATAGCTGCTTTGGTTGCAATATACACCGGGTTGCATGTAAAAAATTCTACATTACCAAGTTATAGGGAGATGAGAGAGAATGAAGTTGAACGTGTAACAGGATGTCATCCCAGTGCCTAGACACTGGGATCCAGAAGGCCATAATAAAAACTAGATTCCAGCGTCACGCGCTGGAACGACACCCTCTGGTGGGCTCAAACCATATGAGTAGCCAACACTGCCACTATACTTACCTAGCAAATTTAGATCTAACACTAAACTGTGCTGCCAATAACTTTGCAACCGGTACTCTATAGGGTGAGCATGAAACATAATCCACCCCTGATTCGATGAGAAACTCTATAGATTTTGGATCTGCTCCATGCTCTCCACATATACCCAGTTTTATTTCTTTTCGGGTTTTTTTGCCTCTTTCAATGGCCATCTTGATTAACTCCCCTACCCCTTCGATGTCCAGCACTTCAAATGGGTCGTTTTCGAATATGTTGCTTTCCTTATAAGAATCGAGGAAATTAACTGAATCATCTCTTGAAAGTCCCATGGTCGTTTGCGTTAAATCATTAGTGCCAAAACTAAAGAATTCTGCATGTTTTGCTAACTTATCAGCAATCAGTGCCGCTCGTGGCAGTTCTATCATTGTTCCAATTGAGTACGCCTTGTCTGATGTCATTCCAGCGCGTGACGCTGGAATCTGCTTCTTGATCCTAGCTGAGATGACAGAGGATTCTTTCTTTGCTAGCTCGCATATCAGAACAAACTCTTTCTCACTCATGATAAAAGGAATCATGATTTCAGGTTCCACTTCTATCTTCTTTTCTTTCTTTAATTCACTTGCAGCACTAAGTATTGCCCTAATCTGCATGCTATATATTTCAGGATGAGAAATAGCAAGTCTACAACCTCGATGGCCAAGCATTGGGTTCTTTTCTGATAACTGTGCTATTTTATTTTTTACTGACTCAACTGACTTACTAAGTGATTTGGCAATTTTTTCTATAGTAGACTGATCATTGGGTAAAAATTCATGCAAAGGTGGATCAAGCAACCGTATAGTGACTTCCCTGCCCTCCATAATAGAAAATATTTCTTTGAAATCAGACTTTTGCATTTCTTCTAGTTTAATGAGCGCATTTGCCCTTTCATTTTCATCGTCAGCTATTATCAATTTTTGAATGAATTCGATTCTATCACTAGCGAAAAACATATGTTCTGTGCGACATAAGCCTATACCTTCTGCACCGAATTCTTTTGCAATTTTTGCGTCTTTTGGAGTATCAGCGTTCGCTCTCACTTTGACCGTTTTGATTTCATCTATCCAGTTGATTACCGTTTTGAATTCTTGCGATAACTCAGGTGAAATTGTAGGGAGAATGCCAAGCATAACCCCCCCTGTTCCTCCGTTGATGGTAATTGGTTCACCTTTATTTACTTTTGTATCCCCTACAGAAAAGAAAATTCCATCTTTATCGATATAAAGTCCACTTACACTGCAAATGCATGGCTTACCCATTCCACGGGTTACAACAGCAGCATGCGAGGTCATCCCTCCCCGTGCTGTTACTATGCCGCTTGCAGCATTCATTCCATTAATATCTTCAGGACTCGTTTCTGACCTTACTAAAATCACTTTTTTACCCTGCTCTGCAGCTTTTTCAGCATCACTTGCACTAAACACTACATATCCAGAAGCAACACCTGGAGAAGCAGGTAGCCCCTTCCCTATTACTTTTTGGTTACTCTTAACGTCAAGAACTGGATGCAATAAATTGTCAAAGGTTTTTGGATCAATTCTCAATATTCCTTCTTCTTTTGTAATCGTTCCTTCGTTTACCATATCAACTATTATGCGAATAGCAGCTTCAGCCGTGCGCTTGCCAGACCTAGTCTGCAAAATCCATAATTTACCGTCCTGTACAGTAAATTCGATATCCTGCATGTCTTTATAATGCCTTTCAAGTTTTTCACATACCGCGCATAATTCCAGGTAGACACTTGGCAGCAAGTTCTCCATGGTGTTTTTTTGCTCTCCGTCAATTGGCATAGGAGTATAAACACCAGAAACCACATCCTCACCCTGAGCATTAACCAAAAACTCACCAAAAAGCTTTTTTTTCCCAGTTGAAGGATTTCGTGTAAATATCACACCAGTTGCAGAATTATCATTTAAATTACCAAAAACCATTGCTTGCACGTTGACCGCTGTTCCAAGGTTTTCAGGAATATTATGTATTTTTCTATAGGAAACAGCCCTATCATTTTTCCAAGAAGCAAATACTGCATTCACTGAGCTGAGCAATTGCTTTTCAACGTTCTGCGGAAAATGTTTTCCTATTTTTTCATGTACTATCCTTTTGAAATTGTTAACAATTTCTTTTAAAACATCAACATCAAGATCAGCTAAGCTTTTTGCTCCACTCTTTTGCTGCTTATTATCAACAACATCTTGAAATAGGTGATGATCAAGCTGTAGTACAACATTGGAGTACATCATGATGAAACGGCAGTAGCTATCGTAAGCAAAACGTTCGCCACTTTTTTTTGCAAGCCCAACAACGGTTTCATCATTTAGACCAACATTTAAAATAGTATCAAGCATGCCCGGCATTGAACTAACACTACCAGAGCGTATTGAAACTAATAAGGGATTATTTAAATCCCCAAATTTACAACCGATGTCATTTTCGAGCATCGTCATGTAGTTTTTAATTCCACTACATATGTCATTCCAGTGCGTGACCACATTTTTTTCTGGATCCGAGTAGTCAGCTACCTGGATAACAGAAGATCTATTGTCTTGATAATAGACTTTGCAAGCAGAGGTGGAAATTGTGAAACCAGGTGGAACAGGAATGCCAACATTGCACATTTCTGCTAAATTTGCCCCCTTTCCTCCCAGCAGATTTTTCATTTCTGCATTGCCTTCGCATTTACCCTGGCTAAAGTAATGTATTAACTTTTCCCCCATCATTTTCTCCGGATTTTCACTGATAAACACATTGTACATATAGTTCCAATAAACCTGTGAAGACTTGAAACCTTAGGATAATAAATTTTACAAAATTTGGCAACAACGTTCCTTCTGGCAACATCAGTAAAGTTAACAAAAAAGATGACAAATGATTGAATTATTATCAATAAGAATATATAATATAAAGATACATTTAAAAATTTTTTTATGGCTCTTTCTAAATTTCTCGACCCCAAGAATGATGTTGCGTTCCGGCGTATTTTTGGTACTGAAAAAAATAAAGACATCCTCATTCACTTTCTCAATGATATTTTGGGGTTCACTGGCAAAGATGAAATAAAAGAAATAGAATTCCTCAGCACTATTCAAGATGCTGAAATTGCCTCTAAAAAACAAAGTATCGTTGATGTTCTTTGCAGGGATGAAAATGGGGTGCAAGTAATAGTCGAAATGCAAGTTGCCAAAACTAAAGGCTTTGAAAAACGTGCTCAGTATTACGCTGCTAAAGCTTATTCAAGGCAAGCTGATAAAGGTGATCAATATCAGGGTCTTAAAGAAATCATTTTTATAGCTATTGCTGATTGTATTCTCTTTCCTAATAAATCTGAGTATAAGTCAGATCATGTAATGTTAGACAAAGATAGCTATGAACATGATTTAAAAGATTTTTATTTTACATTTATTGAGTTACCAAAATTTCCTAAAACTAAAGAAGACCAATTGGAGAGTATAGTTGAAAAATGGATCTATTATTTTAAATATGCAGATGAAACTAGCGAAGAAGAATTGGAAAAGATAATAGGTAGTGATGTAATAATTAAAAAGGCATATGAAGAACTAAATAGATTCAACTGGTCAGAGAAAGAATTTATTGCCTACGAACAGGAAATAAAACGTATTCGTGATGAACGGGCTGTTCTTGAACAAAAACTTGATGATGCTAAAAAGGAAGGAAAAATTGAAGTTGCAAAAACAATGCTAGCTAATAATGTTGATGTCACCACTATTGTTAAGTTTACTGGCCTCTCCATGAGTGAGATCAAAGAATTGCAGAATTAAGTGGACCCGCAAACGGTTACACGAAATAATGCTGCAGCCTGACCAGATGATAAGTACATTTAGCCTATTTATCTTTATACTTTCATGTCAATTTTATAAATCAAATTTATTTCTGTGAGTAGCTACAATTTAAAGACCTTGCTTCATCAATGTAATGGAACAAAACCTTTTTAGTAAGTTCAAAACCCTCTAAAGTCTCTCCTTCGCATCTTGCTGTAATGCAGTTTTGCGTATTTGATACCCTAAGAAGCCACCAACCTTTATTATCGGTTACCTTAACACCATCAAGATCTGAAAATACAATATTTTGCTGCTCCAGTGTTTTCTTTATTGACTCAATTATTTGAAACTTTTTCTCATCTTTCACTACAATCTTCACTTCATGAGTGATATATAACTTCGGTAAATCCTCAATCACCTGAGATAGGCTTTGGTTTTTCTTAAGCAAAATGTCAACTGCTTTAACAGCAGAATATAGCCCATCATCAAAACTTAACTCAGAAAAGAAGAAGTGCCCGCTTAATTCACCAGCAAACTTTGCCTCTTCCTCTACCATCTTCTTCTTAACTAGTGAATGTCCAGTAGCACAGGTGATAACTTGCCCTCCTAACTTGCTAACAAAATCATGCACTTTCATACTCATTTTTACGTTAGCAATAACTTTGCTTTCTGGATATTCCTCCAACACTTCACGTGCAAAAATTATAAATAAATGGTCATTGGAAACAACGTTGCCTTTATTATCAATTAAGCGCACCCTATCGCTATCGCCATCTAGCGCAATGCCAAGATCACATCCATATTCCTTCACAATGTCAATTAATTGAGCAAGATTTTTTTCCTCTATGGGATCTGGATCATGCAGTGGAAATGCCCCATCTATAGAGTTATTGGTTACGATGTGCGTATGACCAGGCAAGATCTTTTCAATATACCTTATAATTCCACTTGCTGGACTATTTCCACAATCCCAGGCTATTTTTAATTTCTGTGTAGTATTATTCTTCACTGCACTTTTCAATATGCTAATGTACTCACTATATATATTTATGTTAATTAAGCTTCCAATTCTTGTGCTGTTTTTAATTGGACTGCTTATAATTTCCTTCATTTCTTGATCTGAGAAGACTTTTTTATTACTAAAAAATTTAAAGCCATTATATTCGCTGGGGTTGTGAGAGGCAGTTATTATGATACCAAGATCCGCCTGTGTGATTTGTGTTGCAGCGTAAAGCATAGGTGAAGAGCATAGTCCAACGCGTATAACATTTGCACCGGATAAAGTTAAGCCCCTAATTAATTCTCTTTCTATACCTGGTGAATCTATTCTGCTGTCGTAGCCGACACAAACACTAACTACGGTTTGGCCAAACTTTCTACCTATCTCGTACCCATCATTAATCTGCAAGTCTTTGCCTATTATACCTCTAATATCGTATTTTCTTATAATGGTATTGTCCATACTGTACTTCTTGAAGTGACTACTGTATAACATTTTGGCCAAATGCTCAAGTTTATTTATCCAACAATTAGTTGATTTTTTGGAGAAATCTGTTAATATTATAGTATATTTTTTAAAATGTAAAATTATGCCACAGGAAAACGAAAATGTATTTATAGCTGAAAGTCAAAGTTTAGATGTAGATGAACAGAAGAAAAACGATATTTTAAGTGTCATTGAATCTTGCAACGATCTTCAGGATTTTATAAAAAAACTAAAGGAAGAAAATCTCATCTGGTACTTCATTGGTCCTTTATGCAAAGATGAGAACATTACAGGACAGATAAATTTAAAGTGGGAAAAGGAGTTCCAAAAATTTGAGCAATCAATAGACGCAACGCATAAAGAACTCAAGTCGTCTCTGCCTGGTCAAAATTTCTTAGTGTATCCAACAAAGGATAATGACTTCAAAATTAGATTTGAAAATGAAGAAAAACCAATAGAAATTAGCAATATTTTAAGAGCTAGCAGTGAAGGTAAGGTTTATAACATATCTTTAGGGAAAGATAGTCAAATAACTGCAACCAAAAAAGGCAGCGAAAGGCACTATGATTTTACTGGTTCAAGCTCATGTGAAATGACCATTAATTGGCAGGCTAAGGATTCTGAAGGTAACAGCATAGACTGTAGCATGACCGTAAAATTGGATTCTCGTGGTATACAGAGTGTTATTGGTGAGCCAAAATTTGGAGGAATAACGAGTTCAGAAGAAGCATTAAAGTTAGTTGGACAAAATAAAGAAGTTTTTATCAACGGAAAAACTCTGTATCAAGCTTTTACTGACATATCCAAGAGTGTAGACGATCAGCAGGTACCAGCAGAGGAAATATTTACAAAAGATCTACATATATCACCACAGTCACCTATACCAAGCAGCAGTGGGTATTCCTCTCCTAGGACACCTTCTTCACGTAGAAGTTCTATATCCACCAGCAGTGAATTTAGTGATGAAGATGAAATATTTGAGGATGATATGTCTGGTGATGAAGAAGAGTATGAGCAAGAAGGATTAAAAGATGAAGTTGAGGAATTAGAGGAAGAAAAAGAAACATTTGCTAAATATTTTGCAGTGCAGGCAAAGCAGCTTGAGGATCTAAGATTAGAACGTGACTCCTTGAGAGATAAAGTCAATGAACAACAGCGAGCGATATTTGAAAGAGGTCAAAGAATAAAGGAACAAGAGGAAGAACTACAGGATAAAAATGATGTAATAAAGAACTTAAATGATCAGTTGAAAGATAAGGAAGGTGAAACAAATGAGGCAAATAAAGAATTACAGAGAAAATTGAAGCAAAGTGAAGCTAATTTAACTGTACTAAAGGAAAAGAATGCAAATTTGGAGAATGACCTGAAGAAAATAGTGGAAGGTTTAAACGATGATCATAAAAAGCAGTTGGCAGAACAGTTAATGGAAACAAAAAAGGAAAACAATACATTGGCTGAAACGGCGAACCAATTGTCTAAAGAATTAAATGGATTACAGAGAGAGAAGGAAGACTTAGAGAGGAAAATTCGACAACTTGAACCTGGAAGATCACTTGCAGATGAGCTAAGCGAAGAAAATACGAAGGGGGAAATAGAAAAGCTTCAACGTCAGCTTAAGGAAAAGGAAGATATGTTACAAGAAGAGTTGAAATCTGCCAAAGAGAGCCTAGAGCAACTGCAGAACATATTACAGCAGGAAAAAGGTCAGACAACTCAAACTGAAGTTGAATATGAAAGTAGAGGAACAAGCATGCAGCAGCAAGACCAAGGTATACAAGCTGTAAACAACAACTCAAGCAGAACAGCTAGTGGGTTAAGACAAGAAAACAAAAAATTGACTAGAGACAAACTAACTATATCTGAACAATTAAAACAAAAAATAAGAGAGATTGACGAGTTAAAGAAAAATTTAAAGCAATTACAAGAAGAAAATAAACAACTCAAACAAGAAGTTACTAAAAATGCAGGAGTTGATGCATCATCTTCAACAGGTCAAAAAGAAGCTAAAGAAGCAGAAGTTATACCGCAAAACATTATGGATTGGCCTGTTCCAATTCCAGATGATAAACCCGAAGAGCAGAAAACTCCATTAGAGCCAATCAAGGTAAATACAGAATTATCAGATCCAAAATCAATCCCTGATGAGGGTCCGGAAAAATCTCCTCCTCTTTCAAAATGATGAGTTTTGCTTCTATAGCTGACCCAAGCAACACGTCATCCCGCGATTTATTCGCGTTATCTCAGCCGCTAACACGTAGCGGGATACTTAACCGTCATACCGTGATTTATTCACAGTATCTCTTAGCCACTAACAAGCAGCGGGATGACAGCAATCCTACGTCATGCCGCCGCGGTACCTCTAGATCCCGCTAACTAGTAGCGGAATGACGAATTTTTGTTTTTCAAATTATAGCTAAACATACTGTAATTGCTATTGAATGATGGAGTCCATTATTTTAGCACGAAGTAACAAATTCAATGAATTGGTTCTTCAAAAATAATTTAAACTTTTACAGTAGGTCATGAAATATTATAGCGATCTCATTAAAAGAAACTTTTATAAGTATCGTTGATGAGAAAGGAAAAGTTGTTAAGGAAGAAGTTGTTGCAAGCGAAAGTAAGGCAATAGCAGATTAGCCAAGGCAAAAAATACGAACCCATAGGAATAGAAAGTGGATAGTTGTCAATATCAATGTGCAAAGAGTTAAGGAGTTTTGGATTACCAGTAATTTGTGTAGATGCAAGGCATATGGCAGCAGCGTTGTCTGCAAGAATCAATAAGAATGATAAAAACGATGCGAGGGGGTATAGCGCAGATGATGAGAAGTGTTAGTAAAATCAGTTGTCAAATTAAAATAGCGCTTGGAAGCAGAAGACAGCTAATGTGTAGCAAACAGCAGGTTATTGGAACAATAAGAGGGTTGTTGAAGATACATGGTCGATAAAGGATCAAAATTTGAAACTTTCGCTTTAAGAATACAAGAGGCAATAAATAATTTGGATGAAATCAGTAGGAGTTCAATTGAAGCGTTAGTTTGTAGTTTGGAAGCAATAGAACAGTCATTAAGAAAGCTTGACAAAATGCTTTCAGAACAAGGTGAAAAAGACGATGATTGTAAATTGTTAACTACTGTTCCAGGAGTGGGGATTATAGTAGCAATGACGTATAAAGCTGCAATTGATAACCCACATAGGTTTGAGAAATCTGATACAGTTGGAGAATATATAGGGTTGACACCAAGGTAATATTCTTCTGGAGAAGTTGATCGGCATGGCAGCATATCAAAGATGGGACCAGCGGAATGTAGAAGTATAGCTCTTTTTACAATAATCCGAACAGACCGTAATATGCTACTGGCCTGCTATAGCCATAAACACATATCTTATCGCATTCGGACTATTATAAGAAAGGCTATATAATGCGGCTTGACAAATTTATTGTCATCTCAGACCGCGGAAAGAACCATATGCTACTTTTAACTTATGTAAAATTACCAAGGATTATGGAGAAGATATGCTGTTTTGATTTGTGTGAAAATTATTGTTGACTTATGTGCAATTAGAGAACCTAAGTCACTTTAGCTATAATTCAGAATTGAGAGCTTTTAATAACTCTCTAACTCCCACTTAGGTCTTGGTGCAAAATTAAGTGGATCTATATAATTTTTCTGTAACCTTTCAATTCCTGCCCATCCAACCATTATTGCATTATCTGTACATAGGTTGTTGGGAGGAAAAAATATGTTTAAGTTTATGTGTTGCTTTAATTTTTCTCTCAAGAAATTATTTGCTGCAACTCCGCCGGTAATCACAAAGTCATTGATTTTGATATTTAAAGATTCGGCTATAATAATCGCATTACTAACCCTGTCCAGCAGTATGTCACTAATACACTCTTGAAACGAAGCACATACATCACACACATCTTGCTCGCTCATTTTCAGTTCTTGCACTAAGTTTTTTACTGCTGTTTTAATTCCAGAAAACGAAAAGTTACATCCAGAACGTTTTATCATTGCCCTTGGCAGTTTGAATCTTGTGCCATTGCCTTTTTTAGCCAACTTTTCAATTAATGGGCCTCCTGGGTAGCTTAAACCCAGCATCTTAGCAACTTTATCAAATGCTTCTCCTAGTGAATCATCGAGCGTTTCTCCAAGTTTAATGTATTTACCTACATCCTGTGCAATTAAAAATTGACAGTGACCACCTGATATTAGTAGGACTAAAAATGGAAATTTTACCTCATGCCGTAACCTAATAACCAATGCATGCGCTTCTAAGTGATTCACTGCAATGAACGGTTTTTGTGCTACATGCGCAATTGCTTTAGCCATCATTGTACCAACTATTAATCCACCTATGAGTCCTGGTCCTGATGTTGCTGCAATTGCATTGAGGTCACAAAAGTTAAGGTTAGATTTTTCCACGGCGCTTTTTATTAGACCACTTAAATGCTTCATATGAGCACGTGAAGCTATTTCAGGGATCACCCCACCACGTTTTTTGTGTTCTGCTTGGGAGAGAATTTCGTGAGCAAGGACTTGCTTGTCACTATTTACAATCGCTACTGCAGTTTCGTCGCAGCTTGTTTCAACAGCTAAAATGGTTTTCATGTATATTCGAGCACTTTATTATCAAAACTATATCTTGAAACGCTGTAGAAGTTATAGCTCTTTTTACAATAATCCGAACAGACCGTAATATGCTACTGGCCTGCTATAGCCATAAACACATATCTTATCGCATTCGGACTATTATAAGAAAGGCTATAACTTCTACAGCTAAAAGATTTACCGACAACCGTCATCCCGCTGCTTGTTAGCGGGATCTATACCGCGAATGAATCTACAATCGTATGAACATTGCGCTATTGAGATGGAGCACTTTCTCGTTATTCCAGGTCTCCTCTCTCGTCATCCCAGTGCCCTGACTACTTGGATCCAGAAAAAAGAATGGTGTCATGAAAGTAGCTGACACTGATTCCTTTATGATGGTGTCATCCCAGTGTCACGCACTGGGATGACAGAAAGAGGAGACTGAGATGACAAATGTGAGTGCTGATGTAACAAATGTAAATGCTCGAATGACATCAATAGTTATATACATTTTATCACTAAACTAGACGTTCGTACAGTCGTGGAATGAATCGCGGGATGACCTAGGAAAACCTGCACTATAAGCTAATCATCATCTCCAAATATAGAGCTAATTTTTTTGCCCCCAGGAGAAAATTTATTAGTCCAACTGCTTTGCACTTTGGTTACGTCTTTAGTGGCAGTTTTATTGCTGTATTCCTTGATTTCCTTATCTATTCTCTCCATCATTTGTGAATCAAGGTAGCTCTTTTTCCATTGGCCAGTAGCAAGGAACACTTTGTTTAAGTCTTGAGTGCGGATTAAGTATTCTTTATCTTTAGGGTAAACCTCCTGCGCCCAAGCAAATAGCTCAAAATAGCGTGCAAATAATTCAGATGCACGTGATTTTGCAGTTTGATAAGCCTGTATCTCCTTAAATATAACTTGGCCGATAATTTTCTGCACAAGAATACTTGCTTGCTTTAGGTTCTGCTCAATATCCTGGTAAACTTTATGGAGAAATTCCTGTTCCAAACTTAAGTTCAGTTCATTTTCAACCATGTGTGAAAGTTCATGCACTATAATGTATGGGTTTGACTTCCTCAGTACAATAACATATCTATTTACACTGGAAGACCTGATTGTCTTACACACTCCCTCTTCCATATCCACTAATCCCTCTTGGTATATTTCAAATGAGAGCCTGTTTTGCTTTATTAGTGATAAAGTGAGGTTTAATGTGTTTCTAAACTTCTCAAATTGATAGAGATATTCGACATACCGTATTGCATTTTCACTGCTTCCTACTTGAGTTGCTTGTTTTATTAAATTCCTGATTAGCATACCTTATTATTAAAGGAATTCTTTTTATACTCAAGAATTGATTGGCTACAAAGTGTTTTTAGGAAGCCTGATTGCATAGTTAAAGTAATTCATGTTTACTGATGACCGTCATACCGCGATTCATTCCATAGCTGTACGAACATTGTGATTTGAGAGCAATTTCCATAAGGGAGGATGTCATTCCAGTGCTTGGCACTGGAATCCAGCCTTTCCATAATCATCAAAACATTGTATTTTAACGTAAAACAGCTATTTTTATGCTCACCAACTTAATAAAATTCCTGGATCCAAGTAGTCAGGGCACTGGGATGACATTACAGGGGCACTGAAATGACACCATTTTCAGTCTCTTAAATTGCTTTAGCCATAAATATTTAAGAAATTTACTAAATAAAAAAAAGGCAAAAGAAGCCCCGTGGTGGTTGGCTATTTACTATGTACTAAAATATCGGCGTTTTTTTTATTCTAAAACGCTTGATTAAGAGCGATTTAGCTGCTTTTAACTTGCAACTAACCTACACCGCAAGTGTTTAAGAAATTTACTAAGCAGGAAAAAAGGCAAAGAAACCCCGTAGTAGCTAGCATTCAAATTCTCCCTTGTCAATTTGACGTTTTTTGCTGTCTCAAACGCTTTGTAAGCGCATTTCGGCTTATATAGGTAAAAACCTAAAAATTTTTAAAGACATGCGATGCACGTAGTGCGAAAAATTAAACATGAGACGCCAAATACCCTAAGTTTTTTGTCATTAACCTGCACAGATTGCGAAGATAAATAAATAGCTTCACTGTTATGATAAGGGGGCTGGCGAAACTTGTAAAGGAATTTTTTACATCTAATTTATAGCTCCCTGCATGATATCACGTATTATCTATACCAAGGAGTTCTGCTTGTAGATATTATACCAACAATCCACTATTTTTTTTATGTCTTGTGGTTTAGTTTCTGGACCTATACTGATTCTAATTGAACACTCTGCTTGCTCTTTTGTTGCCCCCATTGCAAGCAAAACATGGGAAGGCTCAACTTTTCCAGAAGAACATGCGGAGCCATTACTAACTGCAATATGATTCAAGTCAAAATGCATAAGCTGCACATCACTCTTTACTCCTGGCATATAAATAAAACTTGTGTTTGGCAGCCTCTTAGAGTTTTTACCGAAGATTCTTATGTCACTGGCAAGATTTAATAATTCACACTCTAATTGATCGCGTAGCTCCTTTACTTCATCCATTTTTGATAGAAGATCTGGAATATTTTGCAGTGCAGCAGAAAGGCCTGCAATTGCAACAATATTTTCCGTACCACCACGAAATCCCTTCTCTTGTCCACCACCTATTATAATAGGTTCTATCGCAAGTTCTTTATTGAATATTAAAATTCCACTGCCTGCTACACCGCCAAATTTATGGGCGGATAAAGTGAGTAAATCCACTCCTAGATCTTCCATATTAACTTTAATTTTCCCAACACTTTGAGCAGTGTCAGTGTGGCAAATTGCTCCAAACTTGTGTACTATTTTAGCTATTTCCTCAATAGGTTGAATAACTCCGGTTTCGTTATTTGCCATCATAACTGAAACTATTGCTTTGTTTCCTTTAAGTTCGCTTAGAATTTTTTCTAGCTCTAAAAAGTCAACAATGCCCTCCTGATTAACAGGTATTATATATGGATTACATGCAGAATTAAGAATTGAAGGATGCTCTATAGCTGAAATTATATGCAGGTAGCCTGCTATTCCTCTCATAACAAGGTTATTCGCTTCAGTTGCACCAGACGTAAAAACTATTTCTTTATCACTTGAGACGCCAATAGCACCACGTACGTTATCTCTTGCATCCTGAAGAATCTTCCTCGCTTCTTGTCCTCTTTTATGTAGTGATGATGGATTGAGCGTTTGTTTTAACAAGACCTCAAATATACTTTTTTTTACATTTTCACTAATTGGAGCAGTTGCATTGTAATCAGCATATACGCAACCACTATTTTCTAAAGAGAATGGACTCATCTGTCACTTAAATAAGTTTACCATCAACTATAGCCATAACTATGTACGTTAGCTTTAACACGATAAAAAATTTATTGCAAAAACAGCGAAATTAATACACAATTAATAACTCACGTCATTAATACCTGTCAAGCGGGTTCTTATTAGGGGTTACCATGGTTGAAGTTTTTTTGAATAATGCAACAAGAAAGATAGAAGGTGAATACCACCAAAGCAAAGATGCCAACGCGCCGGTTGTGCTGGTTTTACATCATCATCCTCAATATGGTGGTAATATGGATAGTAAAATTGTACATAGTACATATACGTCTTTTATCGATAACAATTTTTCTGCATTGAAGATTAACTTTCGTGGTGTGGGAAAATCTACCGGAACTTTTGATAAGGGTATAGGAGAATTAACTGACGCTGCGGTAGCCATTGATTGGCTTCAGGAACATAATCCTAGCAATGTTCCAATTTGGATCGCTGGTTTTTCTTTTGGAGCATGGGTGGCTATGCAGCTAACAATGCGCCGCCCTGAGATAGTGGGTTTTATTGCTCTTTCTCTTCCGGTAACTAAGTACGATTTTTCTTTTCTTTCTCCCTGTCCAGTTTCTGGGCTTATAATACAAAGCAGTAATGATACAATCTCAGAAGAAAGCGATGTAACAGAATTAGCAAAAAGGTTGATAAATTCAGTAAGAAGTGATCACATGAAATACCATATAATAGATGATACTAATCACTTTCTAAAGGATAAAGAAGAGGAAGTGGCTCAAATCGTGGACAATTATATAAAACTGCGCTTGAATAGTGCAACTATTTCTTTTCAAAAGGTCAAAAAAGAGGTAAGGGTAAAAGAATATGCCTAATCTTTACAAACAAGAGAAATGAGTGTAGTAATATAAATGAAAAGGTTTTGTTATGTTTAAAAAGCTATTATTTTTTATTTTAGCTGTGTTTATGTTATCGGGGTGTTCCCTAAGTAAACAGCGTAAGTTAAAAAGTCCGTGTATAAAAAGCAATGAAAGCATTTCATGCGAGTTGTACTCTGTTAATGATCATTGGTTAGATAAGTATAAGGCATAGAAATTGTGCTATTTTTCCTATTCACAACTTCACTAATGATCGATCTCTCAATTGGAAAATGCAGTCTGCCTTTTCTGCAAGGAGATGATTGTGTGTTACTATAAGCATAGAGCTGTTATTTTCCTTTACGTATGAATGTAGAAGTAAAAACACGTTAAAAGAATTTGTTGGATCTAAGTTTCCTGTTGGCTCATCTGCAAGTAAAAGCTTTGGAGAATTTACAATGCTTCTTGCAATTGCAACTCTCTGCCTTTCCCCACCCGAAACTTCAGATACCATGCTACTTGCTTTGTTTTCCAGACCAAATTTTTCCAACATTGCTTGCGAATTTTTTTTTGCTTCAGCTTTGCTTTTTCCTGCAATGAGTTGAGGAAGCATAATATTTTCCAACACCGATAACTCTTGTAACAAATAGTGAAATTGATAAACAAAACTAAGAAAATTTCTTCTTACATGAGTTTTATGCTTATTACTGGCTTGTGTGCAATTTATTCCATCTATCGTAACTATACCTGAAGTTGGCTTGTCCAACAAGCCTGCGATTTGCAATATAGTTGTTTTCCCTGCACCTGAATCGCCAATCAGCGCTACTACTTGCCCTCTTGTGACACTTAAGTTGATATCCTTTACAACAGCAGAACTGTTCTTGAAGCTTTTATCTACGGAAGTTAGTTCTAGTGCTACATTACCACCCATGTTTAAAAGATCCAGAAGGCATCTAAGTTTTAGTAATAATTAAACCGAAAAACTGTTACCACAACCACATTGAGACTTAGCAAAGGCATTCTTTATTTGAAAACCAGAACCACTGAGATCCTCAGTATAATCTATAACTGAGTTATTTAAAAATTTTGCTGAACAATTATCAACCATTAATACAGGATTACCATTTTCATCATTAATTACTATATCTTTACCTTTTTCGCTAAAACTGGAATGGCTTCTATAGTCCTCGCTTTCTTCATAATCATCATCTTCGTCTTCGTCATCAAACTTATCATCGTAATCATCATCTTCATCATCCAAAGATAGATTTTTATTCATTTGATCCATAAGAAAATTGTATTTGAAGCCAGAACATCCACCGCCTGAAACTGCAACCCGTAAAACGGAACTCTTATCTCCTTCCTGCTCTGCAAGAGAGTGGATTTTTTTTAGTGCATTATCAGTTAAGTTGATGTTGTAATTTGTTGACATAGTAACCACCGTTTATTATTGATAACTTATTATAGTAGAAATTTTACATGTCAAACAATAATTTTCTATTAAATTATGCATGTTTTCCAAGCAAAACAAAAGGGAGATACTTCAAAGAGCCAGAAGATGAGAATCGCAGCTGCTTTCAGCGTGATAGGGACCGTATCATTCACTCTAATGCGTTTAGAAAATTGGAGTACAAAACACAAGTTTTTATCAATTATGAGCACGACTACTATCGCACTCGGCTTACTCATAGCCTTGAAGTTGCACAAATTGCAAGGTCCATTGCGCGTAGACTTGGCTTAAATGAGGATATCACTGAATGCATAGCGCTTGCACATGACCTTGGTCATCCTCCATTTGGTCATGCAGGTGAAGATGCTCTAAAGAAATCAATTCAAGATTTGAATCTTGATAACGAGAAGTATGAGTTTGATCATAATGTTCAAGCTATAAGGATTTTAACTTATCTTGAACAAAAACATGCTGATTTTGATGGTATGAATCTAAGTTGGGAGGTGATTGAAGGAGTTGCAAAACATAACGGTCCCTTGCTTGGTCAAAACGCGGAGTCTTCTACAAGTAATCAGCTGTTATTAGAATACAACAAAAAATATGATCTAAAACTTGAAGAATTTTCAAGCATTGAAGCGCAAGTTGCTTCAATTGCCGATGATATTGCTTACAGTGTTCACGATCTTGATGATGCACTCAGGGCGAATTTAGTAACCATCGAAGATTTGCTGAATGTTCCTTTAATTGAAAAAATGTTTAAAGACATAAGGAGCAGATATTCAGAATTGCCTCAGAGCAAACTCATACATGAATCACTGAGTGGAACTATAGGAACTATGATAAGTGATGTTGTTTCTCAGACTGAAAGAAATATTGAAGATCACAAAATAAAAAGCGTAGAAGACGTAAGAAGTCTAAATAAAATGCTAGTCACATTTTCACCAGAAGTTGCGAATGCTACAAAAGAAATGAAAAGATTCAACATGGAGAAAATATACAGAAGCTATAAACTGAGTAGAACGATGAAAAAAGCAAAACGCATAATACAGGAACTCTTTCAATGTTTTTATGAAAACCCAGGATTACTTCCCACAGAGTGGAGCAAACTCGCTTGTGAATCTCAGCGTTCAGTAATAATATGTGACTATATCTCAGGTATGACAGATAGATTTGCTATACACGAGCACAGAAGAATTTTTGATACCTCATACGAAATGACTTCTTTCTAATGACTGATGATCATTTCATGTCAATTGCATTAAGGCTTGCAGAAAAAAATCTTGGAAATGTTGCACCAAATCCTGCTGTCGGGTGTGTTATTGTAAAGGATGGTACAATTGTTAGTGAGGGATACACAGGGATTGGTGGGCGTCCGCATGCGGAGGTAGTCGCTTTGCAAAACGCTAAAGATTCAACTCATGGCGCAACTATATATATCACTCTTGAGCCATGTTGTCATCACGGAGTCACGGGGCCTTGCACTGCAAAAATCATAAAAGCTAGCATAAAAAGAGTAGTAATTGCAACTATTGACCCAGATAGTAGAGTTTCAGGCAGAGGCATGAAAGCTCTGAAAGAAGCAGGAATTGAAGTTGAGCAAGGTATTATGCAAAAAGAGGCAAAAGAACTGAATGTCGGTTTTTTCACCACTAAAGAATTACATAGACCATTTATAGCTTGCAAAGTCGCAACAACTCTTGACGGAAAAATCGCAACATTTACAGGCGATAGCAAATGGATAACAAGTGAAAATACGAGAAACTGGGTGCATGAGCTCAGAACGAAATATGATGCAATTATGATTGGCAGCAATACTCTTATTAATGATGATCCACTCTTAACTTGCAGATTACCAGGACTCGGAGGTAGATCGCCAATAAGGCTAATTATAGATAGTCAAGGGAGATTAAAGGAAGAGCATAACATTGCAAAGACTGCAGACAAAGTAATAACTTGGGTCATCACAAATAAAGAAGTAGAGAAAAAAATAAAAAACATTAACTACTTAGTAGTTAATTCAAGCAACGCAGGTAAGGTTTGCCTAAAGGACATGGCATTAAAACTTGTTTCAGAAATTGGTATAACAAGATTATTAGTTGAAGGTGGAGGAGTGTTAATCACAGAACTATTAAAGTGTAATTTAATCGACAGGTTGATAATATGCCGCAGTGGTAAAATTTTAGGCAATGATGCCACTCCTTTTGTAGGAGATTTAGGGATTCAATTCATTAACAACTGTTATCAGTTTAAAAAAACAAAGATAATAGAGTTTAGTGAGGATATAGTTGAGGTTTGGGATAGGTCGTCATAATCCTTACATACTCAAACAGTAAAAAAAAGGTATCCGTTCAGCGGAGCGGTAAAATAAAAAGTAGACAAGGAGTGCTAAAAACATAATATCACAAGTAGTATGTGTGGTAAATATGTCTGATCTACTAGCTAGTCTTCTCAAGCTCTGTGAAAGCTTTAAAATAGAGATAGAGCAACTAAAAGCAGAGATAAAGAGGTTAGAGATAGAAAACGAAAATTTTAGATCTGAGAATAAGGCGCTAAGAATCGAAAATGCTGAATTGAAAGAAAGACTAGGTCTGAATTCACAAAATTCATCGATACCGAGCTCAAAAGAGTTATACAAGCTAAAGAAGAAAAAGAAAAAAAGTGACAGGAAAATAGGGGCACAGATTGGGCATGAAGGAAAGTATCGCCCTAAAATGGAAGCAGATGAAGTGGTGAAAATAGAGTTCTTGCGAGTGCGGAGGAGAAATTCCGATATCGAAAGAGCCATACATTCATCAAAAAGTTGATTTGCCAGCTTATGTTGTGGAATACCAATGGCCGCTGTTGCAAGTGTGGAAAAAGAAAAAGTAGCAGGCTACCAGAAGGTGTTACTGCGGATACATTTGGTCCAAAAGTTAAGTCAACAATTGCGGCGCTGAGCGGATTTTACAAGAACTCGAAAAGAGAAGTAGCAAATATTATAAAAAATATTTTCAACCTGGACATCAGTGTTGGTAGCGTGTCAAATAGCGAGGCTAGAGTTGCAGAAAAATGCCAAGAAGCATATGAGCAAATCGAGCAAGAAGTAAGTAAAAGTGAAGTTCTGCATATCGATGAAACGAGCCATTATAACAAAGGTAAACTTGGTTGGTGCTGGATGTTTGCCAGTAATACAGCAAGTTTTATAAAATTGACAGAGTCAAGAGGAATGAAGGTTTTACAAAATAGTAAGTTCTGCAATCGCAATAGCTTACGACAGGTACGCAGCATACAACTATAGCCTTTCTTATAATAGTCCGAATGCGATAAGATATGTGTTTATGGCTATAGCAGGCCAGTAGCATATTACGGTCTGTTCGGATTATTGTAAAAAGAGCTATACTTAAGAAACGTAGCCACTGAATTATTTGCACTAAAAAAGGCCTTGCTAAAAAATGAGATAGATGTTTTTAGATTTACCAGACGTGCCAGAAAATTGCGAAAACGTACAAGGTATTACTTGAAGCCGTTTACCTGAAGCAATTGGAGCTTCTCGAGTTGCAAAAAATATTTTGAAATCTGAAAGAATAATGTGGAATTTTTTAGATGACCCAGAAAACATTCCGCTGACAAACAACCATGCTGAACAGCAGATACGGCATTATGTCGTTTATCGCAAAAATTCATATTTTACCCAATCGAAGCGGGGAACTTGAACGGATAATTTCATTATATAGCCTTTCTTATAATAGTCCGAATGCGATAAGATATGTGTTTATGGCTATAGCAGGCCAGTAGCATATTACGGTCTGTTCGGATTATTGTAAAAAGAGCTATACTTGACATGGAAACAAATGGGCTTTCCAAAACCTCTTATCTATCATCTCTCACACCGCTTAGCTGAACGGATACAACCCAAGAAAGGTTTTTCTACGTCATACCGCCGCGGTATCTCAGCATAGATTCCGCTAACGAGTAGCGGAATGACGAATTTGTTGTTTTTCAAATTGTAGGTAAACCTAAGCCACTTTAGCTATATAGGGTCACAACAATAGATTTTTAAGATCGGTTACGGCCTTCTTAATATCTTCAGCCTTGAATATCGCCGATCCCGCAACTAAAATATCAGCACCTGCTTTTATTATATCAGCTGCGTTAGAAAAGTTAATTCCACCATCTACTGAAATTTGTGTTTTAAGATTACGCTCCTGTATCATTTTTTTTATAGTAGATATCTTGTTCAACTGTGAATGAATAAATTCCTGCCCTCCAAAGCCAGGGTTGACTGTCATAATCAGCACAATATCTAGCTCATGTATTATGTATTCAAGCACACTTGGAGAAGTTGAAGGAACAATTGAAACTCCAACTTGAATCGGTTTTTTTTCGTCGTTTACATTTTTGTATGACTTTATCTTTCTTATCAACCTCTCAAGGTGTATCTCTGCTTCTGCATGTACAGTGATAATATCAGCACCAGCATTTATAAAGCTTTCAATGTGGTTACCAGGAGATTTGACCATTAAATGCACATCAAAAGGAAGATTGCTATATTTACGTATTGCAGAAACAACGCTAGGACCAATTGTAATATTTGGAACGAAATTCCCATCCATAACGTCTATGTGTATGTAATCCACACCTAAATCGCTAATTTTTCTTACTTCTTCCCCTAATTTTGCAAAATCTGCTGAAAGTATAGAAGGTGCAATTTTAATACTCATGAGCTGCCTTTTTTGCTAAAAAATAACTTATTTTTAAAACTCTGTCACCCTAAGCACCATCTGAGTAGCTAGAGACCGATATCGGTATGCCTATTTAACTAGATCTTAAATTAGATAAAAAAAGGTAGTCTTGATAAAACTTATTTACAGCAAGTTTTTTTACATTTGGACTTTCTGTTTGTTCTTTTTTGTACCCTAATTTATAGCTTATTGAATCCTTATATGAACTGATCGTTTTGTATGCTTTGTTCATCTCTCTAGGAAAGATGCCGTTAGCAATTACGACGCATAACCCTGTAGCTGTTGCAAAAGCTAGAGTGGTAAATGCTAGATTTTGTAAAAAATTCCTTCCACTAACTTTTTTTTCCTGTATATTAGCAGAGTGCTGTTTGTTTGACACTTCTTCTAGATATTCATACCATATGTGATTGCAGTTCGTACATTTTACCTTTCTTCCAGATGCACCTATTTGCTCGTGAGATACTAAATAAGTCTTAGTACAATTATAACATTGTATTTTCATAGTACTTACGTATAAAGTAGTAACAAGCCCAAATGATACGAGCTACAAATTTAATATCAATATATATATAACAAATGGAAGGTTTGCAACTAAAAAAAGCACAGAGTGAGATAGAAGATATTTGGAAAAATAGAGAAAAATTTAATGACTGTAATCTAAAGAAAACAGCAAGAATAGCAATTAAAGAGGTAATTGAGCTCCTTGATAGTGGCAAAATTAGAGTAGCAGAAAAGCTATCAAGTGGAGAATGGGTAGTACATAAGTGGATAAAGCAGGCAATATTATTACATTTTCTCACCGAAGAAAATAAAATAATAGATAATACTAATTGCTGGTTTGATAAGATCGGTAACAAGTTTAGTGAATGGAATGAGGAGAAATTTCGCCGGTTAAAAATTAGAGTAGTTCCTGGGTGTTTTGTTCGCCGATCTGCTTATATAGGTACAAATGTTGTTCTAATGCCAAGTTTTATCAACGTTGGTGCATATGTTGATTCAGGAACAATGATAGATACCTGGTCAACGATTGGTAGCTGTGCGCAAATAGGAAAAAACTGTCATATTTCCGGTGGAGTGGGAATAGGTGGAGTTCTTGAGCCTATTCAAGCTTCACCTGTCATTATAGAAGATAATTGCTTTATTGGAGCACGTAGCGAAGTGGCCGAGGGTGTGGTAGTGAGAGAAGGATCAGTCCTTGGCATAGGTGTGTTTATTGGGGCATCAACAAAGATTATTGATAGAGAAACTAGCAAGGTATTTTACGGCGAAGTGCCACCTTATTCTGTAGTGGTACCAGGGTCTATTCCATCTAAAAATAATATTTCAACCTATTGTGCAGTCATAGTAAAAAAAGTGGATGAAAAGACGAGATCGAAAATCTCTATAAATGAAATATTGAGGGATTAAACTATCTTACTCCTTGTCGTCACTTTTTTTATCATTATTACTAACCACAGTAATGGCATACGCGCATAACTCTGAGAAAGAGACTCCATTTTCTTGAGATAGTTTATATAATTTTTGTAGACTTTCTTTTACTTTATTAGGAATATTCCCTCCACGTTCTTTTACAAGCCAGGAATCTTGATGATGAATTGGATGAGCATCACTTTTTGGATTTCCTATGTATATTGCAAAAGGTGAACTTTGTCCTTTGAAGTCACATTGTACAGTAAATTTTTTTATAGATTCAGCCATCTAAAGACCTCTACTTTTCTTTTTGGTCGATTTTATAGCAGGTGGAAGAGGTGGTTTCTTTATAAAATCTTGTCTATTGACAACACTTTCTCTACCTTCCAAAGCTCGGCGAACATCAGCTCTGCTTAATTGCGACTCTTTTGCTACCTTCATTCCATGCTTTGCCATAATATTAGCATATCCTAGTACTTTTTTTACCAATGCTAGATCACCATCTAGCATTTGAACTAGCACTTGAAACACTTCCGCTAAAGTTAGCCCATCAGCATTTATAACCTTGTTTTCTATAAAATTGACAGCTTCTTCAAATTTGTATTCAATACTATCATCTTGAGCTATAAGGGCAACATAATCGGTGTTTTTGTCGTCCATAACTGAAGCACTATTACTCACAAACTTAAGTGTATACTATATATATAAATACTCTACTATTTTATGTTATGGCACGCTATAGTTAAACATTTATTAATAACATGCTCACTTATATACACGAATTAATTGACAAAAGTCAAGGATCAATATCCATCAGTGATTTCATGAATGCCGTTTTGTACCATGAAAAATACGGCTATTATACAAGTAAATTACCGCTTGGTAAGGATGGTGATTTTACTACCGCACCTGAGATCAGCCAATTATTTGGTGAAGTAATTGCAGTTTGGATAATGCATACATGGGAAAAATTAGGAAAGCCATCAAAATTTTCTCTAGTTGAACTTGGTCCAGGCAAAGGAACACTCATTCACGATATAATAAGAGTCACTAAAAAATACAGCAGCTTTTTTAATTCAATGTTGATCCACTTAGTTGAAATAAGCCCTACTTTACGAAAGATACAAAAGGAAAAATTAAAAAGCTTAGATGTTAATTGGCACAAAAATATTGACAACCTACCAGAACAACCTACCATTTTTTTAGCAAATGAGTTCTTTGACGCTCTTCCGATAGATCAGTTTGTATATCATGATGAGGGGTGGTATGAAAATATGGTGACAAAACAAGATGATGGCAGTCTCTTGGTGTCATGCCAGTGCGTGACACTGGAATCCAGAAAAAAAGAATCATGGATTCCAGTGTCAGCTACTCAGATGACAAATGGAAAATTTTTTAATGGTGCAGTGGTGGAAATATGTTCAGTTGGGGTTGAAATATTAAAAAAACTTGAGAAGAAGATATATAATAATAAAGGAGCTGCTTTGATTGTAGATTACGGTTATGTATACCCCGCATATAAGAGCACTTTGCAATCGATAAAACAACATAAGTATGCTAATTTTCTTGAGAATGTTGGTAATAGTGATATTACCGCACTTGTAAACTTTCAAGCATTAAAAGATTCATTAAAACACGTAGATTGCGAGATTTTAACTCAAAGAGAATTTTTATATCTTTTTGGCATAAAAGAAAGAACCCTGGCTTTAATGAAAAGCGCAAGTGATGAACAAAAGAATAGGATCTTTAGTGAATTCTTAAGGTTGACTGAAAATATGGGCACTCTTTTTAAAGCAATGCTATTGATATAGCTAACCCAAGAAAGGTTTCCCTACATCATACCGCCGCAGCGCTAACGAGTAGCGGAATGACGAATTTGTTGTTTTTCAAATTGTAAGTAAACCTAAGCCACTTTAGCTATAGCATAGCTAAAGTAATTTATGTTATTGGGTAAGTTAAAAATATGATATAAATAAGATAGGAGGGAGCTACTCACTATAGGAATAGAGTTGTGCACGACCCACAACTGTACGAACATTTGTTTGCGAAGAAATGTTATAGCTGGTTTTGCCTCAAACACAAAGATGTCATACGAGTAGCTGACTACTTGGATCCAGCCTTTCCATCCAAGACGGCAGTGCCCAGACACTGGAATAACAGCAGTCCTACGTCATACCGCCGCGGTATCTCTAGATCCCGCTAACAAGCAGCGGGATGACGGTTGTCTCCTAGCTGTCATCCCAGTACTGGTAGACTCAAATCACAATGCTCGTATAGCTGCAACCCTGGAGGTACTGTTTCTCACCCACTGCAAATATTGCACGGTACTATCCACTTGGTCGTCGTGGCGCGTTTCTGGGAACATTAAAATCTCATACTCAAAATCGTTCAGCCATACTGCTTGGTGCGGCAGAAAAACCTTGCCAGACTCTATAATCGGAACAATTTGATGAAATCGAGTGAGCTTGTCATCATGTGGCACTATTTCAATAATCGGTAAATCACTGTTTGTCTTTAGCTCTTGCACCAATTGTTGACCACTTGTTTTTGCTTCGATTAAAATTGCGTGTGGTGTTCATCTTGCAGCTAGTGACAAAACCTGTTCTTTAAGCTTTGGATACTCAAGCTTTGCGCGATATACGTCGAGTAAATAGAATTTATTATCTATTTTTGCCCAGGTGATGCAGACACTAAAGTTGCTCATGTTACTTGTTGAAACCGCAGTATCCCAACTTTGTGTTATATGCGAGAGATTATCAGGAAATTTTTTATAGCGTTTCAACCACCCTGGTTTAATTATACCACTTGAAAGCGGCAGAGGGTTTTGTTGATATTGAGCAGCAAAAGCGTAACTCCCAAGTTCAGCTTTTATTATCTCAACTTCTTCTTTTCCTCCATCGAGGGGATATAACAACTGACCTTCTTCTCTTGAATATAATATCCTTACAGGTGACGCTGGTTTATTATATAATCGCCTGGTCGCACAGTGCTGAGCTACTCGGATGATAGGAACGGGAGGTATTGGCTTTTTGATTGAATAAATATAGCCTTTCTTATAATAGTCCGAATGCGATAAGATATGTGTTTATGGCTATAGCAGGCCAGTAGCATATTACGGTCTGTTCGGATTATTGTAAAAAGAGCTATAACCTGCTTATTTTCAGAAATCATTGGCAAACAAATATGATGCCATATGTTTTTTGGCTTGGAGAGAAGGTGTCCAGTTAAGTCCTCCTGGTGTAGCCTGTGCATTACAAGAACGATGACTCCTTTTTTTCTATCGTTCAGCCTGGTTACTAAAGTCTGATCAAACCAGTTTGTGGCACGCTTTCTAAGCGTTTCACTCAAAGCTTGATCAGAACTGAGCGGATCGTCCACAATGATAAAATCACCACCTTCACCAGTTAGTGTTCCACCAACTGATGTTGCGATTCTGTATCCTCTCTGCACTGTTTGAAATTTATATTTTGTATTCTGGTCTTTGGATAGTTCTATCTCTGGAAATAGCGCTCTATACCAACTAGACTGCATCACGCACCTGGTGTCGAGCGAGTGCTTTTCGCTGAGCCGCTGAGAATAACTTGCAACTATTATTCTCGCAGTTGGTTGGTTTCCCAGTATCCATGCGGGCCACGCAACGCTTATGCACATGGACTTCATCGAGCGCGGAGGCATATTGAATATTATTCGTTTCACTTCACCAGCGCTCGCCGCTTCCAGCCTATCTGCTATGACTTTTATATACTGATAATCGTTATACTCACACCCCGGCACTACCGTTTGAAAGCACAGTTCAATGAATTTTAGAAAGTTCATGATATAATGTTGAAACCAGCGCTTAACGCTGGGATGACAGAAAAAGGAGCACTGACCCTTTATGGTCTCTTAAATTGCAATTACAAACATTAAGAAATTTACCAAATAAAAAAAAGGCAAAAGAAGCCCCGTGGTTATTATCCGCTTTAAAATATTGGCGTTTTTTATGTTTTATAGCCTTTCTTATAATAGTCCGAATGCGATAAGATATGTGTTTATGGCTATAGCAGGCCAGTAGCATATTACGGTCTGTTCGGATTATTGTAAAAAGAGCTATAGATGCGTTATTCATGGCTATTGGTAGGCGCAAATCTGCTAAAAATCTACTATTTCATAGCGATCAAGGATCGCAATACACCTCTAAAAATTATCAATTTTTACTAAGTACAAAAAATATTACTTCTAGTATGAGTCACAAAGGTTGTTGTTATGATAATGCTGTTTCAGAGAGCTTTTTTAGTTCACTTAAGAGAGAGTTACTCATTGATACTTCACAACACTCTGCACAACAAGCTAAAACCGCAATATTTGAATATATAGAAATTTTTTATAATAAACAGCGTAGACATTCTACTATTATAGCTCTTTTTACAATAATCCGAACAGACCGTAATATGCTACTGGCCTGCTATAGCCATAAACACATATCTTATCGCATTCGGACTATTATAAGAAAGGCTATAACTATTGCATTCCTGAGCTTTTTGATTCATCATTCTCATAGCAAAAACGTCTTAACTTTCTGTCTACTTTTTCTGGGTAAGGTCAATACTGCAAAAAATTGAACATAAGACGCCGATACATTAAGTAATCCTTACCTCTTAATCTGCAGATTGGCGAAAGCAAATACAATAGCTTCACTATCATGATAAGGGCGCTGGCGAAGGGTGTCAAGTAAGTTTTTTCGTTTCTATTCCCAATAAAAGTTCGTTATATGGTTATGCAAGAAGTTTAATACTCATAGTTTCAAGCATATACTGAAATATTTCATTAGCTATAGCAACATCTTGGCGTGGGGCTTTGCCGTGTTCTATAAACACAGAGATTGCATAGCGCGGGTTATGGTAAGAGTCATAAGCGATAAATAACTTATGACTTTCACCCTTAGAGTTTATCTCTGGTGTACCGGTTTTACCGGCAATTTGTATACCGCTTAGCCCTTTCTTATAGGTTCCAGTTTTAGAATTCACCACATCAAACATAGCTTTTCGAACTATGCTAAGATGCTCACAATCCACATCAATATCGGGAAAATCTTGTATCGTTTCATTCATCTTAATGCGGGGAATTACCTCTTTTCCTGTTGCAATCCTCGCTGCAAGAACTGCAAGCTGTAGTGGTGTTGTAAGCATATACCCTTGTCCTATAACTAAGTTGATAGTGTCACCTAAATACCACTGCGAATATAGCTTTCGTGTACGCCAATCTCTATCTGGCAACAACCCTGGAGCTTCTTCTTTAAACGTTCCAATCAGTGGCCCACTTCCAATACCAAATTTTCTGGCCATTTCTACTAGAGAGTCTACACTTATTTTTTTCCCTATATTATAAAAGTAAGTGTTGCATGATAATGCCATTGCTTCATTTAAAGATACATATCCATGGACTTTGCTTTTCAGGCAACGAAATTTCCGCTCACCTATTTTCATATAGCCCTTACACGAGAATTTTTCTTCTGGTGTGATTATTCCGTCTTTTAAACCCGCAAGCGCAACTATTACTTTAAATATTGAACCAGGTGGAATTTGATATGATAACGCACGATTCACGAGCGGCAATGAAGGAGCATTCAAGCTCTCCCAAGTCTCATTTGATAGCCTGCTAGCAAAAAGATTATTATCGTAAGAAGGTGAATTATATAATGCTAAAATTTCTCCATTATTTACATCAATTACCACTGCGGAGCCTTGGTGATCTTTAAATACCTCTGCGGTTTTCTCTTGCAGATTAATATCAATTGTCAGTTGTACATCTTGTCCGTCTTGTTGTGGTATGCTTGATAATTCTTTTATGACGCGTTTTTTAGAATTTATTTCCTGCTCAGATTTTCCTGACTTGCCTTTCAATATATGATCATATGTATATTCAATACCGCTGATTCCTACTTCGCTTATGCCTTGCTGTCTTTTTGTATATCCGATTACATGAGAACACATTGAACCAAACGGGTAATAACGTTTATAAAGAGCAGTTATTTTTTCTGACGATTTTGCTATCTTAGACTCGACTTCTGATAATGTCTGCAAATCAACTTCCTTACCAGAACCATCAAACAAAACAACATACGAAATTTTATTTACCGCAAGTTCAATGCTATTCCTATCTAAAATTTTGCCCCGCTTAGGCATAATAGTAGCAACTCTTATTCTATTACTATTAGATAGTGCTTCGTACTTTTGTCTGTTTCGTATTTGTAAATTATATAACCTGCAACTAAAAACCGCAGAAATGGTAAGCTGAATACCACCTAATATGAATGCTCTGCGGTTAAAGACTTTGTTTTTTGTCCACATAACATTCCTTCAAAACACACTTTTTTCCCCTCTTTTATTGTTACACTTCTGGCTTTTACCGTATTACAAACCCTTTTTTCCCACTCACTTAAGGTCACAAACTTATAACCTGATTTTTTTAGTATTTTAATAATATGAGGTAAAGCTTCAATTGTGTTTGACCTGTTATTGTGATCATGAAACAGTATAACTGCTCCATTATGTACATTACTTAAAACTCTTTCAACTAAAGTTTCTGGCTTATCACCTTGCCAATCTAGCGAATCAACTGTCCATAATATTGAATACATATTTAATTGATCAGTATTTTCAATCAGATTATCGTCATAACATCCATATGGCGGACGAAACCATTTTACATCTTGTTTTATTGCATTTTTAATTGCTGTATTTGTCTTTTCCAATTCTTGCAATTGTTCCTCACTTGAAAGTGATGTCAAATTCCTATGCGACCAAGAGTGATTGCCTAACTCATGACCTGATTCATGAATTTTCTTTACTATTTCAGACGTTTTTTCATTTATACGTTCACCAAGCACAAAAAATGTTGCTTTTGCTTCATAGCTTTCCAGAACATTAATAATATCGTTTACTCTATTGTTAGACGGTCCATCATCAAACGTAAGCGCAACAAACTTATCGTCGTTATTCAATAATTTTTTTATATTACTTAAATTTCTATATGATAGATCTAGATTACAACTGAGCCCACAGTATGGTAAATTAAAATTACAATCACTACAAAAAGCCGTACTTGAATATAGTAAGAAAAAAGTGATTATCCTTATAAACATTTGTAATCAGCAAAGTGATAGAATACTACACTTTTTTGCTAAGTTAAGCCATCTTTAATTGCTGTAGCCTTTACTTCATCGCTTCTTTAATATATTGTATTAACAATTTTATATAATATATTATGATTGCAAATATAAATACCGTTGCGCTTCAGGGAATTAGCACAGTAAATGTCAATGCACAAATTCATATGGCAAATGGTATTCCAGCTTTTAATATTGTTGGCTTGCCGGATAAAACTGTTGCAGAATCCAGAGAGCGCATCAGAGCAGCGTTAAATTCAATCAATCTACTACTACCTCCAAAAAGAATTACAGTTAATCTCTCCCCTGCGGATTTGCTGAAAGAAGGCAGTCATTATGACTTGGCTATTGCTATTGGACTACTTGTTGTAATGAATGTGATACCAGTTGAAAAAGTTCAGTCTTATATAATCATGGGTGAACTGGCTCTTGATAGCAGAGTTATTCCAGTTTCAGGTGTGCTGCCAACAGCAATTAATGCAAAAAAGGACAATAAAGGAGTAATTTGCCCGAGAGGAAATGGTGTAGAAGCTGTATGGGTGAAGAATGTTTCAATTCTGGCTATAGAGAAATTATAGCTCTTTTTACAATAATCCGAACAGACCGTAATATGCTACTGGCCTGCTATAGCCATAAACACATATCTTATCGCATTCGGACTATTATAAGAAAGGCTATAACTGATATTATCAGACACTTTAAGGGTGAGCAATTAATTCAGCCAGTAATTTTTAATTATAGTGATGCACCCAAAGAAAAAAGATTGGTTCCCGATATGAAGGATATCAAAGGCCAAGTTGTTGCAAAAAGAGCAGCTGAAATTGCAGCAGCAGGTGGGCATAATATGCTTCTTGTTGGCCCTCCTGGTACTGGAAAATCAATGCTTGCTAAACGCTTTATAGGGTTGCTGCCTGATTTAACCGAACAGGAGATGATTGATGTTGATATTATTTCCAGCATAACAAAAACTGGTAATGAAATATTCAAATAACTCGTCCCTTTCGTGAACCTCATCATTCATGCTCTATACCAGCGATGATAGGGGGAGGAAAGAATGCAAAACCTGGAGAAATTACCATGGCTCACAATGGCGTGTTATTCCTTGATGAGTTGCCAGAATTTCCAAGACTTGTGCTTGATTCTCTGCGCCAACCACTTGAAGATAGAAAAGTTACCGTTGCAAGGGCAAATGCTCACATAACCTACCCTGCAAATTTTCAACTGATTGCTGCAATGAACCCTTGCAGGTGCGGTTATTTAGGTGATGCAAGCAGATCGTGCAACAAAGCTCCAAAGTGTGGCACAGATTACAAAAACAAAATATCAGGCCCATTGCTTGATAGAATAGACATATGCATTGAAATGCCAAACGTTAGCATACTCTCTCCTGAAATCTCTGTGGAGGGAGAAAGTACTAAAATCATAAGAGAAAGAGTGATAGCAGCAAGAAAAGTTCAAACTGAGCGCTATAGTGAATTAAATATTCGTTGCAATTCAGAAGTAAGCGGTGAAGCATTTAATAAATTTACTGAACCAGATCAGGCAGGGTTAGAATTGCTAAAATACGTACTGAAAGAAAATTACATTTCCAATCGAGGCTACACACGCGTATTAAAAGTTGCAAGAACTATTGCAGATCTTGCAAAAAGTGAAGAAGTAAAAAGAGCACACATTGCTGAAGCGCTCAATTATAGAATAAAGGTATATTAAAAAATTATTTTACTTGACAGGCAATTTTTTTTACTATATGCTTCCTTAATGAAATTTTAACATTCTATTTAAGGGGTAGAGTTATGGCATTAACAAATTATAGCTATGAAAAAGGGGATGGCATTTTTCGTGCTATTTCAGAAGGATATATACGAGCTGAAAAATACTGGGGAATTCCTGGTGCTGCTGGTGGAGCTGGTAAGTACGCTATGCATAATAAAGGGAGAACAGCATTATTTCCGCTTGCAGTTGCAAGTGTTGTCTTTACAGCAATGCATATAAAAGCAGGCTTTGTTGGTGCAGCAGAAGCTTCTGGGTTTCTTGCTAAGACTGCCAGTTACTTTGTTGGAACAAATCAAGCAATAGCTGCTTCATTACCTGGATTTATCGGAACAGGTGTTGCTGGTCAGATAGTTGCGGGTGCCATAATGGCAATTGCTGCAGTTGCTGCTGTTTATGGAACATATCAAGTTGCCTCAAAATTAAAAGATGTTGCAGTTGAAGCATTGAAAGGGAAAGATCAGGCAGTATAATAATCTTCAACAAAATAAAAAGGGATAGGTTTCTCTCCCTTTTTATAAACGTTTTCTATTTTTTGCATCGGTTAAGTGATGTCATCTAAGAATCTAGTTGTTATAATTAACGGCACTTATTAGTATAAATGTTAAGAATAAGTAAATCCCGTTTACTATTTACGCCTATAGAAGTGAAAAGTATTTGCATATTATTAAAAAAGCGGTAACTTATTATCAAGTGGATCCGCTAAATTTGAGTAATTTAAATGTCTATTGATCTTAGTCTGCCGGAGTTGCCTGTATTACACCCAAGGATTACCGTTGTGGGAGTGGGTGGTGCTGGTGGAAATGCTGTGAATAACATGATCCAATCTAATTTGCAAGGAGTGAATTTTGTTGTCGCAAATACCGATGCTCAAGCACTAGAAAAGTCGTTATGTGATAAAAAAATTCAGCTTGGCATTAATTTAACTAAGGGGCTTGGTGCTGGTGCTTTGCCTGATATTGGCAAAGGTGCAGCAGAAGAGTCAATTGATGAGATTATGGAGCATATAAAAGATAGTCATATGCTTTTCATCACAGCAGGAATGGGCGGTGGTACTGGAACTGGTGCAGCACCGGTAATTGCAAAAGCAGCCAGAGAAGCAAGAGCCGCAGTTAAGGATAGAGCGCCAAAAGAAAAAAAGATATTGACTGTTGGAGTTGTAACTAAACCGTTCGGTTTTGAAGGTGTGCGCCGTATGCGCATTGCAGAGCTTGGACTTGAAGAACTGCAAAAATACGTGGATACACTTATTGTCATTCCAAATCAGAATTTATTTAGAATTGCAAATGAAAAAACTACATTTTCTGATGCATTTAAACTTGCTGATAATGTTCTGCACATTGGCATCAGAGGAGTAACTGACTTGATGGTCATGCCAGGGCTTATCAATCTTGACTTCGCTGATATAGAAACAGTAATGAGCGAGATGGGCAAAGCGATGATCGGCACCGGAGAGGCAGAAGGAGAAGATAGAGCAATTAGTGCTGCAGAGGCTGCAATATCTAATCCATTGCTTGATAATGTATCAATGAAAGGTGCGCAAGGAATATTAATTAACATTACTGGTGGCGGAGATATGACTCTGTTTGAAGTTGATGCTGCAGCCAATAGAGTGCGTGAAGAAGTAGATGAAAATGCAAATATAATATTTGGTGCTACTTTTGATCAAGCGATGGAGGGAAGAGTTAGAGTTTCTGTTCTTGCAACTGGCATTGATGGTCGCAATAATAAATCAGAAACTTCACCTGTAAGTCAGAGCGAAGACTCAGAGAAAGAGAAATTTAAGTGGCCATATAGTCAAAGTGAAAGTACACAAGACAAAACACTGGAAACAAAACCAGCTGAACAGGTAAGCGAAGGAGCTAAGTGGGGCAGCAATATCTATGATATACCAGCTTACTTAAGAAGAAAAAAATAATGCAATTTTGGCTACTTAAGTCAGAGCCAAGTGAATACTCATGGCAAAAAATGGAAAAGGAGCAGGTAGTTGAGTGGGATGGTGTGCGCAATTATCAAGCTCAAAATTACATGAAAATTATGAAAGCAAGCGATCTTGCGTTTTTTTATCATACAGGTAAAGAGAAAGCAATACTTGGAATCGTTGAAGTATTTAAAGAGTATTATCATGTTAATGATCCCAAGTTCGGATTAGTGAATGTAAAGTTTTTGAAACCTTTAAATAACCAAGTAACGTTAAATAATATAAAACAAAACCCACTTTTGAAAAATATGACTATATTAAAACAACCACGTTTATCAATTGCCCCAGTTTCGGAAATTGAATGGAATGAAATAATAAGGATGAGTGATGTGTAATACCTGTCATTTCAGTTCCTAAATGATGTCATCTCAGCACACAACGCACAGCTGTATGAATATTTGTCTCGAAGGCAGTGCATTAAACGTTATAGCCGATTTTGCATCAAACACAAAGGTGTCATTCCAGTGCTTGACACTGGAATCCAGCCTTAATGCAACCACACTAAAGCCGTTGTGTTTTAATATAAGATTAGCTACTTTTATATTCACTAACTTGATGTCTAATCAAAATTCCTGGATCCCAGTGCCTAGACACTGGGATGACATCCTTCTAGTGTACAATATTCGTACAGTTGTGTACATGACACAAGGGTCTATAACTCTTCTTTTTTGGATTCCAGTGTCAGCTATTTGCATGACACCCTTACTGATGTGTCACTCATGTTAGAAGTAAATATTCTTGACAAGAAATGGTGCAGCATTATAGAAAATCCTAAAAATTTTGTATTAGGTGTCATCAATGCTTCTCTAAAAGAATTAAAAATAGACCACTATAAACCAAATATATCAATAGCTCTGGCTGATGATGACTTGCTACATCAACTTAATTTAAAATTTAGAGAAATGGATAAGCCAACTAACGTACTATCATTTCCGTATGAACAATTGTCTAATGAGTGCGATTTAGGAGACATAGCAATTTCAATAGACACAATAAAAAGAGAATCGCATGAGTATTATATACCCATTCTTGCTCACATTGCACACATGTTAGTGCATGGATTACTGCATTTACTCGGTTATGATCACAAAAAAAAAGATGAAGAAATTATAATGAAAAATCTAGAAAGAGAGATTTTAGCTTCGCTTGGCTACAATATGTGTGCGATTTAAAAGGAATTTAATAAAAATATAGTAGATGATAATAAAATATGTTATCTACAAAGGGTTTTAGCTATAAACAATAAAAGGTAAGTGATATGGTTCAGTTTTCTTTGCCAAAGAATTCTAAAATTAATCAAAAGGGCAAAATTTATCCTATTCCTGCTAGAGCAAAAAACATCAGAAGATTTCAAATTTACCGTTGGTCTGCTGATGACGAGAAAAACCCTAGAATAGACACATTTTTTATTGATATGGATAGTTGTGGCCCTATGGTACTTGATGCATTAATAAAAATAAAGGATGAAATAGATTCGACTTTAACTTTCAGACGTTCTTGTAGAGAAGGCATATGTGGATCTTGTGCCATGAATATTGACGGAACCAATACTCTTGCATGTACTAGATCTATACATGATATAAAAGGTGACGTAAAAATATATCCATTACCTCACATGTATGTAATAAAGGACCTAGTCTCGGATTTGAGCCAATTTTATGAGCAATACAAATCAATTAAACCTTGGTTACAAGCAGATAAGCCTGCCCTACCAAATAAAGAATACTCTCAATCTTCTGAAGATAGAAAAAAATTAGATGGCTTGTCCGACTGTATATTATGTGCTTGCTGTTCGACTGGTTGCCCAAGCTACTGGTGGAATAGTGATAAATTTTTAGGACCAGCAATACTATTACAAGCTTACAGATGGATTGCTGACAGCCGTGATAATAAGACAGGTGAAAGACTTGATGTTTTAAACGACCCATTCAAGTTGTATCGTTGTCATACAATAATGAATTGCACAAAAACTTGTCCTAAAGGACTTAATCCAGCAAGAGCAATAGCGAAAGTAAAACAGCTCATGGTAGAGAGAGAAGGAGTTTAAGTATTATCTTTTGCATTCTTCGTAAGAGAACAGCAAACCTTCCGAAGCGTAGGGTATTGTTAATACCCTGAACGCTTTTCCGTTTGTGAAGTGCATCGTATCATCGTACGATTCAAATAATTTTTTGAACAACTCATGTCTTTGGTTACTAATAGTTTGAAAATCCTCTTTTTCTAAAAGCTTTTTAGATTCGAAGAGGTAAAGCATAACTTCGTGATAAGTTGGGTAAGATGCCAAAAATTTTGGGTCAAATTGAAAGGTTTTTATAAAAGCATTATTATAAAATTTTAGCTTTTGATTCTTACTATATATTACTATAGCAACCGGTAACCTCTCAAGCAAATTTTTCTGTGTAGCTAAATAACTGTTTAATTCAGTATATAACTTCTCTGCATCACTAACATCTTTCCCATACATTACTATGCTACCAGAACCTTGCATTGGAATTTTAACAAAATCGAAAACCTTAGGTTCGTTCTTATAAGTTATGACATGTCTTCCTGGTTTTGTGCTATGAGCGCTACCGGTAATAGCAAATTTCTTAGAACCATCTACATATTTATCATAAAACAAGTTATAAAATTCCACCTTTCTACTCTTGTTATATCTTAGTATTGGAAATGGTAAAGAGTTGAAAACGTTTTTATAGCTCTCCACTTCCTGTGTAAGCTTACTATTTTCTAACTCAAGTCCGTTAGCCTTTATCTTACAGTCTGAGACATTCCTTATCCATAACAGCACACCTATCACATTGTTAGAATCATCTATTATGCTTCTACCGTAACATATGCAATAAACCTCACTGTCTTTTGACTTTAAATCTAGAGTAAAAGATTTATTTATTTCCTTTGCCTCAACAAAATTTTTGATTAAGCTTTCTGATTGCTCAAAAAAATTCACAAACTCATTAAATGAGTAAAAAACAGTATTAAGCAAAATTAGTAAATTGGGAGAGAACTTTTCTATACGTTTTTTTGCATCCCAAATATAAAACCCATCATTCACAGTATCAATTAAATTATTTATGATAACATTTTGATGCTGTAAGTTCTTAATCTTATTACTAATTTTTAATTTAGAATAAGAGAGAAAGAATAATATTAGAATCAATATTAAAACCACTTCATACAAAAAAAACATAGCACTTTTAAAACAAATGTAAAAATTTGTAACCGCTCAGAATTATGCTGAAGAGGTATATAAGTAAAGATTGCCTAACATTTGAAAGCCCAATCTCTTATAAAGGTTCACAGAAGATTTCATACAATGTGCTACTATATATTTGCATTCAAGCTGTTTAGCTATCTTTATTCTTTCTAAAACCATTTGGGTACCTATTCCACGATTCCTGTAAATTGGTAAAACTCCATCACTATAAAAACCAGCTACGCTATCTTGAACATAAAGACCGCATGTCCCAATAATTTCATTATTTAGTGTTACAAGAAAAAATCTTAATCTTGAGTTCTTATCATCATAATTTGATAATCCGCGAAAAAATGTGCTGACAATTCCAACGCCATGATAAAAAATTTTAGAAGTGTGTAGATCTAACTGTTCTAAGAGGTTGCTACCATTCACAGCATTTAACCTCAAGTTTGGAATAACATCAGCAGGTAAAAAGTAATTTTTCATATTAAGTAAAGCTTTTTTTGGTGTGCTAACGTGTTTTATTTCACACTTTTTTAAAATATCTCTTATTTTCATATGTGAATTTATTACCCATGTTGCTTCTATATCTCTTGTTCTGAGATAATCTAGAGTTTTTTGTATAGAAAGCTCGGCACATTGATCTCCACAGAACACAAAATTAAATAATGACTCCCTGGTACCATTTATTGTAAATATGATGTTATCAAATTCATCGTGTACTTCCCACTCAGATAAATTCGCTGTGTACAGTATATAATCCTTTAGATTTTGAACAATTAAGCTTGAATAATAAATTTTTTTATCCTGCATACACCAACAATAAACAATAAAAGGCTCCTATAAGAACACAGGCTAAAATTGCAGCTATAACGTCATCTAGCATAATACCTAAAGGACCTTTGGTATTTTTATCGATTAAATTTATAGGCCACGTTTTTATTATATCAAAAAACCTAAAAGAAAAAAAGCACAACAACAATGAAGAACAATTCATCTCTTGGCTTAACAATATCGAAACTAAAAGTATCGTCAGCAATTGACCAACCACTTCGTCAATTACTACCTCTTTTGGATCACATGAAGTCTTGTAATGTTTTATATAATTACCTGTAGACCATAATCCAATTAAGAATAAAAAAGAAATAATTGCTGCACCTAAAATTTTGTTGCTCAGGATTACAGGAACAAGCGGAAAAGAAGCCAAACTACCCACAGTACCTGGCATTTTTTTTACTGTTCCAGACAGCCACCACGTTGATATTAATTTATATAAAAATTTCACAATATATCCAAATACAAAATTAACTTATAAGAACAGAAAGAGTATCCTCTATAGAGGCGCTTTCATACAATAATCTATAGACCGCTTCACATATAGGCATTTTTATCTTTAGCTTTCCTGCTAAATTAAATATGGACTCAGCAGTGCTAAAACCTTCAATCACTGACTCGCCTTCTGACAAAATCTGCTGAACATTAAAGCCATTGTCACTATTACCTATTTTAAACCCAAAAGATAAGTTTCTTGAATTCAAGGATGTGCATGTCATAATTAGGTCACCCAGACATGCTGGCCCAAGTAGTGTATTTATATCCACATTACCGTCACCAATTTTTGCTGAGTATAAAGCCTTAATTTCGCTCATACTTTTCGTAATCAATGCTGCATGAGCATTAAACCCAAGTTTACTACCTAGAACAATCCCACACGCTATAGCAAAAACGTTCTTTAACGCTGCACAAATCTGTACTCCTATAATGTCGTTACTAAACTCCAATTTAACATTTTCTTGTTGCAGCTCTGATACTAGCTTTGAACCTAATGTGTTATTTTGGCATGCAAGAACCATTGAATAGGGTAATTTTCTTGCAACTTCTACAGCAAAGCTAGGACCTGAAAAAATAGCAATAGGATTGTTAGGTAAAATTTCATTTACTATTTCACTAGGTAATTTTAATGTAGACTTTTCTATTCCCTTACAAGCTAAAATTATTGCTACATCTTTTTTCAGATTACAATTATGCAATTGCTGACATACCTTCCTCAGAGACTGAGTGGGAACAGCGAGGATTGTTACTGAAGCATTAATTATGTCTTCAATAGCCAATTTTACTGACACATTATCAGAAATTCGACAACCGGGTAGCTTGTCACTTTCTCTTTTCCCGTTGATTGATTCAAATGTAGTTTCATTGTGAGTCCACAAAATCACATCTTTCTTACTACCTAATGAAATTGCGATTGCTGTACCCCATGCACCAGCACCTAAAATTGATATTGCCACACAATATTCCTGAAAATATTACTTATACTTTAAAATAGTAGGATAAGTAAATTAAAAATATAACACAGACATATAGAATAGTTAAATATTTATTAACCGAAGTATTCTTTTAATAATAGTAACTTTAATTCAATATTTACTAAAAATATTATTACTATCATGGTATGTCTATTATATTCTATAGCTCTTTTTACAATAATCCGAACAGACCGTAATATGCTACTGGCCTGCTATAGCCATAAACACATATCTTATCGCATTCGGACTATTATAAGAAAGGCTATAGATCTATTTATATAACTTTGGAACAATATATTTACTATTAATTAATAAGTGTAATTTTGATCATTTGTTAATAAAAATTTGATTTATTACTTTCCTTAGTTATATATATTACTAAAATTATAAATTATTTATGGGGTGTAAAATATGCGTATATTATTAATTGAAGATGATCAAGTAAGTGCAAAGACTGTAGTTAACGCCTTAACTTCTGATGGACACTTCTGTGACGTTGTTACTTCTGCACAAGATTATAACAATAATATGGTTTCCTCAAACGGAGATTACTATGACCTAGTTATTTTAGATATACACTTACCTGGTGATATTGACGGATATGATATATTGTTAAGACTAAGAAGTGCAAAAATCAAAGTTCCTGTCTTAATACTTTCATGCATATCCGCTGTCAATCACAAAGCTAAAGGACTCGGGTATGGTGCCGATGATTACTTAACCAAGCCATTTCATAAAAGCGAGTTATTAGCTCGAATTAAGGCCATAGTGCGTCGTACTAAAGGCCATCCTGAATCGGTGATAAAGATTGGTAATATAAATATCAATTTTGATCACAGGGTTGTTGAGGTGAAAGGTAAAACGGTTCACCTTACTAATAAAGAGTATTCTATGATAGAATTGCTAGCACTGCGTAAAGGAACAGTACTAACAAAAGAAATGTTCTTAAATCATCTTTACAATGGCTTGGATGAACCTTCAGATAACAAGATAGTTGATGTTTTTATGTGCAAATTACGTAAGAAACTTGAAAGTGCAAATGATGGAAAAAGCCACATAGAAACCGTTTGGGGCAGAGGGTATGTTCTGAAAGAGTATATTGATGATGATGAATATTCTAATGTTAATGTAGGCGAAAGTAGTGATGGCTATCAAGCAGAACAAGTTAAGGACAACGCATGAAATGCCTACACATTTAAATATAGCATGGCTTATATCGCACGTATCATGTGAACGCCTAGGTGAAATATAAGCCGAGTTCTGTTTATGTAGCTATTTATCTGGAGTAAATGTTACCATTTACCGCATGCGATTTACCCGAGTAGATATGAGGAAAACATAAAATCTACTTCTATTTAATCTTGCTCCTAGTGTTGGTTACTCGACTACCAATGTTGCCATTGCCATGGTGTGCTCTTACCACACCTTTTCACCCTTACCTAAAAATATTTTAGGCGGTAATTTTCTGTAGCCCTATAACTGGAGTTACCTCCGGCGGGCATTACCCGTCACTATTTTTCCTTGGAGCCCGGACTTTCCTCTGCTATGTTTATCACACAACAGCAGCTACTTATTTCACCTAGGAATTATACTTTAACATGAAAATCACAAAAGCAAAAGACAATTTCCTAACAGTCTACATATTAAAAACATTTAGACAAATAGCTATAGCCTTTCTTATAATAGTCCGAATGCGATAAGATATGTGTTTATGGCTATAGCAGGCCAGTAGCATATTACGGTCTGTTCGGATTATTGTAAAAAGAGCTATAAAGGTGATATTCCGGCACATCATCACTATCCCAAGATAAGCTTTTTTCACTTTTAGACTCCGCTTCAGTTAGTCAAGAGCCTGGTCCACCGCTTGAAGACGATGAGCTACTTCTTGATCGACTACTACTTTCTACTGATATACTATTTAGCACTGTTTCAGATTGATATATAGTTCGCATTCTGTTACCAGTGGTAAAAATTTCTTCATCGCTACTTGAAGATGATCGCCTTCTATAACCCAAATCAGTTAGTTCTAATACAGGAGCAGCATTACGACCCTTAACATATCTATATGCTATGAATCCTATAATTCCAACAATACCTATTGCTCCAACCAAAGATCTCCCTATCATTCCTGCCTTATTAGACCCTATAGCAAGTTGAGTAGGTTGTGGTGAAGAAGTAGACTGAGGAAGTAAAGTCGTGGTGAATATAGGAGTTGTTGACTCTTTTGTTCTAGTACTTGGTATACTATAGCCTTTCTTATAATAGTCCGAATGCGATAAGATATGTGTTTATGGCTATAGCAGGCCAGTAGCATATTACGGTCTGTTCGGATTATTGTAAAAGGAGCTATACTATCGGCACACTAGTTGACGTTGTAGCAACCGTGGTCGCTTGTGAAGTAGTAGTTGTTTTTGCTACTGTCGTTAACTCCGTTGAAGGTTTACTTATTGTAGAAGTAGGTGCAACGGCTTCCGTTGTCAATTTAGTAGTCTTCACAGCGTCGGTTTCTGCTGTGCTAGTAATTGCAGCAGTCGGCGTTTTCTTAGAAGTCACAACCGTTTCTGCAACAGTTATAGGAGCCACGGTACTACTAGAAATAATATCTGGCGTTAATCGACCGTTAATGATATTAACAAAATCACTGAGAGTTTTGATGCTATTTGCCGGTATTATTGTTGCTTCAGAAGATTTTCCAGAGCCGTTTTGATTAAAAGTTACAATATTTTCTCCACTTACCGCAGTTACGATAAAACCACCCTGACCGTTGCCTTTAATATATAATTGCTCTATAGGATCTGTAAATTGATAGATAGGAAAATCTGACACTGATCCATTTTTAAGTAGAGTTGCTATATGTAACCTCTGCTCATTAGCTGATTGGTCATTTTCAAGAAAAGCAACTAGATCATTTCCTTCCGTTTGTTCAACATACTGCAAAAAGCTTATTTCATGTTCTCTAGAAAGAGATAGTGCTTTATTATCTATTTGACCTTTTCGATTACCAAGTAAAAAGCCATTAACTCCATCCTTCAGACCCTGAATCACTTTAGCCATATCAAATTTAAAAATACGTGTTTTTCTCACCTCTTGATTTTCCTTAGTAATCCTTTTGCTCACTTGCGAATAAAGCATCGTGTTTCCATTTAATGCCAATTGCCCCTGATTATCAAAATTGAACAATTTTCTTTCTGTAACACCTTTTTCTCCAGTCAATACCTTAAATTTTCCGCTCTCGCTTGACTTTAAGTACCAAGAAACTAAAGTTTGATCCTTTAAGTTATGGGCGATTACAATTACGTCACCATTACCAACTTTCACTGCTCTTGGTTGAAAGTAACTATTGCCCACATTTGCAAGACTATTATTATCAATATTCTTTTGTAATTTTCTTTTATCTAAATGTTCAACTGAAGGAGTATTAACTGATTGTTTAATTCCGTAAGTGTTAAAAGATAAGCCTTTAACGCATTTTTCTCCTTCTTCGCTAATTCCTTCTTCAGGAAAGATAACTCCAACTTTATCTATTTCAGCTGAATCTTCTATTAATGTGAGAGATAATTGATCTTTGAATTCATTTGCTACGCTGATATTTGTACCACATTCGTATGTTTTTGATTGATATAATGGACTAATAAGTAATTTTACTTTACTGCTCCCATTACCATTATCTTGATAGCTGAGTCCGTAAGCAACTCCATTCCCCTCAATTATAGCTCTTTTTACAATAATCCGAACAGACCGTAATATGCTACTGGCCTGCTATAGCCATAAACACATATCTTATCGCATTCGGACTATTATAAGAAAGGCTATAATTCTACGTTTGTTGGATTAAAACCTATCGCTTCTTTAATTTCCGGTGTATTTGAGTTGATCCCGAGCAATCTTCTTAATATAGACATAATTTTATTTAAAATATTAATAAAATGCTATTATGATTACTCCTGTGTGTTAATGTCAATGAAAATTTTAACTAAAATTAAAAAATTAATATAATATTTTATACTAAAAGGTAAATATAAGCTTGAAGAGGGCTAAGAAGCTTTATGCTATTTCTCAAAAAACCAACAATTGCAATCATTGGTTCTACAGGTATAATCTGTTAAAGTTTACACGAGTCTCATGAATGATAGAAAAAGAAGAGCAGTTTAGTTTTACATCAGAAAACCTCAAGAAAGCGGGAAAGTTTATAGAGATGTATCCCAAAGGTAGAGAAGGTAGTGCTGTTATGCCTTTACTATATCTGGTTCAAGAGCAATGCGGATGGGTTTCTGAATCTGCTATGCGTTATGTTGCTGATATGCTGCATATTCCACATATTCGTGTATATGAAGTGGCAAATTTTTACACCATGTATAATTTAAAACCAGTAGGCAAATATCTAATACAAATTTGTAGAACAACTCCTTGTTGGTTGTGCAATAGTGAAGAAGTTTTAAATAACTTTAAAAAAAAACTTGGAATCAATATCGGTGAGACTACTAAAGATAATTTGTTCACTTTAAAAGAAGTTGAATGCCTAGGTGCATGCGTTAATGCTCCCGTTGTGCAGATCAATAATGACTTCTATGAAAATCTTACTCCTGAGAAAGTAGAAAACATCATAACAGAACTTTCAGGCAAATAGATGAAAGAAGAATTTTCATTCAAGAGAATCAAGCAATCAGGTTCTGCAAGAGTTGGAACAATTAAAACTCCAAATGGAAGCGTAGAAACCCCCGCTTTTATATTCTGCGCAACAAAAGCTGCAATTAAAGCTGCAGATATTGAAAGAATAAGTGAAGCTGGTACCCAAATCATACTTTCCAACACCTATCACCTAATGCTTCAACCAGGAGAGAATACTGTTGCAAAACTTGGTGGTTTGCGCAAGATGATAGGATGGAATGGGCCAATGCTAACTGACTCAGGTGGATATCAGATATTTAGCTTAGGCCACGGATCAGTTTCGGAAGAGATAAAAGGAATAAGAAAAAAACAAAAAACTTTGATCAAAATTAATGAGGATGGGGCAATTTTTCGTTCTTACATTAATGGTAAAATTTATTGCTTAACTCCTGAAAAATCTGTACAAATTCAACAGAAATTAGGTGCAGATTTAATCCTAGTTTTAGATGAATGCACTCCATTTCACGTAAGCAAAGAATACACAGCAAAATCAATGCTCATGAGCCACAGATGGGCTGAACGTTCTTTAAATGAATTTGAAAAAAACAATAATGGCAAGCAGGCACTGTATGGAATTAGTCAAGGCGGAGTGTATCAAGATTTACGTAGAGAAAGTTGTGATTTTATCAACGATTTGCCATTTTTTGGTCAAGCAATAGGTGGATCACTTGGTCAAAGTAAAGAGCAGATGCATGATGTAGTTTCTTTCACTATGGACCACCTGAAAAAAGACAGGCCTACTCATTTGCTTGGTATTGGTGGAATTGTGGACATCTTTCGCGGAGTAGAGCTTGGAATTGACACGTTTGATTGCGTGCATCCAACCCGCTTAGCAAGGCATGGTGGCGCACTTGTTAAAGTAAAAAACAGAAATTCTATTTCTTCAAAGTGCAAAGAGCATATTAATTTGCGGAATCAACGATTTGAGCTGGACAACAACCCAATTGAAAGTGACTGTTTATGTTTTACCTGCAGAAAACATTCAAGAGCTTATATACACCATTTACTGAAAGCTAAAGAGCTCCTGGCTTACACGCTCGTTACCATTCATAATATTTTCTTTATGAATAAGTTAATGGCATCAATAAGGCAGGCTATATTAGATGATAGGCTAGATCGGGAGAAAAATAATTGGATTAGTGAGATACCACTACACTGTGAATTATACACCTAGTTCATATTTTTCTACGCTTATTTTATATTCCCTAAAACAGAAAAAGCCTTCCTCTTCCTACTCTTTCTTCCTTGGCTAATCCATAGTTAGCGTCTTTTGCACATGTGCGTTGCATTTTTTAATCTTCTTTAAAAACTTGACAATACATAACAACGCTGGTATGCTAAAAATATAGTTTTTTTGAGGTATTTATGGTTAACAATAAAGAAAAACATCAAATAGCGTTTTGCGTTTCAGCCGTTACATTCTTAGCTGGGTTATCATTAATCGCAACTGCAATTGCAGTGGGTACCGTACCTGCTATAGCTGCTTGTCTAGTGATAGGAGGAATTTTGACTGTCTTGTCTGGTGTGCAAGCAGTAGAAAGCTATTTATTTTTACGAAACAGCGAGAAAACTTTGAATAAACTGATAAGTAATATACGCGATGAACCAGAAAGCAAACTTTTTATAGAAAGGATTTTGCAACCGTTCATTGAACTTTTTAGTGAGCTTAAGCAACATAATTAAAGTACACTAAGCTTTAAGCATAGAAACCACTTTATCGTAGCTTGGCAATGATTCAATTTCTCCAATTGCAGCTAGAGTGGTTTTTTCATGCTGAGATAACAATTCTTCTGCTGCTTTTTTTACGTTAGCAGTGGTAACTGCACTAATTTTTTCTATTAATTCATTTTTACTGATGTACCTATTATAGTTACCGTAGTAGTGTCCCAATGTTTCAGCACGTGAGCTAACACTTTCGCGTGACATTAAAATTTGGGATTTTACTCGCTCTTTCACTCTATTTACTTCTTCTTCCTTCAGATCATCTGTAGACAACTTCTTCAACTCTGTCGTTATAGATTTTAAAAGCTTATCTAAGTTACTACTGTCTGTACCAGCAAAAATGGAAAACATTCCTGTATTAGTACAGCTGGAATTAAATGAATAAACAGAGTAAGCTAATCCCTGCTTTTCCCTTACTTCCTGGAATAAACGTGATGACATTCCGCTCCCTAATATAGAATCAAGCACTTGAAACGTGTGATATTTATCGTCATGGCGAGAAACACTAGGTAGACCAATTAGCAAGTGTACCTGATCTAATTTACGATGTTCTAAATACTCACCACCAGTACAGCTCACATTTTGGCTTTTTTTCAGCTTTTTAGAATGAATCTTTGAGAGAAAATCTTTGGTTAATGCAACAACTTCTTCATGTTCAACATTTCCTGCAACGGCAAATAGCATATTCTCACCAAAGTAATGCTCATTTATGTAATTATCTAGATCTCCTCGAGTAAAAGATTTTACAGTATTTTGCGTGCCTAAGATTGACCTACCAAATGGTTGGTCTTTATAAGCTGCCTCAAAATATTTGTCGAAAATAATGTCACTTGGTGAATCATTAGTTTGAAAAATCTCTTGTATTACAACACCCTTCTCACGTTCCAATTCATCTTCTGGAAACGTGGAATTCATCAATATATCTATTAATATATCAATACCAGTTTTTATGTCTTTCTTGAGGACTTTTGCATAATAGGTGGTGCTTTCCCTACCGGTGCTAGCGTTGAAAACTCCACCTATGTCATCAAAAGCTTTTGCAATTTCAAAGGCAGTTCTTGTCTTCGTCCCTTTGAAAGCCATGTGTTCTAAAAAATGGGATATTCCGTTTTGCTTTGCACTTTCTGCTCTACTGCCAACACCAACTCGTATGCTTAAAGCTACGGAATCAATACCACGCACCTGCTCAGTTATTATGCGCAGACCATTATCTAATTTTGTTACCCGGGGTATATTCATCTCATATATTCTTCTAAGTTCTCTTCTGCAAAATCCCAATTAATCAAATGATCAAGGAAAACTTTTATGTAGTCAATTCTACGGTTTTGACAATCTAAATAATAGGCGTGCTCCCACACATCCATAGTGAGTAGTGGCACTTGGCCATAAATTATTGGCAAATCTGCATTTGGAGTCTTGGTGATTTTGAGCTTTCCTAACCTACCTTTTTCGAGCACTAACCATACCCATCCACTGCCAAACTGGCTTACTCCATGACTCGAAAATTCTTCATAAAATTTATCAAAGCCACCGATATCGTCTTGAATTTTTTTTGCTAGAAGACTACCATCTTTAGGCTTACCACCACCATTTTTTTTCATTGAATTCCAATAAAAAGTATGGTTCCAAACTTGTGCTGCATTATTTAATATAGGCAAGTTGCCGCTATTACCATGCACTTTTGTTATTAATTCCTCAATTTTTACATGTTGATAATCCGTATTTTCAACTAGCTCGTTGAGTTTATTTAAATATCCTTTATGGTGCTTATCATAATGAAAATCTAAGGTTTTTGCAGATATATAAGGCTCCAAAGCTGTTTTATCGTATGGTAATTCAGGTAAAGTAAAACTCATAAAAACCTCTTTATTTCTAACCTACTTGGATGGTAGGGCAATACATGCTTTTGTGCAACATATAATTAATAGCTAAAACATTTAGGTATCTATTGCATTATTCTAAATTATACTACAATAACGATTATTATATAAGCCATAGAAATGGATTAAATGCAAAAGTTATAGCCTTTCTTATAATAGTCCGAATGCGATAAGATATGTGTTTATGGCTATAGCAGGCCAGTAGTATATTACGGTCTGTTCGGATTATTGTAAAAAGAGCTATACTTGACACCCTTCGCCAACCCCCTTATCATGAAACTGAAGCTATTTATTTATCTTATCTGTACAGATTAAATGACAAAAAAAACTCACGTATCTGGCGTCTCATGTTTAATTTTTTGCACTATGTGCACCTTATCTCTTATAAAATTTCTACCTACATAAGCTGAAACGCGCTTATAAAGCGTTTAAAACATAAAAAACGCCAACTTAAAAAATGGATAGTGAATAACTAGCTACCCTAGGGTTTCTTTTGCCTTTTTTTCTGTTTAGTAAATTTCTTAACGTTTATAATTTAGATTAGTTGCGGTTTAAAAGTAGCTGAATCGCGGTTATTAAACGTTTAGAATAAAAAAACGCCATACTTGAAAGTATAGCTCTTTTTACAATAATCCGAACAGACCGTAATATACTACTGGCCTGCTATAGCCATAAACACATATCTTATCGCATTCGGACTATTATAAGAAAGGCTATATAATGTAAGTAATTAGCCAACCACGGGGCTTCTTTTGCCTTTTTCTCCGCTTGGTAAATTTCTTAATGTTTATACGGAAGGTGTCATTCCGCTACGTGTTAGCGGGATCTAGAGATACCGTGACGGTATGACAAGGGAGAACAGTTGTATTCCTGCACAATTTATTCTCATGACAAAAACGTCTTAACTTTCTCTCTACTTTTTCTGGGTAAGGTCAATTTTGTGAAAAAATGGATTGAATTATAGGCAGATTTGGCTATTATTTGTAATACATGGGTATTAGGTAAAATGTTTAAATTTGATCCTTTATTATTAGCTCGAATTCAGTTTGCCTTCACAATAGGCTTTCACATTATATTTCCTGCTTTCACGATCGGGCTTGCAAGTTTTCTAGCCTTTTTGGAATGGTGTTGGCTTAAGACTGGTGATACACGTTTCCGTGATGTTTATAAATTCTGGATCAAGATTTTTGCCGTTGCTTTTGGCATGGGAGTGGTATCTGGAGTTGTAATGTCATATCAACTTGGTACCAATTGGTCGATTTTTTCTGACCGCATAGCCAATGTTCTCGGCCCTCTATTTTCCTTTGAGGTTTTAACAGCCTTTTTTCTGGAGGCATCTTTTTTGAGTATTATGCTATTTGGATGGAATAGAGTAAGTTCTCGTATGCACTTTGCTTCTACTTGTATTGTTGCAGTGGGAACGCTTATTTCAGCTTTTTGGATTATTGCGGCCAACAGTTGGATGCAAACACCCGCTGGATTCACGATTGGTGAGAATGGTCTCCTATATCCAACCAATTGGTTAGAGATTATTTTTAATCCTTCTTTCCCTTATCGCTTTATTCATATGGTAACAGCAGCCTATCTTACAACAGCTTTTGTGGTTGGTGGTGTAGGAGCATTTTATCTTTGGAGAAAACGACATGCTCCTCAAGCAAGAATTATGCTTGGTATGGCAACCATTATGGTAGCTTTAGCTGCACCATTTCAGCTGTTCATGGGAGATAGGCATGGATTAAATACACTAAAGCATCAACCTGCTAAGATTGCTGCAATGGAAGGTATATGGGAAACCGAAAAAGGGGCTGGCTTACTTTTATTTGCTTATCCGGATCAGCAAAATGAAATTAATCACTACGAGATAAAAATTCCTAATCTTGCCAGCTTGATCTTAACACATGATTTTTTAGGAGAGGTAAAAGGATTAAAGGAATGGAAAAAAGAAGATAGACCACCTGTAGTATGGGTATTCTGGTCCTTCCGTATAATGGTTGGAGTTGGAATTTTAATGATCATAATTGGGTCAGTAAGTGTTATACAGTATCTTCGTGGCAAATTATTCCAAAGTTGTTTCTTACATGGATGGTGGATATCAATGATGCCGTCTGGGTTCATAGCGTTACTTGCAGGTTGGTTTACTACTGAAATTGGCCGTCAACCTTACACTGTATATGGAATTATGCGCACAATTGAATCATTTTCATCTGCGATTACCGGTCCTCAGGTTGCATGGTCTTTGATTGCATTTATCGTTATGTATACCCTTATATTTGGAGCAGGTAGTTACTATATTCTGAAACTTATATACAAAGGAATTCCTGTCATTAAAGAAGGAGAGCAATTTTATAAACACGGTATTGGAGCTTCAGTGATTGATGCTGGTACATCTGGAAAGGACAACAATCATGTTTGATTTTTCTTCCTTAATTAATTTACCCCTAATCTGGGGATTACTAATTGCCATAGCTGTTTTACTGTATATTTTAATGGATGGGTTTGATTTAGGTATTGGTATTTTACTTCCTTTTGCACCGTCAGATAAATGCCGTGATCACATGATAAGCTCAATTGCACCATTTTGGGATGGAAACGAAACATGGTTGGTATTGGGTGGTGGAGGGTTGTTTGCTGCTTTTCCTCTTGCATATTCAATATTAATGCCTGCTTTTTATATTCCAATCATTATTATGCTGCTTGGCCTTATAGTGCGCGGAGTATCCTTTGAGTTTCGTTTTAAGGCAGAAGGAAAATACAGGCGATTATGGGATTATGTCTTTCATTTTGGGTCACTTGGTGCTGCATTTTGCCAAGGCATGATTTTAGGTGCATTTATACATGGTGTAGAAGTAAACGGACGCAACTTTTCTGGTGGCCAATTTGATTGGGCAAGTGCTTTTAGTGTAATGACAGGCATTGCTGTGATATTTGGATATGCACTTTTAGGTTCTACATGGCTCATAATGAAGACAGAAAATATAACACAAGAATGGGCACGCAAGGTTGCTTCTTATACGCTTGGTTTTGTAGGTATTTTCATGGGACTAGTGAGTGTAGTGACACCATTTTTAAATGAACGTATTAAAAACTTTTGGTTTAGCATGCCAAATTTTTATTATTTATTTTCTATTCCATTACTCACATCTTGGCTATTTTTCATGCTGTGGTTTGATCTTCAGAATACTAAACGGGAGTACCGTCCATTCTTTCTCAGTATTGCTATTTTTTTTATGGGATATTTAGGTTTAGGAATTAGTATCTACCCATGGATTATACCTTTTCAATATACCATTCTGGATGCAGCCGCTTCTGGGCCAAGTTTATCTTTAATGCTCATTGTTATAATACCGCTTTTACCAATCATTTTAACTTACACTGGTTATTGCTATTATGTCTTTCGTGGAAAATCAAATTATGAACACACATATTAAGGATTCAGTGACCTTATGGTTAAAACGTTACCCTTAAATCAAGCAGTCGTTCAGGCAATGGCGTCAACTCAAGAACCTTCATTAGCAAACCCTCCTATGGATTTTCTGAAAAGTTTTTGAGTATATTGTATTTTTAATTTGTAGAATAAGTTTTTTTCCTTTTTGCATGCTAACCAAAAAGGGTTCTGTCATCCTTCTTGTCACATAAGTAGCTTGACGCGGGCATTCAGTTTTCTTTATAATTTTCTTTGTGAAAGAACAAAAATGCTTATTTGTAACCATAGCTGGCTTACCAAATGCTGGGAAGTCTACATTAATTAACAGCATCATAGGCAAGAAAATTGCAATTGTCACCCCTAAAGTGCAAACAACAAGGACGCAAATAAGGGGTGTTGCAACATGCAACAACACACAAATTGTCTTTACTGACTCCCCAGGAATTTTCTCAGCAGAAACAAAACTTGAAAAAGCTTTAGTCAAATCTGCATGGTCGGCAGTTAAGGATAGTGACATCACTTTGTTGCTTGTTGATGTAAGCAATTATTTGAAAAATATAGAAAGAATTAAGACTATATTTATGCGGCTGCAGCGCACAAAAGGCAGATGCATTTTGGTTATCAATAAAACTGATTTGGTAAAAAGGCCTGAATTAAAGATGGCGCATGAGCATCTGAATTTGCTTTATAAATTTGAAAAGGTTTTTATGATATCAGCATTAAAGAATGATGGACTTTCTGATTTGATGAATTACTTGTCTGAAGTTGCATCGGTGAGCCCCTGGTTTTATGAAGAAGATCAAATAACCGATTCCTCGACAAATTTTTTATCAGCAGAAATTACGAGAGAAAAATTATTCTTGAACTTGCGTGAAGAATTGCCATACTCTACAGCTGTTATAACTGAACAATTTGAGGAAAAAAAAGATAAGAGTTTAGTCATCAAACAGATCATATTTGTGTTGAAAGATAGTCATAAAAAAATAGTACTAGGAAAAGATGGCAGTAATATTAAAAAAATTAATATCGAAGCGCGTGCTGAACTAGAAAAATTATTTGAGTGCAAGGTACACCTCTTTTTATTTGTGAAAGTGCGACCTTGGATCGACCGTCCGGAGGAGTATATAGGCAATGCTTAATTCTTTATTGGTATTTGATATTGAAACTATACCAGATGTAAATTCCTGCAAAAATTTACTCAATATTAGTGATGATAGTAGTGTAGAAGAGAAGAGGGATGCATTAACAAAATATCATCTCGAAATAACAAATGGGCAAAACTCTTTTCTGCGTCAGCCTTTTCACCTTGTTGTAGTTATTAGTTTTTTACTTTGCAATATAAGCTACCAAAGCTGTTATGAGGTGTTCACACTGCAAGAAATAAGATCTGGAGGCACACTAAATTCCAGTGAAAAGGAGCTAGTGAAAGGATTTTTTAACTACATATCAGAGAAAAAGCCAAGATTAGTTTCGTTCAACGGACGCACTTTTGATATACCAGTGCTGAAGTATCGTGCTATGGTCCATGGCATTCAAGCGGAATATTTTCATAAAGCTGGCGATAAGTGGAATAGTTACAATCAGAGATATAGCAGTGATTGGCATTGTGACTTACTTGAATCCCTCTCTGATTTTGGAGCTTCTGCGAGAGTAAAAATGAACGAAGTTTGTGCAGCATTTAATCTTCCTGGTAAGATTGGAGTTGATGGGTCACAAGTTATGGACTTATACGATAGCGGCAAGATACAAGAGATTCGAGATTATTGTGAAACAGATGTAATTAACACTTATTTGATTTACTTAAGGTTCATGCATCATCAGGGAAGGATTACTACTGAAAGCTACAACAAAAGTGTGGAAGAGCTGCTTTTAGAGTGCGAAAAAAAAGAATACCTAAAGAAATTTAAAGAAGAATGGCAAATAACTTGTGGTGGAAAAATTTTACTTCCATAGAATAAATAGTCGAGTTATAATGCACTAACAAGCGAACCTCTGTACTAAATTTTGGTTAATATACACGTTGAGCATATTAAGAAAGTTGCTTTTAAGGTATTGCATTTTACTTTTATTTTCGTTATAAGGTTGCTTTAAGTTGAATTTTCAACATTTTTATACTATTTACATTTAAGATATGATTTCGAAATTTTTTGGGGGCACTTCATGAAAAAGTCTATGTATACTAGAACTGCTCTAGTTTCTTTATTAACTTTATGTTCTTTCAGCAGTTTTGCAGCTGACTTTCCTGATGAGAGTATGAAGGAAATAAAAAAGCAAGAGAGCAGAAAAACTTCTGGAGAAGTGGAAGTTATGAAAACATCAAATAAAAAACTGAAAGAAAAGATGGACAGAATATGTAATGCTGATCCAAGAAAAAAAGCTGAAGAGCTTAAGAAAAAAGAGGAGCTAAGATTAGCAGCCGAGCAGAAGAAAAAAGAGGAGATCAGGCTAGCAAATGAGAAAAAAGCAAAGCTTATAGAGGATTCAAAAGCGAAAGCTCTAAACGCTAAGAATTCTAATATAGAAAAAGGTAAAGTTTCAAAAACTAAGCGTTCTAAAACTAAGAATGCTAAAGTTGAAGCTAAAGATGTAAAGAAGGATATAAAAGTTGTTAACAAAAATACAGAGGAAAAAGGTAAGGCAAGTCCTGTTGTTTCAGTTGGTGGAGTTGATATTATCGATACCAATCAAGGGCAAAGTAATTTAAGAATAACTTTTGGTGGTGTTGTTGATGCTCAAGGTTATGGCAAAGCTGGACCAAGTGGCGCAGATTATAAACGTTATAACGTTATGCCAAACAGATCTACAGAGTATTATAATGCCACTCCAGATATAACAAGAGGAGCAAATCCAATATTCTATGAAGGAATAGGAAATATTGGTGATTACAGCAACGATATGGGTATGATTGCTGACGCGATATTGCACCTCAGAGCAGAAAATAAGAATGAAGATTTAGGTCTTCTTTATGGTGCTGACGTGCAGTTTCATGTTCCAGTGACCGAAGGTAAGGGAGCTTCACAGGGTGTTTATGCTGCAAAAGGCAGAAGTGCGCATGTGTTTGTTAACTCAAAATATGGTGACGTGAAGCTTGGTTACCAATTTGGTCCTGAGGCTCTGATGAGGCTTGATGCAACAAGAATTGCGACTGTTGACGGAGCTGCAGATAGTGACTGGTTCAGAAAAGTGAACTTAGAAGGAAGCGCTGCTAGCTTTCCATTTTATGTAACACCACGTCTTTACACTGAAAGTTTTTCGAGTGAAAGTGAAAAATTCTCTTTCCGCATGGCAGGGAAATATAACAAAGGCGTTATGACTACACTGCCATTTAGAGGTGCCTACTACTCACCAAATTATATGGGCGCAAGGTTTGGCATCAGTTATGCACCTCGTTATGATAGTAGCTTGTTTATTGTGAAAGAAAAAGAAGAGAAAAACGGTAAGGTAAAAGATAAGATAAGGCATGTCGGTCCAGACTATGAGCACATAGTAAGTGCTGGTGCATCATATGAATATGACTTTGATAAATATAATGTAAAAGTTAAAACTTCTGCAGTTGGTGAGTATGGCTTTCCAAAGCAACCAAGTAAAGACAAGCATCTTTATAAGGAATTTGTGGAGTATAATGACCTGATGGGTGTTAATTTTGGTGTAAGCGCTGATTATAAGATTAATGAAGATCAAGGCGTAAAGTTTGCTGCCTCTTTTGCATACTTGGGCAAATCTGGTCAACCGAAGGGTATTAAAAAATTAATTGGTGATACCTATACGGAAATTGATAGTAAAGATGCTACTGATGGCAAAAGAGTGGAAGGGCTGAAAGCTCAATTTGGTAAAGATAGTATAGATACCATGTATTGGACTGTAGGAGCTGGGTATCAACATGAGAATATCTACACAAGTTTGACGTATTTTGGCAGCAGAATGAATGACAAAGATATGCTTCATGATGGTGCACTTGGCGTTCAATATGATCTGTCTCCTGCATGCAGTAAGAGCAAATTTGTTCCTTACGCAGCTCTCCATTATTTTATGACTAACGAAACAGGTAAGCTGAAAGATGAGTCTGATGCTGATGTACCTTCTAACCAAGGAATTTTCCTTCTTACTGGTGTGAAGTTTTCTTTCTAACCAGCAAGAATACACCACAGTTAACTGTGGTGTATTCTTGTCTGTTAGTGTTTATTTGTCGATCAAATAAACATATGGTGTCCTCTCTCCTGTCATCCCAGTGCCCAGACACTGGGATCCAGCTTTCCATGCAACTTCATCAAAAGCGTTTTTCAGCATAAGATCATCCACTTTTTATGCTCACCAAATCAGTTTGCTTACTTACAAGCAAAATTTCCTGGATTCCAGTGTCAAGCACTGGAATGACACCCTATGGTGACCGGAATGACGCTTTATGGCTACTTAGATGATGAGAAAAGAACACACTGCCCTTATTCTACTGGCCGTATAGCTACTTTCAAATTTAATCAATTAAGCAGGAGGCCCCTATGCAAACCACACTAAAAAATCATTTAGCTGGAGAATTATAGCTCTTTTTACAATAATCCGAACAGACCGTAATATGCTACTGGCCTGCTATAGCCATAAACACATATCTTATCGCATTCGGACTATTATAAGAAAGGCTATAAAGACTGATAATTTGGAAATTGAGGGAATATTAAATAGTGTTGATATCAAAAAAAAGATGTTTTATCAGGAAAGTACGACTTTGCAAATATTGAGATATTTCTTGTGAATTATAAAGACTTGACCCAGGGAACAATGAATCTACATTCAGGAATTTTTGGTAAAGTGACATTAAGTAGTGGAAGATTTATTGCTGAAATTAGAGGGCTCTCAGCAAAGCTTGAGAGAAGCATAGCAGAATTATACTCTCCTGCATGCAGAGCAGAATTTTGCGATGATAAATGTAAAGCCGATACTAAAAAATTTAGTAAAATAAGTACAATCACTAAAGTAATAGATGAAAGAAGATTTGAAGACACGAATTTAACTGAGAGTGATGAATATTATAAGCACGGAGTAGTAAAATTCTTTGGCTCAATAGCGTTTGAAGGTGTAGTAAAATAATATAAAAATAAAGTAGTTACGTTGTTTACTTCGCCTCCATACCAAATTTTTGCTGGAGATAAATATTCAATACTCGCAGGTTGCGATAAAACATTTCCAACTTGCAGAAGCAAGTTTAACAATACTGTGAATTTTCGTGGTGAACCCTATATACCAGGTTTTTATATTGTTTAGTAGTACAATTTTCAATATTATGAATAAGCATGGAAAGGTGGCTGAGTGGTCTAAAGCACACGCTTGGAAAGCGTGCACATATGAAAATATGTCGGGGGTTCGAATCCCCCCTTTTCCGTATGTTATAGCCTTTCTTATAATAGTCCGAATGCGATAAGATATGTGTTTATAGCTATAGCAGGCCAGTAGCATATTACGGTCTGTTCGGATTATTGTAAAAAGAGCTATACTTCTAGAATAGTATAAAACCCCCGGTCGCGCACACAACTGTACAAACATTGTAATATGGTACAATGTTACAACTATGCGGTGGTAATTTACGATAAATTCATGTAGCCATTTCAAATTTAGCCATACCAATGTCAGTAAATTGATTAAGCAAATAACACTTGAGTAGCAGTTCCTTCCCACGATTAATTTCAGATTTGTTCCGAAAATTAAACCCGAATGTTTGTTTCAGTCGCGAGAAAAAACTTTCTACATAAGATCTTTTTCCGTAGTTTGTTTGCCTTTTCCACCTCTTCATTACATCTTCGCTGTATGACTTTATTAGTCTAATTGCAGCATTTCTCTCTGCCATACTTTGGATGCTCTGCTACATTGTTTTTTTGGAGGAATTTTTGTCTTTATGCCGCATTCATCACACAATTTATAGAGTTTATGTCTGTCATATGCTCTGTCTGCATATAGTGCTTTTATGGCATGCTGAAAATTATAGCTCTTTTTACAATAATCCGAACAGACCGTAATATGCTACTGGCCTGCTATAGCCATAAACACATATCTTATCGCATTCGGACTATTATAAGAAAGGCTATAACTCCTTTAAGTAAATCGCAAGCTCCATAGTGATCAGACCGTTACTGTATTTTGCAGCTATGGCTTTTTTGCTGTTTATATTCAACATTACATGCAATTTTCTTGTCTGTTCATAGCCACGATATTTTCTATCAGCGCTATTTTCCTTGCTGTGTGTTGTTATAAATGCTGATGCTTGTGCTATCTATGGCAATTTCGATATCTTCCATATTATTTTCTGCAATCATTGATCTTAATATTAAGTTTTTTTTGAAGCTTGCGAATAGCTGATAACTGCCAAATCTCTTCCTATTTGTTGCAAATACCCTTTTATAAACCCGACTGTTTGTCTTAAGCCAATTCTAAAAAGATTAACGATTATATGCACTAAAATCACAACTTTATCACTATAAATATAGTTGCCTCCCTGCATTTTTGGACTATTTTCATACCAATTTTCGATAGCTTTATCGATGTAACGAAAAATATTTCCTCTTTTTTCTAGAAATTTGTTATATTCATGGCAGTTACTAACTCTCATTTTTTGTGGCATATTTTTCCTTAAGCGGTTAAATGGCTATTTTATAATGAATTTTGTCAGTAGCCACCAGATTTTTTCAGTTGCGATGCAACAGAGTCATCCCAGTGTCAAGCACTGGGATGACAGGAAAAGAGGCTATTTGGATGACATCTTTCTTCTTGGTATAAATTACTTTTATATCTCAATGTTCGTACAGCTATGCACGTTGCCGCATAGTGGATGAGGTGTACTACCTCCAAGAGTATACATTATCTCACATAATAATATAATATTTCGTTCATAAATCAACGTTTTTAACATGCAGCAAGAACATTTCCGTTGTAATTAAGGTTCTTAAGATGTATATTAATGAATCTTGTTTTCAATAAATAATGAAAGTAATAATTGTCATGATAATGTTATTGTGTAGCAGTTACACAATGGCAAGCGAGAGAATAAGTCTAGTGGATAAAAAACTATCTCAAGGATATGTAGCTCCAGTGCTTACAGAAAATAGCGTTATTTTATCAGACAAGCACGGCGCTTTATATTCCTTTGATATTGATAACTCAAGAGCTATGAATTGGAAATTACACCTCTCACACAGAAAAAAAATTAGTAACATGAGTCTATTGCGTCACAGAGGAAACGTTTTCTTTATAGTGGATAACGTTCTACACACAATAGATGCAAAAACCGGCGAGATTCAGTGGGAAAAAGAATTGAGAGCTCAAGTAAGAGGGAAAGCAGCAGTAATAAACAATAAATTGGTAGTATTGACTATTGATAATTATCTGTACGTGTTTGATATAAAAGATGGCAGCTTCGTTTGGACTTATCAAAACGGCATCAATGAGGTTCGAGGTTTGTATTCCATATCGCCAGCAATTTCTAATGATAAAATAATAGCACCATTTTCAAATGGTGAGTTAATAGCTTTTAATGAAGACGGTAAAAAATTGTGGAGCCAAAAATTGGCTACAAACCTTTTGGATACACAGCTCACAGATGTAACTACTACACCAAGAGTGCTTGGCGATACTTTAATAGCTACAAATAATTCTTATATTTATGGTATTGACGTAAAATCAGGAAATATTTTATGGTCAAAGTCACTGCAAGTAAAAAGTGTATCAGACATTGAATCATATTACAGTCCTCTTATTCCTCCAAAGGAGCAAAAAGAAGGCGGAAGAATTTTTATAGTTACTAAAGATGATAAAATAATTGGCCTGGATATAAAAAATGGAGAAATAGTCTGGGCATCTGATTTAATAGAAAATACGCAACTATTTGCTCCAATTATGCATGCCCATACACTGTGGGTGACAAGCAATAAAAGTTCGATGTTTGCTTTTCCGGGATCTGAAAGTGCAGGAAAGGTAGTAAAAGTACCTGGTAATGTGTTTCACACTCCAGTGTTTACTCGCAATAAGATATATGTAACAACTGAGGGAAAAGGTGTTTATTCTTTAGAAAATAGGTTTGTTTTTTATGACTGATTATGATTTAATTGTTATAGGTGGTGGCCCAGGAGGCTATAAGTGTGCTATCGCTGCTGCAAAACTTGGATTGAAAGTTGCCTGTATAGATAAAAATAGCATTTTTGGTGGCACATGCCTCAGAGTTGGGTGCATACCCTCCAAAGCATTGCTCCATTCTTCCTATCAGTATGCTCACACGAAAAATGATCTGTCGAAGCTTGGCATAAAAATTAAGGACGCAAGTTTCGATTTAAAAGAAATGCTAGGTTATAAGGACGCCAGAGTTCAGGAACTTGGAAAAGGTATAGAATATCTGTTTAACCTTCACAAAATCACTAAAATCAATGGGCTTGCTTCTTTTGACCAAGGTAATCTTGAAGTTTCAGTTGAAGGTAAGGTGCTGAAGACAAAAAATATAGTAATTGCAACCGGTTCTGACGTTATTTCTTTGCCAGGAATTAATATCGATGAGAAAGACATTATTTCTTCCACCGGTGCACTATCTTTAACTGAAGTACCAAAAAAACTTGTCGTAATCGGAGCTGGGGCAATAGGGCTTGAAATGTCTTCTGTATGGAGGAGGCTAGGGTCTGAAGTCACTGTAGTAGAATTTTTTGACAGAATCGCTGCAGCAATGGATGGAGAATTAAGTAAGTCTCTACTTTCTAGTCTACAAAGACAAGGAATAAAATTTTTACTTAGCACTAAAGTTGAGGAGATAAAACAAAGTAGTAATTCTTTGAGTGTGAAAGTTTGCTCTGTAAAAGATAATCAAACAAACACTATAGAGGCGGATAAGGTATTGGTGGCAGCAGGACGCAAACCATGCACTGAGAATCTTGGTATTGATGAAAAAATAGAAAAAGATAATCGCGGTTTCGTTCAAGTTAACAACAGATATGAAACTAATGTGAAAGGAATATTTGCTATTGGTGATGTGATCGGTGGAGCAATGCTTGCTCATAAAGCAGAGGAAGAAGGAGTGGCAGTTGCAGAGATAATAGCAGGACAGTCACCTCACGTTGATTATGGAATCATACCATCTGTCATTTACACTCACCCTGCGGTTTCTTCGATTGGTAAAACCGAAGAGGAACTCAAAAATGCTGGCCGTAAGTACAAAGTTGGTAAATGTCAATTTGCTGCAAACGGCAGAGCAAAAATCACTGATGATGCTGAAGGATTCGTGAAAGTGCTGACTTGTAGCAGAGCAGATACAATACTAGGTGTGCATATCATAGGAGCATACGCTGATACGCTAATCAACGAAGCATCGGTTGCAATGGCATATGGTGCAGCAGCAGAGGATATATACAGAATTTGTCACTCTCATCCTGATATAAATGAAGCCTTTCGAGATGCGTGCATCGATGCTTTCTTTAAAAAATAATTGTGGACCTCGGTTCAATCATTGAAAAATGGTATGAGTGGCTGAGGTGTAACAGATCTTATTCACCAAACACTTTAGAGTCATACATGAGGGACTTGAAGGATCTTATAAGTTTCCTAAATACTCACATTGGTGGAGAAGTAAATGTTGGTACTCTGAAAAATTTAAGCATACCTGAGTTAAGAAGTTGGCTTACCTCTCGTTACGCAAGAGGTGTGAATGCAAGATCTAACACTCGAGCACTCTCAGTAATCAGAAATTTCTTCAAGTACATAAAAAATAACCACAATATAGACAATGAAGCTGTATTTTCCTTATCAAGGCCAATTCAGAGAAGAACTCTGCCCAAAGCATTATCAATACCTAATATAAAAACTTTATTGAAAGAAATGAAACTATCCGACCTGGGCGAACCTTGGGTGATAAAAAGAGAAATTGCAATTACCGTCCTGCTATATGGTACAGGCTTAAGAATCAGTGAAGCGTTGAACCTTAGGGTTAGTGATATTAACAATGAAAGTTTAATAGTAACAGGTAAGGGAGATAAACAAAGGCAGGTATTCATTCTTCCGGTAGTAAAAAAATGTATACAGGAATATGTAAAAGCCTGTCCTTATCTTGGCATTAATGATGAAGCACAATATCTTTTTTTGGGAGTAAGAGGAAAAAAATTGGGAAGAACTTATGTGGCCAATCGTTTGCAAAAAATAAGGAGAATGTTAAATTTACCAGAAATTTTATCTCCACATGCATTTCGCCATAGTTTTGCTACTCATTTGCTTCAGGAAGATATTGACATAAGATCAATACAACAACTGCTTGGTCACTCAAGCCTGGAAACCACTCAAATTTACACTCACCTCAATTATCAAGATGTTTTTAACATGTACAAAAATTTTCAGCAGGGCCTGGAGAAGAAATCAAAACTTTAACTTCGTTCTAAACCACCAAGCTGAGTGCTTTCAACATCACTAAGTATTGTGTTTGCTTTATATAAATTACAACATCCTAATAAAAAAAAGCCAGTGCAACTGCTGTAAAGAAAGCACTTATTATCCCTGGATAATCTTCTATTACTAAACATGCAACAACAGTATAACCTTTCTTATAATAGTCCGAATGCGATAAGATATGTGTTTATGGCTATAGCAGGCCAGTAGCATATTACGGTCTGTTCGGATTATTGTAAAAAGAGCTATAAATACTCCAAGCAATATAAAACATGCAGAAGCGTAGTTGCTTAGTTTTCTACCAGAAGAAATTGCTTGCGAGGATTTTTCGTTTTTATTACTACGGAGCAGTCTATTTTCTGATAAAAGCCTATCTCTTTCTTCCCTTACTTGTTTCAAATCTCTTTTTAATCGTGAAATTTCGACAGTGTCGCTTGCTCTTCCACACACAATTCTATTAAGTCGAGTTATAGCTCTTTTTACAATAATCCGAACAGACCGTAATATGCTACTGGCCTGCTATAGCCATAAACACATATCTTATCGCATTCGGACTATTATAAGAAAGGCTATACTTCACTATTTAGATCATTGATTTTTGTTTTTTGAGCCGATTTTTCCTGCCTTAAATCTTCTTCTAACTGTGAAATTTTGTCAATGCCTCTCGTTCTTTCGCGTACGACCCTATCCAGCTCTCGTTCTTTTTCTATGAGTTGAGCTTTCGTTCTTTCAAGTTCACCTTTAAGTTCTTGTATAACTTGCTCAGAACCTACCGGTATATCATTCGTACTTGCCAAAGGTTGTAATGTATTTGCAGGAAATTTTTCATTTAGATAATTTACAATAGACTCGATTGGATTATTAACATTTCTCCATGCAGCAATAATAATTGCATAATTCATGAAGTCATTATCTTCTACTAATTTTTTTACATCATCTAAATCTTTTTTATTAATAGTACCGGTTAATCGCTCTGTGATAGCTTGTTCAATTGTTTGCTTTAATTGTGCATACTGCTCGTAACTAAAATCTAGGTCTTTATGTTTTAAAAGTTTTGTCAATACTTCTTTTTCATCTTCTGTTATCGTTCGTAAACATAATCGAATAATTAAGCTAAGTGGTGTTTTTATTCTTCCATCTTGGGTTCTTCTCCAGCAATTAGGATGAAGCTCTTGATTCAACAGTGTTTTCGCTTGGCAAATATTTCCGCTAGAAAGAGCAGCTAATAATTCTTTTCCTTTCTGTGCTTTTTGTATTTCTATTATCAAATGCCCAGCACGATTTTGTCTAGCACATTCCTCAGGATTTTGATAGTTTTTATTGGTTAGATAAGTGTTTATGTTTGGATGACTTAGTAAGAGTTGTAAAGTTTTCTTTTGTTGAAAGCACATTGCTAGATGCAAAACTGTATTGTTATTATTTTGTTCAGAAATATTAACATCTATGCTCCGGTGCAGTAGGAGCAACCTAATCATATTCTGATATTCTTTTTCTGTTTCAGAGCCTGCAGACAAATTAGTAACTATGGACATCAAAGGTGTCATGCCTTCTTTATCAAACGCATTAACATCCGCACCCTCTGCCAGAGCTTCTTTAAAATCTTCTAGGTTTCCATCATTAATAGCCTTAAATAGCTGTTTTGTTGATTCACTTAGCTGTCTTGAAGTTGTCGGATTTCGAGCTTGCGATGCCGTGTTATCACCACCTCCATAAGCTCTATAATATGCTACACCGTTTCTATAAGGGATACTAAACCCTCTTTATTAATGATTTACTAATATAATTATGTAAAAGAAAAGGAAAATTGCAAGCAATTTATCTAAAATCCTAGAATTAACTACGACTCCAAAAACTTTTCTGCATCAAGCGCAGCCATGCATCCTGTTCCTGCTGCAACTACTGCTTGACGATATACCTTATCTTGAACATCACCTGCAGCAAACACTCCTGCCCTACTAGTTAAAGTTGTTCCAGGTTTTGTAATGATGTAACCCTGCTCATCCATTTCAACAAAGCCTTTAAAAATACCCGCATTTGGTGCATGCCCGATTGCAATGAACACTCCATCCACTTTTAATTCTTGGGTTTCTGCTGATTTAATCGCAATACCAGCAACCCTTTTTGGATTTTCTTCTCCAAGAATCTGCTCTACGGTATGGTTCCACATTACTTTTATTTTATCATTTTTAAAGAGCCTATCTTGCATTACTTTTTCCGCTCTTAATTTATCACGCCTGTGTATTAATATCACTTCTTTAGCAAACCGAGTTAAAAATATTGCTTCTTCAACAGCAGTGTTTCCACCACCAATCACAGCTACAACTTTATTCCTAAAAAATGCACCATCGCAAGTCGCACAAGCTGAAACCCCATAACCCTGAAATTTCTTTTCACTTTCTAAACCAAGCCACTTCGCTTGCGCACCAGATGCAATGATAATTGCATCTGAATAGTAGTCATTGATATTACCAGAAGATCTAAATCTATACTCATTAAAGTCCTCAAGTTGTTCAACGCTTTTTATCTCATCATCTATTATTTTTGCTCCAACCTTTTCTGCATGCAACCTCATTTGCTCCATTAGTTCTGGACCCTGTATTGAAACAAAACCAGGATAGTTTTCAACATCTGTAGTAATTGTAAGCTGACCACCAGGCTGCATTCCCGTTACTACAATTGGCTCTAAGTTTGCACGTGCTGCATATATAGCGGCAGCATAACCCGCTGCCCCAGATCCAATAATAAGAACTTTTGTACTAAATTTATAATTCTTCACTGTATGAGTTTAGATAATCAGCTACTCCTTCATCGCTTGCATGCATTGCTGGCTTACCTTTCTTCCACCCTGCTGGACATACTTCACCATGCTCCTCATTATGTTTAATTGCATCAACGATTCTAACGAATTCATCGATATTACGCCCTAAAGGCAAATCATTTATCGATTGATGACGTACAATAAATTTATCATCAATAACGAAAGTTGCTCTCAGCGCAATTGAGTCATCATATAAGACCCCATAGTCTCTTGATATAGACTTTTTGATATCAGACACTAAAGTGTAGCTAATCTCTCCAATACCACCATCATTAACTGGAGTGTTTCGCCATTTATAATGTGAAAATTTTGAATCTACACTTATTCCTATCACTTCAACACCACGCTTTGCAAACTCATTTATTCTATTATTGAGCGATATCAATTCAGTTGGGCAAACAAAAGTAAAATCAAGTGGATAGAAAAAAAGGACAGCATACTTATTTTTTATGCGCTTACTCAGACAGAAATCATCAACAATTTCTCCGTCAGAGAGAACAGATGAAGCAGTAAAATCGATAGCAGATTTTGTTACAAGATTCATAATTAACCTATTCTTTTAAAATAACTTTAATTTTACATCTTGATAAACTTATATGCAAGTTTTCTTTGGTTTTAGTCCTATAAAAACTTCCTAAAATAGCTCTTCTTTTTTACCGATAAGATACAATCCAGGTTGGAATACTGAGTTGGTGAGTATAAAATTCTACGTCATGCCACCGCGAACCGTCATACCGCCACGGTATCTCAGCCGCTCACAAGTAGCGGGATGACGGTTGTCGTTTAGCTATAAATGTTAAAAAATTTGCCAAACGAAAAAAAAGGCAAAAGAAGCCCCGTGGTTGGCTAATTACTTACATTATACTTTCAAGTATGGCGTTTTTTTATTCTAAACGTTTAATAACCGCGATTCAGTTGCTTTTAAGCCGCAACTAATCTAAATTATAAACATCAAGAAATTTACTAAACAGAAAAAAAGGCAAAAGAAACCCTAGGGTAGCTAATTACTCACTATCCATTTTTTAAGTTGGCGTTTTTTTATGTTTTAAATAGCGCATTTTAGCTTATATTAGGTAAAAACCTAGAAGTTTTATAAAGACATAAGGTGCACATAGTGCAAAAAATTAAACATGAGACGCCAGATACGTGAGTTTTTTTGTCATTTAATCTGTACAGATAAGATAAATAAATAGCTTCAGTTTCATGATAAGGGAGTTGGCGGAGTTTGTCAAGTAAGCTTTTCGCTTCTGCGGGCTACTTGAATAACGGCTACAATGTTCATACAGCTATGTACATAGCTGGAACCCAAAAAAAGAACCAAGTAGCCTTGGCTACTTGGATGACAAAAGGTAATACAAGAAGTCTATTGGCTCTCGTATATCTTAGTGAAACTTAACAAGTTTATCTATAGTTTTAGTGATGATTCTTGGAGTATCCGGAGAAACTGCTGAGCTCAGCCTATTTAACCGCTCTACAGCGAACTCGCTATTCTCATTTGCTATGAAATCACATAAAATATTTTCTATATCCTTAGTAACACTTTCATGCTTTCTCAGAGGATGATTATGTGGATACCTACTGATGGTTTTGATACTGGAATACTCAACAAAAGCTTGATCCTTAAAAGCAAGTTGTCTCAATTTCTCTTTGAATTTTCCTTCTTCCTCTTTTGCTAAAAGGCGAGACTTTATCAGTGATTTTATAATCAAATTTATAGCTTGATGTATTTCAGAATGCACTATAACTTTAATGGTATTTTCTTCTACTATACAATCATAAATATTTTTTTCGCTCTGTAACGACTCTATTAATTTCTTGCTACTTTGTGAATTCAATTCCAAATTTTCCTCACTCATAGGAGTTATTATGAAGGTGTTCTTACTCACTCTGATGTTAAATTGTGGAGAGCCTTCAGAAAAGGAAAATGCTACATCCTTAAATTCAAGTGCATGATTGTATGCAGCAAAAAGGGTGTGTGCTATAACACTGCTGGGCACCTTCATTCCATGTTTACTCAGGTGGTTCAATACATTTTCAACCTCATGATATGTAAAGTCTGTATCTTTTAGCAATTCAACAACTTCTATGCCGTTGTGTTGTTTATACTCTATTCTCACTTCTTCTGTAAAAAGTGTTTTAGCTGCTATATGTTTATCAAGCACTGTGAAAATCTTGATGAAATTCTCTAAATCTTGTTTGTTAACTAATTCGATACTAATTAAGTTTCTGCTAATAATTGAAATATTTTTTGTCATTTTTTCCCACTAAAAAAACTCACTGAATGAATTGTATTTTTAATTCATTAAGAATTGTTTAAAGTGAGCATACTAGTTTTCATTTACGTATTACACGACAAAACAAGATAAAAAGTTACATAAAATCATCATGTGGTATAACACACTCTCCACATTCATCATTGCTGTTTGTGTAGGTTGTGACATCAGTGTGATTGTCATTATTATTTAGCATATCATCCAACTTTCCTTCTTTTTCAAGATCCATCAATTTGTCACACCCCCCAATGTGCTTATCGTTGATAAAAATCTGTGGAACTGTTCTAACGTTATACTTTGATTTTATGTCGTTAAATAGATCTGAGTTTTTGAGCACATCAATTTCTTCATACTTCACACCTTTTTTATCTAGTAAATCCTTTGCCCTTATGCAGTATGGACAGCCCTTCTTTAGATATATCACAACATTTTTCACAATTTATCTCCGTAGCTTACTAAAATATAGTTATTGTATATAAGAAACATGTAAAAACATCAAATTGTATGAAAATTATTTATAATTGTGAGCAAGGAATAGAAAATAATATAGCACTAACCTTCGGAAATTTCGATGGCATTCATTTAGGACACGAGTTTGCAATTTCTACTCTAAAGAAGGTAGCACAAGAAAGAGGATTACCCTCTGCAGTTTTAACTTTTGAGCCTCACCCATCAACTGTTTTATTTGGTAGAAACAATTTTAGGTTAATAGACCAAGAACAAAAAAAGGAACTAATCAGCAGCTATGGTATAGATTACTTATATATTATTAATTTTAATAGAGGTTTTTCTGAGGTTAGCTGCGATGACTTTATCAGTGAGATTTTAATAGATAAATATGGCGCTAAACACATAATTGTCGGAGAAAATTGCACTTTTGGTCATAAACGATTGGGTAATATATTAACTCTAGAGAAATATTCTGAAATATATGGATACTCTTTGACTAAATTAGAGCCATTAACAATTGACGGCAAAATTTGCTCTTCTTCAATAAGGGAGTATGTACAAAGGGGCGAAATAGAAATTGCTAATAAATTGCTCGGCAGGCCTTATCAAGTTTCTGGTGTTGTGACAAAAGGTGCATGTAGAGGTAGAGAAATAGGATTTCCAACCATAAATATTACTATAGAAGATTGCATGATAAAACCTAAGTTTGGCACATATTACGCTAGAGTGACTTTTCCTGATAGTAATCCAAATTGGTTATATGGAGTAGTCAATATTGGTATGAGACCTACTTTTAAGGATCTGAAAAAGCCTATAATAGAAATGCACATATTCGATTTTGATGAAGACGTATATAGTCATAAAGTCAATATACAACTTTTAAAATTCATAAGGTCAGAAAAAAAATTCCATAGTATTGAGGAGTTAACAAAACAGATAAATTATGATATACTTAAAGTTTATGGGTTAAAGGCAAATTTATGAAAAAGTTATGCTTAGTTGTTATATTAATCATAGTATTGATTGACCGAACGAGCAAATTGTACATAAACTCATTGATTGATGAAGGAGAATCAATTGAGATCGCTAGTTTTATAAAACTAGTTGAAGTTTGGAATTCAGGTATTAGTTTTGGAATGTGTAGCGCTTTACCACATGGCGGTTTCTTTTTTTCAGCATTTTCAATACTAATAATTGGTATACTTGCATATTTGATATACAAGTCTGACGATCAGTCAACTTACCTTGGTTTTTCTCTGATGATTGGTGGAGCAATCGGAAACGTAGTTGATAGGATCTATTGGGGAGCTGTATATGATTTCATATATTTTCATATTGATGATTGGTATTGGCCAGCCTTTAATTTAGCAGATTTATCTATAGTTTGTGGAATGTTTACATTGTTATATAAGTGGTATATATACGATATGCTTATTTCTAAACAAAATGAGGAATAAAATAATTGTTTTTATATTAGGTCGAAATAATGCTTCATAAGTTTTTTAGTTTTCTTATACTACCTGTACTTTTTTTTACTTACCCAATTTCTTCGAATGCTTTAAACATAGAGCACAACATAAAATATACTAAACTCAGTAACGGGCTAGATGTTTATGTTGTTTCTAATCATCGGATTCCAGCCGTTTTACATGCAGTAATATACAAAGTTGGGGGAATGGATGATCCAATCGGCAAAGCAGGATTGGCTCACTACTTTGAACATTTAATGTTTGAAACTACAGGGAAGTTCACAGATATAGAAGCCACTATGAGTAGCATTGGGGCTCAATTTAACGCATTTACCACTAAAGAATATACCTGTTATTTTGAGTTGATCCCCAAAAAAGATTTACCACTTGCAATGGAAGTTGAAGCAGATAGAATGGGCAGCTTTAATGTTACTCAAGACAAAATAGATAGAGAAAAAAACATCGTATTAGAAGAAAGAAAGATGAGATTTAATAACCAACCTCATAACTTGTTATGGGAAGAAATGGATAGTGCATTTTACCGTACTGGCTATGGTAGGTCTGTTATCGGCTGGGAGAGCGATATCAAAACTTACAATCAGGATGACATAGTGAGGTTTCACGATAGTTATTATCACCCTGGTAATGCAATATTGCTGATTGTGGGTGATGTGGAGTTTGATAAAGTAGTGAAATTAGCAGAAGAAAAATATGGCGAAATTAAAGCTAAGCCTGTAATGAGAAATTACCCAAATCAGGATCCAGTGCATAATGCAGGTCTATCGGTGACCTTAGAGAGTACTGAAGTAAAAGAATCAGTTTTATATTTTCGTTATCGTGTTCCCTTATTTGATCACATAAATGAAGCCTCTGCTGCTCATTTAGCGGTTGACATTTTAGGTGGCGGCAAATCCAGCAAACTGTATAAAGATTTGGTTTTAGATAAAGATGTCGCAGTATCAGTGTTTGCTTATTATAATAGCCTAGCTTTTAGTGATGGCTACATTGATATTATGATAATTCCAAAAAGTGGCGCTAATTTAGATATTGTTGAAAGAGAGTTAGATAATGCTATTAATGGCTTCGTATCTAAAGGGGTGACGAGCGAGGAATTACAAAGCTCAAAATATAGGTATAAGGCAGCACAGTTTGATAATCTATCTGACTTAACTCATATAGCGATGTTCTATGTGCCACACCTTGCACTTGGTATTCCACTTGATGAAATAGATATTTCATATAGCAAGATTAATGATGTCAATCTAGAGGATGTAAATAATAAAATCCGTGCTATTTTTTCTGCTAATAAGTTAATTGGTCGTTTATTACCAAAAGGAGATAATAATGAGAATAAGTAAAATTATATTTCTATTTTTTTTCTGTCTAGGCTTTAATTTACAAGCAAGTGGTAACCTAAATATAGAGGAGGTCACTACCCGTAAAGGATTTAAGTTTTTATTTGTAGAAAATCATGATTTGCCAAAAGTTTCACTAAATATATCGTTCAAGGATGCAGGTTATGTGTATGAGAATAAGGAAAAACAGGGGCTTGCTTGGTTTACTTCTCTTGTAATCCAAGAAGGGGCAGGAAAAAATGATGCCAAAGATTTTGCGAAAAAGCTTGAAGATAAAGGGATTAGTTTAAATTTTATTGCTGATTTAGAAGCATTTAGGGTTTCATTAAATACTTTGTCTGACAATCTAGAGGAAGCAATTTCATTACTGAGCGATACTATAATGCGTCCTAAAGTTGACCCTGAAGGGTTGAATAGAGTTTTCGAGAAAGCCAAAGTTGATTTTAATAATCTTGAAAAAAATCCTTATTTTGTTGCTGGAAAAGAATTAGATGCGTTATTGTTTAAAAAACATCCTTACTCAAAAAGTGTGTACGGTACTCTTGATACTATAATGAGCATTACTAGAGACGATGTTTTAACATACATAAAGCGTAATTTTGCTAAAGATAACACAGTTATCAGTGTTGCTGGTTGTACAAAAAAAGAAGAAATTATTACGCTATTAGATAAATATTTATCTAAATTGCCGTCAAAAAGATCAAAAGTTAGAAAAATACCTGTAAAAAATAATTTTGGTTCTGCAGAAAGTAAGAATATTTTTATGGATATACCACAGAGTGTGATACTTTTTGCTCAAAAAGGTATAGCTTATGAAGATCCTAATTATTATAACGCTGGTGTCTTAATTGATGCACTTGGTGGCATGAGGCTGAATTCAATATTAATGACAGAACTGAGGCAAAACTTGGGTATTACTTATGGTGTTTATGCAAGTATTATTTCCAATAAACATGGAAATATTATATCTGGATTTATAAGTACTGATAGTTCTACTGCTGGCAAAGCTATATCAGCAGTAAAAGATACATTTAGCAGAATAAAAAAGCAAGGAATTGACGAACAATTGTTCAAGGATGCAAAAATTGGCTTGGTAAATAATCTTGTCCTTTTCCTGTCCAATAACACAAATACAGCAACGCTGCTAGATAATATGCAGATAAATGATCGTGATGTTAACCGTATAAATAATTATGCGAATATCATTAATGATGTTAAATTAGAGGAAGTAAACGAACTGGCAAGTTCTTTACTGGAACCTGAAAATTTATTTTTTGTTGAAGTTGGAAAAAACGCTCAAGGTCAATAATTATTACAGTCATATATCTTCTGCTATTGACCTTACTGCTTCTACATAACACTTATGCTCCTCAGCTAGAATGCGTTCTGAAAGGCTTTGAACATCATCATTTGGTAGCACTGGCACAGCAACTTGAGCAATTACGGCTCCAGCATCAACTTCAGGAGTGACATAATGTACAGTACAACCTGTAATTTTTACACCTGCTTTTAGAGCTTGCTCTTGAGCGTTTAGACCTTTAAAAGACGGAAGTAAAGAGGGATGAATATTTATCACCTTGTTATGCCATTTACTCAGAAAATCAGCTTTGAGAATTCTCATAAATCCTGCAAGGCAAATTAAATCAACCTTCTGTTGAACAAGTATTTTGTGAATTTTATCAGCATCAAGTGGTTTATCTTTAACAATAAACGCTGGGATTCCTGCTTGCTCTGCTGTTTTCAGACCAGCAGCTTCGCTATTATTTGTGATAACACATGCAACTTCTGCGGGAAAATTCTGATCTTGACATGCTTCTATTAAGGCCTGCATATTCGATCCCCTACCTGAAATTAGTATTCCGAGTTTTATCTTTTTCATTATAGCACAGTTAGTTTATAATTTAGTTATAGCCTTTCTTATAATAGTCCGAATGCGATAAGATATGTGTTTATGGCTATAGCAGGCCAGTAGCATATTACGGTCTGTTCGGATTATTGTAAAAAGAGCTATAATACTAACAAAACAGCTCAAAAGGAAAACTTATTTTATAGCAAAGAAGGCAGACTAAACTCTTTATATAAGTGGACCTCTAATTTTGGACCTCACTGGATAACACAAAATAACGAATAGCCCCATGTACCCAGCTAAAACTAGCTTTAATGCTTAGATATTGTGCTATTTTTGTATAATATACCACTATAAGTATATATTTTTGTAATCGCGTTATTATTTATTTAACAAAGTATTAGTATAATTTATTACACTAGATTAAATGGAGAAAGTTCAATGAGTAAATTACCGAACAATGCAAAAATAGGTAAATCTCAGGTTACTCAGTGGGAGGTAATAAAAAATTGTGAATATGCTGATAATTGCTTGTCAAAAATAGTAACTTTGTACGTTATTAGAATAACTCAGCTATCAGATTTTTATACGAGTGACGAACCTGAAATTAACACTGTTTTAGCAAGAATAAGCGTGACAAGTGAAAATGTATTTTTAAACAAGGCTACTACTATTGAAGTTATGGAAGGTATTTTTCCGTATAAATTTAACAGCAAGAAGAGAAATAACATATTAAGGTTAGAAGATTTATATAATTATTTATGTTCTATTGTTAATAATAGCCTTCCAAAAGAAATGCTTGAAAGTCTTGTAAGGGAATATAAGGATGCTGTTAACTTATTTAAAGCAATTACTTAACTGAACGTAGTATTTTTAAGATTTTGTTTTCTATTTCAGAAATGCCGCTTTCAAGGTTTTTATCTATCAAGCATATGGTAGACAAATACGTTTTTTGCTTGCTTTCAACATTGATAGTTAAAGTTCCGGGAGTGATTGTGACTGAATTGGCAAATAACGCAATGCTTTCATCATTATGCCCTTTGCATTTCTTGAGAATAATAATCGGCTCAAGCTTAGATTTGAGTTGTAGCACCTTTTTTGTTACATAAACACTTGATAAAATGATTTGGTACATTAACCATGGTATATAACTTACTAACTTATAAAACGACAGTCTACTCGTACTATTTAAAATCTGGCTAAGAGCTCTTTCAGCGTTTATCAACCTTCTAAAGATAAACGATGTGAATATAGAGGAAAACACTCCACAAAAAATAAAAAACGGTTCAAAATAACCAGACAATACAGTCCATAGAACAAATAAAATTATAAACGACAGAGAAAAAAATTTGATTTCCTTCCTAAAGTTGAGGTTTTTCATAGTCTGTAATATAACTAAAATGACTCTTTAAGGAAAGATAATAACGAATATTTAGGTTCTTGACTTCTATGTTAAAATATATAACAACCAAGTTATATATTTTAAGTGAGGAAGTTATGGAATATGATAAATTTATGGAAATATTAAAAAAAATAAATGACCTTTCAGATTTGAGCAAGGACAATATAGTTGAAAAAATAAAAGCTAAGTTACAAGAAGAAGATCCAGATTTATGTCAAGAGTGGGAAAAGAGTAAACCTGACAATGATAGTGGATCTGGCATAAATTACATATTTACTATCTCTCGTGGTCAAAACTCTAAGGAAGTCAAATTGTTACATCTTGCTTCTTATTGGAACTGTGCAAATGTAGCAAAAGCTCTGATTGAAAACGGGGCAGATATTAATGCAGAACATGATAATAAAATTACTCCTTTACATATTGCTGCTCACTATGGCCACGAAGATGTAGTAACCATTCTAACTGGAAAAGGAGCAATTGTTGATGCAAAAAATGGTGATGGATGGACTTCTTTACATTTTGCTGTTGAAGAGAACCACGAAAATGTAGTAAACACTCTAATTGGAAAAGGAGCAAATGTTAATGCAGAAAATGATAAAGGATGGGCTCCTTTACATCTTGCTATTATAAATGGCCACAAAGAGATAGTACAAGTTCTATCAAAAGCAGAAGGAATCAACGTTGATGCAAAAAATAGTGATGGGTGGACTCCTTTACATCTTGCTGCTGCAAATGGCCGCGAAGATATAGTAGAAACTCTAATTGAAAAAGGAGCAGATGTTAATGCGAAAGATCATTATAAATGGACTCCTTTAACATTTGCTTCTCAAAAAGGCCATAAAGCGGTAAAAGAAGCTCTATTAAAGGCACAAGAGAACATCAAAGCTTTGCATTCAGCTGTTAAACATAATAATGAGGAGGAGGTGAAAAACCTATCAAATAAAGGAGTAAACGTTAATGAAAAAGATGATGATGGATGTACTCCTTTACATCTTGCTGCCAGAGAGAGCTGCGAAGATGTAGTAAAAACTCTCATTGCAAAAGGAGCAAATGTTAATGCAGAAGGTATTGTGGACGAGACTCCTTTACATCTTGCAGCCAGAGAGGGCCATAAAGATGTAGTAGACATTCTAATCAAAAAAGGAGCAAAGGTTAATGCAGAAAATGATGATAGATGTACTGCTTTACATCTTGCTGCTGAAAATAACCACATAGAGGTAGTAAAAATTCTAGTTGAGAAAGCAGATGTTAATATAAAGGATGCTGATAGATGGACTCCTTTGCATGTTGCTGCTGAAAATGGCCACGAAGATATAGTAAAAACTCTAATCGCAAAAGGAGCAAAGGTTAAGGCAAAAAATGGTGATAGACGTACTCCTTTACATCTTGCTGCTAAAAATGGCCACGGAGGTATAGTAAAAGTTCTGCTAGAAGCTGGAGCAGACCCTTCATTAAAAGATGTTGATGGAAAAACGCCAAGAGACCTCACTAAAGATCAAGGTATAATTCAGCTTTTAGAGGAAGCGGAAAAAAAGCAAACGTTAAAAAATGAGAATAAAAAAACGCCAAAGGATCTGACTGAAAATAAAGATGTAATGCAGCTTCCAGAGAAAAAGGAAGAAAAACAGGTTGGAAAAAATGCAATTGTGAAAGAAAAAGAACAATCTGCAAAAAATGCAATTGTAAAAGGTGTTATTGTGTGTTTTGTAACTGCAGTGATAGTTGGTGTTGCACTTGCATTTGCTACTGCCCTATCTGTACCAGCAATAATTGGACTAGCTGCAGGATCTGCGCTCATAGTTGGTGCTGGTCAATATATAATGTCAAAGCCTAAAACTGAAATGAAAGGAGTAAAGCAGGAACTTGTATCTGGAAAGGCAAAAGAAGTACTTACTTGATTTTTGTTATCCTGTTGCCATCAGACTAGCCTGGCACCTTATATTTATTGGGATAACTGTTTTATTATGAATTAAGTCAAAAACTCTGTAATATATTGAAGCTTAAAGATATCTTTAAATATGGAAGTTATTGCAGAAAATAGGAAAGCAAGGTTTGAATATTTCATCTTAGAAGAATTTGAAGCGGGTATGGTCTTATTAAGCAGTGAAGTTAAATCGCTAAGAGAAAGAAAAGTAAATATTTCCGACGCCTACGTTGTTGAAAAGAATAGCGAAGTATGGCTGCACAATATGCATATTGCAGAATATAAAGCTGCGAACCGAAAAAATCATAAACCAAAAAGGGAACGTAAATTACTCTTGCATAAAAAGGAGATAAATAAACTAATTGGTCAAATCAAGACTGCTGGGATAACTGTTGTGCCGCTTTCGGTCTATTTTAACGATAAAGGATTTGCAAAAACTAAAATTGCCATTGTAAAAGGAAAAAAACTCTACGATAAGAGAGCAACCATAAAACAGAGAGAGTGGGATCGTGAAAAAAGTAGATTGTCTAAAAATAATTTATAGCAAAATATGTCTTTAAATCCAGTAATTTTCAGCATCGGTCCTGTTTCTATATATTGGTATTCCTTAGCCTACGTTTTGGGTATAGTGTTTGCATATTGGTATTTACATAGGCTAGATGACCAAAAAATATTTACTAAGAATTTTTACGATTCGTTATTAACAGCCACTATTGTAGGTATTATCCTTGGAGGTAGACTTGGCTACGTATTGATATATGATCCAGTTCTTTATATAAGCAACCCTATCGAGATATTGAAGACCTGGGAAGGAGGGATGTCATTTCATGGCGGTGCTATAGGAGTTTTACTTGCAGTAATAATCTCCTGCAGAAGACATAACATTCCTATATTTTATGCACTGGACCTAGTTTCTTGCGGAGTTCCCATAGGTTTATTTTTAGGTCGCATAGGCAATTTTATAAACGGAGAGTTATTTGGCAGAGTTACAACTATGCCATGGGGTATGGTATTTCCAGAGAGTGGTGATAATTTGCTGCATCATCCAAGCCAGCTTTATGAGGCACTTTTTGAAGGACTGCTACTTTTTGCAGTTGCAAATTCACTGTTTTTCTTAACTAGAATAAGACTGTATCACGGTGCGTTAACTGGTATTGCAGTTATGTGGTATGGAATAGCACGTTTTTTCGTTGAGTTTTTTCGCGAACCAGACTATCAAATTGGCTATTTGTGGCTTGATTTAACTATGGGGCAGTTGCTTTCTATACCTATGGTTTTGCTAGGAATGCTTGTATATCTAGGCGTATTAAATTTAAAATTTAATACGAAATCTGTCACATAGAGAAAAGGTGAGTTCAATAGAAAAATGTAGCCAGAAGCCCCACATTATGCACAATTGTACGAATTTTCTGCGTTGCAGTAGAATGAATCGGTGGGCTTTGTTGCATCGCTAGCTATGATGGATTAAAGATAAAAAAGGTGGAGAATATCAGTAGCTTATTATTCTGGTATTTATAACAAGAACGGTCAGTGAATACCTAAATTTGAGTAAAAGAAATTTCACTACCACTCACTAATCTGGCTAAAATTCAAGAATTTCAATGCTTTAGCTATTTTCAATAGAATTAAATTTATTAATATAAATAACAAATTACTATTCTTAAATTTAATCAGATTGATTGCAAAAAAACAAGCTTTTCAATAAGTTGCTTATATAGCCTTTCTTATAATAGTCCGAATGCGATAAGATATGTGTTTATGGCTATAGCAGGCCAGTAGCATATTACGGTCTGTTCGGATTATTGTAAAAAGAGCTATACTATTCTTAAATTTGATCAGATTGATTGCAAAAAAAAAACAAGATTTTCAATAAGTTGCTTATAATCCTAATTATAGTTAGCCTTTCATAAGTAGCGATGCAACAAAGCCATTCCAGCGTCAGCTATAGCTCTTTTTACAATAATCCGAACAGACCGTAATATGCTACTGGCCTGCTATAGCCATAAACACATATCTTATCGCATTCAGACTATTATAAGAAAGGCTATATAAGAAAGGTTATACTTTCATGACACCATTTGCTGTGCAGTTTACCTTCAAAAATGAATGTTCTTACAGCTATGGAATGAATCGCGGTATGACGTAGCTTCGCTATAGGCAATGAAGGAAATATTAACTATACTTCTTTTTACCATTGTTTATATTTCCTATTCACATATATTAATATTTTACTCACTTAAAGTAAGCTAACTACCGTTATTAATATTTTTGTAATAAAAATTGTATATGGTGCATGTAATCAAATTAAGAGGAAGATTGTGGAAATTACGCCATCAATAAAAAAAGAATTGAAGCAAAGTACTCTATATCTTTGCCTAGAAAAATGCAAAAGTGCATTTTGGTTTATCTTTTGGTTTAGTGCGGGAATCAATTTATTAATGTTATTCCTACCACTTTATACCTCTCAAGTGCTTGATCGGGTGATATCGAGCGAAAGTGTATCAACACTAACTATGCTGACAATTATCACTTTATCTGCATTTGCATGTTCTGCAATGCTTGAAACTTGTCGATATTTAGCCATGGCAAAAATAGGTGATTGGATCGATAAAACTGCAACACCAGATCTGATAGTAAGGTCAATCAGGCTAACGTCAGTGCAGAGCTCAACTTCAAGTGGTGAAGCAATACGAGATCTCGGAGTGATAAAAAATTTCATTACAGGAAATGGTATATTCTCACTGTTTGATACTCCATGGTCGTTAATTTACCTTGTTGTGATTTTCATGATACATACCTCCACGGGGTTTATAGCTATTACTGGAATTATTATATTAGTCTCTATGGCAATATGGAATGAACTTGCCACTAAACGAATATTACAAGAAACCAACGAAGAAACTATACGGAATATCAATGCTATAGATGTTGCAACAAGAAATGCAGAAGTGGTTGAAGCTATGGGCATGTCAGAATTCATAGTCTCTGATTGGTGTAAACGAAATGATCAGAACCGAGCAATGCAAATTAAAGCACAAAATCGCTCTAATGTAATTACTGGAATCACTAAATTTTTGCGCTCAACTCTGCAAATATCAGTGATTGGAACAGGTGCATTACTTGCAATCACAGCTCATAAGACTGCCGGTAGCATCATCGCTGCTTCAATTTTAATGGGTAGAGTATTAGCACCATTTGATGCTGCGGTTCATACTTGGAAGTTTTTAAATCAGGCTAGAATGTCATATGGAAGGCTACAAAGACTTATATTAACATCGCCAAAAAGAGAGCAAACGATGGCTCTACCAGAACCTGAAGGAAAATTGGAATTTGATAGAGTATTTTTTACTCCTTATGGAAGCAATAAGCCGACAGTAAAAGGAATATCATTCATTATAGATCCTGGAGATGTAGTTGGTGTTATTGGTGCAAGTGCTTCTGGTAAATCCACTATCGCAAAATTAACTGTTGGTGTATGGAAGCCAATATCTGGTGTAGTCAGACTAGATGGCGCTGATGTATATACTTGGAATCGAGAAAATTTTGGTAATTATGTTGGCTACTTACCTCAGGATATTGAGTTATTTAACACTAGTGTCAAAGCTAATATTGCTCGCATGAGGCCAGATCCAAATCCTGAAGAAATAATCAAAGCAGCAAAAATTGCAGGAATACATGAACTAATACTAAGCTTACCAAATGGATATGATACAACAATAGGAGGTCCTGGAGGAGTAACGCTCTCTGGCGGCCAAAAACAGCTTCTTGGACTTGCCAGAGCTTTTTATGGTCACACAAAACTTTTAGTACTTGATGAACCAAACGCTAACTTAGATAGCAATGGAGAGGCATGCTTAATTAATGCAATTGGCATTGCAAGAAAACAAAATACTACTACTGTTATCATCACTCACAAGCTACCGTTATTGTCCGTAGTTGATAAGGTGATCCTCATGTCAGATGGTGTCATTTACGCTATGGGACCAAAAGATGAGATTTTGAGCAAATTAGTTGCTCCATCATCAAGTACCACAGAAGATGAGCGCTCTTCAGCAAATGGTTAGTTTACTTATAATAAATTCTGTATCTGAAATAACAACTGTTCCAGAAAAATATATATTTCTTTACCATTAGAAATAATATTACAAGAATAGTAAATAGATTAATAACTCTTATTAATTAAAGTCAATCGGCAGATATAGCTAAAGTGGCTTAGGTTTACCTACAATTTGAAAAACAACAAATTCGTCTTAATGAATTTTCTTAATTTGTTATCTAAATAACTTAATATTAGTGGTAATTTTATAAAAAAATTATAATATAAATAATGTTGCTGCGAAAATTTATAACAATATTTCCCTCTAACGTTTAATGAATTTCAATAAATTGCCTTTTTAATTCTAGATAAGTATATACTTTGTTAATATGTTTAGTTCAAAATCCAAAAGTAAGTTTATGCTTTCTATTGGAGAAGAAGGCATAATGTTACTATATTTTAAAAATAATACTTTAAATAAAAGGTATTTTGTTAAGGGCAAAAACGATAAAGCAGTTTCCGATTTAATTTCATGTCTTTCGTCAGATAAAAAAGCACCTTTATACCTGGTGCTTAATCATGCAGATCAAAATTACTCGCTACAGTTTATTACAAGGGCAAACAAGATTAGTGCCTATCTATCAGCAAAAACAAAGATGGAGCATTTTTCTCGTAATAATGACATAAGTTCAGTTTTTTTGGTTGAGAAGCCAAACAAATTCAATCAAAACTGGTGCTATCTTCTTGTTTCATCAAAAGCAAAGCATTTAGTAGAATATTGGTTGAATGTGTTTATTGAGATAGGCTCCAACTTTAAGGGAATATTAATGTTTCCTATAGAAATAAGTAATATAACAAAAAAGATTCTACATAAAGATCCTAATAATTGGAAAATTATAGTTGCTGCAACTAAAACGGGAGGCTATAGACAAGTGGTTCTTAAAGAGAATAAAATGGTATTTACGCGCTTAACATCATTTACTAATGATAATTTACCAGGAATTATCGCTGGTGGAATATATCAGGAAGTGCAAGATACTATTCGATCCTTAACTAAGTTTGGGTTTGAAAAAAATAACCCTATCGACCTTTGTATCATAGTGTCAGAAGATATCAAAGCTAGTTTATCAGTCATAAATTTTTCAGAGAACAGTGTGAACATATTAACTCCATATGAGTTAGGCAAACTATTAGGAGCAGAACTAGCTATAAGTGAAAAAGATAACTTTTGCGATACCATAATTTTGTTTCATAGCTTTAAGAATAAATTAGCAGCTATTTTTAATACAAAGGAAACTAAAGAATTTTATCTATTCAATTACCTTTATTTAAACTCTCCTCGAATTTTTCTATACTTCGCCCTGGTTTTAGTTATAACAAACACCCTTTGTTTGCTAAATTTGTATTCAAATTTCAATGTCGCTGATAATTTATCAGCAAAGCAGAACACCTTAAATAACCAATTAACAAAACTTAGCCAAATCTATAATGTAAAAAAAATAGATGAAATTTATGATTTTATTAATATCAATAATATTTTATCAAAAATAGAATACTCTCCTCTTACACAAGTTAAGTATGTAGAAAAGTTAAAAATACCAGGTATAGAGCTTCGATCATTTGAATGGAATTATAATGAGGCAAAAAGTTATATTACCACAACTTTAAAGTTTAATTTTCAATCCGGTAAAAATATTTCTCATCAATACGAGAAACTACGAAAAAATTTAAACGATAATTTTCGTACCTATGACATTAATATTTCTAGCTTACCTGCTGCTAAAGAGCAAAATCTATCTATTGATGTTGAAATAGGAGAGGCAATGTAGATTAATGACTATCTCTCAATTAAAAAGAAAAGCTACAATTCAGTTTATATCGTATTTGTTATTATCTGTTGGATTAATAGGGTTATTAACATATGTTGTTATCTATAACGAAAAGATTTATAATAAAAACCAAATTGCGATTGATAAAATACGTTCTATTAATTTACAGATTACTGGAATTCAAAAAAAGGAAGTTGTTCTAAATAAAAACCTAGATTTATGGAAAAAAATTTCTTCTTCAAATTTACATAGTAGCAGATACATTGCAAATTTAAATTTCGAGCTTAGCAAGTTATATAAAAAGCACTATATATTAGAACCTGAAATATCAATTTCTATACCCGAAGAAGTTGAGCTCCACAACAAAAGTGAACGCACAAAAGTAATAAAAAGTGAAGTGGTCCTAAATTTAAGCTCAATCAGCGATAAGCATATTTTTTTATTTCTACAGTCTATTCCAAATCTGCCCGGTTATGTTATGATCAAATCTCTTATTTTAAATAAGCAGAGAAATATTGATGCTGCAACTATGAATCAGATTTTGAATGGTAATATGATAGAGATAGTGAGAGCTAATATAGTCTTTGATTGGTATACTATATTAAGTAGATAAGGTGATGAACATAAAGCTGTTTTTTATTTTTACGCTACTCATTTCCAATGTTAATGCATATTGCAGTTGTGAAGATATCATAGAAAGCATAGAAATTTGTAAGGAGTATTCTTGCCGACAATATATTGGCAATGAAGATTTTATTGAGCATAAAATATTAGGATTAAATAGTGGAAATTTATGCGTATATATAGAAAAACAAGGTAATGATGAAATGGTTTGTCATCATTCTCAGTATGGAATGATGATAGAAAAAAGATATTTTGAAAGTATTCTTAAAGTTGGCAATCAAGAAATCGACGATTTTATTGATATAGCAAATTTGCGTGCAAAAGAGTGTTTCTTTATCAACAATCAAAAACTAAGCTATACAGATCGGGACGATATAATAAGAGAAGCAGTGGAAAGTGACTTTGACGTTTTGTCACAATATAGTAACGTAAAAAGCATTTTTTTTGATGAAGAGCCAGTTAATAGAATGGTCAATGAAATGGAAAAGTTCAATTTACAATCTTCAAGAGCTGCAAAAGAGGAGGTATCAGATAATTTCAACGGTAAGGTAGTGAGTTTAGACTCAATTTTATATCTTTCTCCCGATACATGGAAAATATGGGTAAATGGAAAACTGTTTATAAATACTAAGGATTTAAAAGTGCACTCAGTCACTGAAAATTATGTAACTTTTGTATGGACCGTAGATCAAAAAGCAATAAAAAAGCATGCGAATGATTCTCAAAATGTATATTTTGGATATGGGAGTATTATGTTTACGCTTTATCCAAAACAAAAATTTGACTTGGATGGCTTATCTATTAAATAACTTAAATATATATGCGCTTGTAGCTCAGTTGGATAGAGCGTTGCCCTCCGGAGGCAAAGGCCGTGGGTTCGAATCCCTCCAAGCGCACTTTTAATTAAATTTGACAATAGTACTTTCATATAAGATAATAAAGGGATTTATTTAGAACATAATTATGTCTGGTGGTACCATAAACAAAGTCATACTAGTTGGTAATTTAGGAAAAGATCCTGAAATTAGGACTACACAAAATGGAAAAGAAATGGCAAGTTTTTCAATAGCCACGTCTGAAAGTTGGACTGACAAACTTTCCGGTATGCGCTCTGAAAAGACAGAGTGGCATAATATCGTAATTTTTAGTGAAGGATTAGTAAAAATCGTCAAAGATTTTGCACGCAAAGGCAGCAAAGTTTATGTTGAAGGTTCTTTGAGAACTAGGAAATGGACTGACCAAAACGGTAGTGAAAGATACACAACAGAGGTGGTTCTATATAATTTTAATAGCGCTCTTACTCTCTTGGATTCACGAAATAGTGCGCCAAATTCTGATTACAAGCCAAGTGGATACAAACAAGGTGAAACAGAACAAAAAGATAAACACGAAAGTTTTGACAACGATATAAAAGATGAACTACTCGACGATGAAATACCATTTTAACAATTTAAATTGAAATCTACATTTTTATGGACTGCTTGTGTTACTCCTTTTGATTGCAATGGGGATAGCATAGATTATAGCAGTTTGCAGCGTTTACTGACAATGCAAGTTAAAGCTGAAAATGGCGTAGTGTTGCTAGGTAGCACAGGTGAGAGCCTATCGCTTACTGATTCTGAAAAGCGTACATTAGTTGAATTCGTATGTAAGCTAAAATTAAATACGAAAATTATAATTGGCGTACCAGGAGTGAATCTATATCAGGCTCTTGAATGGCTTGATTTTTGCAAGGGTATGCCTATTCATGGCTATCTAATGACAACTCCCATTTATGCAAAGCCCGGAATTATGGGGCAGACTTTATGGTTTGAAAAGCTGCTTGAGAAAGCACATGTGCCGGTTATGTTTTACAATATTCCATCAAGAGCAGGAGTGAGTCTTCACGCTGAAACTGTACGCAACTTATCCAGTCACGAAAAATTTTGGGCTATCAAAGATTCAAGTGGCACTGTTGATACTTTAACTCAGTATAAGAAAGTTGCACCAAATATTGAGGTCTTTTGCGGAGATGATAATATGATATCTGATATGGCCGCTTATGGTGCGGCTGGTCTGGTTTCCGTTGCTGCCAATGTTTGGCCGCGCGTAGCACATGAATACGTTAAGCAGTTCATCAATGGCAGGAACCCTCAGGCAGATATCTGGCAACAGGCTTGCGAAGCGTTATTTATTGCCAGCAACCCAATACCCACTAAAGCACTTTTGCATGATATTGGGCTCATAGAACATCAAACTGTCCGCCTACCACTCAGCACAGAAGACTTGCCTTCTGTTGAAAAATTGAGGCAAGTCAATAAAATGATTCTTGGATGGAAAGAATTGGCTACTCTCTAAATAGTCTTGCAACTTTGATTTAATATACAATCCAAGTTTCATTTGAACACTCCCAAACTTATCACTTTATGCCACTGGTCTTCATCTAAAATTTCTACACCTAATTCCACTGCCTTTTTATATTTGGATCCTGGTTTTTCTCCTGCAATTAGGTAGTCAGTTTTAGCAGAAAGATGTGAGCTGACCTTTGCTCCTAGAGTTTTGGCTCTTACTTTTGCCTCTCCTCTACTCATAGCAAGTAGCTTACCAGTAAACACTATAATTTTATTATTTAAAACAGAGTTACTAGAGTTGGAGCTCACAGGAAGAATTTGAAGACAAGCAGTAAGATCATTTAACATTTTGATGTTATGTTCCTTAGAAAAAAATGATTCCAAAGATTCAGCTACTTTTTTTCCTATGCCGTCTATACCTACTAGCTCAGTATTATCTGATGACAGTTCAATCATCGAATTATACCAATTATAATAAGAAACATAATAATCTGCAAGCAATTCTGCTGCAACTTGGCCAATAAATCTAATACCTAAAGAAAATATAAACCTATCTAGAGTTATTACCCTTCTGCTTTGTATAGCATTTAATAAATGAGCTATTGATTTCTTGCCCCAACCAGACTGTTCTTCCAGATTAAATTCATCCAATCTTTCTTCTAAAGTAAAAATATCGGGAATTTGTTTTATCAGACCAAGGTCGTAAAAAAACTCTATCTGCTTATCACCAAGGCCAACAATGTCAAATGCATCTTTCGATACAAAATGCTTTAGTTTTTCTATTATTTGAGCTTTACAGGCAAATTCCTCAGGACATCTTACTGCAGCCTCTCCCTCAACCTGACGTACTTTACTACCACATTCAGGGCATACTTCAGGAAACACAAATTCAGGTGTATTTGGAAGACGAGAATCTCTGCTTACTTCAACGATCTGGGGAATTACATCCCCTGCCCTTTTGATTGTTACAATATCTCCCTCTCTTATGTCTTTACGTTTTATCTCATCTTGGTTATGCAGACTTGCTCTACTAACTAGCACCCCACCAATATTGACTGGCACTAAATCTGCAACTGGAGTTAAAACCCCTGTTCTGCCCACCTGTATAAATATCTTATTTAACTTTGTTTTTGCATAAACCGCAGAAAACTTGTATGCAAGTGCTGAGCGCGGTGCTTTGTGAGTATTCCCTAGACGATTTTGTAGTACCAAATCATTTACTTTATAGACTATTCCATCAATATCATAATCCAAGTTATAGCGACAGTTATAGACCTCGTTATAGAACTTCAGCATTCCATCTAAACTACTCGTTAAGGACTGATGCTCATTTACGCAAAAACCAAGTGCCTCAAGCTTATTTAGTACCTCACTTTGACTTTTCTCTGCTCCACCAATCAAAGAATAAGCAAAATATCTAAGAGGTCTGCTTGCTGTAATGTTTGCATCCAATTGCTTTAGAGAACCAGCGGCTGCATTTCGAGGATTGGCAAATTCATCGTTTTCATTTAACTTTAAAAAGTCGCTGTTACTGATGTATATTTCACCTCTTACTTCTAGTCTTCCTTGCACACCTTGCAAAAACTTAGGAAAGCCTTTTATTGTTGCAACATTGTGAGTGACATCTTCCCCTACAAAACCATCACCTCGAGTTGCAGCTTTAACAAATCTTCCATCCTCATAAATTGCAGAAAACGACAACCCATCAATTTTTGGTTCACATAATATCTCTATTTTGTCCTCAATTAAAAACCTCTTTATTTTAGACAAAAATTTCTCTACACCTTGTTCATCATAAGCATTCTCAAGGGAAAGCATAGGTTCTTGATGTTCCACCTTAGAAAACCTCTCATCAGGTGGAGCACCAACACTATCTTGTGTTGCATAAATTTCTGGCTCTATTTCAGCTAACTTTTTCTTCAGTTCATCATATTCAGCATCACTTATTTCTGGCTTATTTTTTTTGTGATACAAAACATTATGATAATTTATTTGATCTTGCAGTTTTTCTCTCATCTTTTCTAAGTTAGTCATGATACCAATATAATGCTACATTAGCCTTTGTCGTCAAGCCATGAATTTTCTTGAATTCATCATATGGTCTCAAACATCAAAGGTGCCACAATGCTATAGCCATACTTATTCTTCTTTTGCTCAATTGTATTAGCAGATCTCGCTTGCTTTAGCCGTACATTTATATAAAATTAAAATAAATTAGAGTAAACAATATTGCTATTTAAATGCTAACAAGATTCGCTCCAAGCCCAACTGGCTACCTCCACGTAGGAAACGTACGAACTGCCTTGGTTTGTTGGATGTACACACGCAATCAAAATGGAAAATTTTTACTCCGTTTTGATGATACTGACCTTCAGCGTTCAGATGTCAAATATATAAATGATATCATACAAGATTTGAAATGGATTGGTATCAATTGGGATGCAAGTTTCAAGCAATCAGAGCGCTTTGAGCGTTACAATGAGGTGTTTTTGCAGTTAATAAAAGAAGGGCATATTTATGCATGCTATGAAACAAGAGAAGAGTTAGACATTAAACGAAAATTGCAGTTAAAACAAGGACTTCCCCCTGTATATGACAGAAGCGCGTTACTTCTAACTGAGCAAGAGAAAATTAGTTATGAGCAAGAAGGAAGAAGACCACATTTTAGATTTAAGTTGGATAGAAATGAAGTTGTTAAATGGAATGATGAAGTTAAAGGTGAAATAAATATTGCAACAAGTCACATCAGCGATCCTGTGGTAAAAAGAGAAGATGGAATTTACACATACATGTTACCTTCTGTTACTGATGATGTTGACTTTAATGTAACTCATATTGTACGCGGGGAAGATCATGTAACTAATACCGCAGTGCAAATCCAAATGATTAAAGCATTAAAAGCGAAAATCCCTACACTTGCTCACCTTTCTCTGCTACATTTTGATGATAGCAAAATATCCAAGCGAACCGGCGTGCTGGACATTAAATCTATAAAAGAAGATGAAGTTGAACCGATGGCACTAGTTAGTTATTTAGTGAAGCTTGGAACATCCAATCCAATTGAAGCTTGCGCCTGTATGCAATCTTTGATTGATTCATTTGACATTAAAAAATTTAGCTCAGCATGTACGCAATTTAGCTTGAGTGAAGCATACAAGCTAAATTGCAAAGTGCTGCAACAAATGCCATTTGAAATTATACAAGAACGTTTAAATCAAATTGGAGTGGACTCCTCAGAGTTTTGGTATTTTATAAAGAACAATATAGAAAGGTTTTCTGAGGTGGCCAAGTGGTGGAAAATATGCAAATCCGATATAGAGCCTGTGATTCTTGATAAGGAGCTTATAAAAATCGCGCTCAATACATTGCCTCAAGACGATTATAATGAAAACACATTATCAGAGTGGGTCACAACTATTCGGCACACAGTAGATATAAAGGCAAAAGACCTATTTATGCAGTTGCGCTTAGCTTTAACAGGAACAGAAACAGGACCAGAGCTCGCTAAATTATTAATTTTTATCGGCAAAGAAAATATCATTGCAAGGTTAAAAGAAAAGTGAAAACTAAAGAATTATAGCTAATGCAATCCCTACGTCATACCGCGATTCATTCGCGGTATCTCTTAGCCGCTAACAAGCAGCGGGATGACGATTGTCAGGGTGTCATCCAAGTAGCCTCTTTCTTGTCATCCCAGTGCCCAAACACTGGGATCCAGCCTTTCCATAATCATTAAAACATTGTATTTTAACTAAAACAGCTATTTTTATGCTCACCAACTTAATAAAATTCCTGGATCCCAGTGTTTGGGCACTGGGATGACAAAAAAAGGAGCACTGACCTCTCTTGGGCTCTTTTAGCTACAAACGTTAAGAAATTTACCAAATAAAAAAAAAGGCAAAAGAAGCCCCGTGGTTATTATCCGCTTTAAAATATTGGCGTTTTTTATGTTTTATAGCCTTTCTTATAATAGTCCGAATGCGATAAGATATGTGTTTATGGCTATAGCAGGCCAGTAGCATATTACGGTCTGTTCGGATTATTGTAAAAAGAGCTATAAACGCTTGACAAGCGAAATTCAGCTGCTTTTAATTGCAACTAACTTACGCTGCAAATGTTTAAGAAATTTACTAAGCAGAAAAAAAGACAAAGAATCCCCGAGTTAGCTAGTCTTTTACTATCTCTGTCGAGTATTGGCATTTTTTGATGTCTTGTAACGCTTTATAAGCGCGTTCAGCTTATTTAGATAAAAATCTAGATGTAGATGAAGTTTTGTAAAGACATACAGTATCTATATACTGCAAAAAATTGAACATAAGACGCCGATACATTAAGTAATCCTTACCTTTTAATCTGCAGATTGGCGAAAGCAAATACAATAGCTTCACCATCGTGATAAGGGAGCTGGCGGAGTTTGTCAAGTAAGTTTTTGTATTTTAATTTTAGAATTTTATAGGCTTTTGTTCTCATGAAAATTATGTTCTCATGAGTAAATTAATGTTATCCTTTTTTGTTGATCTAAAGTTTCTTATGTTCATACACTTACGTGTTCATAGTGTTTATTCGCTGCTTGAAAGCTCGGTTAAAATTGAGGAGCTGATCGGCCTTTGTTTGCGAAATAAAATGCCAGCGGTTGCAATTACTGATTCAGGTAACTTGTTTGGCTCGCTCGAGTTTTCAGAATATGCAGCAAGTAGGGGAATACAGCTAATAATAGGATGCAATATTATAGTTAAACATTCAGAACAAAATTTACCTATATTATTGCTTGCAAAAAATGAGCAAGGGTACACTAATTTAGTCACTTTGGTGAGTGAGTCTTTTAGAAAGCGCAAGAATAACAGCGATATTCCTTACGTTGATTTTGATGAGCTATTGAATTTAAGTACGGGTCTGATCGCTTTAACCGGTGGATGTTTGGCTCAACCATTGTTGGGGCAAGATAAAGAAACGGTTGAAAAACTGCTTTCAGCATTCAATGGTCATTTATATGTTGAATTGCAGCGTCATGGGCTGAATAAAGAGCTAGAGCTTGAAGAAGCTTTGATAGACTTTGCTTATCAGCGCAATATACCACTAGTTGCAACGAACGATGTGTTTTTTCCAAATAGGTCTGACTATGAGGCTTATGATATATTAACGTGTATATCGGAGGGGAGTTATGCCCTGGAGAATAACAGAAAGAAGTTAACTACCGAGCATTACTTCAAGTCTGTGGCAGAAATGGAGGAGCTGTTCAGTGATATTCCTGAAGCAATTCATAACACTTTAGTGATAGCTAAGCGGTGCTCTTACATGCCAAGAAGCAGGCAGCCTATTCTGCCTAAATTTCCTTGTAGAGAAAATAAAACTGAGAATGAAGAACTGAGGGAGCAGGCAGTTGCAGGATTAGAATTCCGCATCGCAAATGAGACAGACATAGACCTTAAACAATACTACGATCGGCTAAATTACGAACTAAGCGTAATAACTTCAATGAATTATTCCGGGTATTTTCTAATAGTTTCTGATTTCATTCGTTGGAGCAAAGCAAATGGCATTCCAGTTGGTCCAGGAAGAGGCTCTGGTGCAGGCTCAATTGTTGCTTGGGGCTTACAGATTACAGACCTTGATCCAATAAAGTTTGGCCTAATATTTGAAAGATTTTTGAATCCTGATCGTATATCGATGCCTGACTTTGATATCGATTTTTGCCAGGAAAAAAGAGACCTGGTTATTGATTATGTTCAGAAAAAGTACGGTTATGTTGCTCAAATAATCACTTTTGGAAAATTGCAAGCAAGGGCAGTATTGCGTGATGTTGGTAGAGTATTGCAAATGCCTTACTCTCAAGTGGATAAAATATCTAAAATGGTTCCATTTAATCCAGTAAATCCTGTAACTTTATCGCAAGCGATAGAGCTTGATCAAAACCTGCAGAAAGAACGAGATAGTGATGAGGTAATTGCAAAGCTTCTTGATATATCTCTTAAGCTTGAAGGAATATATCGTCACGTTTCAACTCATGCTGCTGGAATTGTAATATGTGATCAAAAGTTGGAAAATTTTGTTCCTGTGTACTACGATCCAAATTCGGCTCTGCCAATCACTCAATACAGCATGAAATATGTGGAGAAAGCTGGGCTAATAAAATTTGATTTTCTTGGACTTGGTACGCTAACGCTAATAGATCGTGTGTGTCGTTTAATTAATCGTGATAGACAAAAGATCGATATTTCTTCAGTTCCTTTAGATGACCAAAAAACCTATGAGATGCTCTCAAGCGGTGATTCAATTGGAGTGTTCCAGCTTGAAAGTTCGGGAATGAGAGAAGCTTTAATTAAACTAAAACCGGACTGCATTGAGGACATCATCGCTTTAATCTCCCTTTATCGTCCAGGACCTATGGGTAACATTCCAACTTATGTTGCAAGAAAACATGGACTTGAAAAGCCAGATTATATTCATCCATTACTTGAGGGAATATTAAAAGAAACGTTTGGGGTAATAATCTACCAAGAACAGGTGATGGAAATAGCGCGTATTCTCTCTGGATATAGTCTCGCAGAAGCAGATTTGCTAAGACGTGCCATGGGTAAGAAAATCAAGAAAGAGATGGATAAACAACGTACACTTTTCGTCCAAGGGGCAACGAAGAATGGCGTTGATTATGACAGGGCAAGTTATATCTTTGACCTTGTTGCAAAATTTGCTGGTTATGGGTTCAATAAATCTCATGCTGCAGCATATGCGGTTATATCTTATCAAACGGCTTACCTTAAAGCTAATTATCCATTAGAATTTTTTACAGCACTAATGAATCTGAATATTGATGATAGAGATAAACTGAATTTATTTTATCATGCAGCAAAGTTTAGTGGCGTTACCGTTCTTTCACCTGATATAAACAAGTCTCAAGCTGAATTCTCAATAGAGGATGAACGCATACGTTATGGTATTGCTGCCTTGAGGAATGTTGGTTTTTCTATAGCGGAAGGAATAGTGAACGTACGTTCAAGCGCTTGTAAGGACATATGGGAATTCATTCAAAATTCAGGTCATATAATAAATAAGAGAGCGCTAGAAAGCCTGATTAAATCCGGAGCATTCGATAGCGTGCATAAGAACAGAAAGCAGCTATATGAGTCAATGGACACGCTGATTTACTTTACAAATAAAAACAAACAGGATAGAGAATCAAGTCAAGCTGCTTTGTTTGGTAGTCTTGATGTCCTCAAACCGAAACTTGAGAATGTGGAAGATTTTGATGAAGAGGAAAAATTAGAACATGAGTTATTTTCACTAGGATTTTATTTAACTAATCATCCGCTTGAAAAATTTAGAACTCTTCTGGAAAAGTTAAATATTGGGTTTATCGGAGAAAATAGAACAGCAAAAACTGCTGGGGTAATATTAAATGCACGTATGAGAACTTCAGAGCGTGGAAGGTTTGTTATCCTCACACTTTCTGATCCCCATAACGTTTCTGAAATAGCATTCCATAATAATGAAATAATAGAAGAAAAAAGAGATTTATTTTCACCAGGAACATTTGTGATAATTGATCTTGAAGCTTCGGAAAATACAACAAGATTGGCAGGCAAAGATATATCTGAGTTTACAAAAAGAGTCACTTCTACAATAAAAGAATTAGTTCTCACCACTGAGTGCACGGATTCGCAAAAAGCCGCTATGGAATTAAACGCAATATTGAAAGATGAAGGCAGAACCAAAATAATGCTAAAACTTCTTTTCGACAAACACAAAGTGAGCATCTTATTACCAGGTGCATACTCAATTGCTCCTCAAGTTATTTATGAAATATCTAACTTAAGCTGGATTAAAGGCGTAGAAATTAATACAAATAACTTGCTTATATAAAAAAGCTTTATATAATGAAATATTTAATCGGTATTAAAGGAAGATATAGTGAATCTTTATGAATTTACTTTTATAGCACAACAAGGATTGTTAGAGCAAGAAGTAGAGGAGATGGTCCAAGAGCTAGCTGTTTCATTGAAAAATATTAAAGCAGATATTATGTTCCAGCAAATCAGGGATATTCTGAAAAAAGGAAATGACAAGCTTACAAAACAAGAGTTAGAAGTGCGTGCTGAGGACATTAAAGAAAGTCTAGTTGCTTACTCTGATTTCTTGGAAGATCTTACAAAAATTTTATGGGTTGAATTAGAAGAAGATCTTTCAAATTTGAAAGAAGTGAAGTCAAAAATCGATAAAGAGTTGAAAGATGACCTAAAAGATTTAGGAATAACGCAAGATTTTACAAAATTTCTAGGAGGCAGTACTAAAAGTGCGTTTATCCATAACGCAGTAAATGCTTTGAAGAGAAATATTTCAGAACATCTAATAAAGATTTTTCAAGATATTTTGAAAGATTTTAGAATAAACGGTCCAACTCAATCGAGCAAAGCGTTGGAAATGCTTTTGAAAAACATTGAAGCATCAGGATTAATCAAGTATGAACATTGGGGTCTTTTGGATTTTGCATATCACAAAAATAAAATGAAGAGCGGTCATTATTGTATAATGTGCATAAGTTCTACTGCAAGCATTCTGGATGAATTTATGCGTAGAATGAAACTTAATGAGAACGTTATTCGCCACTTTCCTGTGCAGGTTGATAAAATTTTTGAAGGTAAATCTCATATGATGAATAAACAAATTGAGGAGCAAAGCGCATAATGATGAAAAGACGAAATAGTTTTAATAATTCTTACGTATCTGTAAATAATAGGACTGGCTTTAGGCGTTCTAAAGTTTGCCCCCTTGCTGCGTCTAAAGATGAAGACATAGATTATAAGAATATAGATTTATTATCCAAGTTTACCTCTGACTATGGTAGGATATTACCTAGAAGATTAACAGGCGTATGTGCAAAGAAACAAAGGAAGTTACGCTTAGCGATCATAAGGGCACGTTTTTTAGCTCTTATTCCTTACTGTACTAAAAAAGTTTAGGTAATTTATGTTGATAATTTTAAAGAAAAATATAAGGACTTTAGGTAAGCTTGGTGAAGTTGTCAAAGTTAAACCAGGTTATGCACGTAATTTTCTTTTTCCACAAAGAGAAGCGGTGAAAGCTACCAAGGAAAATTTAACAAAGCTAGAGGAGCAACGTTTATTACTGAAAGAAGAGAATATAAAAAGATTAAATGTAGCAAAAGAGCTTGCATTGTCACTACATGATAAGTTTGTGGTATTGATAAAGCAAGCTTCAGAGGATGGTAAAATTTTTGGTTCTGTAACAACACGTGAAATTGCGAAAATTTTACTACAAGAAGGACATGTGATAGATCACCGTAGTTTATCTTTTGGTGGAGTAAGCATCAAAAACTTGGGTGAATACCAAGTAAACGTAGAATTACATAGTGAAGTAGTAGTACCAATTACTATATACGTCGTGAAATCCGAAACAGATGCAGATGAGCTAAGGCAAGTAAAATTGCAAAATCAGAAGTCTGAGCAACAAGAGGCAGAGCAAGATGCGAATAAAGAAGCTACTGATGGTGATGATAGCTGATCAAAGATGATCCCTTGTTATAGTCGTAAGGAAATGTCTGCCATGGCTAAGCTGGTGTCATCCCAGTGCTTCCCTCATGTCATCCCAGTGCGTGACACTGGGATCCAGTTTGTTTCATCATGGACATTATTTTATGCTTCTAGAATCCGTTGTCCATTGAATAATTTGCAAATACTTTTATACCTGGATTCCAGTGTCACGCACTGGAATGACACCATTATTGGAATAAATCAAAAATGATTCCCCGCTATAGCAGAAAAGAAATGTCTTCCATTTGGGAGGAAAATAATAAATTTAATATATGGCTTAAAATAGAAAAATTAGCGTGTGAAGCTCAAGCAAAGTTAGGAGTGATTCCGAATAATATTGCTGAGAACCTCTCTGGTGCTATTGAATTTGATGTTGAATGTATCAACGAAATTGAATCCATTGTAAAACATGATGTTATAGCTTTTCTGACATATATTGCTGAAAAAGCGGGAGTTGATGTTCGTTATCTCCACTATGGAATGACAAGTTCTGATGTTTTGGATACATGCCTTGTGGTGCAACTGAAAGAGTCCTGTGATATTTTGCTCGAGAATCTAAAAAATTTACTTGCAGCATTGAAAAAAAAAGCTGAGGACTATAAAGATATTGTTTGTGTTGGACGCAGTCACGGAATGCATGCAGAACCAACAACTCTTGGAATAAAATTTGCCAGATTTTATGCTGAATTTAAACGCAATTATCAGAGATTAATTAGCGCGCAAAAAGAAATCTCAATTTGTAAAATATCAGGTGCGGTAGGCAATTTTGCAAATGTTGATCCGTTTGTTGAAGAGTATGTAGCGAAAGAAATGGGACTCATACCTGAAACCATATCATCTCAAATCATTCCTCGTGATAGACATGCCATGTTCTTTTCAGTTTTGGGAGTGATTGCAAGCTCAATAGAAAATATTGCAATTGAAATTCGTCATTTGCAAAGAACTGAAATCGGCGAAATTTCTGAGCATTTTTCCACTGGGCAAAAGGGGAGTTCTGCTATGCCACACAAATGTAATCCTATTTTAAGTGAAAATCTGACTGGACTCTCACGTTTAATACGCAGTTATGTTTTTCCTGCGTTAGAAAATGTTGCATTGTGGCACGAACGTGATATATCACACTCGTCTGTGGAAAGATGCATTGCTCCTGATGCTTGTATAACAATGGATTTTGCTTTAGTGCGATTAACAGATTTGATAGATAAATTGGTGATCAATAAGGAAAACATTGAAAAGAACTTAAATTCTTCAAAAGGTTTAGTTTTCTCACAGCGTGTATTGCTTGAGTTAGTAAATAGTGGTTTGGCGAGGGAAGAGGCGTATAAAATTGTTCAGAGCAATGCAATGAAAGTGAAACAAAACAACAGTGATTTTCTGGCCGAATTGAAACAAGATAAACTCTTACTTAAGGTTATTAACTCGGAAAAACTTGAATCTTTGTTTGATTTGAAATACTATACAAAACATGTAGGTCACACGTATAGCAAGGTTTTCAATTAGGCTGAGTAGCTCAGTTGGTAGAGCAGGAGGATCATAATCTCTTGGTCGGGGGTTCGAGTCCCTCCTCAGCCACTCGCACTAAACTATGTTTAGCAAGATAGTGCTATTGGTGAAACCCAGTGTCAACTACTTGGAGTGAGTTGTGTATCCACTCAGGTGAAGAGACAATGGATAAGAAATTGTGAAAAGGGTTTAGCTTTTGGCCTATGATCTCTTTAAATGACAGAATTTCACTACAAAACTTAACTTTCTTCTATGCAGTTAGCTAAGTCAAGAAAAGTGAATCTATCTCTTGTTGCAAACGCAAGATCGACCACTTTACAATATTGTTCTTTATTCCAATTGAGGTGCTCTGGTAAGTGTGGAATTGATAGATCTTCAAATATTTTTTGCAGGTGTTTTGCAGGTAGTAAATTTTGCTTAATTAAACTGGAAATATTATGCCATTCTTTGCGAATAATCTCTTGGATTTTTTGCTGCAGAATTTGCTTCTGTTCAAAAGTTCTTACAAATTCAATATTATCAAAGCACTGAGTTATATGTTTTACATCTAAAGTGGTCGGTTTGATTATTGGGTTTTGTATTGATAATATCTTTTCCTGTAAATTAGCCATAGTAATCGTTGTGACAGCAATTTTTTCACCATGTAGTGAGGAATAATCTTTTGTTACCATTTCCATTGCGTGAGCTATCATATGCTCTCCTTGGCTTGCAGAATAGCTGCCTTTTGACATCACCATTCCAAGTCCTGAAATTAGTAGAACTTCCATAAGTAATAGGACCTCTTTTCTACTTCTTTTAGTAAGCGCCATATATTCTCTTAGCAAAATTTGCTCCAAATCATGAACAAGTGTAAAAGGTAATTCATTGTATTCTGTGCTAAGCAACAAATGAGATAGTAGCCAGTCAGCCTGAACTGTTGAACGACAAATGAAATCTGCAAATCCGCTTAATGTGAGGCGCAGTGGTGCATTGGCAAGTATGTCTATATCTATATATATTGCTCTTGGAAGATGTGCTTTGAACGATTTTTTATATCCATTTACTAATATTGAAGCATTTGCGGATGTATATCCATTCATAGAAGCGGCTGTTGGGAAGGATATATAATCTTTTTTCTCGAGGTAGCTTACATATTTGCAGATATCGTTAACGGTGCCGCTACCAAATGCAACTATTAAGTCACTGTCTTTTACTTTGTTTCTCACTAGATTTACGGTTTCAAGAGAGGCAGCTCTGCTTGGTGTCATTTCTCTACCTGATGTCATCCCAGCGCGTGACACTGGAATGGCAGGTGGGGTTGGAATAATTAAATGAGAAATTTTATTAAGTACGTTTTTGTTTAAAAGTTTTGCTGTATTTTTATCTGCAACTAGAAAGACGTCATTTCCGTGTCGTGTGCATATTTCATAGATATCATCAGCAAGGTAGTAATCTGTTATTACTTCCCTTAGAAAAGTTTGTTCGGTTTGATGTAATATTTGTTTTAAATAGTGCATAGAGTGTTTACAATATAGCAATATAAGTATTTTAAGATTGACATGAAAATTGACCCTGTAGAGCTAACTAAGAAATTGATCTCTTTTGAGAGTATAACACCAAGGGACGGCGGGGCAATAGAGTATATAGCAACAATCTTCAAGAAGAGTGGCTTTGATTGTGAAATTTTAGAGTTTGGTGATAAAGTTAAAAATCTTTATGCGAAATATATAAATGGAGTACCAAATTTGTGCTTTGCTGGGCATGTTGATGTTGTACCACCGGGTCAGTTAAAAGATTGGGCATTTGGTCCATTTAATCCAGAAGTGAGGGATGGTATATTATATGGAAGAGGGGCGGCTGATATGAAAAGCGGAGTAGCTGCGTTTATTGCTGCTATGGTAAATTTGATTGCAGAGAAGTTTCAATTTAATGGTTCGATAAGTGCATTGATTACCAGTGCTGAAGAAAGCACGGAAGAATATGGAACAAAGGCAGTTTTGGAATGGATGAAAAGTAAGCAAAAAAAGGTGGATTTCTGTGTGGTTGCTGAACCAACCAGTAGTGAGAAATTAGGTGATACCATAAAAATAGGCAGAAGAGGTTCTGTAACATTTGAATTAATTTGCCATGGAAAACAAGGGCACGTTGCCTATCCAGACCTAGCAGATAATCCAATATATAAGGTAATATCGATATTGAGTAAGGTAAAAAATACTACTTTTGATCATGGTAATAAATATTTTCAGCCTTCACATTGCGAAGTTACTACTATTGATGTTGGAAATAATACTAGCAATCTAATACCTAGTTCAGCAACTACACGTTTTAACATTCGATATAACAATGAACAAACACCGGGTGGCTTATATAAGCTGATTGATGAAATATGCTACAGTGTAACTAACAATTATAAACTTTCTGTGCATAGCAGCAGGGACGTTTTCCTCTCTACTCCCGATAGAAATACTGATATTATGCTTGATGCGATAAATAAATTTACCAGTATTGATGCTGCGCTGAGCACAAGTGGTGGCACATCTGACGCTACGTTTATCAAAGATGTTTGTCCAGTGATTGAATTTGGTATAATCAACAAAACTGCACATCAGATAAACGAATGCGTATCAGTAAACGATATACACAAGTTAACAGCTATATATAAGGAATTTATAGAAAATTATTTCAATCCCACTAATAAAATATTGAATCAGGTCAACGTAGTTAGTAACATATCTAGTGGTCCATTGTTAGCTTAGATGTAATCAGATCTCTTGCATAACTGTTGTCTGAATAACAACTGGTGTCATTCCAGCAAAATGTGTCAAGTAAGTTTTTTCGTTTCTATAGCTACTTGGATGACAAAAGAAGAAATACTAGACTTTATACCTTTTGCACTTAAATTCACATAAATCATGAATTATGCACGTTTCACACGAAGGTTTCTGTGCTTTGCAAACATATCTACCATGCAAAACTAGCCAATGATGAGCATAAAGCAGGTATTTTTTGGGAACCACATTTAAAAGAGATTGCTCTGTTTTAAACACATCTTTTTCTTTCACAAGCCCAATTCTATTGCTCACTCTAAAAACGTGAGTATCAACTGCCAATGTTGGAATGCCAAGCCCCGAATTTAAGAACACATTAGCGCTCTTTCTCCCCACTCCAGGCAAAGACACCAAATCATCAAAATTAGTAGGTACTTTGCTGTTGTATCGTTCTACCAATATTTTACTAAGCCCGATTATATTTTTTGCTTTGGAATTATATAAACCAATACTGCTTATGCATTTTTTCAGCTCACTCTGCCCAAAGCTCAGCATTTTTTCTGGCGTATCAGCGATATTAAATAGTTCTCTTGTAATTTTATTAACGCTTACATCAGTTGTCCGCGCTGATAAAACTATCGCAACCAGTAACGTAAAATGATTGGTATAATTTAGCTCTATTTTTGGCGCAGGATTTGATTGTTGAAACTTTTCAAATATTAGTTCTACTTTTTTTGAGTCCATTTCATTTACCACACCTCTTTTAAATATTTAAACAAAGAACCCCTCTTTCCCATCATACAAATACAATTTGTCCATTCTCACCACGTCAAAATTGTGTTCTTCGAGTTTGATTAGCAAGTTATTTACATCACTATTTGTAATAGCTTGCTTTTCATTATTTGCGATAAACCTACAGGTTATTTGGTCACTTGAAGGTTTTGAGTTTCCTGGCCAAATCGCAAGTCCTTTTGAGTATATTGCTATCATTTGCAGATTACTTGATTCAAATAATCCTACTATTTGATCAACATTACTGGATTTTTCCCAAGCGAGAGTTATATCACTACCCACTAGCTTTTTAACTTTGTAATCTTGTTCGTAATTGTCTTGTACTTTATTTATTTTACTATCCGAACCACTGCCAATTATAAGCTCAGCAGGTTTCTTTCCTAAATTATCTATAACAGCTTCTGCAAATTCTTTGGTACCAACTTTCTGTTTACTTCTTTTCTCCTTATATAAATCGGCAGTGTGTATTCCATCCTCCAAAGTCTTGAGCCATGCATCGTAGATTAGTTTTGCAGTACCCACTTGACCTATGTAAATTAGCATATGCACTGCAGCATTTAAAAGACCAGAAGGATTGGCTATGTTTTTTCCTGCAATATCAGGGGCAGAACCGTGCACTGCTTCAAACATTGCGTATTCATTCCCGATGTTGCTACTTCCGGCAAGCCCCACAGATCCAGAGGTTTGTGCGACTATATCTGATAATATGTCGCCATATAAGTTCTCGGTTACTATAACATCAAAATTCTCCGGTTCTGTTGCAACACGCGCCATTCCAATATCAACTATATAATGTTCTGCCTTTATATCTGGGTATTCCTTTGCAATGCGATCAAACGCGGCATGGAAAGTTCCGTCAGTCATTTTCATGATGTTATCTTTAGTCAGGCAAGTTACTTTTTTTCTGTTGTGTTTTTTTGCATATTCAAAAGCGTACCTGCATATCTTCTCTGAGCCAGATCTAGTAATAATTTTAGTGCATTGGTAAGAGTCACCAGTGAGCCTATGCTCTATTCCGGTGTAAACGTCCTCTTCATTTTCACGTATCACTACGATATCAAACTTATCGAATTTATTTTCTATAACAGGATGATATGAAATGCATGGTCTGATATTTGCATACAACCCTAGATTTTTTCTGAGTGCAACGTTTAAGCTTTTGTGCCCTTTACCTTGAGGAGTTGTTGTCGGAGATTTTAATAATATTTTTGTCCTTTCAATTGATTCCCAACCACTTGGAGAAATTCCGTGAGACCATTCTTTACTGTAAACACGCTCCCCTATTTCAATAATATCTATTGAGATTTCCGCTTCTGCTTCGCGCAATATCGACAGCACCGCTTCCATGATTTCTGGTCCGATACCGTCGCCATATGCAACTGTGATTAGTGTTGACATAACTTCCCTAGTTATAAATGATTTAATATTAATTTAAATAATAGAGTGGCACAAGTAGCTAATATTACCCAAGTTAGTATATTTACGGTTATTTAATAACGTATTTTTATATCATATGATGATATTATGAAATATAGGTGGGGTTATGAATACTGAAATAAATGTTAAAGTAAATTATGTAGGATTTACAAGGCGTATTGTAGCAGAAATACTTGACCTCATCATATTTTCCCCTCATTTTATCTTCGGTTTTATCTATGGTGTATTCATCGTATCATTACAAGATAAGGATAAAGACTCTTTTCAGGAACTTGCACAACTAGCAACAGAAATACCATTTATAGTTTCTACAGTGGTCGCAACATTAGTACTAACAATATCCAAAATATTAATGGTAACAAAACTTGGTGGTACCCCAGGAAAACTATTGTGTGGTATGCATATTAAAGATGCTAATACATTTACAAATGTTACCCTTATGCAAGCAACAATAAGATGTATTTCTAAGGGAAGCATCTGGATTATTTTTCGCTTTTTGCTTCATCTGCATTATCATGGTTATACTTTTCTATATCTTTTAATTGTGCTAATTTTATTTTTGTTTGCAGTATTTGATCAACGCAAACAGACTTTTTACGATAAAATTGCAAAAACAGTAGTGATAGACTATAAATCTAGTTGATATTTTTCTTTATAGGTAGTACATGGATAAAAAAGTAAACTACTCAACAATGACAAGACGTACTCTAGCATTTATAGTTGATTGTATTTTATTTATCGCAATACCATTTGGTTTAATGGCGGTGGGTTTCTCACTTACACACGCAATACAAGGGATCATGGGTGCAATAATTGTAATCACCACGATTGTATTTTCTTTATTTTTAATGATACCATGTATATTTCATATATTCATGCTAGTAAAATTTGGCGGCACTCCAGGACACTTGTTACTTAGCATGCGTGTAAAAGACAAAGATACATTTGAGTCAATCACTACAATGCAAGCAATGAAAAGGACTATAGCTCTTTTTATAATTTATTGCATATCACTTTGTAATCCCATTTTATTCTTATCTATACTAATCTTAGTTTTAGTATGTGCAGTAGGTGATGAACATAAACAAGCTTTTCACGACAAAATTGCAAACACGGTAGTGATAGATTATAAACCTAGTTGATATTTTCCTTTAGCTGTCTGCCACCAAGGGTGTCATTCCAGTTTCACGCGCTAACTTAAGGTGAATTGCCAACTTAACTATAAATATATTTTGGTAAATCCAAATTATTTTAGCTATAAGAGCGTTTTACTTTTTGCTCAGCATATCCATCATAACTGGCTTACTTTTAGTAATTCATGGAGTTAAAAAAGTCAGCATTGCTCTTTGTTAAAAGTAGTTTGTCACGTAAAAATTCCATTGCTTCAACGGGTCCCATAGGATTGAGTATCCTACGCACCACCCATATTTTATTTAGTATAGCCTTATCAACTAATAGCTCTTCCTTCCTTGTTCCGGATTTTGTAATATCAATAGCTGGAAATATACGTTTATCAGAAAGTTTTCTATCAAGTATGATCTCAGCATTTCCTGTACCTTTAAACTCTTCAAAAATAACTTCATCCATTTTTGAACCAGTCTCTATAAGAGCTGTGGCGATTATAGTTAAAGAACCCCCATTCTCAATATTACGAGCTGCTCCAAAAAAGCGTTTTGGTCTCTGCAGTGCGTTTGAATCTACACCACCAGTTAGAACTTTCCCAGACGAAGGAATAACCGCATTATAAGCACGTGCAAGTCTAGTAATATTGTCAAGTAGAATTACCACATCTTTTTTATGCTCAACCATTCTTTTAGCTTTTTCTATTACTATTTCAGCAAGCTGTACGTGACGGTAAGCAGGCTCATCGAATGTAGAACTTACTACCTCACCTTTTACAGAACGTATCATATCTGTTACTTCTTCAGGTCTTTCATCTATAAGTAACACTATTAATTCTACTTCAGGGTGATTTATAGCTATAGAGTTAGCCATTTGCTGAAGCAATACTGTTTTTCCTGTGCGAGGTGGAGCAACTACTAACGCTCTTTGCCCTTTTCCAAGAGGAGCTACTATATCTATAGCACGCATGCTTAAGCCTTTTTTATCATCACCATTATTACACTCAAGTACTATGCTTTCCTCAGGATAAAGAGGAAGCAAATTATCAAAATGGACGTACTTTCTTAATTCACTTACTTCAGTAGAGTTTATACTTTGAACCTTAGTTAAAGTAAAATATCTCTCTTTATCACCAGGTGGCCTTATTTCTCCATATGCCATATCTCCTGTACGTAAATTAAACTTCTTTATTTGCCCGTTAGAAATATAAACATCATCGGTACTTGGGGCATAATTTGCACTTGCTGAACGTAAGAAACCAAAACCATCAGGCAATATTTCCACTATTCCACTCCCTGTGGTTATGCCTCCTTCTTCACTCATTTTTTTCATTAAGCTGAATATTATTTCCTGCTTTAGCATTCTACCATTGCTTTTACCGTTAGTTGAAATTTTTCTTTCTTCAGCTAACTCTAACAATTCTTCTGCTGTTTTCTCTTTTAATTCGCTCAGATCTAATGTTTTTCTGTTTTTCTCAGTACCTTCATTGACCATCTGTTTTACTGTATCGTTATTGTAAATTTGCTCACTTTTTTCAGGTTGAGCTGTAACCTTTCCTTTTGCCAAAACATCTTCATTGATTGTTGTCATAATCCTCCAAAAATTTTAATTGATGCTTACTAACCTAAAATGTGACTATAAGATAATAAATTAGGCTGAGTTAGTTTCAGTGCGTATTAAGCTTAATTATCATTAAACCCCGTACTTTACTCACATTATACTAATAAACACTAGCAAGTCAAGTCAAGTTAATTTAATTTAATGTTAACAAAACACAAAAATTTGAGGATTTTCAATAGCTATTCTTTATATTTTTTTAACCTTTCTTGCTTCTCCTCTTCTACTTTTGCTTTTTCCACTTCTGCTTCTAAATTTTCTTGACTACATAAGCCGAGTAGTACAGGATCTTGGGGTTTTATATTTTGCATGTTATGATGAGATCCATCTCTTACCTGCTCAACTGTGTAATTTGTTGTACTAATTAATTTAGCTATAACGTTATTGTCCAAGATAGGAAATTTTTTTACTAAATAATAAATCGCATCAGGTTTATCTCTACGTCTTGCCGTAGAGGCAAAGCCAAGAATGCTACCAATCGCTTTACTCCTTTTTTTTATATTTTTTATAATCAAATTTGGTACACGATTTGGATTTTTTTTGCAATCATCGATTTCTTTTTCAGTAATTATTCCAGAAATAATAGGGTTATATTTTTCTACTTCTATTTCCTCATCAGCTATGTCTTGTACTTCTTCAAGGGCCAATCTGCAACATTGTGCTATTTGATTAAAAGTTAAACCAGTGTTGTCTACTAACCAAGCAGCTATTTGCACTAGAAACTGTTTATTTCTATCGTTATTGCCCTTAAAAGATTCCATTGACATCAAAAAAGCATCTCCCATTTAAAGTATCCCTTACTGTTATACAGAGCTAAAATATAAACTATTAAAACTAAAAAAGCATTAATTTTGTCATTCAATAACTTTTTGTTTGTCACTTCCCACCTCTTAAGTTAATTAAATGCGCTTACCTTTAAGCATATTTCAAACAAAATATTTCCCCTTCCTAAGGTATAGTATAACTCAGTTAAACATATGTTCCTATTTAAGATTAGAGAGTTAAATTTTAAGTTAATATATTGTAATATTATATATATTAGCTAATAAAGCAACAGGTTTACAAGCATTAAATTATCACTATTCTATAATTAATCATTAATTAACTGGGTTTAAAATGAATGTTAAAAATTTTTTCACTAAAGTAACCGTTGTCCTTTTAGCTTGCTTGTTAATCTTCATGGGAATTGGCAACCTTTTATCAGGTGATGATGAAAAAGAAGAGGTAGCTAGGGTTGGAAAAGAAGTTATAACGTCAGATGAGTATAAGTCGCTATATCAAGATTATGGAAAACAAATTTCTGGATCTGATGCGAGTAGAGAACAAGTAAAAAAGCTGAAATATGATTTGCTTAACGCACTTATAGAGCAAAAACTATTGTTTAACCTAACTAGTGAGCTGGGGTTGACAGTTGGAGAAGAATCTATAAAAAACCATATTAAAAACACCAAATACTTTCAAAATGATAAAGGTGAATTTGACAAAAATAAATTCTATGAAACGCTAAATGACCTGCATATGACAGAGAAAGAGTATATAGCAAAGCTAGAGAAAGTCCTGCCTGCAATGATGTTCATGACTTCATTATTTAAAGATAATTATCCAGTAACTTTTGGCGAGAAAATTGATGAGCAGATATACAAAAGTCGCTACCAAACTAGAGTAGTTGATATTGTTAAAATAACTGAAGATGCAGTTACAAACATTCCTGAACCAGATGATCAAGCCTTACTTGATTTGTACGAAAGAAATAAATCCCATTTTTATTATCCTGAGTATCGAACTGCGCAATATATTTCCCTAGGCCAAAAGTATTTTGAAGATCAAATCAAGATCTCAGATGAAGAAGTTGATGGTATAATAGAACAACAAGAACTTAACAATCAAAGAGATATATTCAATGCAATATTTTCTACCAAAGAAGAAGCTGAGACAGCAAGAAGAGCATTTGAGGAGGGTAAAACAAGCTTTGAACAGATAGTAGAAGAGTTTGGCAAAGCAAAACTTGAGGAAACTAGAGTAAATAATATAACTAAGGATTTTTTACCAGAAGACGTGAGAGAGAAGGTATTTGCTCTTAAAGTAGGTGAAGTAAGTGAAGTTTTAGCAAGCAGTTTTGGTTGGCACATAGTAAAAGTGGAAAGTGCGCATCAAATCTCTGATGAAGACTTAGTTGATTTAAAAAAAGACATAAAGTCAGTTCTAACTAACCAAAAGTCTTTTGAAAGAGTCAATGATTTCATAAACCAAGTGAACTATAAGATATACAATGGTTCAGAAATTGAAGAAATATTGAGTGAATATAATTTACCTATACAAACTATTGGTCCAGTAGATGCGAGTGGAAAAGATCAAAGCGGTAATAACGTAGGAGATTCTGGTGATTTGATTTCTTTCATTTTTTCGCGAGAAAAGGATCAGAAAGGTTATTTTAAGGGCGTTGGGGACGCTGTTGTTAGTGTAAAAATCATCGATATCGTTCCACCTAAATCACAAAGTTTTGAAGAAGGCAGGGCATTAGCGGTAGAGCTTTGGCGTAGTGAGTTTATAAAAGAAAGAATGTTTAAATTCGGGCAAGAGGTTGCAGTTCAACTAAGAGAAAAAACAGATTTGGAAGAAATTCAAGGTGTGGAATTAGTTAAAGGTCAGCAGATGCACCGCAATAAAGTGGATCAACAAAACTACCCCTTTTCTTTTGTAGAAGAGATTTTCAATATGAAAACAACTGGTTCAGTGACAGATCCTATTCAATACAATAATGAAATTATAATAGGTGTTCTAAAAGAAATGCATTCATCAAATGGCAAATTAAACATGCTTGAGACTGGAAAACGTGTGATGATATCGCTAAAAGAGCAATTAATTAGCTATCTGGAATCAAAGTATAAAGTCGAAGTTAATCACGCTATACTTGACGATATATAGTCAAAAATCTTATAAGTTGCTTCAAACGCATCCAGTGCCCAGACACACAACTGTACGAACATTGCGATTTGAGAGCAATCTTCACTAGAAAGGATGTCATCCCAGTGCCCAGACACTGGGATCCAGGAATTTTATTAAGTTGGTAAGCATAAAAGTAGCCGTTTTATGTTAAAATACAACGTTTTAATGATTAAAAAAAGGCTGGATTCCAGTGTCAGCTACTTGCATGACACCATTTGTTGTCTTCAAAAATGAATGTTTGTGCAGTTATGCGCCTGGCACATCCTACATTATTGGTAATTATATTATAAGGTGCAAAAGTTGTATAATTCATTTGACTTAAAACGGCTCATTGTATAAAATTGTGGCTAATATATGAATAAAGGTTAACATGGCAGTTAAAATAAGGTTGGCGAGGTTTGGCGCAAAGAAACGCCCTTTTTATAGGATAGTTGTAGCTGATTCACGAGCACCAAGAGATGGGCGTTTTATTGAGAAAATAGGACAATATGATCCAATGTTACCAAAAGACAATAAAAATCGTGTTGTGGTGAAAGCTGATAGATTAAAACATTGGCTAAGTGTAGGCGCGCAGGCAACTGAAAGAGTACTGTGGTTTATCAAAAAAGGCATAGTAACTTTAGAAACAGAACCAAAGAAAACAGAAAAGAAGAAAGTAGAGAACGAGAAAGCACAAGGGCAAGAGGCATAAGTCTCTTAAAATGCTAAATACTGATTTAACAAACAGCGATAAATTAGACGATATTGTATCTTCTGATTTGTCAGCTATGAATGACTTTGTCTTCAAAAATGTCAATGATGAAGATGCTAAGCTTGCTACTGATATTATATCTCATCTTGTTAGGTCAGGTGGAAAAAAAATAAGGCCTAAACTAGTTTTTATTATATGTAAAATGCTAAACTATTCTGGGGAGAATAGGATCAACGTTGCTGCATCGGTAGAGTTTATACACAATGCTACTTTACTTCATGATGATGTGCTCGATGAAAGTGAGGCACGCCATGGAGTTAAAACAGCGAATAAGATTTGGGGGAATAAATCAAGCATTTTAGTTGGTGATCTATTGTTGACTCTAGCATTTAGATGGCTTATAGAGTGTGGAAATTTAAATATTCTCCCTATTTTATCTAAAGCATCGCATTTACTTGTGAAGGGTGAAATAAAGCAGATGACAACACGTTTTGACCCCCACACAGTCAGGGAAAATTATTTTGATATCATTGGAGAAAAGACAGCGTCTTTATTTTCTGCATGCTGTGAAGCTGCATCTACAGTATCTGGTGCAACAAATGACGAAACAGAGAGGCTAAAGAATTTTGGTTTTAATTTTGGTATGGCATTTCAAATAGTTGATGATATGCTCGATTATACTGCTAATCAAGGCACTTCTGGAAAGCAAGTCGGAAAAGACTTTTTCGAAGGTAAAGTCACCTTACCTGCTATTATAGCATACGAAAAGGGCAGTCCAGCAGAGCAAAAATTCTGGGAAAAATGCTTTTCTTCAGCTAGACACAATTTTGACCAAGCATTACACTATATTAATCACCATAATGCCATTCAGCTTTCTATGGAAAAAGCTAGACACTACATTAATATGGCACAAAATGATATTAGTACTTTTTCTGATTCTTTTTATAAAACTACTTTAATTGACTTTTTAAATGCGAGCATAGAAAGACGAATGTAGCTGGCGCTTGATATTTTCGTATTAATTGCTATATATTTATTAGATTCTTAAGGGTAATAATATGTCAGATAGTAGTAAAGAGAAAAAGAAGAAGTTTGCTGATATGGTAAGTAGGCAGAAAGGTGACGACCAACAAAATAAGCAGACTGATGATTTAAATGAAGATCTCAATACATTAAAAGAACGTGCAGTTCAGCTTGAAGATCATTTACGCCGTGCTGTTGCAGATAATGAAAACGTCAAACGTATAATGCAAAGGCAAATTAGCGATGCAAGTGACTACGCAGTCACAAAATTTGCACGTGATATGATCGACTCGTGTGACAATTTAAAAAAAGTAATGGAAATTTTGAAAGACGGTGATCCTGTTCATGAAGGAATCAAAGTAGCATATCAAAAAATTATAAATGATCTAAAAAAACATGAAGTAGAAGAAGTAGATCCACTTGGTGAGCTTTTTGATAGTAATTTACACCAAGCTGTTGTGGAAAGAGAAGACAATGAAAAAGAGCCTGGCACCATTGTAGAGGTACTACAAACTGGTTATACTATCAAAAATAGGTTGCTTCGCCCTGCAATTGTTATTATTTCTTGCTGATTGTGGAAGCGATTAGCATGAGGTAAATGTATAATGACAAGTATTGTCTTTTCAGGTATCCAGCCAAGTGGCGTACTACATTTAGGTAATTATCTTGGTGCAATCAAACAGTGGATAGACTTACAGGATAAATACAAATCTCTTTTTTGTATTGTCGACCTACATGCAATCACAGCAAATAAGCTTCCCGCAAGTGAATTAAAAAGTAATATTTTCAAAACAGCAGCAGCTTATATTGCATGTGGAATAGATCCAGAAAAGTCCATTATTTTTAATCAGTCCACGGTTAGTGGTCATGCAGAACTGGGCTGGCTGCTTGGGTGCTATACACCAATTGGTTGGCTTAATCGCATGACTCAATTTAAAGATAAAGCTGGCGGCGATAAACAAAAAGCCTCTCTTGGATTATATAGTTATCCAGTACTTATGGCTGCAGATATATTGTTGTATCAAACTAAATACGTTCCTGTTGGTGATGATCAAAAACAGCATTTGGAGCTTGCACGTGATATTGCATCAGCTTTTAACAATCATTATAAACTGGATTATTTCATCGTACCTGAAATCTTAACTTTGGATTGCACATCAAGGATAATGAGCTTAAGAGATGGCACAAGCAAGATGAGTAAATCTGACCCTTCAGAATATTCGTGCATTAACCTTGATGATACAGATGATTTAGTTGTTAAAAAAATAGAAAAAGCAAAAACAGATTCAATTCTAGGCTTTGCTACTTTAGAGTGCCGACCAGAAATAAGCAATTTGATAAACATTTATTCAGTGCTTAGTAATGTAAATGTGGAAAAAGTATGTGAAGAAGTGAACAAACATGACATGAAGCACTTCAAAAAAGAGTTAGCTGATTTAATTATCAGTGTTATATCACCCATACGTGAGAAAATGAATGATCTTTTAAAAGACCAATTCCATTTACATGAAATATTAAAAAAAGGCACAAAGAAAGCAGCAGAAATTGCAACCCATAATATAAAAGAAATCAAGGATATTATTGGATTTGCTCAATATCTGTAAGGTTCCAAAGTGTGATGGTGCGAACCGTCATACCGCCGCGGTATCTCAGCCGCTAACACGTAGCGGGATGACGGTTTTTCAAATTGTCGGTAAATCTAAGTCAGTTTAGCTATAGGCAGCAATTTTCTGTATTTATTTTAAGTTGAAGAAAGCTCAAATGAAAAATCGTGTTTTGCTAAAAATCACAGAATGCAGTCTGGTTACAAAATTCTCTAATGGTCTTAAATAAAACTTCCAGTGAATGATTGTCAGACATATTGTGCTCTGCTGATTTTATTAAGTGTACTTCAACATCGGTTGACTTAATTTTTTCAGCTAAATTCAATGAAGTTTGATAAGGAACATCTTTATCATTAATGCTATGCAGCAAGCGCACAGGACAGTTTATATCTATTGTCTTTTTGTTTAAAAGAAGGTTCTTTCTGCCATCTTCGATCAAATTTTTAGTTACTTTGTATGTACAATGCTCTGAAGTAAAATCTATTACACCTTTAGAATCTAGTTCTTCTTTTTGCTTGCCTGACAATTGCTTGAATATCAAATCTTCAGTAAAATCGGGAGCAGACGATATACCAATTAGTGCTGCAATTTTTTCTGGAAATTGAGGGGCAGTGAGCAACATCAGCCATCCTCCCATACTTGAACCTATAATTATTTGTTTATCGCTAGTTAATTCACTCATTACTTTAGCACAATTTTTTTGCCAATCACTTATCGTGTAATCAATAAAATTACCACTTGAATGACCGTGACCAAAATAATCAAATAGCACAAGTGCTACGTCATTTTCTTGGCAAAATTTGTAAATAGCAGTTGCTTTAGTTCCATCCATATTGGATGCAAATCCACCGAAAAAAACTACAGAAGCTTTCTTTCCTTGTAGCTTTCGATATGCTATGTGACCATTATTTCCATCAAACAATTTACAATAATCCATACTACTTTGGCAAAGCAACCGGGCTATCACTCAATTGATGCAAATAACTAACTAGATCTGCAATTTCTTGTGGATTGGAAATACCTGCAAATGCCATACGTGTACCTTTTATATAGGCTTTTGGGTTCTTTAAAAAGGCAAATAGCTCCTCATACCCCCATTTTCCACCTCTTTCAAGCACTGCTTTTGAGTAATTGAATGAGTTACCAAGATGGGCCTTTTTATTTCCAACTATGTTCCATAAGTTTGGTCCTACTTTATTCATTCCACCTTTCTCAAAACTATGGCAGGCTATACATTTTTTTGCTGCTGATTTACCTTTCTCAAAGCTAGCATTCTGCATGAGCGCTCCAATATCAAGCGCCACTTGCTCGATTTTTTGCTGGAACTCATTGCTGCCAGCAGCTACTATCGTTTGGTGTTCAATCTTATATTCTTCTGGACTGTAAAGCATATCAACTACATTACTAACTATCATAATGATTAGCCCAGAAAGTAAAATCGATGCTGCAATCTTATTAAGCTCCATAGTTAATTTTTATTAAGTAATGTTACTTAAATTATGCGAATATTTTCGCAAATAGCAACCAATTACCTTGAAGCTCGCTAAAGATGAGAGTCTCTATAGCTGACCCAAGAAAGGTTTTCCTACGTCCATACCGCCGCGAACCGTCATACCGCGATTCATTCGCGGTATCTCAGCCGCTATAGCCTTTCTTATAATAGTCCGAATGCGATAAGATATGTGTTTATGGCTATAGCAGGCCAGTAGCATATTACGGTCTGTTCGGATTATTGTAAAAAGAGCTATAACAAGAGATCCCGCTAACAAGTAGCGGGATGACGAGGTTCACTGCCATTAAGTTAAGGAAAGAATGGTTAAAAACTGAACTAAAAAGTCAGAAATAATTAAGGATTTATGACAAATGTTGAAACAGAATAGAGTAAACTTTAAAGCAGATAAACTCTGAAGTGTAAATTACTTAAGAAACAGTTTGTTTAGAAGTCATTTTACAGGAGCTATGGCAATAAGCTACCCAGTTATTATCAGAAGATATGAATACTACCTCTAGTCAAAATATGTGTTTTCTAACCCTTTTTTGGTAATTGAACGAACGAAGATAAGGTACCTTATGACGATCAACTTTCCTTCCCTTTCTTACCGCCAAAGTGTTCATCAAAAATAGCTTTGATAATTGATCCATAATGCAGTCAGTATCTGATTCCGTAGCAAAAATGTCGAAAGCCAAGTTTTTGATCGCGTTAAATGAGACAGATTTGTTAATGCTCCTCTTAAGCTTATCATCGGTTAAGTCCATATTCAACGCTTCTTCTACATCTTCTGTCATAACACTTTCTAGGTTGCTAATAATGATAGCTGACCAAAAATCCTGTTTAACAGACTCAACACTTTTTCCTGTAAAATTTTCTAGACTTAGTCTTCCTTTGAGTTTTGCAAAAAATGTCTCAACTCCCCAGCGTAAAAAATATAACTCCTTAAATCCTCCAGTTTGAAACTTTTGTTCATCCATTAATGATGTAGCTAACACTTCAATTTCACCAGATGGCAGTACCACTTTGAAGCGTTATTCCACTATTTTCTTGTTTTATCTTACGCTGAGCACATATGGTAACCTCAACACTAGATGGGCTTTTTTCTTCAAACATAGCATTCACTTCATTAAAAGATGATCTGGGACATCGAATGACATAAGCAATTTTTCTTTTTGTAAGGCTAGAAAGAAATTTATAAGATAAATATACAAATCAGTAAGTCATTAGTATTTACAACTTTAAGCATTTCATCTGCTAAGTTAATTTCATGAGTGTTACCTCTATCTAACACTGACCTTATGGCAACATTATTTAGCACATCTTAACAAACCGCAAAGGTTGCACTTGCATAATCACCTAAATCTTTTGGTTTTTGGTTACGTATTTTTCTTGAGCCAAATTCATTTTTTATTTCAACGCTTGTTGGTAAAATGATTTTGGAGGCATAAAGAGCTAAGACTCTAAAGCCAAAACAAGTTTTAAATTTTTGGTCTTGGTAGTACAAGGAAACCACACCTTCGTTAATTTCTGAAAATGCACTGTGTTTCATTTTTTTTCTTGCTTGACTAAAAGCACTAGCAGTAACGGTATAGTCTTTTTTCCTATATAAAATAAATTCGTTTAGTATTACTTGCAGCGACTTTACACTTTTTCTTAAAATTAAGATAAATATGTCAATAAAAGATAACTTCCTCTTTCTCATAAAATCTTTTGAAGATGATTTATGGGATTCTATAAATTCTAGACTTACCAATTCATTTTGAATAAATTTTATTACTGCCTTTTTTACTCATACTACCTTTAAACTTATTGGTATACATCATTATCCCATAAAATCTATCTTTTTTCCTTAACTTAATGGCAGTGAGACGAGGTTATCGTCATGCCGCCACGAACCGTCATACCGCGATTCATTCGCGGTATCTCTTAGCCGCTAACAAGTAGCTGGATGACGATTGTCAGGGTGTAATCCCAGTGTCCCTATGATGTCATCCCAGTGCCCAGACACTGGGATCCAGGAAACTTAATTGCAAGTAATGCATTGGGTTTGGTGAGTATGGGTTTTGCGTTATAGAATGAAGCACTTTTGGTGAATTTATAAAGAAAGCTGGATCCCAGTGTCAAGCACTGGGATGACAAAAAAAGGAGCACTGGAATGGCACCATTTGTTATGTTTAACAAAGTTCGTACTTAGCTTCATGTTAGCCATAAATATTTAAGAAATTTACCAAATGAAAAAAAGGCAAAAGAAGCCCCATGGTTAACTAGTTCTGACACTGGTTTCCATCCAAGACGGCAGTAGCCCCTTCGGTGTCATTCCAGTGTCAAGCACTGGAATGACAAAGGAGAGCAGTGTCAGCTACTTGGATGACACCTTTTTTCTACTTAGTGTGGGTTATACAAGAAGTCTATTGTATAGCTATTGCTGGTTGTATATTACTTATAGCTTATCTATTCAAATTTTGACTTTATTTTTCATAATTAATTATTGACACTGTTGATAATCTAGTTATTATTAGTATCCCATTGGTTAATGAGGTAAAAAATGTCTACATCTAAACTTAAAATTTCAATTGCTGCTTTATCATTATGTGTATCTGCCGTTGCAATTTATATACATCTTCCTTATGTTATTGCAGCAGTTTCTGGTTCTGGTGCAATTGAAGCAGTTCCTTTAGCAATTTTTGCTGTTTCTGCGATTGTTGCGCTGGTTTCAGTGATATGTCTTATTAGACTGGCCGTTTCTAGAGCTGGTGATAAGAAAAAAATAGATCTTAGTGGAGAAGAATCCGGCCATACTGCATCTCAAGAACCACAAGAAAAGCCTGTTAAGCAAGATAGTGAACACAGATAAAAGTTGATAGTGGTACTAGTTCGCAGCATAAATCAAGTGTGCCTACTTCTCCTTCACAGCCTCCGCAAACACGTGATACAGCATCTTCTCAAGTACCACAAGAAAAGTCTGTTAAGCAAGATAGTGGATCACAGATAAAAGTTGATAGTGATACTAGTTCGCAGCATAAATCAAGTGTGCCTACTGCCCCTTCACAGCCCCCGCAAACACATGTTACAGCGGTTCCTCAAGTACCACAAGAAAAGCCTGTTAAGCAAGATAGTGAACACAGATAAAAGTTGATAGTGGTACTAGTTTGCAGGATAAATCAAGTGTGCCTACTTCCCCTTCACAGTCTCCGCAAACATGTGATACAGCATCTTCTCAAGTACCACATAGTGTACTACTATCCCCTTCGTCTCCACCAAGTGGTGCAGTACCACCACCACCTCCTCCTGTAACACAAATCGATCCACTTGCAGTGTATAAGGAAAGAATAAAAAATAAAACTGGCGCTACTGCAAGTACATCTAGTACATCTCATAGTACTAACTCTTCTAGTTTGGCTGAAGAAGCAAAAATAAAAAGAGCGAAGCTTAAAAGAGTTTCTATTGTAAAACAAGATTCTGATACAGTACAAAGTAATAAGGGCACTGACAAAAAAGAAACGCAAGAAGAAAAGTATAATAAGAGAGTTGATAAATTGCAAGAAGAGAGAAGGAAGAGGAATGAGAATGATTCAGATCTTAAAAAGGCACTTGAGGAGAGATTAGCAGTCATGGCACCCTCAGATAATGAAAGTGAGCAGTCTAGCTGGACAAGTAATGAAGATGGACACGCACAAACAGAGCCAGAGCAGGCAGAAAAGGAGTAGATAAAATACACAAATCCCCCATCAAGCAAGGAAGAAGGAAGCGTGGGTCTTGACAGTGGTATAGGATCTAGAGCCACATCTCCGTTATATTTTGAACAAAAGACAGAGGAGCCACCAAGTTCGCATGTTAATTCATCTTCTATAGCACAAGTAAAGAGTGTTAACCCAGTGGATAATAAGGTGCAAGATTCATCTATTCCTCCTATCGAGGACCACGCAAAATTTTCTGCTTCAAAGGGAGGTGTTCCACGCTCTTCTTAAAATAAGTTTACCTACAAGTCTGATTGTATTAAGATTACTTAATACAATCAGATCTATTATATGCGTTTATCCAAGTATTACTTACCAACTCTAAAGGAAAAGCCTGCTCATGCTAAAATTATCTCCCATCAATATTCTTTACGTGCAGGTTTAATAAAGCAGATAGCATCTGGCATCTATACGTGGTTACCACTTGGTCTCTTAGTGCTTAAAAATATTGAAAACATTATCAGGGATGAAATGAACAAATCCGGTGCTATTGAAGTGTTAATGCCTTGTGTGCAACCGGCAAGTCTTTGGCGAGAATCAGGACGCTATGATGATTACGGTAAGGAAATGCTACGCATAAGGGATAGGCATGAGGAAGATATGCTTTTCGGTCCAACGCACGAGGAGGTGACAACTGATTTAATTAGAGATGTGGTAAAAAGTTACAAAGATTTGCCACTTTGTTTATACCAAATTCAATGGAAGTTTCGTGATGAGGTAAGACCACGTTATGGTGTTATGAGGGGCAGGGAATTTTTGATGAAGGATGCATATAGTTTTGATGTGGATTACGAAAGTGCACAGAATTCATATAATTTGATGTACAAAACTTACATAAAAATCTTCAAACGCATGGGACTTACCCCAATTGGAGTTCGAGCTGATACGGGGCCAATTGGAGGAAATTTGAGCCACGAGTTTCATATATTGGCAAACACTGGTGAGAGCACTTTATATTATGACAATAAATTTTCTGAACTACTAGAGAGTGAAGATATTGAAAATCTGAAGAGTATATACGCAGTTGCAGATGATATGCACAACCCTAAAACTTGCCTTGTGCCGCAAGAGCAGTTAAATGTCAGTAAAGGTATTGAAATAGGGCATATTTTTTATTTTGGCGACAAATATTCAAAGCCTATGAAGGCAAGTGTTACTTCTCAAGATGGAAAAAATGTCAATATACATATGGATTCGTATGGTATTGGGGTTTCAAGGCTTGTCGGCGCAATAATAGAAGCTTTTCATGATGATAAGGGAATTATCTGGCCAGAATCGGTGGCTCCTTTCAGAATTGGTTTAATCAATTTACAAACGAAAGTAACGGAGGCTGCAGATAAAATATACAAAGCTTTGAAGAGCGATGAAGTGCTTTACGATGATACGGAAGGAAGTGTAGGAGTAAAATTTTCTAGAATGGATCTGATAGGCTTGCCGTGGCAAATAATTGTCGGAAAAAAGGCAATAGATGAAAAGATAGTTGAAGTAAAAAATAGAGCAACTGGAGAGGTAAAGGAAATGCAGATTGAAGAAGCAATAAATCACTTTAGCAAAAAATGATACACGGTATCGGCACTGACATAGTATATATACCAAGAGTATTGAGAATATTACAAAAATACGGGGAAAAATTTCTCAATAGAATCTACACTAAAAAGGAAATAGAGCTAAGTAGAAAGTATAATAGTCAAGAAATGCGAGCAAGGTATTTTGCTAAACGCTTTGCAGCAAAAGAAGCTTTTGTTAAAGCACGAGGTAGTGGTCAGAGCATTACAATGAAAGATATAGAAATATACAATGATGTAAGAGGCAAGCCGTATCTTACCGTTAGCAAGGATTTTATCTCCAAAATTCATCTTTCTCTAAGTGACGATGGAGATTACGCTACTGCATTTGTTGTAATTTGCGTCTAGCAGATATTTTCAATTTATGCAGTTGACTTTGTGCTATCTATATAGCTAAACTGACTTACGACAACTTGAAAAACCGTCATTCCGCTACTAGTTAGCGGAATCTATGCTGAGATACCGCGGCGGTATGACGTGTTAGCTATAGCATACACAAACAACTAGTTTGCCAAAAAAACATAGCAGTTTTTCTATGATTTGAGTATAATTCCAGCTTTACCTAAACAGAAAATTTAATGGACTATATCTTAATGTATCTTTCCTTACCATTTTCAATTACCGAGAATTATTTATTAATTACTGCATTGATTCCACTTTTGAGTGGGTTAGCTATTTTTTTTACTGGTAAATGGCCCAGAGTGAACAATAGTATTACTGTCACTTCTTCTGTACTTCTGTTTACGTATACGTGTCTGTGCACTTTATATTGGGTATATGGTGATTATTCTCAATTTATTCTCATGGATTTTGGTAATAATTTGCACATTAGTTTAAAGCTAGAGTCTACCGGAGTAATATTCAGTTTATTAATATCGTTTTTATGGGTGCTGACCAGTATATATGCAATATGTTATATGCAGAATAACTATGCTGATAGCAATCACTCAAGTTTTCTATGCTTTTTTTCAATATCGATTGGCTGTGCAATGTTTATTGCTTTTTCTGGAGACTTGCTCACTACATTTGTCTTTTATGAGCTTCTAACTATTAGTACATACCCTCTGGTTACTTACAACTCAACAAATGAATCAATGATTGCAGGACGCTATTACTTTGGCGTGCTATTTTTCTCTTCTTTGGTATTATTTTTTCCTGCAATAGGCCTTTTATATCATGAATTTCATACTTTAGACTTTGTAAGCGGTGGAATATTCAAATTTGATACTTCACTCATCACTTTCATTGCAGTGTGTTTTGCTATGCTGATTTATGGAATAGGAAAAGCTGCATTAATGCCAATGCATTTTTGGTTACCAAAAGCAATGGTTGCACCAACTCCTGTAAGCGCACTACTGCATGCTGTTGCTGTTGTGAAATCCGGAGTTTTCATCATCATAAAAGTTATATTATACACTTTCGGCGTCGATAACATGCAACGTTTTGTGCAGCAAAATTGGTTTGCTGGAGGGTGGCTTCCGTACACTGCTGGATTTACTATTATTACTGCATCATTGATTGCACTAAAGCAAAAAGAATTAAAGAAATTGCTTGCTTACTCTACCATCTCTCAATTGTCGTATATTATATTATTCGCTTCAATTTTTAGTGATCTCAGCATGAGGGTTGCAATTTTTCAATTAGTTTGCCACGCATTTGCAAAAATCACTTTGTTTTTCGTTGCCGGAGCAATAATAACGAGAGCAGGTGAGAAATATATAGATAAGATTTACGGTATAGGACGCAGTATGCCAATTAGCATGACAGCATTTGCTATAGGTGCATTGTCTATGATAGGGGTGCCGCCTGCTCCGACTTTTTGGGGTAAATTTCTCATTTTTCAAGCTGTTTTCAACTCTGGCAATGTAATACTTTCTGTGTTTGTAACTCTAGTGTTAATTGTTAGTACTATACTCAACGCTCTGTACTTTTTACCGATAATTTACAACGCCTTTTTCTTAAAACCTTCTCAGAATTACTTTATTAAAAAAACACCAATTCTTCTAGTTTTACCTCCAGTTATTACTGCTATGTGCACTTTGGTTATTTTTTTTAGCTACCAAGTAATATTTTAAAATCTGTATTTATAACCATTAACAATAAATTTAAATGGTATTATACCAGCCAGAGTTGCTTTTATATTCGACAAAGTGAAGCTAATCTCCACAGTATCCTCCTTATTTTGCTCGGTTGTAAAAACTACAGTAGCATTTCCAGCAAATGTAACTAAGTCCTTGGTCGATCGATCAATAGATAATGTTATTACATTGATGTTGGCGATTTTTCTTTTAGATAAAGACAAATTACCAGCTTCATTATTCGTTTTTTCCTGAAAGCCTTGATAGATTTTATGTATAGAATTGTTTCTTATAAAATTTTCTTGGTACTTCGGTTCAACGATCTTAATGGACTCGTATATTTCAATGTATTTACTTATTAAGTACCTCGCTGTGGAAGTGTATTCATCTTCCTTTTTACTGAAACTAAGCTTATGCATTGCAGAGAACTCATCTTCTGTGTGGTTCATATACTTCACAAAATTTAAATCTTTTTTAATAGGAAATAACAGGTATATGTTTAATGTTAATAAACATAAGCATACTAGGAGAAGCGATACTATTAATGCCATCCAAGACCTTTCTGCTACACAAAACAGATACCTATGGCAGTACCATTCGACTGCTTTACTGAAATAACTTTTGTTTTTTACTGATTCGAGCAATTTATCTTCCATAACACAATACTACCAGACCTAATCGGATCATTATAATAACAATAAGCTTAGATACTCTAAAAAAAACTTTAAAATATGTCTAAATTTTCCCAAATAGGATGAATGATTATATCACCTTGTTCTGCAATGAGGTAGAATTTATCGATTTTGCTCACATCTATATTTATCATTTTTACACTGAAATTTTCAGGATCATAAGTATTATAGCCTTTCTTATAATAGTCCGAATGCGATAAGATATGTGTTTATGGCTATAGCAGGCCAGTAGCATATTACGGTCTGTTCGGATTATTGTAAAAAGAGCTATACTTTCTACACTTTTGTGATAATTATAATAATGTAATTTATTTTGATCATCAAAATAACCAAATTCATCAGCAAAGGTTCCCACTTTTCTACCTTTACCACTTTTGACTAGCTCAAATAGATCAATTACATGGTTTTGGGATCCAGGCTCAATAGGCCCTTCTGCAGCAAAAAATTTAGGTGCATGACCAATGTATTCCTTAAATTTTAGATTATGAGTCTTTTTTACACTACCAAAATCCACAAATTTATATTCATCTGAAATACCAGAATATTGTGGATCATACTTTTTATATTCAAAAAACTCATTACCTAAAAAATTACAAAACGTTAATTTATAATTATCATGATCGGATTTTACGACTTTAAGGTAATGAAAATCTCCAGGAATCTTTACTTCCTCTTCCGTAATATGATTACGTACAACAAGCTCACCATTTAGCATATGATAGCCAATTTTTGGCAAAGTAGCTATATTGATTGTCTTGTTTAGCTTAAAATTTGCTTCATAAATGCCACTTAACAACTCCTTTCCTTTTTCTAGGGTTATGTCTTGATCTGAAGCTATATTCTTAATTAAGCTTAATTTTTTCTGCATGTTCAATATGGTTTTCGTCAAAACTTCTATTGATTGCCATACAGTTAATTTATTATCAGTCAAATTATATACTTCGAGTATTAAATTAACAGAATTTTATCATGAATTTATGTTAAAAGTATTATACTTTGTAAACTTATGTCATGATATTAACTACATTAGCTAAAACATGCTTTTTATCTAAGTGGAGTTGCTTTGCGGCAACGAAAAGTTCATCTATTTTTTTCCACTGACTTAGCAGAATTTCAACACCATTTACCTCTCTCTTTATGCTTTCTAAAACGAAGGCCTGAATTATATATGATGCTAGTTCTAGTTCGATTTCGCTATTAATTACTTTATTAATCATATTGGGATTCTTTAAATCATGAAGAAATTTATAAAAGCATTTGTATGCTTCATAAGCATCACTACTTATTGTATTTATTATCATTCCTGGCATTCCAGGAAATAAAGTAATCATTTCGTCAAACGTTTGATTATCAAATTTACATTGAGATGAAGCAACTTGCTTTGTTTCATCATAAGTTAATGGGAGTAAATTTAGCTGAAAGCACCTACACAAGATAGTGGTTTGTATATCATATGGCTTATGGCTAATTATAAATATCTTAGAATTTTTTGGCGGCTCTTCTAATATTTTCAATATTGCGTTTTTAGCGTTATTAGTCATTGCCTCTAAGCTATCTATTATAGCTATTTTGTGTTCTGATTGAATGGGACTTAAGTGTAGAAAGTTTTTCATTTCTCTGACTTTTTCTATTCCGATAGTATCACCTTCAACAATGTGTAAGTCCAATGCTACTTCATTATAGTTTTTTATGAGTAACCAATTGGAGAAGGATTTTGCAAGTGTTGCTTTTCCTATACCTTTTTTACCACAGATCAGCCAAGACTGAACAGATAAGTTGTTCATTATTTTTTTTTTGGCTTGGTTGTGGCCTATTACTTTTTTCATTCTTTCTCCTATAGATTTTAGTTTGAAAATGCGTTGTTTACTGTTTGTAATGAAATTGTACCTTCCCTTAAAACCTTAATCTTATCTTCGGTTAAGTCAATAATAGTAGATTCTATACCAGAAACTAGTTCGTCATCTTCAATCACTACAGATAAATGTTGCTTAATGGATTGTGGTATATCGTTTGCCTTACATACACTTTCTTTTCCTGAAATATTTGTACTAGTTGCAACTATTGGAACTTTCAGTTTGTTTAGTATTGAAATTGCAATAGGATGCTCGGGAATTCTGATACCTATACTATCTTTAAAGAATTCGTTTGGCAATATGTTGTTGTTTTTAAGTGGTAAAATATAGGTAATTGGTCCAGGAGAAAAGTGGTTTATTAAATCAATATATCTTTCCTTTACCTTTGCTATTTTTGTCAAATTGTAAATATCACTAACAAATATAGACAGTGGTTTATTTTGAGAGCGTTTCTTTATCTGATATATTTTTCCTATAGATTCATTATCTAGTGCATTACAAGCAAGAGCATACACTGTTTCTGTTGGAAAAGACACTAATAAATTGTTCTGTATTGCATTTATTATTTTAGATACCATATAGCTAAAAACTTATTCATAACAACTAGATCAGTTTTGTTGCACTGTATCTTATATAGTAACTGCTAGTTTTTGTAAACGTAATGCAACGCAGCTTACCATTTGTTATGCAGATTTGCTACAACCCAAACTCTTCATTGACTTTATCAATTATTGCCTGTGGTGGATCCTCTCCCCATCCTGAATACAAAATCTCTCCATAGTCTGCAACATCTATAGAGCCAGTTCTGCTTTTTGCTAGAAACATTTCTCTTTTCTCTTTATCAACTAATACATAATGCCACGCTGATTTTCCACGATCTTTACCACGGACTAAGTATATAAGATCTGACCTACTTCTTTTTGTTGCATCAGCAAAAGATCTTTCATTGACAGTTTTGCTTTTACTTTTTATGCCGCCACTTTCAGAAAAAGCTTCCTTGGATTCGTTTTTTTTGCCTGCTAATTCAGAAATTTTTCCTTTTTCCCCTAATGCCCGTTCTTTGGTGTTTTGAGACGAATACTTACTGGAAAAACCTTCCCCTGTACCGCCAGGAGTCCTGTTTGTGAAACGCTTAGTAAATGAATTATTGTCGTTGTTTTCTGCCATAAAAATCTCCAAACTTTAGATTGTAGAATCCAAACTTTTACTACACTTTATCATATGTTAATTAAATTAATATAAATGAAAAATAATATAGTAATTATTACAGGAATTACGGCCTCAGGTAAATCAGAATTATGCGATAACCTGATAGAAAAATATGGAAATATTAGTATAATAAATTGTGATTCAAAGCAGGTATATGAAGAAATTCCCATAATTACTGCTCAACCACCAAAGCAAGAAGTATTTTATAAACTATATGGTTATGTTTCAGCAAAAGAAAATTATTCCGTGGGTCTATGGTTAGAAGATTTAGAAAAAGAAGTTAATCACGCATTAGAAAATGCTCAAATACCTATCATCACTGGAGGAAGCGGGCTTTACATCAGCAGTTTAATCAAAGGCTTATCATCAATGCCACAAATAAGTCAGGAAGTGAGGAAAAATGTAAGCGAATTAAGGAAAAATTTAAGTAAAGAGGAGTTTTACAAATTAGCGCTAAGCAAAGATCCAAGGATTCAAGGTAAAGTGTTCATGAATGACTCGCACCGCCTTTCAAGGACACTTGAAGTTATCACTGAAACTGGCAAGTCAATTTTTGTATGGCAAGAGAATAGACAGCCTCCTTTATTCAATAATTTTAAGATATATACAATTCTGCCTAAACGTGAAGATGTATACCGAAAAATAAATTCTCGTTTCATTACAATGATTGAAAATGGAGCAATTGATGAAGTAAAAAAGCTACTTAGCATGAACCTAGCCCCACATTTGCCAGCTATGAAAGCACACGGAGTGCCAGAAATTATAAAGTACTTGAAAGGTGAGATTACTTTAGACGAAGCGATACAAATTGCTCAAACAAACACAAGACACTACGCGAAACGTCAGTATACCTGGTTTAAAAAACAATTTCTAAATGCTGAAGTGATTGATTGTGCAAACAAGCTCAAGATATTTTAATTCAGGCCGTGCTCATTACTACGAATAGGGGGTTCCATATTTTCCAGATGGTCGCTTACTTCTAGTGGATCGCCTAAACCATGCTCTATTTTTATTTAAAAAAATCCAAGCCTCTCGCAAAATTTCTGAAAACACTCTTTTATAACGTCAAACAAGTTTTTATCACCTATATTATAGTCCTTCAGTCTCTTAGGAACAGTAAGTGACAATTTATAGCTCTTTTTACAATAATCCGGACAGACCGTAATATGCTACTGGCCTGCTATAGCCATAAACACATATCTTATCGCATTCGGACTATTATAAGAAAGGCTATACCATCTTCATATGTTACATTTTTATCACCTTGAGACTTAAGTGTGAATTCTAGCGAGCTATCCAATTTACATAATTCTTCTTCCAGTTCTGCAAAAGTGCGAACTGCAATTTTTTCTTCAATTCTGATTGCCGCATGACTTGGATCACTACAATTAATATGTGTTACATGATTAGACTGAAACAATAACCCATATGTTTCAGCTAAACGAAGGATAGGTCCTCCTTTACCATACAATGCACCCACATAAGCAGCCTGGTTACAATTAGTGATTAGTTCTTCTAGAATAGAATCATTTGGAACTTCTGCTTCAGCATATTCAAATAGCTCTGTAAAAACTTGTTTTACAAATTGGCGGTACTTATTTTTGTCATTTGAAATGAGGTTGGTATGTTTATTATATAATTCATCAACAAGCTCTTTTGCTATAACTTTGTTCTGAATAACAAGTTTCATTCTTGGAAGATCTACGTACATAGTTGCACCAGAATTCGCTTCAGCATTATCTTTACCAGCCCTCAACCTGCTAAAACCAAACTTTTCTGCTTGAGCTCTTAGTGTAACTATTGGATTTTCCTTTTCTTTTGGTGTAGAGCTGTTCATCATTAATACCTTGATATAGACTGCTAATGGTATAATAATACATAAAAATGATTAATGAGTTAATAAAATACCTATTATAAGCCCTATGATAGCAAATATAGTTAGGGGTAACTTAGGCTTACCGACGATTTTAAAAACAACAAATTCGTCATTCCGTTACTTGTTAGCGGCTGAGATACCGCGAATGAATCGCGGTATAACGTTAGAGAGCTGTGCTAGCTATAGTGCATACCTGACCATAAGGTGACAAGATTTTAAAAAGGCTCTATAACAGTTTTACACATGTATGAATCTCAATGAGCAATCAGATTTTTCTAAATAGCAGGCTGGAGAATATACCTAAATTTCATTCCGCAATATTACCTAAACTTTGTGGTGGGGACAAGGTGGTGGATCTGCTGTTTTATAAGCCACTTAGTTATGTGGATAGAAGCAAGTTACTATCTGATGCTCGAGTTGGAGAATTTACAACTTTCATTGCAAAAGTTTATGAACATCAGTCGCCCACTTTTAGAGGTAGACCATATAAAATAGTCGTTGAAAGTGAGAGTCAGTATATATTCATAGTCTTTTTTAATTACTCAGTTAAGTATTTATATAAACTATTTCCAATTGGAGCGAATGTGATCATCAGTGGCAAACTCGAAAAATTTGCTGAACATTGGCAAATTACTCATCCAGATTACGTGTCGCTTGACATCAACCAATTTAAAGAAATAGCTTGCATAGAGCCAGTTTACCAATTATGCCGTGGCATTACCAATAAGCGCATTGGGAACATAATAAGCTCTAATCTAAAGGAATTGCCTGATTTACCAGAGTGGATAGATGATACATTAATCAAGCAAAAAAAATGGTTAAGTTGGAGGGAAAGCATCATAAAGTTGCACAGACCAAGCTCATTGGTGGAAGCTGAGGTTTGTAGAAAAAGGCTTGCTTATGATGAATTGTTTGCGTATCAGCTAGCGCTGAAACTTGCAAGAAAAAATCATGTGAAAGAAAGGGGAAGAGAATTTATAATATTGAGTAAATATAAAGAGCAAGTTTTAAATGAATTGTCGTTTCAATTAACAAATGATCAAACTCGTGCAATAGATGAGATCTCAGAGAGACAAAAATCCAAGTATCGCATGATAAGCTTGCTGCAAGGTGATGTTGGTAGTGGCAAAACCGTAGTTGCACTTTTTGCGATGATAAATGTGGTAGAAAACAACATGCAGGCAGCTCTAATGGCACCGACTACTATCTTGGCGGAGCAACATTATAATTGGATTGAGGAAGTTTTATCCTGTACCGATATAAAAGTTGCGCTGCTTACTGGTAAAACTTCGCGCAAGGAAAGAAAGATTATCATGAACGAACTTGCAAGTGGTGTTTTAAATATAGTGATTGGCACTCATGCACTATTTCAAGCTAACGTTACATTTAAAAATTTAGGGCTTGCAGTCATAGACGAGCAACAGCGATTTGGAGTGATGCAGAGAAATCGCTTGGTAGGAAAAGGAGAAAATGCCGATATACTTTTCGTTACTGCAACTCCCATTCCAAGAACTTTGCAGCAAGCTATGTATGGTGACGTTGAATCTTCAATTTTGAAAGAAAAACCAAAATCCAGATTGCCAATAAAAACTGTAACTATGAACATTAGTAGGGTGCCAGATGTTATTGAAAAGCTAAAAGGTGCTATAAACAGGGGCGAAAAAGCATATTGGATTTGTCCATATATAGAAGAAAACGAAGAGACCAATATTGCTGCAGCAGAGATGCGTTTTCAGGAATTACAAAAAACATTTCTTGATAAAGTCGGGATAATACACGGAAAATTGACTCAGGAGCAGAAAGATCAAGTTATGTTTTCCTTCAAAAGGAATGAATTTTCTCTGCTTGTTGCAACCACTGTGATAGAAGTTGGTATAGATGTGCCAGATGCAACCATCATGATTATAGAAAATGCAGAGCAATTTGGGTTATCACAATTGCATCAGTTAAGAGGCAGAGTAGGGCGAGGAAACAAGCCATCTTTTTGTGTATTATTATACGATAATTTAAGTAAAAGCTCATCTTCAAAGTTAAAGATCATGTGTGAGTCACAAGATGGATTTTACATTGCTGAAAGGGATATGATGCTAAGAGGCAGTGGAGATATTTTAGGCACAAAACAATCAGGATGTATGGAATTTAAATTTGCTGATTTATATCAGGACAAAGAGCTGCTCAATCTCGCGTATAATAACGCAAAAGGCGCAATGGCTGATTTTGAATTACTGCTTGATATATTTGAATATAGGAGTAGATTACATTTTTCAAAATTTCAGTAGGAAAACCAGGTAGCCCGCAGAAACGAAAAAACTTCCTTGACAAACCTCGCCAGCCCCCTTATCATGAAACTGAGGCTGTTGTATTTGCTTTCGCCAATCTGCAGATTAAAAGGTAAGGATTACTTAATGTATCGGCGTCTTATGTTCAATTTTTTGCAGTATATAGATACTGTATGTCTTTACAAAACTTCATCTACATCTAGATTTTTATCTAAATAAGCTGAACGCGCTTATAAAGCGTTACAAGACATCAAAAAATGCCAATACTCGACAGAGATAGTAAAAGACTAGCTAACTCGGGGATTCTTTGTCTTTTTTTCTGCTTAGTAAATTTCTTAAACATTTGCAGCGTAAGTTAGTTGCAATTAAAAGCAGCTGAATTTCGCTTGTCAAGCGTTTAAAACATAAAAAACGCCAATATTTTAAAGCGGATAATAACCACGGGGCTTCTTTTGCCTTTTTTTTATTTGGTAAATTTCTTAAATATTTAGATTAGTTGCAATTTAAGAGCCCGTAAAGGGTGTCATTCCAGTGCTTGACACTGGAATCCAGGTTGCTCACAAGCGAACTAGCATAGAAAGTGGTTACAACGTTTTCGATGAGATTGCAGAAAGGCTGGATCCCAGTGTCAGCTACTTGAATGACATCATAGGGGCGCTGCCCTGACAATCGTCATCCCGCTACGTGTTAGCGGAATCTGCTGTGGCAACATAAACTCAAATCATTCAAATTTTAATCCAAAGAGGTATCATTATGTCAAACAACTTCAATTTTAAAGAATTTTTTAACCACTATGAAACAAATAGTACGTCAGATGATATACAAAGGTATTATTTGCTGTGGAAATCAGTAATAGCGCAGGCAATGATTGATGCAGCAAGTATAGCCTTTCTTATAATAGTCCGAATGCGATAAGATATGTGTTTATGGCTATAGCAGGCCAGTAGCATATTACGGTCTGTTCGGATTATTGTAAAAAGAGCTATAACTGTAAAAAAACAGAAAGCTTGGTAGAAAAACGTAAGGCAATTTCTTGGTTGTCAGACTTTAGTCAAGATTTTGTGCACACATGTATATTGGCTGATTGTGATCCGGTATACGTAAAAAATAAAATACAGCCAACCTTAAAAAGCCTTACTAGATAAAGCCTTTTTATATACTTAATGAGGTTTACTCCTTTTACCGAAAAAAATATAATTCAATCTCCTATCTATAGTTGCCTCTATATCTTTGATTAATAGCTGCTTTATCATGTTTACTTTTCGCTTTGCATCTTGAGCTTGACGCTCATTGTTACCACTGTTATTGCTGTAATTATTCTTATCACTATAACTACTGCCACTTGGTTTGCTACTGTTACTGAACTCACTACCCTTTTTTCTTCTTGTGTTGAGTATCTGTATTATCTTTTCCTTTAAAAAGGACTTCCAGCCTGTGCCAAGTAATAATTTATAGAGAAAATGCGGAGTAAGAAACGCCACTAATATTCGAATAGAAATTCCGTAACCGAGATCTTCCCTATTTTCATAATACCACTTGCAATATTGAAACAAACGGTAAAACGCATTTTTGAAAGAGCAAAATTCTACAGCATACCAAAAACCATTGCTGAGAAACATGAGCACAATGCTGAATGTGTAAAGATACATTGTGAAGAGAAACAGTTTGACAATTATATCTTTTAGACTACCTAATATATAATTCAATAATCTTGATTTATAGAAAAGTGATATCATTTCACACCCACTTCAATATGGCTGGGGTGGAAGGATTCGAACCTTCGCGTGGCGGTATCAAAAACCGCTGCCTTACCACTTGGCTACACCCCAATACTACTTACATCAATAACACTATTAGCCCAATTAGTAAAAGATTTATTTGCTTTTTCTATGGGCATCACAGCAATAGCTGGCTGATCATAAGAATGCATTGCTTCGATTTTTTCTACAATTTTATCAACTTGATCATTCCTGCTCTTCATGATTGCCACTACTTCACAACTATTACTAATTTTACCTTCCCATAAATACAGAGAATTCACTTCGGGAAATATATTTACACATACAATTAATTTCTCGTTTAACAATTCTTCAGAAACAGTTTTAGCCTCCTCAAAATTTGAAAAAGTTGTATAAACCAAAACTAAATTATTCATTAGTAGCTACATAAATGCATTGCTACTATACTCTACCGAGATTTATTCATCAAGAGAAAATAACGCCAGCGCGTACTGTATGAACATTTGTTTGCAAAGGTAGTATGTTAAGTGTTATAGCTAGTTTGCCTCAAACGTAAAGGTGTCATCCCAGTGCCCCTGTGATGTCATTCCAGTGCTTGACACTGGAATTCAGTTTTCCATATAATCTCATCGAAAACGTTGTAACCACTTTCTATGCTAGTTTGCTTGTTTACAAGCAAACTTTCCTGGATCCCAGTGTCAGCTACTCGGATGACACCTTTCCTAGCAGAGAAATCACAATGTTCATACGGTTGTACGCATACCGCTGGGATCTAGGATTTTTCTATAGTTTAAAAACAAAAAAAGGATGTTACTCATTGAGTAACATCCTTTTGGAGAAGGTAGAAGTTTTACTTATTACACTGTTCCTGGAGTTGCTGTAGCTCTTGAGTTGACAGGTTCTGCACTAGGTTGATCTAGAGATGCGCGTCGTTTTGCCAACTTTTCTTCGAGTTCTCTGTCAAATTCTTCTTTTAAAGGAAGAACTTGTTTTCTTGTTAGCATAGAAGAACCAGAATCCATTCCACTATCAGTAGAATTACTGTGAGTGAGAGTTCTGTTACTCAAACTATCCAGGTTTTGCTCCACAATAGGATCACTGAGAACATCTTCACTGAAAAAACTTTGTCCATTTAAGTTAGTCAATGAGGCGCTTCTAGGTAGTTCTGGTGGAGCAACTGGAGTAAGCTTAGGAGTTAAGCTACTAGATGAATTGCTTCTACGGACTGTTGCAAAGTTCTGAGAATCTGAATCAGAGACAGTAGCAGTACTTTCAGTTCCTATAGAATTTAGTGAATTGCTTTTTGACAAGCTGTTAGATTGTTCAGAGCCTTTTCTTCCCAGTGAAGAGAATGATGATGACACAGACCTAGTTAAACTTTTGACAGAAGGCCTGTTAGCTTTTTTCTCTGCTCTGTCAAACATATTGCTTACGCTTGAGTACAAATGATTTTCTCTACATTCTTTAATAACCTTCTTAATTTCATCGTAATGTTCAGAGAAAACACTGTCGATGAAATAACTAGCTTTAGGTAATGACCTTTGTGTTAACAAGTTATGCAAGCTTTTTTCATTTAAATTATTAATGAATTCTTTCTGTACTTGCCATCCAGAAGTATGTTCAATCTCCCCTGATTTTGCCTTCTCTGCCATTTTTAAATCAATTTCTGACGATATTCCAGAAAGTACATTTTTCACTAACCCAGAATTATTTCCTTTATCAGCAAAAATTGCTTTCATATCATTTCTTATTTCGTCAGATTTCTTAATTGCATCTGGAGTAAACCTTTTTACCTTATCTAAATAGTCCGTCTCACCAGATGCCTTATGGAATTTATTTGCCACTCCTTCGCCTACAAAACTAGCGCCTTTTTTCAGTGAATCTACTGAATGTTCATAACCTTCTTTCACCTTATCTTTAACATGCACAGCACCATCTCTAACTTTTCCGGCAGCGTATGTTGATGCGTCCTTAACTTTCCCAGCAGTATATTTCGCCCCATCAACTGTTTTTTCTGCTGACCACTTGAGCCCTTTATATCCAGATTGAACTGTTTTTACAGCGACTTTTACAGCGAAATATAAAGCAAGACCAACTATAGCACCTGGTATAGCAAGTGTTGCACCAACTGCCAAAAGTGGTAGTACTGCCGTAAATAATCCACTTGCTGCACTTACTACAAGAATCTTATCTCCTTGTTTCATCTTAGAGAATTCTGTATCCCCTTTTAACAGGTCAGTAATTCTTTCTTTTAGCTTCTTGGGATCATTAGCAATATCTGAATTTGGTAGATTTTGCATAGTTTTATTCAAATCAAGACTACCTTCTTGTTGTAGGTCTATTTCAGTTTCAACAGAATTTAAACTTTTTTTATTAGGTAACATTTTTAACCTCACTATTAATTAAATATATTATAATTGTATTCCTTGATTCTTAAGTTAGTGTTAAATTGATTGCCAGTATTTATTTGTCTTCAAATAATTTCGCTTGACATGTTTTGTGGTAACATAGAAAATTAGGTAAAGAAGCTGCAGCATTTATGAAGTATAGAAAAAGAACACTCATCTTTTTGGCTGTTATAACTTTAATAATAGTAGCTTTACTATTTAGGTATAATTCCCATTTTCACAAAGACGTAGTGCACTTAAAGAGTGACAACAAAGAATTCAAAAAAAAGCCAGAAAATTCCATAGAGTCGACCATATTACATAGAGAAAAGGAAGTGTACGATCATGTTTTCCATCCTGATGATTAATTTGTAAATAAAATAGCAATTTATGTTTGCATTTTCTTATTAAAGAAGTAATATTAGCGTATTAATTATAGAATCAATCATTATGTTCGATGATAATAATCCTTGGAATCTGGGAAAGAAACCGGTAGGGAACAAAACTCCTAATAATGAAGATATTTTAAGTAAAGCTGTATCTGATATAAGGTTCTTTCTTAATGGATTAACCAGAAACAGGGGCAAAAAACCTTATTTCATCATTTTCATTATTTTGCTGTTCTATGCTTGCACTGGCTTTTATATTGTCCATCCTAGTGAAGAAAGTATAGAACTTACCTTTGGTAAATATTCTAATACGGAAACACCTGGTTTGCGTTATCACTTCCCCTACCCTATTGGCAAGGTTTTTAAAGTGAACGTTAAGGAAGTAAATCGTGAAGAAATTGGGGTAAGTAGTTCTTATGGGCGAGATACAGATCGCGGTGAAGGCGTGATGCTAACTGGAGATGAAAATATAGTCAACGTTAACTTCGAGGTTCAGTGGCGCGTTAGAGATGCTAAGGACTATTTATTCAAAGTGCGGGATTACAAACCCGGTTTCAGTGTTAAAAATGCTGCTGAAAGTGCCATGAGAGAAATAATAGGTAAAAATACGATCTCTTTTGCACTTGGTCAAGGCAGACCAGAAATTTCTAGAGATACTAGAATTCTATTGCAGCAGATTCTTGATGGATACCAAATGGGTATAGAGATTTTATCTGTTCAAATGAAAAAAATTGATCCACCAGAAAAAGTAATCAGTTCGTTTAGAGATGTACAAAGTGCTCGTGCAGACAAAGAGCGTACTATAAACGAAGCATATGCTTATAATAATGGTATTATACCTCGAGCAAAGGGTGAAGCGATAAAGATAAAATTAGATGCACAAGCATATGAAAATGAAATAATAAATGAAGCAAAAGGTAATGCAAATCGCTTTTTATCTCTTTATGAGGAATATAGACAGAATCCTTCTCTCGTTAAGAATCGTATTTATCTTGAAACTATGGAAAATATTTTCAGTAAGGTAGACAAAGTTGTTGTAACTGATGATCTGAAAGGTATGTTTTCTTATTTACCTCTTACAAATTTAGGAAAATAACCATGAGTAGTAATATTAAAATTGTTTTTGTTTCTGTATTTGTTGTTTTATTGATTACTTTATCTAATTCAATATTTGTTGTGCAAGAAACAAAGCAAGCAATAGTTATACAACTGGGTAAAGTTGTAAGGGATGTTAGGGAAAGTGGCTTATATTTTAAGTTGCCATTCATAAATAGTGTAGAGTTTCTTGATAAAAGAGTTTTAGATTTAAGTCCTGATAAGATCCCAAGGGAAGTGATAACAGCGGATCAAAAACGTATTATAGTAGATGCGTATGCAAAATATAAAATAACAAATCCTGTTACTTTTTACCAGGCTGTGAGGAATGAATCAGGTCTGGTTAGAAGATTATATCCGGTTATAGAAGCTCACATAAGAGAAAATATAGGCAGATTCTCGTTGATTAGTTTGTTGAATGAAAAAAGATCAGAGGTTATGCAATTGATTCAGCGTGGAGTTTATTCTGAAGCTGAAAAATTTGGCATAGAAATAATAGATGTAAGAATCAAGAGAGCAGATTTACCAGAAGAAAATAGTTCTGCAATATTTCGCCGTATGCAAACTGAAAGGGAAAAAGAAGCAAAAGAAATTAGAGCAGAAGGAGAGCAAGCTGGGCAGGAAGTTAGATCAAAAGCTGATAAATTAAAAAGGGAAATTATCTCCAGTGCAGTAAAAGAATCGTACGAAATAAGGGGCCGTGGTTATGCTGAAGCAACTAGAATTTATAATGAGGCATTTAAGGTTGATGAAGAGTTCTTTAACTTTTATCGCTCTATGAGCGCTTACAGTAAATCATTTGCCGAAAATAATACTAAATTTGTACTTTCACCAAACAATAACTTTTTAGATATTTTAAATAAAGGATGGAAATAATTTATGAAAAGTAAGGCATTTATTTTATCTATATTTGCATATTTTCTAATTGCGTTTTCTTCGTATGCTAATATGTTTGATTGGAATGCAAAAAAGGTCGTTGATGCTAGCACTACTGCATGCAACTGTAATCAAGGACTTGCCGATTTAGTGGAAGAACTCATTCCTGCGGTTGTAAATATTTCAAGCGAACAAATCATCAAACAAGAAAATAACAGCAGAACTAGAGTTCCATCTATGCCAGGAAATAATTTTTTTGATGATTTTAGAGAGTTTTTTGAGCATTTTGATCAGTTTTTTATGGATAGGGGCCCTAGTGTTAACAAAGAGGTGGTGTTGCTTGGTTCTGGGTTTATTATAGATAAAGGTGGAACTATAGTAACCAATTATCACGTTATTAAAAACGCCAAAGATATCACAGTTACTATGAACGATAATACTTATTTCAAAGCAGAAGTTTTAGGCTATGATGCAAGAACTGATCTTGCTGTGCTTAAGATTAATTCTGATAAAGATCTTTCTTCTGTTGCATTTGGTGATTCTGATAAAGCAAGGGTTGGTGATACGGTTATGGCAATAGGTAACCCATTTGGTTTGGGTGGCTCTGTAAGCACAGGAATTATATCTGCAAGGTCCAGGGACATTAGTATTGGCACTATGAATGAATTTATTCAAACTGATGCTGCAATTAATAGGGGTAACTCTGGAGGACCGTTATTTGATTTAAATGGAAAAGTTATAGGTATTAATACTGCTATCTATTCTCCATCTGAGTCTGGCGGCAACGTGGGTATAGGTTTTGCCATACCATCTAATTTAGCTATGTCAATTATTGACACATTAAAAAGTGGCAAAAAAATAAAACATGGTTGGCTTGGTGTGCAAGTTCAGCCTATAACGAAAGAATTTGCTGAGTCCTTAGGTTTAAAAGATATAAAAGGCGCATTGGTTGCAAGTATAGTAAAGGACAGTCCTGCAGAAAAAGGTGGGATTAAAGTAGGTGATATATTATTAGAATTTGACGGTAAAAAAATCGATAGAATGACACAATTACCTCAAATGGTTTCAAGAGCTGGACCTGAGAAAAAAGTGCAAGTTAAGTTACTTAGAAAGAGCAAAGAGGTTAATATTAAAGTTGTGATCGGAGAATCTACAAATGATGGCCAAGATAACAATCAAGAAGAAAATAAATCAACATCTGATTATGTAACCGGTTTAACTGTTTCAAATCTGCCAAAAGAATCAAAAGAAAGTAATCCTACAAAAGGTGTGATAGTTACCAATGTAGATAGTAACAGTAATACCACGCTGCGTGGTATTAAAAAAGGAGACATTATTATCCAATTAGATGGAACCGATATAGAAAATACTAATGATTTTCAAAAACAAGTTGATTCAGCAGTAAAGAAAAACGGTAAAGATTCAATAATGTTGCTCATTTACCGCAATGGAAATCAATTCTTTACTTCGATAAAGTTGAAGAAATAGCACTCGTAGGTTATTTACTAAATTAGCAGCATTGTAAGCCTGTCATTGTAACACCTCAATCTTACAAGACAAATCAAAACTATTAAAGTCTACATTCCATTCACTAAAATACACATATGGATAATATAAATTTTCTAAAATTCATTGAACTGTGCTTTCAAACGGTGGTGCAGGGATGTGAGTATAATGATTATCAGTACATAAAAGTCATAGCAGACAGGCTGGAAGCAGCGAATGCTGGCGAAGTAAGGCGCATAATATTCAATATGCCTCCGCGTTCAATGAAGTCCATATGTATGAGTGTTGCGTGGCCCGCATGGATACTGGGAAATCAGCCAACTGCAAGAATAATAGTTGCAAGTTATTCTAAGTTGCTTAGTGAAAAACATTCGCTCGATACCAGGTGCATAATGCAATCTGATTGGTATAAAGAACTATTTCCAGAGGTAGAACTATCCAAGGACCAGAACACTAAATATAAATTCCAAACAGTGCAGAGAGGATACAGAATCGCAACATCAGTTGGAGGAACATTAACCGGTGAAGGTGGTGACTTTATTATTGTGGATGATCCGCTTAACCCTGCTCAAGCTTTGAGTGAAACATTTAGAAAACGTGCCACAAACTGGTTCGATCAGACTTTAGTAACGAGACTCAACGATAGAAAAAAAGGAGTAATTGTGCTTGTGATGCATAGGCTCCACCTGGAAGACTTAACTGGGCACCTCTTATCCAAGCCAAAAAACATATGGCATCACATTTGTTTGCCAATGATTTCTGAAAATAAGGAGGTTATAGCCTGGAGGGAGGAAGAGAAGAAGTTGAGATGATATAGCTCTTTTTACAATAATCCGAACAGACCGTAATATGCTACTGGCCTGCTATAGCCATAAACACATATCTTATCGCATTCGGACTATTATAAGAAAGGCTATACGCTTTTGCTGCTCAATATCAACAAAACCCCCTGCCGCTTTCAAGCGGTATAATTAAACAAGAGTGGCTAAAGCGCTATAAAAATTTCCCTGATAATCTCTCACATGTAACTCAAAGCTGGGACACTGCAGTTTCAACAAACGATTCCAGCGACTTTAGCATCTGCACGACCTGGGCAAAAATAGATAATAAATTCTATTTACTTGATGTATATCGAGCAAAGCTTGAGTACCCAAAGCTTAAAGAGCAAGTTCTGTCACTAGCTGCAAGATGGATGCCACACGCAATTTTGATCGAAGCAAAAACGAGTGGTCAACAATTAACACAAGAGCTAAAGGCAAATAGCGATCTACCGATTATCGAAATAATTCCACACAATGACAAACTCACTCAAAATTGTTCCGGTGATAGAGTCTAGCAGGGTTTTTCTGCCACAGCAAGCGGTATGGTTAAATGATTTCGAGTACGAAATTTTAATGTTCCCAGAAGCTTGCCACGATGATCAAGTGGATAGTACGGTGCAATATCTGCAATGGATGAGAAAAACCAACACCAGTGCTTTCAGGGTCAGGGACTTTGGCCCCAACCCTAATAAACCATTTAGATGGTTAAGATATATCTAAAAACCTAAATTTATTTCCCCAAAGCTTCTCACGTACGCTCTACAGAATGTGAGTTTACCTGTTGCACACTACACTCTGTAACCTTTAAAGGGGCACTTCCCTTATGTTGTAAAACAGGAGAAGCAGGCGATCCCATAGAAGAAAAACCACTAGCTCTATTAGAGTTATCAGGTGACGATAATTGTGCTTCTGCAAGTCGCCGTAACTGTGATTCTTTACTCTCACATAGAAATCTGCTTAGCTAACTTTTCCCCTCAGGAGTATGCGTCAAGTATAAAAGCCGCTCCTTCCCAGGGGAGAAAGAGTTGGAGTCTAGCTTCTTTTGCAGCTCAGGAGAAAGAAATAGGCGTAGTTCCTTCCTCTCGTCACTAGTAAGAGGTTTTAGTCCACCTGACGCACCTTCATGCGTAGGAGAAGTCACCGCTGAGGATGGATTACTTCTTGCTCTTATTCTAGCTGGGAATGAAGAAAATAGCTTAGACACAGGTGGTTTTTCAGTTACAGGAGTTTCAGGAGTACTTCGCGTTGTATCACGCCCTACATCATGTCGCTTAAGGTTTACGCCATATTGCTTCTTAAAAGGTGAAGAGAGCAATTTTTTTATTTTTTGAAGACCACCCCCATGTTTCTTCTCCGGAGATTTACTATCTTGTGACTTTGCTTCAGAACACTCATCACTACTTTTTCGATCACTTTCATCAGTAACTTGCTGTTTTTCAGGTTCCTCATTAGAAACCTCAAGATTTAAGAATGTTGAATCATCCCATGCTATAGGAGAAGGAGTCAATGATGGCCTATGTCTCACTTGCTGACCCCGAATCTCTATTAGCATACTTTCATCAGCACCTTTCGATGATGAAGGTCTACTCTGTGTCCATGATAAACCACTAGGTCCTGGTTGGGTAAACTGCGTTGACGACATCCATTTATTTCCGGACGTGCTTTGTGATAACAAAGGGTTCATTGGCTGAGACCAAGTACTAGGTCCTGCTTGCACATTTTGAGCAGCACTTACACATTTCTCTGTACCCTGACTAACTGCAGTATAACTCAGATGTGAACGTGGCAAGAATTCTCCACTCGTTCCAGGAACATCTAACTTTTTATGCAGCATAAAAGATTCTTCCAACCCTTGCCTGGGAGACTCTCCTAATCCTACACCCTGACTCCGCGTGGGAGACTCCTGTTTCAGTGATGGTTCAGTTAATAGCGTTCGAGGAAGCCCAGGATCAATCTCTATTTGACCATCTTTGCTGATTACAGAGTTTTCTATAATTACAGGAATTAAAAGAGCAATCTGTCTATTGGAAAAAGCATATACACCACCAAATCTACCTGATCGTGTGGTTTCAGTTTGACCTTTAATATCAGTCAAAAGATCATAACCAAATTGAGCATTAATCTTATTTGCCTCACCACGATTTAGGTACCTTGAAATATTACCCTCTTTGATTGTAGGTATAAAAGCAAAGCGATCTCCATTACTTATCTTGTCTTTATCGATAAACTCATCATAGTAATACCTGTGGATTGATATTTCAGTTAAGCGAAAGATTAGCTCGCCTATAGCATCCTTGTAGTGTTTAGCTTTCACTTTTAAATTATCACTGTGCTGAAGGTAAAAATTATACCCCACCTCTTTTTTAGAAGCTTCTGTTATATTTCTAATGAAACCAATATTTTCAACATCTTTAACATATACCTTATTGCCATCAATATGATAGAAATCTGAATAACTACAACCATGCTCCTCCATTTGTGCTTGAAGTGCCATCACAAAATACGTTTGCAGATTTGGGCCATTAAACAACAGACATTTTATATAACTAGATGACGGATCCATTTTTGCCTGCTTTATACTTGCGTTTAAAGTCTCTTCAATGCGTTTTTTACCAAGATGATGTTTTTTCTGCTTTTTTATCTTCCTTTTCTGTAGATGCCTCTACCGCAGCCGCCAACTCAACTCCAAACATCTCTGCGAACATTGTAACAATCCATCCGACAACGGCCATTTGTAACCTGAGTTTCAGATCTTGCAATGCAGTTAATCTTTCTAACGCCCTTGCAAACTCTTCTTCTGATAACTCACCACTGCCTAATTTCTCCTGCAATTCTTTTACCTCTTTGTCCAACCTCTGATTGAAACTTAAATCGCGTGCAAAAATCTTCTTGATTAACTCCTTAAGCTTATCACACAAAAACTTCATTATCGCAGCAATCAGGTTTTTTTCTTTCTTCTCCTTGAGCATTTGGTAGATTTTCGGATCATCTACATCTACTTCAAAAAGGTTGAAGAGAGATTCAAAGAAATTCCAGAAATCTCCGATTACTCTTCCTTTTTCACTAGTGAAGTAATCCTCATCATCACCTTCTCCGATATGTAGATCTGCTTGAGATGATATTTCATCGACACAACTAGAAGCCTGACGCTCACACTCGAGCCTCCTGAGCAAATCTTGTCTGGTGAGCTCCTCTACGCACTGCCTCTATTGTCTGATATAGCTAAAGTGACTTACGATAATTTGAAAAACAAAAATTCGTCATTCCGCTACTTGTTAGCGAAATCTATACCGCGAATGAATCGCGGTATGACGTAGGACTGCTGTCATCCCAGTGCGTGACACTGGGATCTCGTTCCTTAACTTTATAGTGTAAATTATTTCAAATTGTGTCTAGCTGCAAGTATAATAATTTCCATTTATAGATAAAGTATGTTGCAAATGTTATGCCAAAGAGTATAATAAAATCCATATCAAATACTTTACAAGAAAAAGTGGGATAGAGGCAAAAGCAAACACTAATAAGGATAATTTAAGAAAAGCGCATGCTAGGGTTTGAAGAAGCAGTAAAAATAAAAATATTATTGAAAGGTTAAATAGCACATGATATAATGTATATATAGTGTAAAAATGTAAATAATTTTATTAACATCTTTACATTAATAGTTCTTAAATATTTAGTACTGTAGAATTAAATTATTAAGTTTTATGAAGGAAGTAAAAATGGTGGAAAGCTTTTCAGGTAACAACAAAGGCAGTAATTTTATTGAGAAGGCAAAAATAATGGAAAATTTTTCAGATAATAACGGAAACGGTAGCTCAATCTTCCAAGGAAAAATCAGGGAGCAAGATTTCTCTGCAGAGCAGAAGTTAAATGAACTAAAAGCAGCCATAGAGGAGCTCACCAGACAAGATTTGCTCAGGAGGCTCGAGTGTGAGCGTCAGGCTTCTAGTTGTGTCGATGAAATATCATCTCAAGCAGATCTACATATCGGAGAAGGTGATGATGAGGATTACTTCACTAGTGAAAAAGGAAGAGTAATCGGAGATTTCTGGAATTTCTTTGAATCTCTCTTCAACCTTTTTGAAGTAGATGTAGATGATCCGAAAATCTACCAAATGCTCAAGGAGAAGAAAGAAAAAAACCTGATTGCTGCGATAATGAAGTTTTTGTGTGATAAGCTTAAGGAGTTAATCAAGAAGATTTTTGCACGCGATTTAAGTTTCAATCAGAGGTTGGACAAAGAGGTAAAAGAATTGCAGGAGAAATTAGGCAGTGGTGAGTTATCAGAAGAAGAGTTTGCAAGGGCGTTAGAAAGATTAACTGCATTGCAAGATCTGAAACTCAGGTTACAAATGGCCGTTGTCGGATGGATTGTTACAATGTTCGCAGAGATGTTTGGAGTTGAGTTGGCGGCTGCGGTAGAGGCATCTACAGAAAAGGAAGATAAAAAAGCAGAAAAAACATCATTAAAGGAAGAAAATAAAGAAGTTTGCGAAAACGTAGAAATGAAAGTGGATGAAAGAGAAAAACCTAAAGTGCCAGTTTTCCTTTTTGACGTTTCACCCGGATTTGTAAGGCCGGTTGTTCTGAGCAAACCAGAACTTGATCTTTTACCAAAACCTATAATGCCTCCTATATTTAAAGAGGTTATAAACAATGAGAACCGCGAGGTAAAAGAAACAAAACCAAAAGTGGAAGAAGAGAAAAAAGCGAAGCAGGAGGAACCGAAGAAAGAGGTGTGTCCACCGAAACCTGCGGAGAAGGAGCCCGTGGTGAGAGGGAAAATAGCTGATTTTATAAGTATAGGAGCATCTACTGGTCGCAGCAGGGATGCAAGTGAAAGTGCTAATGGAAGAGGAACCACGTCTGCTGATAAGTCTAGCAGTATTAGTGGAAAAGAATCCAAGTCTACTGATGAGCATAAAACAGATGACCCTTTTGCTAAACTTAGAGAAAAAGTTGCTCAAAGGAATACCCAAGCTGATGTTAAGCACGATTATCCAATTGGTCATTTTCAAGTTTCATCAGGAACTACTGATAATGGAAAATCTAGTGCTGATCAGCGTAGTTCTGCAAGTGATGCTAAAGAAAATCCTAAGTCAAAATTTACTGATGTACTTGAGGAACCTGCAGCAAGAGGAAATGGTAATACACCATTGAGATAGCTAGTGTTAGCTACTTGTGTGATAAAGAACACCGGATCTCAGTGTCTGGGCACTGGGATGACATTCTATGTTAGAATGGCTACTAAGGCGACAAGAAAAGGTCTCTTTTTGGTACCTCTTTCTTGTCATCCCAGCGCGTGACGCTGGAATCTAGAAACTAGAGTTATGAAAAAAGAGTGAATAAAAATTTTTAAAAAAAATATAAAAAAGTGCTTGCACTTAATTTTATTTTTAGTACATTAGTTGCATAATATTTTTACTGGAGGGTAATATGCATGGTAGTAATGATAATGGTGGTGGTAATAAGTGGCCTTCACATAAAAAGGTTGAGTGGATTGGTCCTGATAAGTATAAAAACTACGAGCAACAAAGTGAAAGCAGTAAGCCTAATACACAACTGGGTAGTAGTAGTGCTACTAGTGCCGGTAGTAGTAAAGATAAAGGAAAAAGCAAGTAATGTTGTTTAGTAAACATTTTAATGGGGGAGTTATGAGTAATTCTGTAGAAAACCTGGTTAATGCATTTAACTTAAATAATTATTTTTGTGAAAGGGTTAATACTAATTTTACTGTAAAAGGTAACAAGATTGTTGGGTTATTTGCTGATGACACTGACGTAGCAGAATATCTACATGGAATAGGAGAGGAAATAATAAAGCAGCACTACAGTAATGGAAGTGAGGTAGCACATAAATATTATAACTTAAATTACTTTCCATTTGTTTTAGGTGCTAATCCTAGCAAGAAAAAAAGTGACATAAAAGGTGTAATGGAAGTAAAGCTTGCAGATTCTGTAAATCGTGAAGTAATCCGTAACTTGAAGATTCATTTAGTTAATGAGTTTAGGAGGGCTGTAATATTGAAACTGGTTGCACGTTTACAAAAAGCAGTAGGAATAACGGAGGAAAAAGCGCATGAATGGGTAGGAAAAACTTTTGGAATAGCAGCAACAGGTAAGTCTTCTTCTTATCTATACTGTATTGTTTTTAGCGACGAGTATTTGAGGAAGGAGGGGTATGATTCAGAGACTTTTGAATTACTTAAAAGCGAGTATATTAAAGAGTTTTACTTAAGGTTAGAAAACTGTGGCCTTAAGAGTTCAGACTTTTATGAATATAAAGATGATATGTTGTATATTAAAAACATTAGCGATAAGGTAGTCAGGAGTGTAGCAGAATATGAGAGGGGGCGAGTAGCGCTTGATTTTAGAACTCCAGGCACAGAAGATTCTAAAGTTGGGAATTTTAAGGATGTTCTTGGCGATTTTATTTTTAAACGGACAGGAAAACCAATTAATGCTTATGGATATGATATTTTTGCAGATGAAGGAAAAATAGGGAGTGGCAATAATTTTGTTCTTATACCTTTAACAAAAGCGTGTGATGATCAGCTTGAATTTTTAAAGTGTAAGGATGTGTACAAAATTAATATAGAATATAAAAATCTTATGACTGATATCAGAGGCAAGACAGCAGATCCAGATATTAACAGTTGTGAAAACCCAATTTACGCTTTCTCTAATAAAGGAATTGCTCAGTTACTTCCTAAAATTATGGAGTCTGCAATTACATATAATAAAGAAAACAAATGTTTTGAATTTGCAGTTGATCCTGGAAATTTTAGGAGACGTGACTCGATAAGAGGTAGTCAATCCTCCTCAACAGTAAATTCTCCACTCAATTCTCCTACACATGCAGGACCGAGTGGACTAAGAACACCGCCCAACCAAAGAGACAGAGATAGTGGTTATGATAGTAATTCACCTCCGAAACCTAAGGATTCTGGTTCTTCAAGTGGTGGTCCAAGTTCTGGCTTAACTGAATTGTCATCACCGACACAGGAGTTTCCCAAGCGAAGTCGTGGTAAAGGGTTAAAGAGGCCTCCCAGGCAAGGATCAGAAAGAGAGGAAGGAAAAGGGGGGCTGTTTCAGTTGGTGCCGGGGGAAATAGATCCAAGTCAATCCACTTGTGGTCAATCACAGCTATCTTTAGGTACTGGTAAAGGTATGCTAACAGAGGATAATATTCCGGATCAGAAAAGATCATCATCGATTCCTACTCCTATAGCATGGGATGATTCAACATTCTTAAATCCTGAGGTTTCTAATGAGGAATTTGAAAAACAGCAAGTTACTGATAAAAGTGATCGAAAAAGTAGTGATGAGTGTTCTAAAGCGAAGCCACAAAAGCAAGAACGTGATTCGGTGTATTCAAGTGCAAGTACTCCTGAGGGTTCTGTAAGTAAAAAACCATCTTTAAGTAATCCACCCTCAGGAGTGACTTCTCCTGTTACTGAACCAGATGATGGCGGATTTCTCAATAGACCAAAAATACGAGAATTACGTTCTAAAACGAATGTGGTATTCCAGAACCCTTGCCACAAGATGCCGTAAGCAAGCCAAATGTGCCCGGGGACCGTAATTCTAAAATTTCTAAAGATAGTGGTTTCGAGTCGCTTGAGTGGCCACAGTCGAATTCTTCTATCACTACTAGTACTGTTCCAGGGATATCTGAATCAAGGAAAGATCTAAATCCTCCCGTAGACAATAAGCGTCCACAGTCACTGCCACTTGCGGGTTTTTCTACTTGTGCTAGTAATGAAACAGTAAAAGCTTTTTTGTGTTTTCTAGATTATTTTTCTTCTTCTGAAGGGAAGAAGCAACTACCCTCACTTCTTTCTTCTGAGGCGGGAAAGCAGTTATCCTCGATTTCTGATCCTTGTGAACAGGAAAACCTACTAGACTTTCTTTTTTCTACTGAGAGGAGTAAGCAACTATGCTCGCTTTTTTCTTCTGAGAATAAACAACAACTGCATTCACTTTTTTCTCTTAAGGGAAAAGAGCTACTGTTTTCACCTTCTCCTGAGACGCAAAAGCTGATACCTTTAGTTCTTTCTCCTAAAGGGAAAGAGAAACTACCCTTACTTTTGTCTCCTGAGGGAGAGCGAATATCCAAACCTTTCTCTCCTGAGGCAGGCAATATAATATCCTTACTTATTTATTCTCGTGTAGAACCTAAAAATATGTCACACCGTTCATTTCGTGACAAAATTAGCAAAATGGCTTCACCGTAATTCTTCACTCTCAAAAGTGGCTTCTCCTCAAGAAAAACCTCTTACTAATGACGAGAAGAAGGAACTACGCCCATTTCTTTGTCCTAAGCTGCAGAAGAAACTAGATTCCAACTCTCTTGAGGATGCACAGTTAAAATACTTGCTGTATACTCCTGGTGGGAAAGAGAAGCTAGACTTACTCCTTTCTTCTCCTGAGAAAGAGGAGAAGCAACTACACTCAGATTTACCTTTTAAGACAAAAAAAAGGCTTACTTTTTAAATTCTTTGGTGATGAACAAGAAATTAGTCGTAACGTTTCTACAAGTTCTGCAGATAGTGGTTTAGGGAAGTCGCTTGAGCGGGGACAATCACCGTCGCTTATTGAAAAGTTTAATAATAAATCTCTTATAAATTCTAGGGTAGATTCTCCTAATATCAAGAAATATAGCTCTTTTTACAATAATCCGAACAGACCGTAATATGCTACTGGCCTGCTATAGCCATAAACACATATCTTATCGCATTCGGACTATTATAAGAAAGGCTATACTTGCAAGAAGGAAAAGAAGTTTTTGTATAAGCGGTTTGTACCTAATCCACCGCTCTCAGCCACCTAAGCGTTTTATTAGGGTTAGGGCCAAAGTCCCTGACCCTGAAAGCACTAGTGTTAGTTTTTCTTGTCCATTGTAAGTATTGCATGGTACTAAATGTTTAAAAAGTATTAATATAAAGATATCAATAAAATTATTTACACTTTCATGCTATGCCCATAGCATCATATATTACTTAACCTTACAATAATTTTTTTATTCTTGCTGCTTCTTCAAACTCCAAATTTTTAGCATGCTCTATCATTTGCTTTCTCAAATCATCCTTATTAGTATTTACTTTCGGTTCTGCTATTGCCCTCTCTTGTAAGGTGTTTGATATAGGTTTTACTATAGTCTTCGGGATAATATTGTGCAATATATTATGTTCTTCTTGTTTTTTTCTTCTTCTTTCGGTCTCTCTTAATGCACAATCTAAAGAACCAGTGATTTTATCTGCATACAAAATTACTCTACCCTCAGCATTACGCGCAGCACGACCGATCGTTTGAATTAATGAAGTTTCTGATCGCAAAAATCCTTCTTTATCAGCATCCAAAATTGCAACCAACCCACACTCTGGAATATCAAGACCTTCCCTCAGCAAGTTAACACCTACTAAAACATCGATTTCTTTAGATCTCAATTTGTATATAATTTCTATTCTCTCCAGCGCACCAATATCAGAATGCAAATAACTCACTCTCATATTTAACTCACTCATATATTCAGCTAAATTTTCAGCCATTTTTTTCGTCAATGTAGTGATTAAAACACAAAATCCCTTCCCTATTGTCACTTGTGCCTCATGAATTACATCATCAATTTGACTCTCTATTGGTTTTACAATGCAGATTGGGTCCGTAAGCCCTGTTGGACGGATAACTTGCTCTATAAATACATTACTGGTCTTTGCCAACTCATACTTTCCGGGAGTGGCTGAAATGTAAACAGTCTGCGGCCTAACTCCCTCCCACTCTTCAAATTTTAATGGACGATTATCAAAAGCGGAAGGGAGCCTGAAGCCATAGTCGATCAATTTCTTTTTACGCGCCTCATTACCACTGTACATCGCACCAACCTGAGGAACGGTGACATGACTCTCATCAACAAATAAAATTACGTCTTTAGGTAAATATTCAAACAAAGTAGGTGGTGGATCCCCAGCTTCCATTCCATAGAGATAACGCGAATAATTTTCAATACCTTTACATATTCCTGTTGTTCTCATCATTTCGATATCAAAATTAGTGCGTTGCTCGAGGCGCTTTGCTTCAACAATCTTGTTTCGCGAGTAGTAATAATCCAAGCGTTCATGCAGCTCTTTTTTGACTAGTTCAATTGCCTGCAACAAAGCCTCACGCGGGGTTATGTAATAGCTATTTGGAAAAATGGTGATTTTATTTACGCCTTTGGTAACATTGCCCGTTATAGCATCAACTTCAGAAATTTCTTCTATTTCATCGCCAAATAACGATAAACGCCAAGCTTTATTTTCATAATGGGAAGGAAATATATCAACAATATCGCCGCGCACTCTGAAATATCCTCTCTCAAACCTGGCATCAGAGCGCTTGTATTGAAGATCAGTTAAGTTGCTCAGGAAATCATTAATACGAATTTTATTTCCAACACTAAGCGGTATGATCATGCTGCGGTAGCTCTCAGGCGAACCAAGACCGTATATGCAGGAAACACTGGCAACTACGATCGTATCCCTGCGCTCCAAAAGGGAGCAGACGGTGGAATAACGCAGCATCTCAATTCTTTCGTTAATTGCAGAATCTTTTTCGATATAAGTATCAGTTTGTGGTAAATAGGCTTCAGGTTGATAATAATCATAATAAGAAATGAAGTATTCAACAGCATTATGGGGAAACAATCCTTTCATTTCCTCATAAAGCTGTGCTGCTAAAGTTTTATTGTGTGCCATAATTAATGCAGGCCTGTTTGTCCTTGCAATAACATTTGCCATAGTAAAAGTTTTCCCAGAACCAGTAACTCCAAGCAAAACCTGATCTCTTTTATTGCTATTTAGCCCTGCAATTAAGCTATCGATTGCCTGTGGTTGATCCCCAGCCGGTTGAAAATGTGTAGCGATTTGAAATTCCATAGACTTTACTTACTATCTTTGATTCATTGTATAGTAAACACTATATTGCTTTTAAGATAAGTTGTATAGCTATCGTAAAGCCATAAAACATTAACCAACAATGTCATGCAAGTAGCTGACACTGGAATCTTGTTTCAATGTTAAACAAAATACCATAGAATTCAAGAAGACAATTCCTAAAAAATCCCTACATCCAAAAAAAGGCAAAATGCTGCTTGAATAAGCTAAATTTTTTTAGATGCAAAAACAATAAAACATAGTTGATACTAAAGTTATAGTACTCCTATGACAACGTTACAAAAATTAAGGAAATGGATAGCTCTGATCAATTGGAATAGTATTTTCAGGTACCGGTGATCAATATGACATTTTTAAAATAAAGATTTAGAACCTGTTTAAAATCTTCTCAATAGAAGAGAAATGAAGGAAAGAACGACCATTTGTAGGCTAGTGTTAAGTTTTCGCTCGCAATTTTTCCACAATCGTCTGCATTTTTCTAACCAAGCGAAAGATCGCTCTACAACCCATCTTTGTGGCAATACAGCAAAGGAATGTAATTCACTTCGTTTTATTACTTCTACAGTTGCTCCAATAATCGTTTTTATTTGAGTTGCAAAATTTTCTCCTGTATAACCTGCATCGACCAGTATATTTTTAACTTCCGAGAGGTTTTCTTTTGCGCTTTCAACCATTCTCACAGCACTGCTAACCCCAGTTGTAAATTAGAAAAAATAGAAAAGGTAAGGAAATAGGGTAAACTCCGAGGTATTTGATATTCATTCCTAAAATAGGAGGTTACCAATGAAAGAAAAAGTAACAGAAATCTTTTGTATAGTCGATGATTTTTGCAATACAGTCGATGAAAATTTTGCAGAAAAACTTCTACCAAGTGGCAAAAAACCAACCAGGACGCCAGAGATTACGCATTCAGAGATTTTTACCATAATATTGCTATATCAAGTGCGACAATTTTAAAATTTTCTATGTGCATTATTTGAAATTATTATACGAATCAGCGTTTCCAAAATTGCCATCCTATAGTAGGTTTATCAGGTTAAAATCGCGGGTTTTATGGTATTTAGCGCTCTTAATGCAATGGTTTTGCGAACAGTCAAAAGTGAAAGGGATTTCGTACATAATCTATCGCTGTTTGCCATCCAAAAAGGACCTCGAGAAACAAAGTTTTCAAAGGGTTGGCAAAGATTGGAAAGACTACTTATGGGTGGTTTTTCGGTACATCTAGTAATCAACGAAACTGGCGAAATTCAAGGGGTTACGGTGACAAAAGGCAACGTTGATACCTGTGCCAAATTTAACTAAGAAATTGACTGGATTATTGTTTGGAGATAAAGGATATATCAAAAAAGATCTTTTTCACGAATTATTCGATAGAGGGTTAAAGCTTGTAACCAGTATAAAAAAGGGTATGAAAAACTCATTAATGGCGCTAAATGAGAAGATTTTGTTAAGAAAAAGATCGATTATTGAGACAGTTTTTGGCTCTCTGAAAAACAAATTTGAGATTGAGCATACTCGCCATAGATCACCGATAAATTTTTTGGTACACATTTTTTCTACGCTTGTTTCATATTCTATACAGCCGCTGCATTTCTAAGCTTTACTTCGTTGGCTAATCCGCAACTGGGGTATATAGGGTTGACACCAAGGCAATATTCTTCTGGAGAAGTTGATCGGCATGGCAGCATATCAAAGATGGGACCAGCGGAATGTAGAAGTATAGCCTTTCTTATAATAGTCCGAATGCGATAAGATATGTGTTTATGGCTATAGCAGGCCAGTAGCATATTACGGTCTGTTCGGATTATTGTAAAAAGAGCTATATGTTATATGAAGCTGCACAAACAATGCTTACAGTTACCAAGAGGACATTTAAATTAAAAAACTGGGGTTGCGAAGAAAAAAGGAATGAAAAAAGCAATTGTAGCAGTAGCAAGAAAATTAGCTGTAATTATGCATAGGATGTTGGTTGATAAAACAGAATTTTATTATCAATAAACATCAAAAGAGCATAGGACAATAATTTTATTGAAAACAAAGATAGCAATGCCGATGGAAGGGACAAGCAAGAACTTAGTTAGACTTCGTGGTAAACATGTTGCCGTCCACTTCCGCCTAACAAGCATGATGCGGCTTGACAAATTTATTGTCATCTCAGACCGCGGAGAGAACCATATGCTACTTTTAACTTATGTAAAATTACCAAGGATTATGGAGAAGATATGCTGTTTTGATTTGTGTGAAAATTATTGTTGACTTATGTGCAATTAGAGAACCTAAGTCACTTTAGCTATATATAAAAGGTTTAAGTGGTTGTATTGATGTATCTTTGTATTAAAAAACACCCAATAAGCAGAGTTGTAAGTGGAATAAACCACAAAATGTAAGTGCTAGATTTTATAGGTGGTACGATTATAATTGAATTGCCGTAAGAATTTTTTAACTCTGAGATTATCTCTTCATCTGTGTATCCATCATTGATTTTTTTACGAATTGCTTCTCGCATATCATACGCGATCTGAGATCCAGATTCAGACAATGATTCGCCAGAACATATTGGACACCTTATTATTTCAAATAAACTGGTTGCTCGTTTTTCCATGCTTTTATCTCTGAGTTTATTATCCAGAGTAAAAGCGTTTACGCCTGAGTGGAATATCAATATGAAAAGTAAGCTAATTACTATTCTCATTCTTGGTTAATTGGATTATTTTACTGAGTTGGTTCATAAAATCAGTGATGGATAACTTTCCAATAAAGCTTGACCCTACATCATCATCGTACTTTATTGAAAATTGAATGCCATTATCAGTTGTTTTTTCTGATAAGGAAGGTACTAATTTTTCGAACGCATCTGAAGTTTTTGAGTCACCAATCATAAACGAGATTAATTCTTTATAATTTGATATAGCCACGTTGATTTTGTCTTTAAATGAATATGTAACTAAGTTGTAATTGTTTACCCCACCATCTGCAGCAAAAGAAAAATTATTACTTTGAATCAAAAATTTCTCTATATTGAAATTAATTCTGGAAGCTGAGATGTCGTTTACAAATTCATAATCAAATTTAGTGTCGATACTAAGGTAACTTTCAGGACTTGCAGTATTTTTATACCGATAAGTATACAAATCAAATCCTAGCTTAGCATTTCCACTCAGTTCTTTATCGAGGTAAAATTGAATGTAATTACTTTTATCATTCACTTCAGTTATAACACTTTGCTGATTTTCTGAAACATCACATTTTAATCCATAATCTTCGTAACGAAGTGTACCTATATAGTCTATCACGGTACTATTTCTGTTGAATCGCAATGAAGATGGTAAATCGTTTAGTCTAACAACAAAGTGGCTGCTATCGTTTGTGTGGCATTTTATATTCTTTTTCTCATCATCATGAACAGCAATGTTGACTTCATTGCTTGGTATGTAGATATATACTGATTTATCAAACAATCTATTTTTTATCAATAAAGCATCAGATGAGATGGTTAATTGCTCATTGGAAAATTTTGGGTTTGTCACACGGAAAATTAGGTTAGAAGGAAATCCACTAAAATCATGTGAAATATCAAATTTTTCGTCGTTAATGTATAGTATTGTTTCAGCTAAAAGATTTTTTACCTTACATGCAGAAAAATACCAAAAACCACTATACGCTACAGGAACAAACAAAAGTAAAGAGACGATAATATAGATAAAAATCTTACGCATGATTCCCCTGTTTATCTAATGATATGTTTCTTGTACCCCTTGGTATGGTTACACACAAGCCGTCGATATCTTTTGTAATTTTTATTTGGCATCCAAGCCTCGACGTCTCTGTTAAGCCGAAAGCTAGGTCTAACATATCATTTTCCTCATCAGATATAGGGTTATGTATTTCTACAGCATTATAAAACTTTGGATCAACAATTACATGGCATGTAGAGCAAGCAAGAGAACCTTCACATGCACCTTCAAGCAGATCTGGAGCACTTCTATGGGCTAAATTGAGCAGAGTTTCTCCCTCTGCAGCTTCATAGCTTTTCTTACTCCCATCAGGTAAAATAAAAGTAACAGATGGCATATTATTCCTATTAAAATCCTTACTAATTTCTCTATATCCTACAGGTAATAACTAATATTTGCAAACTCTTTGCAATTCCAGTGCCTATATTTCTTGTTATCCAAGTATCTCCTTTAGCATAGATCCCGCTAACAAGTAGCGGGATGACGATTGTCAGGGTGTCATCCCAACGCCCCTATGATGTCATTCAAGTAGCTGACACTGGTTCCTTTATGATGGCAGCGCCCCTATGATGTCATTCCAGTGCTCCTTTCTCGTCATCCCAGTGCTTGACACTGGGATGGCTTTGTTGCATCGCTAGCTATGATGGATTAAAGATAAAAAAGATAGGGAATATCAGTAGCTTATTATTCTGGTATTTATAACAAGAACGGTCAATGAATACCTAAATTTGAGTAAAAGAAATTTCACTACCATTTACCAATCCGGCTAAAATTCAAGAATTTCAATGCTTTAGCTATTTTCAATAGAATTAAATTTATTAATATAAATAACAAATTACTATTCTTAAATTTGATCAGATTGATTGCAAAAAAAACAAGATTTTCAATAGTTTGCTTATAATCCTATAGCCTTTCTTATAATAGTCCGAATGCGATAAGATATGTGTTTATGGCTATAGCAGGCCAGTAGCATATTACGGTCTGTTCGGATTATTGTAAAAAGAGCTATAACTATAGTTAGCCTTTCATAAGTAGCGATGCACCAAAGCCCACTGGGATCCAGGAAAGTTTGCTTGTAAGCAAGCAAACTAGCACAGAAAGTGGTTACAACATTTTCAATGAGATTATATGGAAAACTGGATTCCAGTGTCAAGCACTGGAATGACATCATAGGAGCACTGACCATTTTCGGTCTCTTAAGTTGCTTTAGCTACAAACATTAAGAAATTTACCAAATAAAAAAAAAGGCAAAAGAAACCCCGTAGTAGCTAGCATTCAAATTCTCCCTTGTCAATTTGACGTTTTTTGCTGTCTTAAACGCTTTGTAAGCGCGTTTCGGCTTATATAGGTAAAAACCCAGAAATTTTTAAAGACATGCGATGCACGTAGTGCGAAAAATTAAACATGAGACGCCAAATACCCCAAGTTTTTTGTCATTAACCCGCACAGATTGCGAAGATAAATAAATAGCTTCAGTTTCATGATAAGGGCGCTGGCGGAGTTTGTCAAGGAAGTTTTTTGTTTCTATTGAATGACAGTTGTACCCTACGAAAGAAGTCTGTTGTAATTTGTACGATATCTTTATAAAATGGTTCGCATAAGTTATCTAGCAGTGCAACTAAACAAATACAAAAATCAAAACGTCGCGGTTTTTGGTCTTGGTAAAACTGGTTTATCCGCCATTAACGCTCTAACAAAGAGTGGTGCAAGAATATATGCATGGGATGATCATGAAGAGCAAATAGCAAATGCAAAAATGATGTATAAAAAATGTAATTTTATTCATCCCAAGGAATACAATTGGCATGAGATCAGTGCATTGGTTTTAAGCCCTGGAGTGCCAACAGAGCCACATTGGATAGTAAAACTTGCAAGGAGATTTGATTGCAAAATAAAATCAGACATTGAGCTATTTCTTGAAGCTAAAACTACGAACCAGAAGGTAATAGGCGTCACAGGAACAAATGGTAAATCAACCACTACATCACTAATAGGGCACATATTAAAATCTGCAGGGAAAAAAGTAGCTATTGGTGGAAATTTAGGCGTTCCTGTTTTGGATCTAGAAAGAGATGCAGAAATTTATGTAATCGAACTCTCCTCTTTTCAATTGGAGTTGATGAATGAAATTAACGTGGACATTTCAGCACTGCTCAATATTACACCAGATCACATAGATAGGCATGGAAGTATGGAGAACTACATAGCAACTAAATTAAAACTGATAAACGGTAGTGAGGTTGCCGTAATAGGATGTGACAATGAGATTACTGCTGATATATTCAACAAATTCACTGGAGACAAAATTCCGATCTCAGTAACATATTCCCCGATGTCATTCCAGCGCGTGACGCTGGAATCCAGAAAAGAAAAACCATTGCCAACTACTCAGATGACAGAGGGTGGTGCAAGAGATCTAATATCATTGGCAGGTAACAATTTGCTTGATTATAGTGAACAGATTACTGGTATAGATCGAAATTATCTGGATCCCAGTGTCAGCTACTTGGATGACAAAAGGGGCACTGGAATCCAGAAGATCTCGTTAAAACTAGAGAATCATAGCTTATCAGTAAGCAACGTGAAAATAAACCTAATATCCAACGCAGAAAACATAGCAGCCACATATGCCGTATGTAAGGTACTTGGAGTAGATAGCAACACTATTATCAATGGAATCAAGTCCTTTTCAGGACTGAGGCATAGGAATGAACTGCTTGGCAAAATAAGAAATGTGTTTTTCGTGAACGATAGCAAAGCAACTAATGCAAAATCGAGCGAAAAGGCGATCTTATCTTATGAAAACATAAATTGGATCGCTGGTGGAAGAAGCAAAAAAGGTGGAATAGAATCATTAAGCAAGCATTTTACAAGGGTTAGAAAAGCTTTTCTTATTGGAGAATCAACCGAAGCTTTTGCAAATGTTATGGAGAATAAAGTAGATTATGTTAAATGTTGCAATCTAGAAGATGCATTCAGATTGGCTTTTGAAGAGGCCTTAAATAGCGCAGAAGAAGTAACAATATTACTTTCTCCCGCGTGTGCTTCTTTTGATCAATGGAAAAATTTCGAGGAACGTGGTGAAGCATTTTGTAGAATGTTTGAAAATCTCAGGTACAATCACACATGCTGTTTAGTATGATGTTGCGTGGAACAAAAGTTAATAATAGATAAGCTAATTAGGGTTATTCCATTTGAAGGGATAAGCGATGAAACCCTATTAAAGGTGTGCACTGACCTTAATCTAGCTAATAGCTTTTGCAAATTTCAGAATGGAATATATAGCGCTTTGGAGCACATAGCAGAGGACTTAAATAGCTCAATGGAAGCTGAATTAAGAAATTCTAATTTAGAAGATATGAAAGTGCGAGAGCGAGTAAAGTTAGCCATTCAAATACGCCTTTCAAACTACGCTAAGCTACCGAATTATAGAGAACTTTTAAAAAATGTTTTATTATTTTCTGTATCACCAAAAAATACATATTTTTCTAGTAAACTTTTATACAGAACTATTAGTGCGATTTGGTATGGCATTCATGACCAATCAACAGATTTTAACTACTATACAAAAAGAGCAATATTAGCTGGAGTGTACTTAAGTACGATACTTTTTTTTATCAATGATTATTCAGAAGATTTTGCGGATACTTTATCGTTTCTTGATAACCGTATCAACAATGTCATGACATTTCAAAAATTCAAAACTCGCTTAAAAGGAATCATAGGAAATTTCTTATAAGCTATTGATTGTTGGTAGAAAAGTACTTGAGCACGATCCTGAAAAGGTTTGTGAAAATAAAAATATTCATGCTGATCATAAAGAACATTTAGTTTATCGTGAGGATAATGATGGTACAACAAAATACACCAGTTACGAAGAAAAAGAAAATAAATTTATTGAAGAAGCACATGAATATTTAATAGACTCTGAATTTATAGCTCTTTTTACAATAATCCGAACAGACCGTAATATGCTACTGGCCTGCTATAGCCATAAACACATATCTTATCGCATTCGGACTATTATAAGAAAGGCTATATATGCAAGTTTAAGTTGATAGAGAAAGAAAAATTATTCTTGCTATACCGTAAATACGTTCCAAGATTATACTAAAGTCTTTATTGCACTCAAAACCTTCGTTTTTCCTAATCTCTAGAATTATCAATGCATCATCACTTAACCAGCCTGAGTTAGCTAGTCCATTCAACGTTGATTCAACTAGATTGCTATTGTAAGGTGGGTCTATAAAAACTATGTCGCATTTTGAAATAGGTTTTGGTAAGCAGTTAGCACTGCAGCAAATTAGCGTAACATTGTCCGTAATTCCAAAATCTTCTGCTGTTTTTTTAGGCAGTTGCAAATTGTAATAATCTGAATCCACCATGAATGCATGTTTAGCGCCGCGAGAAAGCGCTTCAAATGAAAAAGAGCCACTTCCGCAGAACAAATCAAGTACATTCAAGTTATAAATAGGTTTTCTTGAGGAAAGTATACTAAATATTGCTTCTCGAACAATACTCATAGTTGGTCGTGCAGCTAAATGCTTACCTGTAGTTATTTTTCTTCCGCGATATTTGCCTGCAATGATGCGTAGCATATTAAATAAGCTCCAAAATAATTAATTATTTATACTATATGATTAATGTCAATATGGCTTTAGCAGTTTAATAGAGAGAAGCTATCGAGTCGCTTGTAAGAAAAACACAAACACAAGACTCATCAGTTATCTTTTTCTGATTTGCCTGTTGCATTTATTGCTTGACCAATCTCATCTTGTAAATCACCATAACTATTTCCTTCATCGTGATTGATCCCTTCAATTCTACTTTCTAATTCTAACTTAATTATAGTATTGATTTTATCTATATTATCAAGAAAGCCTCTACATTCTTCTTCACTATACTCTTTACCAGATGCCTTTTTTTCGATAAATAGACTTTTAAACTCTGTAAGATCAGAATTCTGATCGGTATTTAGTACAACATTTCTCTCTATGAAGCTAAGGTCTGATAGCAATAAACTAACCTCTAATAGCTCTTCACTTTTAATGTTTGCAAGATTATCAAGATTGTCTAAAATATTAGACATCTTAAGCCTTTCTTGTGCAATCTCTTTGTCTTCCTTATCAAATTCAGACAATAAACCATGATTATCTACAAATTTCTCACTCAAAGCTTTATTCAATTTAGCAAAATTGACATCCTTGTCAAGTGATGTGTTATCCCGCAACAAGTCTACCCTTGCCCTACGCGCATTTAAAATGTCGTCGTAGTCATTTAACTTTATGTTGCCATCTTTGTCTTGCTGCAATTTATAATAATCAAGGCCTTTGAAATTTTTATTAGTCTTCATCTTCAATCCTCTTCTCATCTCCTTTTGCATCTGGTTTCCTCATTGGTTCCGGTAATTTCCTTTTACTGTCTTCTCGATTTCTTTTTTCCTCTCTTTCAGCACGTTTTTTTATAGCTTCCTGGGTATTCATTTCAAAAAGTGCCTTAACGTACTCTTCTGGATTTTTTGGTTCTTTAAATAAAGGCTTAAGATTATAAACTTCGTCTTTTCGATCTCTTTCTTCTTTTCTTCTAGCTCTTTCAGCACGTTTTTCTACAGCTTCTGGAGTGTTCATTTCAAAAAGTGGTGAGAGGTTGTAAACTTTATTTTGACTTCTTCTGCCTTCTCTTTCAGCACGTTTTTCCATACCTTCAAAAGCAGATCCAAAATCATCAATTTCATCTGGGCCTTTTGGTTCCGTGCCTAAATTTCGTGTCACTTCATTTGATTGATCAGGCTTATCTTCTTCTGTTGGCTGATCATGCTGTAGTTGATTAGGCTTGTCTTCTTGTTCTGTGCTTAGTTCTCGTACTACCTTATCTGGCTGACCTCCCCCTCGTAGTCGAAGAGGGTCGCCTTCTTCTAGTGGCTGATCATGGTTATCTCTTACTAGTTCCGTGCCTAACTCTCGTCCTACCTTATTTGATTGATCAGGATTGTCTTTTTCTGGTTCTCTCTTACGGCCGATAGTGTAATCATGAAGCTTCTCTAAAAACTCTCTCCTATATTCTTTTGCTCTATAGAGTAGGTTATGATCATAGCTATGCTTTCCTATAGAATCAAGGCCATGCTTCCAAGTAAATTTCATAGCATCTTCTATTGTGTAGCCCAAATGTGATCCTACATATCCTTTATAATAATCTAAATATTTACCAATCCTTCTATGTGCAATATCTTCTTTATCAACTCCAAATGCCTTGTAAATTTTTTCCTCAAGCTTATCGACGTCATTTTTAGGTGATGTTGCAAACTTCGTTGCTTCAATAGTAGCACCTACAAATTTACGTGGCACATCAATAGCGTATTTCAGCACTCCTCCAACTCTTGGTACTCTCCCCAGCAGATTAGCTGCACCTCCAGCTAATCTATCCGGTAAATGAGTAGCCCAACTGCCTAAAGACTCTAACCCTCCACCAATTTTATCTTGCACTGCTGATTTGCCAAAATATAAGATTTGACTTACAAAAGACGCATCTGGGTCGCCATGTGCAGTAGCGCTTGGAGAATGCTTAGAATACATACTAGATATATTGTAAACGCTGAATCCACCACCAGCGATACTTGAGCCCATTTGTTGTACGAACGTGCGTAAGGAGAACATTAAAAATGAAAGCAAGAATAACACAAAGATTTCCCCTGCATTGATTAAATAACCTCTCTGTATGTCTTGCACCCTTTGGTAATCACTATTTTCTTGATAGTTTCTATTTACCTTATAAAAATTCTGTGATTGGCAGCTCCCATCTTGTCTAATTATATCTTGCACTAAAGACTTTATTTCACTTTTTAAACTTGGCTGTAGAATTACTTTTTCTATGATTTCCTTGTAATTAGTACACCTGCTTTCATTTCCTGGCTGCTTACAATAGATTTCTGTCTTTTTACTTATATTATTAATCAATAATAAGATATCATCTTTTTCTGATGCATGGGATAAACTATTTGTTAAACGCACTAAATCTTTTACACTACAGATATTATCTACTACCATATCACTTTCTGCAATATAATGGTCTGCTGGATTCTCTTTAGTACCAGGAATTGGGTTAAAGAAAGGATAATCTATATAACGAAACCCTTTTTCAATGTAATCCGGTGGAAGAGGGATATACCCAGCACCGCCAGTAAATTTTATTGTACCACCTTCTCTGCTTATCTTTTCTATACCTTCTATGTTCTTATCTACGTTCAGCGGAGAAGCTTCTCCAAGAGTGTAAGGTACGAAAATTTGCCCTGGGGTCCAACCAAAGTACTGCTTATCAACGATACAAAAACCACCAAACACCCATTTTGGAGCACATAACCTTACCTCAAACCATTTATTGTAGCATACAGTAAAACCTAACTGCCTATAAAAGGTATTCATTATAATGGAAGCCAGTAATGACAAGAGAGCAAATATCATAATCGACTGTAAACAAAAGCTGATGCAGAATTTTATCCAACCTTCAAATAGACTTTTCAGCGGTGAAAATAAAATAGAAATTAGAAACAGTGGCATAATGGCTATAAGAAAAGCTATACCCATAAAACCAGAGAGAAATATTATGTAAGCATATAAGCACAGCAAGAAGTATAGCAAAATCCCTATGAAAATTGCCGGTATCATAAGAAGGCTTGCCCACATTTGGTAATGCAAAAACGCTGCAAACTTTTTCCAAACAGAATAAGCAAAAAACTTATTGAACATGTCCTCCATGAAGCTAAACAACTTAGCTTCATCTCCTTGAGCAATACTTCCGGTGTTCGTGTTGGGAGCAAAGTTAGTAATTATACTTATCAATTGTTCAAGACCTTTAACGAATAAAACAAGAAAATGATCATAGAAAAATCTAAAACTTCCAGGAGATATAAGCACTATTACTAGAGTGATTTTTATCATTCTGATGAGCATATCGTGCTTAGTTTCTTGTATCATGCCAAAAAGATAAAGAAGCGATGAAATCATTACAAATAGAACAAGCAAGGAAAGAACAAAATTGTGAAAGCTCGTACTTTTTTCAGCTATATTTTCGAACATAGCTTGTGCAGCTGCAGGATCGTTACTGTTAAAATGCTTTTCACAATTTTTGTTAATCAATAATACACATTTTAGATAGTGATAAATGTAACCAAAAAACCCAAAACTACTTGGCTGCTGCACTCCACTTAAGAACTCAAAAGAGTAGCCACCTACATTATCTAAGTAATATCTATCTAATATTTTTACATATATTTTCCATCCCTTTTTTAATTTCACCGGGTTACAATTTCTGTCTTTTAATTTAGTGCTATCTCTGTCTAAAGTAAAAAGACCGCTCCCATTTTCTGCCACGGAGTTGTAACCTAGATGTACAGTAGGATATTGAGGATCGCGCATTAACTTTAGATTTTCGTTAGGATCATCTTTCCCCGTTTGAAACAAAAGATAAGCACCATGACCATTGGTAAACCAACATGGAGCACCACGTGATACTGTATTTGCGCTATCATCTTCATTAATGCACTTGCAATTTACAGTGCAACTTGTATCAGACTTACTTGAAAATTTTTGTATGCTAGGTTTATAATCATTACAAACTAAGTGAAAATTAGGTAAACTATTATCACTTTGTTTACCTAATTTAGTTGCATATTTTAACTGCTCCAAGCTTTGTAAGGTATAACTGCCTTTTTTAGATTCCTTCTTGTTATTATTACTCCAAGATGTCCATGCACCATTTACTCGCACTATTAAGCTATCTCCATTGGTTTCTAATCCAGTATCTTTCCACTTCACCACTTGGTTATGGTGAAAACCATAATTAATTTCACCAGTGTCAGGATCAATAACGCTTTCATCTTCACCTTCTGGAATAAAAGCATCATGATCGCTTGAAAAATGAGCGCTTACTGCAATAGGTTCAGGACCAAAATAGTCAGCAGATATGCACCTTGGAAAAGGCATATCGTTCTTACTACAACCTGTGATCAGCACATAAGCTGCAAGAAGTAATACCCTAAACCAACATTTGCCTAAACGTGATTGCATATCTAAACTTTTTCCAAATACAGAATAAATTTCTAAAACTTTACTTAAAATATCTTTTTAATTAGTTACTCCATAACATCATTCATATCTTACTCCTCTCCATTTTCTTCCTTGTTTTTAGCTTTAGCACTAGGATCACTTCTTATTGTTTCATCAGAATTTTTTTGCTGATCTGATTGTTTTAATGTTTTAGGTCTATCACTCGTTGTCTTATCAGAACTTCCTTTAGAATCTTCTTTTTTGTCTGGTTGCTTTGGTGTGTTAGGTAATTTAGCCTCAATTTTTCCCCGATCTTTACTCATTTTCTGCTTGATACTCTGTATCATACTTTGGGTCTTATCATCAAGGCCAACGGTTGACAGCATAGCTTGCGATGCGCTCTTAGCAACTGTACCAACACCGCCAGTAACTCCATAACCAGAGCTAAATAGTGTTTGTACCATAGTTTCCGATATAGAAACAAAAGCTTCCATTGCACCGGCAATAATGAGGTATACAAACGCCTGGATTAGGTCTATAGGTAATGCTGCAAAGTGTCCACCAGCCCTTTCTCCGGTACTGAGTGCAACATCAACGCTAGTGCCAGGACTGTATCCAAGAGGCAGTATTGATTTCATCAAGCACAGATCATACGATAAGAAATTTACGCTAATTAAACATTGATAGCATGCAGAAAAATTTGTGAGGTTATATAAAACTGAATACATCAACTGATTTAAAAGAGATAAAAATGAAAATAAAATGACTGGTTCTAATGAAACATGAGCCAACGTTTTTATCCAATTATCAAACAAGGGTTTAGTCTTTTGAAATAGAATAAATACGATAAATAAAGGTGTTAATGACAGTAAAAACGCCACTAGAACAGTAGATATTACATATTTAAACGTAGCGCTAATAATGCATTTTAAAAACGCATAAGTAGCGCAGAATATTACCCAAAATGCAATAAAGCCAAAAGGACCAGAGAGCATCAATGATAAAAACTTTAACCAAGTTTCTGCTGTGAATAATACTCCTGCTGTCAAGTCTAAGAATGCAAATTTTCTCTCCCCTTCTCCTACATAGCCAGAAAAACTATCAACTAAATAAATGCTACCATCTACAAAAAGTCTGGATAAAGTTGTACCAAAGAGTTCCCATCTTCTATCGCTAAAGGCAAAAGCTATAAATGCTATCTTGAACATCCTTACAATGAAATCAAATTTACTTAGCTGTATTGTTCCAAGCATATAGCCAATGACAGTAAATATAACGTATAGAGTAAGCAAAGCTCTTACTCCCTGAAGAAGACCTTTTATATATCCTTTGTATGAATCTTTAACGCTGTCACCAATTACTTCTTTTTTCATAAAATCAAATATCTTGTTTATATTCGATGAAATAAAATCATTAATTTTTCTTTTGACAAATAAAGTTACACTATACTTATTGTTTTCGTAATATTTGCCATTTTTGTCCGTAATGTCATCTTTCTCTACGTTGCTTACATTGATGCCGAAATATATCTTCTTAGGTTTGCATTCATCTGTTATAGGTTTTTTGTCTTTGCATTCATCTGTTAAAAGACCTCCATCTATTATATAATATACCTTATCCTTTGTTTTATCTAAGTTCTCTACTTTTTTGAAATCATTAGTCTTTGGAGCAGATGGATTCCCTGGCGGGTTATCACCCAAATACACATACAGTTTTTTGCCATTGATATATTCACACGATCTAGTCACTTTAACATGGTACCCACCTCTATTAGCTCCATAGTGACCATAATCTGCAATGGCAAGCATCACACTGCTACCGGGCGTTACCTCGTCATTTACTGGATAATCATTGTTCAATTCCAGAGAAAAATCCTCGAATTTATTGTTATCGCCAATTTGCGAACACATATTATCCCCTTTTGCACCCTCTTTCTTTGGAAGACATTGAATACCTTTAGCGGTATTTTTATCATCAGGATCACCAATTTTTGCAACAAGAGCCTCAGCCCAAGATTTATCATCTTCAGTAAAACTACCTGCTTTAACATTCCCTTCCATTTTTTCTAGATAAGAATACATATCACATTTATTTCCTTTATCGTACTTCTTATACCTTATAGAGGAGACACAGTTCCGTTCTCCTGCTTGACCTAAACCATAGTTCCATATACCCTTCTCAGTATAGCATATATTTTGATGGTAGCAGTTAAGCTCATAGGAGGAGTACTTTTTTCTCTCATCAAGACTACAGTTTTTTCCATCACATAACTCGTTCAATCCTATTTTAGCGCGGCGTAAATCAAGTAGTGAACCATATACCCATGGTTCGTTGTCTTGAATATAACCTTTATTAAAATGCACCTTATTATCATATGGGGTATACCCATTGCCAACTAGCACTTTGCTTTCCTTTGCTTTTGTTTTATCAAGAGGTAAAAATTGTATTTTATTTTTTGTACCATCTTTACCATCACAAAAAAACTCTCCCCCCTGATGTACTTCACTCACTGTAGCTTTCTTATATACAGTTTCCTTACGATCATTTTCTACAGCTTTATAACAATTGTCATCAAAATTGATGCCTTTCCCTTCTGGATTGTCGTAATCAATTGTTATTTTTCTGGGAACTAAGCTGAAGCTTAACTTGTCACCAGGATTTACTTTAATTCCAGTGTCCACATAACGTCTATTGCTGCCAAATCCTTTGCCACCACATAGTTCGTTTTTACTCTCATTAACACCATAATTGTTAGGTACACTATTAATATCCGCAGCCTTACTATAATTTGGTTCTGAGCCATCAGCACAAAAGCTAGCTGGCACAAGTACTTTCCTTGGATTTTTGTCTTCTTTAAAAGGGCAAAAATTTACTGATCCATCGAGGGTGAATTTGATTTTCTCACCCTGACTAATTACCTGACCAGAATCAACCCAATGAATTTTATCGGCTTTACGAACTGGAACATCCACATTAACGCTGGTGTTTTTGCTCTGCAACCCAGGCTCGACACAATCCATATTACAACCAGTGATTGCAAGACACAGTATCAATAATAGTGATCTTTTACTTATCATTGCTGTCTTCCTGGTTGTGGTATCTGAGGCGTTGACCTTTGAGTCCCTTGTGGTATTTGAGGTCTTGACGTACCTGACTGTTGAGAGGCATCTCCTCTTTCTCTTCTTTGAACACTTTGTTCATCTAACCCTACTGTTCCCATTAAGCTTTGTTGATACTGTCTTCCAGGTTCGCTTGCTACATAAGCACCAAACAACGAGTCAGATATTGCCGAAGAAGCTTCAACTAAAGCTTTCATAGCGTGTCCCAAAATAACAAAAGCCATCATAGCGGTAATATTAGGTGTATATTTGGAAGCATAACCATAAAAAATACAAGGGTTAAAAATCTTTAGGTTAATATTAAGTATACATGTAGAGCAGACCTCAAAATCAAATACTGAATACACAATATAATCCATAACCTGACTTATCAGTGATATAAAAATTAAAAGGACCACTGGATGAATTGCAAATCTTGCTAAATTTTTAACCCAGTTTTGAAACATCTGCCTAGTATACGCAAATAAAAGACAAATAATAAAAATAGGTGCTAAAGAAAGTAATAACGCAACTATTGCTATAGATGTAATAAAAGAAAATAAGGCATTAAAAATAGATAAGCTCACTGTGATTAAACCCCAAATCACCAAGCAAAAAGATACAATGCCCAAAGGGCCAGAAAATATAAGAGATACTATTAACAATACTGAATGCGATGACAAGAACCTATTGAGCGGCAAATCAAGAAACTCAAAAACATTTGAAGTAGTGCCTCTAAAATTTGCTATTTCTATTAGTTGTTTTGGAGTGTTAATAAATATAGAGAATGCGTTGTTATAAAAAAAGTCCCAGCTATTATCCTGCAATAGCTGAGCGATGATTCCTATCTTTACGCATATAATTAAAAACTCATATATAGAAATATGAGTTAATCCAAAAAAGTAATAAAGAGTATATAAGATTATATATAGTACTAATAGTGATATTATAGTAGATCTAATGGTATTTGTTCTGCTTGATTTTATAAAACTTTCGTAAAGAGACTTTACAGGACTAGTATCAGAGTGAATTGCGTTAGGGTCTTTATAATTAGAGCCGAAAAATGCAGTTTTCACTTTTTCATCAAAGAAATTATATATTGCACTAAAAGTTTTTGTAGGTGGCTCTTTAGTTGTTAGGTTAATACTAAACTGACCTTCATTTTTGTAATCGCAGCCATGGTCTCTTATTCCATAATATATGGTGCCTGTTTTGTCTTTTAATTTTCCTTTCAAGTTTTCCATGTCATGAACTTTGCTGATATATACAGATATATCCGCTTGATTTTCACCAGGCTTATGCTCAGGGAATTTATCGGAAACACTTATATACAAGCTATTTTCCAGACTATGGTTCTTCGTTACTCTTATGTTGAACCCGCCTTTGTCATTTGTATTGTAGCAGCTCTTGTCATTTCTGCTACATAGACTAAAAGTTAAACTTGGTATTTGATGGTCATTCTCCATCTTATGATCACAACTAGTACATAAACCACCACCTGGAATGTGTTCAAGAGTTTCATTATCCATACCAACTTTTAGAAATGTAATGTCAGTTTTTACCTGTTTTCCCTTTAATACGTTACTAATAATTTCAGCAACAACAGATTCACCACTAGAATTTAAAGCATTGAATAGCTCAATTTCTATATTATTATATTCAATATACACGCAATCCTCGCCTCTACGACCAGAAGAAAATTTACATATACGTCTACAGAGTGAATTTAAAATGTGCGTATCTATCTTACTTGCACTGCTCTCTGAAAGCTTGCTGCAATCTATATTCTCTCCTTGTTTTATAGAGTTAATAATATTTTCAATTTCCTTTTTTCTTTCATCTTGATCTAACTTCGAAAACCAGTACTCTCTTCCACTCAACCATTGCGCATCGCCTATTATATATTTATTAGGACATATCCCATCCTTGCCACCTTGGCATTTCTCTTGATTTAAAACATGTGCAAAATGTTCCGTTTCTTGCTCGCTACACTTTTCGTCGATTTTCAAATACCTGATTTTTGTCTCACTCTCTTTATCTTTACACACTTTACTTCCAATCACACTAAAGCTTATCGTATCGCCTTTTTTAAGTGCAAATGGTAATGCAACGTCATTTCTCCCAGGCCCAATTGCAAAATCTGCATACTGCTTAGGACAAAAATTAACCTTACTAGGCACTATATCAATCTCTGTTACTCTTATTCTATCTGAGATATTAACACCAGAATCAACCCATTTCTGCTCTGTTGACACTATATCTAGTTTTTCACGCAAACCTGATAAATTTTCTGGCTTAATACAGTGATGTTCCCCGCAGCCTGACAGAAAAAAAAACGGTATTATCAGCAAAAATTTTAGCATAAATCCAACTCATTCAGTGCTTTTGTTAACACTCTCGGAGCTACTAGAACCAGAACCTCGAGATTTACTCTTGTCCCCACCACTCAACTTCTTAGCAGCAGCACCAGCAACTCCAGCAACACCCCCAGCAGCAGCTCTGGCAGCAGATAAAGCTTTGCCCACCATTTGTCCAGGTGTCTGACCTGAGCCAAGTGCTGCTCTATGGTTACCAGCAAGTTCAGCAGACATGCCAGGAAGAATGTTTAAAAAGTGGTAAAAGAGGAATAATACTAAACACAATTTTAATAATTCTCCGATGAGAGAGCTGCCAAACTCCATGTATGTAAAGTCGAATAGACCAAGTATGCTGCTCTTTTTAAAGCTATAATTTTGCATCATACATGCAAGAGTAGTTTCATTTTTATCACATTCCCCATCTTTCAATTTAAACCACTGTTTTTTCTTACTATATGAGATTTCTGCTTGTTTCTTTTCATATGACTTGTCCGGTTGTTCATTTTTATATGACTCGTCCAGTTCAAAATTTAAATTTTTAAAATAGATTTTATCACATGCTATGAACATAAAGGACAAAAACGCAAAAAGGATAACCGGGTATAAGCTATAGGTAATCAACTCTTTCACCCAGCCTTCAAAATATCCTTTGGTGTGTTGGAATAAAACCATAGGAATGAACAAAGGTGATAAAATGATGATTACACTTAAAGCAACTAGAGATAAAATAAATACATAGCACAGCCACAAAATAACCATCATCATCAGAACGGCCATAAATATACAGACAAGAGCTACTAAAATTTGTCCACCAGCAAAAATAATACCGATTACCGAACCTGCAACTAATAAGACAGGAGCAGCACCAAGCAAGACTGCTAACGTTGCAACACCTCCAGTACCAATTTTGCCACCAATTCCATCTAAAGGGGCACCTAAATAAAATAAAATTCTACAATCAAGCCTATCCCAAGGTGCAAGATAACTGTAAGATACCCTCTTTCCTGCACGAGTATATTCATAATCTGTACCTGCTTTATAATTACATATGCCTTTACTTTCAGATGATGCTTTTAGCACTATCTCTGACAAACCATTTGAGAGACGAGTTAATTCTCCATAATAATGAGACATGGTACTGCCTGTTGTGAAGTAAATCACTAAAGCGAATTTTATGATCAACATATACATTTCTTGAGGCCTCTGAACTCCACCAGACATGGCTTTTATAGAGAACAGTATTAAAGCTAAAACTAAAACAGCAGTTACAGTGTTTTTCAGCCTTTTCTGTGCTACAGATATAAAACTCTCACCATTTGGTGAACCTTTACCTGCAACTAAATTATCTAACGATTCCTTAATGCATTGCACTATCATAGAAGTTACGGGAATAGGAGCTAATGATTTACTCCCTGCCTGATTGTAACAAGCTTCAGAGACATACGAGCTAAAACAGCCTTTATTGTCGTAACCTACAAAAATTTTTCCTTCTTTTTCCCTATTTCTTATATTAGTTTTATAGTCATTATCACTACCAATAGAAACTTCTTCTTTCCCTGTGCCATCTTTATTTGTGAATATCATCACAGATTTTTCACACATAGGAGCAAGTGGGTCAGGTGGCAATTCCGTGCACCCCATATCAACCCCTTGCGGCCAAGGAGTCATTTCGATACCAAGCATGCTAACACTGGCTAACTCCACACATAATCTGCCCGTTTTTCTCACTGCTTTGAATGTAGCTCCATGTATGGGTTCGCTCTGTCCTGCTTTGAGAACTCTACATTCCAGACCACCATCAACCTTCGAGGACCATGACCCATCTACGTATCCAGTGTCTTTCTCCCTGACATCAAAGTCTATGTATCCAGGTTTTCCTCTGGAATTAAAGTCTACCTTCTTAAAAAGATTACCAAAAGTTAAAGGGTTTCGATGACATACTTCTATATATTCACTGTATTGCACACCATTTTTTGGCCAGTAATAACTCTCTGTACTCTCCTGAACGTTAGAATTTAAGGCTTCTTTTTCTGCTCTTTTCCCGTCATAATCTTTTTTGTTCACGTCTTCCCGAGCTTTATTTTGCAAACAAGAAAAATATTCCTCTTCTGTTTGGTGATTTTCGTTGGTGCAGCCACTATAACCTGTGTCTTCTAATTTAAAATTTTTGTATTTTCCATCATGATCACGTGCAACTGGGTGTTTAACAAAACTATGTTCACAAACAACAAGCCCTCCTATCGCTTTCCAGACTCCAACAATTGCAGCTATCATTCCAACAATAACAAGAGCGGTAAACAAACCAGCAGAAGAAACGATCAAAACAATGCCAGTAAATATTGCGCCAACAGCAATCGCTATTCCAGCAAGTGCTGCAGCTGTTTTAAACGCTCCACAATCAGGATTAGAGGCACGACTAAAACTGCCAGTGGAATTAAATCTGCTAACAAATTCTGTCTTGTCAGTACCACTTACTCCATCTGCAAGCACTGGATATGAGAGTAAAAAGTCTATATTTAGTAAAAATATCGCAATTAATAGCAATGACAGCTTAGTCTTAAACATTTTTTACCTTCTGATAAAATATAGGCAACCATACTTTTGGGTTGTCCCCAACTTCATTTAATATATCGTGTAACAATAGAACACTTTCTGCACGTCCGGATAATACGTTGATTATATCATCCAGGCCTTTTAAGTCTATTCTAGCTACTACAGCATTGACTCCTTGTTTCACCAAAAAGAATCTAGTACTCGGATCTGTGTGCTTAATTAATATATATTCACGTTCAGTTAACATAAAAACATCCCGATAGACACTAGTAGCTTTCAGATTTGGTAAAAAAATCTGTGTCGCTGTTTGTTGTACAAGCGTATCGCTAATAGTACTTTTACTTGCATCCTCAACACTCTGAGTAGCAAAAATCACAAAAGCATTTAGTTTTCTCAGTACCTTCAACCAGTCTTTTATCTTTGGTGCAAAAACTGGATTATCTATTAACGCCCATGCCTCATCAAGAACGATAATAGATGGAGTGCCATCAAGAGATATACTAATCCTATGAAATAAATAAATCAAGACCGGTCCAAGAGCAACAGGATCTTTGAGCAAGCTAGCCATCTCAAAACCAAATACTCTTGCTCGTGAAAAATCTAGCAAATCTTCTTTATTGTCAAATATTGCAGCATGAGAACCATTATCATGCCACATAGATATTGCCCCAGCTAGAGTATCAGGACCTGCAAGCCCTAAAAACGGTACGAGGTTTCTCAAGAATCTGTCTTCTTTTCTTAATTTAAAATTTCCTTCAATTGCATCATTAATTCGTGCAATATCTTCTGAAGTAAATTTATCATTATATACCGAAATTAAAGACTTCATCCACTCCATTAAAAATGTTCTATTATCAGAGGTATCATCAAGTTGTAAAGGATTAAAATTTGTTTTAGTTCTTGGTTCTATTATAGTATAGATACCACTAAGTGCTCTTAAGAAAATCTCTGCACCGCGATCTTTATCAAAAAAGAATATCCTTGGAGAAAACTTCATCGCTTGGGCACACAGGAAATTCATTAAAACAGTTTTACCAGCACCAGTTGGGCCAATTATCATAGTGTGTCCAACATCCCTTATATGAAAGTTGAAAAAAAATGGAGTACCAGATGTCGTGTCAAAAACTGTAACAGCATCTCCCCAGTGGTTATTGAATTTATTACCAGTAGGATAATTATGTTGAGATGCAAATCCAGCCAAATTAAGACTACTTATTGTAGCTTTTCTCACTATATAATCGAAATTACCAGGAATTTGCGCCCAAAATGCTGGTTCAAGGTTAACTCTCTCACGTATAGGGTAAACACCGCAATTAGAAAGCTCTGATTCTACCAACGACAGAGCGTTATCCAATGATTTAGGACTTTTTTCTATACATAAAATAGTCAGGTGATGTTGACCAAACGCAATCTTACCACTCATTGCGTCATCAAGCGCTTGAGAAATTTCTGCTATTTGAGAAATAGCTTTATCTGCAGACTGTATCATTCGATTTTGCTGTATCTGCATTTTTCCAATCGCCATTTGCCTGTTTATAAATTGAAAAGATTGCGTAATTATAAACTCGTAAGGAAGTTGTAAAAACGAATCAAGCATTCCTGCAGAAGTATGATTTCCATATTCTTTGATACTAATTATTCCAGCATATTTACTCTCATTATGAGTCACAACCTGTATCATCTTACGGCCAAAGAATAACCTATGTACTGGTAAGTATCTTGATATTTCAGTTCTTAGCGGAAAAAGCGTATTTGTAACGAAGCCACAATTTACGATTCTAGATAGAAACTCCATTATTTCGCAGAATAAACCATCTGGAGTTTCTTTTACTCCAAGAATTTTAGGCGAATAATTTCTAAGGCTTGTCACTACACGATTTGTCGTTTCCTCTAAATCTTCATACGTGGCACGTATATCACTTTCCCAAGCATGTTTTGAAGTTACATGTCCGAATTTTTTTAGTAGATGTGACAAAAATTCTACTCCTTTTGTGTCCGCTCTACGGATAATCGTAATGTATAGGTCATTAATAAATGATTGCCTTGTTGCGTGTTTTTCTCTCCATTTTAGATTTACGTGATTAGCGAAAAAATTCGGCAAACCTTGACTTGCAAATTCATCAGAAAAAATATTTTTCTTACGTCTGATAGTATGAAAATACAAACTAAATGCCGGAGATGAAATGCTTCTTAGCATCTGATTCCTGATGTTGTTCTGTATGACTAAATCCTCGTCATCGGCAGTTTCAAATGCAAAACCACTTAATTTTATAACCTTAACCAACCAATTTTCTTTTGTCATCAAGGTTGTGCTATTCCAATAGCAAGAATAAGGAATAAATTCAGCAGCGTGAACTTCCCTGTTCAGAGTAGACTTATTCTTTGATTGAATAGCCCTAAACCTCAGCATCACACAACGTCAAGCAATATCATAAGAATTGGCTCCATGATAAAAACGATTTAAACATTTCGAGCACTTCCCTAATTTTACCATAAATAATTCAATAAACAACGGTTCTTTTGCAGAAGCTATATAACCAAGTCCATGTATACCTGGTAACATTAAGAGAATCACTCTTAAATCATTTGAATTAATGAAAATTAGCATGCAAATCAGGACGTTTAATATTGCAAACATATAACTCACACCAAAGAGCATTGCAGGTCTTGTAAGACCTTTAAATAATTGATCTGTTTGTATACTACCTGTGGACATATCTTTAACCTTCTAATAATAACTAATACTATATCATTATATTAAAAATCCATTGAAACTAGCAGCACTTTAAGTTAAGATGCATTATTTAATCCCGATAATGACAAGTTGGCCATTTCAAGAAGCAGAAAAAATATTGCAAGAGTTTCCTAATAAAAAAGAAATAATATTTGAAACTGGTTATGGACCCTCTGGTTTACCCCACATAGGAACCTTTGGAGAGGTTTTCCGCACTACAGTTATTGTAAATGCATTAAAAAAAATAGCTCCTGGTATAAAAACCAAAATCATTGCAGTTTCAGATGATATGGATGGTTTGCGAAAAATACCAGATAATTTGCCAAATCAAGAGATGCTAAGAGAGCACTTAAATAAACCATTGACTATGATACCTGATCCATTTGGCACTCATCAGAGTTATGGTCATCATATGAATTCATTGTTGTGTAAATTTCTTGATATGTTTGAATTTGAATACGAGTTCAGGAGTGCAACAGAGTGTTATAAATCTGGCGTTTACGATGAAAAAATTTTACTCTTACTGAAAAATTATGATAAAGTGATGGACGTAATGCTTCCATCATTTCGGGAAGAAAGACAGCAGACTTATAGTCCATTCTTGCCAATATGCCCAAAAACTTCTCAAGTTTTACAAGTTCCAGTAATTGAAACAAATACAGAGAAAGGAACAATCACATATGAAGACCCAAACGGGGAAAAAATAGAAGTTCCAGTGACAAAAGGAAAATGTAAACTGCAATGGAAACCTGATTGGGGAATGAGGTGGGCCGCATTTGGAGTAAATTACGAAGCTCACGGAAAAGATTTAACTCCATCTGCTGTGCTTTCAAGTCAAATATGTGAAATACTTGGAGAAAAGCCACCACTTCTGTTTTGCTACGAGCTTTTCCTTGATAAAGAAGGAAAGAAAATATCAAAATCAAAAGGAAATGGCATTTCAATTGAAGAGTGGCTAACTTACGCACCAACAGAGAGCTTAGCATTGTACATTTTTCAGAGTCCTAAAAAAGCTAAACGTTTATATTTTGATGTGATACCAAAATCAACTGATGAATATTTAGAATTTGTAAAGCGTTATCATGAGAACAAAGAAAAGGATATAAATAATCCTGCTTGGCACATTCACCAGGGCAATGTTCCCAGTATAGAAACTTCAGGCATAAATTTCTCACTACTTTTAAACCTAGCAGCAGCTTGTAATGCTGAAAACAAAGAGATCCTATGGGGTTTTATATCCTCTTATGCACCAAACGTTACACCAGAAAATAATAAAATGCTTGATAGACTTTCAGACTTTGCAGTAAAGTATTATCACGATTTTATCAAGCCAACAAAATCATATAAAACTCCAAATGAAAAAGAAAAAGCAGCGTTACTAGATTTGAAGGACACTTTACATTCTCTATCTACAACTGCTACTGCTGAAGAAATTCAATCTCAGGTATTTTCTATTGGAAAAAAATATGATTACACCAACTTACGTGACTGGTTTCAGCTATTATATGAAACGTTATTTGGCCAAAAAACCGGTCCAAGAATGGGATCTTTCATAAAGCTTTACGGAATAGGTAATACGATTTCTCTCATAGAAAGCGCTACTAAATGTATACTTTAGAGTTTACCTCCTTTCATTTGAGCTCTTTAGTTTTAATAAGAATTCCTTGACAAACTCCGCTAGCGCCCTTACCATGAAACTGAAGCTATTGTATTTGCTTTCGCCAATCTGCAGATTAAAAGGTAAGGATTACTTAATGTATCGGCGTCTTATGTTTAATTTTTTGCAGTATATAGATACTGTATGTCTTTACAAAACTTCATCTACATCTAGATTTTTATCTAAATAAGCTGAACGCGCTTATAAAGCGTTACAAGACATCAAAAAATGCCAATACTTGACAGAGATAGTAAAAGACTAGCTAACTCGGGGATTCTTTGTCTTTTTTTCTGCTTAGTAAATTTCTTAAACGTTTGCAGCGTAAGTTAGTTGCAATTAAAAGCGGCTGAATTTCGCTTGTCAAGCGTTTAAAACATAAAAAACGCCAATATTTTAAAGCGGATAATAACCACGGGGCTTCTTTTGCCTTTTTTTTATTTGGTAAATTTCTTAATGTTTGTGGCTGAACGACAACCGTCATCCCGCTACTTGTTAGCGGGATCTCTTGTTAGCGGCTGAGATACCGCGAATGAATCGCGGTATGACGGTTCGCGGCGGCATGACGATAAGGTTTATACCTTGTCATCCCAGTGCTTGACACTGGGATCCAGCTTTCTTTATAAATTCACCAAAAGTGCTTCATTCTATAACGCAAAACCCATACTCACCAAATCCAATGCATTACTTGCAATTAAGTTTCCTGGATCCCAGTGTCTGGGCACTGGAATGACGCCATCATAAAGGAATCAGTGTCAGCTACTTTCATGACACCATTCTTTTTCCTGGATCCAAGTAGTCGAGCTACTTGGATGACAGCTAGCCTGACAACCGTCATCCCGCTACCTGTTAGCGGGATCTATGCTAAGAGATACCGCGAATGAATCGCGGTATGACGGTTCGCGGCGGCATAGTATAGCTCTTTTTACAATAATCCGAACAGACCGTAATATGCTACTGGCCTGCTATAGCCATAAACACATATCTTATCGCATTCGGACTATTATAAGAAAGGCTATAATTCGTCATCCCGCTGCTTGTTAGCGCCGCGGCGGTATGACGGTTCGTGGTGGTATGACGTAGAGTGCTTAGAAGCTGTTATTTTGCTATAAATGGCTGTAATGGCATCATCTATTTTATTGCTATCATAGCCTGTTTGTGCAAGTTCAGCATTCCCACCACAGTTCTTTTTAACTGCTATGGATATTAGTTCTTTTGCGCTAATCTTATTGATTAAGTCTTTACTTACTTTAATAATCAAGACTGTTTTATCTTTTTCTGTTGCCGTAAAAGCTATTACCGTTTTTGGTTTTTGTTGCTGCAAAACAAACTCTCTTATTACATTTGCTGGAATATCAGTGAAAGTGTGGCTTATAAAATTTATTCCATTTATTTCGGTGCTTTTTATATTCTCTGCACTCACAAGCTTTTTATATAGGTTTTTTATTTTGGTTTCGGATTTTTTGTGTTCTTGACTTAAAATACTTAATCTGCTTGTTATTTCACTCACTGGCGCTTTTACGAATTCTGCAACTTTTTTTAAGTTAATTTCATTATCACGTACATAATTGATTACTTCCTGACCAGTTAAAGCTTCAATTCTCCTCACTCCAAAAGCAACAGAACTCTCTGTTACTATCTTAAATAAACCGATTTCTCCAGTATGTTCAACGTGCGTGCCACCACACAGTTCCCTTGAATCTCCAATCTTCACTACTCTTACTTGATCGCTATATTTTTCGCCGAATAACGCCATAGCTCCTTCGTCTATTGCCTGATTCATGCTCTGAATTTTTGTAGATGCGGAAAGGTTTTCTCTGATTAGAGAGTTTACCATATCTTCTACTAAGAATAGCTGATCCTGAGTAACTTGAGTGTTATGACTAAAGTCAAATCGTAACTTATCCGGTGCAACTAGGGAACCTTTTTGAGTGACATGATCACCTAGAATTTTTCTGAGTGTAAAGTGCAGAAGATGTGTAGCTGAATGATTTCTTCTTAAGGTTTGCCTTCTTTCCTTGTCAATGCTTGCTGCAACTGTGTTACCTTTACAAATTGAACCGAACTTAACTATGCATCTGTGCAAATATAGGTCATTAACCTTATTGGTATTCTCGACTATAATAATACTTCTATCAGATTTGATCAGACTGCCAGTATCTCCCACTTGTCCACCTGACTCGCCATAAAAAGGTGTTTTATCAAGTATAATGGTTATCTTTTCTCCCTCCTTTGCAGAATCAATTACTTCATTTTTAGAGGAAACTATAGCTAGTATTTTCGCATCACTTACTTCATTGAACTCATAACCAACAAATTTTGTTTTGCCAAATTTATTGATCAAATCAAACCATACTTGCTCAACAGATTTTTCACCAGATCCAGACCATTTAGCGCGTGCTCTCTCTTTTTGCTCTCCCATTGCATCATCAAAACCCTTCTGGTCAAAATTTATTTTTTTCTCTTTTAAAATATCAAGTGTAATATCAAAAGGAAATCCGTAGGTGTCATATAGCTTAAACGCTGATTCTCCAGGCAAAGTATCGCCTGGTTTTAAATCTGCAGTGAATTTCTCCAGGAGATTGATACCCTTCATCAAAGTGTCTTTGAAGTTCTCTTCCTCTGATTTTAACGTCGTTTCTATTAAGCTTTTAGCTCTGATCAATTCAGCTCCCATATAAGCTGAACTCGTGCTATCTATCAGCGCCGGAAAAACGCGATGGAGTAGGGAATCATTATATCCAAGCAGGTGGATATAACGCGCGGCTCTCCTAATTAATCTGCGTAATACGTAATTCCTGCCCTCATTTCCAGGGAGCACTCCTTCTGCGATGAGAAATGCAGCCGCGCGAAGATGATCTGCTACGATCTTATGCGCTACTTTATTTTCTGTTCTTCCACAATACTCTTGAGATTTATTTATCAAAGCAGAAAATAAATCAATATCATAGTTATCATGGACGTTTTGCATAACAGCCGCTATTCTTTCAAGACCCATTCCAGTATCGATGCATTTTTTTGGCAATTTGTGTAAATTACCTTCTTCATCTTTGTTAAATTCCATGAACACCAGATTCCAGATTTCAACAATTCTATCGCCCTCTTGTAAATTAGGACTCCCATGGTCATAAAAAATTTCAGAACATGGACCGCACGGACCAGTGCTTCCCATACTCCAAAAGTTATCATCCGTTGTAATTCTTATGATTTTATCACTTGAAAAGCCACTTATCTTACGCCAAATCTCGTACGCCTCATCATCAGTATGGTAGACGGTTATGGATAGTCTGTTTTTATCAAGAGATAACTCTTTAGTGATAAATTCCCACGCAAATTCTATCGCAGTTTCCTTAAAGTAATCACCGAAGCTAAAATTTCCGAGCATTTCAAAAAATGTGTGATGCCGAGTTGTATAGCCAACATTTTCCAGATCATTGTGTTTACCGCCTGCTCTTAGGCACTTTTGACTTGAGACAGCACGTTTCATTTCAGTTTTTTGAGCACCAGTAAAAATATTTTTAAACTGCACCATACCAGCATTTGTGAACATGAGCGTTGGGTCATGTTCTGGAATCAAAGGAGAAGAAGAAACCTGCTCGTGGTCATTATTTACAAAAAATTTTATAAATCTTTCTCTGATTTCGCTTAGCTTCATCGTTTTTATTGAGGTTATCTATAAATAATAAGTTGTAATGGAAATAAAATCAATACCACTCTCTAGATCTCAGAACTTCTAGTGACATGCACCTTGTGGTAAGAAAAAATCAATATATTCACGATAAATTTACCTCATATCTGTGTTTTATATGTGGAAATTGGAATGGAAATTTATGTAGGCAAAGAAAAAAGAATAGCAAATGTGGTGACTCAACACTGGAATGACATAAAAGGATCAGACAGAGATTGGCCAGAAAGGCATGAAATAGACACTGCAGAAATAATGGAATCATGGCAGCATTGTTTTGTCATTGAAGTCAAGGATCAAGGTTATATTTGTGAAAATGCAGGAGAAAAGGCTGTTGAATTCTATGGTTTTGAGAAAAAGACGCGCATTGATAATAAGTATGCAATTGATGCACCATTTTTGCGACTATATAAAATAGATGCAGTTATTGATAAACTTGATACTGTAATAGAGAGTAAATGCCCGATCAATGAAGAGGAAGAAAGTGAAAGTGTTAAAATGAGGCAAGTATTGTTGCCACTTGGGAATAAAGAAGGTATAACACACATATTGGGCGTAATTACTTTTAAACTCCTTTAATATACAATTTTAATTTGATTCTTTAATAAAATTATTTATACTAATGCTTAATTACTATTAAAGAACTCAATAGTAGTGCTTGTAAATTTATTTGGAATATGAAGAAAATAAAATTAAAAACCAAATCTTCTGTGAAAAAGCGCTTTCACCTTACAGCTAAGGGTAAAGTTATTTCTACTCAGTCAGGCAAAAGGCATGGCATGGTAAAGAGAAGTAAATCTAATATTCGTAATCAGCGCGGTACAACGATTCTTGGTAAATCTGACTCGCGTATAGTTAAGCTTCATATCCCTTACGGTATTTAACAAAATGGAGGTAAAATAAAATGGCTCGGGTAAAACGTGGAGTCACTACTCACGCTCGTCATAAAAAAATATTGAAACTGGCAAAGGGTTATAGAGGGCGCGCAAAAAGTTGTTATAGAATTGCATTACAAAGAGTTGAGAAAGCACTGCAATATGCTTATAGAGACAGAAGAAATCGTAAACGTGATTTTCGTGGTTTATGGATAATACGTATTAATGCAGCAGTAAGAGAGCATGGGCTTACTTATGGTAGGTTTATGCATGGTCTTACACTTGCCGGCATTGATTTAAATAGAAAGATTCTTGCTGAGATGGCCGTTAATTATAAGGATGATTTTGCCAAATTAGTAGAAGCTGTAAGTGGTAAATTAGCAGAGAATTCTTAAAGCAAAGACACCATGAGAATTATTTTCATGGGATCACCAGGATTTGCTGTTAATTCTCTGAGCTTGTTACTGAAATCAAAGAGCGAAGTGGTGGCAGTATACACCAAGGCTCCAAAACCTTCGGGGCGTGGACAGAAGCCAACGAAATCTCCAGTACATGTTATCGCTGAAGAAAGTAACATAGAGGTATGTACTCCTATCTCTCTAAAGTTTTCGGCAGAGCAAGAAAAATTTAGAAATTTCAAACCAGACGTTGCAGTTGTAGCCGCGTATGGGTTGATACTTCCAAGAGAAATTTTGAATATTCCAAAATATGGTTGTATTAATATTCATCCTTCATTACTACCAAGGTGGCGTGGTGCAGCCCCGATACAGCACACAATTTTAGCAGGAGATCAAGAAACCGGGGTTAGCATTATGCAATTGGATGAAGGATTAGATTCCGGCCCTATTTTAAAACAGGAAAAATTTCTTATCGAAAAGAACGATAATTACAAGACATTGCATGATAAATTATCTAAGCTAGGCAGTGATTTACTGCTGAAAGTGCTAAACAAAATTGAAAAACAGCTTCCCTTAAAACAGAACGATAACAATGCATGTTACGCTGACAAAGTGGAAGACTATAAAATTTATGCAAGTGATGCCTGTGAAGTTGCTTATAGAAAGGTTAAAGCGTTTTACCCAAAAGCATTCATTAAGATAGAAAATAAACGTATCAGGATACTTGATGCTGACTTTGAAGCTCTCGCTTCAGAACAAGGTAAGATTGTTAACGATAATATGCACATAAGTTTAAAAGGTGGCACTTTAATTCCTAAAGTTGTACAAATGGAAGGGAGAAATCCTTGCAGTATTGAAGATTTTATTCGTGGCTTGAAATCAAGCATGGTAAAAAAATTTATAGAATAGACTGCTTTAAATTAGTGTAGAAATGTAATAGCTAAATTTCCTTTTCTTAGATATAATCTTAAAAAACTTTCCATATAAAAATGAAAATAAAAAGAGCTTTAATATCAGTATACGATAAAACGAATATAATTGATCTTGCATCGTTTTTAACGCAGCAACAAATAGAAATTCTTTCAACGGGCAATACTTATAAAGTGCTATCTAGTGCAGGAATAAAAACACAAGAGGTCTCAGATTACACACAATTTCCAGAGATACTGGGTGGTAGAGTGAAAACTTTACACCCTAAAATTCATGGAGGAATACTTTATGATCGAGAAAAGCATAAAAAGGAAGTGCAAGATCTAGGTATTGAGCCAATAGACCTGCTTATAACTAACCTATACCCATTTTGGGAGACAGTAAGTAGCGGCTCAAATGAAGAGCAAATTATAGAACAAATTGATATCGGCGGAGTGGCGTTAATTAGAGCTGCAGCAAAAAACTTTCGTTTTACTTCAGTTATTTCTAGCATTCAAGACTACGAAGCACTAAAAGCTGAGATGATAAAAAATAACAATGAAACAACATTGGAATATAGAAAATATTTAGCAACCAAAGCATTTGCTCTCACTGCACACTACGATTCTAATATTCACAGTTGGTTTTTATCCCAGAGTAAAAATAATGAGTTGCCAGAGTTTTTCGCACTATATGGGCATAAAGCACAAGAATTAAGGTATGGTGAAAACCCTCATCAAAAAGCTGCATTTTATAGCAATCAATTCACCAAATATCCGCTGGAAAAAATACATGGAAAAGAGTTGAGTTATAATAATATAGTAGATATAGAGTCCGCACTTAACATAACTTCTGAATTCGAAGAGCCTGCAGCAGTGATAATAAAGCACAATAACCCATGTGGCGCTGCTGTTAGTAATAATGCTTTGGAGGCATATGAAAAGGCTCTATCATGTGATGAAGTAAGCAGTTTTGGTGGCATAGTTGCCTTAAATCGGGAGATAGATTTAAAGCTAGCAGAAAAATTAAACGAGATATTTTTGGAAGTTGTGATAGCACCATCAGTAAACAATGAGGCACTAAAAATTTTGCAAAGAAAGAAAAAATTAAGAGTGATTATTCATAAATCTTTTCAACAAAATGTGAAATACCAAACTAAAAATGTTATTGGTGGGTTTTTGGTGCAAGAAAATAATGACCACACAATAAAAGCAGAACAAGTAACAGAATGCACTGCAACAGACAAAGAAAAAAAAGATCTTATTTTTGCCTGGAAAATATGTAAGCATGTGAAATCCAACGCAATAGTTATAGCAAAAGATGGTTGTGCTATTGGCATCGGCGCAGGGCAAACAAGCAGAATAGATAGTGTGAACATTGCAGTGAAAAAAGCAGGTGAAAAATGTAAAGGTGCAGTGCTTGCTTCAGATGCATTTTTTCCATTCCCAGATAGCATAGTAGAAAGTGCAAAACATGGAATTACAGCTATAATTCAGCCCGGCGGCTCGCTGAAAGATCAAGATGTGATAAAAGCTGCAAATGAAAATAAAATTGCTATGTTTTTCACCGGCATTCGTAGCTTTTTTCATTAGGCTTGTATCTCATGTCAATGTACACTTTTTCGCGCATTTAACATTGTTTTGATCATAATTGTATACAAAAACCATTTACAATCAGCGCTCAATATGATAAATTGAAACCAGTTTATTCCTCGGTAGCTCAGTGGTAGAGCAGTTGGCTGTTAACCAATTGGTCGCTGGTTCGAATCCGGCTCGGGGAGCTCTTCTCTGTGAAATTCTAGTATTGATTTTGTATGAACATTAAGTCAGTCGTTTTATGTATACTAGATGGCTGGGGAAATGGAGTAGAAAGCAGTAAATACAATGCTATTAGCAACGCAAATCCACCCTGTTGGCAATATATTAGCTCTAATTATCCAAAATGCAGTTTATCCGCCTGTGGAGCTGATGTGGGGTTACCTGGTGGTCAAATAGGTAATTCAGAAGTTGGCCACATGAATATTGGCAGTGGTAGAGTAGTAATGCAAAGCCTTCAGCGCATTAATCAAGAAATTGGAACAATAGAAAACAATGCAAATCTACAAAGTTTTATTAGTAATCTAAAAAGTAAGAACGGAGTATGCCATATAATGGGATTAGTGTCAGATGGCGGTGTTCATTCGCATCAAAAGCATATTTCAACTTTAGCAAATAAAATATCACAGCATGGAATAAAAGTGGTGATACATGCATTTTTAGATGGCAGAGACACATTGCCAAATTCAGGAAAAAAATGCATTCAAGAATTTACAAAGAGTATAAAGGGAAATGACACAAGAATTGCTACTGTTTCTGGGCGTTACTATGCTATGGACCGTGACAACAGGTGGAAGAGAACAATCGAAGCTTATGAGGCTATCGCATTTGCAAAGGCACCTTGTCATGATAATGCAGTATCGTTGATTGAGAATAACTATCAAAATAACATAACTGATGAGTTTATCAGGCCCGCAGTAATATGTGATTATCAAGGTATAAAACCAGAAGATGGAGTGCTGTTGGCTAACTTTCGTGCTGATCGAATGATACAATTAGCAAGTATTTTGCTTGGCAAAACAGATTACGCTAAGGTAGCAAAATTCTCTTCAATTTTAAGTATGATGAAGTATAAAGAAGATCTCAAAATTCCTTATATTTTTCCTCCTACTTCTTTCGCTGATACTCTAGGACAAACAATAGAAGACAATAAATTACGACAATTACGTATCGCCGAAACCGAGAAATACGCTCATGTGACTTTCTTTTTCAATTGTGGAAAAGAAGAACCTTTCTCTGGTGAAGAAAGAATACTCATTCCCTCACCAAAAGTTCAAACTTACGATTTGCAGCCCGAAATGTCAGCCTTCGAGCTCACAGAAAAGCTTGTAGAAAAAATTCACTCCCAAGAATTCGCACTGATAGTTGTAAATTACGCTAATCCTGATATGGTAGGACATACAGGTAATATAAAAGCAGCCGAGAAAGCTGTGCTAGCTGTAGATGATTGTCTTGCAAAAGTGCTGAGTGCTGTTAAAAAGTCAAGCAACACCGCGTTAATTGTCACTGCAGACCATGGTAATGTGGAATGTATGTTCGATGAAGAAAATAATACACCTCATACAGCACACACTCTAAATAAAGTGCCATTTATTGTGTCTTGCAATAATCTAAAACTAAGAGACGGAAGGTTATCTGACATTGCCCCTACTATTTTACAGCTACTTGGAATTAAAAAACCAAACGAAATGACAGGCAGTTCGTTGATTTCTTGCATTACCCTCTGTCATTCCAGCTAGGCAGCGTTATGCACCGGAATGACATCAAATAGATGTGTTTTAACTTAATCCAACTTTTAAATTTTTCGCTGTTAGTACTAATGATTCATTAAAGAAACTGTCAATATCACCAATACTATCTATATTTTTTGTACTGATAGATTGGTCAATTCTTTTGACCAAATTAGATAAAACTTTATTAGGGCCAATTTCAACAAATTTGTTAATGCCACGGCTTGACATATACAAAACCATTTCTCTCCATTTCACTCTGCTTACAACTTGCTTGGCGAGTAAAGTTTTTATAACTTTGGGATCACTCTCCTCTTTAGCTGTAACATTTGATATCAAAGGAACTATAGGACGGGTTATTTTAATACCCTTCAAAAACTCCAAAACTTTTTCATCAGCAGGTTTCATAAGAGATGAATGAAAAGGCCCACTAACCTGTAATTTAATTAGTTTCCTCACACTCGAGTTTTTGAATAAATCGGGTAACATTTCAAGAGCTTCTCTAGTGCCACTTACAACCACTTGTCCGCCACCGTTATCGTTTGCAATTTCACAAATTCCGTCAATTTGAACTGATTTCAATATATCTTCCACTTCATTTATCTCTGCTCCAAGCAACGCAACCATTCCGCCTTTACATTTCAGTGAAGCTTCATGCATTGCTTCGCTGCGAACTTTCAGCAGCTTGATTGCAGACTCAAGCGTTAACGCTCCTGCAGCACACAGCACTGTATATTCGCCAACTGAATGCCCACAAACATATTTAACATTGTGATCAGTGAAAAGAGATTTGCCAAACACATGCTCCATAACACGTAGCATTGCAATTGATACTGCCATTATAGCTGGCTGAGCGTTTTCTGTAATGGTTAATTCTTCAATAGAACCGTTGAAGATTAAATGAGACAGCTTTCTATCCAATATGCTATCTACTTCATTAAATACTTGTCTTGCAACGGAAAACTCACTATATAAGCTCTTTCCCATTCCTACAAACTGAGAGCCCTGACCAGGGAAAGCGAAAATCATGATAATTATTCCTTATTCCTTATTCCTTATTCCTTATTCCTTATTCCTTATTCCTTATTCCTTATTAAGGATAAGATTTTATTTATTTTTTGTCAATATTTTAGAATAATGATTGACTTAGTGAATTAAGTTCACTAGAATGTTAACTGACTAAAAGTTTATAAACAACAATGAATTATCATAAAATTATTATAGTTATGACAGACGGTCAAGAGTTTGAAACTCGTTCCACTTATGGAAAGGAGGGAGATAGGGTAAAACTTGATAGAGATCCTCTTACTCACCCTGCATGGACTGGAAGTTTGACAAGCGGGTTAGCAAGTAAAACTAGCAAATTAGCTAAGTTTAACGATAAATATGGAAGCATTTTCTAATTCTCCTCCTCTTTAAGTTTTAGAGAGTTTACTGAAGCATGCATAAATACAAAAATATAGGCTATGTTGCTTCTCCATCACCAAAATCGCAGGAAGTATCTAAACTATTAAAGAAACTTAATTTTATCAATATAACAGAAGAAAATAAGTCCGAAATCGATCTATTGATAGTTGTTGGCGGTGATGGCTTTATGCTACGCACTTTGCACAATTACGTCATAGAAAATAAAAACATGCATGTGTATGGGATAAACACTGGCAATGTTGGGTTTTTGATGAATAAATGCTTTAGCTGCAGTGAAGATTTAATTGATCATATAGAGCATGCAACTTCAACTCAGTTAACTTTGCTAAAAATGGAAGCAACAGACACAAGTGGCAAGAGATATCATTACATAGCAGTAAACGAAGTATATGTTTTTAGAAAAGCAAACCAAATAGTAGAAATGAATATTACTATTAATGATAAGCTAAAAGTAGAAAAATTTAGAGGGGATGGAGTAATATTATCTACTCCCACAGGCAGCACTGCATACAACTTCTCTGCCGGTGGCCCAATCTTGCCGCTAAATTCAAATTTACTTGCATTAACCTCTATCAATAGCTATTACCCAAGGCATTGGAATGGAGCGCTAATTTCAAATGATACGATCGTACAAATTGACATTAACGACACAAAAAACCGTCCAGCACTTGTAGTATCAGATTACAAGGAGTTTCATAATATATCACAGATAAAAATACAAAAAGACCACGAAAACACAATAACTTTGCTTTTTGACAAAGATTACCCTCTGAATGAAAGAATCTTTGATAGACAATTTCTATACTAATAATTATCCGTAAATTGGTATTTACCATATCTTAATAACTATAGCGTAATCAATGCAGCATAGTAATTAACTTTGGAGTGAATATGCATGGGTCAGTCGAAAAATCAACAGTAAAATTAACTTCTTACAAACAAACAGGTGACAATAGCAAGATAACACTAAAAGATCCACCATCGCCTGAAGAAGCAGGAAATGCTATCTCAAGTGTACTGAATGTAGTACCACGTGTGCAAGGAATGTCACATGAAGAATCAGATGATGAGGAAGTGGATCCTACTTATGCATCTGTAAATCGACAAAAAGATGGTGATGGAGCACCACCGATTTTGCCAAAAGCTCCAGGTTTACAAGACAAAGAAGACAAAAATTTGTTTGGTCTTAGTACTGAAGTACTACCTCCTTCCCTAGAAGAAACAAAAGGTGAGACTCATGATTGGGTATCACAAACAGCAAGTTTAGGTTTAGAAGGATTATCTGGTAATGGATCAGAAGAACATATTTATGCAGTTATAAACCCAAATACAAAATCTTCGAAAAAGAGTTTAGACAGTGAAATAGGTGGTCAAAACTCAAAAGATGATTTAGGTGCGTCTTCAAATACTTTACCATCGTATAAAAGCAAAGATGACTCTGAAGAGTCTTTGTCACTAAATTCTGATATAGGTAGCACAACAAATAAAAAAACAAACAGATTCTTGCCAAGAGCAAAGTATTCCATGCAGCAGAAGGGCTTTATAATTTTTACTGCAAGTGCTATTATACTCAGTATATCTGCAGCTTTATTATATTTACAAGATAAAGCAAAATTTATTGCATTTTTTACAAACAGCCCAAAATATATCACTATACCAGTTATCGCACTTGCTGCATTGCTTGCAATTGGTCCAATATTTTTTGCAACAAGGCAATTTATAGATACTGAAGAACATTCCATTCAAAAAAAAGATGCGGATAAAATTTTAGCTGAGGTGTTGGAGCACCAGCCAAAAGATAAAGCTATAAAATCTGTAAGACTGGAATATAGCAATGGCACTCATTCAAATTTTGTACTTAATGCTTGGGAAGCTAAACAAGGCTTCACTAACATTGACGAAAAAGTAATTACTAGAACTAATAAAATAAAATCAGTAATTAACGACAGACCAATATTTACTGCATTATTTACTGGTGTAGTTGCTGCAAATATAGCGTTTCCTCTAGGGCTACTTGCAACACATGGTGTTAATGGTGTACAAAAATTTTACCAAAACCTTTTGACTAATAACATAGGATTATCATTACTTATAGGTTCTGGTATACTTGCATTATCAATTATATGTCTTGGCGTGCATTATTATAGAAAAACAAGTTGCACTAACCTTATATATTCTGAAGAAGAGATTGATCCTAAAGATGTTAATGGGAAATTCATTGAGGAAATAAAACGAGAAAGAACAAATGTTCTTTGGGAAAATCACAGTAAAGACGCTAAACGCAGCAGCTTAACGCTTGAGCAAGTTGTGGTTCAATCTCATAATTGTAAGGATATTGTTTATAGTGTCGGTTAATAAAATGCATGATATAGCTAGTGCAGCCCTACGTCATACCGCTGCAGACCGTCATACCGCGATTCATTCGCGGTATCTCTAGATCCCGCTAACACGTAGCGGGATGACGATTGTCAGGGTAGCACCTCCCTCCCCTGTCATCCAAGTAGCTGACTGACCTTACCCAGAAAAAGTGGAGAGAAAGTTTGGAATGTTTTTCACAAAGAGAATGATGAATCAAAATGCTCAGGAATGCAATAGTTAATAGTGACGTTGTTTGTTATAAAAAATTTCTATATATTCAAATATAGCAGTTTTGATATGCTGTTTAGAGTGCCGAGAGGTGTCCATTGGTAACTCCCTTTTTAGAGAACTGAAGAAGCTTTCCACAACAGAATTGTCGTAACAACAACCTTTATGACTCATCTATGTTTTTTATGGATAAGAGATATTGATAACCTTGCAAAGTATATTGTGAACCTTGATCACTATGTAATAGTAGATTTTTGGCAGGTTTACGCTTGTTAACGGCCATTAATAAAGAGTCCATAACCAATTGTTTATTTATTGAACTGCTCATTATAGCCTTTCTTATAATAGTCCGAATGCGATAAGATATGTGTTTATGGCTATAGCAGGCCAGTAGCATATTACGGTCTGTTCGGATTATTGTAAAAAGAGCTATAACTACCATGCGTGAATATAGATCGATTATTGTTGCCAAATATAGCCATCCTTCTTTGGTTTTTATATAAGTAATCCCATACTTTATTTGGTTGATCGACAATCAAGTTTTGGTCTAATATATTGGGAGCTACTGTCCGTTTGTTGTTTCTTAATTTTAAATTTTCTTCTCAATATAGCCTGAATACCATTTTTCTGCATAATACTTTGCACTGTTTTTAAGTTGCAACTTTTACCCAAAGCCTTCAATTCAGCATGAATTTTAGGAGCTCCATATCTACATTTAGAAGCTTGATATATTTTTTGAATATCTGCTAATATAGACTTTCTTATAATAGTCCGAATGCGATAAGATATGTGTTTATGGCTATAGCAGGCCAGTAGCATATTACAGTCTGTTCGGATTATTGTAAAAAGAGCTATAACTCTTTATTTGCTGATTCTCTACTGCTTATTTTCCTTGTAGTCCACTTATAGTAGCCACTAGCAGAAAATCCTACATAATTCCTGTACTTTATAGCAGTTACTATATAAAAAAATATTTTACTCTTTTTGACTGGCCAGGGCTTTTTTTTTTAATGTCTCTTTCCCTTGTTACTCTTGCTTTGTAAATCAAATCTCTCTTTGTCATAAGGTGCTACATCTGGAAATGCATTTGCCGCTGACTTTTTTTCGTTATATTTCTTCATCCATTTTCCTAATACACTATCCCTTATTCCTAGATCTCTTGCTACTTTTGCAACTGGTTGACCTACCTTTCTTTGTTCATTTGTCAGCTTAACAGCTTCCAATTTGAATTCTGCCGTATATTCTCTTGCCATTTCTAATCCTCCAAAATTTTATTTTACCCGAAAAAACTCCTTTCTTTCTCTCCACTTTTTCTGGGTAAGGTCAGTCTGTCCAGGTTCCAAGATCGGTGTCAAAAATTGCTCAAACCATCCATTAAAAACATCCATATTACAGTGGCCTTCAAAGGTTAACGGAACAACTATCTTTCTTCCACTTAAGGCTGCAACCATACTGATTCGTTGAGTTTTCTTTCCAGATTTTAAGGCATAAAACCGCTGTCCTTTCTGGCAATATCCGTAGGGGTAGTCTTCGGTGTTATCAATGCCAGACTCATCTATATACACTAAGTTTTTAGGTTCTTTTGTCGCTATAATTTTCAAAAATTCAGCACGTTTTTCTTCGTTTCTTCCCTTGTATCCATATGTCTTTTTTTGCGCGTAAATCCAATTTTTTTAAGGGCTCGATAGATCGTTTGGATACTAACGTTGTTCCAAAGTTTAGCCATTTCCGATAGAGTCTTTCCTCCGTGTTCTCTGGCAAATTTGGCAAACGTATCCCAGTCGGTAATTTTGTGATTGTAACCCCCATTTCCAAGTTTTTTTGATTGAAAGTCTCCTGTTTCTTTTCTTCTTTGCCGCCACTCCCATAAAGTAGTTCGTCCAATCTTAAATCTTGCTGCCACTGTTTCTCTGCTTTCTCCTTCGTCTAGCGCTTCCATTGCTTTTTTTCTTAAATCATAACTATATGCTGCTGGCATTCAACCTCCTTATCATCATCTACCCTTATCCTATCACATCCGGACTTTTATGGAAAGAGCTATATATGTTTCTCCTGGCAAAAATTCTGTAACCGTTCACACTTAATTCTTCAATCTCATACCAATTTCTATTACATAACAAACAAATAGACAATAGAAGTGAGAAGGTTATACTAAGGCAGTATAATGATGGAGTTTTGGAATGGCATTGGTATCAGGTTGCAATTTTAGCTTACATTGTGCCAATCTTTCTTCAATTGCTGCTCGCATAAATTCTGCCTGTCTTTTAGTTCTGCAGTGCACTATCGCATCATTCACATATCTTTCAAATGGTACTGTTGGGTGATTTTGTTTCATCCATATATCAAATGCATGGTGCATAAATATGTTTGAAATGATTGGGCTTATTGAACCTCCTTGCGGAACTCCTTTTTTCCCTAACTACCTTACTGCCATCTGCTTGCTGAATAGGGGATTTCATCCACCTTTCAACATACAGTATGACCCATTTGCAGTCTGTGTGCTTCTTGATAGCCTGCAGTGCTAAATTGTGGTCCAGATTGTCGAAAAATCCTGTAACATCAACAGCTTTCTTGGTAATCGTATCCTGTCTCCAATAAACAGCGGTTTTGCTATGTATCCTTGATCAGCAAAAAACTTACGTAAAGTTGGAGCCTTGTATTTAGCTTGAGTGAAAAGATTTAGAGCACCATCACGATCTTGAACACTTGCACTATGAACATCAGCCGCAATAATTAAGCCCACTGTATCTACAACAATATGACGTTTTCTACCCTTTATTTTTTTTCAGCATCATATCCTCTGGATCCCCTTTTTGAGTGGTTTTTACTGATTGACTGTCAATTATTCCTACTGAAGGTGTTTCATTTTTACCAAACATTTTTCTTACCTCTTTTACTAGCATATTATGTATTTTTTCCAATTTGCCATTACTACGTCACCTGAGAAAATAGTCATACACTGTCTTCCATGGAGGAAAATCTTTCGGCAGCATTCTCCATTGACAACCACCTCTCATTATATACCTTATTGCATTAATAATTGTTCTGATATTGTGCTTTCTTGGCCTCCCTATCTTTCCTTGTGCAACATGTGGCTCCAAAATTTCCCATTCCTTATCACTTATATCACTTGGATACAATTTTCCCTCCTATTTTTTACTTACACTATCATATTTTTTTCCTCATTCCTTTTCAAGACATACTCTTAGACAACTGGACGTCAAGCCTATCCTAGTGCTGCATATCAAGCTCATACTCAGTATGTAAATCTTTGACTAAAGCTACAGCGCATTCTTTTTGAACAATTATACTGATTTTGATTTCAGATGTTGTGATAGCAAGTATTTCTATCTTTTTTTCGCTTAAAACCTTGAGTGTGCGGTGCATCACTTCAGTGTTAGACATAACACCAATACCAATTATTGAAATTTTAGCTACATTATCGTTTATAGCATAATTTTCATTCTTATTCAGTAACTTTTCCATTAAATCAATATCAAATTTAGAGATAACAAAACTTGACCCATGTATCATATCAATTTTAACGTTTGCTCCTGCTATGTCTCTTAAAGTGCGCAAGTTATTTGCAAGGTTAGTGAAAGTTACAAGAGCTTCATTAGTGCTATAAGCTATTCCAGTAATTAAGTATCTCTCTAGTACCTCCCTTTTGTGTAGCACTGTGGTGCCTTCTACTTCCTTAAAAGTGGATAGCACTTGCACTTTAATGTCATGTTTCATTGCAAGTTGTACTGAACGATTATGCAATATTTTAGCACCAGATGACGACATTTCCAACATTTCATCGTAAGAGATAAATTTGAGCTTGCGTGCCTTTGGAACAATTCTCGGGTCTGCTGTATATATTCCATCAATATCAGTAAAAATTTTGCAAGTTCTAACACCAAAGGCTACCGCGAAGGCAACTGCTGATATATCAGAGCCTCCTCTTCCAAAAGTAGTGATTCTATCATCATTTATACCCTGAAAACCAGCGATGATCGCAGCAGTATAACCCTCAGCAAAAGATCTTTTCACACGGTCAATCTTTATTGTTTTTATTTTAGACTCAGAATAAAAATCATCAGTTACAATTGGTAACTGCCAAGCAAGCCACGATTTAGCATTAACTCCGATCGATTGGAGAGTGATAGCTAAGAGACCGCAAGAGATTTGTTCTCCTGCTGAAAGCATAACGTCATACTCTGATAACTCTTGTCTGTAACTTAAATTTGAGATTTGCCTAGCCTGAAAAACCATTTGGTCAGTAAATCCTGCAACAGCAGATACAACAACGATTACATTACAACCTTTCTCAATATCGTTTTTTATCAAATTTGCAACTCGGTTTAAATCAGTTAGCGAAGTCCCACCAAATTTTTTTATGATTATTTTGTCCATAGTTACAATATAACTCTCTTCTGAAGAAAAATATAGTTTTTGTAGAGATAGCAGCTTGCAAGCCATTCAGAAAAGGGAGGACAAAACTATAAAAAACCATAGGCGCCAGATGGTTTTTAGCTAAAGTCAAGTGTCTGGAATTTTAGGCATAGAATCCCCCATATGAACAAGATTCAGAAAAAATGCAATGCACATTGGGCAGAGATTAAGTATGCGTGTGCACCCACATACACTGAAGAAGATACGCCACATTTTTAACTGAAATTTAAATGAAAAGTCTGCAGACGGAGACAAATTTTGAGCTCGAGAAACATCTCTAATTGTCATTATAATGAGGTTTCAAGTATGCGGAAGTAATTTTTTTAGCTAAAGTCAAAATTTTCTACCATGACATGAGCCCACCACTAAGCAGCAGGAGACCTTGCATGACCTCCAAAAAATGCTTTTACTCTTTCAAGATAAGTAGGTGGTTCTGCAGGGATTTCTATATTATACATTGAATAATACACTGCTTCCTTTATACTATCATCTGTAACTAATCCCCTTAATTTTTGCTTTATGGCACCTCTTTGAATACTTTTTCCATACTCTTCGTAAGATTTTATGTAAAGCTCTTTAAAGACAAATTCTCTTATTTCTATTATTGATTGGTTAATGTTGCTCTTCACCTCATCGCTTATATTATTTTTATCCGCATAATCTTCGGAGTAAAAATCTTCAAACTTGTCTACCAAAATTTTTAATTTTTTATAATTGCAATATTCTTTTAAAAATCTTTCAGTAAATTTAGGTATTAATACGTTCACTGCTCCATTTATTTGAACCAAGAAATTATTTTTCGCTTCAAGACAACTAAGCGAATAAATAATACGATCGAACATTCCCAGAGTACATAAACCAAGTCCATCCTTTAAATTCATTAGTAATAGTGAATTCACATCTGATTTTTGATTCTTAGCAGCAGTTGAAACTAAGTTTGCAGCTTGTGTGAGAGTTAGTCCAGTTTTTGATTCTTGCCAAGCTGCTTCATTGGAACCATTAAAGTTAAGATAAAGTTTTAATTGCTCTTTTTGCTTAGTTGTAAGCTCATCTGAATTATTTATGTAGTCTTCAAACTCTTTATTGAGTACATTTGGTTGAGTTCCAAATTTCTGTTTTAGTTCTTCAGCGCAGTTTATGACACTTTCCTCAAAACTTCTAGTATGAACACTTTGACTACCGGTGCCCACATCACTTACATTAAACAAAAAGCTTAGCTGCTTTACATTCAAACCCAAAGGTGAAAAGAGTTTTACTAATGGATATTTTATTAACTCAAGAAGTGCTACTGGAATTAGCAGTGCATAATTTAACAATAATAAACCAAAATTAAATATAAGAAACCCAAGTAGAGCTGATACCTTTGATGCAATATACAAAAATGGAAGCTGTAGGTAATATATCAAGTGTATACTGAAGAATAAGATTTTGTCCTTTAATTTTATTGTTGGATCTTTATAAACCTCAAACAACATGCTATTGCTATCAATATTGTTGTTTTTAAAGGAGGTATAGTTGTTTATGATCTTCTCTTGCAAGGGAAGAAGCATTTTATTCAGGCAAATAAACGCAGCAATAACAATAAAACCTGTAGCCAAAAATGCTAGTGCAGGGCTAGAAGTGCTTGTAGATAAATAGGCATAAAGACCATCAACAATTAAGTTTTTGTATAATCTTTCAAAGGGACGAACTAGAATCGGGTCAAGTATATAGTTAACAAGAAGATTTAAATAATACACGAGAAACAAAAGTGCAATAATACTACAAACAACCAAAAATGCTTTTAATCTCGGATTCATAACCCCTCTTAATAATCTGTTAATATAATCTATTTTAGGAATAAATTGAAAAAATACAAGTTTTTATGTTAAAAGATCAATTGAAATTTCTGAGTTTAGGGTATATTGTTAATCTATTTAGATAAGAATTATTGTGTCAAATAAAATAGGTTTTTGGGCTATTTTTGCCTTAGTGATTAGCAGCCAAATTGGCTCTGGAATTTTTATGCTTCCCATTAGCCTTGCTCCATATGGCATGTATAGCCTTATAAGCTGGATAATATCAGGGCTTGGTGCTATATCTCTTGCTTTAGTTTTTGCCTCACTCTGCGCAAAATTTCCGGAAACGGGTGGCCCTCACGTCTATGTAAGGCATGCTTTTGTCCCTGCTGTAGCTTTTTTTGTTGGTTGGACGTATTGGGTGATCTCATGGGTTAGCACAACAGCCGTAATAGTTGTGGGTGTTGGTTATCTTACACCATTTTTCCATGAAGATATTCAAAACGTACATCTGTTTTTAGAGATGTTATTACTTACAATTATTACACTAATAAATTTTAGAGGAGTAGCTACTGCTGGACGTGTTGAGTTTTTATTGACGGTGATAAAAATTTCTGTATTGCTTGTAATACCTATAGCAGCATTGTTTTTTTTTGATAGAAATAACTTCATCATAAGTGAAGAAATATCAAATCTTACAACATCGCAGATTCTTGCCCGTTCTACACTTATTACTCTATGGGGTTTTATTGGAGTTGAATTGGCAACAGCACCTGCAGGGTCAGTTGATAATCCAGCTAGAACAATACCAAGAGCTGTGGTACTTGGAACAATCTCTGTTGCTGTTGTGTATTTTATCAACAATCTTGCAATTATGGGATTAATAAATGGCAATGATTTAGCAAGTTCAAGAGCACCATATGTTGACGCAATAAAAATTATGGCCTCTTGCAATTGGCACTTGATTATTTCTATAACTGCGTTCATTTTTTGTGTTGGTACTTTAAACGCTTGGGTACTAGCTAGTGGACAAGTGGCCCTTGGCCTTGCAAAAGATAAACTGATGCCACAGTTTTTTGCTCAAAGAAACAAGCACGGTTCTCCTTTCTGGGGCATAACAACTAGCTCAGTTGGAACTGCAACTTTACTAATCCTCACTTCAAGCAACAATTTTGCTAAGCAGATCACATCAATTATCGACTTTTCTGTAGTTTCATTTTTATTTGTTTACCTTGCATGCAGTCTTGCTTTTCTCAAAGTTATTGTGCAAGAAAAGAGTTGTTACAAATTTTTAATTGGCAGTATAGCAACAACCTTTTGCTGCTGGGTAATATTTGAAACTTCTGTGAATACCTTGCTGACCGCAAGCTTATTCACTGCAAGTGGCGTACCTCTTTATTTATTTTGGTATCGCAGAGTTTCTGTATAGCAAATGTTATGTATCTGTTCAGCAGAGTGGCAAAATAAGGTAGACGAGAAAAGACAACTATAGGAAGAAATGGGTGTCATGCCAGTGCGTGACACTGGCATGACTTTGTTGCATCGCTACTTATGAAAGGCTAACTATAATTAGGATTATAAGCAACTTATTGAAAATCTTGTTTTTTTTGCAATCAATCTGATCAAATTTAAGAATAGTAACTTGTTATTTGTATTAATAAATTTAATTCTATTGAAAATAGCTAAAGCATTGAAATTCTTGAATTTTAGCCGGATTAGTGAGTGGTAGTGAAATTTCTTTTACTCAAATTTAGGTATTCACTGACCGTTCTTGTTATAAATACCAGAATAATAAGCTACTGATATTCTCTACCTTTTTTATCTTTAATCCATCATAGCTAGCGATGCAACAAAGCCCACTGGCATCCAGTTCTTTCGCGCAGTTCCATCAAAAACGTTGTAAAGGATTAATCGCTTTCGTGTTTACCAACTTAGTGCCCAATCTGGATCCCAGATACTGTCTCTGCTGTCAAACAAATTATCCAACAAAATTACAATTATAGCCTTTCTTATAATAGTCCGAATGCGATAAGATATGTGTTTATGGCTATAGCAGGCCAGTAGCATATTACGGTCTGTTCGGATTATTGTAAAAAGAGCTATAAACTGAGAGTTTAGACTAACCTTGTAATACGGGATATAATTCCAAAAGATACTGTTCAGTCTTTAACTCTATGGGAGGGAAGCAAAATCTGGCTTAATGGCATTAGTGTCGCATCAGCTTCACCCTCCCTGTGAGGTATTTTAGCTCTAATGCCTCACATCATAAAGATACAAGTGTCACGCACTGGGATGACGAGAAAGGAGCACTGGAATTTTTGTTTCAATATTTGTACATGAGCCATGCATCTGAACAGATACAATGTTATAACTAGAGATAATTTTTAAATGATTGATATTTATGAACTACGACTTTTCTTGTTGTCCACTTGTTCAACATTACCCTTCTCAAGTTTACTACCTACTTCTTTTGTGTGTTCATCATCTATACTAGTTTCATCTTTTATCTTACTAGGGTAATCTTCCTGCGATTTTTTATATGCTTCCATGTTGTCATATATAGGGTTACTGATGATTTCTATTTTTTCAGGTGTGAAAATCCTTGCTAAAAATCTCCTTATTATTGGTATTGACCTTAAGAGATCTCTTAGCTTTGAAGATTCTTGTCTTTTGTTTAGAGACTGTTGGTCTATTTTAGAGGTTTTTACACCATACTTTTTATCATCAAAATTTATTGTAGGCTTTCTTTTATTCGAAAGAACACTTTGGGCCTTTGATCCATTGGTTCCTTCAGGCCCTTGAGGTGTAGACATTGAAGGTTTAACCTTAGTTTCATCGTATTCCTTACTCATCTTTCATTTCATTATGTAATATTACTAATATTGCATAATAATAGCTAAATTACAATTAATTGCAAGATAAAAATATTAAAACAATTGTAAATTTTGTCAGTAAAAATATAATAGAACTTTAAAATTAGAGGTTCATCTATATGAGATACAAAATTGCTGTTATTGGAGCAACCGGAAGAGTAGGGCGTGAGGTATTAAGCACGCTTGCTGAATTTCAAGATGAGGCAATAGATTGCGTTATTGCACTTGCGTCGAAAAAATCAGAAGGGAAGAAGGTGAGCTTTGGTGACAAAGAGTTAACAGTTTTATGCCTTGAGGATTATGACTTCGTTGGAACTAATGTAGCCATTTTCTGTGCTGGATCTCATGTTTCTGAAGAGTATGTACCAATTGCAACACAGGCTGGATGCATCGTGATAGATAACAGTTCCCATTTTAGAATGAAAGAGGGTGTGCCACTCATTATTCCAGAGATTAATAAAGAAAAAATTATGGAATATAAAAACCACAACATAATATCCAATCCAAACTGTACTACAATACAGATGCTGCTAGTACTACATCTATTACACCAAAAAGCAAAAATAAAGAGAATCGTTGCTTCAACTTATCAATCAACTTCTGGTGCAGGCAAAGCAGCAATGGATGAGCTCTATGACCAGACAAAAAAAATCTTTATGAACGAAGCTAAAAAACCCAAGATATTCTCTAAGCAAATAGCATTCAATTGCATTCCCCATGTAGGAGAATTCATGGAAAATGGTTCTACAGAAGAGGAATGGAAAATGCAAGAGGAGACAAAAAAAATTTTAGAGGAAGATATAAAAGTTACTGCAACTTGTGTAAGGGTACCCGTCTTTATCGGTCACGCTATGGCAGTAAATGTGGAATTTGATCAACATATCACTGAAGAACAAGCTCGTGAAGTGCTAAGTGAAGCCGAAGATAGTGGAGTTTTAGTGTACAACAGGCGTGAAGATAGTGAATACATAACTCAAATTGATGTTGTACAGGAGAATGCTGTATATGTATCGCGTATTAGAAGAGACAATACTGTTGAGCACGGATTAAATATGTGGATAGTGGCTGACAACCTGCGCAAAGGCGCAGCATTAAATATAGTGCAGATTCTTGAGATTTTGATAAGAGAGCATTTGTCAATCAAGTGCATATAGAGCGCACGTACGTTGTAATTCGAAGGAAATTTGTATATCACATGGCAGCGCGTGACGCTGGAATGGCTTTGTTGCATCGCTACTTATGAAAGGCTAACTATAATTAGGATTATAAGCAACTTATTGAAAATCTTGTTTTTTTTTTGCAATCAATCTGATCAAATTTAAGAATAGTATAGCTCTTTTTACAATAATCCGAACAGACCGTAATATGCTACTGGCCTGCTATAGCCATAAACACATATCTTATCGCATTCGGACTATTATAAGAAAGGCTATAAATTTAATTCTATTGAAAATAGCTAAAGCATTGAAATTCTTGAATTTTAGCCGGATTAGTGAGTGGTAGTGAAATTTCTTTTACTCAAATTTAGGTATTCACTGACCGTTCTTGTTATAAATACCAGAATAATAAGCTACTGATATTCTCCACCTTTTTTATCTTTAATCCACCATAGCTAGCGATGCAACAAAGCCGGCTGGATTCCAGTGTCAAGCACTGGAATGACACCATTTGCTGTGCAGTTTACCTTCAAAAATGAATGTTCGTACAGCTATGGAATAAATCGCGGTATGACGGTTCGCAGCGGTATAGTAACTCGTCACCCCGCTACTTGTTAGCGGCTGAGATACCGCGGCGGTATGACGTAGAAGCTATACTTTTATACTCACCAACTCAGTATCCAATCTGGATCCAAGTAGTCAAGCTATTCGGATGACACCCTCATAAAGTGAAATGAGATCCCGCTAACACGTAGCGGGATGACGGGAAAAGAGGTACTGGGAGACATCCTTCCTGGTAGACCCAAATCACAATGTTCGTACAGTTGCGCGTCACGCGCTGCCGAACACTGTATGGTTATACAAGAAAAATTAAGGCTTAAAAGGAAACTTAAGCAGCTAATAGGACCTAAGCCTTCTTAATAAAACATAAAAAGCTCCTTTACCACCATGTTTTTTCGTAGCTTGCTGGTAGTATAGAACCATATACTGGATTTTAGTATCATTTAACCACTTATTTAAGTTATTCTTTATAGTGTCTGTTTTATTTGTTGCACTGCCGTATCCCGTAATTACCAATAAACATCTATTTCCTGCTCGATAATTTTTGATAATAAAATCTATCAATTTACAGTAAGCATCCTCTATATTATAGCCATGCAAATCGAGCTTATCGCTTATAAAATATTTACCCCTATCAATCTTTGATTTTGTGTTGTAGTCAAGACAAAATGATGAGTTACCATTATTGGTATTAAGAAAATTCCCTTGTAAGTCGGAGGTACCTTTATCAACCATAGACTTTATATTTACTTTATGATCAACTTTCAAAGTAACTTTTCTACATTCTATTGGCTTAACATTTTTTTGCCAATCCAACTCATCGTTCGACATAAACGCATTAATCGAATTGTATAATTTTACAACAATATCTAAACATAGTAAAATGTTGCTTATTCTATAAAAACCCGATTTTCAATAATACGATGAAATCGTCAAAAACTAATGAGAATTTTTGGCTGTATGGAAAGCACACCTGCATGTCAGCACTGAAGAATAAAAATAGGCGGTGTATAGAACTGTTAGCAACAGAAAATTTCTATAGAGAGTACAAAAAAGAAATTAGGCAATGTGTAGACAGTAAGGGCATTAAAGTTCGATTAGTAGAAAGCAAAATACTTAATGACGTTTTACCCAAAGGTGCTAACCATCAGGGAATTGCTTTAAATGTTGCCCCTATTCTTTATAACTTAAGCATTGAAGAAATAGCTGAAAGCTCGAACGATAGCTCTACTATAGTCATTTTAGATCAAGTCACTAACACGCACAATATTGGGTCAATTTTAAGAACTTCAGCTTGTTTTAATGTCAATGCATTGGTTTTACCACATAACCATTCACCGAGCGAAAATGCATCTATTGCAAAAGCAGCAAGCGGAGCATTAGATATTGTCCCGCTAATATACGTTACAAATATAGTAAAAACTATGCAGTATTTAAAAAAGGTCGGTTACTGGTGTTATGGGTTTGATTGCAATACTAAAGAAAATATAGATGAAATAAAGAGTTTTGAGAAAAAAAGAGTAATTATTTTTGGTTCTGAAGAGAAAGGGGTACGAAGACTAGTTAAAGAAAACTGTGATTATCTTTTAAAAATACCAATGTCAAATGCAATTAACAGTTTAAATGTTTCAAATGCATCGGCAATAGGCCTATATTCTATTTATATTAAAACAAATGCCAGCGCATAGCTGTTTATAATAAAAACACTTGATAAAAATGTGGTTTTATATTATAATGTGTTAAGTAATGGATAAAAGGAGTTATATTATGTCTTATATGAGAAATGAACAGGATATTCGCTCTCAAGGCGCTTACTACAGTGCTGGGCTTAGAAGTTACCTAACTAAAGTATATAACTGCATGGCTTTGGCTTTGGGTGTTACAGGGCTTGTCGCGTTCCTAACGGTGTTTTCAGGTCTTTTTCAGGTAATTCATTCTAATCCTGTTCTGTCGCTTGTGATAATATTCTCTCCAGCTGCATTGGTGATCTATATGCGGTATAGAATTCAACACCTAAGTGCTCAGTCTGCCGTTACTATATTTTTCTCGTTCTCAGTGTTAATGGGGCTTTCCTTATCTTATATTTTTATAGTTTATACTGCAGAAAATATAGCAAGAGCGTTTTTCATTACATCAATTATGTTTGGCTCTATGGCTTTATATGGTAATACCACAAAAAGAGATCTTACAAGTATGGGCTCTTTCTTGATTATGGGAGTCTTGGGGATAATTATAGCATCCATAGTAAATTTATTCCTTGGAAGTAGTCCTCTCTACTTTGCAATATCGTTCATATCAGTAATAGTCTTTACCTTAATGACTGCGTATGATGCTCAAAGAATCAAGGACGTTTATTATAAATATAACGACGGATCAGAAGTCGTTACTACTAAATTGGCAATACTGGGTGCAACTGATCTTTATTTTAACTTTATTAACATATTTCTCAATCTACTCAGGTTACTTAACTTGTTCAATAATAGGGACTAGATGTTTTCCTTTTTAAGGAAAGGTAGTAAGAATTCTATAGTTTTCTTTTTAATATCTTTAGTTGTATCGATGATATGTCTTACATATGCATCGGTGCCTCTATATAGCATTTTTTGTAAAGCTACTGGGTATGGTGGCACAATAAGAAAAGTAACTAACACAACAACAAATATAACTAACCAAAAGATCAGGGTCCATTTCAATGCTGATATAATGTCCGATCTACCTTGGGAGTTTAAATCAGAAACTAACTACGTTGACGTAAACATAGGAGAACAAAGTTTAGCGTTTTATTACGCAAAAAATCTATCTGATCAGCCTTCATTTGGAATGGCGGTGTATAATGTTACGCCTTTTAAAGCAGGTAAGTATTTCAATAAAGTTGCATGCTTTTGTTTTGAAGAACAAATGTTGCTACCAAAACAAAAAGCAGCTATGCCCGTATCTTTCTATATAGATCCTGAGATAATGCTTGATAGTAATACAAAAGATTTGGGCGAAATAACACTATCATACACGTTCTTTAAGCTTAAGTAACAGAATGTTTGCAAACCGTGTCATTTCAGTAATCAATAGGGTGTCATCCAAGTAGCTGACACTGGAATGACAGGAGGTAACGCAAGAAGTCTATTGATTGTGAAAACAATAACTTTGCAAAATATTAATTGTTAGATAACATAATCAAAGTTTTTATCTTAATATTCATCATGGTTAGAGCTATACAAATTAAAAAAACTGGGGGACCAGAAGTATTAGAATTTGTAGATAAGAGCATAGGTGAGCCAAAAGGCGAGGAAGTTTTAGTACGTCACACAACTATCGGCTTAAATCGTTATGATTTAGAGCACAGAAAAGGTATGCGCAAAATTAAAGATCTACCATCGGTGCTTGGGGTAGAAGCAGTGGGAGTTATTGAAAAGCTTGGTAAAAAAATCAGTGATGGGTTGAAGGTCGGAGATAGAGTTGGATATTGCACAGCTCCTCCAGGGGCATATTGTGAAAAGCGCATTATACACCAGAAATATCTGATAAAAATTCCAGATAACATATCTGATGAAGTTGCTGCTGCAGTGCTGTTTAAAGGTATGACAGCTCACTATTTAGTTAATCAATCTTATAAAGTTAGGCCTGGTGCTTTTGTGCTAGTTCATGGGGCTAATGGTGGCTTAGGACAAATAATATGCCAATGGGCAAAGGATAAAAAAGGTGTAGTGATAGGTTCTGTAAGCTCTGATGAAAAAATGAAGATAGCTTTACAAAGTGGCTGCACATACGCAATAAACTACAATGATAAAGACTTCGTTTCTAAAATTATGGAGATTACGCAAAACAGAGGAGTAGGTGCAGTGTATGACCCCATAGGTTACGCTACAAGTAAGCTCTCTTTTGAATCTTTAGGCAGGTTCGGCATATACGTTTCCTATGGGCAGATATCAGGTAACGCTCCTATTAGTTTTTCTTTACTTAGTTCACGTTCGTTATTTGCAACTGGAACCTTAATATATCATTATAAGCATGATAGATTCACATTAGTGCTTACCACAATGGAAATCTTCGAGATGATAAGAAAAAAACTTTTAACTGTACGGATCAATAAAAAATATAAATTTGATGAAATAATTCAAGCACATCGTGATATGGAAAATAGAAAAGCGAGTGGGTTAAATATTATCAAAATCTCTTAAATAAATTAGTAATTTAAACTAACCATTCATTAAGTCATATCAACTAGAACTTCACATATTTAATTCTTCTTTTGGGGGAATTAAAAGCATATAGCTAAACTGACTTAGATTTACCGACAACCGTCATCCCGCTACGTGTTAACGGAATCTATACCGCGAATAGACTTCTTGCATAACCCAAATTATAGCCTTTCTTATAATAGTCCGAATGCGATAAGATATGTGTTTATGGCTATAGCAGGCCAGTAGCATATTACGGTCTGTTCGGATTATTGTAAAAAGAGCTATAAGTAGAAAAAGGTATCATCCGAGTACCTGACACTGGTTTCCATCCAAAAGGGTGTCATCCCAGTGCCCAGACACTGGGATGGCTTTGTTGCATCATACTTTATGAGATGGTGATTTATGGTAAATTCATGTAACTGTCTCAAATTTAGCCATACCAATATCAGTGAATTTATTAAGCAAATAGCATTTGATTAGCAGTTCTTTTTCTCGATTTATCTCAGATTTATTCCTAAAACTAAATCCGAATATTTGCTTTAATCTTGAGAAAAACCCTTCAATATAAGATCTTTTCCCATAATTTACTTCTTTTTTCCATTCTTTCATGCCATCTTCACCGTATAATTTTATTAACCTAATAGCAGCATTCCTGTCAGACATATAATCTATTTCTGGATGTTCTGCCGCATTGTTTATTGGTGGAATTTTTGTCTTTATATCATATTCGTTACACAACTTATAAAACTTGTGCCTATCACATGCTCTATCTGCATATAGTACTTTTATGACATACTGAAAATCGACTTCTTTTAGCAAATCACAAGCTCCATAGTGATCAGCCGTTACTGTATTTTACAGCTATGGCTTTTTTGTTGTTTATATTCAACATTACGTGCAATTTTCTCGTTTGCTCATAGCCACGATATTTTCTGTCAGTGCTATCAACTATGTTTTTTAAAAATTTTTTTATTTGTGTAATTTTGCAAATTATATGGGCAATAAAAACCCGTTTGTCATAGAAATAGAATTTTATATCAAACAGCTACCACAGCAATTTCTGCTTAAGCTAATGAATATGTGCTTTAAGTCTGTGTGGACGCACATATTCATTAGCCAATTTCAGTTACCGTTGTGAAGATTTTTAAGTATGCAAATTAATTGCTTCTTTAAGTCTTGTATTAGCAATTATAGCTCTTTTTACAATAATCCGAACAGACCGTAATATGCTACTGGCCTGCTATAGCCATAAACACATATCTTATCGCATTCGGACTATTATAAGAAGGGCTATACTATAATTTTATGCATTAGGGCTGTTATAGCCACCATCTTCTTCTTACCACTTTCAACAAGCTTAGAATAAAAGGCGCCAAGTATAGATTTTGACCTTGTAGCAGCCATAGCGGCTGTAAAGAGCTTTGAACGAACGTTACTTCTACCACCTGTAATCCTTCGGTAACCAACAGCTTTACCACTTTCTTTTGGATGCGGTGCAACTCCGGCAAGACTTGCTACTTCTTTTCTGTTTAAGTAACCAAGCTCTGGCATTAAACACAAAAAATCTTGTGATAACTTTTTACCTATTCCAGGAACTGTTTTAAGAATTTTTTGGCGTTGTTGTAATTCGCGGCTTTCATCAATAATCTTTTGTATAGTATAGCCTTTCTTATAATAGTCCGAATGCGATAAGATATGTGTTTATGGCTATAGCAGGCCAGTAGCATATTACGGTCTGTTCGGATTATTGTAAAAAGAGCTATATCATTGAGTTCGTTTATTTGACTATCGAAAAACTCAATGGTCTTTTGACAGCTTTCTTTTATATGATCATTTTCCGGTGCTTCAAGTCTGCATTTTTCTTGAGTTCTCATTTGCGTAATATCATCACGACGTTGACAAAGTGCAGCCAAAGTTGATTGTTCTGTAGAGGTAGGTACAAATAGAGAGATAGTTCTATGGCGTTCAAATCCATATTGAGCAAGAGCTCTTGCATCTAGACTTTGCTAAAGTTCCGTGAGATAAAATAAAGCTTTTTACTTTACGAGTATTAGCTCGATGCACGGCAATATTTTTGTCGGTAAGAAAATGTGATAAGCCAAGCTCATATTTCCCTGCATTTTCTAAAGTCACTAAAGCATTAGGTAGAATATCTGAAAACTCTTGAAATAATTGTTGCCAACCAGAAGCATTATTATCAAATTCGACAGCATTCTTCTGTTTGTGAATTGCAACGACATTTTTAAATTTTCCGATGTCAATGCCAATAAAATTTTGATAAGATGTAACCATAATAAACCTCGATAGTTTTAGTTAATTTAAGATTGTAAACGGGTGCATATATATGTCCCAAGCAACTATTCAAACGTATCGAGAGATAGGGCTAGCGTACCTTGATACCAACGGTTGTAATACCAATTTCCTTTCGGTCGCGCACGCCCGCTATTCCTAGTGAGCAGGGTTATCTTTCTCTCTTATCTCTTTTATATCACGTTTTTAACTTACAATTGCCTTAGATGGAAAATAGAGATATTACATAAAATTTTAAATTCGGTCTCAAAGTTGAAGAATGTAGGCTTGGAATAGCAGAAAGACTAATGAGATATCTAACAGTTGTGAGTATTATTGCTTGGAGGATCTTCTTTATTACATCAATTGCAAGAGCTAACCCAACATTACCATGTATAGCCTTTCTTATAATAGTCCGAATGCGATAAGATATGTGTTTATGGCTATAGCAGGCCAGTAGCATATTACGGTCTGTTCGGATTATTGTAAAAAGAGCTATACTACCTTATTAGCTGAAGAGGAATGGAAAGTTTTATACGTTAAAATACACAGAAAACCATGTCCAAGTGTAGTTCCCAACATAAAAGAAGCTGTTTCATGAACTTGGAGGCCATTTAGCAGGAAAAAATGACCCAGAACCAGGACCTTATGTTCTTTTGAAAGGATATAAACATCTCTTTGATTTAGCAGAAGGATGGCGAATTGCTCACGAACCTCATATTTGTGGGTAATAGTAAGATTTGATATGCTGCCAACACTTATGTTCAAATTAAAAATGTCATTTATGATACTAGCCACTTCACGCTTTGAGTTTTTGTAAAATCCGCTGAGTGCTGCAATTATAGACTTAACCCTTGGACCAAATGTATCTGGCGTAACACCTTCTGGTAACTTGCTACTTTTTCTTTTTCTGCATCTCCAACAACGACCATGTTCCAATTACTACATAAGGCCTAATTTCCGGAAGATCAACTTTTTGGTGAACATAAGGTTTTCGCATATTACAAGCTCTCCTCCGCATTCGCAAATATTAGGCAACTCTATTTTTACTACTTTATCCGCTTCCATTGTGGCATGAAAATTTCCTTTATGCCCAACCTGATCGCCAACATTCCTTTCGCTTTTTGGCTTGTCCTTTTTTATTTTGTATAGCTCTTTTGAGCTGGGCAGGGATGAGTTTTTTGAATTTAAACCGAGCCTTTCCTTTAATTCAGCGTTCTCTATCTTTAAAGCTTTACTTTCTGTTTTTAAGTTTTCTATCTCTGCTTTCAGTTTTTCTATTTTTTGCTGTAAATTTTTGCAAAGTTCTAAAAGGTTTACCATATTACCTCACTTTTGCTCTATGATTATCTTTTTAGATCACTTTGTCTACCTTATTCTACCACTCCGCTGAACGGATACAATTTACTAAACAGAAAAAAAGGCAAAAGAAACCCTAGGGTAGCTAGTTATTCACTATCCATTTTTTAAGTTGGCGTTTTTTAATGTTTTAAATAGCGCGTTTCAGCTTGTGTAGGTAAAAACCTAGAAATATTGTGAAGACATAAGGTGCACATAGTGCAAAAAATTAAAAATAAGACGCCAACTACGTTGTTTTCTTGCTGTTTAATCTGCACAGATGAAGATAACTGAATACCTTCAGTTTCATGATAAGGGGGCCGGCGAAGCTTGTCAAGGAAGTTTTTATGATTTATCTAACGAACTTTACACTTGCTAAAGTTGTACCATCTTGGTAACTTTAACTGAAAGAAGTTATTTTTTATCCAATATGAAAAAAGCCTTTATATTCACATCCTTAATAGCAATTATATTGATAGTTATTACTTATTTATACAGAAACGACGGAACTAATGACTCACAAGTGGTAAATGTTTATTCATCGCGCAAAGAAGAATTAGTACGTACTTTGTTTGATGAATGCACGAAAAATACAGGTATTAAAGTACGTTACATCATTGATGATTATTCTCAGCTACTTTCACGAATGGAAAACGGTGGTGAAGCTGACTTATTTTTGACTGCTGATGCAATCAACTTAATTCTAGCAAAAAAAAGAGGACTTTTATCTCAAGTAGATTCAGAGGTTTTAAAAAGTGTTATACCTGCAAGATTTAGAGACAGTGAAGATTATTGGTTTGGTCTTACAAAAAGAGCTAGGATATTGGTTTACAATAAAGAGTCAGTAGACCCTAAGGACTTAAGTACTTATGAAGATTTAGCAAATGAAAAATGGAAAGGAAAAATATTAGTGCGTTCTTCTACAAGTCCATATAACAGATCGTTAATTGCTTTTATGATTGCAAATAATGGTTTTGAAAAGACGAAAGAATGGGTAAGCGGAATTGTGAGCAATATGGCAAGAAAACCAAGTGGTGGTGATACTGATCAAATTTACGCCGTAGCAGCGGGTGAGGGAGATGTTGCAATAGTAAACAGCTACTACTTTGCGAGAATTCTTTCATCAGAAAATAAAAAGAATGTTGCAGACAAGCTAGGGGCTTTTTTTCCTAATCGCAACGATCACGGTGTAATGGTAAACATCAGTGGTGCAGCAGTAACAAAAAACGCAAAAAACAGGGAAAATGCTATAGTCTTATTGGAATTTTTAGTAAGCAAGCAGGCTCAAGAGTTATACGCTAAAAAAAACCAAGAATATCCTATTATTGAAGGCGTTGAAACTTCCGATATACTAAAATCTTGGGGAAATTATTCACAAAGTGATTTGCCTCTAAGTGAACTTGAGAAGCATCTTTTTGAGGCTGTTATGATAGCGGATGAGTGTAAGTGGAAGTAATCCCCAGCGCCACTAAACATTGGGATGAAAGATTTATGCTAATATACCTTACTCTTGACTCGCTGAACTTTTTCTTCCTTCTAACTTAATTTTGACTTTACTATCTTTTTCCGTTCTTTCACCAAAACAATTGCTGCACAAGAAGTCTATTGAAAAAAGGTAATAAGAAAGTAGAATAGGTTCAAGTAGTTGAAAAGGAAACTATGAACAAGAGAAGGAATTTGTTAAACATCTCAGACCTTACAGTCGATGATGTAGAAAATATAACTAAGTTGGCCAACCAGTACCTTAAAAAAGAAGTTGCAAATAGTCATATCTTGGAAAATAAGACAGTAATAAATTTATTCTTTGAAGATTCAACGCGTACACTTGCGTCTTTTGAAATAGCAGCAAAAAGCCTTGGAGCAAATGTTGTAACTTTGCCAATAAGATCTTCTTCTATTAACAAGGGAGAAGATCTAAAAGACATGATCAAAACATTAAATGCAATGAATCCTGATTACATAATAATCAGGCATAAAAGTAGTGGTATCATTAATACACTGGCAAAGTATGTTAACTGCTCGCTAATCAATGCAGGCGATGGAAGTAGTGAACATCCAACTCAAGCTCTTGCAGACTATCTTGTAATCAGCAATCACAAAAAGCAAATAAAGGACCTCAAAGTTGTGATATGTGGAGATATTCTGCACAGTAGAGTTGCAAGATCAAATATAAGATTGCTAAAAATGTTTGGAGCAGAGATAAACTTGGTCGCACCACCAACTTTGATTTGTAAGCATTTTCCTGAAGTAGATTCAGTCCATTATTCATTAATTGAAGGTATAAAGGATGCTGACGTAATTATGCTTTTGAGATTGCAGAAAGAGCGCATGAATAATAGTTCTTCAGAGAAAGAATATTTTTATTTGTATGGACTTGATTCACAAAAGCTATCATACGCAAAACCAGATGCGATTGTTATGCACCCAGGGCCAATAAACAGAGGGATTGAGATTAGCAGCGATGTAGCAGATTGTGTTATTTTACAGCAAGTAGAATTTGGATTGGCAATACGTAAGGCAGTGTTGCACTATTATAGGCCTTGCTAATATTAAAAGATGCTACACAACTAATGCAAAAAGGGGGGGAATGAAATGACAAGGCTTGTGAATGGTTTGAGAATGGCCATTAAGATGTTAAGGCCGAGGATATGGTGTGGAAGTTTTTACGAAAGCCTGAAGTCAATCAACAACCTTGCAGAACGGCAAATTAGACGGCTATCGTAAAAACAGCTTTTTCACCTGGTCGGAACATGGAGAAAGATTTGTGGAAAGAATGTTGTCGATATTTTTGACATCACGTCTCAATGGCCAAAATCCCTTCCAAAAGTTACGACTGCTTAGTTCTTTATTCATTCTCACAATCCGTGAACGGTTACAACCTGGATTCCAGTGGGCTTTGTTGCATCGCTAGCTATGATGGATTAAAGATAAAAAAGATAGGGAATATCAGTAGCTTATTATTCTGGTATTTATAACAAGAACGGTCAATGAATACCTAAATTTGAGTAAAAGAAATTTCACTACCATTTACCAATCCGGCTAAAATTCAAGAATTTCAATGCTTTAGCTATTTTCAATAGAATTAAATTTATTAATATAAATAACAAATTACTATTCTTAAATTTGATCAGATTGATTGCAAAAAAACAAGATTTTCAATAGTTTGCTTATAATCCTATAGCTCTTTCTACAATAATCCGAACAGACCGTAATATGCTACTGGCCTGCTATAGCCATAAACACATATCTTATCGCATTCGGACTATTATAAGAAAGGCTATAATATGGTGTTATGAAAGTAGCTGACACTGGAATGGCTTTGTTGCATCGCTACTTAAGAAAGGCTAACTATAGCCTTTCTTATAATAGTCCGAATGCGATAAGATATGTGTTTATGGCTATAGCAGGCCAGTAGCATATTACGGTCTGTTCGGATTATTGTAAAAAGAGCTATACCTTAACAAAAGCAAATGTTCGTACAGATGTGCATCAGCTACTTTCATCTGCCACCTGCAAATTGCAATGTTCGTACAGTTATGTGTCACGCTACTTGGATGACACCGTTGAAAGAAATGAACCGCCTTTTCAAAATTGTTTTGAATAGAGGAATAACATTCACAAGTAAAATTTCATATTACCATTTTTTAATTTATGTATTATAATAAGCTTAATCTATAAGAAAAACAAAGTTGGAAAAGTTGGAAGAACTAAGCAAAAACTGGGTGATAAGAACGGGAAGATTTTTATCTTCATTGTTTTTTTTACTGTTGATTGCGCTATCAATACGTAGTTTTTTATTCGAGCCATTTCATATACCTTCTGGTTCAATGAAAAGCACCCTACTTGAAGGGGATTACATTTTTACTAGTAAATATTCATACGGTTACAGTAAACACTCCTTTCCATTTTCTCCAAACATTTTTAGCGGCAGGATTTTTTATACCCCTCCAAAGCGTGGCGACATAGTAGTTTTCAAACCCACAAGAAATTACAGCATCAGGTTTGTTAAGCGAGTAATAGGAACACCAGGTGACAAAGTGCAAATGATAGAGGGAGAATTATACCTAAATGATCAGAAAGTAGAGCGAAGGCAAATTGAAAGTTTTTTTGATTATGAGTCAAATCGTAACATACCAAGATATATAGAAACGCTTTTAAGTGGCAAGGAACATGAGATTTTGGTAGATGACATTTCTAATAAGCTATCATATAACACTCCGGTTTATTATGTACCTAACGATCAATTTTTCGTTATGGGAGACAATAGAAATAATTCTTTAGATAGTAGGTTTCCTGAAGTTGGTTTTGTACCAATGGAAAATATCATTGGGCGTGTAAGCATAGTTGGTTTATCATTTAAATTAGGAAAGGTCGATTGGTTACCATTTAATTTCAGGTTACCTGTTGCTTTGAGATTAAATAGGGTATTGCACAAGGTTGTGTAAGCTTTTTCTACCTATTTGTTAATTCACACAACTCTAAAGAAGAATTTTCTAACTCGGCGATAGTGTTGTTAATTTCATTCAAGTCATTGCCTTGTAAAGCGTTTTTTGCATTTTGTAATAGGTTTTTCAACTTTTGATCAGTGGAAAGGTTATTATTGTTTTCAACCAAGTGTATGAGTTTATTTCCATTAATTTTAGCACCTGCAAGGGAACGAGCCTTCATATCTTCGTCAAAACTGTTTATTGACTGGTTAACCATATTTTGAACATCAGCTTCACTCAAGCCAAAACTTGAATTTACTTTAACTGTCTGCTCAATTCCAGTAGTTTTTTCTCTTGCAGTAACAGTCAAGATTCCGTCAACGTTAACTGTAAATTCTATTTCAACTCTTGCAGAACCTGTAGGCAGTGGAGGTATACCTTTTAGTTCAAACTGCGCTAGAGATTTGTTATCCTCTATCATTTCACGTTCTCCCTGACAAACATGAATTTTCATTGCTGTTTGCCCATCAATATAAGTTGTAAACTCTTTTGTTTCTGAAACTGGCAGTGGCGTATTTCTTGGTATGATTTTTTCAACTATGCCTCCCATAGTTTCTATGCCAAGTGATAGAGGTAAAACATCCAGGAGAATATTCCTATCTTTTGAGCTCGAAGTTAAATCATGAGCCTGCAGAGCTGCCCCAATGGCAACTGCTTTATCTGGATCCACGTCATTTAGTACTTTATTTCCAAAGAGTTTAACTAGTGAGTTTTGAACCAATGGTGTTCTAGTTGCACCACCAACTAAAATTACTCCTCTTATATCGTCAATTTTAAGATCTATATCACTTATAGTACGAGTGACTATATTGATAGTCCTATTAACCAAAGAACTGATTGCCTGCTCGAATTCTTCTCTGGTAATTTCGCACTCAAACGGCTTGCCGTTAACATTAAATTCGAAGATACCTATAGTGTGATTGCTTAGGTACTCTTTCACAGAGCGTGATTCGATAAGTAAGGAATTTAGTTGCTTGGCCGTCTTTTCTCTATACTTATCAATCACAATTGAACTCAGCAAATGATCAAAATCATCACCGCCGAGGTTGGTGTCACCACCAACCGCAAGGACTTGAAACACTCCTTGGTGCAATTTCAATATCGAAATATCGAACGTTCCGCCACCAAGGTCATACACTGCATATATTCCACTGCTATTGTTCTTTTCAATGGAGTAAGAAAGCGCTGCAGCGGTTGGCTCGTTAACGAGGCGAAGAACTTCTATGCCAGCTAATTTTGCCGCATATTTAGTTGCGTTACGTGCTGAATCGTCAAAGTAAGCTGGCACAGTAATCACTGCTTTTTTTACTTCCAGCCCCTTAGACTTTTTTACCCTCTCACGTAAAGCTTTTAATATCTCAGCAGAAATCTCAATAGGAGTAAGATACTTTTCCTCTGCGCATTTTATTCTAATAACTTTTTCGCTTTCATGATCTATTTCAAAATTGACGCCTTCTTTATTTAATTCTTCAACACTTTTACCCATTAAACGCTTTATTGAGTAGATTGCATTTTGACCGACATCGTAGCCAGTTTTCAATGTATTATTTTCATATGAAAGAGCAGAAGGCAGCAGTTCTCTTCCTTGTTCATCTTTAAATATCTCCACGTTGCCAGCTTTATTTACCATAGCAATCAAAGAATTGGTGGTGCCAAGGTCTATACCAAAAACTACTTCACTTGAATTTGGTTCAGAAATTTGAATTGGTTGCATTCTTTTTCACCTCCTCAAATGACTTATATAAATATTTCAATCTTAAGACTTGTGTAGCAGCTCCATCAAAATTCTTTACAGCAAAAGTGTTAATTAGGTTTTTAACGCAATCTTTTATTTTTTCATCAATTGTCCTGCTTGCAAATTGTAGATCATCGCAGTCTAGTAAGTACTCTCTTATTTCCATTGATTCATTTAATATTTCAGAATTTGGATGATCCTTTGGGCTTCCCACACCAAAAAGATTCAACAAATGCTCAGCACGTTCTAGTGGTGACTTTAGCACTTGATAAGCTTTGTTGATATTTTTCATGTTTTTGGACTGTCTTTCATTTATATCAGTCTTGCTTAGCTCAATATATTTTTTCTCTAACTCATCAAAGCTGATATTGAAAGCTGGTTCAATTTCAAACAATGCAAAATAGTTGCTAGACATGAAAACTCTCTCCACAACCACATTTTCCTTTCTCATTAGGATTTTTGAAAACAAAACCCGATGAAAATTTCTCTTCTACATAATCCATTTCAGAGCCAAGAATAAACATGACGGATTTTGGGTCGATCAACACTTTAACTTTTTGGCCATCACTACAGTTTTCTTCAATTACCGACTCTAAAGGACGAGTATCATATGCATATTCAATATCATATTTTAAACCAGAACATCCTTTTTGCTTAATTAGCACTCTTATTCCTATTGCTTCTTCCGGTTTCTCAAGGTTAGTATGCTTCTTTTGGTCCAATAAATACCTTATCCTTTCTACTGCTTCCGCAGTTATAGTGATAAGTTTTTTATTCTTTTTTACAGTTTCACCTCCGCCTACTTCTTGATATTCACTCATGCTTCTTAATTCTTTTGCTTACTTTGATAATCATGAATAGCAGCCTTTATAGCATCTTCAGCAAGTACCGAACAGTGTATCTTCACTGGAGGTAAAGACAACTCTTCCACTATTTGAGTATTCTTTATCTGTGTAACGTCACTGATGGTTCTTCCCTTTATCATCTCTGTTAACAAGGAACTTGAAGCAATGGCAGAACCGCAGCCAAAAGTCTTAAATTTTGCATCTTCAATAACACCTTTGTCATTGACCTTTATCTGCAATTTCATTACATCACCGCACGATGGTGCACCAACTAGACCAGTGCCAACACTTGGATCATTTTTATCCAGAGAGCCAACATTCCTTGGATTTTCGTAATGATCTAAAATTTTCTCATTATAACTCATAAAATTACCTGTGAAGCGCTATTCTACATTATAACATATTTAGGTTAAAAACTAAAGTAAAATACACTAGCAAACGGTATATTTTACTCACAGAATAACACAAAAGTGAGTGTATTTAACTTTACAAATACACTCATTGCATGTCATTCTTTATATTGTAATTTTAAAAGGAGCATTCCCTTGAGTTTATTTGGTAATCTTTATAAAGGCCTGTTAAAAACTTCTTCTCGCTTTAGCGACGGAGTGAAAAGTATTTTCTCTGGCAAAAAAAAATTAGACCAGTCGCTTTTAGACGAGCTAGAAGAATTGCTAATTAGCATGGACATTGGTCATAAAACTTCTAAGTTGATTATCGATAGGCTCACAAGCATCAAGTTTGACAAGGAAGTTGAACATAATATTATCTCGCAGCAGTTAATGAACGAAATAGAAGCTATATTGAGCCCAGTTGTACAGCCGTTAATTTTAAATAAAAAACCACATATAATAATGGTATGCGGAGTAAACGGTAACGGTAAAACCACAACTATAGGTAAGCTTGCATATAAATATAAGGAAATGGGAAAATCCGTTATGCTTGTTGCATGCGATACATTTAGAGCGGCTGCTAGTGAGCAATTAAACATTTGGGCAGAACGTTCTGATTGCTTAATTGTTACTGGAGAGTACGGTAGCGACTCTGCAAGTGTTGCATACAGAGCTGTAAGTCAAGCTATAAAAGACAACGTTGATGTTGTTCTAATTGACACAGCAGGAAGGCTGCAAAATAATGTGAACCTTATGGAGGAGTTATCAAAAATATATAGAACGATAAAGAAATTGGATGACACTGCCCCTCATGATGTTATTTTAGTTCTTGATGCAACTACCGGCCAAAATGCTTATAGCCAATTAGAAGCATTTAGCAAAATGGTTAATGTTACCGGGCTAATCGTAACAAAGCTAGATGGCACTGCTAAGGGTGGAGTGGTAATTGGACTTGCAGAAGCTTATAAGATAAAGTTACATGCTATAGGAATTGGCGAAAATATAGAGGACTTAAGGGAGTTTACTAGCAAAGAATTTGCTGAAGCGTTATTTAATTGTAATTAAAAATTTCTCTTAATTCCCTTACGTGACCGAGCTTAATTATCTCAATATCGTGAGAAGAGTAATTACCATTTTTAGGCATAATTGCTTTTTTGAATCCTAACTTTTGTGCTTCTTTTAGTCTGAGATCAGCATGCGAGACATTCCTAATTTCTCCTGAAAGTGCAACTTCACCGCAGATTATTGAAGAAGTTGGCAGCGGTAAATTTACTACACTTGAAATAAGGGAAGCAGCAACAGCAAGATCAGCCGATGGTTCCTGTATTTTGAGTCCCCCTGCAATGTTTAGGTATACCTCTTTATCATGCAAAAACATTTTGCAACGAGCATTTAGCACTGCGATGATCATAGCCAATCTATTAATATCCCACCCAACTACTGCCCTTCTTGGGGTTGCCATATTAGTTCCTGCTATTAATGCTTGCACTTCCATTAAAATTGGTCTTGAACCTTCAATTCCTGCAAATACGGCGCTGCCAACTACTTCTCTGTCATGGGCCATCAGAAACAATGATGATGGGTTATCAACAGGCACAAGTCCTGCTTCAGACATCTCAAAAACACCAATTTCATTTGCAGGGCCAAATCTATTCTTAATAGTACGCAAAATGCGGTATTGATTGCTATTTTCACCTTCAAAATATAATACCGTATCCACCATATGCTCCAAAGTTTTAGGCCCAGCTATTTGTCCATCCTTAGTTATATGGCCAACTATTAAGAGGGAAATACCATATTGTTTCGCAAGAATGGTTAATTCATGTGCGCAAGTGCGGACCTGAGTTACAGTTCCTGGTGCTGATGTAATTCTGCTATCATACATTGTTTGTATAGAGTCAATTACTAAGAATTTAATACTTTTATTTTCCTTTATTGTTGCTACTACATCAGTTAAAGACACTGTAGATAAAAGCTTAATTTTAGGTTCATTTATCTTAAGACGCTTTGCTCTGAGACTCACTTGCTCTAAAGATTCCTCGCCAGATACATAAAGACATTCAAAAGAGGAAAGTTGCACAACATTAGCTGCAATTCTAAGCAAAAGGGTGGATTTCCCAATTCCAGGTTCGCCACCAATTAAAATGCTAGCACCTTGAACGATACCCCCACCAAAAACTCTATCTAATTCTTCTATTCCTGTTAAAAAACGACTTGGAGTGATAATTTCGCTACCCGATAACGTCTTTATTAAAATTGGTGCAGATATACTTCTTTTGCTCGTTTTTACTGCTATTTCCTCAACAACTGTATCCCAATTGTCACATGCAATACACTTCCCTACCCACCTGCCAGTGCTATGACCACAGGATTGACATACATATACAGTTTTCATCAAAGCCAAAATTATTTTGTTGTAATTGTAATAAAAATTAGCTGAATATGCGAAGTAAATCTATAGCTAACCCAAGAAAGGGTTCCCTATGTCATACCGCGATTCATTCGCGGTATCTCAAAGCATAGATCCCGCTAACACGTAGCGGGATGACGAGGTCATGCCACCGCGCGAACCGTCATACCGCCGCGGTATCTCTTAGCCGCTAACACGTAGCGGGATGACGGTTGTCGTTCAGCCACAAACATTAAGAAATTTACCAAATGAAAAAAAAGGCAAAAGAAGCCCTGGGGTTATTATCCGCTTTAAAATATTGGCGTTTTTTATGTTTTAAACGCTTGACAAGCGAAATTCAGCTGCTTTTAATTGCAACTAACTTACGCTGCAAACGTTTAAGAAATTTACTAAGCAGAAAAAAAGACAAAGAATCCCCGAGTTAGCTAGTCTTTTACTATCTCTGTCGAGTATTGGCATTTTTTGATGTCTTGTAACGCTTTATAAGCGCGTTCAGCTTATTTAGATAAAAATCTAGATGTAGATGAAGTTTTGTAAAGACATACAGTATCTATGTACTGCAAAAAATTAAACATAAGACGCCGATACATTAAGTAACCCTTACCTTTTAATCTGCAGATTGGCGAAAGCAAATACAATAGCTTCAGTTTCATGATAAGGGGACTGGCGGAGGGTGTCAAGCAAGTTTTTTCGTTTCTATTCCCAATGTTATATGGTTATGCAAGAAGTCTAATAGCAAATTTTTAAGTTTCTCTTTAACCAGCGGGCTCGCATGAGGAGAGGAGAGTAAAGGTCCTCTTCCATAGATATCTTCACACTTTTTTCTTCTTCTGTAGTTGGCGGACGAGTAAGAAAGTGAATCTTTGGTGCGCCACTAATTATTGCCATTGGTGTTTGCTCCGCCCCTTCTCCCATAACTAAAACAGCAGACGTTGCCAACGCATCAAGAAGATTGACTTGTGTTACTTGCAGTGGTTGATCATAAAGATCTGGCTTGCCTATATAGGAATAAAGTGGTTTAAATCCACACCAACCAAGAGCAACGCCCGTAACCCCACGACGCATAGGTGTTATGTTACTATCTGTAATCAAAATACCAAGATGTTTTATGCAGTGTTTTGTCTTGAGATAGTTCCATATTGATAGAGCTGTTTTCTGAACATCCTTTGGGTATAAAATATACATTTCATTACCATTTGATTCATCAATACCAGCAGATGGAATTAAGATATTGTCTTTGATTGTTAAATAGATGCCGTAAGAATTATGGTCTACATCAACAATTGCATCAGCTTCTCTTTTGATTAGCTCTTCTTTAGAACAAGCAGTTTTGCAAACCACTTGTTTTTGACAAATAGAAATGATTTTTGATGTGATAGCAAGAACAACTTCCTCTCCTAGCAACTCTGAAACATAGCGATCAAGAACCTGCTCTAATACTTCCCCACATTCAATGCGGTGGGTATAAATTGCTTTAACATGCATATTAACGTATTAGCCTACATATAGTATAATCTTTCGTTTTGGTGAGAATAGTTTTATGCCATCCATCAAGAAGCGTTAAGTTGAAATATACATCACCTTTATAGGGTTTGTGAATTTTTGTTATGATAAACTCTGAAATTAGATTATATTCTAAAAAAAGATGCGCTATTTGTGCTCCACCAATCATAAAGATTTGAGGGTAACTCCAATTACTTTGGATTGACAAAAACTCTTGCATAGAAGAAATAATAGTGCATTTTACCCCTCTGTTAAAACAAGAATTTAATTTGTCACGAGAAAAAACAATAGGAATACGATTCCCTAATATGTCTTGAGGCATAGTTTCAAATGTCTTTCTCCCCATAACAATAACTTGTTTGTCAGTCACCTGACGAAAATGATCTAACTCACTTGGATAATGCCAGGGCAATCCATTATTTATTCCAATTACCCCCTTGGGATCAACAGCCATAATTCCGATAACTAGCATCCCTGTAAAGCAGCTTGAGCTACAAAAAATCGCATGTGATCACGCACATTATGCACTCGAAGGAAATCAACCTTGTTGTGCAATGCAGATGATAAAGCAATTGTTTCTAAATCTCGGTTAAAGACAGGTTCTATAGAAAAAGAAGAAATAAATGACTTTCTAGAATGACCAACCAGAACTTTGCAGCCAAAACTTTGCAATGCTTCTATATTGCGTAAAATCCAGATATTCTGATATAGAGATTTGCCAAAACCAATACCAGGATCAATAATGATCGAGCTTTGATCAAAACCTAGAGCTAGTAATCTATTAATGTTCCTTTCTGCCCAATTATTTATGGTATCAATTGGATCAATGTCACTTGGGATAATGTTGTCACTATATGGTGGTATGGAGAGTGAATGCATAATAACGATACTACATCCACTGCTAGCAATCGCTTTTAAGGTATTATCATCTAGATCTCCCTTCTGATCGTTTACCCAAGCAATGTTGTAGTGCTCCAAAACGTTCAAAATAACATCTGGCCAGAAACTATCAATGCTGACTTTAATGTCACCAACTTTCATATATTGATTAAGGTCATCAAGTACTGGTTTTAAGCGTGCATACTCTGCTTTTGGAGTTTGTATTGAGGAGCCAGGTCTTGTTGATTGAGCACCAAGTTCAACTATGCTTGCACCATCTGATAACAGCCGCAGTGCCTGCTTGGTTGCTTGATCTGCATCATAATAAAGACCACCATCTGAAAATGAATCAGGAGTAATATTGACAATACCTATAAGCTCTGGTGAAAGCGTAAAACTCCTTAAAAAGCAATCCTTAATGTTAGGGTTAACAGTACCAAACGTTTTGTTAACTACTGCCATGGGACTCAGCATTGCCATCAAGTGAAGCAAAAATGGTCTGTTTATCAATTCTGGGTGAGGAATCTTAAGGTAGGGTGTATCAAGTGTCAGGTCATCCCATAACAAAATATCCAAATCAATAACGCGAGGTGCCCATTTTTCATAGACCTGCAGACGGCCAATGTCACATTCAATTTGTTTAAGGCCCTTTAACAGCTCTTCAGGAGAAGAAGAACAACTTCCATACACAACCATATTTAGAAATGGCCTGTCCCACCCAGGTGGAGCATCATTTGGTAAAATAGCCTTAGTTTCCAGAATAATTGAAGATTTTAAATTTTTAAAATAGCGTTCCTGCAGTAACTGAGCAGCCTTTTGTAAATGGGAAAAGCGATTCCCCATATTTGAGCCAATAGAAATGTAAATCATTCTTGCAACGCATTACGATAAGTAAAGAAAACACCTCCATGCACACTGGGGACAGGTGGTGCAACTTTGTGAATAGTTACGCCTATAGAAGAAATAATAAGCTTTTTTTGCATCACAAGGTTATTAATGGTCCTGTATATATCATGAGTTAAATGCTCGATTAAGTTGAATTGCTTGCTTTGAACGAGAGATTGAATACTCTGAACTACCTCCAAGTAGCATATAGTATCCTCAAGCCGGTCAGTTGTAAGTCCTAAAGGGGGGGATTTAAAGGTAAAATCAATATTAACACTAACTAATTGAGAATGATACTTCTCTTCTGCACTATAGCCTAAATGAACCCAAAGCCGTAAGTCAGATATAAGAAGATTACATGCAGACATTGCATTCCAACATCACTGAGTTTAAGCTACTTACAACTACTAACACACGCTAGCATTCATCATTCCATCAAGAAAACCCCACAAGAGCCTTGCTCCCTTTTGAGCACCCTGCATAACTTTATCTTGCTCTTTTTCATCTAGATCTTCAATAAGATTTGCACATTCCTCAGAATGCCATTCATCAGCATGCATATGGACCGTAAAAAATTGAAGAGAACGCTCATCACTTATTGAATAGTGTTTTTTTAAACCTTCAATTTTAGACTTGGAAACCTCTGGAGTTTGACGTTCGTAAGCGTACAAGGCTCCAAGACCTGCCGCAAAACCTGATCTTACAATATCAAAGTAACCATCAACTAACTCCTGTGTCTCTTTAATCTGTGCACTTTCACGAAGATCAGATTGCGCAACGCCAAGCCCTTCAGCAAAACGTTGCCATAATTCTGGATGATTTTCATCACCTTGTTCCTCTTCTATTAAATTACCAAGTAAAACCTGTCGCATTTTTAGATCTGGGCACAAAAAATGTATACCACTGATGCAACGAGGAAACGCAGCAACGTGGTGATAATATTCTTTAGCATAGGTTTGTAAAGCTTGCAAGCTTAAGCTTCCTGTATTCCATGACTGGTAAAATGGATGATTTAGTAAGTGCAATTCATTTAACTTGTTATTTAGAGACTTAGTAAATTCCATCATTTCCCCCATTACATTAATATATAGTTCATATACTATAGTTTTCTCATTGTTACGATCATGCTAAGATCAATACAATGGTGGGATTGGTAGGACTCGAACCTACGGCCAATTCGTTATGAGCGAACTGCTCTAACCGACTGAGCTACAATCCCTTTTATCAATATTTATAATACACACAAAAGCAAATTTGTCTATTAGCTTATTTCACTATCAACCCAACTTGACAAATCATTTGTTGCACCAATTTTGCGTGCAATTTCCTTACCATCTTGAAATATGATTAAAGTGGGTATAGATTGCACTCCATACTTACTTGGCACTTCAGTCCCTTCATCTATGTCGAATTTGCAGATCTTAATCTTGCCTTTTCTATCCTTAGCCAATTGTTCTATACGTGGCATTAGACTTTTGCATGGCCCACACCATTCTGCCCAAAAATCTACCAGCACGAACCCTTTATAGTCAGTGACTTCAGATTTGAAATTTTGATCATTTACCGATGTAATATCATCACTCATAAAATACCTAAATTTTTGCAAAATATAGCGTATCTATTAGCAGTTAATCAACTAAATTCTTACCGCAGAGCTTGAAAAATTGCCCTAAAGTGTTTTGCACAAACAAAAAACTTCTATTACATCTGGTGGTTAAAGATATCCACGTTTTCCCAACCCATTAAGTCTAACTCAATACGAGTAGGAAGAAATTCAAAGCACTTTTGGGCCAATTCTTTTCTATTTTCACGTTCCAGCATTAAGTCTAGCTTTTCCTTTATCCTGTGGAGATACAAAACATCAGATGCAGCATAACTTTTTTGTTTGTCTGTTAAATTTTCATTTCCCCAATCAGAAGATTGCTGCTGCTTATTTAGTTTGGTATCAAGCAGCTCTAAGCACAACTCTTTTAAGCTATGATTATCTGTGTAAGTGCGAACTAAACGTGAAGCTATCTTTGTGCAATAGCACGGAAGTGCCCAAGTTTCCAAGTAATAACGTATTATGCTCACATCAAATCGCGCGAAGTGAAATATTTTAGTTATATTTTTATCCTCTAATATTTTTCTCAAATTTGGCGCTGTATAATCGTTCTTGAGTTGAACTAAGTGAGCGTTGCCATCATTAAAAGAGAGCTGCACAAGGCATAATCTATCTCTGCTATGAAGTAGCCCCATTGCCTCGGTATCAACAGCTATAGACCTTATATCATCTGGTATTGAACTAGCTGGCAAGTCGTCTTTATATAAAAATATTCCCATAAAGCTTTGTGGAATAATTAAAAACTTATGATAATCAAAAATAAGCCTTAAGTATACGAAAGATCATAGAAGGAACCACGCAAATTTATGGGCTCTCACATTTTTCGTGTACACGGGGTTTACAAATCGCTGTATATGCCTATAACTAAGTAAATTTAGGTTAATTTAATTGCGGGAGTAGCTCAGTTGGTAGAGCGCAACCTTGCCAAGGTTGAGGTCGAGGGTTCGAACCCCTTCTCCCGCTCTTTACTTTCAAAATCATTTCGTCAAAAACTTGCTTGACACCCTTCGCCAGTCCCCTTATCATGAAACTGAAGCTATTGTATTTGCTTTCGCCAATCTGCAGATTAAAAGGTAAGGGTTACTTAATGTATCGGCGTCTTATGTTTAATTTTTTGCAGTACATAGATACTGTATGTCTTTACAAAACTTCATCTACATCTAGATTTTTATCTAAATAAGCTGAACGCGCTTATAAAGCGTTACAAGACATCAAAAAATGCCAATACTCGACAGAGATAGTAAAAGACTAGCTAACTCGGGGATTCTTTGTCTTTTTTTCTGCTTAGTAAATTTCTTAAACGTTTGCAGCGTAAGTTAGTTGCAATTAAAAGCAGCTGAATTTCGCTTGTCAAGCGTTTAAAACATAAAAAACGCCAATATTTTAAAGCGGATAATAACCCCAGGGCTTCTTTTGCCTTTTTTTTCATTTGGTAAATTTCTTAATGTTTGTGGCTGAACGACAACCGTCATCCCACTACTTGTTAGCGGGATCTCTTGTTAGCGGCTGAGATACCGCGAATGAATCGCGGTATGACGTAGGACTGCTGTCATTCCAGCGCGTGACGCTGGAATCCAGTTCTTATTACCTGGTGTAAAGTTAAGTTTCCTGGATGCCAGTGGGCTTTGTTGCATCGCTAGCTATGATGGATTAAAGATAAAAAAGGTAGAGAATATCAGTAGCTTATTATTCTGGTATTTATAACAAGAACGGTCAGTGAATACCTAAATTTGAGTAAAAGAAATTTCACTACCACTCACTAATCCGGCTAAAATTCAAGAATTTCAATGCTTTAGCTATTTTCAATAGAATTAAATTTATTAATACAAATAACAAGTTACTATTCTTAAATTTGATCAGATTGATTGCAAAAAAAACAAGATTTTCAATAAGTTGCTTATAATCCTAATTATATAGCTCTTTTTACAATAATCCGAACAGACCGTAATATGCTACTGGCCTGCTATAGCCATAAACACATATCTTATCGCATTCGGACTATTATATGAAAGGCTATAGTTAGCCTTTCATAAGTAGCGATGCAACAAAGCCATCCCAGTGTCTGGGCACTGGGATGACAAGAAAGAGGCTACTTGGACAACACCCTGACAACCATCATCCCGCTACGTGTTAGCGGGATCTGGAAATACCGCGGCGGTATGACGTAGGACTGCTGTCATTCCAGTCTGGAATCCAAAAAAGGATGATGTCATCCCAGTGCTTGACACTGGGATCCAGCTTCTGTGCAACCTCATCAAAAACATTCATTTAGTATAAACTTTCCATTCTAGTTTGCTTGCTTACAAGCAAACTTTCCTGGATCTCAGTGGGCTTTGTTGCATCGCTCAAGTGAAAAGAACTGGCAGTTACTGACAAAATTCATTATAAATAGCCATTTAACTGTTGAAGAAAAAATATGCCACAAAAAATGAGAGTCAGTAACTGCCATGAATATAACAAATTTCTCCAAGAAAGAGGAAGCATTTTTTGTTATATCAATGACGCCATAGAAAATTGGTACGAGAATTGTCCAAAAATGCAGGGCGGCAACTATATTTATAGTGATAAAGTTGTGATTTTGGTGCATATAATCGTCAGTTTCTTTAGAATTGGTTTAAGACAAACAGTCGGGTTTATAAAAGGGTATTTGCAACAAATAGGAAGAGGTTTGGCAGTTATCAGCTATTCACAAGCATCAAAAAAAACTTAATATTAAGATAAATGATTGCAGAATTGATAAAAATATAGCTCTTTCCATAAAAGTCCGGATGTGATAGGATAAGGGTAGATGATGATAAGGAGGTTGAATGCCAGCAGCATATAGTTATGATTTAAGAAAAAAAGCAATGGAAGCGCTAGACGAAGGAGAAAGCAGAGAAACAGTGGCAGCAAGATTTAAGATTGGACGAACTACTTTATGGGAGTGGCGGCAAAGAAGAAAAGAAACAGGAGACTTTCAATCAAAAAAACTTGGAAATGGGGGTTACAATCACAAAATTACCGACTGGGATACGTTTGCCAAATTTGCCAGAGAACACGGAGGAAAGACTCTATCGGAAATGGCTAAACTTTGGAACAACGTTAGTATCCAAACGATCTATCGAGCCCTTAAAAAAATTGGATTTACGCGCAAAAAAAGACATATGGATACAAGGGAAGAAACGAAGAAAAACGTGCTGAATTTTTGAAAATTATAGCGACAAAAGAACCTAAAAACTTAGTGTATATAGATGAGTCTGGCATTGATAACACCGAAGACTACCCCTACGGATATTGCCAGAAAGGACAGCGGTTTTATGCCTTAAAATCTGGAAAGAAAACTCAACGAATCAGTATGGTTGCAGCCTTAAGTGGAAGAAAGATAGTTGTTCCGTTAACCTTTGAAGGCCACTGTAATATGGATGTTTTTAATGGATGGTTTGAGCAATTTTTGACACCGATCTTGGAACCTGGACAGACTGTCATTCTTGACAATGCTACTTTTCATAAGTCTGATAAGATTATCGAGCTTGCTAAAGGGGTTGGTGCAGAAATTTTGTATCTGCCGCCTTATTCTCCAGATTTCAACAAAATTGAGCATCATTGGTTTGCTATAAAAAACAGAGCCAGGAAAAACATTCCTCTATTCGAATCCTTTCGTCGTGCTGTTGATTCTGCCTTCCTATGACCTGTTCGGACTATTATGAGAAATGCTATAGTTAAAGTAATTCAGATTTGTAAGATATGTTTATCTGCAATTATAGCTTCAACAGTAGGGAATGTTGCTTTTAATTACCTCAACATTTTTTCTTGGCAATTCTTTAATGAACCGAGAAGTGCGCATCGGTTGCCACTGGTTGTTAATTTCCCTCCTATCTGCACATGAAATGATTAACCTTTCTTTGGCTCTGGTTATGCCAACATATGCGAGTCTCCTTTCTTCTTCTAAAGCTTTACCACTTTTGTCATCAAAAGATCTTTGATGAGGAAATAATCCCTCTTCCCAACCAGGTAGAAACACGCACGGGAATTCAAGTCCTTTGGCTGCATGAAGAGTCATAACATATACGGTGTCATCGTTATTCATATTATCCACTTCCATCACCAGACTTATATGCTCCAAGAAAGTTGTGGCATTATCGAAATTTTTTAAAGATGAGATGAGCTCTTTAACATTTTCTATTCGTGCTAAGCCTGTTACCTCCTCATTTTCAAGCATTTCAATATATCCTGATTGGTTTGCTACGATTTTAACGAATTCATGCAGTGGTTTTACGCTTACTATTTCTTCCCAAGCTTTAATTTTATTTAAAAAATCGTTGAGTGAGAGTTTAATTCTTTCGGTTACCTGATTACTATTAACTAATATTTTTGCTGCCTCAAAAAAAGAAATTTTGTTATCCTGAGCAGTCGTGTATATTTTCTTTAGAGTTGTAGCCCCTATGCTTCTTTTTGGCCGATTTACTATCCTTTCGAAAGCTAAGTCATCGTTATTGTTTGTAACAAGTCTTAAATATGCAATTATATCCCTGACTTCCTGACGTTCGTAGAATTTTACGCCACTTATAATCTTGTAGGGAATTGAATATTTTATAAAATACTCTTCCAGAACTCTAGTTTGAAAAGTGGCCCTTACCAGCACTGCAATGTCACTAAATCTGTATTTATTGAGCTTTAATATCTGTTCGCTTATGAACCTTGCTTCAGCTTTCCCATCCCATAATTTTATTAGATTTACCTTTGCCCCTTCAATGTTTGTTGTCCACAATTTTTTTTCTAAGCGAGTCTTATTGTGATTGATAACATATGACGCAGTTGCAAGTATGTGGGATGTTGACCTGTAGTTACACTCTAGTTTAACGGTTTTTGCATTTTTAAAATCATCAGAAAACTTCAAAATATTTTCAACTTCTGCACCACGCCAACTATATATCGACTGGTCATCATCTCCTACACAGCAAATATTTGAGTGCTCTTTTGCGAGGTATTTTAGCCAAAGATATTGTATCGCATTTGTATCTTGATATTCATCTACCATAACATATTTAAACTTGTTTTGGTAGTAGGACAGAACTTCGGTCTTTTGATTAAAGAGCTGTATGTTATATAGCAATAAGTCACCAAAATCGACAGAATTAAGGAATTTCAACCTTTCCTGATACTGGTGATAGACTTTGAGTGCAGTTACATATACTGGCCTAAATGATTGAATATCTTCCACTTCAGATGGCAATAAGCACTTCTCTTTCCATTGCTGAATAATATTCATAATGGTCTTACATTTTTCTGATAGGTAATCAGGATTTATTTCATTGATAATATTTTTTATTACCTGTAATTGGTCATCCACACCAATGATTGTAAAATTGGGGTTTAAGCCCACAATTTCTGCGTGCAGGCGCAAGATTTTTGCTGCAATTGCATGGAAAGTGCCAAGCCATGGTATGTTTGTGCCCGTTAGCTCAAGTACCCTTGATACCATCTCATTTGCTGCTTTATTTGTAAATGTAACTGCTAATATCTCATCAGAATAAGCGTGACCGTTTCTAATTATGTGTGCTATTCTTGAAGTAATCGTTCTTGTTTTTCCCGTCCCGGCTCCTGCCAGTATCAAAACTGGTCCATCTATGTTAGTTACAGCTGATTGTTGTTCTGGATTTAGCAGTGAGAGATAATCGTTCATCGTAGCCCTATAGATTATATAGCCTTTCTTATAATAGTCCGAATGCGATAAGATATGTGTTTATGGCTATAGCAGGCCAGTAGCATATCACGGTCTGTTCGGATTATTGTAAAAAGAGCTATAACTTCGTAAAGTTAAACCTATGATTGAAATATTGTAAAGGTTTTATTGAATAGAACAGTTAAAGAATGCTTCACTCAAGTACTACATATTTAAACGTAGGTTTTACATCTATTTTGTTTTAGTAGTTTCAGGTGTATGTCGAGTAACAACAACTTGATTTGAGGTATTGGCACCAGAACTTCTGCTTGTTGGGTGGATAAGTGGAGTTTGGAATGGCTTATATGTACGGTTTAGTTCCTTCATTTCTATTTCTTCAACTTCAACAAGGGGTTTTTCTTTTGGGGTATAGCGATTATGCGTTGCAGGTCGTTCAGTGAGATTTTCATATGTTTCTTTCAACCAAGTTCCGATATCATACATAAATCCATACGCTTTTTCTTTAAATTCTCTCAATGATCTACTGAAACTTGCTAGTGTGTTATTAAAGTAAATTGTCATATAGTCTCTTGTGGTGTATTGATAACTTTCTCCATCTAGTCTGCTACTTTGTGCGTTAGAACTATTGTTGCTTTTAAAATAACCAAATATGTTGTACATTTTGAGCCGCCATTAATTACTAACATACACATATTATATATTGATAAATTAAGGATTTAGTGTATTGATTAAGCACTTAGAAAGCGCTCTGTATAATAATTTAAAATGGAGCTGGAGCTTTGTAGTACAATGTTTTCAAACGTTTAATATAATATTGACTTTACAACGATAGTCACTTTAAATTAGTAACTATTGTTGCAGTTAAAGTATCAATGCCTTTTTTCTTTTATTTTTTTGCAATTCTTAGCATTTTATCTGCTGTATGCGTAATTAGTGTAAGAAATCCTGTGCATGCAGTATTATTTTTAATTTTCACCTTCGTTAACTCTGCAGTGCTTTTTATTCTCCTTGGAGCTGAATTCATTGCTATGATGGTGCTGATAGTATACATCGGTGCGGTTGCGGTGTTGTTCCTCTTTGTAGTTATGATGCTCGATATTGACTACATAAGGTTGCGCCAGGGTTTTGCAAAGCATTACACTCTTGGTGCTATGTTGTGTGTTGTGTTTTTTCTAGTCATCAGCTTTGTAATCCGCAGCTCAGCACCGAATATAAGCAATGTTATAAACTATAATACCAATAATGTGAAAGCTATTGGTAATTTGCTGTATACCGACTACATGTACGCTTTTCATCTTTCTGGTATTCTGCTGCTTGTTGCAATTGTCGGTGCAATTGCTCTTACTTTGCAGGACAAGAAAAAAGGAGTTAAAAAACAGAATGTATTAAAGCAATTGACACAATCTTCATCTGTAAAATTGATTAAGGCTAAATTTGGAAAAGGAGTAGAATGGAAATAGGATTAAATCACTTTTTGATAGTTGCTGCTGTTTTGTTCACTATTGGAGTGTGCGGTATTTTCATCAACCGTAAGAGCATAATCAATATATTGTTATCAATAGAAATATTATTGCTGGCAATTAATATCAACTTAGTTGCTTTTTCTGCCTTTATGAATGATATAGTTGGGCAAATTTTTGTGATGTTTGTGTTGACTGTTGCGGCAGCAGAGTCAGGAATTGGGCTTGCAATATTGGTTGTATATTATAGAAGCCGTGGCAATATAGATGTTGAACAAGCAAATTTAATGAAAGAATGAAAGTATGATGGATATACTGAAATTAATAGTATTTTTGCCACTTTTTGGTTCGCTATTTGCAGCACTTTTTAGAAAAAGTCAGTTAGTTACAACGGCAGGGATTGGAATATCTGCAGTTTTATCTTGGTATGTTTTTCTCACCTTCTCTGAAAATTATCACTTGAGTTTATTTCCTTTGTTTTCATTAAGCATCTTAAAAGTAAATTGGGCAATTAGTGTGGATGCTCTCTCATCCTTAATGCTTATTGTTATTACCACCGTTTCACTGGTAGTACATCTCTACTCTATCGGTTATATGGAGCATGATAAGGGAAAGTCGAGGTTTTTTTCTTACCTATCGCTATTTACGTTTTGCATGATTGTGCTGGTTGTAAGCGATAATTTCGTGCAGCTTTTTTTTGGCTGGGAAGGGGTTGGCCTATGTTCTTATTTACTCATAGGATTTTGGTTCCAAAAATATTCTGCAAATAATGCAGCAATTAAAGCATTTGTTGTGAATAGGGTAGGAGACTTTGCACTATTGATTGGAATCTTTCTTATTTATTATACATTTCACTCTTTGAATTTTACTGAAGTTTTTGACACAACTGATCTTCTTGGCACGCAGAACATTAGGGCATTCTGCTGTGAATTCAAAGTAACTCATATAATATGCATATTATTTTTTATTGGCTGTATGGGTAAATCTGCACAGCTTGGTTTACATGTTTGGTTGCCAGATGCAATGGAAGGGCCAACTCCTGTTTCTGCACTTATTCACGCAGCAACGATGGTAACAGCAGGTATATTTTTAGTAGCAAAGTGTTCTCCATTGTTTGAGTTATCAAATGTGGCACGAGAATTAATAGTTATCGTTGGAGCACTCACTGCTTTTTTTGCAGCCACCGTTGCAATTACTCAGAACGATATAAAGAAAATAATTGCTTATTCAACCTGCAGTCAACTTGGTTATATGTTCATGGCATGTGGGCTTTCTGCTTACAATGTTGCTATTTTTCATTTAATGACACACGCTTTTTTTAAAGCTCTACTATTTCTTGGTGCTGGCAATGTGATTCATGCAATGCATCATGAGCAAAACATTCAGAAAATGGGAAATTGCTGGAAGAAAATCCCTTGCACTTACGCTCTCATGTGGATTGGATCTCTTGCGCTTTCTGGGATATTCCCATTTGCAGGTTTTTATTCAAAGGATTTGATAATTGAACATGCTTATAGCACGGATAGCTTTGCTTTTGTAATAAGCTTAGTTGTTGCATTCTTCACAGCGTTTTACTCTTGGAGGTTATTGCTTCTTGTGTTCCACAGCCAAAAACAAAGTAAAATTAATATACATGAGGCACCAAAGATTATGCTTATACCATTACTGACACTCGCTTTTGGATCAGTATTTTCTGGAATATGGGGAGCAAATATTTTGAACATAACTAGTAATGCGTTTTGGAAATCAAGTTTAGTGATGATTGATGAGCATGGAGTTCATAATTTCTTTATAAAACTACTGCCAACCTTAGCAAGCCTAAGTGGAATAGCACTTGCGTACCTAATTTACCAATATCAAGTAATTAGGCAAATTAAGAGTAAATTTTTACTTAAGTTTTTGCAGAATAAATGGTACTTTGATGAGGTGTATGAGTTTGTTATAATTGCACCGATAAGGTTTATATCTAGGCTTCTATGGAAGTTTGATGTTAAGGCTATTGATTCATTTGGACCAAATGGTGTTGTAAGGTTGGTTAATGAATGTTCAAAAAGTTCTATAAAGTTACAAACTGGTTATATATTTGATTATGCATTTATTATGTTTGTTACTCTAATAATCGGTGCTTTATATATTATTGGAATTAAATAGAAGGTGTTGTTACTTAGTATATTCTTGCTTCCACTGATAGGAGCGTTGATTTTATCCTTAATCAGGATTAATCATCAATCTATACACTTAAGATTCGTTGCTCTATTTTTTGCTGTACTTCCATTTTTGCTTAGCATTGTAGCTTGTATAGAATTTGATTATAACAATGCGGACTTTCAGTTTGTCAGCTACCCAATTAGAAATGTTGGAATAGGGATAGATGGTATATCGTTGCTTTTCCTTCTGCTTACAACTTTCTTGTTTGTAATTTGTATACTCTACAACTGCAAAATGAGTTATACGACCCTAAAAGCCTATATGGCATTGTTTCTACTGCTTGAGAGTTTTGTAGTCGGTTTTTTCGTTTCACTGAATGCTATAAGCTTTTATGTGTTTTTTGAAGCTGTTTTAATACCAATGTTCTTTATTATTGGCATCTGGGGAGGAAAACACAGGGTATATGCAACGTTTAAGTTGTTTCTTTATACATTAACTGGCTCATTATTATTTCTACTTGGATTGGTTTACATCTATAACATTTTTGGAACGTTTAATATACAAAAATTAGCTACATTAGTGCCAAGCCTTGATCTTGAAGTGCAGTCATTGCTGTGGATTGCATTTTTTATTTCTTTTGCAATAAAAGTACCGATGTTTCCATTTCACACTTGGCTTCCTGATGCGCATGTACAATCACCAACTTCTGGATCTGTGATTTTAGCTGGCTTGCTTATTAAAATGGGAGGATATGGATTTTTAAGGTTTTCTATTCCAATGCTTCCTCAGGCAAGTTTATATTTTTCAAATTTCGTTGTTGTGCTGAGCATTATTGCGGTGATATATGCTTCGCTAGTTGCGTTTGCTCAAGATGATATAAAGAAGTTAATAGCTTATTCTTCAATAGCACATATGGGGATCGTTACTGCTGGCCTCTTTTCATTTTGTGAGGAAGGAGTACTGGGTAGCATATTTCAAATGATTAGTCATGGCCTTATTTCTGCTGCTTTATTTTTGTGTGTTGGAATGCTATATACTCGAACTGGAACTTTGGAGATTGCAAAATATTTTGGCATAGTAAACACAATGCCAAAATTTGGTTTTATGTTCATTTTATTTTCAATGGCTTCAATAGGGCTACCTGGAACATCTGGATTCATAGGTGAGTTTTTGGCTATGGTTGGAATGTTTAAGAGCATAGGGTTTTTTACAGGATTTATCGCACTTGGCACTATTTTAAGCGCAGTTTATATGCTGAATTTATGTAAGCAAATAATATGGGGGGTTAGCTATTCTAAATTATTAAATAACCGCTTGGATAGCATAGAATTTTCTGTCTTAATTCTGCTTGCAGTGTTTGTTATTTTGCTTGGATTCTACCCAACCCTTGCACTGAATTATTTGAAGCCATGTATGGCAAATTTGTTAGTCAAATATAATGCGCTATGAATTATATACAGATATTGCCGGAAACGTTCTCTATTATCTCCTCGTTAGTGTTGCTACTACTTGGAATTATATTTAACCGCCGAACTATCAACTTATTAGCACTTGGCTGCACAGTGGTAACTTTGATTATTTTAATTATTTCGGCAGAAAACAATGAAATTTTTCTCTTTAATTCGTTGTTAAAACTCAATTTATACATCAGGTCAGCCCAAGGGTTAATTCTCAGCACAGGAATTTTAATACTTTTGATGCTGAATTTATCAAAATATGACTATAAATATGAATTTTCAATACTGATTCTTTTTGCGCTATTTGGCATGATAACTTTGGTTTCAGCAAATAGTCTGATTTCTTTTTATTTAGCTTTTGAGTTGATGAGTATATCTTTGTATGTTCTTGCGAGCTTTAATAAAGATTCAGCTTATTCATGTGAAGCAGGAGTGAAATATTTTACACTTAGTGCACTATCTTCCTGCATTATGCTATATGGAATGTCGCTGCTTTATGGATATACAGGACAAGTCAATTTCTCTGAGCTCGGTTCATTCTTGCAAAGCCATCAGATAGCTTATGGAATAGTTTTTGGGTTAGTTTTTATCCTTATTGGTTTGTGTTTCAAGCTTGCTATTGCTCCTTTTCATATGTGGGCTCCAGATGTCTATCAAGGTGCACCTACCATAGTAACTGCGTTTTTTTCTACGGCCCCAAAAGCTGCACTTGTAACATTTTTAATTCGATTGATGAATGAAGAGTTAGTAAATGTAAAAAGTTATGTTCAGCCTATTTTCTTATACGTTTCAGCATTGTCTGTGCTTATCTCAGCTTTTGGGGCTTTGCGTCAGCAAAACTTAAAAAGGCTGCTTGCTTACAGTTCAATTGGTCACATTGGTTTTATATTTGCTTCACTTTCTATTTTTACACAAGCAGGAACAGATAGTGCCTTAATGTATCTGGTGATATATATCATCACAAGCATAGGGCTATTCTCATATCTCGTACAAATTGACGATGACGATTGTGATATTGCAAACTTGTCTGGTATAGGGAAGAAACGCCCAATTGTAGCATTTCATCTTTCTGTGCTGTTACTCTCGATGTCGGGAATACCTCCACTTGCGGGTTTTATCGCTAAATTTTTTATATTCAAAAGTTTAATAAATTCTGGCTTTATCACCCTGTCTTTGATCCTTGTAATGGCAAGTGTTATATCGTGTTACTATTATCTAAATATTATAAAAGCTATGTATTTCGATAAAGCTAGTGGTAATAAGGTTACTTATTCTAAGGGTCTATTCATTATCACTTCGGTGGCTTCACTGATTAACCTCGTTCTTTTCTTGTACGTTTTACTCACTCATTGAACTAAAGGGCTGACAAGGTGATCCCTGAGGGTTTTCATATTCATCATTACAAAGAAGTTTTAACCACTAATGGAAAAGCACTGGACTTAATTAACAGAGGAATATCAAATGAAACTGTTATTATTGCCGATAAACAAACAGAAGGCAGGGGGCGCACCGGAAAAAGTTGGGTTTCTCCAGAAGGTAATTTCTATGCGAGTTTGGTGATAAACCTCTTTAACGATTATCTGAATGAAAGCCAGCTTTCGGTGTCATTCCAGTGCGTGACGCTGGAATCTAGGAATCAAGAAGCATGGATCCCAGTGTCAAGCACTGGGATGACATCGGATGGTACTGGGATAACAGTAGGCTTAACGAGTCAAGTTAAAGACATCAGCAAATTAACAGAATTGACTTTTGTGACTGCTCTTGTTGTAGGGAATACTTTACTGTCATTTATGGATGATAGTAACATTCAATATAAATGGCCAAATGATGTCCTAGTTGATAGTAAAAAAATCAGTGGAATATTGCTTGAAAAAAGATCCAATTCGAATTGGCTTATTGTAGGAATTGGAATTAATGTCAATCATGCACCACTTCCAGGAACAACGTGCATTAGCAATTATGGTGAGTCTGTGTCTAACATGGATTTGTTAAAGGAATTAATAATAAATTTTAATAAACTAAGAAAGCAATGGCTATTTGATGGGTTTTATGCTATAAGAGAAATGTGGTTAAAAAAAGCATTCAAAATGAATGAGCAAATCAGTGTAAAGTTAGCTGACAAATTGTATGAAGGAATTTTTGCTGATATAGATAAAAGTGGTAAATTGGTGTTGCAGCAAAAGGATGGAAGCTTAATTTATTTTGATGCAGGTGAGTTATTTATTAACGATATATTATGAACACGTATGTGATTTTTGCTTACCTTATTAGTCTTACATTGATTACCGGAGAACTGATCCTTACCATTTCTTGCTATATTAAAAGTAAAAAAATTCTAGAAAGCCTGAAAGATAATAATGAAGAAGAAACATAAGCGATTACTTATAACTTCAGGAATTTTCTGCTTTTTAAGTTGTGCAGTTTTTTTTATTTTAACAACGCTCAAAGAAAATATCTCATTTTTCTATACAGTAAGTGAGGCAATAGTTTTACCAAATAATCAAAAGCCAATCCGTGTTGGTGGAATGGTTGTTGAAAATAGCGTGATACGAAGCGAAAGCGAAGTAGTTTTTCAAATGACAGATTTTAACAAAAGCGTTGTAGTGAAATACCAGGGAATACTTCCTCCAATGTTTTCAGAAAAAAGTGGTGTTGTTGTACAAGGTAAAATGTTTGATAATAGTACTTTTCTTGCAGATACAGTGTTTGCAAAACATGATGAGAACTATATGCCGAAAGTTTTAAAATAGATTTCCTAACTCAGCTATATTAAAATAGCATATGGAGAAGGTAATAGCCTGATATCAGGCTATTACCTTTTTTATTAAAGCAATCCGTTCTCTTCACCAGTAATATGGAGTAATGGAGGAGCTTCTCCAATATCTGGAATCGAATTCCTAAGATCTGCAAGTTCACTATCTATACTACTTGTCTTGCTGTCTATACTATCTATGGTTGATGATATAGCTCTTTTTACAATAATCCGAACAGACCGTAATATGCTACTGGCCTGCTATAGCCATAAACACATATCTTATCGCATTCGGACTATTATAAGAAAGGCTATACTACATCGTTTTTATCATCCAGCGATACAAGCTCAACTTTTTTAATAGGCATTGTAGGATCATTACCTTCAGGCCACTTTATCCTTGTAGTCGGGGTTTTTCTAAACACCTCTTTTCCAGGTATCATCTTAAAAACATGCTTTTTTCCACTCATAGGCGTTACCAATAAATTAATTGTTAGTATTCTAACATTTATTGATTAATTTATTGTTAAGTTAGTATATATTACAATTGTAATAACCAACATTACTTGTGTAGAGAAAAGTTACGAAAAGAAATAGAGATTTTCAGGGAAATAGTATAAAATCCTCATAGATTAAAATAAGCTGCTTTGGCAAGTTTTGTGGCGGCTAGAACTGTATAGACTGGTGGAGGCAAGCGGGATCGAACCGCTGACCTTCTGCGTGCAAAACAGATGCTCTACCAGCTGAGCTATACCCCCAGGTAATTCTTGCTTAAAGCATAAATCACTCAGGCTGAAATGCAAGAAATATTTATCTATTAGGCTATTGCTAAATAGTGTACAAATTCTGCAGGGTGTACACACTTCTCTATTTTTTTGTCTCCTTAGCGTTATACGTCACACCATCCAAATAAATCTGTGAACTGAAAATTAACAAGAAGTTTTCCTTTAAAAAATTTTTAACTAAATTATCACTAACACAGTATATTATATAATTTATTTAACCACACATGAAAATTTTAGTTTGATTAAAACGGATAAAAACTGTATTGATGTTTAGTATAGCTGAAAAATGAAATGATCCCGTAGCTCAGCCGGTAGAGCAACTGACTTTTAATCAGTGGGTCACGCGTTCGAATCGCGTCGGGATCACTCACAAATTTTGAAAAACATGCTAAAAGAACAAGACAAAATATTCACCAACCTAAATGGTAAAGGAACTCCACTACTTGAGGGTGCAAAAAAACGTGGTAGCTGGCAAAAAACAAAGGAATTACTGGATTTAGGATCAGAAAAGATCATTGATGAAGTAAAGAAATCTGGTTTGAGAGGTCGAGGGGGTGCAGGATTTTCCACCGGCCTTAAGTGGAGCTTTATGCCCAAAAATCTCCCAAAAGCATATTTAGTAGTCAATGCAGATGAGTCAGAACCTGGTACATGTAAAGATAGAGATATATTGCGATATGAGCCACATAAGTTACTTGAGGGAATTCTCCTGGCCGGCAAAGCGATCAGCGCATCAGTTGCATATATTTATATCAGGGGTGAATTTTATAATGAATATTTAGTTCTAAAAAAAGCACTTGAGGAAGCCTATAAAGAAGGTTTAATTGGAAAAAATGCCTGCAAATCAGGTTATGATCTTGATGTGTTTATCCATAGGGGCGCAGGAGCTTACATATGTGGGGAAGAAACAGCTCAACTCGAATCAATTGAAGGAAAAAAGGGCTTTCCTCGCATGAAGCCTCCATTTCCCGCAGGTGTTGGACTTTTTGGCTGCCCAACCACAATAAACAACGTTGAAACTATAGCCATGGTTCCAGATATTCTGAATCGCGGAGGAGAATGGTTTGCATCTCTTGGTAAACCAAATAATACTGGTACCAAGGTCTTTTGTATTTCAGGGCACGTAAACAACCCGTGTAATGTTGAAGAAGAGCTCGGAATTCCATTACGTGAATTAATTGAAAAATACGCAGGTGGAGTGCGAGGAGGTTGGGATAATTTACTTGCTGTAATACCTGGTGGGTCTTCAGTGCCATTAATTCCAAAATCTATATGTGATACTATTGAAATGGATTTTGATTCATTAAGAACTGCACAATCAGGGCTTGGTACTGCTGCTGTAATAGTGATGAATAAATCAACTGATATAATAGCTGCAATAGAGAGGTTATCACACTTTTATATGCATGAGTCCTGTGGACAATGCACACCATGCCGTGAAGGTACTGGATGGATGTGGAGGATTATGAAGAGGATGGTGGCAGGAGATATTAAGCCTGATGAAATAGATAAGCTGCTTGACCTTACAACTCAAATAGAAGGACATACAATTTGCGCACTTGGCGATGCTGCAGCTTGGCCGATTCAAGGATTAATAAGACATTTTCGCCATGTTATCAAAGAGAGAGCGATAATTTAACTTTACTTATACTTCTTAAGCCGTTTTGCTACTTAGCAACCAGAGCTAAAAAATATTGATTCCCTTCTCTTTTAGGTGCCAATTCTACCTTTGCGATATCTTCAGTGTCTCGAATTAGCCGTTCTAATTTTTCCAGTCCAACTTCAGTGTTTATAAGCTCTCTCCCTCTAAATCTCATTGTGACTTTAATTTTATGTCCGTGGGCAAGTAAGTCTCTTGCTTGACGCAATTTTGTTCCGTAATCGTGATCACCAATATTGGGACCCAGTTTAATTTCTTTTATAGTTAATGTTTTTTGTTTCTTTTTTGCTTCACTTGCTTTCTTTTTTATATCATACTTTCGTTTGCTACAATCCAGAATTTTACATACTGGAGGGGTTGAATCAGGTGCAATTTCTACCAAGTCTAAACCAACACCCTGTGCAAGCTCCAAAGCTCGTTCTATTAGCACGATTCCGATCATTTCACCACTGTGATCAACTAAGCGTACCTCCTTAGCTGTGATGAATCCATTAATTCTGTTTTTATTGTTCTTTTTAACTTGCAAACTTTAACTCCCTTAATTCAAATTAATACTTTTTAACAACAATTCAATAGCCTTCTCCAAAGAAAAAGACTCCTGTCTTTCCGATCCTAAATTTCTCACTGACACAGTTTTACTTGTAACTTCATTTTTGCCTACAATCCACAATATAGGAACCTTGTTTGAACTATGCAAACGTATCTTATAACTAATTTTTTCATTGGTCAAATCAGTCTTGACTCTCACACCTTGTTCTTTTAAAATATTGCTAATTTCTGTGGCGTAACCGTCAGCTTCATTTGTAATGGTCAGAATAGCAAGTTGCGTTGGAGCAAGCCAAACTGGAAATTTTCCTGCATAATTTTCTATCAAAATTCCGATAAAACGCTCAAAAGTCCCAAGAATTGCCCTATGTAACATGACAGGGTGATGCTTGTGCCCATCTGCCCCTATATAAAAAGCTCCCAGACGTTCTGGTAAAATGAAATCAACTTGCAATGTTCCACATTGCCAGCTTCTGCCTATTGCATCTTTCAAAACAAACTCTAGCTTTGGACCATAAAATGCACCTTCACCAGGGCTCAGTTCATAACTCAAGCCCGCTTCTTTAACGGCTTCAAGCAGCGCTTTTTCAGCTCTATCCCACACTTCATCATTACCTGCTCTAATATCTGGACGGTCTGAAAATTTCACAGAAATTTCATTAAATCCAAGCTCTGAATATACTTCTTTTAAAAGGTCACAAAACTTTATAGTTTCAGAATTCACTTGTTCTTCCATACAAAAAATGTGTGCATCGTCTTGCGTAAAACCACGCACTCGCATCAGTCCGTGCAATGAGCCTGAGCTTTCATTCCTATGACACGTACCAAATTCTGCCATACGTATCGGTAAATCACGATAGCTTCTGGTGTGAGAATTAAAAATCTGCACATGACAGGGGCAATTCATGGGTTTTATTGCTAGCTTTTTGCTTTCAGATTCATCAACAATAAACATATTTTCACGAAACTTATCCCAATGTCCAGATTTTTCCCACAGCTCTTTGCTTACTAAAATAGGAGTTTTTACCTCAAAATAGCCATTATTTATTAGCTTCTTTCTGATGTAAGACTCAAGAACATTATATAAAATATATCCTTGTTCATGCCAAAAAACCTGCCCGACAGCTTCCTCTTGGATGTGAAATAAATCCATATCCTTGGCAATTTTGCGGTGATCACGTTTCTCTGCTTCTTTGAGACACTCAAGATAAGCGTTTAATTCATCCTTATTTCTCCATGCTGTGCCATATATTCGCTGCAACATTGGGCCCTTTGCATCACCTCGCCAGTATGCACCCGCTACTTTCATAAGTTTAAACGCTTTAACTCTACCGGTTGATGGTGAGTGCGGACCACGGCATAGGTCAACAAAATCACCTTGCCTATAAACAGTTAGGTTTTCACCCTCTGGTATCGATGAGATAATATCAACCTTATATTTTTCGCCTATACCACTAAAGAAATCAACTGACTGCTTGCGAGTCCAAACTTCTCGAACAAATCTGTGGTTACTTTTTACAATCTCTTTCATTTTCTTTTCTATTGCGGTAAGATCGTCCGTAGTGAAGGTACGATCTGTAGCAAAATCATAGTAAAAACCGTCCTGAATTGTTGGGCCGATAGTAATCTGAGTATTAGGAAATAGCTCTTTCACTGCCTGCGCCATTATATGAGCAGCATCATGCCTTATTATATCTAAACCCACTTCGTCACTCAGTTGTATCACCTCTATCTCTGCATCAGCTTCAATTTCACGTGAGAGATCATGCAACTCACCATTTACCTTAAAGGCAATTGCTTCTTTCAAAACATCCGGTTGTAATATATCAAAGCCAGTAACTTTACCACTGTATTCTTTTACTTTTTGTTCGGCTGAAAAAGTAATCCTAATCATTTATCGACCCTTTTGTCTAACCCTCTCTTTGTCATCCCAGTGCGTGACACTGGGATCCATCTTATTTTTATAATGGAAATTAGTTTAACGTATGCTCCTAAAATCTGTTGTCCATTGCACAATTTGCAAATATTTTTATACCTGGACCCCAGTGTCAAGCACTGGGATGACACCTTTGTGTTTGAGGCAAAGCAGGCCATAACATTTAACATACTGCCCTCGCAAACAAATGTTCGTACAGTTGTGTATCAGCTACTTGGATGACACCACCCCTAGTGGGCACTGCCCCTAAATCATAATGGATAACAGGGTTATAAGCTCTGAACATTAATAATAAGGTCTATTCTTTTTTAACCTGAGTGCAATTGCGTCTTCCCAAATTTCACCATTACGCAATAACTTTTCTTTATTGTACATTAGCTCCTCTCTCGTTTCAGTAGCAAATTCAAAGTTAGGACCCTCCACAATTGCATCAACTGGACATGCCTCTTGGCAAAGTCCGCAGTATATGCATTTTGTCATATCAATATCATAGCGCGTAGTGCGGCGACTACCGTCTTCTCTTTCCTCTGCTTCAATAACTATTGCTTGAGCAGGGCAGATAACTTCGCATAATTTACAAGCTATGCATCGTTCTTCACCGTTTGGATACCTACGCAACGCATGCTCACCACGAAACCTTGGACTTAAAGGGCCCTTCTCCATAGGATACCTCAAAGTAACCTTTGGCTTAAACATATATTTTAATGTAATAACAAACCCTTTAATTAACTCTACAAAAGACCAGTACCAAGCTAATTTCTTGAGCATAAAATATTTAAAACTTGTGTCAGTCATTATAAATCATATTATCAGTTTTCAAAATAAATATTTTCACCTGGGTGACTTTTTAGGTATTTTGGTTTCTTAAGTGTAATATTGCTAAGTAGTTTATATAAATAATGACAAACACAAATGAAACTATTTTCGCTTTATCGACCGTATTTGGTAAGTCAGGAGTTGCAGTAATTAGAATTTCAGGCAACTGTGCGCTTAAAGCTTTAAATCATTTTCATATTAAGAAAGAAATTAAACCAAGATTTGCTACTTTAGTTGATCTATATGATGATTTCAATCAATTGATAGATAATGGAATAATCATCTATTTCCCTGCTCCAAACAGTTTCACTGGCGAGAATGTTATAGAGTTACAAGTGCATGGAAGTAAGGCAGTCATAAAAATCATCTTGGAGGAATTATCAAAAATTTTCGTTATGGCCAGGCCTGGAGAATTCTCACTTAGGGCTTTTCTAAATGGTAAATTTGACTTAACTCAAATAGAAGGAATTGCAGACTTAATTGACGCTGAGACGAAAATGCAAGCTAAACAAGCGATTAAGCAGATATCAGGAGAATTGGAGAGACTATACAGCAATTGGAGGCAAAGATTGATAACGATACAATCCAAAATCGAAGCATATATAGACTTTCCAGAGGACATTTGGGCAGAAAAAAGTGAGTTGGAAAAAATTAATAATGAAGTGCAATCTCTCGTGCGATTGATACAAGAGCATTTAAATGATAATAGACGGGGCGAAAGGTTGCGTGAGGGTTTACATATTGTAATAACTGGTAAACCAAATGTCGGTAAATCAACTCTGTTTAATTTCTTAGCCAAGCGTGATATTGCTATTGTTTCTGAATATGCAGGCACAACAAGAGATATACTTGAAGCTCATATTGACATTGGCGGATACCCAATCATTCTCTCTGATACTGCTGGAATTCGTGAGAGTTCAGATCCAATAGAATCAGAAGGTATAAGTCGAGCGAAAAAGAGGTCTTTTGAAGCTGATTTAAGAATAGAACTATTTCCTTTTGAACAGCGTCATAATATCAATTGCAACGTTGTAAATAGCGATACTATTTATGTATTGAGCAAAGCTGACGATGTTATCAATAATCACAATATAAAAATTAATGGCATAGATTTTCTACCTATTTCTATTTTAAAGGGAATAGGTACAAACAAATTGATCTCTCTCATAAAAGAGAAGGCAGAGGAAAAATTTGGGCATGATAGAGACACTCCTGTAATCACTCGGCAAAGACATAGGAATCACATGAAGAAAGCACTGGAACATTTACAACGTTTTAATATCGATAATCCAATTGAGTTGATATCTGAAGATTTGAGGCTTGCTGCATTTGAACTTGGTGCGGTGATTGGAATTATTAATGTTGAGGAAATATTGAGTAGTGTGTTTAGCAACTTTTGCGTGGGCAAGTAAAGCTTTTATAGATTGCTTAAAATCAAATGTTGTGATAGAAAAGAAATGGACGGATGGCCGAGCGGTTTAAGGCACCAGTCTTGAAAACTGACGTACGTGATGAGCGTACCATGGGTTCGAATCCCATTCCGTCCGCACAGCATCTCGCTATGCTAGCTGATTTTTAGAGCTTATTTGGACTATGTGGTTCATAACGCTGGAAATCTTGTCTAATCTAGCCACATCTTTTAAAAATACATCCCTTTGTAAATTGACCTTGTTAGCAAAGAAAGCTAATATCTATAAATAGATCACCATCTGAATATGAAAACCGATATAGTAATAATAGGTGCAGGACCTGTTGGAATATTCACTGCTTTTCAAGCGGGAATGCTTGATATGAGATGTCATGTAATAGATGTTTTGGATCAAGCAGGAGGACAATGCACAGCTCTTTACCCAGAAAAGCCAATATATGATATACCTGGTTATCCTGTAATTACTGCCCAAAAATTAATTGAGCAGCTAATGGAGCAAGCTTCGCCATTTAAGCCTATTTACCATTTAAGTCAAAAAGTAGAAAAGATTTCAAATAACGAAGGTGAAAACTTTACTATCATAACGAACATAGGTACAGAGGTAAAATGCAAAGCCGTTATCATTGCTGCAGGTAACGGAATGTTTGAACCTAACCGTCCACCCTCAAGTGCTATATTAGAATATGAAAATCAATCTGTATTTTACAGTGTAAATAAAATTTCTGATTTTCAGGACAAAACTATAGTCATTGCAGGGGGGGGTGATTCTGCGGCTGATTGGACCGTAGAACTTTCTAAAGTTGCAAAGAAAATTTATGTGATACATAGAAGAAAGGAATTTCGCTGCACTCCTGAAACTAGAAATAAATTAGAATCACTTGAAAATGATGGAAAAATAGAACTGGTAGTGCCATATCAATTACACGAACTAGCAGGAAGTAATGGGCAGTTGAGCGCAGTGATAGTAAAAAACATTGCCTCTAAGGAAGAAAAAGAAATATCCGCTGATTTTTTGCTGCCATTTTTTGGATTGTCAATGAATCTTGGTCCAATAAACAATTGGGGTATACAGTTAGAACATAGCCGCATAGTTGTCGACCCAGCTACACTTAAAACCAGTAGGGATAGAATATATGCAATCGGAGATATAGCTACTTATTCAGGCAAACTAAAGTTAATATTAAGTGGTTTTGCCGAGAGCGCCATGGCTTGTTATGACATATACAAAGTAATCCACAACTCTCCAGTCAATTTTCAATATTCAACTTCAAAGGGAATTCACGGGAAAGAAAAACTTCCTTGACAAACCTCGCCAGCTCCCTTATCATGAAGCTGAAGCTATTGTATTTGCTTTCGCCAATCTGCAGATTAAAAGGTAAGGATTACTTAATGTATCGGCGTCTTATGTTTAATTTTTTGCAGTACATAGATACTGTATGTCTTTACAAAACTTCGTCTACATCTAGATTTTTATCTAAATAAGCTGAACGCGCTTATAAAGCGTTACAAGACATCAAAAAATGCCAATACTCGACAGAGATAGTAAAAGACTAGCTAACTCGGGGATTCTTTGTCTTTTTTTCTGCTTAGTAAATTTCCTAAACGTTTGCAGCGTAAGTTAGTTGCAATTAAAAGCAGCTGAATTTCGCTTGTCAAGCGTTTAAAACATAAAAAACGCCAATATTTTAAAGCGGATAATAACCCCAGGGCTTCTTTTGCCTTTTTTTCGTTTGGTGAATTTCTTAATATTTATAGCTAAACAACAACCGTCATCCCGCTGCTTGTTAGCGGGATCTAGAGATACCGCGAATGAATCGCGGTATGACGTAGGACTGCTGTCATTCCAGTGCTCCTTTTTTTGTCATCCGAGTAGCTGACACTGGGATCCAGGAAACTTAACTTTACACCAGGTGAATGTACAATAAGAACTGGATTCCAGACTGGAATGACACCGAAGGGGCTACTGGGATGACAGGAGAAAGAGGTACTGGAATGACAAGAGGAGGGTACTTGGGTGACAGGAGGTAATGCAGGAAGTCTAATAGTGCAGCAACACGGAACCCCAGGTCAGGCCTGCACCTATTGAAATCAGCAGTACCAGATTTCCTGATTTTATTTTTGATTCTTGTATTGCATAGTCTAAGGCCAGTGGAATTGATGCCGCTGAGGTGTTTGCATGCTTATCAACGGTATTAATCACTTTCTCTATAGGAAAATCTAATTTCTTTACTACTGCTTCAATAATACGAATGTTTGCTTGATGGGGAATTAACCAGTCAATATCAGTGATTTTCAAATTATTGCATTTCAGAGTTTCCTCTACTGAGGCTGTTAACTTATCCACTGCATGTTTAAACACTTCTCTTCCATTCATGCATATTTTTCCAGAATCACCAGTAGAGGATACCCCTCCATTCGTACATAGTATGTCCACATTGCCGTCAGAGTATAAGTTTGTTGACATGATGCCGCTTCTACCCATTTCTGATTTCATCACCACTGCACCAGCACCATCACCAAAGAGTACACAAGTTGACCTATCTTCCCAATCAACAATCCTAGACATTATTTCAGCACCTATAACCAATGCATATTTAATTCTATTGTTAGATTTTATGAGCGAATCAGCAACTGTAACTGCATATATAAAACCAGAGCATGCTGCTTGTACATCAAAAGCAAATGCGTTTTTACATTTTAACTTACTTTGTACAATCGTTGCACAGCTAGGAAAAGTTTTATCAGGAGTTGTTGTAGCAACTATAATCAAGTCAATTTCATCTACTGAAATTTTAGCTTTTTCTATAGCACTTTTTGCTGCATTTACAGCTAGATCTGACGTTAGTTCTCCTTCATCTTCTATATGCCTTTGAACTATTCCTGTTCTCTGCCTTATCCATTCATCGCTCGTCTCAACTATCGATGCAATTTCGTTGTTACTCAACATTTTTCTTGGTAGGTAAGATCCAGTGCTTAATATGAAACTTTTATTCAATATGACTTACCCCGTTAATTATCTTTTGATTTAAATTTTCACTAATTGCATTTACTGCAAATTTTATGGCATAGGCAAAAGAAATAGCATCAGAATTTCCATGACTTTTAATGATGATACCATTCAGCCCTAAAAACATAGCTCCACTTCTAATTTTGGGATTAAAACGCGTTAAAGCTTTATTTAGTTTGGATTTTAACAATATACCAACAAGCATTTTCGCTATCCACGAATTGAATACTTCCTGCTTTATTAGATTGATAAAGGTACTAGCGGTTGCCTCAGCCGTTTTGAGCATTACATTGCCAACAAAACCATCAGCAACAATCACATCTATATTACCCTCTAAAAATTCACTTGCCTCTATATACCCTTTGAAATTAATGCCTGGAGCGTTTTTAAGCAACTCAAAAGCGCCGCGCACTGAGTCATTACCTTTAACTTCTTCTGTGCCGATATTTAGCAAAGCAACTTCAGGATTGTCAATTTTTAATGCTATTTTTGCAAATATACTACCCATTAACGCAAATTGAAATAATGAGTCGGCATTACAATCAACATTTGCACCAAGGTCAAGCAAAGCGAAGCTTTTTGTCTTAGTTGGACAGATAGAGGCAATAGCAGGACGATAAATGTTTGGTAATGTTCCTAAAATAAATCTGGAAATTGCCATCAATGCTCCGGTGTTGCCTGAAGATACCACTCCGAAAGCTTTACCTTCTTTCACTGCAACAATTGCAGCTTTCATACTTGAGTCTTTACGATGTCTCAGCGCAAAAGATGGCTTATCATTTGCAAGAACATTGTCAGAACAATGAGTAAACTCAGAATTGTTACTTACTTTTTTATATTTCAAAAGCAAAGGAGATACTTCTTCCTTATCTCCATAAATATGAAAAAAAACTTTAATGCCTGGGTCAACAAGGTTGTCTAAAAAAAAACCAGCACCCTGAATTACGGAAAGAGGCGCAAAATCGCCCCCCATAGCGTCAAGTGCAATAACTATATTATTATTGACCGTAGGTAACATATCATAATAGTCACTCCGCCTGTTGCTTGATGAAAACCCGTTTTCCTTTGTAACTGCCATCAACTGCTACGTTATGAGGCAACATGAATTCCCCAGTTGTTGAACACACCACAATATTCTTAGGCTCAATAGCATGATGAGAACGATGCATATTACGCCTTGACTTTGACTTTTTTCTTTTTGGAACTGCCAAAATTTCCTCCATTCTACTACAAAATACAATACATTAGTAACATGTTTTTTACAGGAAGTAAACAGGGATAGTAAAATAAGTAAGGTTTGCTTATGTAATTGAGTTCTATAGCTAAAGTGGCTCTACAATTTGAAAAACCGTCATTCCGCTACTCGTTAGCGGAATCTATACCGCGAATGAATTGCGGTATGACGTAGGGAAACCTTTCTTGGGTTAAGCTTTAAATTAAAACATCAAGTATATTGAACTTAAAACATATCTCAGCTATACTTTGTGATAAAGTTAATAAAAATTTTAATAAAATCAGTAACTCTAGCTAAAATGAATACAAAGTGAGCTTTTTTGATATAAATAGTGTTAGAATAATTGGTAGGTACTTTATCAATTTTTTGTTAAGGCTTGGTAGTGCATTCATATTTTTTATTCAATCTCTATACCACTGCCTTGTGCCACCATATTATTTTAGCAACATAGCAAGACAAATTATAGAGATAGGCTTTTTCTCTCTGCCAATTGTTGGGCTCACTGGAGTTTTTATAGGAGCGGCAATAGTTTTACAAAGTAGCTTGAGTGACCCATTAATTAACCAAGAACAGATAATACCCAAACTTGTTACGATCACTATCATTAAAGAGTTAGGACCAGTTTTGATCAGCTTAATAATGGTAGGAAAGGTTGGATCATCAGTTGCAGCAGAAATTGGTACAATGCGCATCACCGAGCAAATAGATGCACTTACAACCTTGAACATCAACCCTTTTAAATATTTAATTGCACCAAGGATTTTAGCGTCAATCATAGTATTTCCCATACTTACAGTATGTGCAGATTTAATAGGAATATTTGGAGGATGTATCACTGCAGTCTTCGAATTTAACCACAATTTAAATATATACATTAAACACACAGCTCAGTTCTTTAATACGTATGATTTTATAACTGGGCTAATAAAAGCAACTGTATTTGGCGCCATAATTTCTGTCTCAAGCTGCTATTACGGTTACCATTGCAAAGAAGGTGCACGAGGAGTAGGTGTTGCTACAACATCAACTGTTGTTTTATCGTCCATACTGATCATTTTAGCAAACTACATGATTACTTTGATACATGCGTAACCCCATAATATCAATATCGAACTTAAGCTTATCTTTTGATGACAGGACAGTACTAAAAGATCTAAATTTTGATATATTAAAAGGGGAATCATTAGTCATACTTGGTGGCTCAGGAAGCGGCAAATCTGTATTAACAAAAACAATTATCGGCTTGCTTGCTCCAGACTCAGGGTCTGTTAAAATAAATAGTAAAAGCAAAAATAAATTTGGGGTTTTATTTCAAAATTCCGCTTTATTTGACTACGTTACAGTGTGGGAAAATATATCTTTTAATTATAAAAAGCGCTTTAATATCAGCAAAAAAGAGGCAAAACAGCTAGCAATCGAGAAGTTAAATGATGTTGGACTGGAGGAAAGCATAGCAGATATGTTTCCAATAGAGCTATCAGGTGGAATGAAAAAAAGAGTGGCACTTGCAAGGGCGATTGCACACAATCCAGAAATCATTATTTTGGATGAACCAACTTCAGGATTGGACCCAATTATGTCAGATATAGTAAACGAGATAATAATAAAATTATCTAGAGATCTTAACCCTACAATTATCACGATTACACATGATATTCATAGCGCATTTAAAATAGCTGATAAAATAGCAGTATTATATGAAGGGGAGATCATTTCCCATGGAACTGTTCAGGAAATACAAAATACTAATAACGAATATATAAAAAAATTCATTCGTTATATATAGCTAAAGATATATACACTATTGCTAACAGTCATATTTTTAAGTTTTAACTTTGTAAAAGGTAGTGGACATTGGAATTCAGATTTTTTTCAAACTGGATCCTATAGCTAACACGTCATACCGCGATTCATTCGCGGTATCTCGGCATAGATTCCGCTAACTAGTAGCGGAATGACGGTTTTTCAAATTGTCGTAAGTCAATTTAGCTATATATAGGATGGCAGAAATTATAGCCTTTCTTATAATAGTCCGAATGCGATAAGATATGTGTTTATGGCTATAGCAGGCCAGTAGCATATTACGGTCTGTTCGGATTATTGTAAAAAGAGCTATACTTGTATTAGCTATATTCAAAAGCTCTATTGATATTTTGCAATATTTGTGATAAAATAATAGCTTAAGGTTGAGAGTAAAAATTTATGAGTGAAGCTCAAGGTCCAAACATTGCAGAATGGCAAGCGCAGCAACAACACCAAGAAGCCGCTGGTGAGAAAAGTGGTTTTGGTCTTGGTCATAGTGACTCTGTTTCAACAGTCGTGGATGGAATGAAATGGTTATTCAACTTTCATGAAGGAGCAATTGCTGCTTATAGTAACGTATTTGAAGGCTTGGTGAGTGGCAGTAGTCTAGTAACATTGTTTGGAAAGTCAGGTAATATGTTTGGCATAAAACTTCTTGAAGGCCTTGCAGAATATTTTTCAGGTGGAGGTGGGGAAGATATGCCATCAGAAGGAATGGATATGGCTCATGGTGATGATGGACATCACTCAGATGATTACCCTCATGCCAATAACGAAATAGCTCATAATGCTGATGGTTTGCAAGACATGCATGATGCAGGTGATCACCATGGTCAATCTTTTTCACCTGGTCCTTCACCATCTGTTGGCGATGACCACGGGCATGAACTTGGTTAAACGCTTAAAAACTATTGAATAGTTGGGTTCGCAAGAAAAGTTGCTATTGTTATGAGTTTGTCTTAGTGAAAAAGGTTTCAGTTTTAGGATCAACAGGAAGCATTGGACAAAAGACTGTAGATTTGCTCTCAAAGAGAAGAGAAGAATACCAAGTGGAAGCACTAAGTGCCCATTCGAACTTTGCTCTACTGGCACACCAAGCAAAACTGCTAAATGCAAAATATGTTGCTATCTCCGATGAAAGGTTTTACAAAGATTTGAAAGAAAGTTTACTTGGTACAGATGTAAAAATAGCAATTGGTGCTACAAATATTGCTGCTATACCTGTTGATCTCTCAGTTGTTGCAATAGTTGGCATTGCAGGCCTTGGGCCAGTTATGGAAGTTATAGAAAGCGGTACCAAAGTCATTGCATTGGCAAACAAAGAAAGCATTGTTTGCGGTGGAAAGTTATTACTCAAAAAAGCTAAAGAAAAAAATGTACAAATAATCCCTATTGACTCTGAGCACAATGCAATTTTTCAAATTTTGCAAAATGACGACAAATGCGTAGAAAAGATCATACTTACTGCTTCTGGTGGACCATTCTTAAATTATAGCCTTGAGCAATTAAGAAATATCATGGTAGATCAGGCGCTTAGTCACCCCACTTGGAATATGGGAAAGAAAATCTCGGTTGATAGCGCAACAATGATGAATAAGGCACTAGAGATAATAGAAGCACATAACTTGTTTAATATCAGCCCGGATAAAATTGAAGCAGTAGTGCATCCTGAGTCAATAGTACATGGAATTGTAACTTATAAGGATGGGTTCAACTTTGCTGTGCTTGCAAAAACTGACATGGCAATTCCTATTTCATATGCTCTATCTTGGCCGGAAAGATCAGCTTTGAATTATAAACTAGACCTAACAAAGCAAGGAAAATTGACCTTTCAAGAGCCAGACCATAAGCATTTCCCTGTGCTAAAGCTTAGCATGGAAGTGTTAAACTCTTCTACTCCACAAGCAAATAGTATTGTGCTCAATGCTGCAAATGAAATAGCTGTTAATGAATTTTTGAAGTCACGAATCGGCTTTTTGGAAATAGTAGAGGTAGTGGAATCAACAATGGAAAGTTTTGGTAGTTATACCGATATTAATTCACTATCTGATATAATAAATATTGATTGTGAAAGTCGTATTATTGCTCACAAAATTGTTGAAAGTAAAGTTGTTGCGTATAGCTAGAGTAATGTAACCAGACTGCATTCTGTGATTTTTTTTTAGCAAAGCACGATACACAATCGTCATTCCGCTACTTGTTAGCGGAATCTATGCCGAGATACCGCGGCGGTATGACGGTTCGCGGCGGCATAGCTATCTTCAAAAATATGGTTGAATAATTGTTAATAATAGTGTATAATTATTAATATTTTTAAGCACTTTGGCTATGGCTTTATCTAAGTTTCTCGACCCTAAGCTGGATTTAACCTTTAAAAGAATCTTTGGCACTGAAAAAAATAAGAATATTCTCATACATTTTTTGAATGATATTTTAGGGTTTACCGAGATAAATACTATACAAGAAGTGGAATTCCTCAGTACTATAATGGATCCTGAAATTGCCTCTGATAAGCAAAGTATAGTTGATGTTCTTTGCAGGGATTCCAGTGGGGCCAGGTATGTGATTGAAATGCAGCTCACTCGCGATAAAGGCTTCGAAAAACGAGCTCAACTATATGCTGCTAAGGCTTACTCAAGGCAAGCTGATAAATCTGGTAAGTACATTGATTTAAAGAAGGTTTTCTTTATTGCTATCTCTAATTGTAATTTATTTCCTGATAAGCTTGATTATATATCCAGCCACACTATAAGAGATGAGAAAACCAATGAGCATGACTTAAAAGATTTTCAATTTGTATTTATTGAACTACCTAAATTTCCTAAGAATAAGGAAGAACAGCTAGAAAGTATAGTGGATCGTTGGTTATTTTTCTTCAAATATGCAGATGAAACTACGGAAGAAGAATTAAGGAAAATAGCAGAAAAAGCACCAATAATAAAGTTAGCCTACGATGAATTAGACAGGTTTAGCTGGAATGAAAAAGATTTAGTAGCTTACGAAGAAAGAATAATGGATCTACGGAAAGAAGAAGCCATTCTTGAATACAGACTTGATCTTGCTACTGAAAAAGGCATCCAAATTGGCGAAGAAAGAGGCATCAAAATCGGTAAAGAGGAAGGGAAAATTGAAGTCGCAAAAGCAATGCTGGCTAATAATGTTGATGTCAACACTATTGTCAAGTTTACTGGCCTTTCTATTAGTGAGATTGAAGAATTAAGTGTGAACGGTACAGAGTAATTTCAAAGTGCATTTGCAGTTGGAACGGATACATTTAATGAGAGTCCCATTTCACGGTGTTCAAATCTACTCCTTCTTGTACCATCTCCCAAAGTGGGCTCATTTCTCTCAGTCGGCCAACATTTTTAGCAACAAGATCTGCTGCATACAAAACTTCTTCTCTAGTTGTAAATCGGCCTAGGCCAAATCTAATTGATGAATGCTCAAGGTCATGGCCATTATTTAGCGACCGTACTACATAGGAAGGCTCAAGAGACGCAGACGTGCACGCAGAACCAGAACTTACTGCTAAATCCTTGATTGCCATGATGAGAGACTCACCCTCAACATAGGGAAAGCTCAAGTTTAGGTTGCCAGGAATTCTATTTTCATAATCACCATTTAAAACGATATCAGGAAACGCTTCTTTTATCTTGTTATACAAAATATCCCTTAATTCTTCCACTCTAGTTGTTTCTTTTTTCATTTCTTCTCTAGGAATACGTGCCGCTTCACCAAAACCAACTGCAAGAGGTGTTGGAACTGTTCCAGAACGCATGCCTCTTTCCTGTCCACCACCACTAATTAGTGGTATCAGCCTAACACGAGGATTCTTTCTACGTACATATAATGCGCCTATTCCCATAGGTCCATAAATTTTGTGGCTAGAGAGACTCATAAGATCAATGCACATCTCATTAACATCAATTGGAACTTTTCCAAAGCTTTGAGCTGCATCTGTGTGGAAAAATATATTATGCTTTCTACATATTACACCAATTTCTTTGACAGGCTGAATTACTCCGATTTCATTATTTACCATCATCACTGAAACCAGGATTGTTTGATCAGTAATTGCTTCCTCAAGCTTTGATAAATCTATAATTCCGTTTTGCTTAACAGGCAAATATGTAACTTTAAAGCCTTCATTTTCCAGATGCCGACAAGAATCCAGAACACACTTATGCTCCGTGCAGACAGTGATTATATGATTTCCTTTATTTTTATAAAAGTGAGCAACGCCCTTGATTGCTGTATTATTTGACTCAGTTGCACCTGAGGTAAAGATAATTTCTTTGCTATCTGCGTTCACCAGATCAGCGATGTGTTTCCTTGCTTTTTCCACTGCTTCTTCAGCAGTCCAACCAAATGAATGGCTGCGAGAGTGTGCATTGCTGAACTCACCAAAGTAAGGTATCATCACCTCTAAAACACGGGGATCTACTTTAGTAGTAGATTGATAATCAAGAAATATTGGTAATTTTATTTTAGCATCGTGTATTTTTTTACTTTCAACATTCATAAAGCTACCACGGAGACAAAATTTACAATTGTTTTATAGCATTAAAACTTAATTTTTTCAAGATATAATCTTGCATCAAGTACAAAAGTGTCATCCAAGTAGCTGACACATAACTGTACGAACATTTATTTGCGAAAGCAGTGTGTTAAATGTTATAGCCAGTTTTGCCTCAAACACAAAGGCAGTGCCCAGACACTGGAATGACACCCTATTGGTGGCAATTGCTTCCAAATCATAATGTTTGTACAGCTGTGCGCCGTGCGCTGGAATCCGTTTTAGCCCTTATCTATATCTCAGTTCCACCAACAGTTATTGCGTCGACTTTGAGTGTCGGCTGACCAACTCCAACGGGCACATTTTGTCCATCTTTCGAGCATGTGCCAACACCAGGATCTAACTTTAAGTCATTACCAACCATAGATACTTTTTTCAACACTGTTGGACCGTCACCAATTAGTGTTGCTCCTTTTACTGGCTGTGTAATTTTGCCATTTTCTATTAGGTAAGCTTCCGAAGATGAAAAAACAAATTTTCCTGACGTTATATCAACCTGCCCACCACCGAAATTTACTGCATATAGACCTTTCTTTACGCTAGATATTATTTCCTTCGGTGTATACTTTCCGGGCAACATATAGGTGTTTGTCATGCGCGGCATAATAACTTCTTTATAACTTTCTCTTCTACCATTACCAGTTGGGCTTACGCCCATGAGTTTAGCGTTCATATGATCCTGCATGTATCCTTTTAGGATCCCATCCTCTATCAATATATTATAACTGGGTGGAGTGCCTTCATCGTCTACGCTGATAGAGCCGCGCAAATTGGGCAGAGTTCCGTCATCAACTACTGTGATGTCACTAGCTGCTACTTGTTTACCCACAGAATTTGAAAATGCTGAGACTTTTTTGCGATTGAAGTCGCCCTCAAGTCCATGACCCACGGCTTCGTGTAACAATATTCCTGGCCAGCCTGGACCTAAAACGACTGTCATTTCTCCGGCTGGAGTTGGAATTGCTTCAAGATTTACCAGTGCTTGTTCTAACGCTTGGTTTGCAACTTCTTTCCACTTTTTCTCAGAAATAAACTTACTATAAGAGTCCCTTCCACCATGCCCTGCAGAACCTCTTTCGGTACGGCCATCTTTTTCTACAATGACTAGCACATTAAAACGTACCAGAGGCCTGATATCGCTTAATCTGTGATCACCCTTTATTATTTGTACAACTTGCCATTCTCCACTTAGAGTTATTTTTACTTGCTTCACGCAGTTATTTTTGGACCTTACATACTCATTAACCTCATTGAGTAGCTTAATCTTTGAATTCAGATCCATTTCATTTATAGGGTTAATCCTCGAATATAGGCTTTTTGTCTCTTCGTTTAAATTTATTGAATTTGTCTTGTTTAAAGACACTGAGCTTTTTACCATAGAAGCAGCATTACTAATTTCTTTTTCGCTGATCTCAGAAGAACAAACGAAAGATGTACTATCTTCACAAAAAGACCTTAAACCAAATCCCCTTCTAGTATTCAAGTCCATGTGTTTTAATATGTTATCCTCAAAAACCAGGGACTCCGACTGGCAAAATTCTAGAAACAGCTCACCACCATCGCTATTGCTCAAAGCGTTATTGACTATTTTATATACGTTATTAATATTAACATTGTTTTGAGCAAAAAATATTTGATCTAGATTTGGCATTACCTTTGAACTAAAAATTGTTTAAGTATATTATTTAACTTTAACATAGTAAACTATAAAAAGCCCGGGTGGCGGAATTGGTAGACGCGCTAGCTTCAGGTGCTAGTAACTTTTTAAGTTGTGGAAGTTCAAGTCTTCTCTCGGGCACTCTTAGCTTCCATATTGCTTATTGAATTAATTAATGTTATAATATAACATATTAGGTAATATTCATGCTATGTATAGTGAAAAAAATAAGTTAGCCTGCAGAAAGAAGGTACGAACTTACTCGAAACGCTTAGTTACTACACTATCTACTATCTCTTTCATTGGATACACAGCGGCATTGGTCTTGAATATTCCTGTCTTAAGTCTGTATTTTAGTATTGCCTGCACTATATTAAGTGTACTTTCATCTACCTTAAACATATGGTCATTAGCTGATCATTTTAGGCAGCGTGATCTTAATAAGCAGCTTGGTGTAGAAAACACTCCTGGACAAGAAAAACTAACGAAGATCTGTCTTGATATTACATCTAACGTTTTGTTTTTAATAGGAGGAATTACATCTATATTGCCCTTTGAATCTCCTATCATTCCTTTTGTTTCCACTGCCTTTTTTATTCTAGGCTGTGCCTTTATGGCAACTAATATCGTTCGGACTAGGATTAGCGAACCACAGGCAAAAAAACCTACTGATGACCACTCCCTAACTGCAAAAGCAGCTCAAGTATTAACTTATACAGGAATATTAGCTATATAATTCCACTGAAGGAAGCCATTCAAAAGAGTTCGATGTAATTAGCGTCAAAAAAGTGTAAGCAGAAATTGTGGGCTTATTGGGGTAGGAGCGCTTAGTACTCCTACTTCCACATCAATTACTTGAATAATTGCTCAAGCTATCAAAATAAAAGTTTTTATTTAGTAATTTGTGTATAAAGGATATTATTTTACTGGTAGTGAAATAAATCAGAATGAAGTCTATTTTATTAACGAGGCCTTTATTGGACTCGTTCAATACAAGAAATATATTGAAAAAGTATGGATACAAAGTTTTTATAGAACCAGTATTCACAATAAAGTACTTAAATCCTGATATATCTGCGCACGAATTTGACGTTGTAATATCCACAAGTAAAAACAGTGTAAAGGCTTTTAGTCAAATATGCAAAGTGGATGACTTTCCGATTATTACAGTTGGTAATTCAACCATGCAGGCTGCAAAAAATTTGGGATTTTCTGATATAATCTCAGCAGACAGCAACGTTGATGGTCTGATATCATTCATAAAAGCTCATTATTCAAACGCAATAAAGTTCTTATATATAAGGGGACAAGAAGTATCATGTGACCTAAAAAAGAGATTATCTGAAGAAGATTTCAACGTAAGAGAAGTTGTACTCTATAAAACAATTATAAAAAGGAATCTAACTAATAGGTGTAAAAATTTACTGTTGGATGGTAAAATTGATAGTGTTGCTTTTTTTTCCTCACAGACAGCAAGGATATTTTGTTCATTAGTTCTAAAAAGTGGGCTATCTCATGTGATGAATAATGCAGTTGCATATACCATGAGCAAGAACATTGCTGATAGTTTAAAGTTAATCAAATGGAAAAAAATTATAACATCGAGGTTGCCTACTGGAGAGAGTTTAATTGATATAATTAATAAGGATTGCTGATGCTAAAGATTGCAACTTGGAATGTAAACTCCATACGTAAAAGAGTTAACCAACTTTGTAGTTTTATAGTTGATAGTCAGATAGATATAGTTTTGTTGCAAGAGATAAAATGTACAGAAGAGCAATTTCCTTATGCAGAGATAGAAAAGTTAGGATATGAATATGCTATCTATGGACAAGTTGCAAGAAATGGCGTTTGTGTTTTATCTAAATATCCAATACTGGAAAAGTTTAAAATTGATATCGTAGAAGGTTATCAAGAAGCGCGTTATATAGAGTGCATAATAAAGCACAATAATCAGAAGGTAAGGGTGGGAAGTGTATACGTTCCAAACGGTCAAAGCCCGGACTCTCAAGCATTTGAATATAAACTCAAGTTTTTTGATAATCTATATGAAAGGATGAGCACTTTGTTAAAGAATGAAGAGTTAACTATTATAGCTGGCGATTATAATGTTGCACCGGATGAAATTGATGTCTTTGATTCAAACTTATTGAATGGCCAAGTGTGCTTTCATATAAAAGAACGTGAGAAGTTAAGAGAAATCTTGAATCTTGGGTTTAAAGATGCGTTTAGAATATCTCACCCAAATTTGCAACAATTCACTTGGTGGCATTATCAAGGCAATTCACTCAGAAATAATCAAGGAATGCGCATAGATTATATGCTGTTATCACCACAAGCTGTAGATAAATTGGAAACATGCTACATAGATGATAGATTGCGTAAGCTAGAAAATCCGTCTGACCATACTCCTGTTGTATGTGCTATAGAATAATAGTAGACCTCTTACACAACTCACTTTTGGCAAACCTAGGTAATCCCTGCTTGTTTGTTGCTTGTGTTTTCTTCCTTTCGTTCGTTTTCCTTTCTTGTCCAAGGTTGATCTTGCTGTTTGCTTTCTTCGTTTTCCCTGTTGTTTTCCTGGGAAATTTGCTCAGGAACAGGTTGTTGTTCACTCTTTTCTTTTCCTTGGGAAATTTGTTCAGAAACAGAAATGGGTTGCTCACTCCCTTTAGCCTTCTCGACTGGGGTTCCTAAAATTTTATTGATACCATCGCAAATTTTTTTATTCAATTTTGCTCTCTTTTCTGTATCATCTTTATCTTGTGAGCTAGGGTCATACAAAGTACCTTTTTTGTTATTTGAAAAAAGACTTTTGATTGTACTTACTTCAGTCCATACAAGGAGACCACCACTAATTGCTAATGCAATTGGGCCAGTGCCAAATATTAATGCTGAAAAAGCAAAAAGAGTAATAGGAAATAAAGATTTACGTAAGAACGTTTTTACCATCTCTTCATCACTAAGTGGTGGTTCATCTTCCTCTTTTTTGTCTTTACCTAAGAATGGTATTTTTTCTTTCACCCCATCCATAAAGGAGCCAGAGATATTTTTCGGGTCTATTTTGATCCCTCCAATTAGCAGCAGCGGCATTTCCAATACGAACTTTATGGATGAATCTTTAGCTTCTGTACCCCGTATATCAGCTACACACTTGGTTATTATTTGTCGTATTTTATCATCATTTAATTTCTCTTCTCTAGCTAAGCCTTGCTCCCTAATTTCTTTAAACACAGAAAGTAAAAACTGAGAAAAATTCTCTTCACTGAGTGGTTCTACATCTTCTAGCTTGACATTATTGAATATAGTTTGATTCTGACTTAGCATGAAAGCGAGTACTGCCTCGTCATCTTCCTTTAATTCTTTAGGTTGTACTTTGTTTTTTAGCAATTGTATAAAGGCATCATAGATTACCTGAGTAGGTAACTTTGGAGGTTTTGAACTTTTTACTTGTGTGCCTATCATGGCTGACCTATTTGCATTTGCTATGCTCTATTCTAACATATTTTTCGTATTAGTTCAAATGATTTATACTCCTAGAATTCACGATGTTTAAGTCATAATTAAGGGAATTTAGACCCCAGTTGTCGCCAACTTTTATTTCTACTTCAAGTGGTACAGAAATTTCTATTGCATTTTCCATTATATCTTTCATAAGTTTTGCTGTTTCTTGTACCTTTTCGTCTTCTACTTCAACCAGTAGTTCATCGTGAACCTGGAGGATTATTTTACCTACTTTTAATTGGTCAAAAAGCTGAATCGTCGCACGTTTTATTATATCAGCGGCGGTGCCTTGCAGTGGTGCGTTTATTGCTGCCCTTTCTGCAAATTGTCTTATATAAGGAATTGTATTGTTTATGTCTCTTACAAAGCATCTCCTGCCAAACAAAGTTTCTACATAACCATGCAATCTTGCGATAGACACTGCTTTTTCCATATAGGCCTTTATTTCTGGGTAACAGGAAAAATAGTAATTAATGTATTCAGCAGCTTCCGCAATGGTAATTCCAAGCCGCTTTGCAAGACCAAATGGGCTAATGCCATATATAATTCCAAAATTGATGGATTTTGCTTTGCGTCTTAATTGCTCATCTATTTCTTGCACTCCAAAAACTTGCCTAGCGGTGATCTCATGAATATCTTGTCCGTTTGCAAAAGCTTCTTTAAATGCTGCAACGTTTGCAACGTGTGCCAGGAGTCTTAACTCTATTTGTGAATAGTCAGCAGAAATTATCTTATGCCCTTTTGGCGCAATAAATGCTTGTCTGATGAGATTTCCCTCTTCGCTTCTGATAGGAATATTCTGTAAATTAGGATTGCTGGAGCTCAGCCTTCCAGTTGCAGTTGCAGTCGTTGAAAAGCTTGTGTGTATTCTACCATCAATGGAATCAACTTGCTTTATTAGCGCATCAGTGTAGGTGCCTTTTAATTTACTTAAATGTCGCCAATTTAGAATTTTACTTGCGATTTCTACCCCTTCTTCTTCGAGTGCCTCTAGAACTTCATAATTGGTGCTATACGATCCAGATTTTTTTGACTTTTTCTTTTTATTAAGCCCCATTTTGTTGAATAAAACATCACTTAATTGTTTTGGCGAAGCAATATTAAATCTTTCTCCTGCCAAATTATATATCTCATCTTCAAGCACGGCAATTACCTGCTGAAATTTATCGGACAGCTCCTGTAATTTTTGTATGTTCAGTAATATCCCATTTTTCTCCATATCAAATATTACTTTCATAAGTGGCTTATCGAAGCGCTCGTAAATTGTGAGCAATTTTTCCTGAAATAACCTTTGCTTTAGCTTTTCATGAATTGCTATTAAAGTTTTTGCCGAGAAAATTTCTGCATTTTCACTCAAATTATGCGCAACTATGTTTGGAATACTGTGATCATGCTTTCCTGTATCCAAGCTATACGACATTATCATCAAATCATCAACTAAATCTAGCATCTTCTCTACTGTAGGGAAGATTTTCCTGATTTCTTTAATGTTATGTATTATTTTAAGCGCCCCATTTGAGAGTAAAGTTGAGTTAATTATAATGAGTGCATCTTGTATGCTGTCTTGCTCTATATAAAAAATATTACTTTCGCTATAAGATAGACTTAATACATTGTTTTCAAGGTGGTAATGAATTGCAATTTTGCCTTCATATCTACAGTGCTCTAAAAATTTCTCTAACTCTTCACTACTATACTCTATTTTTTCTTCTGTGCTAGACCCACTATAGGAAAAAAGCTTTTCCACTTTCCCTATCAAGGAATTGAATTCATACTTCTTTAAAAAGGATAACAATTTCTCCATGTTTGGAGAATGGACTTCATATTTTGCAATATCATGTTGAAGGTCTACTTTTTCGCATAGTGATAAAAGTTCTCTTGAAATTAGTGCTTTTTCCTTATGTTCGGTAAGAATATTACGAATCCTCGTTTGCTCGATTTTATCAATGTTCTCTATAATATTATTCAATGAATCAAATTCATCTAATAATTTAGTGGCAGTTTTTGGGCCTATTCCTGGAACGCCTGGAATGTTATCAGATGCATCACCAGTTAGAGAAAATAAATCAAGAAGCTTGTGTGAGTTTACACCAAATTTTTCTACTACTCGTTTTTCATCTATGTATATATTTTTAATGGGGTCGAATATTAAAATATTGTGGTTCAAGAGTTGAAACAAATCTTTATCTGATGAAACGACTACCACTTTAAAGTCTTGGTGGTTGGCGTATTTTGCAGCTAGTGTTGCGATTATGTCATCTGCTTCATAACCTTCAATTTCTTCATAGCTGAGGTTAAAAGCTTCTACCGCTTCTCTCAATATTGCAAACTGTAAAGTGAGATCCTCAGGAGGCGTTACTCTGTTTGCTTTGTATTCAGAATATAAATTGTGCCTAAAATTCTTTTTCCCTGCATCAAGTGCTATAATTAAGTAGTCCGAATGGGCAATGTACTTAAGAACCATATTCAGAAAGCCATATACACCACCTATTGGCATTCCTGTTGTGGTAATTAAGTGAGGTAGTACATAGTAAGCTCTGAAAAGAAAACCATAGCCATCGATAATTGTGAAAGTTTTTTCTTTCATTGTAGATATTTATGCGTGCTTTTGATGGTCCACTATTTAGCTGAGAAAATCAAGTTTTTGTTTTTCTGCTTTTGAGCGTTGTAAGAGATTTTACCGAAAATAGCATTCATGATGGGGATGTACACATATGTAATATCAAAACCTAGTAGAAGAAATTTGACCTTACCCAGAAAAAGTGGAGAGAAAGTGTGGAATGTTTTTTACAAAAAGAATGATGCATCAAATTGTTCTGGAATGCAATAGTTATAGCTCTTTTTACAATAATCCGAACAGACCGTAATATGCTACTGGCCTGCTATAGCCATAAACACATATCTTATCGCATTCGGACTATTATAAGAAAGGCTATACTATATAAAAAAATATTTTACTCTTTTTGACTGGCCAGGGCTTTTTTTTAAATGTCTCTTTCCCTTGTTACTCTTGCTTTGTAAATCAAACCTCTCTTTGTCGTAAGGAGCCATGTTACCTCTACCTGGAAATGCATCTGCTGCCGACTTTTTTTCGTTGTGTTTCTTTATCCATTTTCCTAATAAACCACCCTTTATTCCTAAATCTCTTGCTATTTTTGTAATTGTTTGACCTGCCTTTCTTTGTTCATTTGCCAGTTTAACAGCTTCCAATTTGAATTCTGCTGTATATTCTCTTACCATTTCTAATCCTCCAAAATTTTATTTTACCCGAAAAAACTCTTTTCTTTCTCTCCACTTTTTCTGGGTAAGGTCACTATTTCTTAAGTAATTTACACTTCAGAGTTTATCTGCTTTAAAGTTTACTCTATTCTGTTTCAGCATTTGTCATAAATCCTTAATTATTTCTGACTTTTTAGTTCAGTTTTTAACCATTCTTTCCTTAACTTAATGGCAGTGACAATAAGCCTATCTATCATTCTGATGTGATTTCAGTTTTGTTTACGTGCAAACTCTCTAATCCCACCTTGTAGTTAGGATAAATTAGAGAGACATTAAGATCTTTTTTAATTTTAACATTACTTACTCTCTTTGATCCTAAATAAAAACTCTGTGCATAATCTGGTAACTCAATTGGTTCTGGAGGGCTAACATTGAGAAGTTTGGTCGCATATATTACCACTTCAGATTGTGTAGTGGGTAAATCGTCTGCACAATTGTATATTTCACCAGGTTTTATGTTTTGCATGGAAGAAAATAAAATATTTGATATATCTTCAACGTGAATACGAGAAAAAAAATGCCCTTCTTTTTTCACATTTCTTGCTTTGCCAAGCTGCAAGTCAATTAACACGTTCCTACTAGGGCCGTATATTCCAGCTAAACGAAAAATATGTACAGGCAGTTTGCTATTTAGCCACTTCTTTTCAGATTTAAGGCGCTTTTCTCCTCTGATTTCTATAGGTCTTGTTTCAGATTCCTCATCCACCCAATTACCAGAGTGATCACCATAGACGCTAGTTGCAGACAAATAACCAAGCCATTTTACATTTTGCAGGCAATCACCGTATCTCTCCACAACATCATCGCCATCTGGAGGAATAGAAATTAAAACGTGCGTTGCGCTTTTAAGCAGATCTTGACTAACTTTCTCATAATTAAAGAGGATTACATCTTGTATATTTTTACTTCTTGATGTGCCACTGACTTTCCAACCTAAGTTCAGTAATTTTTTCGATAAAAATTTAGCTACATATCCATAACCAAAGCAAAACAAGTGCATGAAAATTAATTTTTAAAATTCTTCTTGATAAATTCTACTCCTAATTTTATTCCCTCTTCATTAATAATATGCCCTAATGCATGAATTGGGTGTCCTTCAACATTTACTCCATTTTCTTTCAGAGCTTTAACCGCTAAGTCGAGGGACGAAAAAGGTACCACGTCGTCAGCATCACCATGGATAACACATATGTTAGGTTTTGACTTGATCTCTGGTGCAGTTTTTGAAGGTGAAAGAAATCTACCAGAGTATGCAACAACTGATGCACAGGATTGAGAGCGGGTGAGAGCTGTATGTATTGCAAGCATTGCTCCTTGAGAAAATCCAACTAAAGAAAGTTGCGTATCTTTTAAATTAAGCTCCTTTAATTTTGTATCAATGAAATGATTTACAATTGATGTAGCATTTTTTACTCCATTATATAGCGCTTCCTCACTACGATCTTCCAAGCTGAACCACTGATAACCATCACCTATTTCTCTTTCAAACGGAGCATTGGGTACTGCAAAATATGAACCCAGTAAAAACTTGCTCATAACTTTAGCAAGGTGAATGAAATTATCGCCACTTGAGCCCCAACCATGTAAAAAAATAATCAAATTTTTCTTATTTCCGCCTGCACAAACTTCTGGGCCTTTAAGTTCAATCATTTCTTTTCCTTTTGCGTTTATATTTTTATTTAACACTAATTTTCAAATTTGTAAAACCTATGTGCAATTACGTTCCCGATACTACAGATAAAGTAACTTAGGTTCATCGACGATTTGAAAAACCGTCATTCCGCTACTAGTTAGCGGCTGAGATACCGCGAATGAATCGCGGTATGACGCAGGGAAAACCTTAGCTATAAACCTCAGAAATAAGAAAACAAACTAGAAAAAATACCTAACTATAACTGCAGCCTTAAGCAACGTACCTTATTTATTTACGAAAACTGGTATAAATGCTATGCAAGTAGCTACACTACTTGCATAGCATTTATAATTGACCTCGACTTACCGTCCAACTAGAAAGTTGTATATAGAATGACAGAAATCCAGATGTTATTTACTTACTTTCGATCTTTTCTATCAATTTTTTAACTAAGCCTCTTAGCTTTCTACTGGATTCATCAAGCTCTTGAATCTGCGAGGTGTGCTCTTTCATTAGTTCCTTATAGTTACCTCTTATGTAGTCAATCATTTCCTTCATCTGAGCAATCATCTTGTTAACATCCATACTGCCCAAATCAGGTATCATGCCAGGCATATCCCCTTCTAACATACCGCCAGCCATAAGCTGCTGAGACATCTGCATAAATGGTTTTAAAGTCTGATTAAGCAATTCAGGATCCTTGGCTAATTTTTCTATTTGCTCTTTGCAAGTATCCATATACTGCTTCATAAATCCATCTTCTTGCCCTTTGTCTATCATAATTATAACCTACCTAAAAATACGTGTTCTTTATTATATATTATTTTAAAATTAAAAACAATACAAAATACCTGTCACAATTGCATTAATACTTTTTAAATAATAAAAAATGCTCCTTTGCTTATAAAGGGTCACATACCTTCTTTAACCATTCCTTATCTTTTACGCTATTTTCTAAGTTTTTATAGACAAATTGATGGTAGCCATTTATCCATTCAATTTCATCCTTAGTAAGCATTTGCACATTTATTAGTCTTCTATCATATGGAATAGAGGTCAGTTGTTTAAAGTTTAAGAAGCCGTTTTCTTGTCTGTTGACATACATCAGATTTTCAATCCTTATTCCATACTCTCCCGGAATGTAATAGCCAGGTTCGTTGGAAAGTATCACCCCTGGCGTGAGTTTCACTTTATTACTTTTTGATATTGCTTGTGGTCCTTCGTGTACTGATAGGTAACTTCCTACTCCATGCCCTGTACCATGCATATAGTCCATTCCAAATTTCCATAAATGCGTACGTGCCAATATATCCAATTCTCCACCAGTAGTGCCGGGGGGAAAGACGACACTTGCTATAGCAATGTGAGCCTTGAGTACTATTGTATAGTGGGTTATTTGCTCATTGGTCGGATTACCAACTACTACAGTTCTTGTCACATCAGTTGTGCCGTCAAGGTACTGACCACCAGAATCAATCAAATACAGTCCATCTTTCTGAATTACCTTATTCGTCTTACTGCTTGCACGATAGTGAATTATTGCTCCATTCTCATTAAATGCTGAAATTATTGGAAAACTTAGTTGCTTAAACAAATTCTGCTCTTTTCTGTATTCTAAAATCTTTTCTTCAGCTTCAAGTTCTGTACCAACATTATTTTCAAGCCAATATAGAAAATTTGTAACTGCCACTCCATCTCTGATATGCGCATTTATAGCCCCAGCTATTTCAGTTTGGTTTTTTGCTGCTTTATAAATTAGACAAAGATCTTCTCTCTCAGCTACCTGTTTATCTTTTATTACAGCCATGATACTCATTGGAGTTGTGTTTGGATCTATAACTATTGAATTTAGCTTGTGCAGCGAATTTTCTAGCTCACTAATATCAAAAATATTTACATGATTGCCTAAATTTGCTTCTATAGTTGAATGTTCTTTATCTTGAATAAACAAATCAACATTACCGCTTTTATACAATATAGCACGACCCAATATACATGGAGTATATTTAGCATTTTCGTTTCTTAAATTTAATAACCATGAAATTGAATTTGGATCAGTTAAAAGCACTGCTTCAGCTCCTTTATCTACGCTTCTAGCTATTTTTTCACATTTGTCCTTACTACTTTTACCAGCATATTTAATAGAATGTAAAACCACTGCTTGTTTTCGATAGTCACTTTTTTTTCCAGCTAAACAGGGTATTAATTTACAGATATTCTCATACTTTCTTATATCTTCGATGGTAAAATATTGCAAATAATAACCTAGTGAGGCAGTCGATGTTAAGTTTGCTTTTATCCATTCGCGTGGATCCTCTTCTTGTATATTATATACTTGAAAATTGCCCCGATCGAGCTGATTGCGAGCTTGTGTAATATAGCGTCCATCCGTAAAAAATGGGCACTTGTTGTCTTTTGTAACGATAAGTAGCCCATTTGTTCCTGTAAAGCCACACAGCTTTGTTAGCTCCTCTGAATACTCATTTAAATATTCATCTTTAGTATGCAACATAAATGCATCAACGTTTATCTCGTGCATAAAAGAACGAAATTCTTCGATTTTTGACATAGAACACCTCATACAAAATTAGCAGCCACTTTCGTTTTCCTGTTTCTCAAATACACTAATATGCTCACTATCGCTGCAGGAGTGATGCCTTGTATTTGCTTTGCAATGCCAATCGTCGCTGGTTTTATCGTCTGCAACTTTTCTATTACTTCACTTGACAGGCCTTTAACTTGTGAATAGTTAAAATCAATTGGAATTTGAGTGTTAATTTCCTCTCGTAAAAACTTCATATCCGCTTCTTGTCTTATTAGATAAGGTTTGTATTTTGCTTCAATTTCAACCGCTTCGCATATTTCATTCTTAGTTATGCTACCCATTGCGGTGCCATCCCAGCGCGTGATGCTGCTTAACTCCGGCCATATTTCTTGTAATTTATTCCAGTCGATGTTTGGATAGCTAAGTAGATCTAGTGCCGTTTTTCTTATCCCATCATAAGATATTTTGATACCATAAGACCTAAGCTGCTCAGGAGTAATCGTCAAACTCTCTAGTTTTTCTTCAAGTTGCTTAATAGATTTAAGTTTATTCTGTAAAACAGAGTATCTCTCATGCGACACAAGGGAAATATCATAACCTTTTTGTGTTAATCTCCTATCTGCATTGTCTGACCTGATAGCTAGCCGATATTCTGCACGCGAGGTAAATAATCTATAAGGTTCGATCACCCCTTTGGTGACTAGATCATCTATCATTACGCCGATATATGAGTCTGTGCGATGAAGAACAAAGCTTTCTTTTTTTTCAGATGCAGAGAGTGCTGCATTAATTCCGGCAATAATTCCTTGCCCTGCTGCTTCTTCATATCCAGTAGTGCCATTAATTTGGCCAGCAAAATATAGGCCTTTAATTTTCTTAGTTTCAAGAGTATGGCTTAGTTCTCGTGGATCAATATAGTCATACTCAACTGCATATCCAGACCTCAATATTTCTGCATTTTCAAGTCCTTTAATACTCTTTATCATTTCACGCTGCACTTCAACAGGCAATGAATTTGAAATTCCGTTTGGGTATACAGTATCATCATTCAAGCCCTCTGGTTCTAAAAATATTTGATGACTACTTTTTTCTGCGAATTTTTTAACCTTAGTTTCAATGGATGGGCAGTATCTTGGTGCTATAATATCATCTAAATACGAAGAAGCTGACCTGTGCAGATTCTCTCTAATTATTTTATGCGTGTTTTCATTAGTATGGGTAATAAAGCATGATACCTGAGGTTGGTTAATTTTTTCTGTGAGATAAGAAAACGGCACAGGTGGATTATCACCCACTTGTTCTTGCAATATTGACCAGTTTATAGTGCCACGATCAAGCCTTGGCGGAGTTCCGGTGCGCAATCTACCTAATTTAAAATTATATTTCTTCAACGTATTTGCAAGTTCTACTGCAGGCTTATCTCCCATTCTCCCTGAAGGAGTTACCTGCTCTCCTATATGAATTACACCTTGCAGGAAAGTTCCCGTAGTTAAAACAACTTTACCTGTTAGTATATGTTCCCCTGAGCTTGTTATTACAGCTTTAATGCACAATTCTCCATTGTTATTACTCTCTATAAGGAAATCGTCAACCGACTCTTCTTTTACCGTCAAATTGTTATAATTTAGAATAATTTCCTGTATTGCTTGCTTGTACAATTTTCGGTCTGCCTGTGCACGTGGTCCCCACACCGCCGCACCTCTGCTGCTATTTAAAATGACTGAGTGTATACTTGCTTGATCGATTGCTCTTCCCATTATTCCATCAAGAGCGTCAACTTCCCTGACTACAACGCCCTTTGCAACTCCTCCGATTGCTGGATTGCAGGACATTTCCCCTATAGTTGAAATTTTATGAGTTATAAGCAGCGTGTTTGCACCAAGGCGAGCTGCAGCTGCAGCAGCTTCGCACCCTGCATGACCACCACCTACTACTACTACATCATATTTATGCATGCCTTCTTGAGTAATTCTTACTCTACTAATATTCTAACTATTAGCGGTTAATGTCAAATTTTACAGTAATTATAGCTCTTTTTACAATAATCCGAACAGACCGTAATATGCTACTGGCCTGCTATAGCCATAAACACATATCTTATCGCATTCGGACTATTATAAGAAAGGCTATAACTATTTCAATCATCAGTGGCCAATGTATAGCTAACTCACGTCATACCGTCACGGTATCTCTAGATCCCGCTAACAAGCAGCGGGATGACGGTTTTTCAAATTATCGGGTTTTAGTGGGGCGAGCGACCAGGATCGAACTGGCGACATTCAGTACCACAAACTGACGCTCTACCAACTGAGCTACGCCCGCCAAGATATAAAATTTCTAACATAAGAGCGCAAATAGTCAATTGATTATTTAACTCTCCTTTTGCAGAGGGTTTTAAGTTTAGCCAATAAATATTTTCATTGATATTTTTACTATTATAGTTAATTGTATTGACACTAATGAAGTAGTGATATGTTTAAAAGTATTTTCACATTTAGTTTTTTTACGGCTATTTCAAGGATCTCAGGGTTAATAAGGGATGTATTGATTGCTACGGTTATTGGTGCGAACTCTCTTGCAGACATATTTTTTTCTTCGTTTCGCTTTGCCAATCTATTTCGAGCATTTTTTGCAGAAGGAGCGTTCACTACCTCATTCATACCGTTATACTCGACAGAATCATATGATAATAAAAAGGCATTTAATTTTGCAAGTAGTGTAATATCCATTACGTTTATTATCTTAGTAATTTTTTGCCTTATCATGCAAACTTTCTCCCCTTATATGATTCAAATTTTTGCTCCTGGATTTGACCAAAGTAAGTTTACCCTTACTGTTACTTTATCAAGAATTATGATGCCCTACATAATCTTTGTTTCAATTGCATCACTTATTGGTGGAATGCTGCAAGTAAAGCAGCATTTTGCTTCAACAGCTATTGCACCAATCGTTTTGAATCTCTGTTTAATCATCAGTTTGTTTGTGCCTTACGTAAAAACTCCAGCACACAATCTTTCTATAGCTGTCCTTATAGGAGGAATTTTCCAGCTACTTTTGATACTATTTAGTGCATACAAGTTAAAGGCAGCTTTTTCTTTTAGCCTTGAATTAAGCAATGAAGTAAGGTTGTTTTTTAAGCGTGTGATACCTGCAATTATCAACAATTGTGTAACTCAAATAAGCTTATGGATTGATACAATCATGGCGAGTTTTATACCAAATGCGGTGTCCTATATATATTATGCCGATAGACTAAATCAACTACCGCAGGGAATAATCGGTACTGCAATTGGTACAGTGCTTCTTCCTTTAATTTCAAAACAGGTGGATAATACTGAAAATATAGTCAAAATACAGAACAAGGCTCTCAACATAGGATTAATGTTAATTATGCCAACAACTGCTGCCTTTATCATTATTCCCGACATAATTTTACTTACGCTTTTTTCTTACGGCCGGTTTGATCATTATGCAGTGCAGCAAACTGTTCCCACTTTAATAGCATTTTCTCTTTCTTTACCTGCATTTATTATAAATAAAGTATTGCTACCTACATTTTTTGCTAAAGGCAATCTGAAAATACCAACCATATTTTCGCTAATGTGTCTTGGAATTAATGTAGTGCTAAACCTTTTGTTAATGAACGAGTATCAGCATACGGGGATTGCTATTGCTACTTCCGTTTCCACTTGGATAAACTCTATTCTATTAATTAGTTATTTAACAATAAATAAAATGTATAAGGTTAGCCAAGCGTTATTGTTAAATGTCATGAAAATTTTTGTAGCAACGGCAGTCATGTCAATAGCCCTTTATATTTTTAATTCTTTGTTGGCAGGATTATTTTTTGATAAAATGTTGGCTCGTATTGTTTATTTAACGACTTTAATAGCTTTGAGTGTTATTGTTTATTTTGGTATTCTCTATTTAATATTTAAGGGAAACTTTAAGCATGTGTAAATTATGAGACTTTCTTTATATGCTATATTATCAATCTCACTGCTATTAATTCTCGTGCATGTTGCTGCAACTTTTAAGGATTGGAGTGGCTACAGGAAATATATCATAAAAGAGTTAGAGAAGACGTATGATGCTAAAGTGCATATTGGGGGAAAAATTAAAGTTTCGTTGATTACCCCAAAGCTCACTATTTATAATGTATACGTACAATACAACGAAAATAAAGAGCAAAAGTTGTCAGATTTAATTAGTGTAAGAAAAATTGAAATAAGGCCATCGTTCCTATCGTTGTTTTTATTTTCGTTGCAACCAAAGTCAATCACATTGTTTGGCATGAAAAGCAACAAAGAAAATTTACTTAATATTATAAATACAAACGCCAGTGGTAACACAGTCAATACAGTAATAAAAGACAGCCAAGTAAGTTTCAAGAATTATTTCGCTGATATTGTTAACATAAAGGAAGTTGCTGTAAAAAAAAATAAGCAGTTTTTTGGTAAAGTAAAGGTAGGTGATAATAATTACGATTTTTCAGGAAAGGTTAATATCACAAAAAGGAATGTACACATTAGTGTTGAATCAAATTTTGTAAATTTGCTATTTACAGGTAATAGAAATCAAGAAGAACTCCAGGGTAATTTAACATTAACAATTAATAACAGTTCCGGTTCTGTGAGTGATTTAGCAAAAATCATTAATCTTAGCTTTCTCTCTTGTGTTATTCCTAGCGAAAATATCAAGATATCATCCAATATAAGTCTTAATGAAAGTGAGTTTACGGCAACTGACTTAAAAATTGATTCCAAAAGCATGCAAGCCAGCGGTACAATACAAAATGATAGAAAAGGCAATCACACTAATTTCAATATTAGCTTCAGTAAAGTTGATTTAGATTCCATACAAAATGATTCACAAAGAACAATGAATATGAAGGATCTTCTGGAATGTTTTAGAGCAGTTGTGCCAAAGAACTTGAGCTTAAATTTTAATATAGAAGCTTCTAACATTCAATATCAAAACAAAATATTGGACAATTTCCGTGCTGTACTAAAATCCACTGATGGCAAAGTAAAAGTTAATACGCTTCTTAAATTTCCTGGAATCAATAATATATCTTACTTATCAGGAGAGATCTCAAACAATAATGTCCTATCTGAATTCAACGGTGATTTATTAGTCGAAGGAAATGATTTTGAGTCATTCATTTCATGTTTTTTCCCTTCTATAAAGATGAAAGAAAACCAGAAAAATCAATTTACACTAAGTTCTAAACTGCACCTTGCACCAAGAATATTATCTATCTCAGACATTAGACTGCTAAATAATAAGGAATCCTTGCAAGGATCAATTAGAGTAAGCCACACAAAAAAACGCAGTGTGATCGATGGTGAATTTAGCATGCATAATCTTGATGCAGATAAATATGATCATTCATTATTTAGCAGTTTACCTAAAATGCAATGGCTGAAAAATTTTCAGTATGATGCAAATATAAAGGCCCGTGTTAATAACCTTACATTGAATGATACGAAAATTAAAAATTTGGATTTTTTGCTGAAAATGGAAAAAGGTAAGCTAGTTGCAGATAAAATAAAACTATCTGGAGAAGATTTCGATATTACCGGTAATGCAAAAATATTAGCAGATCAAAAATACGCCAAACCTTTATTAGATGTTAACCTTACGGGCAGTAAATTTAATGGAAAAATTATTACATTACCAAATTTAGTAGAGACGAAAAGAAATTCAAGAAATGAGATAGATCAAATTCAATGGTCAACAAAGCAGCTTGATTTTTTGGATGATAAAGAAGGCTTTGATGCAAATGTGCAAATCAATACTGCAGAATTTAAAACCGAGCAGAATGTTTTAAAAGATTTTAATTTGGATGCGGTAATGAGAAACAACACTATCACTATCAGGCAGGCAAGTTACGTATTAGAACACGGGCAAGTGTTTTTTCAGGGTTATTTAAGATCAGACTCAATGAATACAAGATTTTCTATTGTAAATTTGGACACTAAAAAGATTGGTAAGGTTATAGGAATTGACAATGTAAATGGTCAGGTAAGCTTAAATGGTGAAATCAAAACTCAAGGAAAAAGTTTTCATGATTGGGCTAGTAACTTATCAGGAGATATAAATTTACAAGCACAGGGAATAGAATTTACTAATGTGGATTTTAATTCATTTATCACTAATTTGTTAAGCAGTAAGAATAAGTCTGAAATTTCCACACTTGCTTATATTGATATATATAATGGTAAAACATTTTTTGAAAATATTAGCGGAAAAGCAAGTATTAAGAGTGGTATATGTTCAACTAGTTTACAGTTCGGGATTGATCAAGCATCAGGGTCGATCTCTTCTAATTTAACCTTATCTAACTTCGCTTTAGCTTCCATATTCAGGTTCTTTTTCATACCACCAAATTATAGTAATCCAATCTATATCGATATGCATTTGGATGGCCCTATTTGGCGTCCTAAGATGAGTTTTGATGTAGACCAAATCTTCACCGCTCTGGTTGGCAAGAAAAATAGTTGATTTACTTAGGCGTACGGTTTAGGGGACAATGAACTCATCTGAACGGATACAAACTTAACCTAACTCATCACCACCTGGCAGTGGTGGCAAGCCAAATGCTTCTCTCTTTTCGTTGAGCGTCATGAAGCTTGCGTTTTCTACATATTTCCACAACTTTTGTCTTTTTTCCATGAGAATTTCTATTGCATCTTTGTCATACGACAAGCACAGATCTTCACCAAATTTTGGTGTTATAGCCTTTCTTATAATAGTCCGAATGCGATAAGATATGTGTTTATGGCTATAGCAGGCCAGTAGCATATTACGGTCTGTTCGGATTATTGTAAAAAGAGCTATATCTGCGCTTTTAAGCGTTGGTACTGCTCTTGACTTAAACTTCCACCACTTCCATCTTTCGCTGATTTCACAACTATTGCACCACTTGGTCTTGCCCCATTTTGCAACATCGCTTGATTCCAAGCACCCGCCTGATTATGCTGATCTATGCTATATGCAGCTGCCTCAATTGGTGATAGCCCATACCAATCATTCAAAGGGTTAAAGGTCTTTAGGTGCAACACTGCTGAACGTCCGGTTAGTTTATCAACTTTAAAGTCATAACTGTTGTTATTTATGGCATAACGATAGATATAAGGAACGTTATTTCTCCCTGGAACAATTTCAACCCTATCGGGGCGCAGAAGATAAAGCTCTGTTGGTGGTTTTCTACTGTTCTGTGACTCAATCATCAATATATAAGAATTGCCGTTAACTAACCGATAAGTTACAATCCCCTCAATAAATTCCGATTTTGATGTCATTGGATTAGGAGAATAAAGTAATTTCAGTAATGGATGGGCTTTTAATTGCGATTTTCCCTGTTCAGTAAGCTGGCAGAGAGTAAAAGGTACCGAAGATGCAGCACTTGCAATCATATTAATTGCTCGAAAGGCAATAACATTTTTTATGTAACCTTCCTCAGCAAAACTTACATAATCACGCTTACTCCAACTTGGCTCCATCATTAGCTGCAAAGCAGAATATTTAGTAAATACTGCGCTTTTTTTTCTTTGAAAGATGTTGAAATTCATATGTGCCTCATGAAAGATGTTTAAAAGTTAAAAGTGTTTTAGATTCTGTAGTTAAACTAAGACATAGATCCCAGTGTCACGCACTGGGATAACGGAAGGAAAGCACTTGGGTGACAGGAAAAAACGAACTGCTATACTAAAAAAAAAGAAATAGAATATGACAGAATGGCTAATATCTAATCAGCTTATTGATTATAACTGTGCCGTAAAATCTATGGAAGAAAAAATTCAACAAATTTACAATAATTCAGCAGACGAATTAGTATGGCTACTCCAGCACCCTCCACTTTATACTGCAGGAATCAGTGCAACAGATGACGACGTTGTTGAAAAATTATTTCCTATATATAAAACAGGCAGGGGTGGCAAATACACATATCATGGTCCAGGACAGCGCATTATATATTTAATGTTAAACCTTAAAAAAAGAAACAAATGCGATATAAAGCTATATATTAGAGATCTAAGTAAGTGGATAATAAATGTTTTAAAGCAATTTAATATACTTGGAGAATTTAAAGAGGATAGAATAGGTGTTTGGGTGAATAACAATGGAGTAGAAAAAAAAATTGCAGCTTTTGGTATCCGTTTAAGAAAATGGGTAACTTATCATGGCATAGCGCTTAATGTCTCCCCCAACCTCTCTCACTATAAGGGCATTATTCCTTGTGGACTGCAAGATTATGGTGTCACGTCAATGGAAGAACTAGGAGTGAAAGTTCCACTCTCTGAATTGGATGATATACTAAAAAAAGAGTTTTATAAGATATTTTAATGATTGTTTACCTTTTATATTTCATTCTCACTTTATGTGCTAACACAGGTATTCATGCAATCGACCAAGTTGATATTATTGCTCCTTCTTCGAAGGGAAAAGAATTAGATCTGACTACTATAAAAGAATATGTAGAAGCTTTGGATTTTAATCCCCATATTTCGGAGAAAATATATAGTAATGATAATCCATTTTATTCCAACTCTGATGAATTCAGAGCAAATGATTTGATTAGTGCACTAACCGGTGATAGTAAAATAATCTGGTGTATCAGAGGAGGAGAAGGGGCTTCTCGGTTAATTCCCTATCTAGAAAAGTTACCCAATGATAAAAAAGAAAGGATTGCTCAAAACAAAAAGATCCTCATAGGCTATAGCGATATAACTGCCTTGCACATCCATCTACAAGCTAAATATGATTGGCAAACTCTTCACGGCACCATGTTGGAAATGATAGTAAATAACTCCGTTTCTGAAAGCTCTGTTGAAAAATTGAAAGAGTTAATTCTTAACAAGCGGGATTCTATCATATTTGATAACCTAAAGACGATAAATAATGGCATTAGACTAAAAGATGGCAGATTAGAGTCTAAAATCATCGGTGGTAATATGACTCTAGTTGAAAATAGTATAGGAACCGCTTGGCAAATAAATGCGAAAGGTAAAATTCTATTTTTAGAGGACATAAGAGTTTACCCATATGCAATAGAGCGCAGTTTAGATCACCTAAAACAAGCTCACATCTTTGATGGAGTACATGCAGTAATCTTTGGGGATTTCGTTAACTGCTATAACGATAACCTTGTTGAAGTTGTAAAAGAAAGGTTTGCAAAAAGTGTTAACTTTCCTGTATTTACAATGAAAGGGGTAGGCCATGGACATACAAATGATCCTTTACCTTTTAACACTCACGCTATTATTAGCGTTCAAGACGAAAAAGAAGGTTTGTTTTTTATGGACGTGCAGAATTTAGCTAATCTTATAGCTAACGCGAGCTCTACGTCATACCGCCGCAGTATCTCTTAGCCGCTAACACGTACTTAACCGTCATACCGCGATTCATTCGCGGTATCTCATCCGCTAATAAGAGATCCCGCTAACATGTAGCGGGATGACGAATTGCTTAACCGTCATTCCGCCGCAGACCGTCATACCGCCGCGGTATCTCTTAGCCGCTAACACATAGCGGAATGACGAAGTTATCGTCATTCCACCGCGAACCGTCATACCTCCACGAACTGTCATACCACCACGAACCGTCATACCGCGATTCATTCGCGGTATCTCTAGATCCCGCTAACACGTAGCGGGATGACGGTTGTCAGGGTGTCATGCAAGTAGCTGACTACTTGGATCTGGTAGACTCAAATCACAATGCCCGTAAAGCTGCGACCCTAGAGCTATAGCTCTTTTTACAATAATCCGAACAGACCGTAATATGCTACTGGCCTGCTATAGCCATAAACACATATCTTATCGCATTCGGACTATTATAAGAAAGGCTATACTATCTCTCACCCACTGCAAATATTGCACGGTATAGCATTTCTCATAATAGTCCGAACAGGTCATAGGAAGGCAGAATCAACAGCACGACGAAAGGATTCGAATAGAGGAATGTTTTTCCTGGCTCTGTTTTTTATAGCAAACCAATGATGCTCAATTTTGTTGAAATCTGGAGAATAAGGCGGCAGATACAAAATTTCTGCACCAACCCCTTTAGCAAGCTCGATAATCTTATCAGACTTATGAAAAGTAGCATTGTCAAGAATGACAGTCTGTCCAGGTTCCAAGATCGGTGTCAAAAATTGCTCAAACCATCCATTAAAAACATCCATATTACAGTGGCCTTCAAAGGTTAACGGAACAACTATCTTTCTTCCACTTAAGGCTGCAACCATACTGATTCGTTGAGTTTTCTTTCCAGATTTTAAGGCATAAAACCGCTGTCCTTTCTGGCAATATCCGTAGGGGTAGTCTTCGGTGTTATCAATGCCAGACTCATCTATATACACTAAGTTTTTAGGTTCTTTTGTCGCTATAATTTTCAAAAATTCAGCACGTTTTTCTTCGTTTCTTCCCTTGTATCCATATGTCTTTTTTTGCGCGTAAATCCAATTTTTTTAAGGGCTCGATAGATCGTTTGGATACTAACGTTGTTCCAAAGTTTAGCCATTTCCGATAGAGTCTTTCCTCCGTGTTCTCTGGCAAATTTGGCAAACGTATCCCAGTCGGTAATTTTGTGATTGTAACCCCCATTTCCAAGTTTTTTTGATTGAAAGTCTCCTGTTTCTTTTCTTCTTTGCCGCCACTCCCATAAAGTAGTTCGTCCAATCTTAAATCTTGCTGCCACTGTTTCTCTGCTTTCTCCTTCGTCTAGCGCTTCCATTGCTTTTTTTCTTAAATCATAACTATATGCTGCTGGCATTCAACCTCCCTATCATCATCTACCCTTATCCTATCACATCCGGACTTTTATGGAAAGAGCTATAATATGGAAGATATCGAAATTGCTATAGACAGTACAGGAATTAGTATAGCTCTTTTTACAATAATCCGAACAGACCGTAATATGCTACTGGCCTGCTATAGCCATAAACACATATCTTATCGCATTCGGACTATTATAAGAAAGGCTATACTATCCACTTGATCATCGTGTCGAGTTTCAGGAAACATTAAAATCTCATACTCAAAATCGTTCAGCCATACTGCTTGGTGCGGCAGAAAAACCTTGCCAGACTCTATAATCGGAACAATTTGATAAAATCGAGTGAGTTTGTCATCATGTGGTACTATTTCGATAATTGGTAAATCACTGTTTGTCTTTAGCTCTTGCACCAATTGCTGACCACTTGTTTTTGCTTCGATTAAAATTGCGTGCGGTGTCCATCTTGCAGCTAGTGACAGAACTTGCTCTTTAAGCTTTGGATACTCAAGCTTTGCGCGATATACATCGAGTAAATAGAATTTATTGCCCACTTTTGTCCAGGTGGTGCAGACGCTAAAGTTGCTCATGCTGCTTGTTGAAACTGCAGTGTCCCAGCTCTGAGTGACATATGAGAGACTATCAGAAAAATTTCTATAGCGCTTCAGCCACTCTCGTTTAATTATACCACTTGAAAGTGGCAGAGGGTTTTGTTGATATTGTGCAGCAAAAGCGTAACTTCCAAGTTCAACCTTTATCATCTCAACTTCTTCTTTTCCTCCATCAAGGGGATATAGCAACTGACCTTCTTCTCTTGAGTACAATATTACGGGTGGTGTCATTCTAGCACTTGATGCTGTAATCCAGCTTTTGTACTCATTTGTAGTTACTCGGGTGACAGGAACAAGAAAAGGAGGCGCTGGCTTTTTGATTGAATAGATAATCTCCTTATTTTCAGATATCATCGGTAAACAAGTATGGTTCCATATGTTTTTCGGTTTGGAGAGAAGGTGCCCGGTTAAATCTTATTGATGTAGCCTATGCATCACAAGAACAATTACTCCTTTTTTTCTATTGTTGAGCCTGGCTACTAAAGTCTGGTCAAACCAATTTGTAGCACGCTTTCTAAACGTTTCACTCAAAGCTTGGGAGGGACTCAGTGGATCATCCACGATGATGAAATCACCACCTTCACCTGTTAACGTCCCTCCAACTGACGTTGCGATTCTGTATCCTCTCTGCACTGTTTGAAATTTGTATTTGGTATTCTGATCTTTGGATAGTTCTACCTCTGGAAACATCTCTCTATACCAACTAGACTGCATTATGCATCTTGTATCGAGCGAGTGCTTTTCGCTAAGCAGCCGAGAGTAGCTTGCAACTATTATTCTTGCAGTTAGCTGATTTCCCAGTATCCATGCGGGCCACGCAACACTAGCGCACAGGGACTTCATTGAACGCGGAGGCATATTGAATATTATTCGCCTCATTTTGCCAACATTTGCCGCTTCAAGTCTGTCTGCTATGACTTTTATAGCTCTTTTTACAATAATCCGAACAGACCGTAATATGCTACTGGCCTGCTATAGCCATAAACACATATCTTATCGCATTCGGACTATTATAAGAAAGGCTATACTATGCCGCCGCGAACCGTCATACTGCTGCGGTATCTCAGCCGCTAATAAGTAGCGGGATGACGGTTGTTGTTTAGCTATAAATATTAAGAAATTTACCAAATAAAAAAAGGCAAAAGAAGCCCCGTGGTTGGCTAATTACTTACATTATACTTTCAAGTATGGCGTTTTTTTATTCTATAGCCTTTCTTATAATAGTCCGAATGCGATAAGATATGTGTTTATGGCTATAGCAGGCCAGTAGCATATTACGGTCTGTTCGGATTATTGTAAAAAGAGCTATAAACGTTTAATAACCGCGATTCAGTTGCTTTTAAGCCGCAACTAATCTAAATTATAAACATTAAGAAATTTACTAAACAGAAAAAAAGGCAAAAGAAACCCTGGGGTAGCTAATTATTCACTATCCATTTTTTAAGTTGGCGTTTTTTGATGTTTTAAATGCTTTATAAGCGTATTTCAGCTTGTATAGCTAGAAATTTGATAAAGACATAGAGTGCACATAGTGCAAAAAATTAAACATGAGACGCCAGATACGTTGAGTTTTTTTGTCATTTAATCTGTACAGAGAAGATAAATAGCTTCAGTTTCATGATAAGGGGACTGGCAAGGCTTGTCAAGCAAGTTTTTTGCAATATCAGGGGATAATTTCGACCATAAATCCCTATCAATAAATTTCAACAAAAATACTTCAGTGCATTTTCAAATATAAGCATTCCATCGCCATATTTTGGCACAGCAACACCTAACCGCTTGCTCTTTTCTTTTTCAAGGGGCCAATTATCTTGCTGGGTAAAAAATATTCCCCTTTCTGGATGGGGCATTAAAGCTAGCACTCTTCCACTTTTATCTGATAAAGCTGCTAGGTCGTATGTAGATCCATTCGGATTGTAAGGAAATTGTAGGTTAGCATAGTTGCCATTTTTATCAATGTAACGTAATGCGGTGGAATTGCTCTCAATCAATTGGTTCAAAATATCTTGATCCATAAAAAATTTACCTTCCCCATGAGCAATAGGGAGATATAGTTCACTCAGACCCCGTAGCCAAACAGAATTACTCTGCGGATTAACTCTCACTCTAATCCAGCGGCATTGGTAATTGCCTATATCATTATGGATTAAAGCTAGATTAGAGAACTCTGGAATTAATTTTACTAATATCTGACAACCATTACATATTCCTATAATCAGCTTGTCCTGAGATAAAAACTCTTGAAACTCATCCAACAAGTTGTTTTTAATACGTAAAGCAAACGCATTACCAGCACCAGTGTCATCACCATAGGAAAAACCCCCTGGAATTGCAAGTATATTGCTTAATTTCAGTTCACCTGGATTATCTATGATATCGTTAATGTGAACGATTTTTACTTCAATATTACCAATACCAAGTTTTCTGCTGCATTCCATAAATGCAAATGCAGTTTCTTTTTCGCAATTTAAGCCATAACCAGATAGGACTGTAATTTTCATGAATTGCTAAAAATTAAAAAATTCGAATTTCCTTTTTACAAAATTTGCTACTAAATTTAACGCAAATAACACCAATAATAAAGCTATAATTGCGATAGCAGCAAGTTCAACAAATGCAATTTCAGGATTGCTTGACCATATGTATATTTGCACAGGTAGAACAGTCGCCGGATCGAAAAAGGACGTAGGTGTATCAGCAATAAATGCCACCATACCCATCATAAGTAAAGGAGAAGATTCACCTAAAATCCTTGCAATTGCAAGCACAGTACCATGTATTATTCTTGGTAACGCAATCGGTAAAGAGTGATCTAATATCACCTTGATGTGAGGTGCACCGAGCGCAAACGCTGCATCTTTTATCGTAATAGGAACATTCGCAAAGGCATTTTTTGTTGCAATTATAATATTAGGTAACATCATAAATGAAAGAGTCATTCCACCAACAAGTGGTGAAGAGCGTGGTAGCCCAAATATGCCAAGATAGAGAGTTAAGCCTACTACACCAAATATTATTGAAGGCACTGCAGCAAGATTATTTATGCTAATTTCTACAATATTGGTCATGAGCCTATTTTTAGGCATAAATTCGTAAAGACAGATGCCCGACATAATTCCTATTGGTAATGCTAATGCTAGGCACACTATAATTGTCATCAATGAGCCGATAAATGCACCTAAAATCCCTGCATTCTCAGGTTCACGAGAGTCAGATTTAAGGAATAAAGACTTATTAAAAAATTTTTTCACTCTCCCTTTTTCTTTTAGCCAATCAAGTAATTTAGCATAACGATCATTCAAATATTTATCTTTATTTATTGAATTAATTATACTTGACGCGGTAAACCAGATCTCATATTCACCACTATCTTTTACTTTCTTACGAAAAAATTTCTCTAGTTCTTTGTAAGAATTACGACTTAAAATTTCGTCACCGTCTTTAAAATCAGTTCCTCCAAACACCTTACGTAAAGAATCGTTGAGTAAGCCAATGGACTTATACCGCAAATCACTAGGATTACTCGCCAAAGCAAGATCAGCATTTATTTCAACTGGCAATAAAATTTTCGTTACTGTTAAGGCACTGTAAGAGTTAACTAATATACTCAACAATATACACACAGGACAGCCAAGTGAGATAACTAGTGCCGTGAAAGAACAAAAGCGTAGCGCTCTGTTCTTTTTATTTTTCCTTTTTATACGAGCATGTACACGTCTTGACTGAAGTAATTTAAGGAATTTTTTCTTTATACTCATTTACTTTTCTTTACACGAGGATTTGAAAAAACTTTCCCCTTTTTTGTCATGCAAGTAGCTGACACTGGGATCCAGCAGGCTTTGCCTGCAAATAATTTTTACATTTTCCATGAAAGCACAAACCAAAAGGAGAATAATGAATGCTGGATCCCAGTGTCGGAGCACTGGGATGACAAGAGAGAGTTCTGAGATGACACAATTGACATCACTCCCTATTGTATCTACTTAGATTTCTTTTTAACATAAGTAGTACGCTCTTTGATCCTTGCAGCTTTTCCAAATAGTTTGCACAGATAATACAGTTTTGCTCTACGAACCTTTCCTTTTCTTGTCACTTGCACTGAAACCAGTGCAGGAGAATAAACAAAAAACTGAGACACTATACTTTCTCCATGGCTCACTTTTCTGACTGCAAAAGAAGAATGTAACCCGCGGTTCCTTTTTGATATACATACACCTTCAAATATCTGTATACGTTCACTTGTACCGTCAACTACTTTAAAAGTGACCTTCAAATCATCGCCAGGACGAAATTCTGGTATTTCTTTAGCTAACACTTGCATTTGCTGTTCGTTAAATTTTTTAAGTAAATTTGTCATTTATCTCTCCACTCAATAATTCAGGCCTACGCTTTTTTGTTATAACATGAGACTGCTTCTGCCTCCAATCACTTATTTTTTTGTGATTGCCAGATAACAAAACCTCAGGTACTTTATATCCCTTCCACTGCTCAGGTCTAGTATATTGAGGATATTCAAGTACACCACCACCATAATTAAAACTTTCTTCAGTAATACTATCGGTATTATTTACTACACCTGGAAGAAGTCTAATGCATGCATCAAGAACCACCATTGCAGCTGGCTCACCTCCTGAAAGTATATAATCTCCAATACTTAACTCATAAGGAGTATACGCATCAATTATCCTTTGGTCAATACCTTCAAATCGACCACACAATATTGTTATATGAGGAAACTCTAATAATTCTCTGGCAATATTCTGATTAAACTTAGTTCCAGATGGAGTCATGTAAATAAACTTAGTGTTTTTATGAACAGAGAGCATACTATCTACTGCATCACCAACTACATCAGAACGCATAACCATTCCTGCTCCACCTCCATATGGAACATCATCCACAGTTGAATGTTTATCTTTCGCAAAAGAACGAATATTTATTACTTCAAGGTTCCATATTTTTTTTTCTAACGCTTTTCCGGCAAGAGAATAGTTCAAAAACCCCGGGAACATTTCTGGGAATATGGTTAATATTGTAACATTGAATGCCATTAAGGTTTATTTTAAGTTATTTGGGGCTATACTCTAAGAATAGTAAATTGATATAATATATAGTTAAATTAAACATGTCACTGAATAAAACGATATACGAAGGTAAAGCGAAAGCCATTATTGAAACTGAAGACTTATCAATTGTCATACAGCACTTTAAAGATGATGTTACAGCATTCAATAAGGAAAAATATGAAATAATCGATGGTAAAGGAATAATTAATAATCATATTAGTGCTTTTATCATGGAAAAGCTTGAGAAAGCAGAAATTAGCACACACTTTATAAAAACTCTAAACGAAAGAGAACAGCTAGTCAAAAAACTCAAGATAATACCTCTTGAGGTAGTAGTTAGAAATGTCGCAGCTGGCAGCTTTTGCAAACGTTTTAATATCAAAGAAGGTGAGAGGCTTGCATCTCCTATAATCGATTTTTTTTACAAAAATGATGACTTAGCCGACCCAATGGTAAGTGAAAATCACATACTGTATTTTGATTGGCTATCTAGCAAAGAAATGGATGAAGTTAAAACTACAACTTTAAAAATCAACGAAATATTAGTTCACCTATTTTCAAATGCAAGTATATATTTAGTTGATCTCAAGTTAGAATTTGGCAGATTAATAAATGACAGTGCTAAAATCGTTTTAGCTGATGAAATTAGCCCTGATAACTGCAGATTATGGGATAAAAATACTTATAAAAAGCTAGACAAAGATGTCTTTCGTTTGAATTTAGGAGATTTAAAGGAAGCATACCTAGAAGTTGCAAAAAGACTGTCAGTAAAGTTAGGTTAACTAAATACTACTCTATCAAGTGGAGGGTTACATGCCTCATCAAGTTTTCCAATAATTTCAATTTTTTCTCCACGTTTTTGGAAATGATTTTTCACGTTTTGCATATTCTCAGAACTTACGATCAATACCATACCAATACCACAATTAAATGTTTTTAGCATTTCTTTCTTCTCTATTTTACCCTCCTTTGTTAGCCATAAAAATATATCTGGCCATTTCCAGGAATTAATGTCTATGTTTGCAAATAAGTTTTTTGGAAGAATTCGCGGAATATTGTCTACCAAACCACCACCCGTGATGTGCGCAATACCTTTTACTTGTGACATGATAGGCAGCAAAGAATCAACATATATTTTTGTTGGTTCAAGTAGTATTTCACTCCAAGATTTATTATTCCATAGAGATGTATCGTTATAATTTATACCTAAGCTTTTGAAAACATGGCGCACTAAAGAAAACCCATTTGAGTGAATTCCACTTGACTCTAATCCAACTATATAATCACCTGCTTTCATCATACTACAGTTTGGAAGAATTTGCTTTCGATCAACTACACCAACCACAAACCCTGCAAGGTCATAGTGATTATTACCATACATTCCGGGCATTTCTGCAGTTTCCCCACCAACCAATGCTATTTTAGCTTGCTTGCACCCCTCTGCAATGCCCTTAAACACAGATAATAAAACATCTTTGGTCAAAACGCCTGTTGCAAAGTAATCAAGGAAAAACAAAGGCGTTGCTCCTTGTGCAAGTAAGTCATTTACACACATTGCAACTAAATCTATACCTATAGTATCATGTTTATTCACTTCTTGAGCTATCAACAGTTTCGTACCTACTCCATCAGTTGAGGAAACGAGTACTGGATGGTCATACTTCTTACTTAGTGCAGCAAAATCAAATAACGCAGAAAATGAACCTATTTCGCTGATTACTTCTTCTCTAGTAGTTTCTTGAGCAATAGGCTTGACTTCTTTTATTAACTTATTATATAGTTCAATATCTATTCCTGATCTGGTATAAGTATTCATAATCCTTTTATAAATTTTAAAATTGTTAATACTATATTAATGCCTTGATATAAAAAGTGCAACGAAACTTTCTCTTAATTGACTATTATATACTTACCAATATAGGGTAACTTAAATCATTAATAATTATCCAATGAACGAAAATACCAAAAACATACTGTTAATAACGGAACTGCTATCAGGACGGCTGCTTCATGACTTTGCTAACTCTATGAATGGAATGACGTTTGGCGTAGAAGAGCTTGAAGTAATAGATAAGAATGATGCTGATGCGCAGAAGGAAGCGTTGTTGTTTCTTAAAGAAAGCTCCGATGATTTAATATATAAACATAAAGTTATGAAGCAGGCATATTCTTCTTCAATGGATAATTATAGCTTTGATAAAACCAAATCTAATATCGAAAATTATTTATTAAAAAAAAAGTAAAGCTTACGTGGAAAATAGACGCATACTCTGCAAAAAATAAGGAAGATTTAATTGAAAAGATAAATAAGATAATTTCTAATATGGTGCTAACTATAGCCAGTGCAGTGGCGGAAGTTGAACTAGTATCTGTTTTACTGAGTCAAACAGAAGATAAAATGCTATTAACTGTAAAAATTCTAAATGAACACAAACCAATAAGCAAATCATTAGTAGACAAATTAATCAAAAAAAATGACACTAATTTAAATACAAAAGATATTAATATCTATATGACTTCTTTATTATTAGAGTACTATAACACTGAAATGCATTATACTTGCGAAAATAATTTGCTGGAAATAGGTTTAACTATAACTTGAGTTGCATATTTGGTTATTACAACTTTTTCTTCGTGTCAAGGCATTCCCCGACAAGGGGTATCAAATCTAATTTTTGTAATCACTTAAGTCTAGTACTATTTTATTAATGTAGCGCTCATTTGCATCTTTGATGATAAACTTCATACCATTTTTATATTTAATGACTTCATCTACAGAAGGTACTTTACCAGCAATCGAAAGAATCAAACCACCAAGTGTAACATAGTCTTCTTCAGGGTCACGTAATTCTATTTTTAGATCCTCTTCTATATCTTTTATAAGAGCCCTTGCTGATACTTCAAACTTATTTTGAGACAATTCAGTAATGGTATATTCTGAATTTATTTCGTTTTCACTATCAATGTTTGGTATTAGTTCCTCTATAAGATCAGTCATTGAAATTAAACCATCAGTTCCACCATATTCATCCAATACGATAGCTAAGCATGATTTAGAAGAGTTCATCCTAACAAAAAGATTAGTTGTCTTCATCGAGTGTGGAACAAATATTACGCTTTGTATAATATGTTTCAGATTAAAATTTTTATCCCTATTAAAAATAACATCTTTTACATAAAAAAAACCTATTACGTTATCAAAGTTATTTTTATAAATTGGTATTTTAGTGTGGCAAGTGTTTTTTATCTTCTTTATTATTTCACGCTCGCTTGACTCAATGTCTACTGCGCATATCTCTGTACGTGGAGTCATTATATCCATTATACCACAATCGCGGAATTTTAATAGACCATTAAATATATTAAGTTCTGGCAGATCTTTCATTAATACCTCAGTCGCACACTTTTTCAACACAGAAGCTTTTTTGAAAAGGAAGAGAAAAATTCTATATGCTATTTTTTCTACTAAGGTTCTTTTTTTACTCAATTTATTCCCTGTAATGGCAAAAACGTTTTCAGATTAGATTTATCAAGAAAACTGTCATTAAATGTTTAATAAGCATGTGAATAATGTCAAATTAATTTGTGAATTATTTGTTGATATAAAATACCAACAATTGATCAACAACTTTTTCAACAACATATACATAGTTGTGTAACAATGCATGATGGTAAAGTATTTTCCATAAAAGAAAATTACTAACACTCTAAACACCTTACTTATACACATAAATCATAACAGAAAATCAATAATATACGAAAGTTACTCACATATTTATCCACAAGTTGAACAACGCCAATTTTTACTGAATTTTAAGTTAGTAACAAGTTA